>NZ_JAJFZY010000004.1:0-891022 GCF_020731025.1 Arthrobacter sp. zg-Y895
GTCAATGGGGAGTTCTGTCCGCGCTCCGCGCCGGGACCGGTTGCCGGTAGGGGAGTGAAGATGATTTTCCCGCAGCAACGCTTAAACGACTGAGGGACGCCGTTTCCGGCGTCCCTCAGTCCTTCTCTTGGGGTGAGTAACGGGGGTTGAACCCGCGACCTCCTGGACCACAACCAGGCGCTCTGCCAACTGAGCTATACCCACCATGTGCCTCAAACGTTCATCCGCGAAGTCCAGGCGAGTGGTCTTGCGGACTCATTTATCTGAGGCAGCGGAATCAAGCTTACACGGTTTTTGGAGTGCTTTTGACACGTCCTGCGCCGTACGGCTCTTTTGTGATGGAGCTAACTCGAAATCCCTGCGGCAATCTTCTTGGCAGTCGCGGAATCCGGCCCCGGCGCGGGGACGAAAATAGCCTCGCGGTAGTAGCGCAGCTCATTGATGGAATCGCGGATATCGCCGAGGGCACGGTGGCCGCCGTTCTTCGCCGGCGCCTGGAAGTAGGCCCTCGGGTACCAGCGGCGGGCAAGCTCCTTGATGGTGGATACATCGATGATCCGGTAGTGCAGGTAATCGATCACTTCGGGCATGTCGCGGGCCAGGAACATCTTGTCCGTCCCCACGGAGTTGCCCGCGAGCTGCGCTTTCTTGGGCTCGGGCACCCACTTGGTGATGTATTCGACGACGGCGGCCTCGGCCTCGGCCATGGTGATGCCGTTGGGCAGTTCGTCCAGGAGCTTGGAGGTGGTGTGCATCTGGCGCACAAAGTCACCCATCTGCGCCAGCGAGGCGTCATCGGGCTTTATGACCACGTCCACGCCGTCGCCGAGGATGTTCAGCTCGGAGTCCGTCACGAGGACGGCTACTTCGATCAGGGCGTCGTTCTTGATGTCCAGGCCGGTCATTTCGCAGTCGATCCAGACCATACGTTCATTTGTTATTGGCACTTCTCCAATGTACCGCTTTCGACCACCTGGTCCTTGGAAAGGGTCCGGAGGCTAAAGGCTGGAGTGGCTGCGCTGGCGCCGGTCCGGAAGGTCGTTGTCAGCGGTGGCGTAGCTCGCGGGAACGCCGGCCAGGTAGGGCTGCAGGGGGATCTGGCCGGTGTCGGGCGGTCCGAAGGTGCGGGTCCAGCGGCTCGGCTCGGCGGGCATCTCGTGAAACACCGGGGCGGCGGCCGCACGCCGTCCGTGCGGCGCGTTTCGGGTCCGGTCTGCGGAACGGGTGCGGGCATGCGGAGTGGCCGGTGCCGCGGATGCGGGAGATGCAACTGCAATGGTGGGCGGGGCTGGGGCGGGAACCACTGCCGGAGCAGGCACCGCCGGAGCCGGAAGAGCCTGAACGGGAACGGCGGAGGCCGCCGCCGTCGTCGTACGCGGCGGAGCGAAGAGCCAGCTAAGCCCGAACGCGAGGAACAACAGCGCCGACGCGGCCGTCACGGTGCCCCAAGGTACCTCGACCCACAACATCGCGACGACGGCAACGGCAGTGAGGAAGACACCCCACGCCAGCAGTTCCGGACTGCGTCCCTGCGGCAGTACGGGCCGCGCTGCCGCGACCCGGATCCCTACGGGTTTGTTTATCTTTGTTGCCCGGTGGCGCCCCACAGCCAATACCGCCTTGCCTCGTTTGTCACAACAGAAACACCAGTGTATGCGACGGTGGTCCGGCTCACAGGATTGACGGCGGCCGCGTCGGCTACGACCCGGGCAAGCGCAGGGCCCGGTGCTAATATCAGCCTGTTACGGTACCCGGGCATTTTCATGCCCGCATTCGAAGCAGGTACCGGACCCTGACTGCCGACAGGCCCGCAGGACACAGTGTCACCCAGAGATTGGAACCACGTAGATGACCGCCCAGGTCCCCGCGACCGAGCCTTCGTCTCCGGGCACGGAGATAGCGAAAGCCGACCGCCCCAACATCGCGATCCTGCAGGGGTTCATCGGTTCCCTTTTGATCCTCTTCGGATCATTCGGCGTGGGCTGGCTGTCGCTCGCTTCTGCCAATCTCCGGAGCAATCCGCTGATTATCTGGATGCGCTTCGATCAGCCCATCGGCGCCGTAGCCGCTGTGCTGATGCTGGCAACGGGCGGGATGCTCCTGGTGCGGTCCTGGCTGCGGCTCGGCCAGCGGATGAAGGGATGCTGGGGTCCGGAGTCGCGGCCGGTGGTACTGAGCGCCGTGATCGCATGGTCGGCACCCATGTGCATTGCCCTGCCGCTGTTCAGCCGGGATGTCTTCGCGTACATCGCCCAGGGACTGGTGATGGTCAGCGGGTTGAACCCGTACAAGGACGGCTACTCCCAGATCTCCAACTACCTGCAGCTCGGCGCGGATGATCTCTGGGCCCAAAGCCCCACCCCTTACGGGCCGGTCTTCCTCTGGATCGAAGAACTCGTGGTCCGGATTACCGGCGGCCAGCCTGAGTTCTCGATCCTGCTGTTCCGGCTGATAGCCCTGCTCGGCGTCGCGCTCTGCGTCTACTACGTGCCGAAGCTGGCCGAGCTGCACGGCATCAACCCGAACCGCGCCCTCTGGCTGACCGCCGCCAACCCGCTGTTCCTGGTTAATTTCATCGCCGCAGTCCATAACGATGCCCTGATGATCGGCCTGGCACTGGCCGGGCTGTACCTGGCCGCGACCAACCGGGCCCTCGCCGGCATCCTGCTGGTGACCCTGTCCATCGGCATCAAGCCGATCACCATCATTTTCCTTCCGTTCATCGGCCTGCTGTGGGCCGGAAAGAATGCGTCGTGGCGGCGGAAGTTTGTCTACTGGTTCATGACTGCGGCTATTTCCCTGGGCCTGCTGTGGATCATGGGCCTGATCAACGGCTTCGGCTTCGGCTGGGTGGGCGCCCTGAGCACGCCCGGCAGCGTCTGGATCTGGTACGCCCCGGTGGGCTTCGCCGGCATGCTGGTGGCAACCCTGGGCAACGCCCTGGGGTTGCCGGGCTGGACCCTGGCCGACATTGTCCACACCATCGGACGCGTGGCCTCCGTGGGGATTGTGCTGTGGCAGATGTTCGTGGGGCAGCACAGCCGCATGATCAGGCGGCTGGCACTGGCCTTCGCCGCCATCGTGATGCTGGCACCGATGATCCAGTCCTGGTACGTCGTGTGGCTCATCCCGCTGTTCGCCGTCACAGGCCTGCGGGACGACTGGCAGGCGAAGACGCTGTACCTGTTCGTGTCGTTCTTCATGGTCTACGCCATCAGCGACCAGCTCGATATCTGGCCCTACTTTGAGTTCAGCCTCAGCGCGGCCCGCCAGATCGCTGCCGTGATCGCGCTGGGCTTCGCCCTTTACCTGATCTTCCTGGATCCCAAGACCAAGGTCCTGTTCCGCAAAAAGCTTACGGAGCCTGCTCCGGGCGAACTTCGGACGCACTGAGGCTTTCGCCGCCGGCCCGGGTAAGGCGGATGACCCGGGCCACCGACCAGCCGAAGAGCACCAGCAGCAGGATGTTGCGGGCGGTCAGGAGCAGGGCGACGGCAATGTTCAGGTCGTTGTACAGGGCAGAGTAGAACATCGGATAGACCAGCGTGGTCAGCGCGGCAATTGCCGGCATAAGTACCCCGGGTACCTTCCAGGCCTTGCCTTCCCATGCCAGTCCGACGGCGACCACGGCGCCCAGCCACAGCATGAACTGCGGCGATCCCACCTTGTTGAACACAATGAACGCGCTCACCAGTGCCAGCGAGCCGGAGATCAGCAGGGCACGGGAATCGGCTCCGCGGCGCAGCGCCCAGATCAGCAGTCCGACGACGGCGAGGGCGGCCAGCGCCAGCAACGGCGTCATCAGCGCGGCCACGGGCTCGCCGAGGGCTCCGCGGACTTCACGGGTGTTGATGGCCTTGTCTTCGAAAATGTATGCGTCGGAGGATCCGAGGATCGCCTGCCAGAGCCCCGGCGTGGTGAACGGCGCTTCCATCTGCATGCCGCGGGCGCCCTGTTCACCGATAAAGCTCAGCAGGTGGGAAAGGCCCCCGGAGAGTGCCACGGCGACGGCAATAACCGCCGACACGGCGGCACCGGTAGCCAGCAGGGTGAGGCGTTTCTTCCACGCTACGAGCACCGCGAGGATTACGGCGGCGGGCCAGACCTTGATCCAGGTAGCCAGCGACAGCAGGGCCGACGCCAGGACCGGACGGGTGGCAAGGAAGAGCAGGCCCATAATCACCAGCGGTGCGGTGAGTCCGTCCACGCGCCCCACGGCAACCGGTCCGAGCAGTGCCGTGACGGCCAGCCACCAGTAGGCGGAGGCGATGCCCTGGGTCCCGGCGCGCCGTGCGAGGACCGCGACGCCGGCCGCGTTCAGGGCGGTGAAGAGCAGGAACCAGGTGAACTGGTAGGCATCGTAGCCAAAGACCGCTGACAGGACCATTGGTAGGAGCGCCGCTATGGGATAGACCCAGCCGCCGTCAATCCCGACCCAGTAGCCGTTCTGGATTCCCGAGAACGCCCACAGCCGGTAGAAGCCCACATCGCTGAGGACATCGCCGCCGAGGATGCGGGTCGCGAGGGCGGCAAGGAAGCCCAGATGGACTACGGCAAATACCGTCCAGAGGGTGGCGGGGCGGAGTAACCGATGATGCTGGAATGCCGATTTCCGGGTCATGCGAGGGTGGTGCTCCTTAGGTAAATCCGTTGCCGTGCCGCGTCCGTGCACAGCGATAAGGCTACCCAAGCGCGGCACCCGGCATGCAATCCGCCGCCGGACACGGGATACTGGAGTAATGACCGACCTAACTGAAGAAGTGATTGTGGCGGATTTCGACGTTTCGGAGTGGGAACCGACGCCGTACCAGGTGGAAGGAACCAACAGCGAACTCTCCACGGTTCGGGCGGTGAAGATCTACGAGGGTGACATCACCGGGACTTCCGTCGCTGACCTGATTATGGCCGGCAACTCCATGGGAGCCGGCTATGTGGGCTCCGAGGTCTTTGCCGGAACCATAGCGGGACGCTCCGGAACCATGGTCATCCAGCACTGGGGGTTGGCCGAGGGAACTGCGACGGCGAGCTCCGGACATATCATTCCCGGCTCCGGCACCGACGACCTCGCCGGCATCTCCGGCAAGGCCATCTACACGCAGGAAGAAGACGGCCAGCACCGGCTCGAGCTGCGGGTAACCTTCCCGGCTCCCCAGGCCTAGGTCCGCGGGCGGACTAGGCGCCCAGCGCGGCGAACACCGCCGTCGCGAGCGAAGCGGCAATGACGAGGGCGAATCCCGCCAGCCACAGGGCGGCAGGAACCCCGGTACGCCGGAAGAGGATGTAGGCGTCGGAGCTTTCCAGGTTCCGGCGCCGGCGTGTATGTACGCTCAGTACATTGAGCCAGTCCCGGACAGCGCCCACCAGGAGCGCGATACCCGTACACATGGCCACATAGCCCGCCACCGGCGGGGCAGCGAACCAGACCAGCAGCACAGACACGGACGCGCAGCCGAAAGCAATTATGAACCCCTGGCCGTTTCGGATGAACAGCAGGGCAGCAACCAGGACCAGGGCGCTGAGCGACAGTGCCGCACCCGACCAGCCGCCCAGCGCCGCCAGCACCAGGACGGCACCGACCACGGCCGGAACAGGGTAGCCCCAGAAGCCGGCCCAAGCTGCGGGGAAACCGCCCCGCCCCAGGGAACGCATGTCTCCTGAGTGGTCAAAGCGGAGGCGGATGCCCTTCACTACCTGCCCGGTCATCAGCGCCGCGAAGGCATGGCCGAGTTCATGGACAAACGTCACGAATAGCCCGAACCACCGCCACGTTGCCCGGGGAACGCTCAGTAGTGCGGCAGCGGCGGCAATCATCAGCAGCACCCCGGGCCCGGGCTCCACGGCCGGAACGCGGTCGAAGCCAGCCAGGACCCGCGACCACCACTCGGCGGCCACGCCCAGAGACTCATCCACGGACGGCCGCCAGTGCGGGCTTAGAGCTCGAGGACTCCGCGCAGGATGGAATCGCCGGAATGGGTGGGATTGCCGTCAAAGGGCTCGTCCGAGATATCAACAATTGGGTACTCATCGAGGTCAAGGTTAGCCGGGATGGTGAACCGGCCTTCCGTGCCCTCCATCGTCCCGAGGCTGACCATGCGCTGAACATCAGGGGCGATCAGCCAGACTTCGCGGAAGCCCTGGGCATCGGATCCGCTCGCCGTGACTACCAGCTCGCGTCCGCCGTCGGAACGCTGGTCCACCTCGGCCCGGCCCGTTTCCGAATAGGCAGGCAAGGGGGCCAGCTCCACCGCGGCAATAACTTCGCTGCGGTCCGCCAGGATCCGGGAGATGCCCCAGGTGCCTGCGGCTGCCAGCACCACGGCGGCCGCGGCGGCACCGAGGACCTGCGGGAGCCGACGTCGTTCGCGGCGCTTCCGGGCGGCGTCCAGCGGAACCGGCGTCGCCCCTGCCGGGGACGACTGCACGGGCGCCGGAGACGGCGCCGATCCGGCCTCCACGTTCTGCTCGGGCGGAGACGATGCCTGCGCAGCCTCAGGGGACGGAGTCGCGTCAAAGGTAGGGGCGTCAAAGGGATCGGCGCGCACGGCATCCCCGAGTCCCAGCCGGGCGTGGATGGAGTCCCAGACCGACGACGGCGGCCGGGGGAGCCCCTCGGGAACTGACGTGGTCCTTCCGGCGGTCACGACGCGCTGCAGTGCGGTGACCTCGGCGGTGCACTCGGCGCAGTTGCCGAGGTGCGCCGTGTCCTGTGGACCGGCCTCGCCCAGGGCGCACAGGGCCAGCGCTTCAGGTGGCAGATGCTGCATCGCTGACCTCCAATCGCTGCCGGAGTTGGACAAGGCTTCTTCGAATATGGCTCTTTACGGTACCCAACGGGAGTTTCAGTGTTTCCGATATCTGCTGATGTGTCAGGTCTTCATGAAAGGCCAGGCGGAGGATGGAACCCTGGGGTTCCCCGAGCCTGGCCAGCTCGGCATCCAGCACCACGCGGTCTGCCACGCCGTCGGGATCAGGACCGGCGGGCGGAACCGGATTCCTGCCGGACTCCGGAGCCTCCATCAGGGTCTCCGAAGAACGGCCCCGGGCAGTGGCCATACCGGCTGCCACGTTCCGTCCGATCCCTACCAGCCAGGCGGCGAGGGTGGAGCGGTCAGGTGCGTAGCTGTCCCGGTATTTCCAGGCCCGGATGAACACTTCCTGCACGGCGTCGTCGGCTGAGCCCTGATCGAGCAGCTTGCGCAGCGCCAGCGCGCGGATCAGGGGCGAGAACCGGCGGTAGGCCTCCGCCAGCGCCGCTTCGTCCCCTGCCGCAAAGGCATGGTCCATCGCGGCGTCGCGATCTGGGGCGCCCGTGGGCATCAGTGCCGTTCTCCTGCCGTGCGGGGCTGCGTCCGGTATCCGGCAGCTCTCTGAGGTAGCCACTATGGTACGGGTACGGCGGTGAGCACAACGTTGTCTTCATAGTCACCTACCGAGTCCAGCCATCTACCGCCGCACGTTACCAGTTCCAGCCGCGGCGCACCGTCACGGTCGAAGAGATTAAATTCGTCGAGTGATGCCTTGGGAATGTTCTGCACCTTTTCGGTGGTGTACTTCACGACGGTTCCGTCACTGCGGGTCACGGTCACGGGGGTGCCGGCAGGGACATCATCCAAGCCCGCGATGGGAAGTTCCTCGGTGCGTGAGTCCACATGGGCGGCCAGCACCGCTGCTCCGCGGGAGGATCCGGGTGCGGGTCCGTAGCGGTACCAGCCGGCCTGGTAATGGTTGTCCGGCAGCGTCATGGCGCCGTTCGCTTCCTGCCCCACCGGGATCACGTCCAGCTCGATGCCGGTTCCCTCCACGCTGACCCGCACGGGTTCGGGAACAACTTCCGCCGGGGTAGGTACGGCGGGCCGAACGGGTATGTCAGTGGCGGGAACGGTTGGTGCCGCCGTCGACGTCGGCGCGGGCGCCGTCGTCGACGCTGGTGCGGGTGCCGTCGAAACCGAATCCGCCGGGGAAGCGGTCTCGGGGGCGCCGCTGCAGGCCGCAGTACCGGCCAGGACGCCGGCGGAGAGGCAGGCCGCTGCGGCGAATCGTCGCAGGGGGACAACGGTCATGGATGGACCTCCGGAAAAGGGTGGCCCCGGTGCTGCGGCGCGGAAAGGGGGTGCGCCGCAGCATCGGGGGGATCGGGCGGGTGCTGCTTAGCTGTCGCTGACCGTGGCACGGCGGCGCAGCAGGGCGGCACCCAGGGTGAGCAGCGCGACGCCGCCGACAGCGGCAGCCGCCGTCAGCGTCTGGTCATCCCCGGACTGGGCAACCTGCTCCATGGCACCCGGAACAGCCTGCGGTGCGGAGTGCAGCCCCTCGATGGTCTGGGTGGCGAGGGCCAGGTTCCCTGCTTCAAGCGAACCCCACGCATAGACAATCGTGTTCGTGCCTTCGGCCAGGGCCAGATCCGCCGGACCGATCACCGGAGTGGTGGTGCCGGCTGCAGCGACCGAAGCGGAAACCGTTCCGGCATCCACGGTCAGCGCCTTCTCATTGGGGTTGGTGAGGCCCTCGATTACCGGTGTGCCGCCGGCCAGGACGTCGACGGCCGGTGCGGCGGCCACGTGGCGGACGGTCAGGCGTGATTTGCCTGCGTCGACGGCGGATGTGTCATTGGTGAACAGGTTTGCCGTCGGGTTGCCCGAGGCATCGAGGTTGGCGGTGGCAGTGTAGTTGCCTCCAGCTGCCAGGTCTGCAGAGACCGGGCCGATGATCGGGGCGGAGGCGTCGGCGGCGTCGGCGGCCGTGATGGCCAGCTGGTAGTTGCCGCCCGGCAGCTCCAGCGGCCCGGCAAGATCGCCGGGCATGAAGTCATCCAGGGTAAGCGTGCCGTTGACGTAGACGTCCACGGGAGTGTCCGGGACGCCGTGCAGTACCGACAGTTTTGCCGTGTCGGAATCAGCAGCGGATGCCGGTACAGCCGAGAAGGCTGCGGCGGCACCCAGTCCGAGGGTCGCGAGAGCGGTAGCGGTCTTGCGCATGGTCTGAGCTCCTTGATCTGCCGCACCTTTCGGGTACGGGTTCCGTGACTTACACCCCTACTACTTCCGCAGGGACCGTCGTGGATGCAGAACCGGAGATATTTTCCGCAAAAGTTTTTCCAAGGAGCCAAGCCCTGCTTCGACGGGCGAAGCCCGGTACTTCGACGAGCCAAGCCCGGGACGGTGGCGGCGGGTGTGGCAGGGAACGGACGCGCGCAGAAGTGCCGTGCGGGAACGGTCCCGGACGGGAGCCTGCGGCGTCCGTAGTATCATCGTGTGGTTGCCCCCGTAGCTCAATGGATAGAGCAACGGCCTTCTAATCCGTAGGTTGCGCGTTCGAGTCGCGCCGGGGGCACTCAGCAGGATCTGGCGCAGCGCCTTCGACGGTGGCGTAGGCTTCGCGGGGTACGCCCGCTCTCCCAAGGAGCCGCAGTGCCCGCCGGTTACCTCATCACCCTTCTATTGCTTGGAGTGAGTACCTGCTGCGCGCTTTGGCCGCCCGGCGCGGCCAGTCCACGTAAACGTACCTCTATCCGGTCCCGTTGGTCCGTGGCGGCCTACCTCATCGGCATGACCTTCAACGAGGCTCCGCTGTTTCCGCTGCTGCTGGGCGTGGCCGCAACTGCCTTTGCCGTTGGAGAAGGGGACGTCTCTCCGCCGCTGGCGACGGCCGCTGTGGGAGGCATGGCAGTTGTTGGAGCCGGGCTCGTGTGGGTGGCAGTGCGCGCGGTGCGGAGCCGCGGCGTTCCTATGGCGGCCCTGGATGCCTGTCTCGGTGGCGGCTGGCGCCCCGCCCTGCGAGGGGAGGCTTCCGCCGGGGCTGGACGCGGCACCGTCGTGGCCGGGCTTTTCCTGCCCTTCAGGCGCCGCTGCCGGGACGTGCAGCGGGTCAGGGGACTGCGGTACGGAGACTTGGGCCGGGAAAACACCCTTGACCTGTATCTGCCGCGGGGGAGACCGGCCAGGGGTCCCGTGTTTGTGCACTTTCACGGCGGACGTTTCGTCTCCGGGGCCAAGAACCGGGAATCGTTGTATCTGTTGCACCGGCTGGCATCCCACGGGTGGACCTGCGTTAGCGCCAACTACCGTTTGGCTCCGGCTGCGCGGTTTCCCGACTACGTGGTGGATGCCAAGCGGGTCCTCTCATGGGTCACGACGAACGGAGCCGCCTATGGCGCAGGTACGGGACCGGTGGTCGTGGCGGGAAACTCGGCCGGTGCATTCCTGGCGGCATTCACCGCGTTGACGCCCGGCCGGACGGAGCTGCAGCCCGGATTCGAGGATGCCGATACTACGGTGGCAGGGGCTGTCTGCCTCTACGGCTATTACGGCAGGGTGCAGGGCACCAACCCGGACAGCACGCCGGCAGCCTATGCCAACCCCGCCGCCCCGCCTTTCCTGCTCCTCCACGGTGACAGTGACAGCGTGGTGTCCGTTGACCACGGACGGGACTTTGCGCAGACCCTTGCCGGGATCTCCCGGCAGCCGGTGGTGTGGTGCAGGCTGCCCGGTGCACAGCATTCCTTTGACTACTTTGCATCTGTGCGTTCCCGTTTCGCGGCCGAGGCCATCGAAGGATTCGCAGATTGGGCCCAGGCGAGGAAAGTGCAGGGCACACGGTCCGGGGACTGACAGCTCTTCCTCCACAGGACAGGCAGCGCCCTTTCCCGCCTCTCATGGTCCACACTCCGGCCCTTCCCAAGGGCACGGGCACACCCATCGGTGAAGACTCGCACGCACCGGTGGACCAGCCGGAACGCATGCGGGCGACACTGCGCATCGCCAAAAGGCGCAGGCGCCGCGGTACCGAACCGAAGGCAGGAAAACATGAGTGACACCATTACGCTCCGGGGCTACGTTGCCACCGACCTCCGCCAGAACACCACTGACAACGGACTCGCGGTGGCGAGCTTTCGAATGTGCACCACGGAGCGCCGGTATGACCGTGACACCGGGGGATGGCAGGACGGACAGACAAACTGGTACGCCGTCAGCCTGTTCCGCCAGCTGGCCACCAACGCCGCGTTCAGTATCCACAAGGGGGACCGGGTAGTAGTGACCGGCCGGCTGCGCCTGCGGCAGTGGGTCACGGAGGACGGTCGCAGCGGCACCAGCGCCGACATCGACGCCGACACCGTGGGCCATGACCTGATGTGGGGGACCGCCAGCTTCCGCCGCACCACGTCCGCAGGCAGCGACGCATCCGGTGTCGGCGGCGGTGCCGACACCGGGATGGCCGGCGGGGCAGGAGACGACGCCGGGGCCGGGTCTCACGAGGATCTTGAGTCCGAGGAGTCCCTGGGCCGGATTGATGCGTTGACCGGCGAGCTTCTTGATGCCGTCGCCGGGGACAGCCTGACCGCGGAGGACGAACAGGCGGAAACCACGAAGGCTGCCCGTCAAGGAGTCGCCGCGCCGTATTGAGAGCGCACCCCAAATACCGGGAGACTTTTTGTCCACGCAGCGTCATACGTGGCACAATCGCCGGATGAACCCCCGCCGCAGAGCCCGACCGACCACTCCCGCCGCTGGCATGGCGGCCGGGTTCCTGGCGCTCGCGGTCGGGCTTTCCGGCTGCGGATGGCAGGGGGAAAGCGCCGAGGAACCTGCGCCGGCGGGATCGGCCGCGACGGGATCGGCCTCGACGGAGACTCCCTCGCCCCATGCCGCGATCACCGAAGCACTGGAATCCGAGTTGGGAAAGCTGGCTGATTCGAATTCGCTGCCCAACGGTGAAGCAGTGGCTGCGGCGTTTACCGCGGCCGGCTTCCCCGCGGGATCGGTGGAAGTCTCGGCGGACAGCACGCCGACCGGCCTGGAAGTCGACTCGATCCAGGCTGCAGCTGTGCAGGACGGGGACTGCATTTTCGGTGAGGTCCGGGACGGGTCGGCCTACGTCACGGTGCTGCCGGTGTTGTCTGACGGTGGATGCTTCGTCGGGAACTGACCGGGAACTGACCGGGAACTGACCGGGGGCGCTGACCGGGAGCTGACCCGGGGCGCTGACCGGGAAGTGACCGGGAGTCGACCGGGAGCTGACCGGGGGAACCAGCGCCTGTAGACACCGGCACAGAGGCGCATCAGCTGACCGGACAGGTAGGGCGCCTCGGTTGGGGAAGTCCTTCGGTTTGTCGCGATCCCTGCGGTTTGTGACAATTCCTGCTCCGCGCAGTGCAGGATTCCGGACATACTGCGGGGATCCGGACATCTTGCGGGGACAACCTGCAGGATTCCGGACATACTGCGGGGATCTGGACGCATTGCGGGGACAACCTGCAGGATTCCGGACATACTGCGGGGGTCCGGACATCTTGCGGGGACAACCTGCAGGATTCCGGACATACTGCGGGGGTCCGGACATCTTGCGGGGACAACCTGCAGGATTCCGGACATACTGCGGGGATCTGGACGCATTGCGGGGACAACCTGCAGGGAACCGGACATACTGCAGGGGTCCGGACATCTTGCGGGGACAACCTGCAGGATTCCGGACATACTGCGGGGGTCCGGACGCCTTGCGGGGACAACCTGCAGGGAACCGGACGCCCTGAGTCCCGGTATCCCCGGACGCAGCACGGGGGTAACCGCCCGCGCCCGGAAGCCGGGAAATGGTACATATCGGCGCTGACACATTAGCCTTGTAGATATGGCGGAATTTATCTACACGATGACCAAGGCCCGCAAGGCCGTTGGCGACAAAGTTATCCTCGACGACGTAAGCATGTCCTTCTACCCCGGTGCCAAGATCGGCGTGGTGGGTCCCAACGGTGCGGGTAAGTCCACCATCCTCAAGATCATGGCTGGACTGGACACCCCCTCCAACGGTGAGGCCCGGCTCAGCGCCGGCTACACGGTGGGCATCCTGCTTCAGGAGCCGCCGCTGAATGAGGAAAAGACCGTACTCGGCAACGTCCAGGAGGGCGTCGGCGAGATTTACGGCAAGATCCAGCGGTTCAACGAAATTTCCGAAGAGATGTCGCAGCCGGACGCGGACTTCGACAGCCTGCTTGAGGAAATGGGCAAGCTGCAGGAAGCCATCGACGCCGCCGATGCCTGGGACATTGATTCCCAGCTCGAACAGGCCATGGACGCCCTGCGCTGCCCGCCGCCCGAAGCGGACGTCACCCTCCTCTCCGGCGGTGAGCGCCGCCGCGTGGCGCTGTGCAAGCTGCTGCTGCAGAAGCCGGACCTGCTGCTCCTCGATGAGCCCACCAACCACCTGGACGCCGAGAGCGTGCTCTGGCTTGAGCAGCACCTCTCCGCTTACCACGGTGCCGTCCTGGCCGTGACCCACGACCGGTACTTCCTGGACCACGTGGCCCAGTGGATCGCCGAAGTGGACCGCGGACACCTGTACCCGTACGAGGGCAACTACTCCACGTACCTGGAAAAGAAGCGCGCACGCCTGGAAGTCCAGGGCAAAAAGGACCAGAAGCTGGCCAAGCGCCTCACTGATGAACTGGACTGGGTCCGGTCCAACGCGAAGGGCCGCCAGACGAAGTCCAAGGCCCGTCTGGCCCGCTACGAGGAAATGGCAGCCGAAGCGGACCGCACCCGCAAGCTGGACTTCGAAGAAATCCAGATCCCGCCGGGCCCGCGCCTGGGCTCCCTGGTGCTGGAAGCCAAGGGCCTGCAGAAGGGCTTCGGCGACCGGCAGCTGATCGACGGACTGTCCTTCTCGCTTCCGCGCAACGGCATCGTCGGCGTCATCGGCCCGAACGGCGTGGGTAAGTCCACCCTGTTCAAGACCATCGTCGGCCTGGAAGAGCTCGACGGCGGTGAGCTGAAAATCGGCGACTCCGTGAAGATCTCCTACGTGGACCAGTCCCGCGGCGGCATCGACCCGGAGAAGAGCCTGTGGGAGGTCGTTTCCGAGGGGCACGACTGGATCCAGGTGGGACAGGTGGAAATGCCGTCCCGCGCCTATGTCTCCGCTTTCGGGTTCAAGGGCCCGGACCAGCAGAAGAAGGCCGGCGTCCTTTCCGGTGGTGAGCGCAACCGGCTGAACCTGGCCATGACCCTGAAGCAGGGCGGAAACCTGCTCCTGCTCGATGAGCCCACTAACGACCTGGACGTCGAAACCCTGTCCAGCCTCGAAAACGCGCTGCTCGAATTCCCCGGCTGCGCCGTGGTGGTCTCCCACGACCGGTGGTTCCTGGACCGCGTGGCCACCCACATCCTCGCCTTCGAAGGCACCGAGGAAAACCCGGCGAACTGGTACTGGTTCGAAGGTAACTTCGAGTCCTACGAGCAGAACAAGATCGAACGCCTCGGCCCGGATGCGGCCAAGCCGCACCGTGTGACGCACCGCCGCCTGACCCGCGACTAAGTCCGGCACAGCCAGAGCAAAAAGAGCTCCGCTTCCCTTCGGGGAAGCGGAGCTCTTTTCTTGCGGGGTCAGCAGTGCTTACTGCGGGACGCGGACCATGCCTTCCTGGGCAACAGTGGCGACCAGTTCACCGCTTCGGTTGAAGATCCGTCCGGTGGACAGCCCCCGCGCGGCGGAGGCGCTGGGGGATTCCTGGACATAGAGCAGCCAGTCGTCCACGCGCACCGGCCGGTGCCACCACATGGCGTGGTCCAGGCTGGCGATGCTCATGCCCGGAGTGGTCCAGGCAAGCCCGTGCCCGCGCAGCACCGGTTCCAGCAGGGTGTAGTCGCTGGCATAGGCGAGAGCCGCGCGGTGCAGGTTCTCGCCGTCGGGCATGGGCTTGAAGGTCTTCATCCAGACAGCGTTGTGCGGGGTCTTTTCCCGTCCGGCGCGGACGTAGACCGGATCCATCACGTGGCGGATATCCATGGGGCGCCGGTGGGACCAGGCCTCGGCCACCGGGTGGTCGAAGTCCTTCAGCAGCTCGGCAGTGGTCGGCAGGTCCTCCGGATCGGGGATGCCGGCGGGCATCTCCTCCTGGTGGTCCACTCCCGAATCGGGAACCTGGAAGGAAGCGATCATGGACAGGATCGGCTTGCCGTTCTGGTAGGCGTGGCTGCGCCGAGCGGAGAAGGAACGTCCGTCCCGCAGCCGTTCCACACCGAACGTAATGGGCACCTCGGTGTCGCCGGGGCGGAGGAAGTACCCGTGCATGGAGTGCATGATCCGGTCTTCGGGAACGGTACGGGCGGCAGCAACGAGGGACTGGCCCAGCACCTGTCCGCCGAAGACCCGCTTGCGCGGTTCCGCCTGGGAACCCCCGACAAAAATGTCCTCGTCGGTCTTCGCGCCGCCGGCCCAGCTAAGGTTCAGGAGCTCGAGCAGGGACGCGGTCGGATCGAAGGATTCATCAATGGACATCAGGGACTATCTCCTAGCAGGAAAGGCGGTGCTGCGTGGGGCAGGAACCGTGGAACACTTCTAGCTTAAACGTACCGGCCAGTAACCAGTGCGGCGGCCGGGGCCCTGCGTTTTAGGGCAAACCTCACTCTCTGGGAAGATGGGGGCATGCATCGTTTCCCCGTCCAGCTTCGCTTTGGCGACCAAGATCCCAACGGCCACATCAACAACGTTAGGTTCGTCCAGTTCCTGGAGGAAGCGCGGGTCCAGCTGGGCCTGCTGACGCTTCCGGCCGGTGCGGGCGGACCGGGTAGTTTCCGGGATCTGGCCGGGGACCGGACGGCAACGTATGTGGCCCGGCAGGAAATCGAGTACGTGTCGCCGTTGCTTCACCGGAAGGAACCCGTCTGGGTGGACGTCTGGGTGACCCGTATCGGCTCCAGCAGCCTTGCCTACGGATTCCGTGTGGCGGATGAAGACCCGGAGACGGTGTACGCCTATGCCGAAGCGGCAATGGTGCAGGTCGAGGCTGCCACCGGCAGGCCCACACCGCTCACGGACGAGCAGCGGGAAGTACTCCAGGCGTGGATGGGCGAGCCCGTGCCGTTCCGTGCAGCCGTCCCTGCAGGACAGGGCAACTAATGGACAGCGAACTCCGGCTGGCCGATCCGCAGGTCACCGCCGATCTGCGTAACTTTGTGACCCGTGCCCGGACGGCCGACGACGGCGCGGTCCGCCTGCAGGCGGTGGGCAGTGTCCTGGCCGCCTATGTCTGCGTCCTGCGCCCCCGGATCCTCGGGGAAGACACGCCGACCGTGCTGGGCCTGCGGACCATGCCGCTGGCTGCTCCGGCGGAGGTGGACGCCACGGTCCAACTGTCGGCTGTCGGGGACCGGCTCGCCCGGATGGGAAGTGCAGACACTGTGCTTCCAGTGCCGCCGATGACCGTGCGTGAAACCTGGGCGGGCATCCTGGCACCGCGTTCGGGCTGGCAGCCGGCCGGCAGGGTTCCGGTACAGCTGCTCGAACAGACAGCACACCGGGGAATCCGCGAGGTTGCCGCGATGCTGCCCCAGAGCCCGGGAGCCGCCGTCGTGCACAGCGCCCGGACAAGGGTCTGGGCGCAGCCCATGGGCGGAACCGAAACGCCGGTGCCGGCCGGGGCTGCCTTTGCGGCGCTGTCCCTCGGTTTCCTGCCCGCCGGCGGACCCGAGGTCGACGCCGCCCTGTTCAGCAACGGGCGCTGGCTGCGGCTGAGCACTCCGCTCGGGCATGTCCTGACCCGGTTGCCGGCGGTCCTGTAGGCCTGCCGCGGCGGCGGATCAGGCGGAGTTGACCATGGAGTGGGCGGCCCGCTCCAGATAATCCCAGAGGGTCCCCTCGTGCAGGGGTGAGAGATCGAGGGAGTCGACGGCGGCACGCATGTGCCGCAGCCAGGCGTCCCGCGCGGCGGGAGTGACGATGAAGGGCATGTGCCGCATCCGCAGGCGGGGGTGCCCGCGCTGCTCGCCGTAGGTCTTCGGGCCGCCCCAGTACTGCTCAAGGAACAGGAGGAGGCGCTCCTTGGCCGGCCCGAGGTCTTCCTCGGGATACATCGGCCGCATCAGCGGGTCCTCCGCCACGCCGGCATAGAACACGTCCACGAGTTTCACGAACGTGGGATGCCCGCCCACGGCCTCATAGAAGTTGTCCGTGTACTGCGGTTGATGGAAGGCCTGGGGCTGCTGCGTGGGCTGCTGGGCCGGGCGCAGCGGCAGGGACGCCGCGCTCGGCGGCGCCTCTGCCGGAAGAGGTGTCGGTTCAGTCATTGGCAGCCATGCCGTCTTTGAGCGCGTCCGCCTTTGCCGGTTCCGCCGGTGTTTCGCCCAGGTACGTGCCCTGGGAGCGGTTGCCGATCTTGGCGATCTCGCCGTTGCGGATGTACCAGATGACGCCGCGGTCATCGATGATCCGGGTGATCCGGATGCCCACGGACTGCACCGTTCCGGCGGTGTCGCCGACTTCGATGACGTCGCCGATTCCGTACTGGTCCTCAATGGTGATGAAGAACCCGGCCAGGGCGTCGCGGATGAGTTCGCGCGCGCCGAAACCGAGGGCGATGCCGACAATGCCGACGCTGGCCAGCAGCGGGGCGATGTTGATGCCGACGGCATCCAGCACCATGATGATCGCGACGGTCCAGATGGAAACGTTGACGGCGCTGCGCAGCAGGGCGCCGATGGTGTCTGCGCGCTGGGCGCGGCGTTTTTTGTCCAGGTTGCGCATCACCGGCTGCGCCCACTTGATCTTGGAGGAATGCAGCAGCGAATAGCCCTTCTGGGCCCGCGCCACCAGCCGGTTGATCAGGAAACGCGCGACAAACCAAACGCCGGTAGCGGCCAGGACGATAAAGGCAGCCTCGATCAGGCCGGAAAAGTCAAAATCATTGACGGTCACTGAGGAGAGGTCAATTTCGGAAGCGGAAAGCACGGGTAACTGTTCATCCTTTGTGTAGCCGGACAGTGGTCTGCGGTTAAGGCTACCCGTGCCGGCTGTGGCCGGAGGGCAGCGCCGGCCCGGTCAGCGTCTGGGGTCGGTGCTCCACCGGGAAGTTGACGCTCCGCGCAATGAAGCAGAGGCTGTTCGCCTCGGCGTGCATCGGCCCGGCTGCCAGTTCGACGGCGGCAGGCCCCGCGCCGCCGTCGATAGTCACCTTGGGACGAAGGACAGCTGTTGTGAACTCACCGCTGCCGTCCCTGTTGAGCCGCAGCAGCCCCTCGGGGGAGTCCTCGTAGGCGAGTACCCTGATGCCGTTCCGGACCGCCACGTGCAGGTAGGAAAGCATGTGGCACTGGGCCAGTGCGGCCAGCAGAAGCTGCTCGGGGTTCCAGCGGTCCCGGTCGCCGTGGAAGGTGGGATCCGCCGTTCCGGGCAGGTCCGGCAGTCCGGGGGCGCGGATGATGTGGTCGCGGCCGTAGCCGCGGTAGGAAACGGTCCCGCCGCCGCGGTTTCCCGTCCATTCCAGGTCGAGCGTGTAACGGTGTTCGGAGAGATTCACGCTCTCCAAGCTACCGTCAAAGTCCTTGGATGGAAGGGAAACCGCGGGAGCAAGGCTGTTACCGGTCGGCTTCCTGCGCCTTCAGGGCGCGGACCACGCCGTCGCGGCTTTCCAGGATCAGCCGTCGCAGCGAGGGCGAGTCCTCGCCCAGATCGGCAAGGAAGGCATCGGTGGTGTCCACCGTGTCCTGGCGCGTCAGCCGCGACGGATAGAGGCCGACGGCGATCTGCTGGGCAATCTCATGGGTGCGGCTGGCCCACACGTCGCGGATCGACGCAAAGTACTTCTGTGCGTACGGTTCCAGCAGACCGGTGTCGTGGACCCGCATGAAGCCGGCGATGGCCGAACGCTGCGCGGCATTGGGCATGTCGGAGCGCTCCACGATTGCTTCCCAGGCCGCGGCCTTGGCTTCGGCTGTAGGGATGGCCGCGCGGGCCATGGCCGCGGCCAGGGCACCCGTGGCGGTGGCATCGCGCTCGAGTTCGGCGTCGATGTCGGCTGTGCCCAGCCGGCCACCGGCCACCAGGCCGGTGAGCAGCTCCCAGCGCAGGTCCGCGTCGACAGCCAGCCCCTCAAGGGACTGGTCGCCGGTGAACATGCCTGCCAGCGCGTCCAGCTGCTCGTCGGATGAGGCGTGGGCGGCGAAGGCCTTGACGAACTGCAGCTGTGAATCCGAACCCGGCTCCGCTGCGGAAGCCAGCTCCCAGAGACTCTCGGCAGCGGCAACGGTCATGGGTTCGCGGTCCTGGGGGCTGACGTAGAAGGCCAGGGTGGTGGCCAGCTGGCGCAGCAGCACCTGGACAACGGTCGAGTCGGACTCGGAGGCGATGTTCTGCAGGACCAGTTCCACATAGTTGCGGGCCGGGATCTCCGCGTCCCGCGCCGCGTCCCAGGCGGAGGCCCATACGAGCGTCCGGGGGAGGGAATCGGCAATGTTGCGCAGGCTGCGGGTGGCGGTGTGCTGCGAGGCGGCGTCCAGGCGGATCTTTGCGTAGGCAAGGTCGTCGTCGTTGAGCAGCAGCAGGGCCGGTCGCGGCTGGCCGATGAGTTCGGAAACTTCGGTGCGTTCGCCGTCGACGTCGAGCTCCACGCGGTGCGTGCGCTGCAGTCGGCCGTCCCCGTCCGGGTTGTAGAAGCCGATCGCCAGGCGGTGCGGGCGAAGGGTGGGGTATTCCTCGATAGCGCTCTGGAGCACGGCGAAGGACGTGATGGTGCCGTCCTCATCGGTGTCGAACTCCGGACGCAGGGTGTTTACGCCGGCAGTTTCCAGCCACTTCGCGGACCAGTCGGACAGATCCCGGCCGCTGGCTGTTTCCAGCTCGGACAGCAGATCCGACAGCTCCGTGTTCTGCCAGGAGTGCTTGCCGAAGTACTCGCGCACGCCGGCCATGAACTTGTCCTGTCCGACCCAGGACACCAGCTGCTTGAGGACGGACGCGCCCTTGGCGTAGGTGATGCCGTCGAAGTTGACCTGGACGTCTTCCAGGTCCCGGATTTCGGCGACGATGGGATGCGTGGTGGGCAGCTGGTCCTGGCGGTAGGCCCAGGCCTTTTCCAGCGAGGCGAAGGTGGTCCAGGCCTGCTTGAACTCGGTCGCCTCGGCGGCGGCGAGGGTAGACATGAACTCGGCGAAGGATTCGTTCAGCCACAGGTCGTTCCACCAGCGCATCGTGACCAGGTCGCCGAACCACATGTGCGCCAGTTCGTGCAGGATCGTCACGGCGCGGCGTTCCACGGTGGCTTCGGTGACCCGGGAACGGAAGACGTAGCTCTCGAGGAAGGTCACCGCACCGGCGTTTTCCATGGCCCCGGCGTTGAACTCGGGCACAAAGAGCTGGTCATACTTCTCGAACGGGTACGGCGTACCGAACTGCTCCTCGTAGAAGGCGAAGCCCTGGCGGGTGAGTTCGAAGATGTTCTCCGCGTCCATGAACTGCATCAGGGACCGGCGGGCAAAGACACCGAGGGGGATGGTGCGTCCGTCGGAACTGGTCAGCTCGCTGCGGACGGACTGGTACGGACCGGCGATCAGCGCGGTGATGTACGAGGAGATCCGCGGCGTGGGTTCGAAGGACCAGGTGGAGCGCGGACTGGCGTCGGTCAGGTCGCCGGCGGCAACGGGCTCCGGGGTGGGGGAGTTGGAAATGACGTCCCAGTGCGACGGCGCGGTGACCGTGAAACGGAATGTGGCCTTCAAATCCGGCTGTTCGAAAACGGCGAACATCCGGCGGGAGTCCGGAACCTCGAACTGCGAATAAAGGTAGACCTCGTTGTCCACGGGGTCCACGAAGCGGTGCAGGCCCTCACCGGTGTTCATGTAGCGGGCATCCGCCTCCACCACGAGTTCATTGGACTCGGCGAGGTTCGGCAGGGAGATCCGCACGCCGTCGGACACCTCCGCCGGGTCCAGGGACACGCCGTTCAGCGTGATCCGGTGAACCGTGTCGGTGACCGCGTCGATGAAGGTCGACGTCCCGGGGCGGGCGGAGAACCGGACGACGGTCGTGCTGCCGAACACCGTCTCTCCCCGGGTCAGGTCGAGGTTGACGTCGTAGGACTCGACGTCAAGGAGTTCTGCACGTTCACGGGCTTCGGAGCGCGTGAGATTCATACCTGGCAAGGTAGGGCCTTTCTCAAGGACAAGGAGTGCGGCGGATTCATGGTGGTTGCACGTTCCGTCAACACTAGTGATCTTGTGCAACAGTCTCTCATTGCCAAGCATCCTGCCAAAGCACGGAACGGCGGATTGCAATGAGCAACCCGCCGTTCCACTGTCCTGCCGTCAGCGGCTAGTTGTAGCTGACCTGTACCTTGTCGTCGGCCGTCCGGGTGATCTTTCCACCCTTGAAGCTCTGGACCGTTGCACCGCCTGCGGCCGCGGTCGGACCGGAGGTCGGGTACCCGAGGCGGCCCGTCTCTGCGCCCTGCGCACGGTAGGCGTCCCGGATGGGACCGTTTGCGAGAATATGCGTTCCCGTGCCGGCAGAGGAGAGGATGGTGCCGCCCTCGAATTCCTGCGTGGTTCCGCCGTTGGAGGATTTCTCTCCGCTGGTCGGAAGGCCGAGGTAGCCCGAGTTGAAACCGGTGGAGCCCCAGGCTGAACGAATGGGACCGTTCTTCGAGATCTGCGCCCCGGTCTTCTGGGACCAGATGATCGCACCGCCCTCATAGTCCTGGTACTTGCCCTGCGCTCCCATGCTCTGTTCTTTTCCGGTGGGAAGCCCCAGGTAGCCGGAGTTGAAGCCCGTGGAACCCCAGGCCGAGCGGATCGGTCCGTTTACGGACACCTGGGCTCCGGTCTTTGCGGACCAGACGATGGCGCCGTGTTCGTAGTCCTGGTAGCTGCCCTGGGTGCCCATGGCCCGCTCCTCCCCGGTCGGCAGGCCCAGCGGGCCGGCGTTGAAGCCCGTGGCTCCCCAGGCGGAGCGGATGGGACCGTTCCGGGAGATCTTGGCCCCGGTCTTCTCCGACCAGATGATCGAGCCGCCCTGGTAGTCCTGGTACTTTCCCTGGGTGCCCATGCTGGTCTCCGGCCCGGTGGGAAGGCCGAGGTAGCCGGCGTTGAAGCCCGTGGCACCCCAGGCCGAGCGGATGGGACCGTTCTTGGAGATCTGCGCTCCGGTCGCAGCGGACCAGATCATGGCACCGCCCTGGTAGTCCTGGTAGGTGCCCTGGGTGCCCATTCGGACTTCCTCGCCCACGGGGTACTTCAGATCCGACTTTTCCGCTCCGGCGGCACGCCAGACATTCCGGACAGCGCCCGTGACGATCCAGGCTCCTGACGCAGGGGAGTGGATGATGGTTCCGCGCTGATACTCCTGGGAGGTGCCGCCGTCCGCGAGCGTCACCTGGTTTGTCGTCGGGTAGCCGATGGGGCTGTTCTCGAAGCCGGAACGGCGCCAGGCCTCACGGATGGGTCCGTTCCGGGAAACGCGGGCTCCCGTGGCCGGAGACCAGATGATGGCTCCGTTCTGGAAGTCCTGGTAGGTACCGCCGTTGGGCAGCCCGCCTGTCTCGTTGCTCGTGGGGTAGCCCAGGTAGCTGCGTTCGAACCCGGTGTAGCCCCACTCGTTGCGGATCGGGCCGTTCTTGGAGACCCGCGCCCCGGTGGCGGGCGACCAGATGATGGCGCCGCCCTGGTAATCCTGGTAAGCGCCGCCGTTGGGCAGGCCGTAGACCTCGTCACTGGTGGGAAGGCCGAGGTAGCCGACGTCGAAACCGGTGGACGCCCAGGCGGAGCGGATCGCTCCGGTGGAAACGCGTGCACCTGTGTTGGGGGACCAGATGATGGCTCCGTTTTGGAAGTCCTGGTAGGCCCCGCCGTCCTTCAACCCGCCGCGGATATCGCCGATGGCTTTGCCCAGCTCCGGGTGCGCCCTGCGGGCTTCGTCGATCGGGGCTCCGGCACGCGCGGCCACGCCGCCGGTCACCGTGACGGACGCGGCGTCGCCGCTGATCCAGTTGACGTGCACGGTAGTGCCGGAATGCGACGTGAAGGTCTGGCCGGCCTGCCAGGTGCTGTTGGCATTGGTATAGCCCACGAAATCCCGGGTGTTGGGCGCAACCACCAGGGAATTCACGGCCCAGTTGTTCGCCAGGTCGGGTTTGACGATCTTCACGCCGCGGTTGCCGCCGACAGCCGTGGACTGGTCGTATCCCACCGGAAGCCGAAGCTCGAGGTAATACGTCTCACCGGAAGAATCCCTGAATTTCACCGCACGCTGCGCCGAAGAGCCGGCCCAGGGCCTCAGGGTGTAGGTGATCGAGGAGCCGGGAGTGCCGGCGTTGTAGATCTCGTCGCCGCGGCCGAAACCGCCGGCGTCCCAGAAATAGGAATTAATGGCGGGCGAAGCATACTGCGCGTAACCCATGAGGTCGGAGGTGTCCCCGTATTCACGGGAGGTGCAGGAACCGTCGGCCCAGGCGCCGTTGGAGCCGACGCCGATATCGGACCGGCCGTTGTTGCATTTGAGGCTGTTGGCGTGCAGCAGGCCCAGGACGTGGCCGAATTCGTGGGTCACCACGTTGTTGGTGAAGCCGGAAGGCTGCGGCATCAACACCGAGCCGCTGGTGGGACCGGAAGTCCAGCCGCCGCCGAGGATGCCGCCGTAGCCCCCGCTCTTGAGATCGTTGGCGGGCACAAAAACCAGCAGGGCATTGTTGGCGCTGTCCCGCCATCCGAGGTCGCGCTTGATGGTGTTCATCATGTCGGCGTAGTCCTGCCGGGAATTGGCGGAGCTGTGGATGGCGCGGGTGTTGGCATGGAGTACGCCCAGCCGGCCGTTGGACATGGCCCGCCAGTACTGGTTGGCCGCGGTCATCGAGTTAAGCGCTCCGGCTTCATTCACCGCGCCCCGGTTATCGGTAAGCGTGGCGTACACGAGCGTGATATTGATCGTCCCGCTGCGGGCAGCGGCACCCATCGTGCTTGCCCCGCCGTCCGCGCTGCTGAAGGCAGCGGCACCGTGGTCATGCGCTGCGGAGATATCCGTCTCCACGGCGGAACGCACGGTGCCGTCCGGGTCCGTGACCATCGGAGTGTTGGGACCGGGGACCGGGAAACCGCCGCCGACCACGGGGTCGTACCCGAGCTCATCCCCGGATTCGGCCGTGTCCGTGTGGCTTTCTTCGCCGCCGGCGGGATGTTCCTCGGCCGGGGCGTCGGTCGCCGGGACGGACTGCGTCGGTTCAGCCTCCGGGACGGCTTCCACGACGGCGCTGCCGGCATCGGGCGCAGGAGACGGAGGCAGGGTGGCTGCGCCGGGATCGGCAGGGACCTGCGTGGCAGCCGGTTCGCCGGGGACGGCGTAATCCTGGGCCGGAAGTCCGCCTGCCGTCAGCGAAGCAGCGAGGAGGGCCAGAACGGCGAGTTTTACACTTTTCAAATGACTAATCCTTGTAGGGCGATTCCTGGTGGGCGCAACGGTGCAGTATCCGCGACGCCAGCGTCGGACGCGGGTAGACCGCTCCAATCCGGAGGGATCGGAGTATAGTCCTACCTGCTCTATCGGCACGCGTGAACGCCATGTAAGAGCGGTTTCCGGTCGAGGCGGCGGAATTTGGAGGCGCGGCTGCAGCGGAAGCTAGGCTGGAAGCGTCTTTTCCCCATCCTCAAGAAACGGACTTACCCCAAATGCGCGTCCACATTGCAACCGACCATGCAGGCATGGAACTGAGCTCCCACCTCATTGCCCATCTGACGGGCAAGGGGTACGACGTCGTCGACCACGGCCCCCGCGAATACGATGCCGAGGACGACTACCCCGCGTTCTGCATCGACGCTGCCGAGGCCGTGGTCCGGGACCAGGAAGCGGGCACGGACGCCCTGGGAATCGTGCTGGGCGGTTCAGGCAACGGCGAACAGATTGCGGCCAACAAGGTCCGCGGAGTCCGGGCCGCGCTGGCATGGAACCTGGAGACCGCAAAGCTCGCACGCCAGCACAATGATGCCAATATCGTCGCGGTCGGCGGCCGCCAGCACAGCGTCGAGGAGGCCACCGGAATCATCGAAGCCTTCCTCGCCGAGCCCTTCAGTGACGCCGAACGCCATGTCCGCCGGATCGGACAGATTGCACGGTACGAAACCACCGGCTCCACGCTCTAATGCCCGAAGGGCATTCGATCCACCGCCTGGCCCGGCAGTTCTCCTCGGTGTTCGGTGGTGAAAGGCTTGCCGTAAGCAGCCCGCAGGGCCGGTTTGCTGCCGGTGCCGGCCGGCTGGACGGACATGTGCTCGAGGCGGCGGAAGCCCACGGCAAGCAGCTGTTCCTGCGCTTCGACCATGATCTCTACCTGCGTATCCACCTGGGCCTCTACGGGGCCTTCGATTTCGGCGGGGACGAAACGTTCATCGGATCCTCCAGCATCGGGGCGCCCCGGCGGCTGGGGGAGCAGGAGGTGGCAGGCGACGACGGCGCGGGCTACTCCGGGCCGCCCGAACCCAAGGGCGCGGTGCGGGTCCGGCTGGTTTCCACGCACGGCTGGGCGGACCTGCGCGGTCCCACTGCCTGTGAAGTGGTGACCGAAGCCGAACGCCAGAAGGTGCTGGCCAGACTGGGGCCGGACCCGCTGGCGGACGGGGACGGCGGCGGCGGTGATGACGGCGGCGCCGGTGCCGGGCGCGCTGCGGAATTCATCCGCCGGCTGCGCAGCAAGGGCTCACCTGTCGGCCTCCTGCTGATGAACCAGGAGGTGCTGGCGGGGGTTGGCAACGTCTACCGCGCGGAAGTGCTCTTCCGGGCCCGGATGTCTCCCTGGCGGCTGGGCCGCAGCGTAGGTGAGGCCGAGGCAGGGGAGCTGTGGGACGACGTCGTACGCCTGATGAACGACGGAGTGCGGCAGGGCAGGATCATCACCACAAACCCGCAGGACCGGGACGACGCCGGCGAACCGGTCCCCGTGGCCGAGGCCCACTATGTCTATAAGCGGACCGGACTGCCGTGCCGGCGCTGTGGAACACCGGTGGCGGGAACCGAGATGGGCGCCCGCAAGCTGTACTGGTGCCCGTCCTGCCAGGCCGACTGAACACGGGCCCAGGCACTGCCATTGCCGGCGCCCTGCACGGACCGAAAAGCAAGAAGGGCCTTCCGCGCGGCGGAAGGCCCTTCTAAGGTGGAGGGGATGACGGGAATCGAACCCGCGTAATCAGTTTGGAAGACTGAGGCTCTACCATTGAGCTACATCCCCGGCGCCGTAAGGCAGGTTTTACCTTAGCACGCGAAAACCGGCCGTGAGTAATCGGCCCGTATCCGGCTCCCAACCGGGCGCGGAATCGATCCTGGCGCAGGGAAAATTCGTCATACCAGCTTCGGGGCAGGTAGGCTGTCAGGTGCACTGACGGGGTGTAGCTCAGCTTGGAAGAGCGCCTGCTTTGGGAGCAGGAAGTCGCAGGTTCAAATCCTGTCACCCCGACTCTGTATAACCATGGTGCAGACCAATCCCAGAACCCTCAGGAGAACTTACGCTGTGAAGAGCGCCGTAGAAAACCTCACACCCACGCGGGTAAAGCTCAACGTCGAAGTTCCGTTCGAGGAACTGAAGCCGAGCATCGAAGAGGCCTACAAGACCATCGCCACTCAGGTGCAGGTCCCGGGCTTCCGCAAGGGCAAGGTTCCCAACCGCCTCATCGATCAGCGCGTTGGCCGCGGCTACGTCCTCGAGACGGCGATCAACGACGGACTCAACGGCTTCTACGCCGAAGCCGTCCAGGAAACCGGAATCAGCCCCCTGAGCCGGCCCGAAGTTGAGATCACCGAAGTGCCGGACCCGACCACCGACGAAGGCCAGCTGGTCTTCACCGTCGAGCTGGACATCCGCCCCGAAATCGAGCTCCCGGACTACGCCGGCCTCGAGGTCACCGTCGAGCCCGCCGAGGCTTCCGACGCCGACGTCGACAAGGCCCTGGACGAGCTGCGCAGCCGCTTCGGCACGCTGAAGTCCGTGGACCGCCCCGCCGCCGCCGATGACTTCCTGACCATGGACCTGATCGCCAAGGTAGACGGTGAAGAGGTGGATTCCGCCGCTGACCTGTCCTACCAGGTAGGCGCCGGCACCATGCTCGAAGGCATGGACGAGGCCGTCACCGGCCTGAGCAGCGGCGAATCCGCCACCTTCAACACCAAGCTGGCCGGCGGTGAGCACGCCGGTTCCGACGCCGTGGTCACCGTTACCGTCAAGGCAGTCAAGGAGCGCGAGCTCCCCGAGGCCAACGACGACTTCGCCCAGCTGGCAAGCGAGTTCGACACCATCGCCGAGCTCCGCGAAGACCTCACCAAGCGTGCCGCCGAGTCCAAGCTGATGGAGCAGGGCGTCGAGGCCCGCGACAAGGTCCTGGAGAAGCTGCTCGAGCTCGTTGAGGTTCCGGTACCGGAATCCGTCATCGAAGAGCAGATCGAACAGCACTTCAACTCCGAGAGCGCCCAGACCTCCGGTCCGGACCACGACACCGAAGAGCACCGCGCCGAGGTTCGTTCCAACACCGAGCAGGCGTTCAAGAACGAAATCATCCTTGACGCGGTAGCCGAGAAGGAAGAAGTAGGGGTCAACCAGAACGAGCTGATCGACTACATCGTTTCCTCCGCTTCGCAGTACGGCATGGATCCGAACCAGTTCGCCCAGCTGATCGACCAGAGCGGCCAGGTTCCGATGATGGTCGGCGAAGTCCGCCGCCGCAAGGCACTGGCCAAGGTCCTCGAGCTGGCCAAGGTCACCGACACCACCGGTGCCGAGATCGACCTCACCGAATTCGTCCGGCCCGCCGGCGAAGAGGTCGAGGCAGCAGAAGCAGAAGAGCAGCAGAACGAAGACAAGGCCTAGCCTGTCCCGGTTTTCTAAACCGTCCGTTGTGCCGTCGGTCCGAAAGGGCCGGCGGCACAGTGGTTTAAGCGTTCCTTTCACGGGCCGGCCCGCGCCACAGACCGATGTGACGCGCATCGTGCGCCGTCAGCGAACAGTCGGCCAAACCGAAGCAGATCGTCGCCGCAACAGGCTAGTGTCCTAGAAGAGACAAACGGCAGGAGCCGCTGGCACGGCCAGCACGCGTTCCTGCCAGAGCGAGAGGTCACTCAGTATGGCAACTGCACCGAACACACCCACCATGGCTACGGTGGACCCGGCCGGCCGGGACGACTACATCTACAACCGCCTGCTCAAAGAGCGGATCATCTGGTTGGGCTCGGAAGTCCGGGACGAGAATGCCAACGCGATCTGCTCCCAGCTTCTGCTGCTTTCCGCGGAAGATCCCGAGAAGGACATCTACCTTTACATTAACTCTCCCGGCGGCTCCGTGACCGCGGGCATGGCGATCTACGACACCATGCAGTTCATCCCGAACGACGTGGTCACCGTCGCCACCGGCCTGGCCGCCTCCATGGGCCAGTTCCTGCTCTCCTCCGGCACCAAGGGCAAGCGCTACGCAACGCCGCACGCCCGCATCCTGATGCACCAGCCCTCCGGCGGAATCGGCGGCACGGCTTCGGACATCAAGATCCAGGCCGAGCTGATCCTGAACATGAAGCGCGTGATGGCTGAGCTGACCGCCGAGCAGACCGGCCAGACCGTCGAAACCATCCTCAAGGACAATGACCGCGACAAGTGGTTCACCGCGCAGGAAGCCCTGGAATACGGCTTCTTCGACAAGATCTCCGCGCACGCAGGCGGAGTGACCGGCGGCGGCGGAACCAACCAGGACCAGGCAGAGGGCAAGGACGAGGACTAGGGTCCCCGGCCAGCCACCCCTCCATTTGCAGACTTCAGGAGTAATTCATGAACCATAATTTCGGCACCGCCGGCTCCGCCGTCGCCCCGCAGATGCCCACCAGCCGCTACGTCCTGCCGCAGTTCGAAGAGCGCACGCCCTACGGCTTCAAGCGCCAGGATCCGTACACCAAGCTGTTCGAAGACCGCATCATCTTCCTGGGCGTCCAGGTTGATGACGCGTCCGCTGACGACGTCATGGCCCAGCTGCTGGTGCTTGAGTCCACGGATCCGGACCGCGACATCACCCTGTACATCAACTCCCCGGGCGGCTCGTTCACGGCCATGACGGCCATCTACGACACCATGCAGTACATCCGTCCGGAGATCCAGACGGTCTGCCTCGGCCAGGCTGCCAGCGCGGCCGCCGTGCTGCTGGCCGCCGGTACCCCGGGCAAGCGCCTGGCACTGCCGAACGCCCGCGTGCTCATCCACCAGCCGTCACTGTCCGGCGGCCAGGGCGGCCAGGCCTCCGACCTGGAAATCCAGGCCGCCGAGGTCATGCGGATGCGTACCTGGCTGGAGGACACCTTGGCGCTGCACTCCAACCGCACCTCCGAGCAGGTCAACACGGACATCGAGCGCGACAAGATCCTGACCGCCGATTCGGCCCTGGAATACGGGCTGATCGACCAGGTGCTTGATTCCCGCAAGCTCAAGACGCCGGCCATCAACAAGATGTAACCTGCTTCGCCGAAATAATGGCATGTCCAGCCGGCCCGTGGCGCGTAATATCGCACCACGGGCCGTTTGGTTGCTGAATAGCTCCTCCAAGTGTCCTAGAGTGGATCATGGTTGGCTCAGCCCATGCTGCGGAACCGTTTTTGATGGACCATCTAAGGGGACTGAACTATGGCTCGCATTGGTGAGAGCACGGATCTGCTCAAGTGCTCTTTCTGCGGAAAGAGCCAGAAGCAGGTACGCAAACTCATTGCCGGCCCCGGCGTGTACATCTGCGACGAGTGCATCGACCTCTGCAACGAGATCATCGAGGAAGAGCTTTCCGAGGTTGCAGATCTGGGCACCTTCGAGCTGCCCAAGCCGCGGGAAATCTTCGACTCGCTGCAGGAATACGTCATCGGCCAGGAACCCGCCAAGCGGTCGCTCGCCGTTGCGGTCTACAACCACTACAAGCGCATCCAGGCAGGGCACGCCCCGCGCGGCGCCGGCAACCTCGCCGATGCGGTAGCTGCCGACGACGTCGAAATCGGCAAGTCCAATATCCTCCTGATCGGTCCCACCGGCTGCGGCAAGACGTATCTGGCGCAGACCCTGGCCCGCCGGCTCAACGTCCCCTTCGCCGTCGCTGATGCCACCGCGCTCACCGAAGCCGGGTATGTCGGTGAAGACGTGGAAAACATCCTGCTCAAGCTCATCCAGGCGGCGGACTACGACGTCAAGAAGGCCGAGCAGGGCATCATCTACATCGACGAGATCGACAAGATTTCCCGCAAGAGCGAGAACCCCTCGATCACCCGGGACGTATCGGGTGAAGGCGTACAGCAGGCCCTGCTGAAGATCCTCGAAGGAACGGTTGCCTCCGTGCCGCCGCAGGGCGGGCGCAAGCATCCGCACCAGGAATTCATCCAGATCGACACCACCAATGTCCTCTTCATCGTTGCCGGCGCCTTCGCCGGCCTGGAAGAAATCATCGGTTCGCGGTCCGGCCGCAAGGGCATCGGGTTCGGTGCGCCGCTGATCGAAACCACCAAGGGCACGGACTCGTACGCCGAGGTAATGCCCGAGGACCTGCTCAAATTCGGCCTGATTCCCGAATTCATCGGACGGTTGCCCGTCATCACCACCGTGTCCAACCTGGACCGCACAGCTTTGATCCGCATCCTCACCGAGCCGAAGAACGCCCTGGTGAAGCAGTACCAGAAGATGTTCCAGCTCGACGGCGTCGAACTCACCTTTGAGCAGGGCGCGCTGGATGCAATCGCGGAGCAGGCGCTGGACCGCGGCACCGGAGCCCGCGGCCTGCGTGCCATCCTCGAAGAAGTGCTGCTGCCGGTCATGTTCGACCTGCCCAGCCAGGAGGACGTCGCCACGGTCGTCATCACCGCGGATACCGTGGAGAAGAAAGCCGAACCGACCCTCATCTCCCACGCTGTCGCCACCAAGCGCCGGAACAAATCCGCGTAGGACGGGGTTGGGAGGAGTAGTACGTTCGGCGCCGTATGCGCCATCGACCGCTTCGAAGGAGTTTCCATGACCGTTAATGGTTCTGCGTCGCCTGCCAGTTCCGCATCGACTGCCGATTTCTGGTTTGACCCGATGTGCCCGTTCGCCTGGGTCACCTCCCGTTGGATGGACGAGGTGGAAAAGGTCCGCGACGTCCGCACCAACTGGCACGTCATGAGCCTGTCCGTGCTGAACGAGGGCCGCGACCACCTCCCGGAGGACTACCGGAAGCGGATGGACGCGGCCTGGGGGCCGGTGCGCGTCATCATCGCAGCGCAGGAACTGCACGGCAGCGAGTACATCAAGAAGCTGTACGACGCCATGGGAACAAGAATCCACATCGGCGGAAACTCCGACTTCCCGACGGTGATCCGTGAGGCCCTGGCCGAGGTCGGCCTGCCCGCCGAGCTCGCGCAGTACGCCGAAACGGAAGAGTATGACTCCCAGCTGCGCGCCTCACACAAGGAAGGCATCGCAAAGGTGGGCGACGACGTCGGCACCCCCATCGTGGCCTTCAACGGGACGGCCTTCTTCGGCCCGGTCCTGACCCGCATTCCGCGCGGCGAAGAGGCCGGCGCGATGTTCGACGGCGCCGTAATGCTGGCCTCCAACCCGGCGTTCTTCGAACTCAAGCGCAGCCGCACCGAGAGCCCGCAGTTCGACTGATTACTTTGCTTCCATAAACCAGAACGCCCGGCCGGGTAACCCGGCCGGGCGTTCTGCTGTCCTGCGGCGGTTACTCCGCCGGCGGTGCCAGCTCGACGTCGGAAACGCTCAGCTCGCCCTCACCGACGGCCAGGTTGAGTTCGCGGACGTTGCCGGCGGCCTTCAGATCCGCCTGCCCGGCGCGGAGCCGGGCAACTGCACCCTCAGGCGCGGTGACCGTGGCCTTGAGGACCTCGGTCCGCTGCTTCACCTTGGCCTCGGACTTCGCCTTGCGGATACCGCCCAGGGCGGCGGCAACCGTACCGAGGATGCCGGCGTCGGCATCCACCACGGCGGCCGCAAGGCCGTCCACGTTCGGCCACGGCGCGCGGTGCACAGACCCGGCGCGCCACCAGCCCCAGACCTCTTCGGTCGCGAACGGCAGGAACGGCGCGAACAGGCGCAGCAGCGCATCCAGGGTGGTGGCCAGCGTAGCGAGCACGGAGGCCTGCTCCGCGTCTCCGGCAGCCCCGTAGGCGCGGTCCTTGATCAGCTCCACATAGTCATCAGTGAAGGACCAGAAGAAGGACTCGGTCAGCTGCAGTGCCTTGGCGTAGTCGTAGCGTTCGAAAGCACTCGTGGCGGCGTTGACGACGTCGGTCAGCTGGGCCAGCAGCGCCAGGTCCAGTGCGTTGGTGATCACCGAGGTGTCCGCCAGGGCCACGTTCTTCTCCGTAGCGCCCAGGTTCAGGACGAACTTTGACGCATTGAGCAGCTTGATGGCCAGCCGGCGGCCGATCTTCATCTGCGCAATTTCGTACGCAGTATCCGCACCGAGCTTCGCCGAAGCGGCCCAGTAGCGCACGGCGTCGGAACCGAACTCGTTCAGCACGTCGGTGGGCACCACCACGTTGCCCTTGGACTTGGACATCTTCTTCCGGTCCGGATCCAGGATCCAGCCCGAAATCGCGGCGTGCTTCCACGGCGCGGCGGCGTTCAACGCATCGGCACGGACCACTGACGAGAACAGCCAGGTCCGGATGATGTCGTGGCCCTGCGGCCGAAGGTCGAACGGGAAGACCTTCGCGAAGAGGTCCTCGTCCACGCTCCAGCCGCCCACAATCTGCGGGGTCAGCGAGGAGGTGGCCCAGGTGTCGAGCACATCCGCGTCACCGATGAAGCCGTTCGGCTGGTTGCGGGCAGACTCTTCGTAGCCCGGAGCCGGTTCGGCGGCCGGGTCCACGGGGAGGGATGCGGAATCGGGCAGTACCGGGTGGTCGTAATCCGGGTTGCCGGCGGCATCCAGGGGGTACCACACCGGAACGGGCACGCCGAAGAAGCGCTGACGGGAGACCAGCCAGTCACCGTTGAGGCCCTCGATCCAGTTCTCGTAGCGGGAGCGCATAAACGCCGGGTGGAAGTCGATTTCCTTGCCCCGGGCAATCAGGCGTTCGCGGCGTTCCTCGTCGCGGCCGCCGTTGCGGATGTACCACTGGCGGCTGGTGACCACTTCGAGGGGCTTGTCGCCCTTTTCGAAGAAGTTGACCGGGTGGGTGATCTTCTTCGGTTCGCCGTCGAGGTCGCCGCTTTCGCGCAGCATTTCCACCACGGTCTCTTTGGCGCTGAAGACGGTCTTCGTGGCGATGGCCGCGTAGTTTTCCTTGGCCGTCTCGGTGGCAATCCACTCCGGAGTATCAGCGAGGATACGCCCGTCGCGGCCGATCACGGCACGGGTGGGCAGGTTCAGCTCGCGCCACCAGGTCACGTCGGTCAGGTCGCCGAAGGTGCAGATCATGGCGATGCCGGAGCCCTTGTCGGGCTTGGCCAGCGGATGCGCCTTCACTTCCACCTCGACGTCGAACAGCGGCGACTTCACCGTGGTGCCGAAGAGTCGCTGGTACCGCTCGTCGTCGGGATGCGCAACGAGGGCAACGCAGGCCGGCAGCAGTTCCGGGCGGGTGGTCTCAATGTAGATCTTCTCGCCGTCGGGGGCGTGGAAGCTCACCCGGTGGTAGGCGCCGGGCTGCTCGCGGTCCTCAAGCTCTGCCTGGGCCACGGCGGTGCGGAAGGTGACGTCCCAGAGGGTGGGGGCTTCGGCCATGTAGGCGTCGCCGGCCCGCAGGTTGTCCAGGAAGGCGCGCTGGCTGACGGCACGTGAGTGGTCGTCGATGGTGCGGTAAGTGCGGTTCCAGTCCACGGACAGGCCGAGGGTGGAGAAGAGGTCCTCGAAGACCTTCTCGTCCTCCACTGCCAGTTCCTCGCACAGCTCGATGAAATTGCGGCGGGAGACGACGTCGAAATCACGCTGGTTCTTCGCGGCCTTGGCCGGCGGGCGGTAGTCGGCGTCGTACGGCTTGGTGGGATCGCACCGCACACCGTAATAATTCTGCACGCGGCGCTCGGTGGGCAGGCCGTTGTCGTCCCAACCCATCGGGTAGAAGACGTTCTTGCCGGTCATCCGCTTGTAGCGGGCCATCACGTCGGTCTGCGTGTAGGAGAACATGTGCCCCACGTGCAGCGAGCCGGAGGCCGTGGGCGGGGGAGTGTCGATGGAGTAGACCTCGTCGCGGACCGTGTCCGGATCGAACGCGTACGTTCCCTCCTCGCGCCAGCGGGCGCTCAGCTTGGACTCAAGCCCCTCAAGGGCGGGCTTGTCGGGGACGGAAACGGTCTGGGGTTCGTTGTCGGGCGTGTCTGTGCCCGGGATATGTTCAGCCATGGTTTCCATTCTTCCATGCAGGCCTATGGTCTGAGGCACTGCCGGGTTTACCGGGCTGTCCCGGGTGTTGCCGCCTGCTTCCCGTCCTGCGGTGACTTGCCGAAGTAATGGGCCAGGAAGAAGGTCATGGCCACTGCTCCGGTGAGCAGCGAGACGCGTTCACGTGGACCGGCCGGGGTCCGGCCCAGAAGGGCGACGCCGCCCGCTGCGTTCAGGGCGCTCCATACGGCGTTGGCCAGGGGGCCCGAGAGCCCGACGCCGGGCGGATTGGCAAACGGCGTGGGGAATTTTCGGCCCTGGACGGCGCTGACCCCGTGCGGGACTGCGTTGGCGAGGAGTACTCCGGCGAGGAATCTGGTGACAAGAGGCATGGATAGGTCCTGTTCGGGCCGCGGAGGGTCGGGGCAGCCAGCGGGGGTGGCGTACCGAGAGCCTACAGCTTGGCCCTGCGCTCGTGTGGGGTGGCTGGGCCCCTGCGGGCACAGCGTCCCACTGGGTGGTGCTGTTGGTGCGGGTGGGGCCTCGGGAGAAGTCAGGAGCCCCAAATCGTGGGACCCCGTGCGGGATCGGCTCCCTGGCAGCACAGCGTCCCACCGGGTGGTGCTGTTGGTGCGGGTGGGATCTCGGGAGATGTCAGGAGCCCCAGGTCGTGGGGCCCTGTGCGGGATCGGCTCCCTGGCAGCACAGCGTCCCACCGGGTGGTGCTGTTGGTGCGGGTGGGATCTCGGGAGATGTCAGGAGCCCCAGGTCGTGGGACCCCGTGCGGGTTGGGTCCGTCAGCGAGCACAGCATCCCACTGGGTGGTGCTGTTGGTGCTGGTGGGGCTTCAGGAGATATCAGCAGCCCCAGGTCGTGGGGCCCTGTGCGGGCAGCAGCGGCTTCTATCCCTCCACAGGGGCCCGAACCGCACCGAGCGGCCTGATGCACTCCACCCCGCAGCCCGGAAGAGCAACAATCGGCCGGAGACACTCCACTATGTGGGGGATGCAGCAACTGGAGGCATTCCTGCTCACACGTTACGGAGTAGCAAGCTACGGGACGTTGACCGCCAACGGGTTCCCGCGGCGGACGATCGATCAGGCCCTGCGCACCGGGATCGTCCGGCGCGTAGCCCGCGGAACGTTTGCGCTGCCCCAGGCAGACGCCCGGTTGGTCCATGCCGCACGCAACCAGTCCTCGCTGACATGCATCTCGGCGGCAGGCATTCTTGGCTGGTGGTTGCTGACCCCATCCGAAACCGTACATGTCCGGTGCGACGCGGCCCGAACAATACCCGGCACGGTCCTCCACCGGGGAGAGCGGTCGGCACACCGGCTGATAGCGCCGCCCCGGCAGATCCTCCGGGATGCCTTCCGCTGCCTTCCCCGGCTGGACGCACTGGTGATGGCGGAATCCGCAGTCGTAACGGGTGCCGTGGGACTGCAGAGCCTGCAGAAGGAATTCTCCGGGCAGCAGGACTGGCAGGTCCGGGCCCTGTTGGGGACCGTTCGGCGCACCACGGCATCACCGCTGGAGGTCTGCGCGCGGTTCCACTTGCTGAACGCCGGACTGCGGGTTGAGACAGAGGTGGCCTTGCCCGGTCTCGGACGGGTGGATCTGCTTGTTGACGGGTGGCTGATCATCGAGATCGACGGGTTCGCGTTCCACAGCAGCCGGGAGCACTACCGCGCGGACCGGCGACGCTGGAACGCGTCGGCAGCGGGCGGGTGGATCACGCTGCGGATCACCGCGGAACTTGTCCTGCACCGGCCGGAAGAGTTTGTGGATCTGGTGAAAAAGACGCGGGACATGTGGAGCCTCCGTGTGCGACGGCTGCAGCAGCAGTAAGGGAAAGCGGCCGGAGGACTTAGTGGACCTGGTGAAAAAGACGCGGGACATGTGGAGCCTCCGTGTGCGACGGCTGCAGCCGCAGAAAGAGACCAGCAGCAGTAAGACAGAGCAGCCGCAACAAACCCGGCCGCAACATCGACCGTCGTAACAAAGCCCGGCTGCCCCGTGCCGAAAAACCGGGACGGAACCAAACGCTGGCTAAAGTGATTCCATGACTGAGATCACACCGAAGCGGGCCGTTGTTACCGGAGCAAGTTCAGGGATCGGGGCAGCGGCGGTACGTGCGCTGCGCGCCTCGGGCTGGGACGTCGTCGCCGTCGCCCGCCGCCGGGAGAAGCTGGAGGCGCTCGCAGAGGAAACCGGTGCTGAAGCCATCGCAGCGGACGTCACCGATGATGCTTCGGTGGCACGGCTCGCGGAGCAGGTGCTGGCCGGCGGGGGAGTGGATGCCCTGATAAACAACGCCGGCGGTGCCTTCGGGCTGGACCCGGTCGCCAGCGGAAGCATCAGCGACTGGCAGCGCATGTACGACGTCAATGTCCTGGGTGCGCTGCGGACAACGCAGGCATTCCTGCCCGCGCTGCGGGCGAACGGCCGGGGATCGGTCCTGCTGCTGACATCGACGGCGGCCTTCACCGCCTACGAGGGCGGTGCAGGCTACAGTGCGGCGAAGTCCGGTGAAGAGATGCTGGCCCGGACGCTGCGCCTGGAGGAAGCCGAACACAATGTCCGTGTCATCGAGATTGCGCCCGGCATGGTGAAAACGGAGGAATTTTCCCTGAACCGGGTGGGGGACAAGGAGGCCGCGGACAAGGTGTACGCCGGCGTCGAAAAGCCGCTGACGGCGGAAGATGTTGCCGAGGTCATCGCGTTCGCTTTGAATGTGCCGCACCACGTTAACCTGGACCAGGTGGTCCTGCGCCCGCTGGCGCAGGCTGCCCAGCACAAGGTCATACGCACCGCATTGCAGGCCGGCAGGTAGTCCCGGACGCCCCGCCGGGGACGGTGCTTCGACAACCGGCGCGGGCGTGGCCTAAACTTGACCGGAACAGCACTGACCCGGCCATCACCGGTGAGCTTCCGGAAGAACAGCTACCTCGTTAACTACCTCGTTAATAGGGGCAGCCCAGTAGAACCGGACGGGTAAGCCCGTCACAGCAGTCAATGAGCGGCAGCCGCGCGAACCCAGCACCAGCGGGAACGCACGGCGGCAAGCGAGGTGGTACCGCGGTTACCGCCGGCCTTTCGGGGCCGGTAGAGGCCGCCCTCGCATCCTGTTCCACAGCCAGATTCACTTGCCGCTATCAGGATGACGAATATGCCCTCTGTATACCCCAAAGCCAGCACCGGCGACGCAGCTTCTGCTGCCGTTCCCTCCTCCCCCCGGTTTCCGGAACTCGAAGAACGCGTTCTGAAGTACTGGGACCAGGACGGCACCTTCCAGGCATCCATTGACGCCCGGCCGGCCGGAAACGACGGCGAGAACGAGTTCGTCTTCTACGACGGCCCGCCCTTCGCCAACGGCCTGCCGCACTACGGCCACCTGCTCACCGGCTACGTGAAGGACCTGGTGGCCCGCTACCAGACCCAGCGCGGCCGCCGCGTGGAACGCCGCTTCGGGTGGGACACCCACGGCCTGCCCGCCGAACTCGAGGCCATGAAGCAGCTCGGGATGAGCGACAAGGTCCAGATCGAGAAGATGGGCATCGACAAGTTCAACGATGCCTGCCGCGCCTCGGTCATGAAGTACGCCGGCGACTGGCAGGACTACGTCACCCGCCAGGCACGCTGGGTGGACTTCGAGAACGATTACAAGACGCTCAACGTCGAGTACATGGAATCGGTCATCTGGGCGTTCAAGACCCTGCATGAAAAGGGCCTGACCTACAGCGGCTTCCGCGTGCTTCCGTACTGCTGGAAGGACGAGACGCCGCTGTCCAACCATGAGCTGCGCATGGATGACGACGTCTACAAGATGCGCCAGGACCAGACGGTCACGGTCACCTTCCCCATCACCGCCGGCGACAACGCGCTTTCCGCCGAGCTCGAAGGCGTGCAGGCCATCGCCTGGACCACCACCCCCTGGACCCTGCCCACCAACATGGCCCTCGCCGTCGGACCCGAGGTCCGCTACGCCGTCGTGCCCGCAGGACCGAAGGGCACCCAGGCAGGCGAGGGACGCTTCCTCCTGGCTGAGGACCTCGTGGGCTCCTACGCGAAGGACCTGGGGTACGACGACGCCGAGGCCGCCCGCGCGGCAGTCACCGCCGTCCACCTCGGCAAGGACCTCGCCGGGCTGCGCTACGCACCGCTGTGGAACTACTACACCGACACGGACAAGTGGGGCACTGCCAACGCCTGGCAGATCGTCACCGCGGATTACGTCACCACCACCGACGGCACCGGCATCGTCCACCAGGCACCCGCCTACGGTGAAGACGACCAGAAGGTCTGCGAGGAATACGGCATCCCCGTGATCCTCTCCGTGGACGAGGGCGGCAAGTTCCTGCCCATGTTCGCCGTCGGGGAACTCGCCGAAATCGCCGGACTGCAGGTCTTCGACGCCAACAAGCCGATCACCCGCGTCCTGAAGGCGGAGGGCCGGCTGCTGCGCCAGGCCAGCTACGAGCACAGCTACCCGCACTGCTGGCGCTGCCGGAACCCGCTGATCTACAAGGCGGTCTCCTCCTGGTTCGTCGAGGTCACCAAGATCAAGGACCGCATGGTCGAGCTGAACCAGCAGATCAACTGGATCCCCGAGAACGTCAAGGACGGCCAGTTCGGCAAGTGGCTGGAAAACGCCCGTGACTGGTCCATCAGCCGCAACCGCTACTGGGGCAGCCCCATCCCGGTCTGGGTTTCGGACGATCCCAACTACCCCCGTACCGATGTCTACGGTTCGCTGGCTGAAATGGAAGCCGACTTCGGCCGGCTGCCGCTGAACAAGGAAGGCCAGCCGGACCTGCACCGCCCGTTCATCGACGAGCTGACCAGGCCCAACCCGGACGACCCCACCGGGCAGTCCACCATGCGCCGCGTGGAGGATGTCCTGGACGTGTGGTTCGACTCCGGGTCCATGCCGTACGCCCAGGTGCACTACCCGCACGAGAATGCCGACTGGTTCGAGAACCACAACCCCGGTGACTTCATTGTCGAGTACATCGGCCAGACCCGCGGCTGGTTCTACACCCTGCATGTCCTGGCCACGGCGCTGTTTGACCGCCCGGCCTTCCGCAACGTCATCAGCCACGGCATTGTCCTGGGCTCCGACGGGCAGAAAATGTCCAAGTCGCTGCAGAACTATCCGAATGTCTCGGAGGTGCTGGACCGCGACGGTTCCGACGCGATGCGCTGGTTCCTGATGGCCTCCCCGATCCTGCGCGGCGGAAACCTGATCGTCACCGAGCAGGGAATCCGCGACGGCGTCCGCCAGGCCATCCTGCCGCTGTGGAATGTGTGGCACTTCTTCAGCCTCTACACCAACGCCGCCAACAACGGCAACGGCTACGAGGCCAAGGCCTGCTACGACTCCACCGAGCCTCTGGACCGCTACCTGCTCGCCGCCACCGGCGACCTGGTGCGGGACATGGCGACGGCGCTGGACACCTATGACGTGTCCGTGGCCTGCGAGATCCTCCGCGCCTACATGGACACGCTGACCAACTGGTACATCCGCCGCAGCCGTACGCGCTTCTTCGAAGAAGACACGCAGGCCTTCGACGTGCTCTACACCTGCCTGGAGACCGTGTGCCGGGTGGCAGCTCCGCTGCTGCCGCTGATCGGCGAGGAAATCTGGCGCGGCCTGACCGGCGGGCGCTCCGTGCACCTGACCGACTGGCCGGACGCGGACCTCTTCCCGAGCGACCCCGCACTGGTGGAACGCATGGAAGCGACCCGCCGGATTGCCTCCGTCGGTTCCTCGCTCCGCAAGGGTGCCAACCTGCGCGTGCGCCTGCCGCTGTCCGAAATGACCGTCGTCGCTCCGGAGGCGCAGTCCCTGACCGGACAGTTCGCAGCAATCATCGCGGATGAGCTGAACCTTAAGAACGTCCGCTTGGTGGAGGCCGCCGACGCCGACCCGGCCGAATTCGGCATCAGCCAGAAGCTCGTGGTCAATGCGCGCGCAGCCGGACCGCGTCTGGGCAAGAACGTCCAGACGGCCATCAAGGCCGCCAAGTCCGGCGACTGGTCCGTGAACGACGCCGGAACGGTCACCGCCGGCGGCCTCGCCCTGGAGCCGCAGGAATACACTCTGGAAACCGTCGTCGAATCGGATGAAGGGGAATCCGCCAAGGCGGTTGCCGTGCTGCCCGGCGGCGGCTTCCTGGTGCTTAACACCGAGGTCACCCCGGAACTGGCCGCCGAAGGCACCGCCCGCGACGCCATCCGCGCGGTCCAGCAGGCCCGCCGCGACGCGAACCTGCATATCAGCGACCGCATCCGCACCCGCATCAGCACGGGGGAGGAAGAGGCAGCCGCCCTCCAGGCCAACGTGGCCCTGGTGAAGGCAGAAACGCTCACCGATGACCTGATCATCACCGGGGACCTGGTCACCGACGGCGCCGACACCGACGCCGAGAAATACACCGTCACAGTGGAGAAAATCTAATGAGTTCAGCAGACCGCCCGTCCGGTTCCATTGACGGGTTCTCCGTGGAGAGCGTCTACGCCGAGCTGCTCAGCCGCGCGCCGGAGAACAAGATGGAGCCGCGCATGGCTCCGCTGTTCCGGGCAATGGAGGTACTGGGGGAGCCGAACAAGGCGTTCCCGATCATCCACATCACCGGTACCAACGGCAAGACGTCCACGGCCCGCATGATCGAAGCCGGGCTGCGGGCCTACGGGCTGCGTACCGGCCGGTACACCAGCCCGCACCTGACCAGCGTCACCGAGCGGATCAGCATTGACGGCGAGCCCGTCAGCGATGAAACGTTTGTCCGGATCTGGGACGAGATCCATCCCTACCTGGACATTGTCGACGCCGAGCTGGAGGCTGCGGGCGAGCCCCGGCTGACGTACTTCGAAGCCGTGACCATCCTGGCGTTCGCGGTGTTCGCGGACGAACCGGTGGACGTGGCGGTCATCGAGGTCGGCCTCGGCGGCATCACCGATGCCACCAACGTCGGCGACGGCACCGTTTCCGTGGTCACACCCATTTCCCTGGACCATACCGAGCTGCTGGGCGACGACGTCGCCGACATTGCCCGGGAAAAGGCCGGCATCATCAAGGAGGACGGGTTCCTCATCAGCGCCGCCCAGCCCATGGAGGCAGCGCAGGTGCTGCTGGAAAAGGCCCACGAGGCAGGCGTTCCGTTCCGGTTCGAAGGCGTCGAGTTCGGCGTCGAATCCCGGGTGATGGCAGTGGGCGGGCAGATGGTCACCATCAACGGCCTCGCCGGCCGCTATGAGGACCTGCAGGTTCCCCTGCACGGCGCCCACCAGGCCGAAAACGCCGCAGTAGCCGTGGCGGCGCTGGAAGCCTTCATCGGCGGCGGGACCAAGGAGCTCGACGTCGAACTGCTGCGTACCGGGTTCCTGACCGTCACCTCGCCCGGCCGTCTTGAGGTGGTGCGGACCGCACCCACCATCGTTGTCGACGCCGCGCACAACCCGGCGGGCGCGAAGGCGACCGCCGAGGCGCTGCGCGAGGCGTTCAACTTCACCACGCTCGTCCTGGTGGTCGGCATCCTCGCGGAGAAGGACGCCGTCGGCATCCTGAGCGAACTCCGCGAACAGCTCGGCGACCTGGTCAGCGGTGTTGTCCTGACCCAGTCCGCCTCTCCGCGGGCCATTCCTGCCGAGGAACTGGTCCAGGACGCCGTGGATGCCGGGTTCGCCGACGAAGACATCCAGGTCGAGGCCGGCCTGGACAATGCCCTCGAATGGGCCGTAGCCAAGGCCGAGGAGAACAACGATCTCTCCGGCGGCGTGCTTGTGGTCGGTTCCATCACCGTGGTCGCCGAAGCGCGCACCCTCCTCGGAAAGTAGGCTTCGCAGCTATGGCTAAACTGACCAAAGCGCAGCGCGAATGGCGTCCGGGAATGCCCAAGAAGCGCCGCTCCGTCAAGGTAATGTTCGCTTCGACGGTGCTGACACTGGAAGCATTCGTGGTCCTGTTCGGGACGCTGGCCGTCTTCGGGCTGCACCGGGACAGCATCTCCCCGCCGCTGCTGCTCAGCGGCGGACTGCTGCTGGCGGCGGCGCTGATCGGAACGTGCGCGCTGCTCTCCAAACCTGCGGGTCCGCTGATCGGGTGGATCCTGCAGCTGGTGATCATTGCCAGCGGTTTCCTGGAACCCATGATGTTCCTCGTCGGCGTGCTCTTCGCCCTGACCTGGTGGTACGGCCTCAAAGCGGGAATGCGCCTGGACCGGGAAAACCGCGAACGGGACCGGATGCAGGCCGAATGGGAGAAAGCCCATCCCGAAGAAGGCAATGCGGCAGCCGGCCCCGAAACCGCCGCCGGCACCGACTAGGCTTAGATCCGATATCCGATCGTTCCAAGGAGATACACCGTGAGCACCGAGCGCACACTTGTCCTGATCAAGCCCGACGGCGTCGAGCGCCGGCTCACCGGAGCCATCCTGGCCAGGATCGAAGCCAAGGGTTACACCGTGGCCGAGCTGAAGAAGACCGAAGCCACCCGCGGCATCCTCGAAGAGCACTACGCCGAGCACCAGGGCAAGCCGTTCTACGAGCCGCTGGTCGAGTTCATGCTCAGCGGCCCGATTGTTGCGGTGGTCCTTGAAGGACAGCGTGTGATTGAAGGCTTCCGGTCCCTGGCCGGCACCACCGATCCCACCACGGCGGCACCGGGCACCATCCGCGGCGACTTCGGCCGCGACTGGGGTTCCGCCGTCCAGCAGAACCTGGTCCACGGCTCCGATTCGCCTGAATCGGCCGCCCGCGAAATCGGCATCTGGTTCAACTAGCACCGGACCGGACGGACACACGAAGGGCCGGCACCAGTGATGGTGCCGGCCCTTCGTGTGCAACGGGAGGTTACGGAATCAGGTTTTCGGCCCGAAGCCGCACAAAGAGCGCCTTGAAGGCATCCTCCGTGCGACGGTAGCCCGTGAAACCGGCGACCCGGCTCTTGCTCATATCCGTGAGTACCTCGACCTTCCGACCGAGGTCGGCATCGGTGTGCCACCAGGAGGCCAGGCGTCCCAGATCAGGCTCGGCCAGGCCGTGAGCGGCGGCAATCTTGGCCCAGGCTTCGGACATGCCGGCCATTTGCTCCTCCAGCGGGCGCGGCTCCGATTCAAAACCGACCGGCTCCACGCCGAACTCGGCGGCCAGCCGAGGCCACAGGGACCGCCAGCGGAAAACGTCGCCGTTGACCACGTTGAAGGCTTCATTGGCGGTGTGCTCATCCGTCGCAGCCCAGAGCATGTGCTCGGCAAGCAGGCCGGCGTCGGTCATGTCGGTGACCGAATTCCACTGGGTTTCGGAGCCGGGGAAAATAAACGGCATCCCCAGCTCGCGGCACAGTGTCGCCTGCACGGCAAGGGTCTGGCCCATGTTCATGGCGTTTCCGACGGCGAAGCCGATCACGGTGTGGGCACGGTGGACCGACCAGGCGAAGTTCTGCCGCTCGGCCGCTGCCATCAGTTCGTCTTCCTGCGCATAGTAGAAGTTCTCCACCGGCAGGCGCGGTTCGTCTTCGGAGAACGGAGTGTCCGGCATGGGACCCTCGCCGTACGCCTCGAACGGCCCCATGTAATGCTTGAGCCCCGTCATCAGGGCCACATGCTCCAGGGGAGCGTCCGCCAGAGCGGTGAGCAGGTTCCGGACCATGGCCGAATTGACGGCAATGTTCTCCGCCTCCGTCTCCTGCCGGGACCAGGACGTAAAGAAGACATGCGTGGGGCGGGCGCCTTCCAGCGCCTTTGCCAGGCTGTCGGGGGAACCGAGGTCCGCTGCAACCGGAACGACGCCGGGACGCGCCGGGTCGGGGTTTCCGGCCTTCCGCGACAGGGCCAGGACGGTCCAGCCCTCGTTCGAGAGCAGGTCCACCAGGGCCGCTCCGGCAATTCCGGTGGCGCCGGCAACGAGTGCGGTGCGCGGAGTTTCCGGGCGGGCGGGCGTGGTTCTGAGCATGGTTCTCCTCATGGATCGAAATGCGGTGTGCGGGGCAATCTTCCGCACGCCTTCCTCTGGGCCAACGGGGAACCGGCGGGGGAAATTCCTCACGGGTTCCGGAGAAAGTCGCCTAGGCTGTGGCCATGGCACTTATATACGACGCCGAGCTGCGTCCCGGCAAAATGGAATTGATCTCCGGCTGGTTGCCGGGCACCTGGTGGTTTCCCTCCACGGAACCGGTGACCGCTCGGAAGGTGGCTTCCTTCCGGTTCGATGACCCCGAGGGCGAGGTGGGAATCGAAACCCATATCGTGGCAGCCGGTTCGCTGCTGGTGCAGGTGCCCCTGACCTACCGCGGCGCGCCGCTGGCCGGCGCGGAGGAATTCCTGATCAACGAAATGGAACATTCGGTGCTCGGACGGCGCTGGGTCTACGACGCCCTCGGCGATCCGGTCTACGCCCGGGCCCTGGAAGCGGCCCTCCTTGCCCGGCAGCCGCAGGCAGCCCAGTACCTGGATAACGACGGCGGACGCGAGCTGTTGTCGGAAACCATGCAGGTCCGCAGCACGGGGATGCCCGACGGCGCCGGGCTGGTTGATGCGCCCGCTTCCGATCCGGAGGGCTGGGCAACCTCCGTCCTGACCGAGGGCGGCTGGGAGTTCTCCGTAGTGCGCTTGCTGGACCTGGACGGACGCACGGCGCCGGACCCCTCACTGACGGCCACCTGGGAGGGCCAGGAAATACCGGTGGTGCTCGCCTGGGGGCTTCCGCTGGAACGGTAGTTCCCGCCCGGGCCGCTGAAACTCCGGGGAAGGGCTAGCTGCCCAGGAAAGAGTTCAGGAACCGGAAGAAGATGGATGCCGCCGTCGCGACCCAGAGCAGAACGACGATCGGCCACGCCCAGTCGGTCAGGAAGCGGACCAGGCCGGCCGGCGCCGGAATGGTGCCGGCCGTCAGGTTGCGGATGGTCGTGAAGACGAACAGCGGAATCATGGCAGCCCACACCACGATGCAGTAGATGCACAGTACGTAAATATCGAACAGTGCCTGGCTCCACAGCCAGACCACGAACACCATGCCGAGGGTGACGCCGATCTGCAGTCCGATCCAGTACCAGCGGGCGAACCGGGCACCCGCCAGCAGGCCCATGGCAGTGGTGATAACGACGGCGAAGGCCACGATGCCGATCAGCGGGTTGGGGAAGCCGAAGATGGCCGCCTGCCAGGTCTGGAACACCGTTCCGCAGGAGACCCACGGGCTGATGTCGCAGCTGGTGATGTAGTCGGCGTCCGCGTACACGTGGAGGCGTTCAATCACCAGGATGCCGGACGCGACCCAACCGACTACCGAGGTGACCAGGAGCGTCCAGGCAAAGGACCGGCGTTCCGGACGGACGGCAGCTGCCTGGTCCCGGGGATCGGCTTCGTCCGGGGTGGCGCCGGATGATGGACGGGCTGCGCTGGAGGGCACGGAAGCTCCTTACGGAGTAGCTGTCGGAAGTAACTATCTGCGTCGAGTCTATGCGCAGGGACGGGCCAAAAAGGCGGCCGTATGCGATAATGAAGCTTGGCTGACAACGGAACCACATTCCGTCGCCGGTCCAGCGACAGGCTTCCGGTTCTGCCGGTGACGCTTCCCGTGTAGTTGACCCATCAATCCGGATGGGAACCAGGGAATCCGCCGGCCAGACCTACCCAGAACAGCCGTAACGAAAATTATCCGTTCCGCAGGGGTAGCAGGAAAAGCGCCGCTGGTCTTCGAGTGATACCGCGCCCCACAGCTGGCACGACCTCGAATGACATCCAGACGACTTCCGGCTGGCGGGCAGGCTGCGATGCCACCGCACAGCCGACACATTGCCTTGGGGCATTGGAATGTGGCCAGTGCCGCAGGGCCGGAGCATAGGCCTACATGACTAATCAGAATAATGGAACCAATGAACTGCCTGTGGAAACCGCAGCGGCAGGGGATCTTCCCGTGCAGCCGGCCGAGCAGCAGGCACCCGTAAAAAAGGCCACCCGCAGCCGCCGCAAGTCCGTCCCCGCTGCGTCCCCCGCAGGACAGCCCGCGGCGGACGCCCCGCAGGCCGAAACCGTCGCGGCGGAAACCCAGCCGGAAACCCCCGCGCCCGCCGCTGAGAAGCCCAAGCGCACACGCACCCCCCGTAAGAAGGCAGCACCGGCTGCCGAAGCAGCCGCGCCGCGCGAGGAGAGCCCCGAGGCTGCTGCCACGGACTCGGTTTCCGCCGACGGAGCTGTGGAAACCGCTTCCGCTGAAGCAGCTCCCGCCAAGACAGTGCGTCGGCGCCGCACCCCGGCCAAGAAGCCTGCCGTTGATGCCGCTGCCGCGGAGAACGCTGCTGCCGACGAAGTGACGCTGGCTGCCGGTCCCGAGTCCACCAACACTGCCGAACCCGCTGCCGAAACGGCCGCCCCGGCACCGAAAATCCGGACGCGCCGCCGCGCCAGCACGCCGACCGGCCCGGCACGATCGGCTGAGTCGGCCGCGTCCGCTGCTGCGGAACCCGCCGAAACCCCCGCCGAGCCGGTGCTGCCCGCCGCGGCTGAAGCACCCGCCAAGGAAGAGTCCCCCGCCAAGAACCAGGAGCCGGCCAAGGCTGAAGCCGCAGGGCCCACCTCGGCACTGGATCCGTTCTCGGTACCGGAATCGCCCACGTCGGTGCTGTTCCACGCCCCGGACCTCACCGCCGTGCGTTCCGTGCCGGTGGCCAAGCCCGCCGAAGCCGAAGAAACGGACGAGCCGGAGGGCAGCGAAGATTCCGGCCGTTCCCGCCGCCGGTCCCGCCGCGGCCGCAGCCGCCAGGGCTCGGAATCAGGAAACGGGCAGGAAGCCGGTGCGGAAGAAGCATCGACCGGCCCCGAGGACTCCGAGTCCGACGGCGTAACCTCCCGCCGTCGTCGTCGGCGCCGCCGCGGGGACGCCGATCTGGAACTGACCGGGGGAGCGGACGATGATCCGCCCAACACCGTCACCCGGGTGCGTGCACCGCGCGCCCACGCCGAGGCTCCGGTCTCGGACCGCGTCACCAGCGTCAAGGGGTCAACCCGGCTGGAAGCCAAGAAGCAGCGCCGCCGCGAGTCCCGCGAGTCGGGCCGGCGCCGCCACGTAATCACCGAGGCTGAGTTCCTGGCCCGCCGCGAGTCCGTGGACCGCCAGATGATTGTCCGCCAGCGTGACGAGCGGATCCAGATCGGCGTGCTGGAAGACGGCGTCCTCGCCGAGCACTTTGTCTCCAACACCCAGCAGGACTCCCTGATCGGCAACGTCTACGTCGGCAAGGTCCAGAACGTGCTGCCCAGCATGGAGGCCGCCTTCGTGGACATTGGCCGCGGACGCAATGCCGTGCTGTACGCCGGAGAGGTCAACTGGGATGCCGCCGGCCTGGACGGCCAGCCGCGCCGTATTGAACTGGCGCTGAAGTCCGGCGACTCGGTCCTGGTGCAGGTCACCAAGGATCCGGTGGGCCACAAGGGTGCACGCCTGACCAGCCAGATTTCCCTGCCCGGCCGCTACCTCGTGTACGTCCCCGGCGGTTCGATGACCGGCATCTCACGCAAGCTGCCCGACGTCGAACGCAACCGGCTCAAGAAGATCCTCAAGGACCACCTGCCGGAAAACGCCGGCGTCATTGTGCGCACCGCCGCCGAAGGTGCCAGCGAGGAAGAGTTGATGAATGACATCAACCGCCTCCGCGCCCAGTGGGAGAACATCGAAGCCAAGTCCACGTCCACCAAGACGCTGCCGCCGGAACTCCTGTACGGCGAACCGGACCTGACCATCAAGGTGGTCCGCGACGTCTTCAACGAGGACTTCTCCAAGCTCGTGGTCTCCGGTGAAGAGGCCTGGGACACCATCGAGGCCTATGTCACGTACGTGGCCCCGGACCTGGTGGGACGCCTCGAGAAGTGGACCAAGGACGAGGACATCTTCTCGGCGCACCGCATCGACGAGCAGATCGCCAAGGCGCTGGACCGCAAGGTGTTCCTGCCTTCGGGCGGCTCCCTGGTGATTGACCGCACCGAAGCCATGACCGTGGTGGACGTCAACACGGGCAAGTTCACCGGCAGCGGCGGCAACCTGGAAGAGACCGTCACCAAGAACAACCTCGAAGCGGCCGAAGAAGTGGTCCGCCAGCTGCGTCTGCGCGACATCGGCGGCATCATCGTCATCGACTTCATCGACATGGTCCTTGAAGCCAACCGTGACCTGGTGCTGCGCCGTCTCGTGGAGTGCCTGGGCCGGGACCGTACCAAGCACCAGGTCGCCGAGGTTACCTCGCTGGGCCTGGTCCAGATGACCCGCAAGCGCATGGGCACCGGCCTGCTGGAAGTCTTCGGCGAGACGTGCGAGCACTGCGACGGCCGCGGCGTCGTCACGCAGGACGTACCCGTGGAGCACCGCCGCAGCACCAGCCACACGCCGGCCGCCAACGGCCACGCGGTTGCCGACGATAATCACCAGCAGCACCTCAAGCAGGAAAAGCAGTCCCGCGGGGACCGGAAGCGGAACCGCAGCCGCGGACAGAACGGCAATGTCCAGGTACCGGAAGAGCAGCCGCAGGCTGACGAGCCGGTGCAGGAAGATGCCGAGCGGCAGGCGAAGGCCGAAGCCGCCCGCGCAGCCTTGGCCAGCATTGCCGCTGCGACCGCCGCCGCACATGAGGTGGTTGACGCAGCCGCCAACGGCGACGCGGGATCCTCGACGCCGGCCGCGAAGGAGGCAGCCGATGACGAGTCCGACACCGAGCCGGGGGCCGTGCTGAACATCCAGGGGGAAACCGTAGTGGTTCCCCGCCGCCAGCGGCGCCGCCAGGTGAAGGAAGAACCCGTCCTGACCCTCGAAAGCCTGACCGAAGCCTTCAACGAGGTTGCCTCGGCCGTGTCCCAGCCCGTGCAGCCGGCCGCCGATGCGGAGCCTGCTGCGCAGGTGCAGGAGCCGAAGTCCACCCGGCAGGCCGCAGTGCAGGCATCCGCGCCGGAGGCACCGGCCCGTCCGGCACGCCGCCGCAGGGCGGCCAGCAGCCCGCAGGGTGCCGCCGAGGTCCTGGCACCGGCAGCAGGGGAATCCGCTTCCTCCACGCCGGCGCGGCATACGGTCACGGCTGCCGGCAAGCCGCCGGTTGCCCGGGAGGAAAAGACCGGTGCTGCGGCTCCGGTGATCCTTGGCGTAGGCGTACCGGCCTCCGAGCTGTAGCGTCCTCGTACCACTGCCTGCGGGCGGCCTGTCCCTTAGGGGCCGGGCCGCCCGCAGGCTTTTAAGCCCGTGCCATGGACCCGCCGGGGTGCCGATGCCCGGAACACCGGCATCATGGGATAAAGTAGAGATCGAGCAGTGGCACCGGTTCGGTGGCGCCCTTGGTCCGACTGCACCTGTACAGCTCTATGAGTACAGTGTGCAGGCACCGCATTTGCGGGTTATAGGACCATTAGCGTAGCCTTGAACTTCGGTGCGAACGCCTTCCAACCGTTTATCGGCTTAGGCGGAACTGCATGGCGCAAGGCAGGCCCAATCTGGTCCCAGCTAAATGCGCATCCAAGTATTAAACGTCGAGAGAAGTGAGTTCCCAAGTGGTGTACGCGATTGTCCGCGCTGGCGGCCGCCAAGAAAAGGTTTCCGTCGGAGACCTCGTAACCCTGGACCGCGTCCCCGGTGGAGCCGGTAGCACCTTTGAGCTGCCTGCCCTGCTTTTGGTTGATGGCGACAAGGTCACCTCTGCTGCACAGGACCTGGCCAAGGTTACCGTGACTGCAGAAATCGTCGAGAACTTCCGGGGTCCGAAGATTGTCATCCAGAAGTTCAAGAACAAGACCGGCTACAAGAAGCGTCAGGGCTACCGCTCCTCGCTGACCAAGGTCAAGGTTACGTCCATCAACTCCTGATTCTCCTGCCGGCCCCAGGGCCGGGAACGCGGGTGTGATCCCGCCTGAGGGTTTCAATATCAGTTAGCAAAGGCAGGCAAAGAAATGGCACATAAGAAAGGTGCGAGTTCCACTCGCAACGGTCGCGACTCCAACGCCCAGTACCTCGGCGTAAAGCGTTTCGGCGGCCAGGTTGTCAAGGCAGGCGAAATCATCGTTCGCCAGCGTGGCACCCACTTCCACCCGGGTGAGGGCGTTGGCCGCGGAGGCGACGACACCCTGTTCGCCCTGGAAGCAGGCGCAGTTGAATTCGGCAGCCGTCGTGGCCGCCGCGTCGTGAACATCGTGGCTGCTGCAGCCGCCGAGTAATCACCGGCATTTAGCTTTTCCGACGGGGCGGGCCTTGATGGCCCGCCCCGTCGTTTTTTAAGCCAAGTAGAATTGGCATGATCAAGAAGTTCCTTTGAAGGAGAACCATGGCCAGCTTTGTAGACCGCGTAGTGCTGCACGTTTCGGGCGGTACAGGCGGCCATGGTTGCGTGTCCGTCAAGCGTGAAAAGTTCAAGCCCCTGGGTGGGCCCGACGGCGGCAACGGCGGCGACGGCGGCGACGTCATCCTGCGCGTTGACTCGAATACCACCACCCTGCTGGACTACCACCACGCCCCGCACCGGCACGCCACCAACGGCGGCAACGGCATGGGCGACTGGCGCGCGGGCAAGACCGGCGAGACGCTGATCCTCCCCGTGCCGGACGGCACCGTCGTCAAGAACAAGGCCGGCGAGGTCCTGGCGGACCTGGTAGGCGAGGGCAGCGAGTACATCGCTGCCGCCGGCGGCCAGGGCGGCCTCGGCAACTCCTCGCTTTCCTCACAGAAGCGCAAGGCTCCCGGATTCGCGCTGCTGGGCGTGCCCGGCGAAGAGTCCGACATTGTCCTGGAGCTCAAGTCCATTGCCGATATTGCACTGGTCGGCTTCCCGTCGGCCGGCAAGTCCTCGCTGATTGCGGCCATCTCCGCTGCCCGGCCGAAGATCGCCGACTACCCCTTCACCACGCTGATCCCGAACCTGGGCGTTGTCCAGTCCGGCGACGTGCGCTTCACCGTCGCCGATGTTCCCGGCCTCATCGAGGGCGCTTCCGAGGGCAAGGGCCTGGGCCACAACTTCCTGCGCCACGTGGAACGCTGCGCCGCCCTGGTGCACGTGCTGGACTGTGCCGCACTGGAAACGGACCGCGACCCCATTGGGGACCTGGAAGTCATTGAGCGTGAGCTCGAGAAGTACGAAGTGGACATGAGCTACGCGGGCACCGACGGTGACGTCGTGCCGCTGAACCGCCGTCCCCGCCTTGTCGCACTGAACAAGGTGGACGTCCCTGACGGCCGCGACATGGCCGAATTCGTCCGGCCGGAGCTGGAGAAGCGCGGCTACCGCGTGTTCGAGGTTTCCGCGTCCAGCCATGAAGGCCTGCGTGAACTCGGGTTCGCCATGGCTGCCATCGTCAAGGAAGCCCGGGACGCCGTGGAGAAGGCTCCGCCGCGTATCCAGCCGCCGGTCCTGAAGCCGCGCGGCGTCAACTACAAGGGTGGCTTCCTGATCCGCCGCGAGGAGCGCAACCTCGAGCCGCTCTTCCGCGTCCTGGGTGAGAAGCCGGTTCGCTGGGTGCAGCAGACCGACTTCACCAATGACGAAGCCGTGGGCTACCTGGCGGACCGCCTGGCCAAGCTGGGTGTGGAGGAGAAACTGTTCAAGGAAGGCGCCAAGCCCGGTGACGCCGTGGTCATCGGCGAGGGCGACGGCGTCGTCTTCGACTGGGAGCCCACGATGATCGGCGGAGCGGAACTGCTTGCCGCTTCCCCGCGTGGCAGCGATATCCGCGTCGAAGACTTCTCCCGCCCGACCCGCGAGGAAAAGCGCGGCGACCACCAGAAGCGCAAGGAAGCCCGCGCCGCGGCCCGCGACGAGCTCGAAGCAGAGCGCAAGGCAGGCATCTGGACCGAGTCCGTGAACTACAAGCACTCCACCCGCCCTGCGGACGTCGAGGGTAACGAAGAGGCGTAACACCTTCATCTTCCCGGTAGGGACGGGGTGCAGCGCATAGGCTGGGCAGGTTATGAGTGAACACATCGAATTCGCCACACCTGCCCGCCGTGCGTTAACGTCCCGTTCCGGGCTGGCCCGGGCCCGCCGGGTGGTCGTCAAAGTGGGGTCCTCGTCCCTGACCTCCGTGGCGGGCGGGATCTCCGACTCTGCCCTGCGGTCCCTGGCCGATGTGCTTTCCGCCCGGCATGCGCAGGGCACCGAGATCATCCTGGTCTCATCCGGCGCTATCAGCGCCGGGTTGGCGCCGCTGGGACTCACCAAGCGTCCGGCACAGCTTTCCTCCCAGCAGGCTGCAGCCAGCGTGGGGCAGGGCCTGCTGATGGCGCGTTACACGCAGGCGTTCAGTGCGCACGGTGTCACGGTCAGCCAGGTGCTGCTCACCATTGAGGACCTGATGCGCCGCGCCCATCATGCCAACGCGCACCGGGCCATGGAACGGCTGCTGAACTTCGGCGTCCTGCCGATTGTGAATGAGAACGACGCCGTCGCCAGCCACGAGATCCGGTTCGGCGACAACGACCGGCTGGCCGCGCTTGTGGCGCACCTTGTGAAGGCCGACGCGCTCATCCTGCTCTCCGACGTCGACGCCCTCTACGACGGTCCGCCGTCCGAGGGCGCCCGCCGCATCCCCGAAGTCACCGGTCCCAAGGACCTGGCGGACGTGCGGATCGGCAGGGTGGGCAAGGCCGGCGTCGGTACGGGCGGCATGGCAACCAAGGTCGAAGCAGCCACCATTGCCGCGGAATCGGGCATCCCGGCACTGGTCACGTCCACGGCCAACGCGGCCGCCGCGCTGGCCGGCGAAGACGTGGGCACCTGGTTCACCACCCGCGGCCGGCGCCGGTCCATCCGCTTGCTGTGGCTCGCCCACCTCGCCCGCATTCAAGGCACACTGGTGCTCGACGACGGCGCCGCGAAGGCAGTGGGGGACCGGCACCGTTCGCTGCTGCCGGCAGGCATCACTGCTGTGAAGGGGCAATTCGAGCCCGGTGACGCCGTTGCCCTGGCCGATACCGCGGGCCGCGTGATTGCCCATGGCCTGACGAACTACGGTTCGGACGAGCTGCCCTCCATGCTTGGCCGCTCCACCCGGGAACTGTCCCGCGAGCTGGGGCGCGGATATGAACGCGCGGTGGTCCATGTAAACGACCTCGTTCTCCTGCACCCCAACGAAGCACCGGCACCCGGGCCGGAAGCCGGCACCGGACCTACACTGGGAGCATGACTTCCGTGAACACAACTGAGGCTGAGCTGGAACATGCCGGTACGGACAACGGCGTGGAAGCCCAGGTCCATGCCCTTGCCGACCGTTCCCGCACCGCCGCCCGGCGCCTGGCGCGGGCCAACCGCGCCTGGAAGGACCGCGCCCTGCGGCAGATCGCGCAGAACGTCAACGCCAAACACGCCGCCATCCTCGCGGCCAACGCCCGCGATGTGGCGGCCGGCCGGGACAACGGGACCTCTGCGGCCATGCTGGACCGGCTGTCGCTGACGCCGGCACGCATCACCGCGCTGGCCGCAGCGCTGGAGAACCTGGCCGGGCTGCCGGATCCGGTGGGTTCCGTCGCCCGCGGCCAGACGCTGCCCAACGGCCTGCGGCTGCGCCAGGTGCATGTTCCGATGGGCGTGGTGGCCGCGATCTACGAGGCCCGCCCCAACGTCACCCTCGATATTGCCGGACTGGCGCTGAAAAGCGGCAACGCCGTTCTCCTGCGCGGCGGCAGCGCCGCCGAGAACACCAACGCCGTCCTCGTGGAAATCATCCGTGACTCCCTCGAGGAAGCGGGCCTGCCCGCCGACGCCGTGCAGAGCGTTGACCAGTACGGCCGTGAAGGCGCCAACGTCCTGATGAAGGCCCGGGGCCGGGTGGACGTGCTGATTCCGCGCGGCGGCCGCTCCCTGATCCAGTCCGTCGTCACCAACGCCACTGTGCCCGTCATTGAGACGGGGGAGGGCAACGTCCACATCTACCTGGACCGGACGGCGCCGGTGGAGATGGCTGTGGACATCCTGCTCAACGCCAAGACGCAGCGCCCCAGCGTCTGCAATACAGTCGAGACCCTGCTCATCCACGAGGGTGCGCCGGCTGCCCGCGACGTCCTGGCGGCGCTGGCCGCCGCCGGCGTCCGCCTGCACGCCGACCCCCGCGCCATGGAACTGCTGCCCGCCGGAGTCAGCGCGGAAAAAGCCGACGACGGCGACTGGGGGCGTGAGTACATGGACCTGGACCTGGCCGTGGCGGTAGTGGACACGCTCGATGACGCGCTGGATCACATCCGGCGCTGGACCACCGGACACACTGAAGCGATTATCACCAATGACCTTGCCAATGCGGAGCGGTTCATTGCGGAGATCGATTCCGCGGCGGTGATTGTCAATGCCTCCACCAGGTTCACGGACGGGGGCGAACTCGGGCTGGGAGCCGAGGTGGGCATTTCCACGCAGAAAATGCATGCCCGCGGTCCCATGGGGCTCAGGGAACTGACCACTACGAAATGGATCATCCAGGGCGACGGGCAGATCCGCGACTAGTTCCGTCCAGCGGCCCGGCGACGGGTCCGGCTGCGATGTGCACTCCGTTACGCGTACCATTGACTAAGAACCCGTTCCGCCGGCTGCCCGGCGGAACCTATCGATCTCTAGGGGAGATACATGCTGATCCAGCTTACGGGCGCCGTGTTTACTGCTGCCGAAGAACACCACGTTGAACTGCCGGCGTCTCCGTACGTCTACGGCGGAGTGATCTTTGCGGCACTGCTGCTGCTGATGCTGATCACGGTGTCCTTCTCCAACGTGGGCAACCGCCACACGGCCGAGCCGGAGCACGTTGACCCCCAGCGCCAGTTCCCCGACAAGCATGACCACGGCCAGGCCATCAGGGACTGACCCCGTACGTGGAGTCAGCGGAGGCGTTCTTCCCCATGGGTGAACCGCAGCGGACACAAAGCAACGGAAAGCGCAGATTCCGCCTCGGAGTCATGGGTGGAACGTTCGACCCCATTCACAACGGCCACCTGGTTGCGGCGAGTGAGGTTGCGTCCACGTTCGATCTGGACGAAGTGGTTTTTGTTCCCACCGGTGACCCGTGGCATAAACCGGCCGCCCAGCAGGTGAGTCCGGCAGAGCACCGGTATCTGATGACTGTCATCGCTACGGCATCGAACCCGCGGTTTACGGTGAGCCGGGTCGACATCGACCGGCCCGGCCCTACGTACACCATCGACACACTGCGCGATTTGAAGGCGGCGAGGCCCGAGGCTGACCTGTTCTTCATTACCGGCGCCGATGCCATGGCGCAGATCCTGTCCTGGAAAGACATCCAGGAGCTGTGGTCACTGGCGCGTTTCGTGGGGGTCACGCGGCCGGGACACGTTCTGGAGAACGTGGGCCGGGATGACGTCTTCCTGTTGGATGTGCCGGCCATGGCGATTTCGTCGACCGACTGCCGGCGCCGCGTGGCCGAAGGCAACCCCGTGTGGTACCTCGTGCCGGACGGGGTAGTGCAGTACATCGCGAAGCACCGTTTGTACGCCGCCGACAGGCAGGCTCCGAACTCCGCGGAAACCGAAACAGAACCAGTAGCGTAAATACAGATACCGGATGGGTAGGAAATGACTAACGGTCCAGAGTCCGCGCCGCGGCGCAGCCGCCGGGCGGCCGACGTACCCGTGGATTCCCCGGCCGGGCCGCGGGAACGTGAGTCCCAGCAGCGCGCCCGGGACCGGGAAGCGCTGCGTGCGTACAAGGCCCTGGCAGAGACGCCGGAGCGCCCTGACCCTGAGACCGCGCCGCCCACCCGACGGCAGCTGAGGCTGCAGCAGCAACAGCGCGCTGCGGCGGCGGGTACCGGGACCGGGTCGGCTGAGTTGCCCGCGGATGTCCCGGCCTCGCCGGACGCAACCGGACCGGTCGCTTCCGAACCGTCTCCAACGGCACCTGCCGGGACGTCGCTGCGTCGGGAACGACGCCGGCAATCGTCAGTGGCGGGCACGGACACCGAACCGGAGTCCCCGACGTCGGAACCGAGGGCTTTGGAAACGCAGGCCTCGGAACCGAAGGCTTCGGAAACGCACGCTCCGGAAAGGCAGCACGAGCAGGAATCCGGCTCCCGGGCATCCCGAAAGCAGAGCCGCCGCGCCGCACCGGCGTCGGCAACTCCGGCCGTTGCGGAAGGTACGGCTGCCGGCACCGACCCCAACGCCGACGTCGAGGGTATGAGCGTGGAACAGGCCCTGGCTGCCCGTCAGGCACTGGAGGGACAGGCCCGCAACCACGTTGCGGCCATGGAGGCCCTGCAGGTTGATGATCCGCAGGCCGTGGACCTGGAACTGCTGGCCCAGCAGAAGGCGCTGGCCGAACGTGCCAAGGTACTGAACCGCCGCACCCGTGCCATCGAGAAACTGTCGCAGGAAAACGAGCAGCGCAAACCGTCGCCGAGCGACCCGAGTACTGCCCACAACCTGGCGATGGTGACGCCGCTCGAGTTCGTGAAGGTCCCCGGGATGGAACATCCCGTGATGAAGGCGCCGCAGACCTCGCACATTCCGATTGTTACCTCGTCGACGCCGGTGGTGGATCCGGAGGCTGCTGCCGCGCGGACCCTGCCGGCGGTTCCTGCCCAGCGTCCGGCGTCCGTGCCGCGCCGGGTACCGGTAGGCGCCACCGACGTGCGCCATTCACGGATCCTCGCCCGCGCGGACGCGCTGGTCAATAAACCGGTTGAATCCGAGGAAGCTGCCGCCCCCATCGGTGCCCGCAGTGCCTTCGGACTTGACCCCCTAGATGTCATGACGGCCGGACTCGGCCGTACCCGGAGGCTGCGTTTTGCGGCCGCCGGTGTTGCAGGTCTGGGCACACTTGCCCTGATCGTCGGAGTACTAATGATCGTCGGCGGCCTTGGCGGCTGACCGATTACCCCAAGGAGACACACTTTGAGCGCCACCGAATCTTCCATCGACATTGCACGGGCGGCGGCCAAAGCGGCCTCGGCCAAGATTGCGGACGATATCGTCGCAATCGACGTGAGCGAACGGCTCGCCATCACCGATGTCTTCCTCATTGCCTCGGCATCGAATGAGCGCCAGGTCAACGCCATTGTTGACGGCATCGAAGAGGAACTGTCCAAGATGGACCTCAAGCCCGTGCGCCGTGAAGGACGCAGCGAAGGCCGTTGGGTCCTGCTGGACTACGCCAACGTCGTTGTGCACGTCCAGCACGAGGAGGACCGCGTGTTCTACGCCTTGGAGCGTCTGTGGAAGGACTGCCCCGAGGTTGACCTTCAGCTCGAAGACGCTCCTGCCGGCGCCGAGTCCGAATAGCCTGTGACCATGAGCGCCCCTGCCCCTTGGGATCCGGATTCCGCGTCGCGCCGGGTGGTTTTCTGGCGCCACGGACGTACGGAATGGAACCGGGCGGGGCGCTTCCAAGGGCAGCAGGATATTGCCCTTGACGCCACCGGCCTTCGGCAGGCTGCCGAGGCGGCTGCAGTGCTGCGGTTCCTCGAACCCGACGCGATTGTTTCCTCGGACCTGAGCCGTGCCCTGGGCACAGGCAGGGTCCTGGCCGCCGAGACCGGTCTTGAGGTTGCGGAGGACAAACGCCTGCGGGAAACGTTTGCCGGCACGTGGGAAGGGCGTACCTTCACACAGATCGCGGAGCAGGACGCACCGCTGCTGAGTGCCTGGTCGGCGGGAGTAGGCAGCGCCCGGGCGGGCGGCGGGGAAACGCGCGTCGACGTCGGCCGGCGAGTCGCCGAAGCCGTGGGGGAGGCCGTCAGGGAAGTGCCTGCCGGCGGCACGCTTGTGGCCGTAAGCCACGGAGGAGCCATCCGCGCCGGAATCTGCGCCTTGCTCGGTCTGCCTACGGAGTCCTGGGCGGTCATCTCGGGAGTATCCAACTGCCACTGGTCGGTCCTTCAGGAAATCCCGGACCGGCATGGGAATTCCGCCTGGCACCTGGCCCAGCACAACGTAGGCCTGGACTCGCTCCCCAGCGGCCCGGTGGAGGGCTGAAAGACCCTCTTTCCTGCCCGGCAGGGGAGCACTGAGTGGATTTTGCGCTCCTGTTGATTTGTACTAAGGTAGAGGAGTTGCTTCGCCCCGGTGAACGGAAAAGTGAAGTAAACAACCTTTAGTTTTGGGGCTGTGGCGCAGCTGGTAGCGCACCTGCATGGCATGCAGGGGGTCAGGGGTTCGAGTCCCCTCAGCTCCACCAAAACCTTCGGGAAGCCGGAGGGTTTGCGGTGGAAAATCACTGAAAGTTTGGGGCTGTGGCGCAGCTGGTAGCGCACCTGCATGGCATGCAGGGGGTCAGGGGTTCGAGTCCCCTCAGCTCCACCAACAAGACCGCTGGAACACGGGAAATCCTGTGTCCGGCGGTTTTTTAGTGCCCGGAATGCTCCGGTTCGTTGTGACGTAGCTCTCAATACTGGTCCGCACCAGGTCTTCCGTTCTCTCCCCATCGGCCCTAGGCTACTCATTGTCACACTGACAATAAATCAGGAGAGCGTCATGAATGCAGTACTGGACTGGATGAACTCGCCGGCAGCATCCCTGCTTGGAGCACCCGTCAGCTGGATCGAAGTCATCGGGTTCGTCACCGGTGCAGCCTGCGTCTACGGTGTGGCCCGGCAGAAGGCCTGGAACTGGCCCGTGGGCATCATCAACAACATCGCGTTTATGGTCCTCTTCTTCGGCGCCGGGCTTTACGGGGAGACTCTCCTGCAGGCCGTGTTCGCCGCCGTGTCCGTTTACGGGTGGTACAACTGGGTCCGCGGCGCCAAGAACACGGAGCAGAAAAGCGACCTGCCCATCCGTGACGCCAGCCGGAACGAGGTGATCGCCGGCATCGCCGCCGTCGTCCTGGCCACCGCGGGGATCGCCATGATCCTCACCCACGGAACCGACTCCGAGGTTCCCTGGCCCGATGCCTTCGTCCTGGCCGCGTCGCTCCTGGCCACTTACGCGCAGGCCAAGAAGATTTTCCAGCACTGGTACGTCTGGATTGCCATCGACCTCGTCAGCGTTCCGCTGTACTTCTCCCGCGGACTCAACCTCACCGGCGTCCTCTACATCGGTTTCACCGCACTTTGCGTCTACGGTCTGATCGACTGGAAGCGCACGCGCACCGCGGCCGCCAGCCCGGCTGCTGCAGCCGGAAAGATACCGGCATGAACCTGTTTGGACAGGGTGTCGTGATCGGCAAGTTCTATCCGCCGCACGTCGGCCACCGGCACCTCATTGCCCGGGCAGCGGAGCAGTGCACCAAGCTCGCAGTCGTCATCCTGAGCAGCAGGTTTGAGAGCATCACCCTTGAAGACCGGGTGAAGTGGCTTGCCGCCGAGTTCGCGGAGACCAACGTATCCGTGATCGGGATGCCTGATGACTGCCCCGTGGACTACAACTCCCGGACCATCTGGAAGGCGCATAACGAGGCATTGCGCATCGCCCTCAAGCTGAAGGGAATCACAACCGTCGACGCCGTCTTCAGCTCCGAGGATTACGGCAGCGAACTGGCGCAGGACTTCGGCGCGGCCCACGTCATGGTCGACAGGCTCCGCACCGCCTATCCCGTCAGCGGCACCCTCTGCCGGGATGACCTCAGCGCAGCCTGGCGGAACATCATCAAAGGTGCCCGGCAGGACCTGGCCGTGCGCATCATCGTCGTGGGAGCCGAATCCACCGGCACCACCACCCTCGCCCGGGCCCTGACCGAGCACTACCGGGCAAGCTTCCCCGAGCTCGTCGACGTTCCCGAATTCGGCCGCCAGTACACCTACGACAAGTTCGCCGCAGTGCAGGAAACAAAGCCCGACGCCGTCCTGTCGGACATGGTCTGGACCGCGGAGGATTTTGCCGTCATCGGTGAACGGCAGAACGAGATGGAAAACGAAGCCGCCGCGCGGTGTCCGCTGGTCATCGCCGACACGGATGTGATCACCACCTCCCTCTTTGAGCGGGTGTACATCGGTGAGCAAAGCTATGGTTCCTACCATGCCGTCGACCGGCTGCCCCGCCGCGACCTCTACCTCATTACCGACCACGACGGCGTCGCGTTCGAGGACGACGGCTGGCGCGAGGCCGAGCACCCCCGCGCCGAGATGACCGAGTGGTTCAAGGAGGAGCTCACGGCAGCCGGGCACTCCTGGATCCTCGTTTCCGGCACTCCGGAGGAGCGGATATCCACGGCAACTGGGATAATCGACCTCATCATCGCCCAGCGGAACCGCTTCACCTCACCGCCCTGGGCAAAGCGGACGGTACTGACAGGAGCCTGATGGCCACCGAAGAAGAGCAGTTCCTTCAGGACTACGCGCCCAGGGAGTATCCCTCCGTGGCGCTGACCGTGGATCTGGTCGTCTTCGCCGTCAAAGGAAGCACCCTCCATGCAGCATTCGTCCGCCGCGGAGGGCACCCCTTCAAGGCTGCCCTGGCGCTGCCCGGCGGCTTCGTGGGGGCGGATGAGGATGCCCTCACGGCCGCCTGGCGCGAGCTGCAGGAGGAAACCGGGCTGGATCTGGGGGCGCACCGCGCCTACGTCGAGCAGCTCGCCACCTACAGCTCACCTGTTCGTGACCCGCGCATGCGCGTCGTGTCCGTCGCCCACCTGGCGCTGCTCGCAACCGACGGCAGTGCCCTGCCGGCACTGAACCCGGGCACCGACACCGCAGCCGCGCAGTGGATGCCCGTGTATGACGTCCTCGCCAATGAGACGCTGGCCTTCGACCACCGCGAGATCCTCACCGCGGCCCTGGACCGCCTTGCGGGCAAGATCGAATACACCCTCACTGCAGCCAGGCTCCTGCCTGAGGAATTCGCCCTCTACCAGCTGCGCCGGGTGTACCAGGCCGTGTGGAACACGGACAAGCTCGACGCCGGGAACTTCACCCGCAAGATGACCGGCGCCCTGCGCGACACCGGACGCAAGGTCGTCCGCGGGAAGGGCGCCCCCGCAGCGGTGTTCACCGTCAAGGACGAGTACCTCAGCCCGCCGATGATACGGCCCGCGGAGGGATGAGGCGCTTCCGCCGGGACTGGACCCTCAGCGTCCGTCCCGCCAGGTCCGAAGCACCCCGGCAACAATAAGGGCCTGCCCCGCACAGTAGGTCAGCATGACCAGGGGATTGGTCCAGTCAGGCATCTGCTCGGGCAGGAAGATCCGGCCGGACAGGATCGTGTCCGAGGCCAGGAACAGCAGGCCGCCGGCTGCCACCATCGGCCGGCACCGCGCCGCCGTCGCCGCAGTGCCGGCGAGGACAATGCCGTACGCGGCCACGGCCGGGGCCAGACCGCCCAGCGCAGGCCACAGCACCACGAGCATCAGCACCCACCACAGCGGGAAGACCAGTGCCCACCGCGGGATTCTCCCTGCAGCGGCGTACCGGGCCAGGAGCCAGATGTAACAGACGTGGGCGAGCCCGAAGGAGCCGAGCATTACCGGCAGTTCCGGTGCCGACGGGAAGAACGCGGCCGCGCCGTCACCGATCCAGGAGAAGAACAGGGCCGTAAGCAATAGGGCCGCCGGCAGCATCCGGCCGGCAGGCCCGCGGACGACGCCGCGCGCGCCCCACAGGGCGGCGATGGCAAGCAACGGCATCAGGGTGAGCTTGGTGGGCTCGGCGATGTCGGTGGCTTCGACCGCCCGCGCCCCGATATGAACGGCAGAGGCTGCTGCGAACGGCAGGAAACCCCACCACCACGAGCGGGGCAGGACGGTGGTCTGGCTTTGGGCGGGCGCGGCGGTCACGGCACTCCTTCGGGTCGGCTGCAGACCATCGTACGGTGACTCCGGCGCGATGGCCGTTAGGCGCCCAGCACCCGGTCCAGATAGGCGTTGGCGAAGACCCGGTCCGGATCCAGCTGCTCCCGTACCGCCAGGAAGTCCTTGAAGCGCGGGTACCGCTCCGCCAGTGCTGCCGCCTCCAGCGAATGCAGCTTGCCCCAATGCGGCCGCCCGCCGTGGGCGAGCATAAGTTCCTCGACGGCGTTGAAGTACTCGGCGAAGTCCTCCCGGTAATAGCGGTGCACGGCAATATAGGCTGTCTCCCGGCCGTACGCGGTGGACAGCCAGCGGTCATCAGCCGCCGCCCAGCGGACCTCCACGGGAAACGAGATCCGCCAACCGCGCTCCTCGATCAGCTCCCGCAGGGCGGAGAAGGCCGGGGCCACGCTGTCCGCCGGAACGGCGTACTCCATCTCCCGGAACCTCACGTTGCGCCGGGTGGTGAAGACCCGCGCCGAGGCGTCCGAATAGTCCCGGCCGCCGAGCAGCCGTGCCGCTGCGGCGTTCACGGCAGGGACAACCGCCGGGACCGCACTGCCCACGGCACAGGTACCCCGGAACACGGTGTTTGCCAGCAGGGAGTCGTTAATCCAGCGCGCAGCGGGACCGGGCGGACGGCAGCGGGCAGAGCCGGGCAGGCGGGTGTTCGCCTTGGTGGCAGCGCGGCCGGTGTGCGGAAACCAGTAAAACTCAAAATGGTCGGTTGCCTTCACCCTGTCGTTTAGTCCCTCGAGCACATCCGCCAGGGGTTCGGATCGCTCCTCGGCCTTGAGTACGAATGCGGGTACGCACTGGAGGGTGACGTCGGCGATGACGCCCAGGGCGCCCAGTCCGAGGGCGACGGCCGGAAGCAGGGGATCGTCGCCGCGCACGCTGAGCAGGCCGCCGTCGGGCTGGACCACGGTCACGCCCACCACTTGGGTGGCCATCCCGCCGAACCCGGCGCCCGTTCCGTGCGTCCCGGTGGAAACTGCACCGGCGATGGACTGCCGGTCAATGTCGCCGAGGTTCGGCATTGCCAGTCCATAAGGTTCCAGCAGCGCCGGAATCCGATGCAGCCATGTGCCGGCCTGTAACCGCACCCGGAACCTTCCGGTGTCCGCTTCGACTACCCCCTGCAGGGCACTGAGATCCAGCTGGACGCCGTCGGTGGCGGCAATGTCGGTGAAGCTGTGGCCTGCCCCCACGGCCTTGACCCGCTGCCCGGCACCGGCCGCGTCGGCCACGCACCGCTGGAGGCCGGCGGTATCGAGCGGCCGCTCCACGCGGAGCGGTTCCGCAGTAACGTTCCGTCCCCAGTTTTCCCACCCGGGGCCCGCCGCCCTCACAGGAACGCCTTCCCCTCGCCGCGGTAGGTGGGCAACGTGTCCACGATCTTCCCGCCGTCCACGACCTGGTACTCGTTGAGGTGTTCGGCCGGCTCGCCGCTCTTGGCGTGCCGGAACCAGACGCGGTCACCGGGATGCAGCGTCCCGGCGGCCGCACCGCGCAGGGGAGTCTGTATCTCTCCCGCCCCCTCACGCGGGAGGAAACGCAGGTCCGGCGGCCAGACCGGACGCGGGAGGCGGCTGGCTCCCGGCGGCCCCGAAGCGATCCATCCGCCGCCCAGCACGGTAGCGGTGTCCGACGTCGGACGGCGGACGACGTCGAACGCGTAGGCTGCTGCGGGGGCCGGCGTAAACGCACGGTAGTTGTCGAACAGGTGTCCGCCGAAGAGTCCGGAACCGGCCGTAATCTCGGTGACCGCCGGGTCCGCGCGCGTGGCTTCGATGGAGCCGGTGCCGCCGCCGTTCACGAATTCGAGCGGGGCCAGATCGCGCAGCCGCCCGGCAATGAGCTGCCTGCGGCCGAGGAGCTCGGCCATGGACCGCGGCTGCAGGTGCCGCATCAGGACATTCCGTGGGCCTGCCCCGGGAACCGCATCGCCCACGCCGGCCACCTGGGCTTCGTACATCATCAAACCCACCAGCGCGAAGCCCGGCCGGGCGGCAATCCGGCGGCCCAGCCCGACGGCGTCGTCCGGGGTGTGCAGGGGAGACCGCCGGGTGCCGATGAAGCCCAGCGCCGGCGCCTGCCAGGAGGCATCCGCATCCAGGCAGATACGCACTTCCGGGCGCTTCCCCGCCGGCGCCAGGGCATCCACCAGGTCCAGCTGGGACTCGTCGTCGACCATCAGGGTTACCCGGGAGGCCAGCCGTTCGTCGCCGAGGAGCCGGGTGAGGGCCGCCCGGTCCGTGCTGGGATATCCCACCAAAACATCCGTGCACCGCTCCGCCAGCCAGAGGGCTTCGGAGAGTGTGTAACCGAAGACGCCCCGAAAACCGGGAAGCTGAAGCAGTGCCTCTATGACGCCGCGGACGCGGAGGGACTTGCTGGCAACCCGCAGGGGCACGCCGCCCGCGCGCCGGAGCAGGTCCGCAGCGTTGGACCGAAGAGCCTCCAGCCCCAGCACCGCCACCGGTGCGGGCAGTGCCGCGGTGGCCTCCGACAATGCGGGCCAATAGGTTTCGGGGGTCAGCCAGGGACGGGACACTGCTGTTCCGGATGGATCCGGTGTTCCCGGAAAGCCGGGCGGGAACAGTTGCAGAGGGGGAGCCGGAGTCCCGGCGTCGTTGCGGTTACCCATGGTGACCTCCGTTGTCTGCACCCACCCTAAACGCGGAACACCGCACCCTCCAGCACGCAACGCTCGGCAGCAGCAGCGCAATGTCACAGACAAACACCAGACTTCCGGGTTAGGGTGGTCACATCCGCAGAGCGAAACCGCTCGCCACGCCGACTGGGAAGTCGTACACCACCAGAAGGCCGCATGAGCTTAACCGCATCCTCCACTGCACCCGTTGAAGAAGTCCCGAGCGAAAAGAAGCCGCGCCGGAATAACGTCACCAGCACCTACTCCGGACTGCTCAAAGCCGTCCGCGACGAAGGCCTGCTGAAGCGCCGGAGCTCTTTCTACATCACCACTTTCGTGTTCCTGTGCATCGGCCTGGTTGCCGCTGCCACAGGGTCTTTCTTTATCGGGGAGAGCTGGTTCCAGCTGCTCATCGCCGCGGCGCTGGGCATCCTCCTGACGCAGCTCGCGTTTATTGCGCACGAGGCCTCGCACCGGCAGGTCTTCGAATCGGGGCCGGCTAATGACCGGGCCGGCAAGTTCGTGGCAAACGCCGTCGTCGGCATCAGTTACCAGTGGTGGATGAACAAGCACAGCCGGCACCATGCCAACCCCAACACGGTGGGCAAGGACCCGGACATCGACATGGACACCATTTCCTTCCTTCCGGAGCAGGCGGCACGGCAGAAGGGCTTCATGGCCTGGTTCGCACGCCGCCAGGGATGGCTGTTCTTCCCGCTGCTGATGCTGGAGGGCATCAACCTGCATGCGACGTCCATCAAGCACCTGTTTGCGAACAAGCAGGTCAAGGGACGCATTTCCGAACTGGTCATGGTCTTCACCCGCCTGGGCCTGTACCTGGCTGCCGTGTTCTTCTTCCTGCCGGTGGGAATGGCCTTCGCCTTCATCGGTGTGCAGCTGGCAGTCTTCGGCGTGTACATGGGTGCTTCGTTCGCCCCGAACCACAAGGGCATGCCGATTCTCCCCAGGGACTCCAAGGTCGATTTCCTTAGCCGCCAGGTTCTGACTTCCCGGAACATTGTGGGCCGCGGCATGAACACCCTGATGGGTGGACTGAACTACCAGGTGGAGCACCACCTGTTCCCGAGCATGCCCCGGCCGTCGCTGGCCCGGGCCAGCGAACTGGTGAAGGAACACTGCTCCAAGCATTCCATCCCTTACACCGAGACCACGCTCGTGCAGTCCTACGCCATTGTGGTTCGGTACCTCAACGAGGTGGGGCTCTCCGCCCGGGATCCGTTCGACTGCCCGGTCCGGTCAAAGTACCGCATCTAGCGTGCTGATCCTCCGGAGCAACGGCAAATACCTGCGATCGAAGCATCTGACAGACTAGGAATATGACAAAAAACCCCGCAGACCGTCCGGCAGACAAAACCCCGGCGGCCCACCTCGGCATGCGCATGGAGGATTCCCTGCATGCGTGGCGCGATGAACGTGCCCGGAAGCGGGGGGACGTGCAGATAGTCCTTCCCTTCACCGGATACGGCTCCACGGAATGGGTGCGCGTACTTGGCCGGGTCATCCTGGCCAAGCCCGGTTATTTCGACGGCGCTGAAAAGTCGATGGCGTCCAAGGCGATCGCCGACGGGATCCGCGGCTGGCGGAACTTCATGAGCCCGCCGGTCAACAAAGCCACGGTCACCGTGGTTGTGGGCGACCAGAAGCATGTGGTCACCGCGGACCGAGGGGGAGTGGTTGACGCCGTCCTTCCTGCGGATCTTGCTCCGGGCTGGACCACCGTCCTGCTCCGTTCCGAAGACGGCGAGGAAACCACCGCGCCGGTCTACGTGGTGGATCCCGCAGCCGAGGTGGGCGTGGTGTCGGACATTGACGACACCATCATGGTCACCGCCCTTCCACGGCCGATGCTGGCAGCCTGGAACACCTTTGTCCTCGATGAGCACGCCCGAACGCCCACGCCGGGAATGGCTGTGATGATGGACCGCCTGGCACGGGAAAACCCCGTGGGCCCGGTGCTCTACCTCTCGACCGGCGCCTGGAACGTCGCCGCTACGCTGACCCGGTTCATTACCCGCAACCTGTATCCGGCCGGTCCGCTGCTGCTGACCGACTGGGGTCCCACCACGGACCGCTGGTTCCGCAGCGGCCAGGCGCACAAGCGCAGCCAGCTGGAACGGCTGGCCCAGGAATTCCCGGACATCAAGTGGCTGCTGATCGGCGATAACGGCCAGCACGACGAAGAAATCTACGCCGACTTCGCCCAACGCCACCCGGAGAACGTCCGGGCCATTGCCATCCGCCAGCTGTCAGCCGGCGAAGCGGTGCTGGCCGGTGGACGGACGGGCAAGCCGGGGGAGACCCCGGTGGACGTCCCCTGGATCTACGCGCCCGACGGCGCCGGGATGGCCCGTCAGCTCGCGGAGCTCGGGCTGCTTACCGACGAGGGGTAGCTTTCCCGCTTTCAAGAATCGGCTCGTGCCCTGGGAGGTCCCAGGGCACGGGCCGTTTGGCGTTTTAGGGCAGTTCTGCCTCAGTGATCGTCATTCCCCAGGGAACGCCTTCCGCCCCGGTCACCGCCACGTCAATGATGCCTGCGGCGGGCCGCACATCCACCGTCGCGGTGGTGGTTGCGCCCTCCTGCCCACAGGAGAACGTCACAGGGCCGATGTTCGCAACGTCAACGGTGACGGTGCTGGCCTGGGCACAATTTGCGTGGAAGGTAAGGGCCTCGGCACCACTGCGGAGACCATGGACGGCGAAACTGCCGCCGTCCGCGTCCTCCATCTGGGTAACGAGGACAGCTGCACCCGGGTCCGGCGCCGAGACCGGGAAGGCCGATCCGGACGGGGCCCGCGGGCTCTGGGTTACCGGGGTCTCCGGGGCAGCGGAACCTTCCGCTGTTTCTGCCGTTTCGGCTGCCGAACAGCCGGACAGGAACATAGCGCCAAAAGTAAATGCGGCAATTGCCGGCAGTGCGATTCTGCGCTCTTTCACTAACATTGGTTCCCCCTTTTTAGTGGGGAGGCCCTCCATGTTGTCTAACCCGGATTTCCGGGCGGCTGACCCCTACGGATGGTGCTTAGCGGTACGCAGTTCAAATGGTGTTTCTATGTGGAGTCTTGCTTTTCCGCCGGACAGTGTCAACCTTTACGGGCCCATTCCAGGGGTGCCCCTGTGCCCTGGTCACGCGCTATTCCGCGCTTTTAGCGGTGATTAAACTAATTTCCGACAACGGTGTTTCCGGGGGTATTTTCCCTTGGTTTAACGGTGCGAATTCAGGGCCGGGCGAAGGACATCGTAAGCCCACGCCGCCAGGGAGGTGGGGGTGGAGGTCATCAGGCTGCGCGGGTCCTCCGGGGTGAAGTCCAGCTGCCCGCGGGACATCCCCAGGATCCCCTCAATCCGGACCTCCGTTAGTCCGGCACCGCGCAGCATGCCGGCATACTCCGTCTCGGATATCTGCTCCGCGGCCAGCGGGCGGCCGACGGCGGCACCAACAATTGCGGCTATCTCCCGGAGCGACAGGTCCTGCGGACCGAGGACTCCCAGGGTGTGCCGGCCGTGCCAGTCCGTGGCGAGCAGCCGCGCGGCTGCGACGTCACCAATGTCCCGCGGATCGACCCACGGCATCCGGTGGCCCACCGGGAGGATACTGATCAGCACGCCGGCGCGCACGGAGTCCAGGTCAGCGAGCAGGTTGGTGAAGAAATAGCCGCAGCGCAGGTGCGGCACGTGTGCGCCCGTACCGTTCAGCAGTACTTCGGTGCGGGCCAGCCCGTCCACTTCGCCGAACCCGCTGCGGACCTCGGCTCCCACACTGCTCTGGAACACCACGCGCGGAACGGCATTGGCGGTCACCGCTGCGGCGGCCGTTTCCCCGAACCGCTCATAGCCGTCCAGCGGGTCGTCGTCATCGCTGGGCGGATCCACCCAGTACAGGGCATCTGCGCCGAAGGTGGCACGCAGGACGGCGTCCTCATCGTCCTGGTTGCCCTCCACCAGGTCGCAGAACCGCCGGAGTCCGGGCTCCAGCCGGGAGGCATCCCGCAGCAGGGTCGTCGGCCGGACGCCTGCCTGGATGAGCAGCCTTAGGACCCGGGAACCAACGTGCCCCGTGGGCGTGGTGACAACAATCTTCATGGCGCTGTCCCTTGTCCGGCGGCATCCTTGGTGCGGCGCGGCCTGGTTGCGGTCTCTGCTGCGGGGGAGTCTAACGGTCCGCCCGCACGGCAGGAAAGGGAGGCGCGGGGCTATGCGTCGCCGTCGGACTCCGTGTTGATGATCCGCAGGATGCGGCGCAGGTCCATGGCCAGGGCCGCCGTCGCGTCCACGGGGCTGTCGGCCGAGCCTGAGGTGTTGACCAGGCGCACCAGCTCCACGAGCGCCTCGGTTGCCGTGGAGTGCTCCTCGCTTTCCGGATCCCAGGCCTCCACCGCTTCGGCGCAGCCGTTCACTGCCTTGGCCAGCGGTACGGTCAGGGCGGCCGGGACAGCGACGTTCTGCGGATTCCGCCAGATGGCGTCAGTGAGGACTTCGGTCATATCCTTCACATGCCGGGTGGCACGTTCCATGGCCCGCAGCGCCCGGTAGTCGGCAGTGAAATCACGGCTGTACTTGCGGCTGCGGATGTTTCCGTGCCGGCTGGTGTCCGCCAGCTCCACGGCTTCCCGGACCTCCTTGGTCAGGGTATCCAGTTCGCTCTCGCGCTGGGACCAGTCCTCGTGTTTGGGCGGCCAGGTTTCCTCCAGCGCCGTCCCCATGTCCCGCAGCTGCCGCGCCAGCGATTTCCGCAGCGTCACCAGCCCGTTGACGGCGCCGTTCAGGTGCAGGGGCGGGAAGACGAGGGCGTTTACGGCCAGCCCGACAATAACGCCGACCAGCATCTGCACGCCGTAGCCGAACGAGTAGCCGTCCGGATCATCACCGCCCAGGAGCAGCACGAACAGCGCAGCCATCGGCACGTATTCCCGGCCGGACGCGCCCAGGAAGGACAACCCGCCGAGCAGCACGCCAATGCCGACGATCACGGATATGGTCCAGACATTCGGGGTGCCGATCAGCAGGGCCCCCAGCGCCAAAAGCATGCCGGTCACCAGGCCCGCGAGGGTTTCCATGCCGGTGCGGAAGGAACCGGAGACGGTGGGGTACATGCTGACAATGGCGCCCAGCGGAGCGTAATACGGGTACTGCGAAGCCACCCCCGGCACATGCGGGGCAAGTGTCCAGGCTATGCCGACAGCGAGGGTGGCCTTGAAGGCGAGCTGGAAGCGGGTGACGCGCAGGACTCCGGTTACCCGGTTGGTAACGGCACTCAATGACCGTTTGGGGATGGTTTTTTCGCCAGTGGTCATGTTTCGAGTATGGCCCGGGCCCAACTCAGGAAACGACTTTTCAGCCCTGCCGGGCACCGGATGTGGGGAGCGGCACTATGCTCCGGCGGCCCAGCACATCGGCCAGCCGGTCCAGGAACAGCCGGACCTGGACGTTTTGTTCGTGGATCAGCAGGGCAAAGATGCTGCGTGCCAGCCGGATTTCGGGGACATCCAGCACCACTGTGCCGGCCGGCCGGTTCAGCATCGCCAGTTCCGGCACCAGCGCCGCGCCAAGGCCCGCGGAAGCCATGGCCAGGCTGGCGTTGAAGTCATCGCAGTATGCGGCCACCTGCGGGTGGAGGCTGCAGCTGGCGAAGAGCCGCTCAATCACCAGGGCATCGGGGGTACCTGGATGATGCATGATCCAGGGCATCCCCGCCAGCTGCTCGGCCGAGACCTCGGCACCGCTTTGGATGCCCCAGGACTCGGGCAGCACCACACGGAAATTATCGTCGCCCAGCCAGCGGCGGCTGATGGAGGACGGCCAGGCCAGTCCGCCCTGGCCCACCTGGTACACCAGTGCGACGTCGAGGTTCCCTCCCGTGCGCAGGCCCTGGATGGTCTGTGCGGGTTCGGCGACGGAAAGCAGCAGGTCAATTCCCAGATCCCGCCACTGGGGCGAGGCCAGCAGTTCCGGCAGGGCGAAGGTGGCCAGGCTGGGGAAGATGCCCAGGCGGAGCACCTCCGAGCTGCCCGGTCCGGGACGGGCCGCTGCCGCCAGGAGGGCATCCATGTCGGTGAGCACCTTGACGGCGTGCCGGGCCATAACGACGGCGGCTTCCGTGGGGGAGGCGGTGCGGGCGGAACGCTCGAACAGGCGCGCACCGGTGTCCTTCTCCAGGGCGGACATCTGCTGGGACACTGCCGAGGCCGTGTAGCCCAGCCGCAGGGCGGCTCCGGCAAACGACCCGGTGCGGAGGACCTCCAGCAGCGTCTTCAGGTGCACGGGGTTCACCATCCTGCCCCTCCTTCCTCGCCCCTGCGGGGCCGACCACAATATCTAGTGTTGGCGGGTACTAGACCCGACACGCCCACGGTACGCGACACGCGTGAATCTTGCCTGCCTCGTCACATGTGCATCGCGTTCTGCACAGGCTGTGGAGAACCCCCGCCGGGCCGCGGGAATCCCGCCTATTTACGCGGCATCCCCTGTGCACAAACTGTGGACGGCGGCCCCGTGTAATGACATACTTGTAATACATCATGTAGGGGTTCCACCTTGGGGGGCGCACTAGATGTAGTGTCTGGGCATGGAACTGGATGTAGTATCTAGGAACAGACTTCGAGAGCTTCACCAAGCTCCACAAGCAACTTTTTGAACACGACGAACGTCCAGTATCGCCGGCTTCATCAGGCACCATCCAGCATCACAGAACAGACTTCACGCTTCACTAGGGGAGACCACGCCATGACCGTTACGGTTTACACCAAGCCCGCCTGCGTACAGTGCAACGCCACTTACCGTGCCCTCGACAAGAAGGGCATTGTGTACCAGAGCGTGGACATGTCGCAGGACCCCGAGGCCCTCGAGCGCGTCCGTGCCATGGGCTACATGCAGGCACCCGTTGTCGTCACCGAGCAGGACTCCTGGTCCGGCTTCCGGCCCGACAAGATCGAAGAGCTGGCCCAGGCACAGGTTTCCTCCGTAGCCTAGGGAACCGCCGGGCCCCGTCCGGCTTCCCGCCGCAGCACCTCGCATCACGCACCACCCGCGCAACACCCGTCAGGAGCGCAGCAACCATGGCACTGGGGATGGCAGACCAAGCCGGCTTTGCGCCGGCATCGGCATCCGCAGGGGATGGACAACCGGAAACGGACGCCTCCCTGATTTACTTCTCCTCAGCCTCCGGGTATACCCGCCGCTTTGTGGAAAAGCTCGGGATCTTCGCGGCGGCTCTCCCGCTCCACACCTCCCAGCCCACACTGCTGGCTACCCGGCCCTACGTACTGCTGCTTCCCACCTACGGTGGAACGGCAGCACAGCCGGGGGCCGTGGCCCGGGGCGCCGTTCCCAAGCAGGTCATCAAGTTCCTGAACAACGAGCGCAACCGCTCCTTGATCCGGGGTGTGATCGGGGCGGGCAACACAAACTTCGGGGACTCCTATTGCCTCGCGGCGGACATCATCGCCGTGAAGTGCCAGGTCCCCGTGCTGTATCGATTTGAACTCATGGGCACGTCCGAGGACGTTGCCAAGGTTAACGAAGGATTGGAAAAGTTTTGGACACATCAGTCGCAGAAGCCGGCATGACGGACTCCAAGGAGCTCCCGGAGGCTTACAAGGACCTGGGCTACCACGAGCTCAACGCCATGCTGAACCTGTACGGCAAGAACGGAGAGATCCAGTTCGACGCCGACCGCGCTGCTGCGCGCCAGTACTTCCTCCAGCACGTTAACAACAACACGGTCTTCTTCCATGACCTGGAAGAGAAGCTGGAATACCTGGTCAAGAACGACTACTACGAGCCGGAAACGCTCGACCAGTACTCCATGACCTTCATCAAGGAGCTGTACACCCGCGCCTACAAGAAGAAGTTCCGCTTCGAAACCTTCCTCGGCGCGTTCAAGTTCTACACCTCGTACACGCTGAAGACCTTCGACGGCAAGCGTTACCTGGAGCGCTACGAAGACCGTGTCTGCATGGTTGCCCTGCACCTGGCACGCGGCGACGAGCAGCTCGCCACGCAGATGGTGGACGAAATCATCGAGGGCCGCTTCCAGCCGGCCACCCCCACGTTCCTCAACGCCGGCAAGGCCCAGCGCGGCGAGCTCGTCTCCTGCTTCCTGCTGCGTATCGAAGACAACATGGAGTCCATCGGCCGCTCCATCAACTCCGCGCTGCAGCTCTCCAAGCGCGGCGGCGGCGTCGCCTTTGCGCTGACCAACATCCGCGAGGTCGGCGCGCCGATCAAGCAGATCGAGAACCAGTCCTCGGGCGTCATCCCCGTGATGAAGCTCCTTGAGGACAGCTTCTCCTACGCGAACCAGCTCGGTGCCCGCCAGGGTGCCGGTGCCGTATACCTGCACGCCCACCACCCGGACATCAACCGGTTCCTCGACACCAAGCGTGAGAACGCCGACGAGAAGATCCGCATCAAGACCCTCTCCCTCGGCGTCGTCGTCCCGGACATCACCTTCGACCTGGCCAAGCGCGACGAGGACATGTACCTGTTCTCGCCGTACGACGTCGAGAAGGTCTACGGCATGCCGTTCTCCGACATCTCGGTCACCGAGAAGTACTACGAGATGGTGGACGATTCCCGGATCAAGAAAACCAAGATCCGTGCCCGCGAGTTCTTCCAGACCCTCGCCGAGATCCAGTTCGAGTCCGGCTACCCGTACATCATGTTCGAGGACACGGTGAACCGGGAGAACCCGATCGACGGCAAGATCATCATGTCCAACCTGTGCTCGGAAATCCTCCAGGTTTCCCAGCCCACCACGTACAACGATGACCTGTCCTACGACGAGACCGGCAAGGACATCTCCTGCAACCTCGGCTCGCTGAACATTGCCAAGACCATGGACTCGCCGGACTTCGGCCGGACCATCGAGACGGCTATCCGCGCGCTGACCGCCGTTTCGGACATGAGCCACATCGGTTCGGTTCCGTCCATTGCCAAGGGCAATGACATGTCGCACGCCATCGGCCTGGGCCAGATGAACCTGCACGGCTACCTGGCTCGCGAGCGGGTCTATTACGGTTCCGAAGAAGGCATCGACTTCACGAACATCTACTTCTACACGGTGGTCTACCACGCCGTGCGGGCGTCGAACCTGCTGGCCATCGAGACCGGCCGCAAGTTCGCCGGCTTCGAACGCTCCAAGTACGCCACGGGGGAGTACTTCGACAAGTACACCAACCAGGAATGGGCACCGCAGACCCAGCGGGTCCGCGAACTGTTCGACGGCGTGCACATCCCCACCCAGGCTGACTGGGAGGCGTTGAAGGCTTCGGTCATGGAACACGGCATCTACAACCAGAACCTGCAGGCCGTGCCGCCCACCGGCTCGATCTCCTACATCAACAACTCCACCTCCTCCATTCACCCGGTGGCGTCGAAGATCGAGATCCGCAAGGAAGGCAAGCTGGGACGCGTTTACTACCCGGCTCCGTACCTGACGAACGACAACCTGGAGTACTACCAGGATGCGTACGAGATCGGCTACGAGAAGATCATCGACACCTACGCCGCTGCAACCCAGCACGTGGACCAGGGCCTGTCCCTGACGCTGTTCTTCAAGGACACCGCAACCACCCGCGACATCAACAAGGCGCAGATCTACGCCTGGCGCAAGGGCATCAAGACCATCTACTACATCCGCCTGCGCCAGCTCGCGCTGGAAGGCACCGAGGTTGAGGGCTGCGTTTCCTGCATGCTGTAAGGCCTGCCCGAACTGCATTCCCTTCCCCGAACTTTTGAAGACAAGGAATTATTCATGACCGAGAAGCTGAAGCTGATCGACGGCGTCCAGGCGATCAACTGGAACCGGATCCAGGATGAGAAGGACGTTGAGGTCTGGAACCGTCTGGTCAACAACTTCTGGCTGCCGGAGAAGGTGCCGCTGTCCAACGACGTCCAGTCCTGGGCCACGCTGACTCCGGATGAGCAGCAGCTCACCATGCGTGTGTTCACCGGGCTGACCCTGCTGGACACCATGCAGGCCACCGTCGGTGCCGTCTCGCTGATCCCCGATGCGCTCACCCCGCACGAGGAAGCGGTCTACACGAACATTGCGTTCATGGAGTCCGTGCACGCCAAGAGCTACTCCTCGATCTTCTCCACCCTGGCTTCCACCAAGGAGATTGACGAGGCCTTCCGCTGGTCCACGGAGAACCCGAACCTGCAGAAGAAGGCGCAGATCATCACGGATTACTACCGCGGCGATGATCCCCTGAAGCGCAAGGTGGCTTCCACCCTGCTGGAGTCCTTCCTCTTCTACTCGGGCTTCTACCTGCCGATGTACTGGTCCTCGCGGGCCAAGCTCACAAACACGGCCGACCTGATCCGCCTGATCATCCGTGACGAGGCAGTACACGGCTACTACATCGGCTACAAGTACCAGCGCGGCCTGGAGACGGTTCCCGTGGAGCGCCGCGAGGAACTGAAGGACTACACGTACGAGCTGCTCTTCGAGCTGTACGAAAACGAAGTCCAGTACACGCATGACCTGTACGACGGCGTCGGCCTGGCCGAGGACGTCAAGAAGTTCCTGCACTACAACGCCAACAAGGCGCTGATGAACCTGGGCTACGAGGCCATGTTCCCGTCCACCCTGACGGACGTGAACCCGGCGATCCTCTCGGCCCTGTCCCCGAATGCCGACGAGAACCACGACTTCTTCTCCGGCTCCGGATCTTCCTACGTGATCGGCAAGGCCGTGAACACGGAAGACGACGACTGGGACTTCTAGTGGGCGTCTGATCCACCTGAACAACTACGGCCCTCCGTCCGAGCAACGCTCGGATGGAGGGCCGTATTGCTGCCACCGGGACCGCCGGAAAACCGTTTAGTTCCCCCTCTCGCCGCGCAGCATCTCATCGGGCTTGAAGGTGGCAAAAGTGCCGCCCCGCTCCAGACCGGACTCTTCCGCTATGGTGTCTGCCAGCCGGTTAAGTGCCGCTGGATGCGCCACATTCGCCCACCTTCCGGTCTCGAGCCGGCGCTGGAGACTAGTGACGGCGGCGGCAACTTCCGAGTCGGCGTAATTGCAGTGCCCCGGCCGGTCGACGAAGGCCTGTCGGAGCAACCGATTGTCGCCATTGGCCCTGACACGGGACGCATATGTTCCCGCCTGCGTAACGGTGGGTGCCGTATCCCCGGTCTCATGGAGGGACAGCACCGGTCCGGAAAGCTCTCCCCTAGGGGTGGCGTTGGCCTGCATGTAGGCCAATGCGCCGGGATCGGCGGTAATCCGGTCACTGGCCGCCAGGGTCTTGAGGTCTTCTTTCAGGGAGATGCCGGCCTGGGAATAGAGGTCGCGGACCAGCTTGGAGTTCCCCGAATGAATCAGTGACCCGGCATAGTCGACCCCGGTGTTCCAGGAGAAGTTTCCGCCCGCCCGTCCTTCAAGCGGCTGCCGGGGAGAGATGACGCCGAACATAAAGGCTGAGTACATCTGCTGCTGTTGAGCGGCATAGTCCTTTGGTGACGGCCGCGGATCCTCCGGCTGGGTCCACCCCGGAATCTGTGCGACGGCGGCCGCCAAAGCGATTCTGGCCCGGCCAGCCGGTGTAGCCTGCGCTTCGTCCAGCACTTGGCGGAAGGCTGCCTGCCGCGTTTGCTCATCAGTGACGTTCACGAGTTCCAGGCGTGGGTCGTCGGGGGCGAGGAGCATCTTCAGGATGAAGGCGCCGTCGAGGCTGCCGTTGAGCATAGGCACCGCACCGGCAACGGATCCGCACAGCGGCAGTGCTGCATCAACCTCTGCGGGATAGGCCTCCATACTGGCCACGGACGTGAGTCCGCCCATGGATGCGCCCCAGGCGATGACGGATCCGGGTTCCCCCATATTCTCCTCTATCACGGCAGCGACTGCGGGTTGGTTGGCGATCAACTCCTCTACTGCCCATCCACCCGTCGCCGCGGTGGTTCCCGCGAGGGCATACCCCTGGTCCAGAAGCCAGCGCCGAAGCTCGTCAGACGGAGCGGCTGCGGGTTCAGCACCGGCACCGCCACCGTAGCCGGGATTCCAGATCAGCGCGGTGCCGTTCCAGTGGGTTGGTGCATACAGGACGTAGCGGCCACCCTGGGGCAAGTCGCCGCGGAATTCGGCGGTCCCGGCGGCGGCCGCCGGGGATGTCGCTGGGTTCGGCGAGGCGGTGGCCGTCGACGCCGGGATAAGGCAGAGGGCGCACGCGACGCCGGCGGCTATGACAGCGCCGGGGCGTCGGGCGGAATGGGAGGTTGGGGTGCGGTATGGCATGTTCGTCCTTCCAGTAGCACGTCTGTTCAGCGCGCGGCAATGGAGATGCATAACGGGAGGACGGCGGCACCGCAGGGCATAGACCGGGAATCAGTCCTCCGAGAGAAGGGAAGCCGATGCAGCGAACGTATGGTGCGTGATCCGCTCAGCCAACTGCTCGTCGTGTACACGAAGTATCCGGCGAACACCTGCCTCGGCCGCTGGACCAAGGCTGTCATAGAGGGCGGCGCAGGCAGCAACGGCCCGGTGCAGGGGAAAACCGGCCCCCAGCAGTTCATGAGGCAGGTGGGGATCCTGCCTGCGGAGGGTGCGCCAATCCGCCATCAGGGAGGTCCGCAACCGGAGGGCCTCGTCCCCTGACCGTTCCGATGAACCCGGCGGCAACCCCAGCACTGCTTCCGGTCCCTGCTCCAGCTTCTGGGCGAAAGGCTCCCACCGATCGATGAAAGCGGCGTAGTCCGCGGCCAGCTCCGGGAGGCCGAAGGCAGCGTGTATCGCGTCCAGCCCCGTGCCCTCGGGCAGCTTCGCTTCGGTAAAAACAGTCAGGTGGCCCTGGTTCAGCTGTGCTCCCAGGTTCGCCTGGAGCTCGACGACGGATTCGAGCTGGTTGCCGGGCCTGATCCATAGTGCGTCGTAGAGATTTCCAAAGTGAAGCTGGCGCAACTGGTCGCGCAGCAGCCGCCGCGTACCCCTGGCGTCCTCCGGAAGCGAGTATCCCACCAGCGTCCATGTGCCGTCCCACGGCTGGGCGACGTGGCCCATGAAGAGGGCACGGACGTGGTAATTGATGCGTTCGCGGCTCATGGGTGACACCCCATATGCCGTCTGGCGTCCTGCCTTCGTTCCGGTCAGGAACCCTCTCTGGGCCAGGCGTTGAATCGCCGCTCGTCCGCCTGTTGCTGTAATCCCGAAGACCTGGAGCAACTCGACAAGCGCAGCCGAGGGGATGGGCTCTTTCCGTGCGTGCCAGTAATCTCCCAACAGGACCGTCAGTAGCTGCTGCGAACGGGCGCCGTTCTGGAAGCGTGGAAGAACCGGCACGGATGTGGACGTGGGCATGGGACGATTCTGTCATTCGCCCGGCCCGCTGGAAGCGTCGGCGTTGCCCGTGTCCGGTGTGACCCGCAGTCGAAGCGGGACGGCTCGGGGTCCGTACTCCAGCCAGTTCATCATCACGACATCACCCGCCAGTTCAAAGGCCTCCGTGTGTTCGAGAAGCACCTCCAATGCGATGAGCAGTTCCAGCCGTCCCATGGTTGCCGCGGGACACTTGTGCGCACCGCGCCCAAAGGCCAAATGCGAGTTGTTCGGTCTCCGCAGCACAAAATCGTCCGGACTCGCAAAGACCCCTTCATCCCTGTTCCCGGACGGGAAAATGAGGGCAATGGGCTCGCCTTCGCGGACCGGCCGCCCGTGGACTTCCGTGTCTCGGCTGGCTGTTCTCGCGAAGACCCGGTAGGGGGCGTGGAGCCGGAGGAACTCTTCTATGGCAGGAGCAAGGTCTTCCGGGTGCTCCCGCAGATGCTGCTGAAGGACCTGGTCCTGTGCAAGATGCACCAGACAGCTGCCGAGAACGGCCTGTGGTGCGCCCATGCCGGCTACGATCATCTGCCGGATCGTGGCTATTGCTGTCCGCTCGCTGATATGGTTCTCCGGATTCAGGGCAGCCTGGTGAAGACTGGAGACGAGGTCCCGCTCTGGGTCGGCGCCGGCTTCCACCCGCTCCCGGTACACCTGCTCCGCTATCGTGTAGAGCTCAGTACTGCATTGCCCGATGACGTCGTCATCCATGTCCTGGATGGCGAAGGAGTATCGGACTCCGATGTCCCGGATACGCCGGGCGAGGGAGGCCGGCACGGCCAGGAAAGCGGCGAAGCAGTCCATGACATAGGGGGCTGCAAAATCCCGGACGCCGTCGGCGTCGTCGCTGAGGAAGAGCGACTGCACCAGCTCCCGTGCACTCGCTCGAAAGGCTTCTTCGTGCTCCCGGACCACTGAACGGCGCAGGACGGGGTCAATTGCTTCACGGTAAGCGGTGTGTTCCGGCGGATCGAAATGCAGGGGAGGCCTGCGGGAGGATCTGGGGACATGAGGAACCACGTTCTGCACGGAGGTGATGAAAAGTTCATCGTCCTGCGTAATGCGGACAATATCCTCGTAGGTTGTTGCCGACCAGAAGCCGCCGAAGTCATCGCTCCACGGGAAGGGATTGCTTCGGCGCAGCTCTGCGTAATCCTGGTGGGCACTGCCGAACGTCTCGTCCATGGCGGGAGACCACTCCGCGGCGCGTCCCCCGGATGCGGGGGCGCCGGCCGAGGCCGGCGAAGCGTTGCCATAAGGGCATGGGGACATTAGATAACCTTTCTGCGGGCCCAGCGGGCCACCGATTCAAGAGCGATGACCACAACAATGAGGCCGATAAGGATGCCGGCTGTCTGCTGGTAGTGCAGGGTCGCCACGGATTCGTCCAGCAGGAAACCCACGCCACCGGCACCAACGATTCCCAGCACGGCTGACTCGCGCAGGGCCAGGTCCGAAGTAAAGAGGCTGTTTCCAATGAAACTGGGAACAAACTGCGGCCAGACCCCGCTGACGAACACCTGAACCCGGTTCGCTCCCGTCGCCTCAAGGGCCCTTAGCGGTGCAGGGTCAACGTTATGCAGGGAATCCGTGAAGAACTTGGACGCCAAAGCCGTGCAGGAGATCGTCAGAGCCAGGAAACCGGCGAACGGTCCAAGTCCCAAAGCGGCAACGAAAATCAGGGCGTAGATAATGTCGGGGATGCCCCGGACGAAAACCACCAGGCCGCGCAATGCAAATGCCAGCGGGGCGAAGCGCACCAAATGCCGGGTGGACAGTACGGCGATAACGAGGCCGATCAGCACTCCGAAAAACGTGGCAGTGAACGCCATGATGACGCTTTCGAAGATCCCAAGCAGGATGTCCTGGGTGAATACGGGAGGGACAAAACCGGCGAGTAGGGCAGTGGCGTTGCCCCAGGCCTGTCCCAACCGGGCAGGATTCACGGAAAGCTGACCCAGCGAGAAGAGGAAAAGGCAGGCGGCCGCCGCGCCGGCGCCGGTGCGCAGCAGCCTTGACCGGTTCCATCCCGGCGTGGCCGCTGTTTTGCCGGCTGCAAAGAGCCGGGACTCGGTGTGTTCATCTGCGTGCTCGGCCACCGCACGCTGAACGAGGTAGGCAATCAGTTCAAGGATCAGGAGGAGGACGACGATGGCCAGGATGATGCCCGCTGCCCTGCGGTAATTCAGGGACCCGATGGCAGTCTGCAGCGCAACACCGATACCGCCGGCCCCGACCAGCCCGAGTACGGCAGAGGCACGGACATTGATGTCCAGGCGGTAAATCACTAGCGATGCAGCGGCCGGCAGGGCTCGTGTCAGCGTGGTGGAAACAAAGTTCTGCATGCGGTTCGCGCCGACGGCGGCAATTGCTTCATGCGGAGCCGGAGTTTGTTCTTCAAAGACGTCGGACATCATCTTTCCGATCATGCCGACGGAATGGAACGCGATGGCCAGTGCGCCGGCGAGCGGTCCCAGACCGAAAATACGGACGAAGAGGATGGCAAAGATCAGTGACGGGACGGCTCTGGTGACGATAATGATGCCTTGGGCAAACCACCGGACTGCCCGAGGGCCAGTGAAGTGCCGTGATGCCGCCGCTGCCAGGAAAACCGACGCGATTGCCGCCAGCCCCGTTCCAGCCAGGGCGATCCAAAGTGTTTCAAGCAGCAGGGTCAGGAGAGCCGGTACGGGACCCGTGGTGGGAGGAACCATCCTTTGAAGCAGCCGGCCGATGTCCCCGAGTCCAGCGGCCACCGCGGCAGGGCGGATGTCGATCCACCAGATGCCGAAGACCGTCACAGCGAGGTAAGCCAGCGGAATGCCGAGCGTCGCTGCGGATACGCGCGGTCGCCCGCCGGGGGTTGGCTTCGGTGTGCCGTTGCTCCCGGGGTCGAACTGCCGTTCCGCCCCCGCCACTGCCCGGCCGGCTTCGTCGATACTGTCCGTGGAGGCACTCATGCAGTGCGGCCTTTCGCCTTCTCGTAAATGGCGCGGACAGCAGCCTCCGAGGTAGCCGGGGTGGGGGTGTCGAGGATGAGGGAGCCGTCACGGACCGCCACCACCCGGTCTGATACCTGCAGGGCGAGGTCAACCTGATGCAGGGAACAAATAACCGTAAATCCGTCCTCTGCACTGACCTTCTTCAGGGTGTTCAGGACCGAGAGGCTGGCACTGGGGTCCAGCGACGCCACCGGCTCGTCGGCGAGGACAATGCGGGCATCCTGCATCAGTGTCCGCGCTATGGCTACCCGCTGCTGCTGCCCGCCCGAAAGCGTGTCACAGCGTTGGAACCTCTGATCGGCCAAGCCAACCCGTTCCAGGTTCGCTACTGCTTTCTCCCGCAGCGGCCGGGGATAGGTTGAAATCCCGTAGCGGGGCATCTTGAGCGATCCCAAAGCCCCCATCAGCACGTTTTCCATTGCGCTGAGGCGGCCCACCAAGCCGAATTGCTGAAAAACAAAGCCGACGCGCGTCCGCAGCTTCCGCAGGTTCTTTCGGCCGCACGTGGCCGGGTTTACGCCTAAGACGGTCACACTGCCCCCGGTGGGGCTATGGCTGCCGTTGATCAGCCGGAGAAGCGTGGACTTGCCGGCGCCGGAGGGTCCGACGAGGGCGACAAACTGCCCCGGATGCACATCCAGGTTTACCTCTCGGAGGACGGTCTTGGCCCCGAAGCTCATGCTTAGATCCGTGAGGAGCAGACTGGGGGCGGTGTTGGTGTCGTTCGGGGACTGGGGGGCCACGGTGTGATGTCCTGACTCAGGCGGGGGCAGGGGAGCAGGCATTGCTTCTTCCTTACCGGCTATTCGTTCCGGCAGACTTCTGCCTGGGTGGTTTCGCAGATTTCACGGATGGTCGCGAAGTCCTCATCGGTGGCAGGTTCAAAGGCGAAGGCCCCGGTACCGCCCCATTCACAGGCCATCTTGCCGGCATACTCCTCGCCCCACGACGGCTGCGCCTCGCGTTGGTCGTCGGGGCAAAGACCCGCTTCAGCGGCGGTTACGGCATTGTATTTGAGCACCGCATTGCTGATTTTGGTGCGCAGATCTTCCGGCAGCCAGTTGCCGATAACCATGGGAGTTCCTGGAATATCCGGGGAGGTCCACAGGGTCTCGACGTCTCCGTCCTTAATTACTCCTCGAGCCGGAAGAATGTCCGTGATGAAAGTGCCGGCAACAAAAGCGACATCGCAGTCACCGGCAAGCATCTGCGTCACTGCAACGTCATGGGAACCTGCGAAAATCGGATTAATGTCGCTCTTGGGATCCAAGCCGATGCTTATCAATCCTGCTGCTGCAGCCAGATAGCCGGTGCTGGACGCAGGATCGGTGAAACAGACGTCCTTCCCCTGGACATCCTCAAGCGTTTTGATGTCCGAACCGGCAGCGACGACGCCCAGGGATTGGACTGCACCGGATCCGGCTGCCGGAGTCCGCTGGTCCATGGCAACCGGCGTGACGTCCGCGACATTCTGGGCAAGGTAGTAGGAGAATGCTCCATAGGTGGCCACGTCTACGCGCTCCGCAGCCTGCGCTTCGATGACCCCGGCATTGCTGCTCACGGCCTCGATGCTGGTGGGGAGCCCGGTTTCCTTTTCGATTGCCGCAACGATTGGTTTGAAGCTGTCCTCGAGCTCTTTGCTGTCATCGGTGGGTACAACCGCGAAAACGAGCGACTGCGGTGCATCGCTGGAAGCACCGTCTGAGTTGTTGTTGCCGGCGGGTCTGGCGTTGGGGCTGGCTCCGCAGGCACTGAGCAGGAGACTGGCGACGGCTAGGGCGGCAAAGGCCTTGGTGTTTTGGTTCATAGTCAGCTCTGACTCCTCTGATTGCGTCTGGAAGTTTCGCCCGTTGCTGGCCGGCATTGCCCATCAAGGGGGGAACTAAGCGACACTTTCCTGATCGAACGATTACAAATGTGTCGCCTATTGCCGGACGACTCAGCTAAGGTTGTGGCGTGCGTCACAGTTGACCAACTATTATTGAATTTGTCAATGGTTCAAGCATGGATCCTGCGTTGCCTCCTGGCCCGCCCCGGCGACCGGTGCCGCCGCCTACCCGACACCCGCTGCAGGCGCGTAGCCTGACCGCATGGAATCTGGCTCTGGCGTCGCCGTCGTCCGCACCCGCGGGTTGCATAAGAACTTCGGACGCGTTGAAGCGCTGAAAGGCATCGATCTGGAGGTTCCCACGGGAAGCATCTTCGGGGTCATCGGTCCCAACGGCGCCGGCAAGACCACATTGATGCGCCTGCTGCTGGACCTGCTGCGTCCCAGCTCCGGGGAGGTAACCGTCCTCGGTGTTGATCCCCGCAGCGGAGGGTCGGCCCTGCGTCGTCGCATCGGCTTCCTGCCGGGAGATCCGGCCCTGGCGGACAGGGTCAGCGGACGTGAACTCCTTCGCTTTTTCTCGCACATCAGTGGACACGTGGATCCGGGGACCGTTCCGGCGCTGGCGGAGCGGCTCGATCTGGACCTCGGCCGCCCGGTGCGTGCCCTGTCCAAGGGAAACCGGCAGAAACTGGGACTCATTCAGGCGTTTATGCATCAACCGCCACTGCTCATCCTTGACGAACCAACCAGCGGATTGGACCCGTTGGTCCAGCAGGAGTTCCTGGCGCTGGTGAGGGAAGCGAGCAGCAACGGCCAGACGGTGCTGCTCAGCTCGCACGTTCTCAGCGAGATTGAGGAGGCAGCTGACACTGTGGCCATCCTCCGGAAGGGGACAGTGGTGTCCGCTGCCAGCACCGCGGATATCCGGGCTTCAGCCGGTCGCCGCGTGCGGATTGGAATCACCGCAGCAGAGGCACCTGCCTTGGTTGAACGCCTTCGGCAGGTGCCCGGATTCGAGCTGCTGCAGGTACCCGCTGACCCGGACCCCCGGGACCCAACCTCAATCCATGGCCGGTTCAAGGGTGACATGCCGGACCTGATCACGGCCCTGGCGGGACATCACCTCCTCGACCTGGTGGTTCAGGAGCCCGACCTCGAGGAAGCCGTACTGCGGTTTTATGGGCCGGAGAACGCCGCCGGACCGGACGACGGCGGTGCCGCCGAATGAGCCGCCTCCCCTTGTTCACCCGTTCACTCGCCGCGTCATGGCGTCCGCTTCTGGGATGGGCGGCGGGTATCCTGGCTGTCCTGAGTCTGTACCTGCCCCTCTATCCATCCCTGGCCGGTCAGGCTTTCCAGGATCTCCTGCAGAGCCTGCCGCCCGAACTCATATCCGCACTGGGCTATGACGAGCTGACCACCGGCGCCGGTTATACCCAGTCGACGTTCTTCGGCCTCATCGGGTTCGCCCTCTTCACCATCGCCGCCATTTCCTGGGGAACCCGGGCGATTGCCGGCGACGAGGAGAGCGGGACGCTGGAACTCGTGCTGGCCCACGCGGTCGGCCGGGTCCAGCTCGTGCTGGAGCGCAGCGCCGCCATTGCTGCCCGTCTGCTGCTGCTCGGCCTTTTCGCGGGCCTGGCCGTGCTGGTTTTCAACCGCCCCGCACAACTCGGTCTCATTCCTTCCCATGTCTGGGCCGGGTGTGCGGCGCTCATCGGACTGGCGCTGCTGACTGCGTCCGTCGCCCTTGCTGCGGGAGCCTTTACCGGCCGCCGCGTCTGGGCGCTCACCGCGGCCGTTGCGGTCGCCGTCGGCGGGTACGCTCTCAATGCGGTGGCCAACCAGAATCCGGACCTGGACTACCTTCACTCCTGGACGCCCTATCACTGGGCCTTCGGCGGCAGCCCGCTCGGCAACGGGGCCGATTGGGCCGGGCTCGGTGCACTGTATGGAACAAGTGCGCTGCTGGTGCTGCTCGCTGCCTTCGCGCTTACCCGGAGGGACATCGGCACGTGATTGGCAGGCCTGTGCAATGATGTCCCCACCAAAACGACGGGGTGGACGCCAATGCGCAAAGTAAAGGAACTCGCAGCCGCAGCAGCGACGGTGCTGCTGCTTTCTGCCTGCACGGACGCCGGGTCGTCGAGCGCGGACGAGCAGGCCGCTCCGGCCGGCCGCACCGTCGAGGGAACTCTTTCCTCTTTCGGGTCGGTCAACGAAGTGTACGACGCCGTCGTCGGCGTCCTGGACTGCGACCCCGGCACCACAGCGGAGCCTGTCACGATGCAGATAGACGGATATCTTCCCGAGTATCGGATGTGCACCGACACCGTCGAAATAGTCCGCTACGAGAACGAGGCGGACCGGACCAAGGCGTCCGAACTGCTGAACGCCGCCGAAAACCCGCTCCCGTACTTCGCCGAAGGCAGCAACTGGCACGTGCTGGTCCTGCCGGGCCGTGAGGGGCAGATGCCGGGGCCGGACCAAACCGCCGCTCTCGCCGAGGAGTTGGGCGGCCGTTTCGTCAGCCCAGCGACCGGGTAGCCCGCACCCATTGTTCATTATTCGTAACAGTACGTTTATTGCACCAATAAACGTCCATTGACGAAAAAGCGGTGTAGGCTGGCAGCATGTTCACCGCATACGCCACAGTCCCGCAGGGATACACCGTCCACTCGGCAGCGACGCCGATGTCCTTCCCTGCCGGGGAGGCCCACCTCAAGGTCGCAGGCAGCCCGGAGGAAACCCCGCTGTACTTCTATCTGACCGGCGCCGACGCCAACGAGTACATAACCGCAGCCATGTGGATCGACTACGCCCACCAGGGCGGCCACAAGGTCCAGGCCCTCATTCCGTACCTGCCCGGAGCCCGCCAGGACCGCGGCAACCCCTTCGGTGCCAAGGTCTACGCCAACCTCATCAACGCCATGAACGCCGACGAAGTGGTCTGCTTCGACCCGCACTCGCCCGTCATGCCGGCCCTGGTCCGCAACCTGCGCGTCGTGGATTCCTCCGCCGTCATCGCCCAGGTCCTGCGGAACAAGGCGGGGGAGTATGCCGGCGTCATCTGCCCGGACGCCGGGGCGAAGGAACGCACCGCCCGAGCCGCCGCAGCCCTCGGACTTCCGCTCTACTCCGCCGAGAAGCACCGGGACTTTGCCACCGGCAAGCTGTCCGGGTTCACCTGCGAGGAACTGCCCGACGACGGACGCTTCCTGGTGGTCGACGACATCTGCGACGGCGGCGGAACCTTCATGGGCCTGGCAGCCGCCACGGGGCTCGGGCCGGACCGCCTGGACCTATGGGTCAGCCACGGAGTGTTCTCCGGCAAGGCAGCCCAGCTGCGGCAGGCCTACGGCTCCATCTACACCACGGATTCACACCCCGGCGCCGCCAACCCGGCAGTCGCCGCTTCCATCACGCCCCTGATCTCCCACCTCATCTAAGGAACCGGCCATGACCACGACAGCAGCACCGATCGCCCTGACCACCGCCAGCATCACCGCAGCCCTGTTCCAGACGGACGCGTACAAGCTCGGCCACATCCACATGTACCCCCGGGGCACCACAAAGGTTCTCTCCAACTTCACCAACCGCGGCTCCCGGATCGAGGGCGTGGACCACGTGGTGCACTTCGGCCTGCAGGCCTTCCTGCAGAAGTTCTGCATTGAAGCCTTCGCCCCGTTCTTCGCCGCCGATGAAGACGACGCCGTGGCCGAATACCAGGCCGGCCTCAACGACATCCTCGGCCCCAACACCGTAGGCACCGACCACATCCGGTCCCTGCACCGCCGCGGCTACCTGCCGCTGATCTTCCGTGCCGTGCCCGAGGGAACCCGGGTGCCCCTGCAGGTCCCCTCGGTCACCGTCGAATCCACCGAGCCGGAGTTCTTCTGGCTGGTCAACTACATCGAGACGGCGCTCAGCGCCTCCATCTGGCAGCCCTCCACCGCGGCGACCATTGCCGACAAGTACCGCGGCATCCTCGACACCGCCGCCGCGAAGACCGGCACGGACGCCGGCTATGTGGACTGGCAGCTCCACGACTTCTCCTTCCGGGGCATGCCCGGTGTCGAAGCTGCCGCCGCTTCCGGCGCCGGCCACCTGCTCTCCTTCAAGGGCTCGGACTCCCTCGGTTCGGCCGACTTCATCCGCCGCTACTACAACTCCTCCTTCGGCACGGACAACGGCCAGATCCTCGGCTCCATCCCCGCCAGCGAGCACGCCGTGATGTGCGCCGGCGGCCAGGACGGAGAAGCGGAAACCTTCCGCCACATCCTGGAGGTCAACCCCACCGGCAACATCTCCCTGGTCTCCGACGGGTACGACCTGTGGCACGTACTGCAGGGCATCCTGCCCGGGCTCAAGGACATCATCACCGCGCGGGACGGCAACGTCGTCATCCGTCCGGACTCCGGAGACCCGGCCGACATCGTCTGCGGCACCTCCACCCGCCCCGGCGCCGTCGTCCCCGACACGGCACCATCGATGGCAGAGGACCCGGCCTACTTCGGCGTCGTCGCCCTCCTGGAGGCCGAGTTCGGCTCCACCCGAAACGACGCCGGCTACAAGGTCCTGAACAACGTGCGCGTTATGTACGGCGACTCCATCACCCCCGAGCGTGCCGCGGACATCACTGCACGGCTGGAGAAAGCGGGCTACGCCTCGGAGAATGTCGTGCTCGGCGCCGGTTCGTTCACCTACCAGTACGTCACCCGGGACACGTTCTCCTCGGCCATCAAGGTCACCTACATCGAGGTCAACGGCCAGCCCCGCAACGTGTTCAAGGATCCGATCACTGCCAAGGGCTTCGGTTCCAAGCGTTCGGCCACCGGCCGCCTGGCCGTCACCCGGAACGACGACGGCGAACTGGTCCTCATCGAGAAGGCCACCCCCGAGCAGGAAGAGGCATCCCTGCTGCAGCCCGTCTGGGCCAACGGCGAGTTCCTCCGCCGCCAATCCTTCGCGGACGTCCGTGCAGTGCTCGGTAACATTGCCTCATGAGTTCCGAAAGGCTGCAGCCCCTCGTCTCGATCGATACCGTGCCCTTCATCGTGAGGGACGGGGGACTGTGCCTGGTCACCGCGGAGCGGGTCAACGAACCCTTCGCCGGCGCGCAGGCGCTCCCCGGCGTTCTCCTGCTTCCCTCCGAACGGCTGGCCGAGGCCGCACTGCGCGCGCTGACGGTCAAGACCGGAGTAGGGGAGGACCAAGTGCAGCACCTCGACACGGCGGGCGTCTACGACAACCCGGACCGGGATCCGCGCGGGCCGACCATCTCGATTGTCCACACCGTTGTCCTGCATCCGGACGCCCGGCTCAATGAAACCGCGGTGAAGGTCACCCCGGTGGAACGGGTATCCGGGCTGCCCTTTGACCACGACACCATCATCCGCCGCACCGCCGGCACCGTGCTGGACGCGCTCTGGGTGGACGCGGGACTGACCAAGGCGCTGCTGGGGAAGCACTTCACCACGGCCCACGCCGCACGGATGAGCCGGAGCCTGGCGGCCGCCGCCGGACGCACCGAACCGGACTCTTCCAACCTGGGCCGGATGCTGGCCCGCAACCCTGCATTGTCCAAATCCGGTGCAGTGGCAGAAGGCCGTGGGCGGCCGGCCGCAGGGTGGTCCTGGTTGTAGAACGTCCTGGTAAATTGCGTGAATCAAATGCCAGCGTTTAAAAGGGGGACGGTTACAGTTATTGCCGCTAGCACTACCCGTTCTGCGGCACAGCAAACCGACCCAACGAAAGCCGGATATCCATGTCTTTTGAGTATGTTTCAGCGGTAATGGCCCAAAGCGGCAGCGAAAGCGACGGCTCAGGGAGTAATTGGATTCTTGTAGGGATGATTGTTTTGGTCTGTTTGGTATGTTTCATACCCTCCAAATCCAAGGGGAAATCCGGGTCGCAGGGTGCCGGATCGCTGGGTACCGGGCAGCTCACTGCTGAAGAAGTTACAGCTATGCGTTTCCAGCCCACGAAATTCAAGGAGGGCTATGACCAGGACGAGGTCGATGACTTGCTTGAGCGGGTAGTCAGGGAGCTTCAGCGCCTCGATAAGGAAAACACTCAGGTGCAGCAGGCCGTTTCCCTGGGTCGGTCCGTTCCTCACACCTCGCCGATTATCACTGCTGACCAGGTAATGAATCAGAAGTTCTCACCGACAAAATTCCGTGAGGGATATTTGCAGGATCACGTTGACGATGCCCTTATGAGGGTTGTTATGGGTCTTCGGGACCGGGTTTCCGAAAATGAGCAGCTTCGACGCCGGGTAGGCCCGTCCCAGTACGGAACTTCGACGACGCCGAGCTAACCCGGATACAACCGGCCAGCGGGCAGCAGCCCTCAGATTGATGCCAATCCCTGGTGGAATTAGTCAGCCGGCGGCCGTTGCCGTTGCCGCTTCGTGGCACCCCGTTGTTTCTTGGCATCGAGGCGGCGGTAGTTTGAGCCCCGGGTAGGTTTGGTGGTGCGGCGCGGGGCAGGTCCGGGCGCCAGTCCGTTTGCCACGAGTGCGGCGAGCTTGGCCAGGGCTGTTTCCCGATTGCGGAGCTGGGAACGTTGCTCGGAGGCCGTCACGGTCAGCACTCCGGCCACGAGACTGCGTTTCAGCCGCTGCAGCAGCAGCAGGCGTTGCTGTTCCGACAGCACCGCAGAACCGGCTATGTTCCAGGAGAGTGCAACGCGGCTGTCCGAGGTGTTGACGTGCTGGCCCCCGGGGCCGGACGAACGGGAGAACCGCCAGTCGAGTTCAGCGGCGGGAATCGTGAGCGCGGGCGACACCACCAAATCCATCCCTCCAGCGTCGCACGAACGAATCCGGTAGGGCTAACGCGAGTGCAGCCGGTCGGTGGGCAGCAGCAACTCGATTGCAGCGGTCATATCGGCGGCCTTAGCAATCGCGCCCTCCGCTGTCGGAGCCACCACCACCCGGTCCCGGCGCACTTCCTGGATCAGCACCGGTATCTGCTGCCCGCCGTCCTCGAGCCACCACTCCTCGATAAACATCCGAAGGCCCAGCTCATCGAGCAGGGCTTCGGCCGCATCGAGGTCACCGGCCTCAGCGCGACGGCGGTGCAGCAGGTCATACGGGACAAACCCGCCGTCGTCGGTCATATGGATGTAGCCGACGTGCTCGCCGTCGAGGCTGCGCAGATGGTCGAAGGTGTTGTCGGACGGCAGGGGTTCGGACATGGCAGGACCCTAACACCTAAGCATCACCCGGCAGCCGCTCCCACAGTTTCCGGGTGGTGTTCCAGCTGCGGATGGTCATCGACTTGTACAGCGGCGAGGCCGCGATGGCACTCAGCCGGCTCTTGGTCAGCTCGGAGCTGAGCCGCTGCGAGTAGATGACGCCGTCGCCCGGCCAGATCTCGTCAATGCCTTCCCTAGGACGAAAAGCGTCCATGGCGGTGTCCGCATCGATGTCCATGAGGAAAATCGCGTCCGAGTGGTAGAGGTCCGGCCGCTCTCCAAAGTGCTGGGGCCGGTGTTCGACGACGGCCTGCAGCTGCGCCCGGCCCAGCACGAGGACCTTGATGAGTTCGTCGTCGAGGTCGAAGTTATCCGTGAGTGCGGCTTCGATCTGCCGGCCGACGGAGCCGGCGTCGTCACTCGATGCCAGGAAGACATTCCCGCTCGCAATGTAGGTGGACACCTGCTGGAACCCGAGGCCTTCAAGATGCCCCCGTAACTCCTTCATGGGGACCTTGTTCCGCCCGCCGACGTTGATGCCGCGCAGGAGAGCCAGGTAAGGGAGCGTGTCCGCGGCCGGGCTGTCGGTCATTGCACCGGGATACGGCGGCGGATTTCGCGCACGGTGCCGGTCGGATCGGGGGAGTGGTCGTGGGATTCGGGCACTGTTACCAGGACGGCCTGCGGCATCCGCCGCGCCAGCTTCTCGGTGGCGTCCATAATGACCGGGTAGGTGGTGGTACCGCGCAGGATGGTGACGGGTACCGAAACCTGGGCCATCGCCGCCGTCGGGGTGGACACGGCCTGCGACAGCAGCGCGTCGTAGACGGCGGACTGCGCCAGCGGAACCAGGGAATCGAACATGGGGCTGGCCTGGATCTGCTCAATAAACGCTTCGGGCAGGCCGATACCTTCCCGCTGAAAGGTGGTGACGGCGTCCGCCGGGTTACCTGAATCAACGAGGGCCTGAAGCCGCTGCGGAAGGTCGATCGAAGGTTCCCCCTCGCCGAAGAGGAACGGCGGCTCGGACAGGAACAGGTGGCTGATCGGTGCCCCTTCGGCCGCGGCAAGCAGGGCGAGCATGGCACCGGAGGAATGTCCGAGGACTGCCGCGTCACCGCCGACGGCGTTGAGGACCGCCGTGAGGTCCTCCACCTCCCGCCGAGGAGAGTAAGGGGAAGTATCCGTGCTTTTCCCGCGGGCTCGGCGGTCCACCGTCACCGCCTGGAAACCGGCGGCTTTGAGCGCGGCGGCCAACGGGGCGCCGGCGTCGGCGGTTGAAAACGCACCGCCGACAATGACCACCGGCGGGCCGTGGCCCGTCTGGTCGAAGGCGATCCGGGTGCCGTCTGCTGAGTCTGCGTACAACATGCCCAGATTCGATCACGCCGGCGAGGCCCCGGCAATCAGTGGCTGCGCATCCGCTGCTCCCGGCGGCCAAACTTCCCGTGCATCCGGCACCCCGCCGCCGCGCCGTCAGTGGGCCTAGCCGGCCACCTGGCTGCGCTGGCCGGTGTCGACGGCGGCCACCGCACCGCCGTCGACCAGCAGGTCCGCGCCGGTGATGAAGCTGGCGTCCTGGCTGAGCAGGAACGCCGTTGTGCTGGCGATGTCGAAGGCGGTGCCGAGGCGCTTGGTGCCGGAAGCTTCGATCATGGCGCGCATCTGCGAGCCGGATTCGCCGGAGAGTTCCTGCTGGCCCATCGGCGTGGAGATGACGCCGGGGCTGATGCTGTTCACGCGTGCCCCGCGGGCACCCCAGCGCAGGCTGGCGGTCTGGACGCGGACCTGGTTGGCGCGCTTGGCCACGCTGTAGGCGTGTCCGGGGTGGTCGATAGCGGCAACAAACGGAATCAGCAGCAGATCATCGGCAGGCTTGGTGGCCAGGCTCGCCAGCACGTCGGCGGGCATCTGGCCGCCGGCCATGTAGGCGGACATGCTGGAAATGACGACGCCGGCACCGCCCGGGGCGATGACCTTTTCGAATTCCTCCAGCACCACGGCCACACCGAACAGGTCCACCTTCCAGATGGCCTCCACCGGTGCCTGGACGGGGGAGAGCCCTGCGGTGTGGACGACGCCGGTCACCGCTCCCAGCTCGCGGGCCGTTGCGGCCAGGGCGGCCACGGATTCGCGGGAGGAAACATCGACCTTTTGGGAAACGACGTCGTAGCCCTCACCGAGCGCGGTGGCCACTGTGCTCTCCAGCAGCTCTTCATTGAAGTCCGCCACGAGGACCTTCCGTCCTGCGCCGGACCGGCGCATAACCGCCTGGCCCATGCCGCCCATGCCGATAACTACCAGTACTTCCGAGGCCATGATGCTCCCATGTCAGAGGTGACCGGCGGAGAAAACCGCCGGATGTATGCCTCTGAGACTAGCGGGTCTCGGTTTCCCCGGGCACGGCGCCGCGGCGGGCACGGACAGAGGAACGGTCCGTGCCCGCGGTGTACCGGCGCATGGAGGTTAACCGGCAGGGTCATAGGCGACGGCGACGTCCAGCACCCACGTGACGCCGAAGCGGTCCTGCACCATTCCGTATGCGGGGGAGAAGGCCGAGGGCGCCAGGTCCTGCAGCACGGTGGAGCCCTCGGCAAGCCGCCCCCAGAGATCCGCGATCTCCTCGGACGAGTCGCCGCGGACCGAGACGAAGGAGGATTTATCCCCCTGGTCGTAGGACACGCTGGCGGGAACGTCGTAGGCCATGATCGAGAAGCCGTTCCCGCCGATGACCTGCCCGAACTTGACCTGGCCGGCCTCCTCGGGGAGCTCGACGCTGTAGGCGTCCTCGTTGGTGACGACGATAAGCTGCCCGCCGAAAACCGAGTGGTAGAACTCGAGGGCGGCCCGGGCATCGCCGCGGAAGTTCAGGTGGGGCGTGGTGGTGACAGACATGGGTTGCTCCTTCTGGAATGGCCCGGGTGTTTCCCGGTAACACCCACTCTTCTCTTAGTAGAGGTCAGTTTCTGGCCGCTATTTCGTTTATCTTTCTCGTATGCCCACCACGACGTCGCGTCTCCTGCTGCTCCTCTCACTTCTGCAGACCCCGCGGGACTGGCCGGGGCAGGTGCTCGCGGACCGGCTGGAGATCAGCCCCCGGACAGTGCGCCGCGACGTCGACCGCCTACGGGAAATGGGTTACCGCATCTCCGCGCTGAAGGGGCCGGACGGTGGCTACCGCCTCGACGCCGGTGCCGAGCTGCCGCCGCTGCTTTTTGACGACGACCAGGTGCTGGCCCTCGCCGTCGCACTGCACTCCGCGCCCCTGACCGGAGCAGGCATCGAGGAGGCCGCCGCCCGCGCGCTGGCCACCGTCCGGCAGGTGATGCCCTCCCGGCTGCGCCACCGTTTGGACGGACTGCAGTTCACCGCGCTGCCGGGCCGTGCGGCCGAATCTGTCCAGCCGGACGTGCTGCTGGCCCTCTCCACAGCCGTCGGCACACGTCAGGTGCTGCGCTTTGACTATGCAGGTGCCCAGTCGGGAGACGGCGACGTCGGATTCTCGCCGCCGCGCCGCGCGGAACCGCACCATCTGGTGGCATCGCGCGGACGCTGGTATCTGGTGGCGTGGGATTTGGACCGAAACGACTGGCGGATCTTCCGGGCCGACCGGATCACTCCGCGGCTGCCCGCCGGTCCCCGGTTCCGGGAGCGGGAACTGCCCGGCGGCAACGTGCATGATTTCCTTTCCGCACGGTTCCGGGGAACGGAACCGGGGAAGAGTCCCGCTGAAGACTGGCCCTGCCGCGGCGCCGTGGTCCTGCATCTGCCGGCGGCCGACGTCGTCCCGTTCGCCGGTGACGGCACGGTCGAAGCGGTTGGATCCGACCGGTGCCGGTTGGAAGCGGGCTCCTGGTCCTGGGCAGCGCTTGCGGCGGCCTTCGGCAGGTTCGACGCCGAGCTGGAGGTGGTTGGTCCGCCTGAGCTGGCGTCCGCCTTCGGAACGCTGGCGGCCCGTTTCGCCGCGGCTGCACCGCGGTAAGTCTCCGCCGGTCAGGAGCTCTCCCAAGCCGATTAATGAATGTGCTCTCTGTGGCAGTCAGTTCGTAGAAAAGTAGAACACCGCCCCGGCTGCGACGATGAAGAGCATGCCGACCGTTGATGATCCGGCCGTAAGCAGGCGGGACGGTTTCCTGCCCCTTCGGGTGAGCAAATGAATAATAGCCAGGATGCCGAAACCGAAACCGATCAGTGCAAGCACAATGACCGCCGGATTCAACGGCGGACCCTCGGGAGCCTGGTCGTTTCCTATGACGCCGATGACGGACAGAATGACCATCACCGCGCCCAAGGCCATTCCCCCGAACAAGGGAATGATCAGGTTTGCTTTGGCTGTATCGCGGTTCCCGGTGAAAGTTCCGGCGGCCCGCCTGCCGTAAGACGACTCCAACACGGAGTTCGTGGTCCTGGCGAGCCAGTCACGCCGGGAATACCCGAGGAAACACCCGGCAATAATGAGTGAGCCAATAATGACTCCCGGCCAGAAAACGGACATAAAGAACCCCCGATGAATGAGACTGGGCCCGGATACCGGGCTGCCGGAATGCTAAGTCATCGGGCCTGTGCTGTCACTGGGTGATTACCTGTTTCTTCGCCCGGGGGCCGTCCTACTCCGTCCGGGCGTTGACCTCTCCCTTGTGGCTGGGATGGGAGAAAGCGGAACAGCCCATGGGGAGAACTACCCATGGACCGCGTGGCTTACGGGAGCCGGCCGGGCCTCAGCAGCGAGGGGACGGCAGCGAGGGCCGGGTCCAACGGTACGGGGCTGATAAGCAGGGCCGGTCCGCGGTGAAGCGTCCCGCTGCTCAGCGGCCGGCAGCGCAGTCCGCCCCGGCCCCGCATCGCCTTGTGCGCGCCGGGAGCCAGAACTTTATCCATCCAAGCGCACGGGTGGGCCTGCCGGCCGCCGTGGAATTCCACCCGGCCGTCGGCAGATTCGAGAACAAAGTCCTGGCCCAGCAGCGGCGACAGTTCAGCGCCGCGGAGCACCACGTTCCGGCGCGCCAGCAGCGGGTCGAAAGGATCGGCACCAAGCTCCGCGGCGATGGCCTCCAACGACTCCACAGCGAACAGGGTCACGGCCGCATCCATGTGGGCGGCCTTGCCGAAGAACCGGTCCCCGACAATCCCCTTGCCGGCTACTACCTGAGCTTCGTCCGCATCGGTGGTGACGACGTCGGCCGGCCCGTCCTTGGCGCGCCCGAAGTAGGCGTGCGCCGGTGATACCAGCAGGTGCAGGATCTCGACGTCGTACGTATAGCTCATGCCTCCACGCTAACCGCTCCTCCAAGGACGTCCGTTGCCGGCACGGGCGTGCCGGTGCCGCCCGCGTTGCCCCGCACGTGCGAGGATGGCGCGAAATGACGAGGGCACCATGCCGGACGAGGGATGGGTAGGGGAACAATGCGGTACCTGTACCTGCGGACATGCGCGTCCATGGCCGCCCTGCTGTGTTTGTGCCTGGTCGTCTCCCTTGCCGTGTTTCTGCGCCTTCCCAATGAGCCGGCCGACGCGGCGGCTGCCCCCGGGGCCCAGGCGCCGGACAGCGTCACGCTCGTGGTCAACAAGCACCGTCCCCTCGCGGCGGGCTATGTGCCGCCGGACCTGGTCGACGCGGGCGGGCTGCTGCTGCGGGCCGAAGCGGCTGCGGCCTATACCGGCATGGTTAGTGCTGCCGCGGCGGAGGGCATCCCCATTTCTCCCGTCAGCGGCTACCGGTCGAGCGAAGAGCAGTCCCGGCTGCACACCTCCAACACCGAGAGGTACGGGCAGGAGGGAGCAGATTCGCTCTCTGCCCGGCCCGGCTACAGCGAGCATGAAACCGGGCTGGCCGTGGACATCGGCAATCCGGATGGCCTGTGTGCGCTGGAAACCTGTTTCGAAGGAACGGCGGCCGGCGCCTGGACTGCGGCGAATGCCCACCGGTACGGCTTCCTCATCCGCTATCCGGCGGGGGCGGAACACATCACCGGGTATGCCTACGAGCCCTGGCACCTGCGGTACGTGGGGCCGGAAGTCGCCGGCGGAGTCCACGACGCCGGACTGACGCTGGAGGAGTTTCTCGGTCTTCCGGCCGCCCCGGACTACTGATCGGGTGTGGCTAAACCGCCTTCACTACCGGCAGTTCGCTCCACTCGGTGGTGTACCGGGGTGAGGAATACTTACGCGACATGGTCCACTCCGGCGTCGCCGTCGACATCCCCGCCAAACCGAGGCCGATGCTCGCCGCCCCGTATTTGTCCGTGACTTTCCCCAGCAGTTCGCCCAGGTTCCGCCGTTCCTGTGCGGAGACGAACTCCTCGAACAGGGGCTGCGCGCCGGCCGATTCCAGCCCGCTGAGCATCACCCCGGCCTTGGTGTAGGGCACCCCCTCGACCACCTGGGACTCGAGGGCACCGACGGCGGCCCGGCTGAGGACCACGGGATCTGACGTCGGGCTGGGCAGACGCACCGTGGCAGAGGGGAACGACGCCGCCCGCTCGCTGAAGTGCGACGTGCCGGCATAAGCGGTGAGGATGCTGGCCTGCTGTCCTTCGCGCTCCAGCCGGGCGGCCGCCTGCTGGGCGTAGATACTCATGACCTGGCGCATTTCGGCACCGGTAGTGACCGGGGTCGAGAAGCTTCGGGAGAAGATCAGCTGCTTGCGGTCCGCCCGCTCGTCCTCCTGCGGAATGCAGGCGGTGCCGTTGAGCTCCAGCACGGTGCGCTGCAGGATGACCGAGAATTTCCGGCGGATCAGTGCAGGGTCGGCGGCGCGCAGGTCCGCGACGGTGGAGATCCCCATGGCATCCAGCTTCGCGCCCAGCCGGGACCCCACGCCCCAGAGTCCGGTGACCGGCACCCGGGACATGATGGCTTCCACAGCTGCCGGGTCCATGGTCTCGAGGTTGCAGACACCCTGCAGGTGCCGGTTCTGCTTGGCGATCCGATTGGCGAACTTGGCCAGGGTCTTGGTGGTACCGATGCCCACGCAGACAGGCAGGCCGGTGTGGCGGGCGACGGCGGTGCGGATGGTTGCGCCCTGTGCCTCCAGATCGCGCGGTGTGCCGGCGAGTCCGAGGAAGGACTCATCGATCGAGTACACCTCCTGCCACAGCGCGTAGCGCCCCAGCAGTTCCATCACGCGGGAACTGAGGTCTCCGTAGAGCTCATAGTTGCTCGAACGCTGGATCAGGCCCACGCGCGGCGCGGATTCGGCGAGCTTGAACCACGGCGTGCCGGTCTTGATGCCCAGCGCCTTCGCCTCGTCCGAGCGCGCCACCACGCAGCCGTCGTTATTGGACAGCACCACCACCGGCACCCCGGCCAGTTTCGGGTCGAAGGCGCGCTCGCAGGAAACGTAGAAGCTGTTGACGTCCACCAGGGCGATCCGCTGGGCGGCGTTCGGCGACACGGACTGCTCAGACATGGTGCAGGCAGCGGGTCACAACACCCCAGACGGACAGTTCCGACGGCTCCGCCACGAGGATGTCCGGATACCCGGGGCTTTCGGCCCGCAGCACGATCCGCTGCCCGCCCAGCAGCAGCCGCCGGACCGTGAGCTCTCCGTCCACCACGGCGACGACGACGGCGCCGTCGCGCGGTGTGAGTGAACGGTCCACAATCAGTTCATCCCCGTTGCAGATACCGGTGCCCGCCATGGAATCGCCCTCCACCCGCACCACGTAGGTGGAGGTGGGGTCCCGGATCAGGTGCCGGTTGAGGTCGATCCGTCCGTCGAAGTAGTCCCGGGCCGGACTGGGAAAGCCCGCTGCGGTGGCTGCGTCGGACTCCGTCGGCGGTGCGGGGCGGCGCGACCGGTCCGCTGAGAACACCGCCATGCCGAGGCCTCCTGGGGATATTTCTAGAACGGGGAGATTTCTAGAACATACTTTCGAACCCTAGCCTAGCACCGGACTGCTGTTCGTTACTTGAGCGGGATCCCGTGCGCGTCGGTGCGGAAGGCCTTGGCGTTGCAGAGAATCATCAGGCCTTCGACGAAGCCCCAGACGGCTCCCATGCCCGTGAAACAGGTCAGGACAAGCTGCGCGATGCCCACGCTGTTGTTGCCCAGGTAGAAGCGGTGGACGCCGAAGCCGCCGAGGAAAATTCCGAGCAGCCCGGCGGCGACGCGGGATTTCTGCGGCCGGTAACCCGTACCCTGCGGTGCATGGCCGAACTGGGCATGGCCGTAGCCCTGGGCCTGCTGGTGGCCGGCGGCAGGGTAACCCTGGACGGGATACCCCTGGGCCTGGTTCGGTAGCCCTGGCCGGGATACCCCTGGCCGGGCTGGTTCGGGTAGCCGGGTGAGGGATAGTGAGGTGCCTGCTGCTGCGGCTGCTGAGCCTGGGCCGCCGGCGGCGGGGTCGGTTCAGGTTTCTTGGGGGAGGCGTATTGCTCGTCCCACTCGTCGGACCACCGGTTTCCGTGGTTGTTTCCCTGACCGGGACCGTTACCTGACATGGTTTCCTCCAACGTTTTTTCGAAGCCATCCCGGACCGGGTGTCGAGACTGCGCTTCAACTCCGGCGGCGAGCGCCGCAACCATCCGGATATACCTGCTGCCTGCACTCTAACAGCCGCCGGAAAACGGACGCTCCGGACCCGCCACCCGGAGGGAACCGGGCCCCCGGAGGGAACTGCCCCTAGGCGCCCGCCCGTGCCCAGCCCGCGAGGCGGTCGCTGACTTCCATCCATCCGGCGTCCAGAACCTGTTCCCGGGGATGGGCATCATGCCACTGGATGATTTCGCGGGCACCCTCGGAAAACGGAATCACTGCACGGTAATCCGGCACCAGGGATTTGATCTTGCTGTTGTCGAAGATGACCGAATGGCTCTTGTCACCCAGCAGGCCCGGGCCCCGCCCCGGATCCAGCGCTGCAATGGTCTCAGAGGCCACGTGTACCAAGAGCGGGTCGGGGACACCGGCGGCCGCCGCCAGGGAACGGTAGACGGCATCCCAGGGCAGGAACTCATCGGACGTGATGGTGTAGCTTTCACCGACGGCGGCGGGCCGGCCCAGAAGGCCCACAAAGGCCTTCGCGAAATCCCGGCTGTGCGTCAGCGTCCACAAGGACGTGCCGTCACCGTGCACCACCACCGGCAGCCCGGAGCGCATCCGGTGGATGTCCGTCCAGTGCCCGGACAGCGGGACCATCGTGGCGTCATAGGTATGCGACGGGCGCACCACCGTCCCCGGGAAGCCCTCGCTCCGGTAGGCCTGCACCAGGATGTCCTCCCCGGCGATCTTGTCCCGGGAATACTGCCAGAACGGGTTGCGCAGCGGCGTCGACTCCCGCACCGGCAGCCGCGCGGGCGGCTTCTGGTACGCCGAGGCCGAGCTGATGAACACATACTGCCCGGTCCGGCCGCGGTACAGCTCCACCGCCGCTGCCACATGTTCGGCGGTGAAGGACAGGAAGTCCGCCACGGCGTCGAACGTCCGGCTGCCCAGGGCGTCCCGCACGGCACCTGTATCCCGGACATCCGCGGCCAGGACTTCGACGCCGGCCGGCACCGGACGCAGCGCAGACACACCCCGGTTCAATACGGTCACCCGATGTCCGAGACTGGAAGCGTGCGCGACGGCAGCGGCACTGATCACGCCGGTGCCGCCGATGAAAAGCAGATCAAGAGCCGCTGGATGCGTCATTGCGGGTTTCCTTACGGGTTTCCTTGACTGGGGGCAGGAGCCGGGCTTAGGTGGAGGTGCTTAGGCTCCGAACTGCACCAAGCCTAGATGAACGCACGGCAGGAAGGCACCGCCATGACAGAGAGTCCCCGCACCGTTGTCCCGGAACTGACGCTCGGCAACTCCGTACGGATTCCGCAATTGGGGTTCGGCGTCTTCCAGGTTCCGGCGGACCGGACGCAGGAAGTGGTGGAGGACGCCCTGGCTGCCGGATACCGGCATATCGACACTGCTGCCGCGTACGGCAACGAGGCCGGAGTGGGAGCGGCCATCGCAGCGTCCGGCATTCCGCGGTCCGAGATCTTCGTGACCACCAAGCTGCGCAACGGAGACCAGGGGAGGGCGAGGGCAGCGTTCCTGGACAGCCGGCGAGCGCTGAACCTCGACGTCGTCGACCTCTACCTGATCCACTGGCCGGTGCCCTCGCAGGGGACGTTCGTGCAGGCCTGGAAGGAACTCGAGGCCCTGTACCGGGACGGCTATATGCGCGCCATCGGGGTCTCCAACTTCCTCGCGGACCACCTGGATGCCCTGTATGAGCAGAGCCAGGTCCTGCCGGCCGTGAACCAGATAGAGCTGCATCCCGGGTATCAGCAGGCGGTGCTCGCGGCCGACACCGTTTCCCGCGGCATCGCCGTCGAGGCCTACAGTCCGCTGGGGCAGGGCCGGGAACTGGCCGGGGCGGAGGTGGCCGCGCTCGCAGAGAAGTACGCAGCCACGGCAGCTCAGGTGGTGCTGGCCTGGCATCTGGGTTCGGGAAGGATCGTCATTCCCAAATCGTCCGACTCGGCTCGGATGCGGGAAAACCTGGCCGCTGTCGGGCTCGAACTGACGCAGGAGGAGCTGGACCTCCTGGACACGTTGGAGGGCGGACGCCGGATCGGTGCCGATCCGGCGACGGCGGACTTCAGTCAGCTCTGACCGGCCGGACAACCCAGGGAGGATGGATGCGGCCGTCGCGGGAAGCACCGGATCTCCTCCACGCCATCGCCAACGAGCTGCAGGACGACGGTCCGCTGACCGGCGGCACCATGTTCCGCAGCCCGGGCCTGCGCACCGGACCCAAGATCGTGGCACTCACCCGCGAGGCGCTGGAATATGTCCGCAGCCTTCCGGGGTAGCTGACTTCACCCGGCATCCCGGGCAGTGCGGTCGCCCAGGGTTTCCTTGCGCGAGTTGTTGGTCCGGCGGGTGACGGCCGAGGCCCAGACCCAGGTGGCCCGGCGCCGCCCGGCGTCCTCCCAGAGCACCTGCACCGCCCGGGAGGACCAGCTGCAGGCTTCGCCCTTCACCCGCTCGGCAGCGCCGGGGAACCGGATCCAGGCCCAGACGGGCACGCCGGGCACGGACGTGGTGACCGGATTGTGCTCGAAGTCCAGCTCTTCCGGGGTAAGGCTGATCGGCTCGGCCCGCCGCGCATAGCGGGCCGCCAGCCGCTCGGCGGCGTCCTGGTTCATACAAATAGAATATATGTTCGAATGCGGGTAGCCGGTCCGGGTCCCTGCCCTGCTCCTGCCGGCGGCCGGTCCATGGTGCACAATAGGTGCCATGTGCGGACGGTACGTAATGGCAAGGGCGACGTCGGATCTGGTCTCAGCGTTCGCCGTCGAGCAAACGGTGGGACCGGATGTGCTGCCGTCCTGGAACGTCGCTCCCACGGACGACGTCCGGATCGTCACCGAGCGGTTCTCCAACGAAGCACCGGTGCGGCGGCTGGCGACGGCGAAATGGGGGCTGGTGCCGGTCTGGGCCAAGGACCCCAAAATCGGCTCCCGGATGATCAACGCCCGGCGGGAAACCATCCTGGAGAAACCGGCGTTCCGCAAGGCGGCCGTAAAGCGCCGTGCCCTGGTGCCGGCGGACGGCTACTACGAGTGGGAAAAGTCCGCGGACGGCAAAATCCCCACCTACCTCTACTCCGGGAAACAGGACCCGCTGGCGTTCGCCGGCCTGTACGAGTTCTGGCCGGACCCGGCGCTGCCGGAGGACCACGAACACAAATGGCTGCTGAGCGTCACCATCATCACCACGAAAGCCACCGACGCCCTGGGCCACATCCACGACCGCACCCCGCTGATCATCCCGCCGGACCTCTACACGGACTGGCTGGACCCGAAGCTGACCGACGGAGCGGACGTCGCCCAACTGCTGGACGCCGTGCCCGAGCCCACGCTCACCCCGCGGGTGGTGTCCCGCGAGGTCAACTCGGTTCGCAACAACGGGCCGGAACTGATCGAGCCTGCGAGCGCCTGACCCCTGGTGAACCCCGGTGGATCACCAGGCATAGTCCTCCGGGGCCGGTGAGTGCCCGGGAAAGATCCCGTCCAGCCGCGCCAGCGTCCGTGAATCCAGGGGAACGTCCAGGGCCAGCAGCGCCTCGTCCAGCTGCTCCTGGGTGCGCGGGCCGACCAAGGGCGCCGTCACCGCGGGCTGGTGCAGCAGCCAGGCCAGTGCCAGGACGCCGGGCAGGATGTCCAGCTCGGCGGCCAGGTCCTCGTACTGCCGGATCTGCTCCCCGTGTTTCTCGAGCAGGTCCCGCACCCTGCCCTCGGCACGCCGCCCGCCGCCGTCGGCCTCCTTCGCCAGGATCCCGCCGAGGAGGCCGCCCTGCAGCGGTGACCACGGCAGGATTCCGAGCCCGTACTGCTGCGCCGCGGGAAGGACCTCCAGCTCCACGGACCGGTTGATCAGGTTGTAGATGCTCTGCTCGCTCACCAGCCCTGCGAAGTTCCGCCGGTTGGCGTTCTCCTGCGCCCGGGCAATGTGCCAGCCGGCGAAGTTGCTGCTGCCGTTGTAGATGATCTTGCCCTGTGCCACCGCCACCTCCATGGCCTGCCAGATCTCCTCCCACGGCGTATTCCGGTCAACATGGTGGAACTGGTACAGATCGATGTAATCCGTCTGCAGCCGCTTCAGGCTGGCGTCGAGGGCGCGGCGGATGTTCAGTGCGGAGAGGTAGGTGTCGTTGGGGCGCTCGCTCATGGAGCCGTAGAGCTTGGTGGCCAGGACGGTGTCCTCGCGCCGCCCGCCGCCTTTGGCGAACCAGCGTCCGATGATCTGCTCGGTCCAGCCCTTACGCTCACCCCAGCCGTACACGTTGGCGGTGTCGAAGAAATTGATGCCGGATTCCCGGGCGGAGTCCATGATGGCGTGGGCGTCCGCCTCGTCGGTTTTGGGTCCGAAGTTCATGGTGCCCAGGCACAGGCGGGACACGGACAGGCCGGAGCGGCCAAGATGCGTATAGTCCATCGGGCCAGTGTGCTCCCCGTTACGTTGCGGAGCCAGCCGGCGGGCGGCGCTGGGGTAGCCTGAAAGCCAATTCCGGAACGGCAGGGAGAAGCAAGCACGTGGCTGAATCGTATTACCGCTCGCTGGGCAACGACGCCTATGAGGCAACCATCCATACCCAGGGCGCCTGGAATCCGCAGGAGCAGCACATGGCTCCCATTTCCGGCCTGCTGGCCCACTGCCTGGAGCAGTTCCGTCCACGCCCCGAGCTGCGCATGGCCCGGATCAGCTACGACATTTTCGGGTTGATCCCGCGCACCGCCTTCGAGGTGAAAACCTCCGTCCTGCGTCCCGGGCGGACCATTGAACTGGTGCAGGCCGAGATGGTGGTTGAGGGCCGCACTGCCGTCCGCGCCACCGCCTGGCGTCTGGCCCGCGGCTCGACGGCCGAGGTGGCTGCCGTGGAGGACGAAGCCATGCCCGGCCCGGCGGAGGCGGGCACGCATGAGGGCATGACCGAGTGGCCCGGGGCGTTTATTGAATCCCTGGAGAAGCGGGCGCTGCCGGGTCTGCGCCCGGGCCGCGGCAGGGCGTGGCTGCGCACCCCGCACGAAATGGTGGAGGGTACGCCGACGTCGGACCTGGTCCGCCTCGTGGGCATGGCAGACACCGCCAACGGTATTTCCACCCGTGTGCCTCCGGGCGGGGACAGCTACATGTTCCCGAACGTGGACCTGCAGCTGCACCTGCACCGCGAACCCCGGGGGGAATGGCTGGGTCTGGACACCCAGGTGACGTTCGGCGCCGACGGCATTGGCCTGACGTCGACGGTCCTGCATGACCTGCAGGGACCGTTTGGACGCAGCGAGCAGATCCTGACCGTCCGGCCGCTCGGCGGAGCGTAGGCGGTGCGCGCCGCCCTGGAAGTGTTCCGGCAGGAGGAATCCCTGGGTGCCGCCGCCGACCTCGACTTCGCGCTCGCCATGCTCGACGCCGTCCGCAGCGGTGGGCTCGGCCCGGCCCTGCGCATTTACCGTCCCCGCCCCACGGTGGCCCTGGGGCAGCGCGACGCGAAGCTGCCCGGCTTCGCCGCGGCGCAGGCGGCCTGCCGGCGGCAAGGATTCGAGCCCCTGGTCCGCAAGGCCGGCGGCCGGGCCGCCGCCTACCACGACGGCTGTCTGGTCCTGGACCATGTGGAGCCGGACGCAGATGCCATCGCCGGCTCGAGGCGCCGGTTCGCGGACTTCGGCGAGCTGCTGGCCGGCGCGTTCCGCAAGGTCGGGCTGACCGCCGGTGTAGGCGAAATCCCGGGGGAGTACTGCCCCGGGGAATTCACCGTCTCCGGCGGGGCCCCGGGCGGGGAGCAGATCAAACTGGTGGGCACCGCCCAACGGGTGATTGCCGGCGGCTGGCTGTTTTCCTCGGTGCTGGTGGTGGAGAACGCCCTCCCGCTCCGCCGGGTGTTGACCGACTGCTATGCCGAGCTCGGGCTGGGCTGGGACCCGCGCACCGCCGGAGCCGCCCGGGACCTGGCACCTGAACTGGATATGGCCCAGGTGCAGGATGCCGTGCTGGCCGCCTACGCGGGCTACGCACCCCTCGTTGACGGGGACTTCACCGCACTGCAGGGGAGAGTTGCGCAACACTAGGGCCGCGTCGCTTCGCCCCGGCGGCTGCCGGGGATAGTGTTGATGGCGGTGAGCCGGCTTAACCGGAGCGGCTATCAACATTTTCGTAACAAAGGAATTCCATTGGGCTCAGACACCGTTGAAAACACTGCGCTGCGGCTGCAGGCGGTCCTTGAGATCCTCGCAGCAGAGGACCCGTCAGCTACCGGCAAGGTCAGCAGGGCAAAGGTACTCGGTGCCGCCCTGGACCGTGTACCGCTCGCAGGACGCGAAGCGGAGGCCCTGGCCAGCGGTACCTCCCGGGGTGAGCGTGCCCTGGTGAATGCCACCACCAAGCTCGTCAAGGCGGGCTGGATCCTTAAGGAAGCCCGCTCCGGCTGGAGCATCACCAACGAGGGCCGCCGGGCCCTGAAGGACTTCCCGGAGCCGGCGCACCTGTCGGCCGCCCTCAGCGGAAAGCCTGTGGCTGCGGCCGAAGCCGCTTCCCCGGCCGAGGAAGTAGTGGAAGAGGTCCTGCGCGACGCCGTCGCCGTCCCCTCCGCTCCGGCCGAGCAGCACGGCTCGCACCCGGAGACCGACGTCCCGGAGCCGTCCTTCCCGCAGCCGGAGTCCGTGGCCCTCGCCAGCGATTTCGGCGCGGCACTCGGTACCGAGGACTGGAATCCGGCCGGAGCGCAGTTCGCGTTCGACCGCCACGACGAACTGTGGAAGCTCACGGTGGACCTGCCCGAGGGCACCTACACCTACAAGGTGGCGCTGAACGGTTCGTGGGACGAGAACTACGGGTTCGACGCACACCGCGACGGCGGCAACATCGAGCTGTGGCATACCGGCGGTCCGCTGACGTTCCTGTATGACCACGCCACGCACAACGTAGTCACCAAGGCAACCGCCTAGGACCGGCCCGGCGTCGTGCCCGGACCCTCAACGGGGTCCACCAGGAATCCGCGGGGTTCCCGTACCCACCAGACCCGTTCGCGGCGCAGCTCCGCGGGCGTGGAAAAGCGGTAGCGGTAGACCCGGGCACGGATCCAGCGGGGCGGCTCGCCGTCGAACGGGTCCCTGCGCAGCAGGCGCAGGGTCCGCCGGTCGGCGGTGAGCAGCTTCCGCAGCAGCACCGGGAACCAGGCACCGGAGGCGCCCAGGCCCAGGAACCACATTAGCCAGTCCAGCCGCAGGTGGTAGGGCGCAAACTGGCGCGGCATCCGTCGCGGATCACCGGGCTTGCCCTTGAACTCGTACTCCAGCCAGCGGGCGTCCGGCCCCGGCGGATCGTTGGTGCCCTCGATGACCACCTCGTTCCGGTGCCGCGTAATGCTGCCGAACGCACCGTAGGCATTGGAGAGGTGCCAGCGGTTGAAGCTGGCATTCATGAGCTGGTCGCGGCGGAACAGGTTCTTCAACGGCGCCCGGGCCCAGTACAGGACGGCCAGGGTCACCGCTGAGACGACGACGGCGAACGCCACCGGGGTTGCGGCCGGATCCGGTGCGGCGAACTGCGCCTCCGGGAGCACCGCCTGCACGGCCGAATCGCTGATCGCCGTGCACGCGAGCAGGATGGTCAGCACGTTCAGCCAGGCGAAGTTCCCCGAAAGGACGAGCCAGAACTGGGTAACAATCACCACCGCCGCGGCAATCGAGGCCACCGGCTGCGGGAAGAACAGGAAGAACGGCACCACCAGCTGGGCGAAGTGGTTGCCCAGCACCTCCATCCGGTGCAGCGGCTTTGGCAAGTGGTGGAAGAACCAGCTGGCCGGGTTCGGCATCGGCTGGGTTTCGTGGTGGTAGTACAGGGCGGTGAGATCCCGCCACACCTTGTCGCCGCGCATCTTGATCAGGCCGGCACCGAATTCGAGCCGGAACACCAGCCAGCGGAAGGCCCACAGCACCGCGACCGGAACCGCGACGTCGTCGGAGCCCAGGAACGCAGCCAGGAAACCGGCCTCCAGCAGCAGCGATTCCCAGCCGAACCCGTAGAACGTCTGCCCGATGTTCACCACGGACAGGTACAGCCCCCAGATAAACAGGAAGGCTGCCATCGGCAGCCACCACGGCCCGGTCTGCGGCACTCCCGCCACCAGCAGCGCGGAGACGGCGGCGCCCGCCCACGCCACGGCGAGCAGGAACCGGTCCGAATAGTGCCAGTGGAAGAGGGTAGGGATGCCCCGGCCCTTGATCCGGACCAGGAACTGCGGGGCCGGGAGCAAGCCGTTTTCGCCGAGCAGCGCCGGGAACTGGGCGGCCGCGGACAGGAACGCGATCAGGTACACGGCGGCGATGCCGCGCTGCAGCACCTGGCGGGCGAACTCGTATCCTTCGGCGCTGAACCACTCCATGGCATGTCAGCCTAGCTCCGGCGGCGGGCGGACGCCGCCCGTTCCGGGGCCCGGCTTAAATGTACTTATTGATGTGCACCCAGCGTCCCCCGAGGTCTGTACGGAGGGCTTCGAGCAGGGTCGTAACGAGTTCGGGTGAATACCCGCCGGTGCCGGTATCAATGATGACCGCGAAGGACGCCATGGCCATGCAACTCCCCAGGTCCCAGTCACCGAATAGTCCCGTCCATGAGCAGTCGGGACAGGCAAGCCGGGGCTCGGGGCCGCCGTCGTACCATTCACTGACCAGCGGAACAATCAGCTCGAGCGGAAACTGGAAAGTGCAGCGCGTGCAAACGGGACCCCCGGTACCCTCACCGGCAAAGTAGTACTCCCGTTCGGCGACAAAGCTGTAGCTTCCGTTGGCGTCTGCGGATGCCGCCAAAGTGCGCGGTCCGAAGGCGTCGGCGGGATGCTTGTCGTAGTAGGGGTCGTAGACCGTAGGGTCGGCCATGCTCCAGCCGGTGCTGCGGAACCAGCTCCGTACCTGGCTGAATCGTTCCTCGCTTCCTTCCGCGTCTACGGAAAGGTCCAGCAGTTGTTCCCGGTTATCGCTCATGCCACACCGTAACGAATGCCGCCGGAAAATACCCGAAAGAGCAGCAGGTTCCTCTGGCCTGCCCCTCGTCCTACGCTGGAACGGTGGCAGAATCCCCTGCCGCGGGAGGTGCCGGAAATGACCGGATCGCATGTCCTTGCCCTCGTCGTCGCCCATCCCGACGACGACGCCTACGGGCTGGCGGGAACAGTGGCACTGCACGAAGACGATCCGGAGTTCCGCTTCGTCCTGGTCCACGCGACCGACGGCGGCGCCGGGCAGATCGATCCGTCCTACCCGCCGGTCAACGAACCGCTCGGCCGGATCCGCCGGCGGGAGACGGACGCCGCCTGGACGGCTCACGGCCGGCCGCCGGACCGCCACGAGTGGCTGGACTACGACGACGGCGCGGTCGCCGAGGTTCCCTTCGTGGAACTCGAGGAGCGCATCGGCGGCATCCTGGCCCAGGAGCGGCCCGACGTCGTCGCCACTTTCGGTCCCGACGGGCTCACCGGGCACCCGGACCACATCGCGGTCGGCGCGGCCACGGACGCGGCGTTCGGGCGCCTGAAGGCCGACGGCGGACCGGGGCTGCAGCGCCTGCTGCACGGCGGAGTGTGCCGCTCCACCTGGGACCGGTGGAACCGCAGCCGGATCCGGCACGGACTTCAACCGTGGATCGAGGGGAGGGTGTACGACGTGCATCCGATCCCGGACGAGCAGATCGGGATCGAGGTCGATGTCGGCAGCGTGGTTCACCGGGTGGTGGCGGGCCTGATGGAGCACCGGACCCAGCGCCATGTGGTGTCCCCGGGGGTGCCGCCGGACGTGGAGGAAGATGTCCGCTGGGGACGCACCGTCAGCTCCGAGATGCTGGCCATCGCGTGGCCGCCGTGGCAGCCCGGGGCAGCCGTACTGGGCGATGTGTTCGAGGGGCTGGACTAGACGGGCGTCGACTTTCCGGATGCCGGGTCGTGCGGCCCTTGGCACGCCAGCATGTCTGCTAACGGTGGCCTATCTGGTCTTGCTGCTGACATCGGTGCTGCTTTGCGCCGTCCTCGTCACCGTTTCCCTCACCGCCGGCTCAACTTCCCGACGGCTCGGGACCCACCACCAGGCAGGTGCTTGACGCGGTAGCGAGAACCCGGCCGGCGGCGTCGCGCAGGTCCGCTTCGACAAACGCTGCGTTGCGCCCGGCCTTGGTCACCCATCCGTGGGCGGTGACTGTGCCCGTGTTCGCGGTGGCGGGCCGCAGGAAGGACACTTTGAGTTCGAGACTGGTGTAGCCGGCGCCGGCCGGCAGCGTGGAGTGCACGGCGCAGCCGCAGGCGGAGTCCAGGACGGTGGCGAAAAAGCCGCCGTGGACGGACCCGATCGGGTTGTAGTGCGATTCGTCCGGTTCCGCCGTCATCACCACATCCCCCTCGCTCACGCTGACGAGGCGCAGCCCCACGTGGCTGCTGATCGGCGGGCCGGGAACCTCGCCGGCGGCAAGCGCCTGCAGGTGCTCGAGTCCGGTCCGCGAGAATATGCGTGCGACGTCCCGTTCTGCAGGGGAGTATTCAAGCGTTTTTGAACGCATTTCGGAAGCGGGCATCGGAGCTCCTTCAGGGCTGGTGAGTGCTGGGACTCATAGACACAGTGATGCAGGTCATTTTGTCATGCTGGGTCCACCCAGCCCCGCACAGCAGCCGACCAACGCCGCCGCGTCCTCGACGGTCCGTTCTCAAGGCCCTCGCCCACCCGCTCCGGGCGCAGCTGCTGGACACCTTGTCCCAGTACGGTCCTCAGACAGCGAGCAGCATGGGAAAACGGGTGGGGGAATCGAGGGGAGCGACCAGCTATCACCTTCGGAAACTGGCCCGGCACGGCCTGGTCCGCGGCCATGCCGCAGCCCCGTCAATAGAATTGGTTTGACCGCGGTGCGTTAACCGGCTGACACCACCGTCGTTTTTGTTCGGGGAAGACTCGTCAGTATCAACGCGCCGACGATCGCCGCAATTCCACCGACGGTCAGGGCATAGGTGGCACCGGCGCCGTCGACGAGGAGTCCGCCGAAGCCAGCTCCGACGGCGATCGCGATATTGCAGACCGTCACGACGAGCCCGCCGATTTGTTCGAGTCGTGTCGGTGCAGTCCTGGCACCCCAGCTGAGCACTGCGGTCGGGATTCCGCCGAAACCAAACCCCCAGAGTGCGGCGGCGATGAAAAGGCCGGTGATTGATCCGCCGGCGAGGAGCATAACGAGCATTCCGAGTCCCAATACCGCAGGGAAAAGGAACACTGCGGCCCGAAGCGCACGGTCGGCCAGGGGCCCGCTGAGAACGGTGCCCAGGACGCTGGCGGCTCCGAACACGAGCAGCAGCACGGCCAGACCGCCGGCATCGATTCCGGACACGGTTTCTGCCGCCGGGCGGATATACGTGAATCCGCCGAAGTGGCCGCCGAAGACCAGCAGGACCGCAACCAATCCCACTACGACCACTCCGGAGCGAAGGGTCGACCCGAGGGCGCGGAGCCCGCTCACTCCTGTAGGTCTGATGGCCGGCAGTGTGGCCGCTTGCACGAGCAGGGCCAGAGCTGCGACGACTGCGGCGATGAAAAAGACGGCCCGCCATCCCCAGATTTCCCCGAGCCAGGCGCCGAGAGGTACGGCAACGATGGTTGCAACCGCTACACCGGCGTTGATGACGGTCAGCGCGCGGCCGAGATGGTCGGCGGGCACCAAGTGCGCGGCCATGGCGGTGGCCATTGCCCAGAAGCCGCCAAGGGCAACGCCGAGCAGGAGCCGCGCGGACAAAAGAACGAAAAGGCCGGGTGCCAGGGCAACGAGGATGTTCGAGAGGATGGCCAGGGCGGTAAGGCCGATCATGACCCGCCGGCGATCGGTGCGGGGGAGGACCACTGCGATAAAGAGGGCCGAGAAAACAGCAGCGACGGCGGTCATGGTCACGCTTTGTCCTGCAGCACCGACCGATACGTCCAGGGTTCCGGCGATACGCGGGAGGAGACTCGCGGGCAGGAACTCAGACATAACGATCGCGAAAATTCCAAGGCCGAGCGAGACGACACCACCCCAGGAGGTTGTCTGGCCTGCTTTGGTGATGTGTGCGGGGGTGGCGGTCATTGTGGTGATCCTTCTCCTAGAAGTGCAGCTCGCCGTTTTCGTCCCGGAGGGTTCCGGTTGGGCCCTCCGAGCCGTGGGTGGCGAGGCGTACAACGACTCGTGCGCTTTCTTCCGGTGACCTCCCGATACCGAAGCGGGCCGTCATATCCGTGGCAGTGGTTCCGGGTTCGAGTGCGTTGAACTTAATGCCCGGGTGGGACTTGGCGTACTGCACCGTGAGCATGGTCGCCGCCGTCTTTGACGCCGAGTAGAGCGCAAGCGGCAGGTCGAACTCCGGTCGATCGGGGTTGGTGACTGCCCAGAAGGAACCGGCGCTGCTCGAGATGGTGACCACATGGGCGTTGGCGGACCTGCGCAGCAGGGGGAGTGCGGCCTGCGTGACGCGGACAATACCTACCGCATTGGTATCGAAGGCCCGGAGGGCGGAGGGGCCGTCCATCTCCGTCTCGAGGACGCCCGCGTTGTGCACCAGGACGTCGAGCCGGCCCTCGTCCGCATCGATGCTCGCGAGTGCGCTGCTGGCTGAGGCGTCGTTGGTTACATCGAGCTGTACGAATCGGGCGCCCAGCCCTGCTGCGGCTTTCTCACCCCGCTCGGCGTCACGGGCACCTATGTAAACGACATGCCCCAACTCCAGCAGTTGCCTGGCCGTTTCGAATCCGATGCCCTTGTTCGCCCCGGTGATTAATGTGATGGTCAATTTTCTGTCCTCTCGGTAGGCTCCAGCTCCAGCTGAGCCACTGCAACGCTACGAATGCCTGCTTTCACCGGCCAGAGCCCTGTCCAGCCGGGGGAGTGACAGGACCCCCTCTGCCGCTGTCCCAACCGCCCTGCCAGGTCCTAGGCTGGCTCCCATGAGTAAGACATCGAACGCCCTTGGCGACTACCTGCGGGCCAGGCGCGAGCTGGTAACACCGAAGCAGGCCGGCATCCCGGAGATAGGTGTGCGGCGCGTGCCCGGACTGCGGCGCGAGGAAGTGGCCATGCTCGCCGGCATCAGCGCCGATTACTACCTGCGGTTGGAGCGCGGGCGGGACCGGCACCCCTCCGTGCAGGTCCTCGAGTCCATCGCCCGCGTGCTCCAACTTGACGACGACCACCTCGCGTACCTGCTCACGCTGGTCGCGGACGTTCCCCGGCAGCGCGTGCGCCGGCCGTCCAAGGAAACCGTTCCCGCCGGTGCACTCAAGCTGCTGGATTCGCTGGCCCAGCCCGCCTTCATCGAGGGGCGGTACTTCGATATCCTGGCCGCGAACAGCCTGGCGAAAGCGCTCTCACCGCGTCTTGATGTCGGGGGGAACCAGCTGAGGGACATGTTCCTCGACCCGGCCGAGCAGGCCCTTTATCCGGAGTGGGAAGTGGTGACGGAGTGCTTCATTGCGAACCTTCGGCAGTCCGTGGGCAAGGATGTCGATAATCCCCGTTTCATAGAACTCGTCGGAGAGCTTTCGCTGGCGAGCCCCTACTTCCGCCGAATGTGGGCACGGCATGAAGTGCGGGCCCAGAGAGGCACACCGATGCTGCTCAACCACCCGCAGGTCGGGGAAATGACGCTCAACCGGGAGCGGCTGGGTATCAACGGAGCGGACGGACTGATGCTCGTCGTTTACCACCCCGACGCCGGCTCGGACAATGCCGAGAAACTTGCGCTCCTTGCCTCCGCAGCCTTGTCGACGAACACGAGCCAGGAACATCCGCAAACCGGCGCCAGGCTAACCAAGGAGTAATACCGTGACTACTATCGGCATCCTCGGCGCGGGCCAGGCCGGAACAACGCTTGCCCGGGTGGCAACGGCGGCGGGCTACGACGTCGTTATCGCGAATTCGCGGGGACCCGAAACCTTGCAGCGGCTGGTCAAGGACTTGGGACCGCGGGCACGCGTCGCCACCGCGGCAGAGGCTGCGGCTGCAGCTGACTTCGCGGTTACCGCGTTTCCGTATGCGCCCGGTGACCGGCTGCCGGTGCAGGAACTCGCAGGAAAGGTCGTCATCGACAACAACAACTACATGGTCTGGCGCGACGGGAACTTCCCCGACGTCGATTCGGGGCTCAAGACAATTCATGAGTTACGTCAGGAACAGCTGCCCACCTCGAAGGTCGTCAAGGCGTTCAATCACGTCCAGTTCCATGAGCGCTTCCACCTCCGTGTCCCCAGCGACGCGCTGCCGGCCATCATGCGGCTGGCGCGACCGGCCGGAGCACCTGACCGTAAGGCGCTGGTCGTCTCCAGCGACTATCCGGAGGCCGTCGAACTGGTGACCCGGTTCTATGACGATCTCGGATTCGACGCAGTTGATAACAGTCCGCTGAGCGAATCCTGGCGCAGCAGCCCCGGTACGCCGATGTGGCGGCACCACGTCGATGGACAAAGCCGCGAGGAACTCATCCGCAATCTGCAGCGCGCTCAACGGTCCGTCAGCTCAACCCCGGCAGCGGCTCAGGCGAAGGGCCCCATGCCTGCGTAAAAAGCTTCGGGAGGCAGGCTCAGCTGGTCCTTGACGGCTTGCGTGTCTGCATCCAGAAACGCCCCAGCCCCCTGTTCGCTCCGGTTACCAGGGCAACTGTCTCAGTCACGTTCATGGCGCTGACGTGACCCCCTGAATGATGAGTCCGACGCCTGCGGCCAGCAGGCCGACGCCCAGCACAGCCGCTCCAATCCAGAGAAGCATAATGGCCCGGTTAGGCCGTGCGGGATCGCGGCCGATGACGGAGACGAAAAAACCGGCGGGCATCAGGATTGCAGCCACGAGGACGCCGAGGGAAATCGTGGCGAACGGCTCGGGCACGCCGTTCGCCTGCACGATCACCATGACCAGGAGGCCGAGGATGATGAGCACTCCCGCGTGAGCGTGGCCGGCGCGGAAGAAGCTCTTTTGGAGGTCGTTCGCCGGGAATCGTCCGGTTACCGCTGTAAAGACGAACCGGCCACCGTATGCGACGCCGATGACGGTGAGGAGAACGACGCCGGCGATGACCTGGTGGGTGCTGTCGAGCATGATGTCCTCTCCTGGTACGGGTCAGCCGTCTCGCCGCATCCGAGCCACTTCGGCCTCAATACGGCGATCCGATATGGCGGGACGGCCTGCGTAGACGGGGATCCCCGCAATGACTGCGGCGACAAGAGTTCCCAGGATCGGCCAGACCGGCCAGAAGTAGCCGTCCGGCGTCGTGAAGTACCAGATAGCGACCTGAAGGACCGCGAGCAGCAGCCAGAGACCGACCACTCCCTTGTAGATGGTTTTTGCGATGACGCGCCGGCGGGCAAGTTCGTACGATTCATTAGGCGTTGACATGGTGTTGCCTTCCCTATTGATGCGGCATTGGGGCAACAACGCTACGAGTCCCGGTAATCAGCGGCCAGTGCCCTGCACAGCCGGGGGTTTGACAGGACCCCCTCCCGCATTTGCCTGGTGCACCGGATACTGGCCGTGTGCCGACGGAACTCCCGGATAGTCGGCTCGTGAAAACCCGAACGGACAGGGAGCACCCATGAGAATTGTGGTGACCAGTATTTTTGTGGACGACCAAGACAAGGCACTGGATTTTTACACGCGGGTGCTGGGATTCGAACAGAGGCAGGATGTGCCGGCGGGCGGGGCGCGCTGGCTGACCGTGGGGGTGCCGGGGGAGGACGCCGGGGTGGAACTGCTGCTCGAACCGGCCGGGCATCCCGCCGTCGCGCCGTTCACGGAGGCGCTGGTAGCGGACGGGATCCCGTTCACCTCCTTCGCCGTGGACAGCGTGGAGGACGAATTTCACCGGCTGTTGGACCTGGGCGTGGCCTTCACTCAGCCGCCTACCCGGATGGGACCAATAACGACGGCGGTTTTCTTTGACACCGTGGGCAACCTCATCCAGATCGCTGATACGGCGGACTGAAACAGCCTCAGAAGCGGAACAGGGAGGTGATCTCCTGTTTGGCGTCGTCGACGTAGACCTCGGTGCGCTCATCGAAGAACGAGACCCGGTCCTTCAGTTGCGCCGAATCGGGCAGCACCCGTTCATACGACCAGGCCAGGTCCGCGCCCCCCGGATGCCCGGTCACCGACCAGTAGTTCGCCGTCCCCTTGTACGGACAGACGGAGCGGAAGGTTGATGCGTTGAGGACATCCCAGTCAACATCCTGGCGCGGAAAATAGGTCCGCGGCGGGAGCATGGTTTCGTAGACGAGCAGCGGCTGGCGGGTCTCGGCCAGCAGCTGTCCGTCCAGATGCACCCGCACCGCACGCGAGGAATCCCGGGCGTCGACCCGGTGGAAGGGATCCCGGGGGTGCCCCTCGACCACCTGGTCTTCCTCCAGCCACCGGTCAAACGCGTTGAAGTCCAGCAGCACATACCCGCCAAGATCCGCATCATCCGGACGGAACCCGGCGCCGGGCAGCTCGTGCGATCCCGCGCGCAGGTCCAGTGGCTGGCCGGGGGCGGTGTGTGCCGAGAACGGGTAGCGCGGGTCCATCAGGGCATCCGGGGGCACCTCGGCCAGCGGGTCGCCGTCGGGCTCCGAGGCAGCTGTCGCCTCTGCCGCGATGTCCTCGGCGGGCACTGCGTAGATGGGGGTGACCCGCCGCGGCTCGTAGGCCAGCACGGCGTCGGTGGAGTCCACCACGGTGTTGCCGCCGAGCTGTGCACGGATACGCCGCGGCGTGGGTTCGTAGCGCAACTCCGGCAGGATTTTCCAGAAAGCGGGACTGATTTGCAGGGCCATAAGTTCAGTTTCCGGCGGGATAACACCCGATACAAGGGTCTGCCCGAATCGGCGGCCCCGGCCCCTAATCGTGATAGTGCATGAGTACCCATCGCCCGCCGAGGTCGGCCTGTAGCCGGGACATGAGGTACCGGGGAAATTCGCGCTGGTCCGGGGTCTGCGAGTCCTGGTCAATGATGACGGCAAACGAGGAAACCACCAGTGACCAACTGAGGTCCCAGTTTCCCCAAGGCGCATGCCATGAGCAGCGGGGACAGGTAAGGTCTGGTTCCCGGTAGGAGTCCAGCCACTCCCCGACCATTCCGGCAACCTCATCGATATCCGTAGTTTCACCGCATTTTCGGCACTCCGGACCTGCCGTGCTGTCGCCCAGAATGTATAAATCGCGGCCGGGGATGAAGGTGAAGACAAAGTGTGGCGAGCGTGGGTCCAGCTGCCCCAGCAGGCGGGGGCCAGGTCCGTCGGACACATGTTTGCTATGGATCAAGTCGTAGTTGTCGGGCGCGGATGCACTCCAGCCGCTGTCCCGGAACCATTTCCGTGCCTCATGCATCCGCGCTTCGGCACTCGAATCGTCGACGGACAAATCCAGCAGCATCTCCCGGTGATCCCCCATGCGCATACCCTAACGCAGGGCTGGAGATGCTCACATGTTCTCGACCATATGGACCCAGCGTCCGCCAAGCTGGCTGCGGAGTTCTTCCCGCAGGGCAGCGATGAGGCGATCGGGATCCAACGAGCGGTCGTGGACATCGATGATGACGGCGAAGGAGGCCACCGTCAGGGAACTGAGGATCTCCCAGTCGCCCATCGGCTCCTGCCTGGAACAGCTCGTACAGGACAGGACCGGCTCGACGTGGCTGTCCGACCAGGCAATCGCCAGCTGGACAGCTTCGTCGAGGTCGTATTCCGTGCCGCATTCCCGGCAGCGCGGACCGTAGGAATCACCGCCGCCCGTGTAGATGCCGTGAAGGGGCACAAACGAGTACACGCCGTTTCCCGCAAACAGCGTGGCACTGCGCTCTCCGAAGGAATCGGCGGGGTACATCTCGTAGGACTCGTCATAAGCCTCGGGATCGGCCTTGCTCCACCCGGTGCGGCGGAACCAGTCCCGCACATGGACCACGTGTTCCTCCGCGCGGGCCTCGTCGACGGTCAAATCCAGCAGCATGTTCCTGTGGTCCCCCATGCGCATACCCTAACCCGGGCGGTCAAGGCATGCGCATGGAAGACCACGGCGGGTCCTAGTGCCCCCGGTCGATCCATTCCTGCAGGTGCGGGCCTTCGGCGGCGATCGACGTCGAATCCCCGTGCCCGGTGAGCACCTTCGTCTCCGCCGGCAGCGTCAGCAGCCGTTCCCGGATGGACTCGATGATGGTCGGGAAGTCGCTGTAGGAACGGCCGGTGGCACCGGGACCGCCGTTAAACAGCGTGTCACCGCTGAACACCACGGGCTCCGGAACGTCTTCGCCGGCCGCCAGCGAGAAGCAGACCGACCCGGGGGAGTGGCCCGGCGTGTGCAGGGCGCGCAGGGTATGGCCGGCAATCTCGAACGTGTCGCCGTCCTCGATCACATCGTCCGGTCCCTCCTCGGGGAACACGGCGTCCCACAGCATCCGATCCGCGGCGTGCAGGAACACCGGGGCGCTGAACCGGTCCCGGGCCTCGCCGACGGCACGGATGTGGTCGTCATGCCCGTGGGTGAGCAGGATGGCCATGACCTCCCGGTCACCCACGGCTTCGGCAACCGCGTTGATGTTGTGGGCGGGGTCGATGACGATGACCTGGGCGTCGTCGCCGACAATCCAGACGTTGTTGTCCACGTCCCAGGTGCCGCCGTCCAGGGAGAAGGTCCCCGAGGTGACCACGTTGTCGATGCGGAACATTACAGTTCCACCACCGAACGCAGGACCTTGCCGTCATGCATCTTGGTGAAGGCTTCCTCGATGTCGCCCAGGCCGATGCGCTCGGTGACGAAGGCATCCAGGTCCAGCCGGCCGAGCTTGTACTGCTCCACCAGCATGGGGAAGTCCCGGGAGGGCAGGCAGTCGCCGTACCAGGAGGACTTCAGGGAGCCGCCGCGGCCGAACACATCCGCCAGCGGCAGCTCGATCTTCATCTCCGGGTTCGGCACGCCCACCAGGACCACGCGGCCGGCGAGGTCGCGGGCGTAGAAGGCCTGCTTATACGTTTCCGGGCGTCCCACCGCGTCAATCACGACGTCGGCGCCGAAGCCGCCGGTGAGGGCGCGGATGGCTTCCACCGGATCTTCGTCCTTGGAGTTGATGCCGTGCGTGGCGCCCTGGGCCATGGCCAGTTCAACCTTGGCCGAATCGATGTCCACGGCGATGATGGTGGTGGCCCCGGCCAGCTTCGCGCCGGCGACGGCGGCAATGCCCACGCCGCCGCAGCCGATTACGGCCACGGATTCTCCGCGCTGCACGGCGCCGGTGTTAATGGCGGCACCGATGCCGGCCATCACGCCGCAGCCGAGCAGGCCCACCGCGGCGGCGTCGACGTCGTCGTCCACCTTGGTGCACTGGCCGGCGGCCACGAGGGTCTTCTCGGCGAACGCGCCGATGCCCAGCGCGGGCGTCAGCTCGGTGCCGTCCTCCAGGGTCATCTTCTGCGTGGCGTTGGCGGTGTTGAAGCAGTACTGCGGCTCGCCCTTGCGGCAGGCGCGGCATTCGCCGCAGACAGCGCGCCAGTTCAGCACCACGCGGTCGCCGGGGGCTACCTCGGTAACGTCGGGACCGACGGCGGAAACGACGCCGGTGGCTTCGTGTCCGAGCAGGAACGGATAGTCATCGTTGATGGCGCCCTGCTTGTAGTGCAGGTCGGTATGGCAGACGCCGCAGGTGAGGATGTCCACCAGCGCTTCGCCGGGCCCGGGATCCGGAACCAGGATGGTCTCCAGCGAGACGGGGGCGTTCTTTTCCTTGACGACTACGGCCTGAACCTTATGAACCATGAGTGTGCTGCCTCTTTCGATGTCCGGGCGGGAAGCCTGAGTCCAGCATCCCGCTTCCCATCCTATGGACCCCAAGCGCCGGGAGCGAAGCCGGAATTACCCTTCCGCTCCGGGCTTAGCCGTCAGGGCCTGCCGCCGGGCCGGGCACCGTCCTAGCATGGAAGGCAGGAACGGGTCCGGAGACTGTCGGCTGCCAACACCAGGAAGTGCCCATGCTAGGAACCCTGTTGTACGGAGAGCGGGATGTCCGGGTGGAGGATGTCCCCCGGCCGGTGCTCAAGGAGTCCACTGACGCCATCCTGAGGGTCGTGGCAGCCTGTGTCTGCGGATCGGACCTGTGGCCGTACCGGGGCATCGAGCCGGTGCGCCGTCCCCGCCCGATGGGGCACGAATACGTGGGTGTGGTCGAAGAAGTGGGCACGGCCGTGTCACAGATCAAGCCGGGCCAGTTTGTGGTGGGTTCCTTCTTCGCCTCCGACAACACCTGCGAGATCTGTGCAGCGGGGTATCAGAGCCGGTGTGTCCATGCCGCCGGCGTCGGCGGAGCGCAGGCCGAGTATCTGCGGGTTCCGCTCGCGGACGGCACGCTCGTGGCGACGGCGGAAGCGCCGGAGCCAGAGGTGATCCCGTCGCTGCTTGCCGCTTCGGACGTGCTCGGCACCGGCTGGTTCGGGGCGGCTGCTGCCGAAGCCGCGCCCGGCAAGACAGTTGCGGTTGTGGGCGACGGCGCGGTGGGCCTCCTGGCCGTGCTGGCCGCCCGGCAGATGGGCGCCGAACGGATCATCGCCATGAGCGGCCACCCGGACCGGCAGGAACTGGCCCGGGAGTTCGGAGCCACGGACATTGTCCAGGAGCGCGGCGACGACGGCGTGGCAGCGGTGCGCGAGCTGACCGGCGGGCTGGGCGCCCACAGCGTGGTCGAGGCAGTGGGAACCCAGGCTTCGATGCTGCAGGGCATCGGCTGCACCCGCCCCGGCGGCCATATGGGCTACGTGGGGGTGCCGCACGGCGTGCAGCTGCCCGGGGAACAGCTCTTTTTCGCGGAGATCCATCTGCTGGGGGGCCCGGCACCGGTACGCCGGTTCCTGCCCGAACTCATGGGGCTGATCCTGCAGCGGAAAATCGACCCGGGGAAGGTGTTTACCCTGGAGCTGCCCCTGGGCGAGGCCCCGGAAGCCTACCGGGCCATGGACGAACGGCGGACCATAAAGGCACTGCTGCGTCCCTGACTCACCGCCCGGCAGGTTCCCACCCGCGGCGCTAGAAGTCTACGAAGGTTCCGGTCGGAACGGTGCCGCTGAAGTCCGTTGCGGGACCGAAGCGTCCGTCGAGTCCGCATTCCTGCTGCGAACCGGAAAACGACATCAGGTTGAACCCGTATGTCACATCGTGTGACTGGCCCGCAGGCAAGGTCAGCTGGAATATCGACTGTCCGGCACGCCAGCTGGCGGTTTCGAACGCCAGCGGGCTGACCTCGGTCCGCACTGCGGGGAGAATTGCACTGAGCGGTACCGGCCCCTTGGTAGACGCCTGGCTGGTCACGGAACGTTCACTGGTGAGCCCGACAGGTGCAGTGACCGTGGAACTGTTCGTGAGCGTTGCCGTGCCGGCTGTTTCCCGGCTTGTGGTGGACCCGGTGAAGGTGGTTGCCGTCGATCCGGGTTCGCATTCGGTGACGGCCGCTGAAGCTGGTGCCGCAAAAACCGCGGAACCGGCGATCAGTCCGGCTGTCGATAGGAGGACGGCGGTCCGTGTCATCGTGGTCTTCATCTCGCTCCTTCGTGTCCCGGTAGTACCGTTCCCTCTGGAAGAGCCCCCACACTACTACTCAGTAACCGAGAGTCAAGCACGTCGTTCCGCCGTCCGACGGCCCCGAGGGGCCCCGCCCGCTAGAGGCCGAGGCGGGACTTCACCTCAGAAGCGGAAGGGTTGGTGGCCGCTGAACCGTCCGGGAAAATCACGGTCGGAACGGTCTGGTTGCCGCCGTTGAGCGAGGCCACCAGATCCGCAGTACCTTCCACGTCCTCGATGTTGACCTCGGTGTAACCGATGCCCTGGGCATCCAGCTGGGACTTCAGCCGCCGGCAGTATCCGCACCAGGAGGTGGAGAACATGGTGATGGTTCCGGTTGCGGGAGTGAAAGCTTCAGCAGTGGCAGCCACGATGGTTGCTCCTCTTCGTCGAAATGGATTGTTGCCTGATCCAACAGTATTCCGGCCGACGGCATTCCCGGTGGCAGACTGGAGGCATGTGCGGAAGATACGTCATGGCCCGCTCCGCGGGGGACCTTGTGGCCGACGCTGAAGCGGAGGCTGACGCCCGTCTGGAACTGCGCGCGTCCTGGAACGTGGCCCCGACGTCGGACGTCCCCGTTGTCCTGGAACGGTTCGTGGAGGTGCCGGGCCGGGGACGGACGCAGGTGCGCCAGATCCACGTTGCCCGGTGGGGCCTGGTGCCGGGGTGGGCAGCCGATGCATCCGTAGGCGTACGTGCGTTCAATGCCCGCAGCGAGACCGTCCTGGAAAAGCCCACCTTCCGTGACGCAGTTCTCTCGCGCCGCTGCGCGGTGCCGGTGGACGGTTACTACGAATGGAAGGCAGGCCCCGGCAAGGTCCGCCGCCCGTTCCACGTTTCCCGGGCCGACGGCGCCCCGATCTACTTTGCCGGCCTGTACGAGTGGTGGCGGGATCCGGCCAAGGCCGAAGGCGACCCGGAGAAGTGGCTGCTCTCGACGTCGATCCTCACCGTCGCCTCGCCTCCGGCGGACAGCGCCGAACCCGTGCTGGGCGAACTGGCCGGCCTGCATGACCGGCTGCCGCTGCCGCTGTCCCCGGACGCAATGGCTGCCTGGCTGGACCCGGCACGGCGGGATGCCGGCATGCTGGTAGCCCTGGCTACGGCACAGGCCTACACGACGGCGGCGGACTGGGCACTGTCCGAAGCCCACCCCGCCGTGGGCAACGTGCGCAACGACGGCGAGTACCTGCTGCATCCGGACCCGGCGGAGACGGTGCCGACGGAGGACGTGCTGTTCTAGCGGGAGCCTATTCGGAAATCATTGCCAGGGTGACCCGGCCGGCGTCGTCCACCCTGAGGCCGGGGTTGAAGCAGACTTCCCAGCGCAGCCCGTCGGGGTCCGTGAAGTAGCCGGAATAGCCGCCCCAGCTCATCTGGGTTCCGGGGGCGGTGATGACCCCGCCTGCACCGGCGGCGTTGGCCAGCACGGCGTCTACCTCTGCGGCCGAGTCCACGTTGTGCCCGAGGGTGACCGGGGCGTTGTGGAGCTCGCCGACCGCGCCGGCTTCCGCCGCCAGATGGTCTGCCCGGAAAAAGGCCAGGAGCAGCCCGTGGTTGATCTGGAAGAAGATCACCTCGTCGGGGACGTATTGGACTGTTTCCCAGCCGAGCCGCGAAACGTAAAACGCGTGAGTTACTTCGAGGTCCCGTACGCCTACGGTGACCACGGAAACGTGGGGGTTCACGCCTCTGATCCTGCCATGAAGACGCCGAACGGCCATACCCGGGCAGCGGAGGCCCGGTGCGGCGCCCGCAGCCCGGGGGTGGTTACTCTTAAGGCATGGAACCAGCTGAGCAGAAATCCGTTTCGGGACAGCTCGATAATGTCCGGACAGCAATTGACGAAATCGATGAGGAAATTGTCGCGCTGATCTGGCGGCGGCAGCGGCTGGTCCGGCTCGCCGGGGGACTGAAGGACAACGACGACGCCGTCCGCTCGCCCAAGCGTATGGAGGAAGTCATTGCCCATGTCCGCCATGCGGCCCAGGAGCAGGACGGCGACTGCAATGTGGTGGAACGCACGTACACGGCCATGATCGAGGCCTTTATCGACTACGAGCTGAAGGTCCGCCACGAGATGGAGACCCAGCGTAAGCTGGACGCCTTCAGCCGCAGCTAGGAAACCGGTCGCCCGTCCCGGCCGGGTTGTCTCCCTGGACCGGAAACATGTCGGGTATGTTGTGGCCCATGGCACAAACCGTGGGGGAACTGTTCCCGAAGACCGACCGGGTCCATGCCTGGCTGTCCCTGGAATGGGGGTCGCGCAAGGAGACTCCGGTACAGGTCGCCGAACGGATCCTGCTGACGCTTCCCTTGTTCCGAAGCAGGTTCCCGGATCCCGATGCGCGATGGCAGATGTCCGTGAAAACCCTCTTCGGGCCCGGACCTAAATGGGTCGACATCCCGGACGCGCCGGAAGCGCTGGGTGCGCTGATTCAAAGTCCCCGCCAGCGCGATGTTCCCGACTCGCATGTGGACACCGGAACACTCAGGGCAAAATTCTCATTGACCGGTTCCGGCGATCCGGACAACGGACTGTTTCAGTTCGATATCTCTGCCGGCCGCAGTAATGTCTGGGGCACCCCGGCAAACAGCATCTCCCTGCGGCCGCCAGCAGAATTCATCATTGGCCCACCGGAGGAGGCCCACAGCTGGTTCGGCGGGCTGGCCCGGATCTGGCAGCCGGAAACCGCCTGCCTTTTTACCCCGGACACCATGGATGCCTGCAGGGAGATGGAGAAACGGCTAGGCAGAGGGAACCGCTCGATTTACACCCCGTCCGTCGGCTATCTGAACTGGTTCTCGCGGACCGGGTACGGCAGGGTTCCCTTCCCCCTGGATGCAGTAACCCGGGAGGACCCGGACGGGACCCTGATAGCCGTCAAGGACTGGACCGCTGCTGCGGTGGCCGATCTGTATGCGGAGCTGGAGACCATGGGAATGCTTCACACGATGCCTGCTTTCCAGGTCCTGGATGCGCCTGCCGGCGGAGACGGGTCCTGAATCGGGTAGGTTGTGCCGCATGACACTCACTGTGGCCGACCTGTTTCCGGAGGATAAGGCTGTCCGTGTCCGGCTGGTGTGGGGTGCCCGGAGGGAAACTGCGGAGCAGGTGGCCGCCCGGATCCTGCCGATGCTGGATTTGTTCCGGGGACGGTTTGACGCTGCGGAGATGCGGTGGCACGGCCGGGCACTTGTGTTCAGGGAGGCGGCAGACTTTGCCGACCCGTCCGCGCTGGGCAGGGCGATTGAAAGTTTCCGCGAGCGCGATGCCCCCGACTCGCCGTTCTCCACCGGCACCAGCAAGACACAGTTCCGGCTTTACGCTGACACAGATGCCAAGGAAGCACTGTTCTCCCTGGACGTTACCGCCGGCCGGAACCTCGGCCCAAGGCCCAACGAGATCTCCCTGAAACTGCCGCCGGACTTCACTATCGGCACCCCCGATGAAGCCTCCGCCTGGTTCCGGAAGCTGATCCGCATCTGGGAGCCGGAGACGGCGAGCCTGACCAGCTGGGAAGTTCATGACAGGGTCAGCGAGCGCCGGACCCGGTTGGGATTGCCGGGACATGCATCTTTCCGGGAGCCCGCCGTCGGATACCTCAACTGGTTCTCCCGGACGGCCTACGGGCGGCTGCCCTTCCCCATTGCTGCTGCCGCCGTGCAGAACTACCCGGACGGAACGCTCATCACGGTGAGGGACTGGCGTGCCCCGGCCGTGGCGGACCTGTACGCCGAACTGCAGGTCATGGGGATGTTGCACCGTCCGCCGGCGGTCCAGGTGCTGTCACCGCCGGTCAGGGACGGTCAGGAACCGGACACAGATGTGAAAGGGAGCCATGGGGGAAACTAGGCCGGAGGCGAACCGCTGGCGTCCCGTGGCGGCGGCGCTCGCAGACCGCCGGCGCCTGCACCTGTACGCCCGCGCCGTGTTGGCGGCCGACGACGGCGCACGCCTGGACCCGGAGGACCTCACCTCTGCCGAGGCCAAGTCGTTGGCGGTGCTGCAGAACGCCGGCCTGGTCCGCGTCGGCGAGCGCGGGGTGGAACCCGTGGCGTCCGTCTTCGCTGATCTGCTGGCCGCCGGGATACGGCCAACCGACACGTCGGCCCGCCGCTTCCTGGTCAACGGCAGGGTCGAGGCCTACCCGCGCAAACGCTCCGACCGGCTGGAGCTGCTGCATTTCCTGGCCGGGGAGGTCTTTGAACATGCCCGGCCGCCGGAGCCGGGGCTGCGGCCAGTGCTGTCGGAGAAGGAACTCACCACCCGGCTGACGGCCTTCACCGCAGACCCCGCTGCCATCCGCCGCTATCTGGTGGATGAAGGCATTGTGGCCCGGGATGCCGCCGGCACCCAGTACTGGCTCACCCGCCCCCGTCCGGCGGAAGGAATGGAATTTGCCTAGTTCCCCGGATACGGCCAGCCTCCCTGCAGCCGACGCGCGGGTTCTTCGCCCCGTGGAGGGGCTGGTGAACTTCCGCGACTTGGGCGGCCGACGACGGCGCGACGGCACGCTCACGCCGCACGGGGTCTTCTTCCGCTCCGAAACGGTGGACCTGATCCGCCCCCGCGGCTGGGACACCCTGCATGCGCTGGGAGTGCGTACCGTCGTCGACCTCCGGCAGCCGCCCGAACGCGCACGGGACACCGCCGCCCGCCCGGACTGGCTCACCACGGTTCCCGTGGACCTGGACGGGCTGGCGGAAAATCCGGAGTTCTGGGAGGGGTACTGGAACAACGGACTGATGGGCACGCCGCTGTACTACCTGCCGCACCTCACCCGGCTGCCGGACCGGATGGGCGCCGTACTGCAGGCGCTCGCCGATGCCCCGCCCGGCGGGGTGCTCTTCCACTGCATGGCGGGCCGGGACCGGACGGGAATGACCGCAATGGTCCTGCTCGCGGCAGTGGACGCGGAGCCGGAGGAGATCCGGGAGGATTACTTCGAAACCGTCCGCAACGCGGATGCCTTCGCAGCAGCAACAGGACGGCCCAATCCGGAGGCAGAGAGCGAAAGACTGTGCGCCGGGCAGGGAACCAGCATGGACGGTGCCTTCCGCGCGGCGGCGGACGGCTTTTCGCTGGACCGGCTCTTTGACGACGCCGGGCTGCCGGAGGCAGTCCGCACCGGCATCCGCACCTGGCGGGGAGCAGTTCCCTCCACGCCTTAATGCTGCCCTGCTACTCCGACGTTCCCGCTTCGAGGATCGACACGATTGAGAAGAGCGTAAAGCAGACAGCCCCGAGTCCAACCAGCACGTGCGCGGGGACAAAGAACGCCGGGTCTGTGCCTGCGGCTTCAAAGAGGAACGCGGCGAAGAACAGGCAGCTGAGCGCTGTTCCGATGGGCATCAGCGGGATGCGGTTGGCCAGGGCAAACGTGCGACGCCAGACGAGGGCGAGCAACAGCACCTTCGACAGGATGCTGAAGCAGATCAGCCCGAGGCCGATCAGCACGCATCCCGGGGCCAGCCGATAGGGTTCGTCTGAACTGAACAGCACGAATAGTCCGAGCAGCACGTTGATCGTGCCCGCGGCAGCGACGAGCCAGGGCCAAGCGGAACGCTCGCCGTCGCTGAATTCGTTGCGCACCTGGCGCACGATGCTCGCGACCAGGGCGATCAGCGCCGTGCAGATCGCCGACAGGCCGATCAGGACGTGGCCGGCAACGAATCCGGGCGTATCCCCGCGCACCAACAGGCCGATCGCAAGGGAGAAACCGACGACGGCGGCTCCAACCGGAACTGCGAGCAGCCCGGCGCCGACGGCGCGGGAGTGGGCACCTTCCGGCGGGCCGCCCTGTGGCTCGAGTAACTGTGCTGACTGGATGAGAGTGAATTTCGTGGACGCGGCCGCGACGGTGCTGACGCACGCGGCGACGAAGCCGATGCCGATCACAACGAAGCCCGCCGTGAGGTTCTCCGCGGTGTTGTCCCGGTTGGCCAGAAGGATGCCCCAGATGACGGCGGCGGCAGCAGCCACGTAGCCGGAGAGCGGCAGGATGATCCCCCATACGCGCCCATAGCGGTTGATGAGCTGCCGAATGATGGTGGCCGCCGTGGTGAACAGTGCATAACAGATGGCGGTCAGCCCGACGTTGACGTGTCCGGCGACAAAGTGATCGGCATCGTTCCGCCCGGACAGGATGTAGAGGCCATAGGACAGACAGACAGCGCCCATCAGAAGCGGTATGGCGCGGAAAATGACGCTTATTGTACGGTTCATGGCGTACCCCGAAGGTGATCCCGTGCGGCTTCGACATCATGGCCGGTCCGCTTTCAGTGCCAGTGTGCGCCTGTCCTACCCGTGGAACAACGCCGAGGCAGGGAGCCGTTCCTTAGAGTAGGTAACTTCAACGCCCTCCACCACGACGCCTGCCGGTACCGGCGGCATGGGTGGCCGCCGCCGACCGTTGACTTGGCGGGACGGTGGGCGTCGAATGGAAGTCCCGGCCGGACTCCCACATCCGGCGGAAATTTCCAAGGAGGAGTGCATGGCCGACCGGTTTACTCCCCACGGAACCGCAGCAACCCATCCGATAGCCGGGATGGCCGGTGCCATGGGAGCGCCGGTCAACGCCGTCCCTCTGGTGGCGCACACGCCGCAGGCCCGGAGCGGCCCGCCAACGGGCGGGGACAGCGTGCAGGGCAGCGCCGATGCGGGAGGCGGGCATTCGCGGCGCCAGATCGCCGTCGTTTTCGCCGGGCTGATGCTGGCGGTGCTTGTCTCGGCCCTGGACCAGACCATCGTCTCCACCGCCCTGCCCACCATCGTGGGGGACCTGCAGGGTATGGACCACCTGTCCTGGGTGATCACCGCCTACCTGCTGACCTCCACAATCGGGCTGCCGATCTACGGGAAGCTCGGGGACCTGCTCGGGCGCAAGAACATCTTCATTTTCGCCATCGTGGTTTTCCTGGGCGGGTCCGCCCTGTCCGGGCAGGCGCACAGCATGGCCGAACTCATCACCTACCGGGCCATCCAGGGCGTAGGCGGCGGCGGGCTGATCATCGGTGCGCAGGCCATCATCGGTGACATTGTGCCCGCCCGCGAGCGCGGCAAGTACATGGGAATGATCGGGGCGGCGTTCGGTATCGCTTCCGTCAGCGGACCGCTGCTGGGCGGCTACCTTACCGACTACTGGTCCTGGCGGTGGGTGTTCTACATCAACCTGCCCATCGGTGCGGTGGCGCTCGCGGTCATCGTCACCGCCCTGCACCTGCCGCGGTCCGAACGCAAGGGGATCCGGCTGGACTATGCCGGTGCCGCACTGCTTGCCGTCGGCAGCGCCGCCCTGGTGCTGCTGACCAGCTGGGGCGGCAACAACTACGCCTGGACCTCACCCACCATCCTCACACTGGGAGCAGTGGCCGCCGTCGCCGTCGCCATCTTCATTCCGGTGGAACTGCGCGCGTCCGAACCGATCCTTCCGCTGCGCCTGTTCGGGATCCGCAACTTCCTGATCTGCACACTGGTTGGGCTGGCGGTGGGGCTGGCCATGTTCGGGTCCATTGCCTACCTGCCGACCTTCCTGCAGATCGTCAACGGAGCCAGTCCCACTATGTCCGGGCTGATGATGCTCCCCATGACCGCAGGGCTGCTCACCACCTCGATCGGGACGGGGCAGCTGATCTCCCGCACGGGCAAGTACAAGATCTATCCGATTCTCGGGTCCCTCACCATGATCGGCGGCCTGCTGCTGCTCTCGCGCATCTCCAGCACGACGCCGTACTCCCTCACCGCGCTGGGCATGTTCGTGCTGGGACTGGGGATCGGGGCGCTGATGCAGAACGTGGTGCTGATTGTGCAGAACAGCGTCCCGGCCAAGGACATGGGTACCGGGGTTTCCACCGCCAACTACTTCCGGCAGATGGGCGGTTCCCTGGGGATTGCCCTGTTCGGTTCCCTGTTCATCCGCCGGCTGAATGACCAGCTGGCCTCCGCACCGGCCGGAGCCGGCGATGCGGCGTCGGGCGGCGCCAATTCGATCAGCCCGGACAGCATCAGGGCGCTGCCCGCTCCGGCGCAGGACTTCATCAAATCCGCGTTCGGCGAGGCGCTGCCGCCGATCTTCCTGCTCGGGGTGCCGATCCTGGCGGCGGCCTTTGTCCTGACGCTGTTTCTTGTGCAGCAGCCGTTGTCCACCACGGCCCGGGTGGACATGGACAGCGGGAGATAGGACCTGCGGTTAGGTGCGGTTAGGTGCCGTCATAACCGGATAGGGAGAACACCAGCGCGAAAAGTGCAGCCAGGGTCGCTCCCTGCCAGATCAGGGAGGGAATGATGTACAGGCGGGCGGCAAGCCTCCTGTTTCCCTGGATAAGCGCCGCGATGAATCCCGTTACTCCTCCGAGCAGGGTGAGCAGGCCGGAAAAGGCGAAGAAGCCAAAAATGGAGAAGCCGGAGGTGTCCCAGGCGGCGAAGGCGATGAGGGGGCGGACGACGATCGCCCAGACGATCGACACGAGGACCATTCCCGTTATCGCTGCCGCGCTGAACCGTGTTTTCCGGGAGGCCGCTTCTGGAGGAACCGCTCCCTGATCCGCAGGCAGGACGTCCTGCGCATATGGATTCCGATGCTGCAGTTCAGGCTCCTGCCCGAACGGATTCCATGGTTCCGGTTGCTGCCGTCCATTAGGCGGTGTGTTGCTGTCTGCTGTCATAACCGGCCCCATCCGATGAGTATTGCCTGGACCAAGGCATCCTGCGCAGAATCCAGCTGTCTGGAAACAGTGTGCACCATGCGGGGGTCGGCTCCGTCAGCGGCACACCTGGGCGCTGCTGCTTCTGAGCGGATCTCCCTACCCGTCCATCTCCGTGTGGTGCCGTTTGTCCCCTGCTGGTCGTACACTGGTGGCGGAGCTGTTCGAACATATGTTCGAATTAGTTGCGAACTGATAATCAACTGAAAACCAATGGATAACCAGTGGGTTGGTGCGTGTGCGGTGCGCATGCATCCGTGGGCGGAGAGGAAGCTGAATGGGTACCTTCAGCGAAGCGATCGAGGTGGTGTGCTCGCCTGCGGGCCAGCCTCTCCGGCTTATCTGGGGCGGGCACACCTACAAGGTGGGGGCTGATCCTGTGCGCTGGTATGAACGCCGTAACTGGTGGGAGGAAGAAACCCGCGCCGAACGCGGACATGGCGCCGGGCTGGTGGATACCGAGATCTGGCGGGTCCAGGCCCGGGTCAATGACCGCTCCGACCTGCGCACCCTCGACCTCTCGCACCATGTCCGCAGCGACCGCTGGCGCCTGATCCGCATTCATGACGCGCTGAGGGACAGTGCCTAAGCAATGAGCTTTACCCACCTGCACGCCGCCACCGCGTTCAGCGCCCACTACGGGGTGTCCTGGCCGGAGGAAATGGCCCAGTCCGCAGCGGCCGACGGCGCGGACGCACTGGCCTGCACAGACCGGGACGGGCTCTACGGAACGGTCAAGCACCTGCGGGCCTGCATGGAAGCCGGTATCGATCCCATCGTGGGCGTGGATTTGGCCGTGCTCGATGACGGGAACGCGGTTACGGGCCGGGTAGTCATCCTTGCCCACGGGCATACCGGGGGAGCAGGCTACCGTGCCCTGTGCAGGCTGATCTCCGCCGCGCACGCCGCCACCTCAGCCTCCCGGGCACGCGCCGGCAAACCGGTAGGCGTCACCATGGAACAACTGGCCGGGTACGTCTGCACAGAGGGGGAGGATGAACCTGTCCTCACCGTCCTCGTCGGCCCGCAGTCCGACGTCGGCCAGGCCATGCGCAGCCGAAGCTACGCCGTCGCCCGTACCCTGTTCGGCCGCTGGCGCTCGCTGATCCCTGCCCGGGCGCTCGCCGTCGAGGTGGTTACCCATCTGTCCGCCCCGGGGGAGAACCTCAGCCTTGCCCACGCCGTACGCATGTTCCGGCTGGCCGACGAGATGCGTGTGCCCGGCATCCTCACCAATGCCGTGCGCTACGTGGACGAGGATGGAGCCGCCACCGCTGACGTGCTCGACGCCGCGCGCTCGCTGACGTCGCTCTCCCACCTTCCGGACTTACAGCCCAACGGGCAGGGCTGGCTCAAGGGGGTACGGGAGATGACTGCGCTTGCCCGCGAGATCAGCTCCGAGGCGGGCTACGGTTCCTCGGGAGCGGTACGGATGCTGGCCGACACTGCGGCGCTCGCGGATAGCTGCCGGATAGACCCCGTGGCGGATATGGGCTGGAAGCAGCCCGTGGTACCTGAAGCCTCGGTGATCGGCATCGAGGCCGAACCCATGATCGAACTGCACCAGCGCTGCGAGGCGGGGATTACCCGTAGGCTGCGCGCCCGGGACTCGATTGCCGAGGTGGAACTGCGCAACCGGCTCGAACACGAGCTGGGCATCATCGAGCGGCTGGGCTTCGCATCGTACTTCCTCACGGTTGCGGAAGTCTCCGCCATGATCACCGGGATGGGGGTACGCGCCGCTGCCCGGGGGTCGGGGGCCTCCTCGCTGGTGAACTTCCTGCTGGGCGTCAGCCACGTGAACCCGCTGGACCACGACCTGATCTTTGAACGCTTCCTCTCCCGGGACCGCTCCACGCTGCCGGACATCGACATAGACGTGGAAAGCGCCGAGCGGCACAACGTCTATCACCGCATCTTCGAACGCTTCGGCTCCGAACGGGTCACGCTGATGAGCATGCAGAACGGCTACCGGGCACGGGGAGCGGTGCGCGACGCCGGACTGGCCCTGGGCATGCCCGAGGAGGAGATCGGCGCTGTGGCTAAGCAGCTATGGCGTTTCTCGGCCCGCAACTTCCGCGAGGCGCTCGCCGAAAAGCCCGAACTGCGGGAATTCTCCGGCCAGGTGGAAAAGAACCAGCAGCTGGACCTGCTGGTGGACCTCACCGAACGCCTGGACCGGCTGCCCCGGCACATTTCCATGCATCCCTGCGGAGTGATCCTGGGGGACACCTCCCTGCTGGACCGCACCCCCGTGCAGCCCAGCGGCCTGGGCCTGCCCATGTCCCAGTTCGACAAGCACGACATGGACCCCATGGGCATGCTCAAACTCGACGTGCTGGGTGTGCGGATGCAGAGCGCCATGGCCTTTGCCGTACGCGAAGTGGTGCGGGTGCACTCCTCCCGTGAAGAGGTCATTGCCGCCGGGAAGCATCGGGACGGGCCGGAGGAGCCGGACCCGGAGTTCGTCGAACACGACGGCCGGATCAACCTCGACGCCGTTCCGTTCGACGACGAACCCACCTACGAACTGATCCGCAGCACGCACACCCTGGGCTGCTTCCAGATCGAATCCCCGGGACAGCGCGAGCTGGTGGGCAAGCTGGCGCCGCGGGAGTTCAATGACCTGATCATCGACATTTCCCTGTTCAGGCCCGGGCCGATGAAATCCGACATGGTCCGGCCGTTTTTGGAACACCGGCACGGCTTCTCCCCGGAGGTCTACCCGCACGAGGCGCTGCGCCCGGTGCTGGCCGAAACCCACGGCGTCACCGTCTTCCACGAACAGGTGCTGCGGACGCTGAATGTCTTCACCGGCTGCGGGCTGGCGAAGGCGGACGAACTGCGCCGCCTGCTGGGCAACGAATCCGCCGAGCCGGGCGTGGAGGAATACTTCCGCAGCAAGTCCGCCGCCCGCGGCTACACGCCGGAAACCATCGACAAGGTCTGGGACACGCTCAAGGCCTTCGGCAGCTTCGGCTTCTGCAAGGCCCACGGCGCTGCCTTCGCCGTACCCACCTACCAGTCGGCATGGCTGAAGGCACACCACCCGGCGGCGTTCCTCGCCGGCATCTTCGAACATGATCCCGGCATGTACCCGCGCCGGCTGCTCGTCGCCGAGGCGCGGCGGATGGGCATCCCCATCCTGCCCCTGGACATAAACCGCAGCGGCGAAACCTACCGGGTGGAGCGGCTCGACGACGGCCGGCTGGGCATCCGGCTGTCCCTGGCCGGGATCTACGGGCTGTCCGCCGTCGAGCTAATGCGCATCGCCGCCGGGCAGCCCTATGACTCCCTGGCGGACCTGAGGGCACGTGCGAAGGTCTCCCGGCCCACGCTGCGCCGGCTGGCGCAGCTCGGAGCGTTCGATTCGCTCAGCAAGCAGACCGGCTCCGAGGGCAGCCGTGCGGACCTGATCCAGTACCTGGACGCCGCACCGGCCAAGTCCGCGTCCCGGAAGCATGATCCGATTCCCGGGCAGCTGGCCCTGCCGCTGGGGGATACCGAGCTGGCGAACCTGCACCATCACCTGCCCGAACCCGGGCTGCGGGAAAAGGTCCGCACCGAACTGGATCTTTTGTCCGTGGACGTCAGCGCGCACTTGATGGAAAGCTACGGTCCATTGCTGCGCGGACTCGGCGTCACTCCCGCGGAAGCATTGATGGACCTGCGCAACGGGACCGAGGTGCTGGTCGCCGGGATCCGGGTGGCCACTCAGACTCCTCCCATGCGCGGGGGACGCCGCGTGGTGTTCATCAGCCTCGACGACGGCACCGGATGCATTGACTGCACGTTCTTCCACGAGGCGCAGGAGAAATCCGGTCCGCTGCTTTTCGGCACGGAGCTGCTGCTGGTCCGCGGCTTGACCCGCCGCACCGGCCCGCGGGGCATCAGCCTCCAGGCACTCGAAGCATGGAACCTGGCGGACCCGGACTCGCTTCCGAAACCCGGCCGTCAGCGCGGCATGTTGGTGGGGTCCAAGCGCAGCGGATAACATCGGTACGGGCGGAAGTGCGGCCGTGTCCAGGCCGTGCAGCAGACGCCGTACAACGAAATCTAGGAGACAACCGTGTCAGTGCCAGAGAAGTTCACCCTCATCGTCGACGGCGAAGAGACCACGGTGGATACTGGCACCACTGGTGCTCAGCTCTTCTTCGAACGCCGCGACGTCGTCGTGATGCGCGTGCACTCCGTCCTCAAGGACCTGGATACGCCGCTGGAGCAGGGCGACATCGTGGAGTCCGTCACCATTGACTCCGAAGACGGACTGAATGTCCTGCGCCACTCCACCGCGCACGTCATGGCCCAGGCCGTGCAGCAGCTGCGTCCGGACGCCAAACTGGGCATCGGTCCGTACATCAAGGACGGTTTCTACTTCGACTTCGACGTTGCCGAGCCGTTCACGCCGGAGGACCTGAAGACCCTCGAGAAGATGATGCAGAAGATCATCAACTCGAACCAGAAATTTGCCCGCCGCGTGGTCAGCGAAGACGAAGCCCGTGAAGCCATGAAGAACGAGCCGTACAAGCTCGAACTGCTGGGCAAGAAGGACGGCGCCGAGGAAGCCGGCGAAGGTGCCAGCATCGAGGTCGGCGCCGGCGAGATCACCATTTACGACAACGTGGACCGCAAGTCCGGCGACGTCGTCTGGTGCGATCTGTGCCGCGGCCCGCACCTGCCCAACACCAAGCTGATCTCCAACGCCTTCGCCCTGACCCGCTCCGCCGCCGCCTACTGGCTCGGCAACCAGAAGAACCAGCAGCTGCAGCGCATCTACGGCACCGCCTGGCCCACTAAGGACGCACTGAAGGCCTACCAGGAGCGCCTGGCCGAAGCCGAGCGCCGCGACCACCGCAAGCTGGGCACCGAGCTGGATCTGTTCTCCTTCCCGGATGAGCTGGGTTCGGGCCTGCCGGTGTTCCACCCCAAGGGCGGCATCATCCGCAAGGCCATGGAGGATTACTCCCGCCAGCGCCACACCGAGGCCGGCTACGAGTTCGTCTACACCCCGCACATCACCAAGGGCCACCTGTACGAGGTATCCGGCCACCTGGACTGGTACCGCGACGGGATGTTCCCTCCCATGCACGTGGACGAGGTCACCGATCCGGAGACCGGCGAGGTCACCAAGCCCGGCCAGGACTACTACCTGAAGCCGATGAACTGCCCCATGCACAACCTGATCTTCCGCTCCCGCGGACGGTCCTACCGCGAGCTGCCGCTGCGCCTGTTCGAATTCGGTTCCGTGTACCGCTACGAGAAGTCCGGCGTCATCCACGGCCTGACGCGCGTGCGGGGCATGACCCAGGACGACGCCCACATCTACTGCACCCGCGAGCAGATGAAGGATGAGCTGACCACCACGCTGAAGTTCGTGCTGGACCTGCTCAAGGATTACGGCCTGGACGACTTCTACCTGGAGCTCTCCACCAAGGACCCGGAGAAGTTCGTCGGCTCCGACGACATCTGGGAGGAAGCCACCCGCACCCTCGCCGAGGTTGCCGAAGCCTCCGGCCTGGACCTCGTCCCGGATCCGGGCGGAGCAGCCTTCTACGGCCCGAAGATCTCCGTCCAGGCCCGTGACGCCATCGGCCGCACCTGGCAGATGTCCACCATCCAGCTGGACTTCAACCTGCCCGAGCGCTTCGAGCTCGAGTACCAGGCCGCAGACGGCACCCGCCAGCGCCCGGTCATGATCCACCGCGCCCTGTTCGGTTCCGTGGAACGCTTCATGGCCGTGCTCACCGAGCACTACGCCGGCGCGTTCCCGGCCTGGCTGGCACCGGTTCAGGTGGTCGGCATCCCCGTGGCCGAAGCGTTCAACGACTACATGTTCGACGTCGTCGACAAGCTCAAGGCGCACGGCATCCGCGCCCAGGTGGACACCGGAACCGACCGCTTCCCGAAGAAGATCCGCACCGCGTCCAAGGACAAGATCCCGTTTGTCCTGATCGCCGGCGGCGACGACGCCGAGGCAGGCGCCGTCTCCTTCCGCTTCCGGGACGGCAGCCAGGACAACGGCGTACCCGTTGAAGAAGCCGTCAAACGGATTGTCGAAGCCGTCCGTAACCGGGACAAGTAGGGCGGCGGGGACGCTATGGGAGAACAACCTGACGACGCCGCGGTGACGGACACGTTCGAACTCGCCGGCGTCCCCGACGCATTCCAGCGGCTCTGGACCCCGCACCGGCTTGCCTACATCAAGGGCGGGCAGAAGCAGGTCTCCTCGAAGGAGACCTGCCCGTTCTGCGCCGCGCCGGAGCGGTCGGACGAGGAATCGCTGATTGTCCACCGCGGCCGGCACGCCTTCGTGATCCTGAACCTCTTCCCGTACAACGCCGGCCACCTGCTGGTCTGCCCGTACCGCCATGTGCCGGACTACACGGACATCGACCCGGAGGAGACGGCGGAAATCGCGGCGCTGACCCAGACCGCCATGCGCGTGCTGCGGAAGGTGTCCAGCCCCACCGGTTTCAACCTGGGCATGAACCAGGGCGAAACCGGCGGGGCCGGGATTGCCGCCCACCTGCACCAGCACATCGTTCCGCGGTGGGGCGGTGATGGAAACTTCCTGCCGATCATCGCGCAGACCAAGGCCATCACCCAGACCCTGGGCGACGTGCGCCGGCAAGTGGCCGATGCCTGGCCCGAAGAGGGCTCCGGCCCGGACAGCGAGGACTGACACGTGCTCAACAAATACGCACGGGGATTCTTCACTGCCGTTTTCAGCCCGCTGGCCACCTGGCTGCTCCGCCGCGGCGTAACCCCGGACATGGTCACCATCGCCGGCACGCTCGGTGTGATGGTCGGCGGACTGGTCTTTTATCCGCTGGGTGAGCTGTTCTGGGGCACCATCTTCATTACCGTTTTCATCTTCTCCGACGTGGTGGACGGGATCATGGCCCGGCAGCAGCAGCGCAAGGGCAGCTGGGGCGGGTTCCTGGATTCCACCCTCGACCGCTTCGCCGACGGCGCCCTGTTTGCCGGCGTCGCCATCTGGTTCTTCACCGGCGGCGGCAACGACGCGATCGGCATCGCGGCCATCCTCTGCCTGGTGGTCGGCATGCTGGTGTCCTACATCCGCGCCAAGGCCGAGTCGCTGGGCTTCTCCGCCAACGTCGGCATTGCCGAGCGGGCGGAGCGGCTGGTCTCCCTGCTGGTCGCTACCGGGCTGGTGGGCCTGGGCGTCCCCGAGGTCCTGCTGCTGGTGGTCCTGATCCTGCTGACCCTGGCCAGCTGCGTGACCATCGGCCAGCGGATGCACACCGTGCGGAAGCAGGCGCGGATGGCCAACCCTGCCTAGGCAGGCGTAGTTGGCGCAATAGAAGGCGGGAACCGGTGATCCGGTTCCCGCCTTCTGTTTATCGGCTGCGGTTGCCGCTGCGGCCTCGTCGGGCTTAGGCCAGGCCGCGCCGGTCCAACAGCGGCTGGATCTGCGCATCGCGTCCGCGGAAGTTCCGGAACGCCTGCAGCGGGTCGATGCTGTTGCCGCGGGACAGCAGCTCCGTCCGGAAACGGTCCCCGTTCTCCCGTGTCAGGCCGCCGTTCTCCCGGAACCACTCGACTGTGTCGGCGTCGAGCACTTCGCTCCAGATGTACGCGTAGTACGAGGCCGCGTAGCCGCCGGCAAAGATGTGTTTGAAGTAGCCGGTGCGGTAACGCGGCGGAACCAGGTCCAGGTCGACGCCGGCCGCCGCCAGGGCAGCGGCCTCGAATGCTTCCGGATCCTGCACCGTTTCGCCCGGTGCGAGTTCGTGCCAGGCCAGATCCAGCAGGGCGGCCCCCAGGTACTCGGTGGTGGAGAACCCCTCGCCCCAGACGGCCGCCGCATTCACCTTGTCGATTTCCTCCTGCGGCAGCGGCTCCCCGGTGACGTAGTGCTTCGCGAAGTTGCCGACCACCTCCGGCCACAGCATCCACATTTCGTTGACCTGTGACGGGTATTCAACGAAGTCCCGCGGTACGGCGGTGCCGGAGAACTGGGGATACGTGACATCAGAGAACAACCCGTGCAGCGCATGGCCGAATTCGTGGAATGCCGTGACCACCTCGCCGAAGGTCAGCAGCGTCGGTTCACCGGCAGCGGGCTTGGAAATGTTCAGGTTGTTGATGACCACGGGCGGGGCATCCAGCAGCCGGGACTGGTGGACCAGTGAGTTCATCCAGGCGCCGCCGTTCTTGGTGTCCCGGGTGTAATAGTCGCCCAGGAACAGGCCCAGCCCGGTGCCGTCGTCGTCCTTGACCTCCCAGACCCGGACGTCCGGGTGATAGCCCGCGAGGTCCGCCCGTTCGGTGAAGGTCAGTCCGTAGAGCCGGTTGGCAGCATAGAAGACGCCGTCCGTGAGGACGCGCTCCAGTTCGAAGTACGGCCGCAGGGCGGAGGAGTCGACGTCGAACTTCTCCCGACGGACCTGCTCGGAGTAGTACGCCCAGTCCCAGGCGGCCAGTTCGTGTCCGTCCCGCCGGGCCGCTTCGCGCAGCTCTTCGGCTTCCGCCTTGGCGTTGCGGACGGCTGCAGGGGCGAGCTTGTCCAGCATGGCGTGGATCGCGGCCAGGGACGGTGCGGTCTGGTCATCCGTGCCGTACTCGGCATGGTTCGCGAAACCGAGCAGTGCGGCCTTTTCCGCCCGCAGCGCGGCCATTTCGGCGGCGAGGGCAAGCGTGTTCCCGTCATTGTTCCGGAAACCGCGGTTACGGGCGGCATCATGCAGCCGACGGCGGCTCTCACGGTTGGTCAGCGACGCCAGGGCCGGCTGCGGGGTGGGCAGCACGAGGGACAGGAGGTACTTGCCGTCGTGTCCCGCTTCCGCCGCTGCGGTCGCCGCTGCGGCTATGTCGTCGTCGGACAGGCCGTCCAGTTCGGCGGCGTCGTCCACCACCAGGGCCGAATCGTTGGTGTCCTTCAGCAGGCGCTGGGAAAAGTCGGTGCCCAGTTCCGAAAGCCGGGCGTTCAGCTCCCGCATGCGGGCCTGCCCGGCGTCATCGAGCTGCGCACCGGCGCGGATGAAGCGGCGGCGGTACTCGGACACGAGGCGTGCCTGCTCATCATCCAGGCCGGCAAGGTTCGCAGCGACGGCTTCGACGCGGGCAAAGAGCTGCCGGTTGAGGTAAATCGTGTCCTCATGCGCGGCGAGCCGCGGGCCGATCTGCTGCTGGATCCGCTGCACGCCGTCGGTGGCGTGCGCGGCACAGAGGGTGAAGAAGACGACGGCGGTGCGGCCCAGCTCCTGGCCCGATAATTCCAGGGCCTCGATCGTGTTTTCGAAGTCCGGAGCCTGCGGGTTCGCGGCAATGCGCTCAATCTCGGCGGCATGCCCGGAAATTCCGGAGTCAAAGGCGGGCAGGAAAACGTCTTCGTTGATCTGCTCGAACGGGGGCAGCTGGTACGGCAGGCTACTCGGGTAAAGGAAAGGGTTGTCCATAAAGCCCAAGACTGGCACAGCGGGGCATCCCGCTCCAACCTGGCACTGCAGTAGGATCGGTCCGATTCCCCGCTGCCGCAGCCTGCGGGCCTGGGGAGATGCGTGGGGAAGTTCATGAAACGCAATCCGGGTATTCGTCCTGCGGGGCTGTTCCGCGTGCCGGGGCTCGCGGTGGTGCTGGCCCTGTTGCTTGGCGGCTGCATGGCGGCCGGTGGAGACGGGCCGGAGGGCGGCGAGGGCGCCGGCGGGCCGTCGTCGGCGTCGTCATCCCCGGCAGCGTCATCCTCCCCAGCGTCGCCTGCCCGGTCGGCGCCGCCGTCGTTACCGTCCGCCGAGCCCGGCAACCCCGGCAAGGGTCCGGCCTGTCCCACGGAGAACTGCTTTTCCCTGATGCTTGCCGGGGACCTGCTGGTCCATCCGCAGCTGTGGGAGCAGGCCTCGGCGGATGCGGGTGCCTCGGGTAAGGGACCGCTGGACTTCGAGCCGCTGCTGGCCGGGCAACGGACCTACATTTCCGGATCGGACCTGGCCGTGTGCCACATGGAGACTCCGGTGGCCGAACCGGACGGGCCGTATACGGGTTATCCCATGTTCAACGTGCCGCCGCAGATCCTCACGGCAGCGGCCGCCGTCGGCTATTCCGGCTGCACCACCGCCAGCAACCACACCATCGACGCCGGTACGGCCGGCTTGAACCGCACGCTAGGCGTACTGGATTCCCTGGGGTTGGCGCACACCGGATCGTACGCCGCCGAGACCGGCGCCGGCGCGCCCATGCTCCTGTCCGCTCCGGCGGGCGACCTGGCCGTCATCGAAGCCACTTACGGGTTGAACGGGTTGGTTGCCGAGTATCCGTGGCAGGTGGATCTGATCGACGCCCCCGCGATGATCGACAAGGCCCGAACGGCCCGTGCGGAAGGGGCCGACGTCGTCGTCGCTGCCATCCACGCAGGTGAGGAATACGCGTCGGTGCCCAATGCGCAGCAGGTGGAAACCGCCCATGCGCTGGCGGACAGCGGCGAGTTCGACTTCATTTACGGCCACCACACGCATTCGGTACTGCCTATCGAGAATTACAACGGCACGTGGATTGTCTACGGGCTCGGCAATGCCGTGACGGAGCTTTCGCCTTCGTACGACGTCAATAACGAGGGCCTGATAGTCCGGGCGCAGTTCGCCCGCGACGACGCCGGGGCCTGGACGGTCAGCGACCTCGCCTGGGCGCCGTCGGTGATTGTCCGGGATCCGTACCGGTGGTGTTCCGTTGCGGGGGACCTGCCGCAGGGGGAGTGCGCGCCGCCGGCCCAGCGGGAAGCGGTGCGCGCACGGACTGTTCCGGTGGTCGAATCTCTGGGGGCGGCCGACGCCGGGGCGCATGAATGGCTGATGACGCAGGACGGCGGGGGAGGGTAAGCGTGGGGTGTGCGGGGGTGGCGGGCCGCGTACGGGCGGGTCAGACCGCTTCGGTGAGAAAGATCCACTCCGGTGAATCCTGCCGCACCGGGCTTCGATCCCAGTGACCCCAGCACTGACCGACCGTAAGTCCTGCCGCTTCCAAACCCGCGGTAACCGTGTCCCAGGAAGGGAAGCGGAGGGTCTCGATTGTCGTCCGCGTTCCGGAATCGTCGGTCCAGGTATCGGTGTGCGTGACCAGGTCCTTTTGCCGCCGGACGGTCTGGGTGACTGTTCCCCGGTTGGTGCTGTGCGTGCCCTCCCATTGGCGCCAGGCTTCGACGGCGGGGTTGCGCACTTCAAACGCCAGCCGGCCTCCGGGCCTCAGCGCCCGTCCGGCATGGGTGAGGACCTGCACCCATGAGGCGTCATCAAGGAAGTACTGCGCTACATGCCCGGTCATCAGCACCAAATCGGCCCAGGCTGCCGGCAGGTGGTCCGCGGTTCCCCGGATCCAGGTGACGGCGTCGGCATGCGGCTGGGTGGCTGCGAGCGAAAGCATGGTTTCTTCAGGTTCGACTCCCGTGACCTCATATCCCTGCCCTGCCAGCAGGCTGCACAGCAGGCCTGTTCCTGATCCGATGTCCGCAACGCGGCGGGCTCCCAGCTCGGCAGCCAGTGCCAAATAGAACGGCAGGTCCTGGCGGGCTTCCGTATCGGCGTCATAGGCGGCAGCAAGTTCAGGGACGGCGTAGTAGTTCCCGGGCTCCGATGGAGTCATGCGGCTCGTTTCAGTCGGTGGTTTTTCACTTGGGGAGCAGGATGGGTTCGGTCTGGGTGCGCGCCTGAACGGTAGCACGCGTGCCGGACCTGGACCTGGGGCTGGCTGGCGGAGGCGACCGGCGGACCTGGGGTGGACCGACGTCGGGACGCCCAGCCGCCAGACTGCAGCGGATCCAGCCTCGCCTCCGGGCCAACGAAGGCACGCCTCCAACGAGCACCCGGGACTGGCAGGCCGCGGCATCCGGACCCTCTCTTTCAACTGTTTTCCCAAGTCAGAGCCGGGGTACCCAGAGGTGTGGGTAGTTTTCCACAAGGACGAAAACTCCTATTGCAGGCTTGGTTTTGAGTCCATAGCATCGAACACATGTTCGAATCAAATCGGGACTATCCAGCATCCGTTGAGGGCGCTGAGCTCCGCTTCGGTACAGCCGCTGGGCACCGCAGTGGCAACAACGGTCCGGCAGCCGAGCCGGCGCTGTCCAGCCGTGAGCGCCCTGGTCCGGCGGCCGAGCCGGCGCTGTCCAGCCGTGAGCGCCCTGGTCCGGCAACCGTCGCGGAGGCGCATTGCGGCAACGAACCGCCATCCTCGCCGGTCGCCGCGTGGATCGCCGAGCTGTCTTCCGGGCGCGCTCTGGAAGAGATCGCCTCCGATACAGACGCGGGTCTCATAAGCCGGCTGCGCGTCCTGGAAGAACTCAAGGCCGCTGCTGCAGCAGCCCAGGTTCGTGTCGCCGCCGCCTTCGATGCCTCCGTCCGTGCAGCACATGCACGCTCCGGCATTCCCGAAGAGCAGCAGGGGAGAGGCATTGCTGCTCAAATTGCCCTCGCCCGGCGCGAATCGCCGGCACGCGGCGGGCGGATTCTTGGCTTTTCCAAAGCGCTTGCACTTGAAATGCCATGCACACTCCGGGCGCTGTCCGAGGGCAGACTCAACGAATGGCGGGCCACGCTTCTGGTCCGTGAGACGGCATGCCTGTCGGTATCCGACCGTCGCTTGGTGGACCGTGAGGTAGCCGGAGACGTTGCCGGACTCGAGGGGCTCGGAGACGGGCGTCTGATTGGCAGGATTCGGAAACTAACGTACCGGATCGACCAAGAGGCGCTGGTCCGGCGTGCAGCCAAGGCCCAGTCGGACCGCTATGTTTCCTGCCGGCCTGCCCCGGACACCATGACCTACCTGACAGGCCTATTGCCGGTGGCCCAGGGGGTCGCGGTCTTTGCCGCCCTCAGCCGCGAAGCAGATTCCCTCCGGGCACGTGGCGATGAACGCGGCCGGGGCCAGATCATGGCTGACACGCTGGTTGAAAGAATCACCGGTCTTACCCACGCTGACCGGGTGCCGCTGGAGGTCCAGCTTGTTATGACCGACCGTACGCTGCTGGCGGGTTCGAACGAACCGGCCTACCTCAGCGGATACGGCGTGGTGCCGGCCATGTGGGCACGCGACGCGGTGCGGAAAGCGGCGAACGGCAAGGCTGGTGGTGGTCTGGCCGCGAGCGGCATTGCTGGTCGCGGATTGGGCGGAAGCCGCAAGGGCGGTGAGGCCCATGCCGGAAGCTGCAGCGGCGGAGAGGATACCGCCGACAGCGTCAGCCCCGGCGGTGAAAAGACCGGAAAGGACCGGTCACACAAAGCCGGACACGAAGAACCGACCAGCCGTCGCCGAGCATCTGCGTCGCCGGACCTCTGGCTCCGGCGCCTCTACACGGCCCCGACCTCAGGTGAACTCATTGGCCTGGACTCCAAGGCGCGGTTTGTCCCTGGATTATTGGCGAGGTTCATCTCCGTGAGGGACCAAACCTGCCGGACACCGTGGTGCAACGCCCCAATCCGGCACCGCGACCATATCCGTCCGCACCGCATCGGCGGGAGTACAAAGGCCGAAAACCTGCAGGGCCTGTGCGAAGCCTGCAACCAAGCCAAGGAAGCACCCGGCTGGCAGGCAAGGAGTGTTGGAAGTCCCGGCCGGCACGCGGTCGAAATCACCACGCCGACCGGATACACCTATCAATCCACGGCGCCGCCGCTGCCGGGCACCTGAGTCGCAGCGCTAGTTGGCAGGTTGCGCAGCGCCATGTTTGCACCGTCGATTATGGATGTCCCGTAGCCGATCCTTGACCGGGACGCCTGGCTGGCGGGTGGTTCCGATCCGAACCCAGTGTTGATGCTGCCGTAGACGGTGTGCATACTCAGACAGCAGATGCAGGACGAACCCGCCCACCGAACCCTAGGAGTGAGATGTCTGGTGCAACACTGGCGCGGCCCACGATGAGGTTCGGCACAAGGTTCGGTATTGCAGCGGTCGTCCTCCTCGTCCTGGGTCCGTTTATCAACAGGAACTTCGGTATAGCAGACAGTCTTAACTCTATGAGGCTTTCCGCGGTCTGGGAGACAGTACCTGTTGCCGTGGCGGTATCGCTGATCTATTTGCTGTTACTGGTTACCTTCGTGTTGCTCTCCGCCGTACTCATCACAATCTCCCTGGTCATTCGTCACAGCGAAGCGAACGAACAGGCAACGATAAACAAGGGCTCAACCTTCACCGGGTTCTGACCGGCACAACCACTTCTACCCACAATCACCATGCCCGCATACGATGTCCCGGTGGAAACTCCGCAGAGGAAATACGATGCCTACGTCCCCCGGACGCCGCCGCCAGCCAAGGACGACCCGGTCGTGCAGTGGCTGCTGCAAGGCGATCCAGCGATCCGCTGGCAGGTGTTACGCGACATCCTCGACGCCCCGCAGGATGAGGTGGCAGCTGAGCGGGCACGGGTGGAGCACGAAGGATGGGGCGCTGGACTGCTCGCGCTGCGGGCACCTGACGGACAGTGGGCAAACGGGGCATGCTTCCCGGACACCGCGGCGTTCGCCGAGAGTACCGCACAGGCCCTGGCTGCCGGCGAGCCACCGCCTCCGTTCCCGTCACCCGACGCGGAACCCGACGCGGAACCGGCCGAAGCGCCAGGCGAGCAGTCAGATGAGCAGCCAGATGAGCAGCCCGGAGAACAGCCGGGAAAGGAACCGGAGCAACCATGGACCGCTACCTACCCGGTGCTGCTCGACCTGTGCCACTTGGGTGTACCGCCGGACAGTGCGGTGATGCGGGAGACCGCACAGTTGGTCGTCCACAACTGCCGGTGGGAGTACAACGGGTTGCCGTTCTTCGCCGGCGAAGTCGACTGCTGCATCAACGCCGGCACTATCCTGATCGGCACCTTCCTGGGCATCGACGTCGACCCGGTGGTGCAGCGGCTCGTGGCCGACCAGCTGCCTGACGGTGGCTGGAACTGCTGGGCAGAGACGCCTTCGACGCCGGGCTCTTTCGCCAGCACTCTTGACGTGGTTGACGCCTTACTCAGGTGGGAACGACACACCGGTGGATCCGATGAGGTCCGCCGGGCTCGCCATGACGGCGAGGAGTATCTGCTTCGACGTACCCTGTTCCGCTCATTGCGCACCGGCGAGGTGGTGAACCCACAATGGCTTCAGTTCTCCTACCCTCCCCGCTGGCACTATGACCTGCTCAAGGCAACGAGCTATTTCGCTCTGCGCGGCGGCCCTGCCGATCCGCGGCTGGTTGAGGCGATCGAACAAGTTCGTGCCAGGCGTCAGCCAGATGGACGTTGGCTGCTGGAGAACAGTCACCCCGGTGCTGTCCACTTTCGATTCGAAGAACCCGATGGGACGCCGAGCCGGTGGAACACTCTCAGGGCACTGCGGGTTCTGCGCTGGTACGACGCAGCACGTCTCCCTGCATGACGGGACCGGAAGGCCGCCCAACGCCCGCCAAGGCAAGAGAGGCTAGCGCGGCCGCTGCCCGGCGTGCTGGCGTGCCATTTCCGAAAGCTTCGACAGCTCGGCCAGGTCCTGTTCCGAACGGGGAACAGGGGAGAAGCTGCCGAACTTCCGCGTGGCTGCCTTCTCGATCAGGAAGTCCGCAATTGCCGGATTCTTGGGAAGAAGGGAACCGTGCAGGTAACTGGCTACCACGTTCTTGTACCGCGCACCCTCGGTGCTGTCCTTGGTGTTGTTGCCTTCACCCTTGCGGATCTCCGCCAGCGGCTTCACGCCCGGACCGAGGAAGGTCTGGCCGCTGTGGTTCTCATAGCCGTGGATCTCGCCGAACTCTTCGCTGACGGAAAGAACGTTGCCGATCAACCGCACGTCACCGCCGTGGGTCTCCATGTCCAGGATGCCGATTCCCGGAATGAGCGCACCCTCATGCGTCTTGAAGAACCGTCCGAACAACTGGTACAAACCGCAGATCACCAGCATCGGCAGGCCGTCCTCGGCAAGTCCCTGAAGGGTAGGTGCCAACTGCTGGAGATCCTGCTGGATCACCACCTGTCCGCTGTCCTGGCCGCCGCCGCCGACAATGATGTCAACATCGGCAGGGAACTCGTCCCCGGCGTTGTACTCCTCGACAACAGGCGTGTAGCCGTACCACTTCAGGCGCTGCTTGAGCACCAGCACGTTGCCCCAGTCGCCGTAAATGTTCATTTCCCGCGGGTACAGCTGCAGGATCTTGATTGTGCGGTCCTCGGTCATGAGACCACCTCTACCTTCGTGATCTTGGAGAGTTCCCGGCGTACGGCCAGCATGGCCGTGTACGTGCAGAAGATCCGCATGGGAACCCCGGGGGAGTCCTTGATGAAACGCTTCAATCCATCCGTGATGTCCGCTTCGATGGTGCGCACCGGTACGTCGTCGTACTTCAGCCGCAGCGCCATGTCGTAGGCGCGCACACCGCTGACGACGTCGACTCCGCCCTCGGCCAGGGATTCGAAGTCCACGTCCCACAGCCAGGACATGTCCCGGCCGTCGGCGTAGTTGTCATTGATGGCGATCATTGTTGAGTAGCCGTGTGCGGCAAAGGACTTCAGGCCCAGGCGGAAGCCGCTGGGATTCTTCACCAGGACCAGCTCCAGCGGCTGGCCGTTGACGGTCAGGGACTCGCCGCGCCCGAATGCAGGCTCCACATTGGCAAGCGCCTCGAACAAGGCGTCGGAGTCGAGGTCCTTGCCCTTGATTGTCCGCGCAAAGGCGAGGGCAGCGGCGGCATTGAAGATGTTGTAAACGCCGCGCAGCTTCAGCCCCGAGGTGCGGACCTGTCCGTCGATCAGGAAATCCGCGTCCGTCTCACTCACGCGTTCAAGGACGACGTCGGCCTCCTGGGTTGCGGCCAGCGCCTCGGCAAGGCTGCCGCGCATCTCGTCGTCGTTGGGGAAGGTGCTGCGCAGCGACGCGTCGAGACCGAAGTACACGGCACGCTGGCCGTTCAGGGAATCGGCAATGCCCGCCACGCGGGGATCCTCGCGGTTCAGCACCACCGTCTCGGTGGTCGCGCGGGCAATGGATTCCAGCAGGCGGGTGGTCTTGTCGATCTCGCCGAACCGGTCCAGCTGGTCACGCAGGACATTCAGCAGCAGGCTGTAGCGCGGCTGGATCAGTTTCACGAAGTGCACGGCGTGGGCTTCGTCCAGTTCCAGGACGGCGATGTCCGCATCCAGGTGCCCGCGCAGGTTCACTTCGCCCAGCAGCGCCGCTGCGACGCCGCGGGTGAAGTTGCTGCCCGTGCGGTTGGTGAAGACCTTTAGCCCCTGGCTCTCCAGCAGCTCCACCACCATCTTGGTAGTGGTGGTCTTGCCGTTGGTTCCGGACACGACGGCGACGCCGAGCGGCAGGTCTGCGAGGGTACGGCGAATGAAATCGGGATCGATCTTCTCCACTACCAGGCCCGGCAGGGCGGAGCCGCCGCCACGCAGTTTGGAGGCACTGCGGACCAGTTTTCCGACCAGGATGGAGAAAGAACTCATGGTTACTGAATATAGCGCACACCCTTGGTACAGCACCGATCCGCAAGGGGTGAGGCTGCACGCATCCGGGCAGGTCAACGGTGTTATATCCGTCGGGATCCGTCCCCGGCCCGGAGCGCGGAAGCGTTTCCGGCCCCGGAAACGGATTCGGTCGCTAGAATTGTGGCAGTGCGTTCGGGAAGCTTAGCTGGTCTCCCTGTTCGGCCCGGGTTCCCCGGGGTCCTGGACGGGTGGCAAGCAGCCGGACTTTTTTATCGATCAGAGGAGAAGCGTAGAGCATGTCGGGCCACTCTAAATGGGCAACCACCAAGCACAAGAAGGCCGTAATTGATGCCAAGCGCGCCAAGTCCTTCGCCAAGCTGATCAAGAACATCGAAGTTGCAGCACGCGCCGGCGGAGCCGACATGGCAGGCAACCCGGCCCTTGAACTGGCCGTTTCCAAGGCCAAGAAGACGTCGGTGCCGATCGACAACATTAACCGTGCGGTCAAGCGCGGCGCCGGCCTGCTCGGCGAGGCCGTCGATTACCAGACGATCATGTACGAGGGCTACGGACCGCAGGGCTCCGCCCTCCTGATCGAGTGCCTTACGGACAACAAGAACCGTGCGGCCTCCGAGGTCCGCCTTGCCGTGACCCGCAACGGCGGCAATATGGGCGATCCCGGTTCCGTCGCCTACATGTTCACCCGCAAGGGCGTAGTGAACCTGCCCAAGAACGGCCTCACCGAAGACGATCTGCTGATGGCCGTCCTTGACGCCGGTGCGGACGAAGTGAAGGAATCGGGCGAGAACTTCGAGATCATCTCGGAGCCGCAGGACCTCCGTGCCGTCGTCGGTGCGCTGGAAGAGGCGAGCATCGAGTATGAAACCGATGAAGCCGAATTCGTTCCGTCCATGCATGTGGAACTGGATGCGGATGCTGCCCGCAAGTTCCTCAAGCTCGTGGATGCGCTGGAAGACCTCGACGACGTCCAGAACGTTTACTCCAACGCTGATATCCCGGCCGCCGTTATGGCCGAGCTTGAAGAAGACGACTAAGACGTACCTGTGTCTTTACGCGTCCTGGGGGTGGACCCCGGCCTGACCCGCTGCGGCCTTGGAGTAGTTGAGGTCGAGGGAAACCGCCGGGCCACCCTCGTGGCCGTCGGAGTTGTCGGCACAGTGGCCGGCACCGCGCTTGACGCCCGGTTGCTGGTCATTTCCGAAGCCATCGATCTGTGGCTGGACACCCACCGGCCCGATGTCCTGGCCGTGGAACGGGTGTTCAGCCAACTCAATGTCAGCACCGTGATGGGTACCGCCCAGGCCTCCGGCGTCGTTATTGCCGCCGCCGCCCGGCGCGGCATCCCGGTCGCCCTGCACACGCCTACCGAGGTCAAGGCGGCGGTCACCGGCTCCGGCTCGGCCAACAAGGACGCCGTGGGCAAGATGGTGACCAAGATCCTGCGGCTGGACGAGATGCCCAAGCCCGCCGACGCCGCCGACGCCCTTGCCCTGGCGATCACCCACGCCTGGCGCCGCGGCGTCGCCGGTCCCGGACCCACCGCCGGCTCCGCCTCGCGGGGCGCGGCACCGGCTACCGGGTTAACTCCGGCCCAGCGGCTGTGGGCCGAAGCGGAAGCGCGGGCAAAACGCGGAAGCTACTGAACAGCAGGGGAATGCGGGCGCCAGCAAGTAGGGTATTCGTAGATATGTTCTATACAGCCTCTGGAGTTCCTTCATGATCAGTTCCCTCCGCGGGGTCGTTTCGCACGTGGGCCTTACCTCTGCCGTCATTGATGTCCAAGGATTCGGGATGCTCGTCCAGGCCACCCCGCAGACCCTGGCTTCGCTGCGCACGGGAAGTGAAGCCAGCGTCCATACCGCCATGATCGTGCGCGAAGACTCCATGACCCTGTATGGGTTCAGCGACGCGGACCAGCGCGAGGTCTTTGAAATCCTCCTCGGCGTCAGCGGCGTGGGTCCGCGGATCGCCCTCGCGGTCCTGGCCGTCCACACTCCTGAAGCCATCCGGGTGGCCGCATCCACCGGGGACGACAAGGCCTTCAGCAAGGTTTCCGGCATTGGCCCCAAGGGCGCCCGCCGCATTGTCCTCGAGCTGGCCGACAAGCTGGTGCCGCACGGCACCGTGGAGAACCCGGCGGCACCGCGCTGGCAGGAACAGGTCCTGGCCGCAATGACCGGCCTCGGCTGGTCCGAAAAGGACGCCACCGCCGCCATGGACGACACCGCCGCCGAGCATCCCGACGTCGCTGCCGCCGGCAACGTCGGGGAAATCCTGAAACTGACGCTGCGGCGCCTCGGGACCGACGGCGCCCGGACCTCCTCGCGCCGAAAGGCCGGCTGAGGTGTCCACCGCCGACTCCCTCGTCGCGCCCGGTCCCGATCCGGACGACAAAGCCATCGAAGCCGCCCTGCGGCCCAAGAACCTGGACGACTTCGTAGGTCAGAAGCGCGTCCGCGAACAGCTGTCGCTGGTACTCGAAGCGTCCCGGCTGCGCGGCCGCAGCGCCGACCACGTGCTGCTGTCCGGCCCGCCCGGCCTGGGCAAGACCACCCTGTCCATGATCATTGCCGCGGAAATGAACGCACCGCTGCGGATCAGTTCCGGGCCGGCCATCCAGCATGCCGGGGACCTCGCAGCCATCCTGTCTTCCCTGACCGAGGGCGAGGTGCTGTTCCTGGACGAAATCCACCGCATGTCCCGGCCGGCCGAGGAAATGCTCTACATGGCCATGGAGGATTTCCGCGTCGATATCATCGTCGGCAAGGGTGCCGGTGCCACCGCCATTCCGCTGGACCTGCCCCCGTTCACCCTGGTGGGAGCCACTACCCGCGCCGGCCTGCTGCCCGGTCCGCTGCGGGACCGTTTCGGATTCACCGGCCACTTGGAGTTCTACTCGACGGATGAACTGGAACTGGTGCTGCGCCGTTCGGCCATGCTGATGGACATGAAGGTCAACTCCGCGGGATTTGCCGAGGTTGCCGGACGCTCGCGCGGCACCCCGCGTATCGCGAACCGGCTGCTGCGCCGCGTCCGGGACTGGGCGCTGGTGCACGGCATCGAGCAGATCGACGCCCGCTCGGCCGGAGCGGCGCTGGATATGTACGAGGTGGACGTCCTCGGCCTCGACCGGTTGGACCGCGCCGTGCTGACCGCACTGATCACCAAGTTCAACGGGGGACCGGTGGGCCTTTCCACGCTGGCGATCGCCGTAGGCGAGGAACCGGAGACAGTGGAGACGGTGGCCGAACCGTACCTCGTCCGTGAAGGCCTGCTCGGCCGGACCCCGCGGGGCCGCATCGCGACCCGGGCCGCGTGGGAGCATCTGGGGCTCCAGATGCCCGAGAACGTGGCGGCCGCGATGCCGCAGAACATGTTTTCCGGCCCCGGCACCAACACCTCATCCGCTCCCGCCGAGGAGACCGGGCCGGAAACTTAACCGTCCGCTCCCACGTTTTCCGTTTAGACTGGCCCTAGGGCACGGTCCCGGCACCATGTCCGGACCAGCCCCGCCCTACCCCAACAGAAACGGAACTCTCCACGTGTCTATCGCTGATCTCTTTATCCCTCTGCTGCTGGCGGTCTTCGTCATCCTCATGTTCCGCAAGCAGAAGAAGTCGCAGCAGACGGTTGTCCAGCAGCGGGCCCAAATGCTTCCCGGCACCGAAGTTATGACCCAGTTCGGGCTCTTCGGCCGGATCGTTTCCGTGGACCAGGAAGAAAACAAGGCCGTGCTGGAGCTTTCCCCCGGCAACACCGCCACGGTTCACCTTCAGGCACTGACCAAGGTCGTCACTGTTCCCGCTGAAGAAGCACCGGCCGATGACGCCGCCGCGGTCCCCGATGACGCCTCGTCCCTCACGCTCGGCAAGGACACCTCCGAGCGCAACGACGCCGTGCAGGACGAGACGCCTGAAGAAACACTCAAGCGCCTGAACCGCGACGACAAAAAAGAGAACTAGACTCTCCACGAGCCAAGCGGGGCATCGGTGCCCCGCTTGCCGCCCGGAGACCACGACGGTTCCGGTGATCTTCGCCCTTAAGGAAAATTCCCTATGCCCCGTACCGGCCCCGGCTCGGCCGCGAAAAAGACGCTCCTCTGGTTGGGCGTCATTTTTGCTGCCCTGGCCCTTTTGCTTGGCGGTGGTTCCATGTGGAGCAACGCCAGCTGGACCCCGAAACTCGCCCTCGACCTTGAGGGCGGCACCCAGATGATCCTTGCTCCCGAGGTGCAGGGCGGTGACTCCGAAATCTCGACCGAACAGCTCGACCAGGCCGTGGAGATCATCCGCCAGCGCGTGGACGGCAGCGGCGTCTCCGAAGCGGAGATCAGCACGCAGTCCAACCGCAACGTCGTGGTATCGCTGCCCGGCGTCCCCGATCCCGAGACCCGCGAGCTGATCCAGGCTTCCGCGAACATGGAGTTCCGCCCGGTCCTGGCCGGCGGCGGGGGACAAGGTGCAGCAGTAACGGATCCCACTCCTGCGGAACAGCTGCCCACCCCGTCGGCGGAACCCACGGATGCTTCGGACACCAACTGGATTTCACCCGAGCTGCAGACGCAGTTCGAAACCACTGACTGCCTGAACCCGGACACCATCGCCAACGCTGAGCAGGCACCGGCCGACCAGCCGATGGTGGCCTGCGAGCCCGGCACCGCCGGCAAGTACATCCTGGGCCCGGTCGAAGTTCCCGGCGTAGACATCTCCACCGCCAGCTTCGGCATGGCACAGGGCAACAACGGTGTCTCCACCAACCAGTGGGCCGTGAACATCGAGTTCAACGGCGAGGGTACCGACAAGTTCCGCGAAGTGACCGAGCGTCTCTTCGCCTTCCCGCAGGGCGACCCGCGGAACCAGTTCGCCATCGTCCTCGACGGGCAGATCATTTCGGCGCCGACCGTGAACGCGGTCATCACCAACGGCCAGCCCCAGATCACCGGCAACTTCACGCAGGAAAGCTCCGAAGCGCTCTCCGAGCAGCTGAAATACGGTGCCCTGCCGATCAGCTTCGAGATCCAGAGCGAACAGCAGGTCTCGGCGACCCTTGGCGCGGACCAGCTGCGGATGGGCATTATCGCCGGCCTGATCGGCCTGGCCCTCGTTGCCGTCTACTCGCTCTTCCAGTACCGCGCGCTGGGCTTCGTTACCATCATCTCGCTCGTCGTTGCCGGGCTGCTGACCTACCTGGCCATCGCCATCCTGGGCTGGAGCCACAACTACCGGCTCTCGCTGGCCGGCGTGGCCGGCCTGATCGTCGCCATCGGGCAGACCGCGGACTCGTTCATCGTGTACTTCGAACGCATCCGTGACGAGCTTCGCGACGGCCGCGGGCTGGTTTCCGCGGTGGACAACGGCTGGAAACGCGCCAAGCGCACCGTCTTGGCTTCCAAGGCCGTGAACATCCTGGCCGCCGTCGTCCTGTACTTCGTGGCAGTGGGCAACGTGCGGGGCTTCGCCTTCACCCTGGGCCTCACCGCCATTGCGGACCTCATCGTGGTCTTTATGTTCACCCACCCCACCATGGTGCTTCTGGCCCGAACCAAGTTCTTCGGCGACGGCCACCGCTTCTCCGGCCTCGATGCGAGCAAGCTGGGTGCGGTACCGCTTTACCGCGGTGCCGGACGGCTGCGTGATCCCTCCGAAGCGCCGGCTGCGCGCACCAAGAACAAGGGAGCGGCCAAGGAAGCCGAACGAAGGATGACCATCGCCGAACGGCGGCTTGCCGAAAAGCAGGATTCAATGGCCGGTACCGGCCGCAGCTCCGAGAAGGACGGCGAGTAATGAGTAAGCTCCCCAGTTTCGCCGCATTCGGCAACGACCTTTACACCGGAAAGCGGTCCTACAACTTCGTCGGCAAGGCAAAGCTGTGGTTCATCATCGCAGCGGCAGCCGTGCTGCTTTCGATCCTCATACCGGTGGCCAAGGGCGGATTCAACCTCGGCATCGAGTTCCGCGGCGGCTCCGAATTCACCGTCTCCAACGTCAGCAACACTGACGTCAGCGGCGGCGAGAAGGCCGTGGCCGAGGTTGCCGGCACCGCCGACCCCAAGGTCACCAACATCGCCCCGGGCACCATGCGGATCCAGACGGAGAAGCTGAGCGATGACCAGACCATCGAGGTCAAGGAATCACTGGCGGAGACCTACGGCGTAAGCCAGGACGAAGTCACCTCCACCTTCATCGGTCCCACCTGGGGCAGCGACGTCAGCCGGCAGGCCCTGGTGGGCCTCGTCGTCTTCGTGGCACTGGCCGCGGTGCTGATGGCCTTGTACTTCCGGACCTGGAAGATGTCGGTAGCCGCCGTCGTCGGGCTGTTGGTGGTTATGGTGGTCACCGCCGGCGTCTACGCGCTGAGCGGTTTCGAAGTCACGCCGTCGGCCATCATCGGCTTCCTTACCGTGCTCAGCTACTCGCTGTATGACACCGTGGTGGTGTTCGACAAGGTCCGGGAAAACACGAAGGACCTGGACAAGCGGACCAAGCGGACCTTCGCGGAAGAAGTGAACCTGGCCGTGAACCAGACTCTGGTGCGGTCCATCAACACTTCCGTGGTGGCAGTCCTCCCGGTGGCCTCCATCCTGTTCATCGGTGCGCTGCTGCTGGGCGCGGGCACCCTGAAGGACCTGTCCCTGGCATTGTTCGTGGGCATCATCCTGGGCACCATCGCGACCATCTACATTGCAGCGCCGCTGTACGCGTGGCTGCGCCGGAACGAACCGGACATCCGCAAGCAGGCCAAGCGGGTGGCCGAACGCCGGGCTAACGAAGCAAAGGGCTCCGCGGCGGTCAGCGCCTAAGGAATAAAGCCCGCCCCGACCATCCGGTTCCGTACTCCACGCCAAAGGAGTACGGAACCGGCGGTTTAAGTGCGGTGCGGGCAGGCTTAGACTGGTTGACAGGAGCCGCGTCAGGCGCGGCCGCCGAAAACGTTTTGATTACCTGCTTTTGAGCGTACGAAGAAAGGTCGTCAGTGGCCAACAGTGCAACGCCTGCCGATGAGGCAGGAAACAGCGGCACCGCGGGGATCGACCCGGGGCACGAGAGCACCGCAGCGCGCGAAGCTGCGGCATTGGATGCTGCCGCCAGCAACACTGACGCCCTGCTTCCCGTCCCCGGCCCGGCCAAGGCCCCCGTACCGGTGAAACCCGGCAGCGGCGCAGGCCGTGCACCCTCGACCGGCCGCCGTGCTTCCACCCGTGCCCGGCTCGCCCGCCTGGCCGGCCGGGGCAACCCCGGCTACTCGCCGATGCTGGAACCGCTGCTTCGCACGGTCCGGGTCAACAACCCCAAGGAAGACCTGGACCTGATCCAGCGCGCCTATGTGGTTGCCGAGCGGAGCCACGAGGGCCAGAAGCGCAAGAGCGGGGATCCGTACATCACGCACCCGGTGGCGGTTGCGACCATCCTGGCGGAGCTGGGCATGACCGGCACCACTCTGGCCGCGGCCCTGCTGCATGACACGGTGGAGGACACCAGCTACACCCTGGACGAACTGCGGCGCGAGTTCGGCCCGGAGGTCGCGATGCTCGTGGACGGTGTCACCAAGCTGGACAAGGTCACCTTCGGCGACGCCGCGCAGTCCGAAACCGTACGCAAGATGGTCGTCGCCATGGCCAAGGACATCCGCGTCCTGGTCATCAAGCTCGCGGACCGGCTCCACAACGCCCGAACCTGGCGTTTCGTATCGCCGGAATCGTCCGCCAAGAAGGCACGCGAAACGCTGGAAATCTTCGCCCCGCTGGCCCACCGGCTGGGTATGAACACCATCAAGTGGGAGCTGGAGGACCTTTCCTTCGCCGCACTGCACCCCAAGGTGTATGACGAAATCGTCCGGATGGTGGGCGACCGGACTCCGGAGCGGGAAAAGTACCTGGGCACCGTGCGGTCGCAGATCGCCGATGACCTGCACGCGGTCAAGATCAAAGCCACCATCACCGGCCGGCCCAAGCACTATTACTCGATCTACCAAAAGATGATCGTGCGGGGCAAGGACTTCGACGACATCCATGACCTGATGGGCGTGCGCGTCCTGGTGGACTCCGTCCGCGACTGCTACGCCACCCTCGGTGCCCTGCATTCGCGGTGGAACCCCCTTCCCGGGCGGTTCAAGGACTACATCGCGATGCCGAAGTTCAACATGTACCAGTCGCTGCACACCACGGTGATCGGCCCCGGCGGCAAGCCCGTGGAAATCCAGATCCGCACGCACGACATGCACCGCCGCGCCGAATACGGCGTGGCCGCGCACTGGAAGTACAAGGACGGAAACAAGGGCCCCGAAGCCCCTGACGACATGGGCTGGCTGCGCAGCCTGGTGGACTGGCAGCAGGAAACCTCGGATCCCGACGAGTTCCTGGATTCGCTGCGGTTCGAGATCAATGCGCGCGAAGTCTTCGTCTTTACGCCCAAGGGCGAGGTCATGGCGCTTCCGGCCGGCTCGACGCCGGTGGACTTCGCCTACGCCGTGCACACCGAGGTGGGCCACCGGACCATCGGGGCGCGCGTCAACGGGAAACTGGTGCCGCTCAACAGCGAACTGCAGCACGGCGACTGGGTGGAGATCTTCACCTCCAAGGCCGAGGGCGCCGGTCCCAGCCAGGACTGGCAGGGCTTCGTCAAGAGCCCGCGCGCCCGGAACAAGATCCGGCAGTGGTTCACCAAGGAACGCCGCGAAGAGGCAATCGAAAAGGGCAAGGACCTGCTCACCCGCGGCATGCGCAAGCAGAACCTGCCGCTGCAGCGCCTGATGACGCATGATGCGCTGGTGGCGGTGGCCGAAGAACTGCACCACCAGGACATTTCCGCGCTGTACGCCGCGGTGGGCGACGGCCATACCTCTGCCCAGAATGTCATTGAGCACCTGGTCAACCTGATGGGCGGGCACCAGGGCGCCGAGGAGGACCTGGCCGAAACGCCGGTGGCTACCGCAGCCCGCCGTCCCAAGTTCTCCGATTCCGGCGTCACCGTGCGCGGTACCGGCGATGTGTGGGTCAAGTTGGCCCGCTGCTGCACCCCGGTTCCGCCGGATCCGATCATCGGGTTCGTGACCCGCGGTTCGGGTGTTTCGGTACACCGCAGCGACTGCCGCAACGTACAGGAACTGCGTGCCACGCCGGACCGCATAGTCCCCGTGGAGTGGGCACCCACCCAGTCCAGCGTCTTCCTGGTCGAGATCCAAGTGGAGGCCCTGGACCGCAAGAGCCTGCTGTCGGACGTGACGCGGGTCCTCTCGGAAAACCACGTGAACATCCTCTCCGCCAGCGTCAACACCTCCAGCGACCGTGTGGCGATGTCGAAGTTCGTGTTCGAGATGGGGGATCCGAAATACCTGAACCACATCCTCAGCGCGGTCCGCAAGATCGACGGCGTGTTCGACGTCTACCGCACCACGGGGTCGCAGCGGCGGGTCTAGGCTCCGGGTTCCACTAACCGGTCGGCTCGGCGGCAGCCGCAACGCGTTCCAGTGCCGCCGCCTTGCCCGGCACCCGGTGTCCGGCTTCCAGGGCCCGCTGCACGAGGTCCAGCCGGCAAGCCAGACCCGGGAGCGCCGCCAGGCGCCGCAGGGTGGAAACCGCTTCTGCGGTGCCCGCATAGAGGGCGACGTCGACGGCGGTCCGCAGCGGTGAGGTAACCGACACCGTTCCTACGTCCGCGCGGTCCGCAGGGCCCAGCAGGACCTCGTGGAGGACTGCGGTACTGAACGGCTGCAGGGCACCGGTGCGGCTGCGGCGGTCCGCCAGGACATCGAGCCGCGGCGGCCGTGGAGCGCAGCCGTAGATCCAGGCAGCCGTCAGTCTCCCCATGGTCAGCCTGCGGCGCAGCTGCACGGGCAGCTCGGCAGACGCCGCGAGGGCACGGACCACCGGGTCCGGCCGGACATCCCAGCGCACAAAGGTTCCCGCGTACACGTGCCGGAGCAACCCGTCCATCGCCATGGCCTGGAGTTCCTCGTGCCGGAACACGTCCCCGGCGGTGAACAGCGCTCCGCCCGTGGAGGTGATCTGCGGGAGGGCACCGGGGTAGGGAAAGAGCTGCGCAGGCATGCACACCAGCATGTGCAGCCTGCAGGCAAAGCGAAAGCCCCGCCCCGCCCGTTGTGGATAACGGGAGGAGCGGGGCTTTCGTGGAGCCGGTACGCGGCCTAGGCGAAGTCCTGCGCGGACTTCTGCAGCATTGCCAGCCACTGCTGGCGGGCTTCCAGGGCCTCGCGGGCGTCCGCGATCTTCTTCGCGTTGCCCGCCTTCTCGGCGTCGGCCAGGTCCTGCTCGAGGGACGCAATGGTCGCCTCCAGCTGGGACAGGGCCGAATTGGTGCGTGCCTTGGTCTCGGGGTTGCTCCGCTGCCAGTGCTCGTCTTCAGCAGCCTTCACGGCTTCCTCAACCTTGCGGATGCCGGCCTCCATGCGGCCCATATCGGCCCGGGGCACCTTGCCGGCGTCTTCCCAGCGTTCCCGGATCGACTGGAGGGCCTTGCGGGCAGCGTTCAGGTCCGTGATCGGCAGGAGGGCCTGCGCTTCCCTCAGCAGCTCTTCCTTGACTACGAGGTTCGCGGCGAATTCCTCGTCGATAACCTCGTTGGCCGCCTGGCGGGCGGCGAAGAACTGATCCTGCGCGGCACGGAAGCGGGCCCACAGGGCATCGTCATCCTTGCGGCTGGCGCGCTTGGACGCCTTCCACTCGTCCATGAGCTGCCGGTATTCGGCGGCGGTGTTGCCCCAGTCCGTTGACGTCGCCAGTTCCTCGGCGCGGGCAATGAGTGCTTCCTTCGCAGCCTTGGCGGACGAGTTTTCACTGTCCAGCTGGGAGAAGTAGGCACGGCGGTGGCGGTCGAAGACGGTGCGGGCGGAACGGAACCGCTTCCACAGGGTGTCCTCGGTGCTGCGGCCCAGGCGCGGGCCGTTCTTCTGCGCGGTCTTCCACGCATCGAACAGCTCGTTCATCCGGTTGCTGCTGGTCTTCCACTGAATCGTGGCCGAATCCTTGGCGGCGATTTCCTCCGCCTCGGCAACAATGGCTTCACGGGCGGCAAGCTCACGGGCCTTGGCGGCCTCAGCCTCGGCGCGCTCGGCGGCCTCGGCTTCCTTGAGCGAGGCTTCGAGTGCTTCGATGCGGGCATCGAGCGCCTTGATATCGCCCACCATCTTGCGCTCGGCCACCTGCTGGGCCAGGTGCTTCAGGGTCTTGTGGATGTCCGCGGCCGGAGCCTTGACCTGCACCCGCTGCTCCAGGAGCAGCAGCTGGCTGGCGACGTCGTCGTACTTGCGCACGAAGTAGGCCAGCGCTTCTTCCTTGGAGGCGTCGGGGAACTGGCCGACGGCGGATTCCTCGCCGTCCACGATCAGGAAGACATGGCCGTCCTCCTCGACCCGCGCGAAGCGGGCGGCTTCCTCCAACGGGGTGGAGTGGGCGGCCGGGACAGCCACCACCGGCTGGGCTGCCGCGCCGGGCCGGGGGCCTACGGCGGCGGGGGAGGGCCGACGCGCCGCAAGTGCTGCGGGGCTCGGAGTGGCAGGCCGGGATGTCTCCGTAGTGGAAGGGCCTGCTGTTTCGTCGGATTTCTGACTGTCTGTCACCGCTAAAAGTCTTTCACTCGATGGATGGCAGTTTGCGAAGCCCGCGCCGCCACTTAGTTCAGGGTGAACGAGTTAATCGTCACCGGGTCTTTCGGGAAACCATCGGTCTCCCCGGAGGCTGTCCCCGAGGAAGCAATGGCCTCCAGTACGTCAAGACCTGACGTTACCTTACCCATTATCGTGTAGCCGCCGGTTTCCTGCGTTAGCGTCGAATCCTTGTAAACAATGAAGAACTGTGTGCCGTGGCTCATGACGTCGTCACCGCGGGCGACGGCGATGGTGCCGGCGGGGTAAAAGCCGTCCGCCGGCGAATTCTCCACCGGCCCCCATAGGAAGTCCTGGTCGGCCTTTCCGTCCCCGTTCGGCGAACCGCACTGGAGCACGGACGTGGATTCGGTGGCGGTCAGGCGGTGGCAGTCCTTGCCGCTGAAGTAGCCCGCATCGGCAAGCGTCTTGAAGGAGGCAACCGCCTGCGGCGCCGCCGTGCCGTCCAGTTCCACGCCGATCTCGCCCTGGCCCAGCGCCAGGGACCCGGTGAAGGTCCTGCCCTCGGCGACAGAGGGATCCGGAACGTCGGGCAGCTCGGCGACGTCGGCCTGTTCCCGCAGCAGCTCCAGGTCCTTCGCCGTGGGGTCGGAACTGAACCACGCCACCTGCAGTGCAACGGCGAGGGCCAGGACAACGACGGCGGCCGCTGCGGCGAAGAGGTTGTCACGCTTGCGCCGCTTGGTACGGGCAGCGGCGAAAGCCTTCCGTGCTTCCATCCGGGCCAGCCGGCGCCTGTCTTCACGGCTGGTGCGGTTTGCTGCCACCGTTGCCTCCTGTACTGGATCGGATCGGGATCGGGCTGGGAGCGGCGCGCCGGTCTGAAACGGGGGCTGCGTCCCAAGCGGCTAAAATGAGTGCCGCACATAGTTTATGCACGCTCATGCGTGCACCGTGGCCGGGCGGGGTTCCGCCTGCGCCGTTTCGCACACCTAAGGAGTTGCCACCATGGCACGCAAGGCCTCACTGTCCGGTTTCCCCGAATGGCTACCGCAGGAGCGCCTTGTTGAACTCCATGTCCTGGACGTACTGCGCCGCACCTTTGAACTGCACGGCTTCTCCAACATCGAAACCCGGGCCGTGGAAACGGTGGGCCAGCTGCTGCGCAAGGGCGATATCGACAAAGAAGTCTACGCGCTGAGCCGGCTGCAGGCCGAAGAGGGCGAGGCGGCCGGCAAGGAAGATCCCAACCAGCTGGCCCTGCACTTCGACCTGACCGTGCCGTTTGCCCGCTATGTCGTGGAGAACGCCGGCCACCTCTCCTTCCCGTTCCGCCGCTACCAGATCCAGAAGGTCTGGCGCGGCGAGCGTCCGCAGGAAGGCCGGGCCCGCGAGTTCACGCAGGCGGATATCGACGTGGTGGGCGACGGAGAGCTGCCGTTCCGGTACGACGTCGAGCTGGCGCTGGTGATTGCCGAAGCCCTCGGCGCGCTGCCCATCCCCGAGTTTAAGATCAGGGTCAACAACCGCAAGCTGGCCGAAGGCTTCTACCGCGGCATCGGCCTGGCGGACACCGCCGGTGTGCTGCGCAGCATCGACAAGCTGGAGAAAATCGGAGCGCAGCGCGTAGCCGAGCTCCTGCAGGAAGAACTCGGCGCCACCCCCGAACAGGCCGAGGCTGCCCTGAAGCTGGCCTCCATCCGTACGGAGGACACCTCGTTCGTGGAGCAGGTCCGGGCACTGGGCGTGTCCAATGAACTGCTGGACGAAGGCCTCGATGAGCTGTTCCAGGTCATCAGCGAAGCCTCCCGCCGCGCTCCGGGCCGGGTCCTCGCAGACCTCAGCATTGCCCGCGGCCTGGACTACTACACCGGCACCGTTTACGAAACGGTCCTGGTGGGCCATGAAGCGCTCGGCTCCATCTGCTCCGGCGGCCGCTACGATTCCCTGGCCAGCAAGGGCAACCGCACCTTCCCCGGCGTCGGACTCTCCATCGGCGTCACGCGGCTGGTCATGCGCATCCTCAGCCAGGAATTCGCGCAGGCTTCGCGCAGCGTTCCCACCACCGTGCTGCTGACCCTGGCCGCCGACGAGTCCTGGTCCGAAGCCCAGGACACCGCCGCCCAGCTGCGCGGCCGCGGAATTTCGGTGGAAGTGGCCCCGAAGGCGGAAAAGTTCGGCAAGCAGATCAAGTTCGCCGACCGCCGGGGCATCCCGTTTGTCTGGTTCACCGCCGAGGACGGCAGCCACGAGGTCAAGGACATCCGCACCGGCGAGCAGGTGCCGGCGGATCCCGCGCTGTGGACTCCGCCGGCCGAGGACCTCACCGTGCAGGTGACCCCTGTACAGGTGCCGTCCGCCTAGCGGCCCGGGCCGCTAGCCGCGTCCCCGGAACGCGATGGCGGCCTGCACCCGGGAGGAGACTCCCAGCTTGGCCAGGACCCGGGACACATGCGTTTTAACGGTGGTCTCGGCGATGCCCAGCCGGCGGGAAATCTGCTGGTTGGACAATCCCTCGCCGATGCAGGCCAGGACCGCTTCCTCCCGTGCGGTCAGGGACTCCGCCGGCATGGTTCCGGTCCCGGCACCGGCACCGGCACCGGTAGCCGCTGCCGGTGCCGCGGCCGGTGACTGCACGAAGGCGGAGATCAGCCTGCCGGTGACCTCCGGGGAGAGGACGCTGTCACCGTCGGCCACGCTTTGCACTGCACGGACCAATTCGGCAGGTTCCACCGATTTCAACAGGAAACCGGCGGCGCCGGCCCGCAGCGCCGCGAAAACGTACTCGTCAATGTCGAAGGTGGTCAGCACCAGCACCGCCGCCAGCCCCTCTCCGGTGATCTCGGCGGTGGCGGCGATTCCGTCCATTCCGGGCATACGGAGGTCCATCAGGACGACGTCGGGCCGCAGGGCCCGTGCCATGCGCACGGCTCCGGCTCCGTCGGCAGCCTCGCCGACGACGGTGAAGCCGCCGATGGACTCCAGAATCATGCGCAGGCCGCCGCGGATGGCCGAGTGGTCATCCGCCAGCAGCACAGTGGCGGCGCTCAAAGCATCTCCTGGGGCTGGCGGGGCACGCGGGGGAGCACGCGGGGGAACACGGAGGCTCCGTCGGCTTCTTCTGTAGGCAGGGTGGCTTCCACGAGCCAGGCGGCATCCAGTCCCGGGGCAGGACCTGCCACCCGTCCGGCAGAGAAACTGCCGCCGAGCTGAGCTGCCCGCAGTTTCATATTCCGCAGGCCCGAACCGTTTCCGGCGGCTGCGGAACTGCCGCCCTCGGAGGCAGGGAGCGCGTTGCGGATCCGCAGCTCCAGCTGCTTGTCCTGCCGCCGGACCGAGATACTCACGGGGCAGCCGGGCGCGTGCCGGACCGCGTTGGCCAGCGATTCCTGCACGATCCGATACACGCTGCTGCCCACCAGCACCGGCACCTCAACGTCGCCGGACAGATCCAGCTCCACCGGGCTTCCGGCCAGCCGGGCGGAAGCGGCCAGGGACTCCAGATGGCCCAGGCCCCCTGCGGCCGCAGCGGCTTCCGCCTGCTCCCGACTGTCCAACGGGCCGTCGGACTGGAGCAGGTCGATCATGGACCTCATTTCCCGCAGGGCGGAGACGCTTTCCGTCCGGACCTGGGCCAGCACCCTGCGGTCCAGGGCAGCGTCACCTGCCGCCAGCGCTGCGCCGGACTGCAGTGCTATGGCGGACAGATGCCCGGCAATCGCGTCGTGCAGTTCGCGCGCCATGGCTCCGCGCTCCGACGCCACGGCAACCTGCAGGTTGAGCTCGGCCAGCTGGGCGGTGCGTTCGGCCTTGAGCCGTTCCGTTTCCGCCCGCTGCCGTTCGCGTTCCGCTCTCTCGGTCTGGCGGCGCAGGGAGCCGGCCCACCAGAGCGGAACCAGGCAGACAAAAACCGCCTGGAACAAACCGAAGAGCAGGTACGGCCATCCCCGGTAGACCAGTCCTACGGAAACGGGAAGGACGACCATGCCGGTTACCGCCGCGCGCTGCACGCCGCGGCTTACACGCGGGGAGCCAAAGAGGATCCCGGCGTACAGCACCTCGAACAGGAGCAGGTAGGTAATGATTCCGCCGCCGAGCAGTGCGCCGGCACCGGTTGCCGTTCCGGTGACGGCCAGCATCAGCGGAACATTCCGGCGGCGGAACAGCAGGCCCGTACATCCCAGCACCAGGACCGGTACCCAGGCCCAGCCCGGTGCGCCCGGAATCGGCGGGAACAGACCTGCGGCGTTCACCCCGAGGAGTTTCAGCACGGTACCGCCCACCAGATAGCCGGCGGCAGCGGCGGCGCCGGAAGGCCAGATTCCGTTCCCGGTGCCCTGGTTTGGGGTTCTTTGCATGGGTTCAGCCTAAATGAGCGGCGTTCCCCTGGGCCCGGGCGGCGGGCTATGTCCTCCAAAGGGATGACGGAAGGCACCCTCGCGGTGGCACCTTTCGCCGACGACACCGGGTTTTCCGCACGGAAGGCTGGGGTCATGGACATCCTCGTGTATTTGATCATCGGCTCAGAGATCGGTTTCTGGGTCCTGCTGGCGGCCGGCCTGGGCGCCCGCTACCTGCTTCACCGCCGCCGGCTGGGCCTGCTGCTGCTCGCCTGCGTTCCGCTGCTCGACGTCGTGCTTTTGGCGGCATCCGCCGCTGACCTGGCACTGGGCGGACGGGCCGAGTCCATCCACGGCCTTGCGGCGTTCTACCTTGGCTTCAGCGTCGCCTTCGGCCGCAGCCTGATCCGGTGGGCGGATGTACGGGTTGCCCACCGGTTTGCCGGGGGACCGGCACCCGTGAAGCCGGGGAAGGGGACGCCGGAGTATCGCCGGTCATTGTGGGTGGAATACGGCCGCGTCCTGCTGGCCACCGGGATTGCCGTCGCCGTCCTGGTGGGCATGATCGGGATCGTGGCCGCACCCGGGGAAGCGGAGGTGCTGTGGGACTGGGTGAAGCGGGCCGGCCTGGTCGCAGGGATCTGGCTGCTGGCCGGTCCGGTGTACGGAATGTTTGAAACCGCTCCCCGGGAACGTGCCGGCCGCCGCTGACCTGGTGAATGGCGGTCCAAGGCATAAGGCCCCTAGGCTTTAACCATGCCTGTTGACCTGCTTCCCACCCCGCCCTGCGCCGAACTCCACCTCCACATCGAGGGAACACTGGAACCGGAGCTGATCTTCGAACTGGCTGCCCGCAACGGCCTGGACCTGCCCTACGACAGCCTCGAGGACCTCCGTGCGCGGTACCGGTTCACGGACCTGCAGTCCTTCCTGGACCTCTACTACTCCAATATGGATGTGCTGCGGACCGAGGCGGACTTCACCGACATGACCCGTGCCTACCTGCGCCGGGCAGCGGCGGCCGGGGTGCGGCACGTGGAAATGATGATGGATCCGCAGGCGCACCTTGTCCGAGGCGTCCCACTGAGCGTCTCCGTGGGTGGCGTCTGGGCGGCTTTGGCCCGCAGCGAGGAAGAGTTCGGGATCTCCACGGAGCTGATTGCCGCGTTCCTGCGCGACCACCCGGTAGCCGAAGCGCTGGAGGTGCTGGAGGAACTGCTGGCCATGGACGCGCCCATCATCGGAATCGGCCTGGACTCCGCGGAAGTGGGCAACCCGCCGTCGTCGTTCATCGAGCTGTACCGGCGTGCCCGGGAGGCAGGGCTGCGGAGCGTAGCCCACGCAGGCGAGGAGGGTCCGTCCTCCTACATCGAGGAGGCGCTGGACCTGCTTCAGGCGGACCGCATCGATCACGGCATCCGCTGCCTGGATGACCCGGACCTGGTGGACCGGCTGGTCCGCGATCAGGTGCCGCTGACCGTCTGCCCGCTGTCCAATGTGCGGCTGCAGGCGGTGTCAGCGCTGGCTGAGCATCCCTTGCCGCGGATGCTTGAGCACGGGCTGAACATTTCCGTGAACTCGGATGACCCGGCCTACTTTGACGGCTACGTGGATGACAATTTCCGGGCGGTACAGGAAACCTTCGGGCTCAGCAGGGCGCAGCTTGCCCGGTTGGCCGCCAACTCGATTGAAGCCTCGTTCGCCTCTGCCGGACGCCGCGCCGAACTGCTGGGTGAGGTCCGTGCGTGGGAGGCAGCCGGCGCCTAGGTGGGCGCCGGCCCCTGGACGAGGCTAGAACGGCGGCGTCCTTGCGGTCCGCGGCCGCCGGAAACTCAACCGGACCACGAGCCCCGCCACCAGGATGATCAGTGCCAGGCTGATGGACACCGGCGGCAGGGCGAGTGCCAGCAGCAGCGCCCCCACCGCCCCGGCCAGGTTCAGGACTCGGGGTGCGTAGCGCGTGCGGTCCTTCAGTGTGAAAGCACACACGGTGGTGATGGCCGCGTAGAACAGCAGGGCGAAGGACGCCATCCCCAGCAGCGCGTCCAGATCCCCGAGCAGCACAAGCAGCAGCACGACGGCGGCGGCCGCGGCTTCGGCGGCCCAAGGGGTCTGCCCGCGGCCGAAGCGGGATTCCCTCGACGCACCAAAGAAGGGCGGAAGGTCACGGTCGGCGGCCATGTCGGAGGCTGTCCGGCCTGCCGATTCCAGCAGCGACCACAGGCCGCCCAGGGCAGCGGCGGCAACGGCAAGGATGACGGCACCCGTGCCCACGCCCGCGCCCACGCTCTCCAGGGGTTCAAGCAGGGGAGCCGTCTCGGCGGACAGGGCAGCCGCTCCGTAGTAGGCCAGCATTGATGAACCCATGAACCAATACAGTCCGAAGGCCACGGCAATGGCAGCGGGGATCGCGATGGGCAGGTTGCGTGAGGGATTGCGCACACCGGACCCCAGCGTGGCCAGCCGCGTGTACCCGGAGAAAATAAAGAACAGCAGTCCGGCGGCCTGCAGCACGCCCGAGGTGGAAGCCTCAATCTCCGCACCCACCCGCACCGGCTGGTGAGGCGCCTCGTTGAAGAGCACCACCACCGTGAAGGCCAGGACGCTGAAGACAAAGGCCACTATGAAGCGGGTGACCCAGGAACTCCTGTTCACTCCCAGCAGGTTCACCGCAGCCATGACAAACACGGCTCCCGCCGCGCCGGCCCGGGGATGCTCAGGGAAGACATACGCCCCGAACGCGAGGGCCAGGACAGCCGAGGAAAGCAGCAACGCCCAGATCAGGGTCCAGCCGGAAAGGAAACCGCTGTACGGCCCCAGGAGGATCCGCGCGGCTGTCCGCGCCGTGGCGTCTCCGCCCCGGTCCTCGGGGAGCCGGCGCGAAACGGCCCTGCTGAGCTGGAAGGTGGAGAGCCCGCAGAGGAAGGCCACAACAGCGGCTATGCCGAGGCCCGCGCCCAGCGCCGGTCCTGCAGCGGCCGCAGCCGGAGCGAAGGCGACGAACGCGCCCGCACCGACGATGGAGCCTAGGCCGGCAGTGGTGGCATCAAAGCCGCCCAGGGGAACACGCGGCTGGGTAGTGCCGGACAACAGGCTTATCCAATCGGTAGGTACATGGCGGGGTGGGGGTCGGTTCACCGGTAAACTCTCAAGGAGACCGTGTATTTACAATGGGCGGAAACAGTGGTTTCCGCAAGTTTTTCGAAAGGACAGCTGTGCTGCGCACTCATGCCCTTGGTTCCCTGAGGGCCGAGCATATTGGACAGACCGTTACTCTCGCAGGATGGGTCGCCCGACGGCGCGACCACGGCGGCGTTGCCTTCCTCGACCTCCGCGATGCCTCGGGTGTGGCGCAGGTTGTGGTGCGTGAAGAGGATGTCTTCCACGGGCTGCGCAACGAGTACGTCCTGCAGATCACCGGCACCGTGCAGAAGCGGCCCGAGGGTAACGAGAACCCGGCCCTGGCCACGGGCGAAGTCGAGGTGATCGCGGACGACGTCGTCATCCTGAACACTTCAGACCCGCTGCCGTTCCAGATCGACGAGCACGTGGAGGTCGGCGAGGAAGCACGCCTGCGCCACCGTTACCTGGACCTCCGCCGCCCGGCACCGGCCGCGGCCATGCGCCTGCGCTCGGAAGCCAACCGCGTGGCCCGTGAACTGCTGCACGATGAAGGCTTCGTGGAGATCGAAACCCCCACGCTGACCCGGTCCACCCCTGAGGGTGCCCGCGACTTCGTGGTTCCCGCACGCCTGGCCCCGGGTTCCTGGTACGCCCTGCCGCAGTCCCCGCAGCTGTTCAAGCAGCTGCTGCAGGTTGGCGGCTTCGAGAAGTACTACCAGATTGCCCGGTGCTACCGCGATGAGGACTTCCGCGCGGACCGCCAGCCGGAGTTCACGCAGCTGGACATTGAAGCCAGCTTCGTTGAGGAAGACGACATCATCGCCCTGGGCGAGCAGATCGTGAAGTCGCTGTGGAAGCTGATCGGCGTCGAGATCAGCACCCCCATCCCGCGCATGACCTACGCCGATGCCATGGCCCGCTACGGTTCCGACAAGCCGGACCTGCGGTTCGGCCTGGAACTCACCGAGCTGACCGAATTCTTCAAGGACACCACCTTCCGCGTCTTCCAGGCTCCCTACGTGGGTGCCGTGGTGATGCCGGGCGGTGCCTCCCAGGCACGCCGCACCCTTGATGCCTGGCAGGAATGGGCCAAGCAGCGCGGCGCGAAGGGCCTGGCCTACGTGCTGATCCAGGAAGACGGCACGCTGACCGGACCGGTCGCCAAGAACCTGACCGACTTCGAGCGGGAGAACCTCGCCGAAAAGGTGGGCGCCAAGCCCGGTGACTGCATCTTCTTCGGTGCCGGCGAAAAGAGCGAGGCACGTGCCCTGCTCGGCGCCGCACGCGTGGAGATCGGCCACCGCACCGGCCTGATCGATCCCAAGGACTGGGCCTTCGTCTGGGTGGTTGACGCACCCATGTTCGAGCCGGCGTCGGCCGCAGTTGCCGCCGGCGACGTGGCTGTGGGCGGCGGGGCCTGGACGGCCGTGCACCACGCCTTCACCTCGCCCAAGCCCGAATTCATGGATACCTTCGACACGGATCCCGAGTCGGCAGTGGCCTACGCCTACGACATTGTCTGCAACGGCAACGAAATCGGCGGCGGTTCCATCCGTATCCACCAGCGCGACGTGCAGGAACGCGTCTTCAAGGTCATGGGCCTTTCGCAGGAAGACGCCCAGGAAAAGTTCGGGTTCCTGCTCGAAGGCTTCAAGTACGGCGCACCGCCCCACGGCGGCATCGCGTTCGGCTGGGACCGCGTAGTGGCCCTGCTGGCCGGCACCGAGTCGATCCGCGACGTCATCGCCTTCCCGAAGTCCGGCGGCGGCTACGACCCGCTGACGCAGGCTCCGGCACCGATCACGCCGCAGCAGCGCAAGGAAGCCGGCGTGGACTTCAAGCCTGAGGCGAAGAAGGACAAGGAAGCAGCCGCGAAGGAAGCATAGCTTCCCGCCGCAGGTACGGTACCCGGTCGCAGCATGCGGCCGGGTACCGTACTTTAACCGTGTTTTGACATGCCCGCTTCCGCTGGACAGTCCGGCACCGGCACCCGATAGTGTTTGGGCATGAGAGATCGCTGGTTCAAGCAGGTGGACGTATTCGGCACGAAGCCCTATCTGGGCAACCCGGTGGCCGTGGTGCTGGATGCCGACGGCGTTTCCGACGCCGCCATGGCCTCCTTTGCCCGGTGGACCAACCTGTCCGAGACAACGTTCGTGCTGCCGCCCACCCAGGAAGGCGCCGACTACAGGGTCCGCATTTTCACGCCCGGGGGAGAGATCCCCTTCGCCGGGCACCCCACGCTGGGCACCTGCCACGCCTGGCTCGAAGCCGGCAACATCCCGCATTACCCCGGCGTGGTGATTTCCGAATGCGAAGTGGGCCTGGTGACCCTGCACGCCTCGGCCGGGATGGCCGCGTTCGGCGCACCGCCGCTGATCCGCTCGGGCGAGCTGGAGGAAGCCGTGCTGAAGCAGGCGGTGGACGCCCTCGGGATTACCCGGGACCAGGTCTCCGCCTCGAACTGGATCGACAACGGTCCCGGCTGGCTGGGTCTGCTCCTGAAGGATGCCGAAACCGTGCTGTCCCTGACGCCGGATCCGGCAGCTATGGGCTCCCTGGCCGTGGGAGTCATCGGCCCGCAGCCCGACGGCGGCGAAACGGACTTCGAAGTCCGCGCCTTCGCGCCCGGCCACGGGGTGCGGGAGGATCCCGTCACCGGCAGCCTCAACGCCGGACTGGCGCAGTGGCTGATCGGAGCCGGACTCGCACCGGAGCGCTACACCGTCACGCAGGGCACCGTGCTGGAGCGTTCCGGACTGGTGCGGATCTTTACCCGGGACCGGAAGATCTGGGTCGGCGGGGAAACCGCCACCTGCATCGACGGCACCGTAAAGCTGTAGGCGGCGGGAATGTTGATGCTGGGGTCCCTTCCGCACGCCGTCGTCGGCGCGCCCATGGCCGGCGGGCCGTCCACTCCGGCGCTGGCAGCGGCGGTCAGCAACGCCGGAGGCCTGGGGTTCCTCGCGGCAGGCTATAAAAGCGCTGAGGCTCTGGCCGGGGAAATCACGGCGACCCGGGCGCTGACCGGCCGGCCGTTCGGAGTAAACCTCTTCGTGCCGGATGCCGCGAACACCGGCGGTTCCGGAACATCCCGGCAGGTCGCTGCCGCCCTGGCCTACCGGGAGCAGCTGGCCCGGGACTATCCGCCGGAGCTGCTGCCGCTGCCGGACCCGGAGGACGACGACGGATGGGACGCCAAGCTCGAACTGGTCCTCCGCCTGCAGGTACCCGTGGTGTCCTTTACCTTCGGCCTGCCCGGCGGAGACGTTATTACTGCGCTCCGGGAGGCAGGCACCGCCGTCGCCGTCACCGTGACCACCTCATGGGAAGCGGAGCTGGCCGTTGCGGCAGGTGCACGGATGCTGTGCCTGCAGGGACCGGCGGCCGGCGGTCACCGCGGAACCTTCGACGCCGCGGCGGAACCGTCCGCGCAGTCGTTGGATGAGCTGGTGCGTGCGGTCCGGGACGCCTTCAATGACGATGTTGAACTCATTGCCGCCGGAGGCATCAGCACTCCTGCACAGGTCCGGACCCTGCGGGCTGCCGGGGCCGACGCCGTGCAGGTCGGCACCGCGCTGCTGTTGAGCCCGGAGGCCGGGACCGCGGCCGTGCACCGGGCGGCCCTGCAGGACCCGCAGTTTACGGAGACCGCACTGACCCGGGCCTTTTCCGGCCGCACCGCACGGGGACTGGCCAACCGGTTTATGGCCCAACACTCTGACGCTCCGGCCGCCTACCCGCTGGTCAACCAGGTCACCAAGGGGCTCAGGGCACAGGCGGCAGCGTCGGGGAATCCGCACGGCACCAGCCTCTGGGCCGGAACCGGTTACCACTCGGCACTGCCGGAGCCGGCCGCCGCCGTTGTCGTGCGGCTGGGGATGCGGTAACCGTTCCTAGGGCAGGCTGATCCGGACAAACACCGACGCCGCATCCCGGGCCGCCTGCGCCAGCACCGCTGCTTTCGGGTCAGGTACGTCCAGCGGGCGCAGCCGGGGCAGCCCGGCCCAGCGGGCAAACTCCCGCCGGCCGGCAACCTGCTCGGCCAGCATCCGGTCGCCGCCGAAGACCAGGTACTCCGGAGCGGCGCTGCTGAATACGGCCGCTGCCTGCTCCGCGGCGGTGGCAGCCAACGCATCGGCCGCGTTTGCCCGGCGGTTGTTCGGCGAACCCGTCTTCGAGCCCAGCAGGCGGCCTTCCCGGGCAACGCCCACGGCATATCCGCCGCGGCGGACCAGCACCAGGCCCAGGGTCCGGGCCTGCCCTGCCAGCGAAGCGAGGCGTTCGACGTCGTTGGTTCCCCGCCCGGGGCGGCCGTCGGCAGGCCACGGCCCCAATAGCTCGGCCTCGGCGCCGGACGCAGCACGGACCCGGACACCCTCATTCCCGGAGACAAACTCCAGTGCACCCTGGCCCGCTTCGAACCGTTCCAGCCACCCGGTCAGCCGCTCTGCCGGAACATAGGTGGTGCGCGAGGCAGGCATGGCCGGGTCTGCTTTCAACGAAAAGCGGGGTGGACCTGCTCAGGTTACGGCACGAGTAGCCTTGAAGCGTGAATGGTTTGCCGGGGAATGATTTGTTCAGCGTAGACGGAGACGACGACGCAGAGTTCGACGACGCCGGGGCAGCCCCGGGCACGAGAGTGCGGCCGCGCAGCCCCCTGGCTGTGCGGATGCGCCCGCGCACGGTGGACGAGGTGGTGGGACAGCAGCACCTGCTCGGCCCCGGCTCCCCGCTGCGCACGCTGGCTTCCTTCGCCGATGAACGCAATCCCGCCGGACCTTCTTCGGTCATGCTGTGGGGGCCGCCCGGCACCGGCAAGACCACTTTGGCGCACGTCGTCGCCCGGGGTGCCGGGCGCAAGTTCGTGGAACTCTCCGCCATCACGGCCGGCGTCAAGGATGTCCGCCGGGTCATGGAGCAGGCCCTGACGGACCGGGACCTGCACGGCGTCACCACCATCCTCTTCCTGGACGAGATCCACCGCTTCAACAAGGCCCAGCAGGATGCCCTGCTGCCCGGGGTGGAAAACCGGTGGGTGGTCCTGATGGCAGCCACCACGGAAAACCCGTCCTTCTCCGTGGTTTCCCCGCTGCTGTCCCGGTCGCTGCTGCTGACACTGAAACCGCTGACCGAGGAGGACATCGCCGCCCTGCTCCAACGCGCCGTCGAGGATGAACGGGGGCTGGCCGGACGGGTCACGCTTAGCTCCGAGGCGCTGGAGCACCTGGTCCGGCTGGCGGCAGGGGACGCCCGCCGCGGCCTGACCGCGCTCGAGGCCGCCGCCGGCGTCGCCTACTCCGAAAAAGCGGACGACGACGATATTCCCGAAGTGACCCTGAGACACGCCGAAGAGGCACTGGACGTTGCGGCGCTGCGCTACGACCGCGCGGGTGACCAGCACTACGACATCACCAGCGCGTTCATCAAGTCCCTCCGGGGATCCGATGTCGACGCCGCCCTGCACTACCTGGCCCGCATGCTGGAATCGGGGGAGGACCCCCGGTTCATTTCCCGGCGGTTGATCATCTCGGCATCGGAGGACGTGGGAATGGCGGACCCGACCGCGCTGCAGACCGCCGTCGCGGCCGCCCAGGCCGTCCAGCTGATCGGCATGCCCGAAGGGCGGATCATCCTGGCCGAGGCGGTGGTGCATATTGCCACCGCACCGAAATCCAACGCTGCCTACAACGGCATCAACGCGGCCATCGCCGATGTGCGGGCCGGACGCGGGCAGGGCGTTCCGTCCCATCTGCGCGATGCCCACTACCCGGGCGCGAAGCAGCTGGGACACGGCAAGGGGTACATCTATTCGCATGACTCCCCGCACGGCGTCGCACGCCAGCAGTACGCGCCGGATGACCTGGTCGGAAAAAACTACTACGAACCCACCGGCAACGGAGTGGAGCGCGACATTTCCGCCAGGCTGGAGCGGCTGCGGGGAATCATCCGGGGCGAGAAGTCCTGACCGGCCCCGGCTGTTCCTGCCGGCGGGCCCCGCAGTGCGTGTTAGCATTGATGGTTGACTGGCAAGCCGGTTGTCGATTTCGACACCCTCGGCTGTAGCAGACGGCAGCGGTTGGCCGGAGCTCTCCCTAATGGAGGCCAGCATATTTCGCAGCAGTCACGGCACGTACTACCGCCGTGGCCAAACCGCCAAACAGTGAAAGGTGAACGTGGCTAACAACACACGTGCACGCCGGCAGGCACGCGCATCGCGCGCCCTCGGCATTGCTTTGACCCCCAAGGCAGCAAAGTACTTCGAGCGTCGGCCTTACCCCCCGGGTGAGCACGGCCGCGCCCGTCGCAAGCAGGACAGCGACTACGCCGTACGTCTGCGCGAAAAGCAGCGTCTGCGCGCCCAGTACGGCATCCGCGAAGCACAGATGACCCGTGTCTTCGAAGAAGCCCGCCGTACCGCCGGCCTGACCGGTGAAAACCTGATCGAACTGCTCGAAATGCGTCTCGACGCACTCGTGCTGCGTGCCGGCTTTGCCCGCACGATCGCCCAGGCCCGCCAGCTGGTTGTGCACCGTCACATCATGGTTGACGGCGCCCGCGTGGACCGCCCGTCCTTCCGCGTTTCCGAAGGCCAGCTCATCCACGTGCACCAGCGCAGCGAGACCATGACGCCGTTCCAGGTTGCCGCAGCCGGCGCCCACCGCGACGTCCTGCCCGCCGTTCCGGGTTACCTCGATGTTTCCCTGGACAAGCTGCAGGCACGCCTCGTGCGTCGCCCGAAGCGCTCGGAAGTCCCCGTGACCTGCGAAGAGCAGCTCGTGGTGGAATACTACGCACGCTAATAACGGAAACTTTTCCGTTTACTGTTCAGCCCGCGGCCTTGTGCCGCGGGCTGTTCCGTTATCCGGGGCAGTATTCCTCCTTTCGTGGCGTACACGGCAAAAGTAAGTGCCGCGGCGTTGCAGTAGGTAAGGTACATACCGGAGTCTTTCGCCGTATCCAGGCGGGGACTTCCGGGCAGAGCCGTTCACGGCGATGCGAACCACGAATTTTTGCGCAAGAAGGAGTCCCATGTCGGGTGGAGATATAGCCGGTCTGATCGCGGCCGGTGTGTTTGCCGTATTGGTCGCGTTGCTGGCCGTTCCCGTCTGGAAACTGGGGAAGGTCTTCGACGAGATGCGCGGCGCCATTCGTACGCTCAGCGAGGAGACCACTCCGCTGATCGACGAGGTCACCACCACGGTGTCCACCACCAACCTGCAGCTGCAGAAGGTGGACGGCATCTCCTCGAACGTTTCGGACGCATCGGCCAACTTGTCCGCTCTGTCCTCCCTGGTGGCCGCCACCGTGGGTTCCCCGCTGATCAAGGTCTCGGCGTTCAGCTACGGCGTACGTTCCGCCCTCGCCTCCCGCAGGACCGCCGGCCGTGGCCGGCGCAGCCGCTAAGCACACCAACAACTACAGGAGCCAGCCATGATCAAGCGCGTATTTTGGATGTCCATTGGCGTTGCCATCGGCGTAATCGCCGTCCGCCGGGTTTCCGAGGCCAAGACCAGCCTGAGCCAGGCGGGGATCAACCGTGCGGTGGATTCCGCAGCCGGTGCCGTGCAGAGCTTCGCCGAAGCCCTGCGTGAAGGCATGGGCCAGCGCGAGGGCGAGCTGCGTGCCGCCCTGGGCCTGGACAACTCCGACAACGTTGCCGAGACCCTGAGGTCCACGCGCCGCTAAGCGCCGCACTTCTTCGTCACTGGCAGCACAGCATTACGCACGCAGCTCCACCTGCCTGCTGAAACACCATTACCGGAAGGGTATAGAACCACCATGAAGTCCCACGAGATTGCACGCCGCTGGCTGGATTACTTCAGCGATAAGGGACATACGGTGGTGCCCTCGGCGTCGCTCGTCTCCAACGATCCCTCGCTGCTGTTCACCGTGGCCGGCATGGTGCCGTTCATCCCTTACCTAACCGCCCGCGAAAAGGCGCCGTACAGCCGGGCAACCAGCGTGCAGAAGTGCATCCGCACCGCGGACATCGAAGAAGTGGGCAAGACCGCCCGCCACGGCACCTTCTTCCAGATGGCAGGCAACTTCTCCTTCGGTGACTACTTCAAGGAAGAAGCGATCACCTACGCCTGGGAACTGCTGACCTCCGACGTCGAGAAGGGCGGTTACGGGCTGGACCCGCAGCGGCTCTGGGTCACCGTTTACGAAGACGGCGACGAGCGCGACGACGAAGCGCGCGCCATCTGGCGGGACAAGATCGGCATCCCGAATGACCGCATCATCGGGACCGGCAAGGCAGACAACTACTGGAACACCGGACAGGCAGGCCCGGGCGGCCCCTGCTCCGAGATCTACTACGACCGCGGTCCGGCCTACGGCCAGGAGGGCGGCCCGGCAGTAGACGAGACGCGCTACATCGAGATCTGGAACCTGGTCTTTATGCAGTACCAGCTCTCCGCCGTGCGCTCCAAGACGGACTTCGACGTGGCCGGCGAACTGCCGCAGAAGAACATCGACACGGGTCTCGGCCTGGAGCGCCTGGCGATGATCCTGCAGGGCGTGGAGAACATGTACGAGACGGACCAGGTCCGTCCGGTGCTGGACAAGGCCGCCGAGCTCTCCGGCAAGACCTACACCAGCTCCGAAGACCCCTCGGACCCGCACCACACGGACGACGTCCGGATGCGCGTGGTGGCCGACCACATCCGCTCCGCCCTGATGTTGATTTCCGACGGCGTGAGCCCGTCCAACGAAGGCCGCGGCTACGTGCTGCGCCGCCTCATCCGCCGGGCCGTGCGCGCCATGCGCCTGCTGGGCGTGGACACCGCCGTGCTGCCCGAACTGCTGCCCGTCTCCCGCGACGCCATGAAGGGCACGTACCCCGAGGTTGAAGCCGACTTCGCCCGGATCAGCCGGATCGCCTATGCCGAGGAGAAGGCGTTCCTGCGCACCATCGCCTCCGGCACCGAGCGCCTGGAAGAGGCCGTCAAGGTTTCCAAGGCCGCCGGAGCTCCGTTGAGCGGCGAAGAAGCGTTTGCCCTGCACGACACCTACGGTTTCCCCATCGACCTCACGCTGGAAATGGCCGAGGAAGCGGGCCTGAAGGTCGACGAGGCCGGATTCCGCTCGCTGATGTCCGAGCAGCGCAAGCGCGCCCAGGCAGATGCCCGCGGGAAGAAGCACGGGCACGCCGATATGTCGGTGTTCAACGAACTGCTGGCCGCCGGCTCCACAGTATTCACCGGCTATGACGAGCTGAAGACCGAATCGAAGGTCCGCGGCATCATTTCGGGGAACTCCCGGGTGGAATACGCCGGGCAGGGTTCCGAAATCTCCCTGGTGCTGGACTCGACGCCGTTCTATGCCGAAGCGGGCGGGCAGGCCGCCGATACCGGCCTCATCACCGGTGACGGCTTCGTCCTCGAGGTGCAGGACGTCCAGCGCCCGGTCAAGGGGCTGAGCGTGCACAAGGCGATTGTCCGCGAAGGCGAGATCGCTGCCGGCGCCAACGTGCTGGCCGCCGTCGACGCCCAGCGCCGCCACGAGGCAGAGCAGGCGCACTCCGGCACGCACATCGTGCACGCGGCCCTGCACCAGATCCTCGGCCCGGAAGCGCTGCAGCGCGGCTCCTTCAACAAGGCCGGCTACCTGCGCTTCGACTTCTCCTGGGGCGAAGGTCTCTCCGACGCCGCGAAGTCCGAAATCGAAGAGGTCTCCAACCTCGCGATCCGCAGCAACTACCAGGTGGAGACCAAGGTCATGTCCCTGGCGGACGCCAAGGCACTGGGCGCCACCGCACTGTTCGGCGAAGCCTACGGTGACACCGTGCGGGTCGTGGAAATGAACGGCGACTGGTCCCGCGAACTCTGCGGCGGCACCCACGTGGCCTCGACTTCCCGCATCGGCAGCCTGACCCTGCTGGGCGAGCAGTCCGTCGGATCCGGCAACCGCCGGGTCGAAGCCTTCGTGGGCATGGACGCCTTCCGCCACCTCGCCGCCGAGCGCGCACTGGTGAATGAGCTGTCCGAGATGCTCAAGGTCCCTTCGGTGCAGCTGCCGGACCGCCTCGCTGCCACCCTGGCCAAGCTGAAGTCCACCGAGAAGGAACTCGAAAAGCTGCGCCGCGAGCAGCTGGCCGCTTCCGCCGCCGCCCTCGTAGGCACCGCAGTGGATGTAGACGGCGTCCGGCTCCTGGCCCACAATGCCGGCGAGGTCGGGGGAGCGGATGACCTGCGCACCTTGGCCCTTGACCTGCGTTCCCGCCTGGGCAGCGAACCCGCAGCGGTGGCTGTCGCCGGTGTCTCCAACAACCGTCCCGTAGTGATTGTCGCCACCAACGAAGGCGCCCGCGGCGCCGGCGTCAAGGCCGGTGCCCTCGTCAAGGTTGCCGCCGGCGTGCTTGGCGGCGGCGGCGGCGGCAAGGACGACGTCGCCCAGGGCGGCGGCTCCGATGCCGGCAGGATCGGAGCTGCCCTCACGGCGATCCGCGAAGCCGTGGCCGGGCGGAGCTGACTTGAGTGGTCTGCACGGGGTGAAGCTGGGTGTCGACGTCGGCCTGGTTCGGGTCGGCCTCGCCGCCAGCGACCCCGACGGCGTCCTGGCCATGCCGGTCAGGACGCTGAAGCGGGACGCGAAGAAGAACAGCGACATCCGCGTGGTGGTCCGGGAAGCTGCGGAGCGGGGTGCCGTCGAAGTGTTTGTCGGCCTGCCCCGCAGCCTGGGCGGCGGCGAAACCGCCTCCACCCAGATGGCCCGGGACTACGCGCAGGCGCTGGTCCGGGCCCTGGCCGACGCCGGCCAGGAACAGCAGGTGCGGTTGGTGGACGAACGCCTGACTACGGTCTCCGCGCACCGTTCCCTGCGCGAAGCTGGAATGAACAGCCGGAATCACCGTACAGTGGTTGATCAAGCGGCTGCTGTAGCGATTCTGCAGCAGTCTATTGACACACAACGATCCCTGAACCGGGACGTAGGGGAGCTGGTTACACTGCGCCGGCCGCGCCGCGAAAGCGGCGGGGTGCCGGCCCCGACCGAGGAGTTCGAAATTTCGCAGGACATCGAGCGCGAAAGCGGTAATACGCCGTGAGCCACAGATATCCCGAGTACCCGGCCATGGCGGAGCCTGACCGCAGGCCCCGACAGGGCGGCAGTCATGAACTCCCCGTGGGCGTGTTCTTTGAGGAGCCCTCGGACCTTCCCAGCCGCAGGAGCCAGCGGCCGAGCCGTGAAAAGCAGCGCCGCCGCCGTCGCCGCACCATCATCATGGTCACCGTGCTGGCCGTGTTCGCAGGCGTGGTTTTCGGCCTCATCATGTTCCTGCGGGACCTGCTGGGCATGAACGAGATCCAGGACTACGAGGGTGCAGGCAACGGCACCGTGGCGTTCACCGTGGCAGAAGGTGACGGCCCGCTGCTGATCGGCGGAAAGCTCGAAGCCGAAGACATCGTCGCCACGTCCAAGGAATTCGTCAACGCCTTCACCGCCCAGTCGGACGGACGGGAAATCCAGCCCGGGACGTACGAAATGAAATACCAGATGTCCTCCTCCGCTGCCGTGGATGCCCTGCTCGGGGACGGCGGCAGCCAGGTGCATTACGCGGCAGTGGCACGCGACCTGCGCCAGGGCGAGGTCTTCGAAGTCCTGAATACCTCCACCCGGATCCCGCTTTCTGAGTTCCAGGCCTTGGCCGCGGACCCGCAGCAGTTCGGCCTGCCGGAGGAAGCAGTAAGCCTTGAAGGCTACCTGCATCCGGGCGAATACCGGTTCGACGTCGAAAAGGACGCCACCGAGATCATCACCGAGATGGTGGATAACACGTTCGCTGAACTCGAAGCGGCCGGTATTACCGATCCCGCCGAGCAGTACCGGATCCTGACCAAGGCCAGCATCATCCAGGCCGAGGCCGGGGAGGCTGACTACGGTGCCGTCGCCGGCTCCATCGAGAACCGGTTGGGCCCGGACAACAAGGAAACCAACGGGCTGATCCAGTCCGATGCCACGGTGACGTACGGCCTGAACCGCAAGAGCTATGAACTCACCGCGGAGGAAAAGGCGGACAAATCCAACCCGTACAACACCTACGCCAACCCCGGCCTGCCCGTCGGTCCCATCGGTTCCCCGAGCCGGGAGGCCATTGAGGCAGCGGCCAACCCTGATGACGTCCCGTACTACTACTGGGTCACCGTCAACCTGGACAGCGGCGAAACCAAGTTCTCCTCCACCCTCGCCGAGCACGCCAAGTACGTCGAGGAATACCAGAACTGGTGCAGTACCCAAAAAGCCGGGCGGTGTGGTTAGCGGTGGATAGCGCCCCGCGGCGCGCAGCCGTGCTGGGGCATCCGATCAGCCATTCCCAGTCACCCCGGCTGCACCAGGCCGCGTACAACCATCTGGGGTTCGACTGCAGCTACGAGGCGATAGACCTCCGTGTTGAGGAGGCCGCGGGATTCGCGGCCTCCCTCCGCGGGCAGGAGGGCTGGACCGGTCTGTCCGTCACTATGCCGCTGAAGGCCGTCATGGCGGAGGAGATGGACGAGGTCGGGCCGCTGGTGAAGGCGCTCGGAGTGCTGAACACCGTGACCTTCTCCCGGACAGGCTCCCGCACGGTCCTGACCGGCCACAACACCGATGTGGCCGGCATTGTCGGCGCCCTGCGGTACGCCGGAGTCGGTTCCGGAGCGCGGGCCGTGGTGCTTGGCGCGGGCGGAACCGCGTGCGCCGCTGTTGCGGCACTGGCGCGGCTGGACCCGTCCGAAACGGTGGTCTGCGCCCGACGCTTCCCGGTACCTGCCCCCGGGCAGGCAGGGGTGCTGGAGGCAGGCCACGCAACCGGCGTTGCCGTGCACCCGCGGCCGTGGGAGGAGGCAGCCACAGCCTGCGAGGCGGCCGACGTCGTAATCTGCACGCTGCCGCCGCACGGTGCAGACGGCCTCGCGGACGCAATCTCCGAAGTCCGGCAGGACGCCATCCTCCTGGATGCCGCGTACGACCCATGGCCAAGCCGGATCGCGTCCGTCTGGTCCGGGTTCGGCGGAACGGTGGTGCCGGGCATCGAGATGCTGCTTTACCAGGCCGTGGAGCAGGTAAAACTGTTTACCGGGGACGCGTTCTTCGACGAACCCGGCGTCATAAACGCCATGTGTGACGCTGTGCGAATCCCGCGGCGCTGAACGCCCACGCCGGGCATGGCAGTATTGAAAGCATGTTGCGTTGGTTGACCGCCGGTGAGTCCCATGGCCCTGCTTTGGTTGGAATTGTTGAAGGTGTCCCTGCCGGAGTGGAGGTGGACAGCACCCTCATCTCCGCTGCTCTTGCCCGTCGCCGCCTCGGTTACGGCCGCGGCGCCCGAATGAAATTTGAACAGGATGCCGTGCGCATCCTGGGCGGCGTCCGCCACGGCAAGACCCAGGGCGGCCCGGTCGCCATCGAGATCGGCAACACCGAATGGCCCAAGTGGGAACAGGTGATGGCTGCCGATCCGGTGGATCCGGCGGTCCTGGCCAACTCTGCACGCAATGCGCCCCTCACCCGTCCCCGTCCTGGGCATGCTGATTTCACCGGTATGCAGAAGTACGGTTTCGACGAAGCCCGTCCCGTCCTTGAACGCGCCAGCGCAAGGGAAACCGCCACCCGCGTGGCGCTTGGCGCCGTCGCCTCTGCCTTCCTGAAGCAGCTGGGCATTGAACTGGTCAGCCACACCGTGGGCATCGCCGGTGTGATGGCGCCGGGCGACTCGGCCTTGCCGCTCCCGGCCGACGTCGACGCGCTCGACGCCGACCCGATGCGCTGCTTCGATGCAGGCGTCTCGGCGGCCATGGTGGCCGAAGTCGATGCCGCGCACAAGGAGGGCGAGACGCTCGGGGGAGTGGTGGAGGTGCTGGCCTACGGCCTGCCGCCGGGACTGGGCAGCTACGTTCATTGGGACCGCCGGCTGGACGCCCGCATCGCCGGCGCCCTGATGGGCATCCAGGCCATCAAGGGCGTGGAAGTAGGGGACGGTTTCCTCACTGCCACCCGCCGCGGCTCCGCTGCCCACGACGAAATCCTGCAGGACGCCGAGGGCCGCGTGGTCCGATCAAGCAACCGCGCCGGAGGCATCGAAGGGGGCATGAGCATCGGCGAACTGCTGCGGGTACGTGCCGCAATGAAACCCATTGCCACCGTGCCGCGGGCGCTGCGCACCGTTGACGTGAGTACTTCCGAACCGGCCCGGGCCCACCACCAGCGGTCGGATGTCTGCGCGGTCCCCGCTGCCGGCGTGGTTGCCGAAGCCATGGTGGCGCTGGTCCTGGCCGAAGCCGTGATCGAGAAGTTCGGCGGCGATTCCGTGCCCGAAACTGCACGGAACCTGCACGCCTACCTGGCCGCCATTCCGCAGCCGCTGGAATCCGCCGGTACCGATGTCCCCTAGGAGCGACAGGTCCAGCGGGCTCGACCGGCACCTGGTCCTGATGGGCTTTATGGCGGCCGGGAAGTCGGTCGTCGGACGCGGGTTCGCTGCCCGCCAGGGAATGCCCTTCCTGGACACGGACGAGGCCGTCGTGGCACGGTACGGTCCCATTGCCGGCATTTTCAGCGCGTACGGTGAGCACTATTTCCGCGAGGTCGAAGCGCGGACCGTTGCCGCTGCCCTTGAAGCCCGCGTGCCCACCGTGATTTCCCTGGGCGGAGGCGCCGTGCTGGACTCGGGGACCCAGCAACTGCTCGGCCGCGCCACTGTAGTGTTTCTGGATACGGACCTTGCCACCGTGCTTCCACGGATCACCCGTGCAGGCCACCGTCCCCTGCTCGCACCGGACCCGGTCCGGCGCTGGCAGGAACTGGCGGACATCCGCCGTCCCATATACGAATCCCTGGCCGACATCACCATTGACACCAGGGGACTTACCGTTCCGGCCATTATTGACCGGCTGACTTCCGTCCTCATCAAAGGAGAAGACTAGATGCCCTCCGACCCCACGATCATCCCGGTGACCGGCACCAACCCCGCAGAGAACTACGACGTCGTCGTAGGCAACGGCCTGCTTGGCCGGCTGCCGGACATGCTGGGTGAGCGCGTGCGCCGCGTCCTGGTGATCCACCCGCGCGCCCTGCGCACCACCGGCGATACCGTACGCGACGAACTCGCCGCCACGGGCCTGACCGCCGTCACCGCGGAGATCCCGGACGCCGAAGAGGGCAAGCACATCCAGGTGGCGTCCTTCTGCTGGCAGGTCCTGGGCCAGAACGATTTCACCCGGTCCGATGCCATTGTCGCCGTCGGTGGCGGAGCGGTCACCGACGTGGCCGGCTTCGTGGCCGCCACGTGGCTGCGCGGCATTAAAGTGGTGCACATCCCCACGTCCCTGCTGGGCATGGTGGACGCGGCCGTGGGCGGCAAGACCGCCATCAACACCGCCGAAGGCAAGAACCTCGTGGGCGCCTTCCATCCGCCCGCCGGGGTCCTGGCGGACCTGGACGCCCTGGCCACCCTGCCCAGGAACGAGCTGCTCAGCGGCATGGCCGAGGTCATCAAATGCGGGTTCATCGCCGACCCTGCCATCCTGGACCTGGTCGAAGCGAACCCGGAGGCAGTGGCCGACGGCGCTTCCGACGTCGTGCGCGAACTGGTGGAACGCTCCATCGGGGTCAAGGCGGAAATTGTTTCCTCGGACCTGCGCGAATCCGGCCGGCGGGAATTCCTGAACTACGGGCACACCCTGGGCCATTCCATCGAGCTGGCGGAACGCTACCAGTGGCGGCACGGCGCGGCAGTGTCCGTTGGCCTGGTCTTCGCCGCGGAACTGGGACGGACGGTGGGCCGGTTGGATGACGCGACTGCGGACCGGCACAAGGAGATCCTCTCCTCGCTGGGGCTGCCCGTGACCTACCGCAAGGACCGTTGGTCCGCCCTGCTGGACGGCATGCGCCGGGACAAGAAGTCCCGCGGGGACCTGTTGCGCTTCGTGGTGCTGGACGGACTGGCGAAACCGTCCATGCTGGAGGTGCCGGATACCTCGCTGCTGTTCGCGGCCTACCAGGAGATCGCCTCCGAGCCGCAGGGCGGAATCCGCCTCAGCCTGTAGGTTCTGCGCGAGCGGGTAGAATAGTCGACGGACTTGAATAAAACGTACTTTGACTAACGAACGTACTTTGACTAACGACTGACGAACAACGGAAGAGAAACTGTGGCGACGACCAACGACATCAAGAACGGCACCGTGCTGAAGCTTGAAGGCAACCTCTGGAGCATCATCGAGTTCCAGCACGTGAAGCCGGGCAAGGGTGGTGCGTTCGTCCGTACCAAGATGCGCAACGTGACTTCGGGCAAGGTAGTGGACAAGACGTTCAACGCCGGCATCAAGGTCGAGACCGCCACGGTGGACCGCCGCGATTACCAGTACCTGTACCAGGACGGCGAAGACTACGTCTTCATGGACACCTCCGACTTTGACCAGCTCACGGTCCCCGGCAAGATCGTCGGTGACAACGCGAACTTCATGATGGAGTCCATGATGGTCACCATCGCGATCCACGAGGGTTCGCCGCTGTACATCGAACTCCCGCCGTCGGTCACCATGGAGATCACGTACACCGAGCCGGGCCTGCAGGGCGACCGGTCCACCGGCGGCACCAAGCCCGCCACGATCGAGACCGGCTACGAGATCCAGGTGCCGCTGTTCCTGGAGCAGGGCACCAAGGTCAAGGTCGACACCCGCACCGGCGACTACCTGGGACGCGTTAACGAGTGAGTGCACGCAGTAAAGCACGGACCCGGGCACTGGAGGTCCTTTTCGAAGCCGAACAGCGTTCGGTTTCTGCCTTCGATGCCATTCGGGCCCGCCGCGAAAAGACCGACCAGACCATCAACCCCTACACCATGGACCTGGTGGAAGGCGTGGTTGCGATGCAGGAGCAGATCGATGAGTTCCTGAGCACGTATTCGCAGGGCTGGACGCTTGATCGCATGCCCTCGGTGGACCGCATCATCCTCCGCCTGGGCACTTGGGAACTTCTCTACAACGACGACGTTCCCGACAAGGTGGCCATCAGCGAAGCCGTGGAATTGGCGAAAGCACTCTCCACGGACGAATCACCGGCCTTCATCAACGGCCTGCTCGGACGGCTGCAGGAACTGAAGCCCTCCCTGCTGGCTTAGCCAGGATCCAAGCATCCAGAAAAGACCGGCCCCGCGGGGCCGGTCTTTTCTGCGTTTCCAGCCGTTTCACTTCGGCTGCGGGTTTCACCCGGGCTGGAGGGTTTTACCTGGGCTGCAGGGTTTCACCTGGCCTGGAGGGCCTGCCCGGCCAGCATGGTGGTCCGGATGCCGGTGAGTTCACCCAGCAGGGTCCGCTCATACTCCATGTTGGCGCTGACATCCCGGCCGGAGGCTATCTGCTGCCGGGTCAATGCCAGGCGGGTGGCACGCCGGATGAACTCCTTCATGTGCGGTGCCGCCCCGGTGGCCCGTGCCCAGCCCATGGCCTGGCGGCGGCCGGCGCCGGTGGCCAGCATCCGCACTTCTGCGGGGGTGAACCAGCCCGCCATGGCGTATTCGGAAAGCCGTTGCAGGGTCAGGCGCTGCTCCGCGCGGCGCAGCAGCCACACCCCGGTGACCGCCGCGCCGAAGAACGGAACCTGGAGCAGGAAGTAGAACAGGAAGAAGTCCCCGAAAAACAACGCGGGGCCGCCGTTCCACAGCATGTGCCCCAGGATGGCCGGAATCAATCCGATCACGAAGGCCGGCAGGATCCACGCGTTGCCCGCACGCCGCGCCGCCAGTCCCAGCGCGAGCCCGGTGCAGGCGGTGAACAGGACATGCGCAAAGGGGGAGAGCAGCCCGCGGAGGATGAAAATAAACCCGAGCTCGTACACCGTCTCGGGCCCGGCTGTCCGCAGCGCTGCCCCGAAGTAGAGGATGTTTTCCGTGAAGGCGAACCCCGCTGCCACGGCAGCGGCAAACACGATGCCGTCCACCGGCCCGTCAAAGATCCGCCGGCGGACCAGCAGAAGCAGGAGGATGCCCAGGCCCTTGGCGATTTCCTCCACTACGGGAGCCTGGACCACCGCGCCCAGCAGGTCCGCCGAGCCGTAGGGGACCAGCTCAATCAGGGCAAACGTGAAGTACGGACCAACCAACAGGGCGATGGCCACCGAAACCCCGGCACCCCACAGGAACGAGAAAACCAGGCTGCTCCGCGGTTCCGGCTCCCACCGGTCCACCCACCAGATACCCAGCACGCAGATGCTCAGGGGGACCAGCGCCAGGAGCCCGCAGATAATGAAGGCCGGCGGGCCGAGGCCGTCCAGAAGGTACATGCCCACCCAGGCCAGTGCCACGGAGGAGAGCGCAATCAGCACTACGGTGGCCGCCAGGCCCTTGTCCCGGCGTGGTGCCGGAGGGGACCAGAACGTCTGGACGGGTGCGGCGCCGTTGGCAGGGCCATAGCCCGGAGGGGCGGGATGCTGCGGGTCGGGAAAGATACCGGGTGCGCTCATGCGCTGGGCCTGCTCATAGCAGACAGGATAGTTCCACCGCGGCATTTCCCGTCACACACAGCGGGCGGCGGCGTGGCCTGTGATAGCTTGGTGCGGCATTCAACCTTTAAATTCCGTCCTGTGAGGCGGGGAAGGAGGAAGCGAATATGACGGCCAAAGATGCTCTTTCCAGCCGTACTGTTTTGTCTTCAGCTGACATTGACCGCGCCCTGACGCGTATTGCCTATGAGATCCTCGAGGCCAACAAAGGGCCCGAAGACCTGGTCCTGATGGGGATCCCGCGCCGCGGTTATCCGTTGGCCCAGCGCCTGGCCGCCAAGATCGCCGCGGCGGCTCCCGGCGTCGATCCCGCTGCCATCACCGGCCAGCTCGACGTCACCATGTTCCGTGACGACCTCGCCCGCAGGCCCACCCGGCCGCCCTACGCCACCCGCGTCCCGGTCACCGGGATTGACGACAAAGTGGTGGTGCTCGTGGACGACGTCCTGTATTCCGGCCGCACCATCCGTTCCGCGCTCGATGCCCTCGTGGACCTGGGCCGGCCGCGCATCGTCCGGCTGGCAGTGCTCGTGGACCGCGGCCACCGCGAACTGCCCATCCGGGCAGACCACGTGGGCAAGAACCTGCCCACCGCCTCCATCGAGCAGGTCCGGGTCCGGCTGTCCGAAAGCGACAGCACGGCCACAGGCGAAGCTGCCACGGACGAAGTGGTCATCGAGGGCATTGCATGAGGCACCTCCTGTCCACGCTGGACCTCAGCCGGGACGACGCCCTGGCCGTCCTGGATACGGCGGAGCAAATGGCCGCAGTAGGGGAGCGTGAAGTAAAGAAGCTTCCGGCCCTGCGCGGGCGCACCGTGGTGAACCTCTTCTTCGAGGACTCCACCCGCACCCGCATCTCCTTTGAGGCGGCCGCGAAACGGCTGTCCGCCGACGTCATCAATTTCTCCGCCAAGGGATCGTCGGTCTCCAAGGGCGAATCACTGAAGGACACCGCACAGACGCTGGCAGCCATGGGCGCCGACGCCGTAGTGATCCGGCACGGATCCTCCGGAGCGCCGGCGCGGCTGGCGTCCTCCGGCTGGATTGATGCCGCAGTGCTCAACGCCGGGGACGGCACGCACGAACACCCCACCCAGGCACTGCTGGATGCCTTCACGATGCGACGGCACTGGGCGCGGCTGCACGGCACGGAGTCCGCCGGCACCGACCTGGCCGGAATGAAGGTGGTGATTGCGGGGGACGTGCTGCATTCGCGGGTTGCCCGCTCGGACCTGTGGCTGCTTCGGACACTGGGCGCGGAGGTCACCCTGGTTGCACCGCCCACGCTGCTGCCGTTCGGCGTCGAGTCCTGGCCCTGCACCGTCAGTTACGACCTGGACGAGGCACTGGCGACCCGGCCGGATGCCGTCATGATGCTGCGGGTGCAGGGCGAACGGATGCACTCTGCGTTCTTCCCGTCCGTCCGCGAGTATTCCCGCCGCTGGGGCCTGGACGACGTCCGCCTCGACCGGCTGGACACCCTCGGCCTGACGGACACCATCATCATGCACCCCGGTCCGATGAACCGCGGGCTGGAAATTTCCGCCCGTGCCGCCGATTCGCCCCGCTCGACCGTCCTGGACCAGGTCCGCAACGGCGTCTCGGTGCGGATGGCCGCCCTTTACCTGCTGCTCTCCGGAGAGAACAGCACCCCCCGTACCCAGCAGGAGCAGCCCCGATGAGCACTACCGGCACCTATCTGATCCGCGGAGCGTCACTGCTCGGCACCGAACGTGCGGATATCCGCATCGAGGACGGCACCATCACCGCCGTCGCCCCCGAACTGCCGGTGCCCCCCGGCGCCACCGTGGTCGAGGCGGAGGGCCTGATCGCCCTGCCCGGCATGGTGGACCTGCACACGCACCTGCGCGAACCCGGCCGGGAAGATGCCGAAACCGTGGAGACCGGCACCCGTGCCGCAGCGCTCGGCGGCTTCACCGCCGTGCACGCCATGGCCAACAGCATGCCGGTTGCAGACACCGCCGGCGTGGTGGAACAGGTCCTTCACCTGGGGGAGCGGGCCGGCTGGGTGGACGTGCGTCCCGTAGGGGCGGTCACCGTAGGCCTGGAAGGCCGGCAGCTGGCGGAACTCGGCGCGATGGCTGACTCCCGCGCCCGGGTGCGCGTGTTTTCCGACGACGGCAAGTGCGTTTCGGACCCGGTGCTGATGCGCCGTGCGCTGGAATACGTGAAGGCGTTCGACGGCGTCGTTGCCCAGCACGCGCAGGAGCCACGCCTCACCGAAGGCGCACAGATGAACGAAGGCGAAGTCAGTGCCGTCCTCGGACTGGCCGGCTGGCCCGCCGTCGCCGAGGAATCCATCATCGCCCGCGACGTCCTGCTGGCACGGCACACGGGCTCCCGCCTGCATGTCTGCCACCTGTCCACCGCCGGGTCGGTGGAAATCATCCGCTGGGCCAAGGAACGCGGCATCCGGGTCACCGCCGAGGTTACCCCGCACCATCTGCTGCTCACCGACGAACTGGTCCGCACTTACGATCCGGTCTACAAGGTGAACCCGCCCCTGCGCACCGAAGCGGATGTGCAGGCGGTCCGCCGCGGCCTCGCAGACGGCACCATCGATATTGTCGGCACCGACCACGCTCCGCATCCCCGCGAACACAAGGAAGGCGAGTGGGAGACGGCGGCCATGGGCATGACCGGCCTGGAGACCGCGCTCTCCGTGGTGCAGCACGCCATGATCGACACGGGGCTGATGGACTGGGCGGATTTCGCCCGCGTCACCTCTTCGACACCTGCGCTGATCGGCCGGGTACCGGGCCAAGGCAGGCCCCTTGCCGCAGGCGAACCGGCCAACGTCATATTGGTGAACCCGTCTGCGCGAAGGAGGGTCGACCCTTCTAAGATGGCTAGCAAGGGACGCAACAGTCCGTTTGCCGGACTGGAACTGCCCGGTGGAGTCGAAGCGGTTTTCTACGCCGGCCACCCCACCGTCCTGAACGGCAGACTGAACACGCCCCACCCCGCTGCCGCAAAGGAATCCTGATGGAACTGGTCTTTTTCTTCCTGGGCCTGGCCGCCCTTATCGTCGTGGTCCTGGGCCTGTTCGCCCTGGGCTGGCGCGGCCGACGACGCCGCCAGCAGGACACGCCCCGTCCCCTGCCCCTGCCGGACGAACTGTCCGATCCGGGCTTCCAGGCACTGGGCCAATATGTCGCCACAACCACCGCCGGTGACTGGCTGGACCGCGTGGCACTCTACGGCCTGGGCGTAAAGTCCAACGCCACCGCGGCGGTTTTCCCCGAAGGCGTGCTTTTTGCCCGCTCCGGTGCCGAGGACCTCTGGATTCCGCGGCAGGACCTGCACGACGTCCGCCTGGAGCGCGGCATGGCCGGAAAATTCGTGGAAAAGGACGGTCTGGTCATTGTGACCTGGCAGCTGGGCCCCAAGCGTGTGGATACCGGCTTCCGGACCCGCTCCTCGGATGAGAAGACCCCCCTTGTCCGCGCCATTACTGAACTTCTGCCGGAATCGGCCACCCCTAGCGAGGAACAACTGTGACAGTTCACGAAATCATCAACCCCACGCCCGCCGTCCTCATGCTCGAAGACGGCCGCACCTTCCGCGGGCGTGCCTACGGCGCACAGGGAACCGCCCTGGGCGAAGCGGTGTTCGCCACCGGCATGACCGGCTACCAGGAGACCATCACCGACCCCTCCTATGCCCGGCAGCTCGTGGTCCAGACAGCCCCGCATATCGGCAACACCGGAGTCAACGGCGACGACGCCGAGTCCCGGCGGATCTGGGTGGCCGGGTACATCGTGCGCGACGCCGCCCGCCGCCCCTCGAGCTGGCGCTCCGAATCCACCCTGGACGAGCAGTTGGCGGAACAGGGCGTCGTCGGCATCTCCGGCGTCGACACCCGCGCCGTGACCCGGCACCTGCGCGAACGCGGGGCCATGAAGGCCGGGATCTTCTCCGGGCCCGACGCCGAACGCCCGGACAGCGAACTGCTCGCCGAGGTCCGCGCCCAGCAGGGCATGGAAGGCGCACGGCTGGCCGAAGAGGTCAGCGTGGACGAAACCTACCTCATCGATCCGGCAGACCACGGCTGGGCCGGCGACCCGCTGTTCACCGTGGCCGCCATCGACCTGGGCATCAAGTCCATGACGCCGGTCCGCCTGGCCGAGCGCGGCATCCGCACCTACGTGCTGCCCGCCACCAGCACCTTCGAGGACATCAAGGCCCTGGGTGCCGACGGCGTGTTTATGTCGAACGGCCCCGGCGACCCGGCCACCGCCGATGTCCAGGTGGACCTGCTGCGTGAAGTGCTGGATGCCCGGATTCCGTTCTTCGGAATCTGCTTCGGCAACCAGATCCTCGGGCGTGCCCTGGGCTTCGGCACCTACAAGCTGCGCTACGGGCACCGCGGAATCAACCAGCCCGTCATGGACCGGCGGACCGGCAAGGTGGAAATCACCAGCCAGAACCACGGGTTCGCCGTCGACGCCCCGCTGGACGGCCCCGTCACCGCACCTCAAGCCCGCTACGGCCGGGTGGAGGTCAGCCACGTGAGCCTGAACGACGACGTCGTCGAGGGCCTCGCCTGCCTCGACATCCCCGCCTTCTCGGTCCAGTACCACCCCGAGGCTGCCGCCGGACCGCACGACTCCGCGTACCTCTTTGACCGCTTCGTCGAGCTTATGGCAGCCAGCAAGAGCAAGGAAAGCATCTAATGCCCCGCAGAACCGACCTTAAGTCCGTCCTGGTCATCGGCTCCGGCCCGATCGTCATCGGCCAGGCCGCGGAATTCGACTACTCCGGCACGCAGGCCCTGCGGGTGCTCAAGGAGGAGGGCCTGCGGGTCATCCTCGTGAACTCCAACCCGGCCACCATCATGACCGACCCGGAGTTCGCCGACGCCACGTACGTGGAGCCGATCACCCCGGAGATGGTCGAGAAGATCATTGCCAAGGAACGGCCCGACGCGATCCTGCCCACCCTCGGCGGGCAGACGGCCCTGAACACCGCCATCGCCCTGGACAAGAGCGGCGCGCTGGAGAAGTACAACGTGGAACTGATCGGCGCGAACATCGCCGCGATCGAACTCGGCGAGGACCGCGAGAAGTTCAAGGGCGTCGTCGAGCGCTGCGGTGCCGAATCCGCGAAGTCGATCATCGTGCACAGCATGGACGAGGCCTTCGCCGCCGCCGAGGAACTGGGCTACCCGATGGTGGTCCGGCCCTCCTTCACCATGGGCGGGCTCGGCTCCGGCCTGGCGTACAACGCCGAGGACCTGCGCCGCATTGCCGGGGCCGGCATCCAGTACAGCCCCACCTCCGAGGTTTTGCTTGAAGAGAGCATCCTGGGCTGGAAGGAATACGAACTGGAGATGATGCGGGACCGGAACGACAACGTGGTTGTCGTCTGTTCCATCGAGAACTTCGATCCGGTGGGTGTGCACACCGGTGACTCGATCACCGTGGCCCCGGCCATGACCCTGACCGACCGCGAGTACCAGAAGCTGCGCGACATCGCGATCGCCGTCATCCGCGAGGTCGGCGTGGACACCGGCGGCTGCAACATCCAGTTCGCCATCGAGCCGGATACCGGCCGCGTGGTGGTCATTGAAATGAACCCGCGCGTCTCCCGCTCTTCGGCGCTGGCATCCAAGGCCACCGGCTTCGCCATCGCCAAGATCGCCACGAAGCTCTCCCTCGGCTACACCCTTGACGAGATTCCGAACGACATCACCAAGAAGACGCCGGCGTCGTTCGAGCCCACCCTGGACTACGTCGTGGTGAAGGTTCCGCGGTTCGCTTTCGAGAAGTTCCCGGCTGCGGATCCTACGCTGACCACCACCATGAAGTCCGTGGGTGAAGCCATGGCGATCGGCCGCAACTTCACCGAAGCCCTGCAGAAGGCGCTGCGTTCCCTGGAGCAGAAGGGCGCCTCGCTGTCCTTCGACCCCGTGGACGCAGCGGAGGTGCCCGGACTCATTGAGGCGTCGCGGCGGCCCACCACGGCCCGGCTGCAGCAGGTGCAGCAGGCCCTGCTGGGCGGCGCATCCATCGAGGAGCTCTTCGAAGCCACCGGCATCGACCCGTGGTACCTGGACCAGCTGGTGCTGATCAACGAAACCGCCGAGCAGATCCGAGCCACGCCGTCGGTCAACGAGGACATCCTGCGCCTGGCCAAGCGGCACGGCTTCTCGGACGAGCAGATCGGCACGCTGACCAACACCCCCGAAGCAGTGGTGCGCGGCGTCCGGCACGCCCTGAACGTACGCCCCGTCTATAAGACAGTGGACACCTGCGCCGCCGAATTCGCCGCGTACACGCCGTACCACTACTCCTCCTACGACGAGGAGGACGAGGTGGCCGAGCACGCCAAACCGTCCATCATCATCCTCGGCTCCGGGCCGAACCGGATCGGGCAGGGCATCGAGTTCGACTACTCCTGCGTCCACGCGACCATGGCACTGCGCGAAGCCGGCCACGAGACCGTGATGATCAACTGCAACCCGGAAACCGTGTCCACCGACTACGACATCTCCGACCGGCTCTACTTCGAGCCGCTCACCCTGGAGGATGTCCTGGAGGTCATCGCCGCGGAACAGCGCACCGGCGGCGTCCTGGGTGTCTTCGTCCAGCTCGGCGGGCAGACACCGCTGAAGCTGGCACAGGCCCTGGCCGACGCCGGCGTGCCCATCCTGGGCACCTCGCCCGCCGCGATCGACCTGGCCGAACACCGCGGTGCGTTCCAGCAGGTGCTGGACGAGGGCGGGCTCACCGCACCCAAGAACGGCACGGCCGTGTCCTTCGAGGACGCCAAGCGGGTCGCGGACGAAATCGGCTACCCCGTCCTGGTCCGCCCGTCCTACGTCCTGGGCGGCCGAGGCATGGAGATTGTCTACGACGAAGCCAACCTCTCCCGCTACATCACCAACGCCACCGAGATCACCCCGGACCACCCCGTCCTGGTGGACCGGTTCCTGGAAGACGCCATCGAGATCGACGTCGACGCGCTCTTCGACGGCACCGACCTCTACGTGGGCGGCATCATGGAGCACATCGAGGAGGCCGGCATCCATTCCGGCGACTCGGCCTGCGTGCTGCCGCCCATCACCTTCGGCACCGACGTGATCGACCGGGTCCGCGAGGCCACCCGGGTGATCGCCGCCGGCGTCGGCGTCCGCGGGCTGATCAACATCCAGTTCGCCCTGGCCTCGGACATCCTCTATGTCATCGAAGCCAACCCGCGTGCCTCCCGTACCGTGCCGTTCGTGTCCAAGGCCACCGGCGTCCAGCTGGCCAAGGCCGCGGCGCTGATCGGCACCGGCGCCAGCATCGCCGAGCTGCGGGCTGCCGGGAAGCTGACCGCCGTCGGTGACGGCTCCACCCTGCCCCTGGACGCGCCGGTGGCCGTGAAGGAAGCGGTGCTGCCGTTCAGCCGGTTCCGGACCCCCGAGGGCACCGTGGTGGACTCGCTCCTGGGCCCGGAAATGCGGTCCACCGGTGAGGTCATGGGCATCGACAAGTACTTCGACACCGCCTTCGCCAAGTCCCAGGCCGCCGCCAACAGTGCGCTGCCCACCGCCGGGAAGGTCTTCGTGTCGGTGGCGAACCGGGACAAGCGCTCGATCATCATGCCGGTGAAGCGGATGAGCGACCTCGGCTTCGAGATCCTCTCCACCGGCGGCACGGCCGAGGTGCTGCGCCGCAACGGCATTGCCGCGACGGTGGTGCGCAAGGTCGGCGAGGGTGCCGGACCGCACGGCGAAGGAACCGTTGTGGACCTGATTACCGCCGGGGAGATCAACCTGGTGGTCAACACGCCTTCCGGCGGACAGGCCCGCGGCGACGGATACGAAATCCGGGCCGCGGCAACGTCCATCGGCTGCCCCGTGGTCACCACCGTCTCCGAGTTCGGTGCCGCCGTGCAGGCGATCGACGCGATGCGGTCCTACGAATGGGACGTGACGTCCCTGCAGGAACACGCCGCCCGGTTGAAGGCAGCCGGTGTCTGAGGCACGTCCCGCTTTCGGTGCGCGGCTGCGCGCGGCCATGGACCGCCGCGGGCAGCTGTGCGTAGGCATCGATCCGCACCCCGAACTGCTGGCCCAGTGGGGCCTGAACGACGACGCCGCCGGGCTCGAGCGATTCTCCCTCACCGTCCTTGCGGCGGTGGGGGAGCAGGTTGCAGCCGTGAAGCCCCAGGTGGCGCTGTATGAACGCCACGGATCCGCCGGGATCGCGGTCCTCGAACGCCTGCTGGGGGAGTGTTCGGACGCCGGCGTGCTCAGTATCGCCGACGCCAAGCGCGGGGACATCGGCTCCACGATGGCGGCCTATGCGGACGCGTGGCTGCGGGACGGTTCGCCGCTGGCGGCCGACGCCGTGACGCTCAGTCCGTATCTCGGGTTCGGGTCCCTGCGGCCCGCCCTGGACCTTGCCGCCGCCACCGGACGCGGCGTATTTGTCCTGGCACTGACGTCAAACCCGGAAGGGGCGTCCGTTCAGCACGTCGGCGCCGGGGGAGCGGAACGGTCCGTGGCTGCCCGGATCGTCGACGCGGCAGCGGCGGAAAATGCCGGCTCGGGGGGTGGTTCCGGGGAGGAACTGGGCTCCGTGGGACTTGTGGTCGGCGCGACCGTCGGCACGGCACTGGCCGACCTGGCGATCGACCTCGCCGCCTCGCGGGCACCGCTGCTTGCACCGGGACTGGGCGCCCAGGGAGCAACGGCCGCCGACCTGCGCGGAACCTTCGCTGCGGCGTACCCCAATGTCCTGGCTACCTCCAGCCGCGGCATCCTGCGGGCCGGCCCCGATCTCCGGGGCCTCCGTGAGGCAGCACTGCGGACCGGATCGGAGCTGGCATCCGTACGCTAGTGGAGCGGCGCCTGCGAAGCGGTTTCCATTGCAATTGGGCTTCGATTGCGGATAGGTTCGGACCTACCAGCAGAGCCGCTGAAAGCGGTGTGTCTTCGTCCGGGAGCGTCTCTTGAACCTCAAGCCACTGACAGAAGCCGAGCGTACGCTCGCCCGCGAAAAGGCCACTGCGGCCCGGGCCGTCCGTGCCGAGGTCAAGTCACGTATCAAGTCCGGTGACCTCAGCATCGAAGAAGTCATCCTGTCCCGTTCCGGAGAGGAAGCGGTAGGCCGGCTGAAGGTCATGGACCTGCTGCGCGCCCTGCCTGGTGTCGGGGAGCGCCGCGCAGCTGGAATAATGGCTACGGTAGGTATTGCGCCCACCCGCCGGGTCCGGGGGTTGGGCGTGCATCAGCGCAAGGCGCTGATAGACCTGCTGGCGAGCCATTAGGCTCCGGAGGCCGGCAACAACAACGAGTGAATGAGGTTTACGTGTCGCAACCGCGGCTGACAGTTCTGGCAGGTCCAACCGCAGTTGGCAAAGGCACTGTATCCACCTATATCCGGGACAACTATCCCGAAGTCTGGCTTTCCGTCTCGGCCACCACCCGTGCTCCCCGGCCGGGTGAAGAAGACGGCGTACATTACTTCTTCGTCAGCGCCGAAGAGTTCGACGCCATGGTTGAACAGGACCAGATGCTCGAATGGGCAGTGGTCCACGGACGCAACCGCTACGGAACCCTGCGCCGCACCGTGGAAGCAGCCATGGCCGAGGGCCGCAGCGTATTGCTGGAGATCGATCTCCAGGGTGCGCGGCAGGTCAAGAAGTCCATGCCGGAGGCGAATTTCGTGTTCCTGGCCCCGCCTACCTGGGACGAAATGGTCCGGCGGCTGGTCGGGCGCGGAACCGAAACGCCCGAAGAGCAGCAGCAACGGCTGGAAACCGCTAAACTGGAACTTGCTGCCGAGTCCGAGTTCGATCACACCGTCATTAATGATGACGTCCAGCGGGCTGCAGCTGAGCTTGTATCACTCATGGGAATCAGTCCGCGCACGCGCTGACAAACCGCGAATCCCGTTCAAGAATTTTGGAGAACCCTGTGTCTGAAGGCATCATCAACCCGCCGATCGACGACCTGCTCGAAGCAGCAGATTCCAAGTACGCGCTGGTCATCTACGGTGCCAAGCGCGCCCGCCAGATCAACGCCTACTACTCCCAGCTGCACGAGGGCCTGTTCGAGTACGTCGGCCCGCTGGTGGAAACCAAGCTGAACGAAAAGCCGCTGTCCATCGCCCTGCGCGAGATCAACGACGGCATGCTCGTAGTGCGCCCGAACGAGAACGCCGAGTAAAGCTCAGCGAACACAAGGGGGAAGGCAGCAGCGTGCGCATAGTCCTGGGCGTCGGCGGCGGAATCGCCGCGTACAAGGCCGCGTCGCTGCTGCGGCTTTTCACCGAAGCCGGGCACAACGTCACCGTTGTCCCGACTGAATCCTCCAAGCAGTTCGTCGGTGTCGCAACGTGGGAGGCGCTCTCGGGCAACCCCGTCTCCTCCTCCGTCTTTGACGAAGTGGAGAAGGTCAACCATGTGCGGCTCGGACACGAAGCGGATCTGATCGTGGTGGCCCCGGCCACTGCCGATCTGCTGGCCCGGGCTGCCGCAGGCCAGGCAAACGACCTGCTCACCAACACCCTGCTGATGGCCCGTGGGCCGGTGGTTTTCGCCCCGGCCATGCATACCGAAATGTGGATGCATCCCGCGACCACCGCCAACGTCGCCACCCTGCGCAGCCGGGGTGCCGTGGTGCTGGAACCCGGCATCGGACGGCTTACCGGCAAGGACACCGGCCCCGGCCGCCTGCCGGAACCGGATGCCATCTTCACTGCCGCATTGGCCGCCGTTGAAGCTCACAGCGTTGAATCTCACAGCGTTGAAGCTGCAACCACCGCAGCCGCTTCCGGTGATCTGGCCGGCACCACCGTCACCATCACCGCCGGCGGCACCCGCGAACCGCTGGACCCGGTACGGTTCCTCGGCAACCGCTCCTCCGGAAAGCAGGGGACAGCACTGGCCGAAGCAGCGCTGGCGGCCGGAGCGCGGGTGCGGCTCATCGCGGCGCACATGGATGTTCCGGCGCCGAGCGGCGTCGAACTGATCCGCGTCGAAACAGCCCTCGAACTGCGTACCGCCGCACACGCGGCCGCCGCGGACTCCGACGTCGTGATCATGGCCGCCGCGGTGGCGGATTTCCGCCCGTCACAGGTGGTGGACACCAAAATCAAGAAGCGCGACGACGAAGCGGATCCCGTGATCACCCTCGTCCGGAATCCCGACATCCTGCAGGAACTTGTCCAGGCGCGCGACACAGCCGGAACGGGCACCCCGAAACTCATTGTCGGCTTTGCTGCCGAAACCGGAGATGCCACCTCCGATGTGCTCGAATACGGGCGCAAAAAGCTGGCCCGCAAGGGCTGCGACCTGCTGGTCCTCAACCGGGTCGGCAAATCCCTGGTCTTCGGCCAGGACGAAACCGAGGTGAGGATTCTCTCACCGGCAGACGCCGCAGAGGATGCAGGCGAAAGCGCAGCCGGTACCAAAGCCGACGTTTCGGCACGCATCATCGCGCGGATTTCCGCCGAGCTCGCCGCACGCACCGCCTGAGGCCGCGCGCCCTGCACGTGCTTCGATGGTCGGTGCGGCCCGGTAGAGTAAATCCCGTGACTTTTTCCGATACATCATCCCCCTCCAAGCCGCAGTCCAACCTGCGCCTTTTCACCTCGGAATCCGTCACTGAGGGCCACCCGGACAAAATCTGTGACCAGATCAGTGACGCAATCCTCGACGGCCTGCTCAAGGTCGATCCCGAGTCCCGGGTAGCCGTCGAAACCCTGGTGACCACAGGCCTGGTGCACGTCGCAGGAGAAGTGACCACCGAGGGGTACGTTGAAATCCCGCAGCTGGTCCGCGACACCATCCTGGACATCGGCTACGATTCCTCGGCCAACGGCTTCGACGGCGCCCGCTGCGGCGTGTCCGTCTCCATCGGGCAGCAGTCCCCGGAAATCGCTTCCGGTGTGTTCAACTCCCTGGAGAACCGGACCGGGAAGGTTATGGACCCCTATGACGCCCAGGGGGCGGGGGACCAGGGCATCATGTTCGGCTACGCCAGCGACGAGACCTCGGTGCTTATGCCCACGCCCATCTGGCTGGCCCACCGCCTCTCCGAACGCCTCACCACCGTCCGCAAGGACGGCACCCTCCCGTACCTGCGTCCGGACGGCAAGACCCAGGTCACCGTGGGTTACGACGGCGACCGGCCGGTTTCCGTGGACTCCGTGGTTGTCTCCACGCAGCACGCCGCGGAGCTGGACCTGGAGCAGCTGCGGGCCGACATGGTCGAGTACGTGGTCAACCCTGTGCTTGCCGGAACCGACCTGGACATTTCGGACGTCGAGCACATCATCAACCCCGGCGGACCGTTCGTCATTGGCGGCCCTGTCGGCGATGCCGGCCTCACCGGCCGCAAGATCATCGTTGACACCTACGGTGGCTTTGCCCGCCACGGCGGCGGCGCCTTCAGCGGCAAGGACCCGAGCAAGGTAGACCGTTCCGCGGCCTACGCCATGCGCTGGGTAGCCAAGAACGTGGTTGCCGCCGGCCTGGCCCGGCGTGCGGAAATCCAGATCGCCTACGCCATCGGCATGGCCCGCCCCGTCGGCATTTACGTTGAAACCTTCGGCACCGAAACTGTGGACCCGGCCCGGATTGCCGACGCCGTGAAGGAAGTCTTCGACCTTCGTCCGCTGGGTATCATCAACGGCCTGGACCTCAAGCGCCCCATCTACCAGCGGACTGCCGCCCACGGCCACTTCGGCCGTGAGGACGAAGGTTTCACCTGGGAGCGCAAGGACAAGGTCGAGGACCTCCGCAGCTACTTCAACGTGTAGCCGGCCATGGCCGCCGACGACTCTACCGAGGCCGTGCAGCTTTCCCTGCTGCACGGCTTCACGCCGTCGGCAAAACCGGTAGGCAAGGCGCAGCCGGCTTCCGCCCTGCCGATTGCCCGTGTCCTGCTGGATTCTCCGCTGCCGCACCTGGACCGCCCCTTTGACTATCTGGTCCCCGCGGACCTCGACGCCGAGGCTGTGCCCGGCGCCCGGGTCAAGGTGCGCTTCGGTGGCCAGGAACTCCCGGGATTCATCACTGAACGCGCGGCCGAAGCGGACACCACCGCGCGGTTGATGCCGCTGGGGAAAGTAATCTCCCCGCAGCCCGTGCTGTCGCCGCAGATCCTGCGCCTGGCCGAGGCCGTCGCTGCACGCTACGCCGGAACCGTCCATGACGTGCTGCGGGTGGCCATTCCGCCGCGTGCGGCGCGGGTGGAGAAGGAATTTACTCCGGAAGCGCGGACGGGATCCGGTGATGCCGGCTCAGGTGCCGACGGCGACTCCGGTACCGACGCCGTCTCGGCCACGGCAGCGGTTGGCGCGGTGCCCGGACCGGCCAACACCGTACCCGGACCGGCCAACGCGGCGCCCGGACCGGAAGGGGCCGGAGCCAATCCGCTGGCACGCTATCCGCACGGACCGCGGTTCCTGACCCATCTGGCCGCGGGCCACCGCCCCCGCGCCGTGCTCTCCTCGCTCGGCGGTTACGGCCCGCAGGACTGGCCGGCCGAAATTGCCGAAGCTGTCCGGTCCACACTGCTCTCCGGGCGGGGCGCCGTCGTCGTCGTTCCCGACAACAAGGACCTCTCGCGGGTGCAGGCGGCGCTTGCTGCCCGGATCGGTGCAGACTCCTTTGTTCGGTTGACGGCCGAAGACGGACCCACTCCGCGCTACCGCAGTTTCCTCCAGTTGCTGCACGGCGATGTCCGTGTGGCCATCGGTACCCGTTCGGCCGCTTATGCACCGGTGCGGGATCTCGGGCTGGCCGTCATCTGGGACGACGCCGATGATCTGCACGCCGAACAGCGGGCCCCCTACCAGCACACCCGCGACGTACTCCTGCTGCGTGCCGAACTGGAAGACGCAGCCCTGCTCCTGGCCTCGCATTCGCGGAGCACTGAGGCGCAGCGGCTGGTTGCCAGCGGCTGGGCAGCCGGCATAGCGGCCGACCGTTCAACCGTCCGCGCGCATGCCCCGCGGGTGGTCAGCACCACCGATTCCTTCACGATGGAACGCGACCCCTTGGCTGCCCGTGCACGGATACCGCACGCCGCGTGGAAGGCAGCGCAGGACGGACTGACGCGCGGACCGGTGCTGGTCCAGGTGGCCCGGACCGGTTTCTCGCCGGCGTTGTCCTGCCAGGAATGCCGGGAACCCGCCCGGTGCCGCAACTGCTCCGGTCCGTTGGGCCTGGCGAGCAGGAACGGTATTCCCGCATGCCGCTGGTGCGGGCGGCCGGAGCCCATGTGGCATTGCGGCAACTGCGGAGGAACCCAACTGCGGGGCTCCACCGCCGGTGCCGGGCGTACCGCGGAGGAGCTGGGCCGTGCGTTCCCCTCCACCACCGTGATTTCTTCCGCCGGCGACCACATCCGGACCGAGATTCCGGACACTCCGGCACTGGTCGTCGCCACCCCCGGCGCCGAACCCGTAGCTCCGGGCGGCTACGCCGCGGCCATTCTGCTGGACGGAAATGCGATGTTGTCCCGCGAATCGCTGCGCGCGGGGGAGGACACCCTGCGCCGCTGGTTTACGGCGGCAGCGCTGGTCCGGCCGGCAACGGAAAAAGGCCTCGTGGTTGTCACGGCTGATGATTCGGCAACGGTTGGCCATCTGCTCCGTTGGGATCCGGCGTCGGCGGCGGAACGCGAACTGGAGCTGCGGCGCGAACTGGGTTTGCCGCCGGCCGTGCGGTATGCCGAACTGACCGGCTCGCGGGAGGGGCTTGACGCGTTTATCACGCGGCTCGAGCTGCCTGAGGGTGTCCGGACAGTGGGGCCGGCACCTCTTGCGCCCGCAGTATTCCCGCCGCCTGGGAATACCCAGCAACGGGACAGCAAGTCTCCGGACGGGCAGCTGGGCGGCGCCGGTGGGCGCTACCGGACACTCCTGTTTTTCCCGTACACGGCAGCTCCCGCGATTACGGCGGTGCTTCGTTCAACCAAGGCAGCGGCCTCGGCCCGCCGGACCGGCGACCCCGTCTACATTCGAGTGGACGGAACCGACGTTCTGTAAGTTCCTGGCGTCCTTGGCTTCAGGCGTCCGGTTGGGTCCAGGCGTCCGGCAGCTTCAGGCGTCCCTTGGGTCCAGGCGTCCGGCAGCTCCAGACGTCCTTTAGCGCCGGGCGTACGGCAGCTTGAGTTCCTGCAGTTAGTTCCTGCTTACAGCAGCTCAAACAGCACTGCGCTGGCACCGAGGAGGGAAAGCAAAGCCAGCTGCGCGGCGCCGCCCAACCGGGACAACCGGCCCAACAGTCCACGGGGTACTCCGTGGATCATCCAGTACCGATGATTGACAGTTGGCAGCCTCACTGCTGCGTCCCCTTTCCCGGTAGCCGGAGTCTGGTAGCTGCAGCTGTGACTGCCATCCGCTTGCCCCGGCCCGATCCGTTTCATGGCGTACATTTCCCAGTATCCCGCCCCGCGGAAAGCGGAATTGACCGGAATCGGGGTGAAGTTTGCCACTGGTGTGCACCGGTGGCGGGTACAACGAAGGGCTCCGGATCTCCGGAGCCCTTCGTTGCAGAAACTGGAGTCAGGGATTAGGCCCCAACGGTTTCACGGTCGTTACCTTCGACTGCGCTGTTGCCTTCGACTGTTTCGCCGTTGATGGCGGAACCTTCCGTAGAGGTTTGGACGGCGATCTTGCGGGGCTTGGCCCGCTCAACCACTGGAATGATGACACTGAGGACGCCGTTCTCGTACTGGGCCGAAATCTGCTCAGTGTCGATCCCCTGGCCGAGGTTCAGCTGGCGCAGGAAGTTACCGGCTTCCCGTTCGCGCGTGAGCCACTTGACCCCGTCCGCGTTCTGCAGTGTGCGCTGGGCCCGGATTGTCAGCAGCTGGCCGTCGACGTCGATGTCGATGGATCCGGGATCGATCCCGGGGAGATCTGCTGCGAGGATGTACTGGTCGCCTTGCCGGTAGAGGTCCATGGGCATGCCGCGCAGGGTTCCTTCGCCACGCAGTGCCTGAGCCATGCGGTCCAGTTCCTGGAACGGATCAAACTTCATAGCCATGGTGGTACCAACTCCTTCAACGTGATCGCTTTTCAGCGGTGCCGAATTTCAGTTCCAAAGTTGAGTCAGCAACACTCAACTTGCGAAATGAGATTAGCACTCTCATGGGGCGAGTGCCAACTACTTTTTCCGGTGTTGAATTTGTGGTCTCAGCGGCTGCCTAAGCGACCAGTCCGCACTGCTGCCAGGCGTGCCAGCTCCTGGACCTCGCCAGGGTTGCCACGCCAGGGAGCGCCGTGCCCGGGGAGCACCCAGTTGGCCTCGAGGCCGGCCAGCCGGTTCAGGGAATGCAGGGCTAGCGCAGGGTCATCAGTGAACGGTGCGGGCCGAATGCCGCTCCGCCCTGTCAGCACGTCGCGGGTGGTGAGGGCATCCCCGACAAAGACCGCATCCGCGACCGGCACATACACGGCAATGCTCCCCGGGGAGTGTCCCGGCAGGGCTATGACGCGCGGTTCACCCGGCAGCGGGAGGACGTCACCGTCCGCCACCTCGGAGACCCGGGTGAGGTACGTGGTGCGCCAGCCACGCTTGCGCACCGCGTAGGCGAAGAACCGAACCACGGGACCCGGCCGCATGGGGCCCACTGCAGGCTTCGGCTTCTTGCCGCCGCGAGCACGATCTGCATCTTCGGAGTGGATGAAGACGGGCACGTTCTGGGTCCGGCGCAGTCTTTCGGCAAAACCGAGGTGGTCACTGTCCCCGTGTGTCAGGACCACCCCGCGTATGTCGTCCAGGGTTCGGCCCATGGACTTCAGTTCAGCGAGCAGATCCTTCCAGTGCCCGGGGAGCCCGGTGTCGATCACCGTAATCCCGTCCTCCGTGTCCACCAGATAAGCGGCCACTATGTCGTTGCCGATGCGGTGCAGGTGCGGTCCAAGCTTCACTGGTACTCCTTCTGGTGACTGGTGCTCCATCTAATGGGCAATTGCCGGATCCGTGCGTGCTGATGTGTTGACACAAGCTGATTGGTTGCCACTGGCTGATGTGCTGCCACAAGCTGATTGGCCGCCACTATAGCCATGCGCTTTCGCCCGCGGCAGTCCTCCAAGGTTCGCCTTCAGGCGGCCCAAATAAAATCCGCTATGCATGCTTCAACGGGGGAATCCAAGGAACGCGCAAGGGAAAGCGGTGGGGGAAGGGGCAGGGGATATGCCGGGTGGTTTGGCGGGTGTGACCGGCGGTTTGGCGGAGGTGCCGGCCGCAGCATTGTTCCGGGCGGTGCCGTCCCGGGCAGGGGCGGAGCGGTGGAGCGATACGTGTGGCCGGTCGGCGTCGTCGTGTCTACCGTGTGTCCGACGGTCGCAGGGTCTGCCGTGTCTCTGGTTCCGGTGTTGATGCCGGCGTCTGCTTCGGGCTGCGGACTACTTATTCGGACTGGTTCTGCGCTCCACCCCGGTGCTTCCTTGGCATGGTTGCATGCCTCGCATAGCCCCTGCCCGTTGGCGGCGCTTGTTGGTCCGCCGCGGTTGTGAGGGCCAATATGGTCCAGATGCCGGATTGGTGCTCCGCACCAGGGCATTCGGCAGGTAGTGTCCCGGGCCGCGATGAATCGGGCCAGTGATTTGGGAAACAGCCTTGCCCGGGAGTCCATTGCCACCAGCTCTCCGGTGTCCGGAGCCGTGTAGAGCCTCCGGATCCAGCGTTCCGCGTGCCTGTCGGAACCGCCCACGGCTTGGTCCCTAGTCCGGCCCCGGCTGCTCCGGCCCAAGCTGCTCCGACCCTGCCCGCTACGGCGTCGAACCAGATCCCTGGCCCATTGCGCCGGAACCGGGCCATACCCGGGCACTAGCACCGGTTCCGAATCGCCTGCCAGCAAAGTCCGGTCGGTCATCACCAACTGAATCTCCACCTTCAACGAGCCGGCATCTCCCTGACCGGTGACCCGTTCCACCAGGGTGTCGGCCATGATCTGGCCTCGCCCCCTTGCGTCGCCGGCGGCACGTAGCCGGTCAGCCTCGTGTGAAAGGGCTGCATAGACGCCCACCCCCTGCGCCACGGGCAGCAATCCGGTCAGGTATGTCATGGTGTCCGGCGCCGGACGGCAGGAAACAAACCGTTCGGATGCTGCTTTCGCGGCACGGTTCACTGCCGCCCGCGGGTCCAGCCGGTATGCGGCAGCCTTGGCGCGGGCGATGATCTGCCGGTCGCCAAGGGTCTCCAAGAGACCGGTATCACCTGCCACTTCTTCATCCACGAGCCTGCGGTCCTCAAGGGAGAGGCAAGCTGTCTCGCGCACCAGGAGGGTGGCCCGCCATTCGCTGATCTTCCCCAGGGACAAGGCCTGCATCGTGTACGGCATCTCCGAGGTAAGGACTTTTGCAAGACCGAGCAACCGTCCGCCCTTGTTGGCGGACTCCCGCCGGGCCAGCGCAATCTGTGAAGCTACCCCTCGCCCCAGATCTTCCTTCCGAAGTCCGGCGTGTTCCTGCTTGCTCCGCTGCGAGGCATCGAAGGCCGCCGAGATCCGTGCCTGCGCTGCGGCAGCGGCACCCTTCAGTTCCTCCAGTGCACGGAGTTGGTCGATCAGTTCCGCATCCGAGGCGTTTTCCGAAGCTGTGCCCTCCGGCGTCGGAACGGAACTAGGCACGGAATCTGCGGCCAAGTACTCCACCCAGGCGTCGAACACTGCGGATTGGACCTCAAGTGGCCCCCTCCGATGATGATCAGCCGACGGTGTGTATTCGAACATGTGTTCGAGTCTAGCGTTCGCATGGACTGCCCAAAAAGGCCAAAACTACGCGACTAAATACCTGTTTTTTTGATCGAACAGTGTGCGTTTGGCCTGCGCGGGAGCGTACCCATAGTCCAACCCGAGACCCACTGGATACCGCCCATGCAGGGCAGCCCTCGTGCTGAAGCAGGCAAGCCGGCAACCGCGCATCCAGCGCGCCGACCGGAAACAGGTTGTGCACAATTGAATTGTGCCCTACGGTGGGTCCATGAACGAATCCCTACAGCGACAGGTGTGCTTCTCGCTGTACTCCGCCTCCCGGGCGGCCACGGCCCTCTATCGTCCGATGCTTGAAGAGATGGGGCTGACCTACCCGCAGTACCTGGTGATGTCGCTGCTCTGGGAGAAGGACGCCCAAAGCGTCCGGGACCTGGGGGAGGCACTGGACCTGGATTCCGGCACGCTTTCGCCGCTGCTCAAGCGGCTGGAGGCAGCGGACCTGGTGCAGCGCCGTCGTGCCGTCGAGGACGAAAGGCGCGTCCGTATCCATCTGACGGATGCCGGCCGCGCGCTCGAACATGACGCGAGGAACCTGCCGGACCGGCTCGCAGCTTCCGCCGGACTGGCACCGCAGGACCTGGAGAGCCTGCAGGACACCCTCGCCAAGGTCACTGCCGCGCTGCGGCAGGCCGTGGCGAAATAGCACCGTGGCGAAATAGCACCGTGGCGAAGTAAATACCGACCATCAACCCCGACAGTAAGGTTCATTCCATGAGCAGTTACCCCGAAACCGGCCGCGAAATCCAGCTTGCTTCCCGCCCCGAAGGGTGGCCGACGGAGCAGAACTTCCGCCTGGCGGAGGTGCCGGTACCCGAGCTGCAGGACGGCCAGGTCCTGGTCCGCAACCTGCACATGTCCGTTGACCCGTACATGCGCGGCCGGATGAACGACGCCAAGTCCTATGTTCCGCCGTTCCAGCTTGACGCACCGCTGGAGGGCGGCGCCGTCGGTGAAGTCGTGGAGTCACGCTCACCGGACCACATGCCGGGGGACAAGGTACTGCACGGTCTCGGCTGGCGCGACTACGCCGTCCTTGACGGGCCCCGTGCCCGCGTCATCGATACGGATGCCGCACCGGCCAGCGCGTACCTCGGGGTGCTTGGCATGACCGGCCAGACGGCCTATGCCGGCCTGACCAAGGTGGCGGAGTTTCGGGAAGGCGACGTCGTCTTCGTCTCGGGTGCCGCGGGCGCCGTGGGTTCGCTGGTCGGGCAGATCGCCAAGGCCATGGGCGCCAAGAAGGTCATCGGCAGTGCCGGTTCCGCCGAAAAGGTCCAGCGGCTGCTGGACCTGGGCTTCGACGAGGCGTTCAACTACCACGACGGTCCCGTGAAGGATGCGCTGAAGAAGGCCGCCGGTGCCGACGGCATTGACGTCTACTTCGACAACGTGGGCGGCGAGCACCTCGAAGCTGCCCTGTCGGTGATGAACAAGTTCGGCCGGATCGCCATGTGCGGTGCCATCTCGCAGTACAACGATGCGCCCGTCGGCCCGCGGAACCTCGCCATTGCCATCGGCAAGGAAATCACGCTCCGGGGGTTCCTCGTGGGCAGCTACAACCAGTACGCCGACGAGTTTGCCTCCCTGATGACCGGCTGGCTGCAGGAAGGCCTGGTCCGCTACGACGAAACGTTCGTGGACGGGCTCGAAAACTCCCCGCAGGCCTTCATCGACCTGATGAAGGGCGCCAACAAGGGCAAGATGGTCGTGAACCTGGGCAAGTAAGGATCAACGACGACGGCGGCGGCCGGGGAACAGGCGGACAGCCTCCCCGGCCGCTTCCATGAGCTGGGCGGCAGAGGCAGCCCAGCTGTAGTCGGCGGCCCGCTGCACGCCGGCGTCGGACGCCTTCTGCCAGCGCCCCTGCTCGCCCAGCTGCCGGACGGCCCCGGCGAAGGCGGACGGATCATCCGGATCCACCAGTATTGCTGCGCCGCCGGAGACCTCGCGGAAAATCGGAATGTCGCTTGCGATCACCGGTGTGCCCACGGCCATTGCCTCAATCACCGGAAGCCCGTAGCCCTCGGCCTTGGACAGTGTCACCAGGGCCGTGGTGCGGCGCAGGAGATCGTCATACTCATCATCGGTCACGCCGTTGTGGAACGTTACGCGCGCGCCGGCGGGAATCAGCGCTTCAAGCTCGCTTCGCCGCGCATCGGAGATGCGGCTCAGCAGGTGGAGGGTGTAATCCGGCAGGTATTCCATGCCGCGGATGATGGTCTCCACGTTCTTGTACGGCATGAAGGACCCCATATACAGCAGCGATGCCTCGGCTCCCGCGTCCGGGTCCCGTGGCACGGAACCCTCCTGGGGCGCGTTTGCCACTATCCGGACGGGACGTTCGGTCAACCGGTGGCGGGACATCAGCTCCCGCGTCGTCCCGCTGATGGTGGCAACGACGTCGGCCCTGTCCAGCAGCAGCCGCTGCGGCCAGTAGGCCAGATGGTACAGCCGCCACAGCCAGCGCACCGCCGCCGGAAGGAACGACGGCGGCGTCGGGTTCGAGTAATAGATCAGGTCATGCAGGGTCAGGACCAGCGGATATTTCCGGCCCCAGCTGCCCATGGTCTGCATCGGGCAGAAGACCGCATCGGCACCGAGCCGGTTGATCCGGAAAGCCACGAACAGCTCGGCGGGGGAAAGCGGACTGTTGATTTTCACCCACGGCAGGTCCGGGAGCAGTCCCAGCTGGCGTTCGTCCGAAATCAGCATCACGACGTCGGCGTGCCCGGCCACCGCCTCGATCAGGCTCGCACCGTAGCGGCTGATGCCGTCATGGTGGTCGGTGCGGGTAAACCGGGCGTCTACGGCGAGGCGCATCCTCATATATGCCTCCGGGACAGGAAATCCTCGATCGTATCGGCCGCCTCAGCCGGCTTTTCATAGTGCACCAGGTGGCCGACACCGGGCAGTATCTGCAGTTCTGCGTCGGGGATCAGTTCAGCAAGCAGGCGCTGCCCCCGAACCGATCCGAGGTCGTCCTGTTCCGCGGCGATCAGGAGCACGGGCATGGAAAGCTGCGCCGCGACGTCGCGCACCGTGGCCGAAATGGATGCCCGGAAGGCATCCAGGACCACCCGGCGGTTGGCGAAGGCGCTGAAGTACGCATCGTGCTGGGAATGGATCCAGCGGCGCAGGCCCGGATCCTTCGTCTTTGCCATCAGCATGCTCATGCCCCGGACAATCACCGGGCTGCGGAGCAGCGCCATGCCTGGTTTTTCCGGCAGCGCCGCCGCCAGCCGGTAGTAGAGTTCCGCCGCCTTGCTGGTGATCCCCTTGGGGCCCTCCAACGCAGGCTCGCAGATGGGGTTCACGAGCACCAGTTCACTGATCAGTTCCGGTGATTGCGCCGCAAGGTGCGCGGCAATAATGGAGCCGAAGGAGTGCCCGAGCAGGACGGTGTCCGGGCCCATGCCCAGGTCCGCCAATGCTTCGCGGACAAATGCGGTGTAGGCGGGGACATCGTGCGTGCCGGGAAGGGCGGCACCGGCGCCGAACCCGGGAAGGTCAGGGACCAGGACGCGGTGGCGGGGGAGTGCTTCGACAATCCGCAGCAGTCCATGGTGGTCGCCGCGGAAGCCGTGGACCATGAAGATCGGCGGCAGGCCGGCGTCGTCGTCCGCTACCGGCGCGAAGTCCCGGCAGACCTGCTCGGTGCCGTCCACCGAAAAGGACCGCACGGCGGCCTTGCGCGCGAAAGGTGCAGGGGCGCCCGACGGCGTCGACGCATCACGCGCTGCAGTGCCGGACATTCAGTTCACCTCGTCGGGATGCGATCCGGACCGCTGGCCCCGGTCCAGTCCGTTCAACGCCGCCCGGTGATCATCGGTCAGCTCGAAGGAATACAGGTCCAGGTTTCCGGCAATCCGCTCCGGACTGCTGGCCTTGGGAATAACGATGTTGCCGAGGTCCAGGTGCCAGCGGAGGATCACCTGCGCGGGGGTGCGGCCGAGTTCGGCCGCAATCCGTGTCACTACCGGGTCCGCCAGGACTTTGCCGCGGCCCAGCGGGCTCCACGCGGCCGTGCGGATCCCGAGCCGCTGGTGCAGCTGCCGCAGTTCCTCCTGCGCCAGCCAGGGGTGCAGTTCAATCTGGTTGACGGCCGGGACAATTCCGGTCGCGTCCAGCAGCTGCTGCAGATGGCCGGGCTGGAAATTGGAGACGCCGATGGCACGGACCCGGCCCGCGGCGTAAAGCTCCTCCAATGCCCGGTACGTGTCGACGAACTGCCCCCGCTGCGGGCACGGCCAATGGATCAGGTACAGATCCAAGTAGTCCAGGCCCAGCCGGGAGAGGGACGCATCAAAGGCACGCAGAGTGGAGTCGTAGCCCTGGTCGGTGTTCCAGACCTTCGAGGTGACGAAGATGTCACTGCGGTCGACGCCGTTCGCGCGGGTGAAGGTGTTCACGGCCTCGCCCACCCCGGCTTCATTGCCGTACAGGGCCGCCGTGTCGAGGTGCCGGTAGCCTGCCCCGAGTGCCTCAAGGCACAGCCGGGCGGCGTCGTCGGCCGGGATTTTGTAGGTGCCGAAGCCGACCTGATCCATCAGGACGCCGTTATTGAGCGGAATTCGAGCTGCAGGCTGCATAGGACGACTTTACCGAGGCTCGGGCACGGTGCCGAATCCTGCCCTGACTACCTGCTTTGCCGGCCAAAGATTGGCGTGGCGCCAAAGAGGTCGGCTAAGGTAATGGCGCTTCTTGCAAAAGATTGGTTGCATAGAACCCAACAGTCCGGCCTCCCGTTTGGGTCGCGGACAGATACGAATGATCGGAGGAGTCGATGGTGACTCTCGGAGAAGTTTTCATCAGTGAGCTGGCAGGCACTGCCATCCTCATTATTCTGGGCTGCGGCGTTGTGGCCAACGTCGCGCTGGCGAAAACGAAGGGTGCCGGCGGCGGGTTCCTGATGGTCAACTGGGGGTGGGCCATCGGTGTGTTTGCCGGCGTGTACGCGGCCGCTATTTCCGGCGCGCACATCAACCCCGCCGTTACGGTAGGCCTCTGGGCAGCCGGCAACGAGGAGTTTGCGCCGGGCGTGGAGGTTTCCTTCGGCGCGGCCATGGTCTACTTCGCCGGACAGATGGCCGGTGCCATCATTGGTGCCTTCGTGGCGTGGCTCGCCTACAAGAAACAGTTCGACGACGAACCCGACGCCGCCAACATCCTGGGCGTCTTCTCCACCGGCCCGGCCATCCGGTCCTACGGCTGGAACGTTGTGACCGAGGTCGTGGGCACATTTGTCCTCGTCTTCACCATCGTTGCCTTCGCGGGAACCCCCACGGAACTCGGCCCGCTGGCCGTGGCCCTCGTGGTGCTTGGCATCGGTGCCTCCCTCGGCGGCCCCACCGGCTACGCCATCAACCCGGCCCGTGACCTTGGACCCCGCATCGTGCACGCCCTGCTGCCCATCCCGGGCAAGGGCAGCAGCGACTGGGCCTACGCCTGGGTACCCGTCGTCGGCCCGCTGATCGGCGGCGCCCTGGGCGGCCTTCTCGGCGCCCAGATTCCCCTCCCGCTTCCGGTATAAGCGCACCGGCCGGTGCCCTGGCCCGGCCACCCCCAAAGACCCCCACCGCAAGGAGCAGAAACAATGCCTGACAATCCCAGGTACATCATCGCCATCGACCAGGGCACCACCAGCAGCCGGGCCATCGTCTTCGGCCACGACGGAAACATCATTTCCACCGGGCAGAAGGAACACGAGCAGATCTTCCCGCACGCCGGCTGGGTGGAGCACGACCCGATGGAGATCTGGACGAACGTCCGCGAAGTTGTCGGCAGCGCTCTGTCCAAGGCCAACCTGACCCGGCACGACATTGCCGCCGTCGGCATCACCAACCAGCGTGAAACGGCAGTGGTCTGGGACCGCAACACGGGCGAACCCGTCTACAACGCCATCGTCTGGCAGGACACCCGCACGCAGCCCATCGTCAACGAGCTGGCGGAAAAGGGCGGTCTGGACCGTTTCAAGGACACCGTTGGCCTGCCGCTGGCAACGTACTTCTCGGGTACGAAAATCAAGTGGATCCTGGACAACGTTGAGGGGGCACGTGAACGGGCAGAGGCGGGGGACCTCATGTTCGGCAACACGGACTCCTGGATTGTCTGGAACCTCACCGGCGGGACGGACGGAGGCGTGCACATCACGGATGTGACCAACGCTTCCCGCACCCTGTTCATGAACCTTGAGACACTCACCTGGGATGAGGAGATCCTCAAGGAATTCGGTATCCCGCGGTCGATGCTGCCGGAAATCAAGTCCTCCTCCGAGGTCTACGGCATGGTTGCGGGTTCGCAGCTGCTGCGCGAAACCCCGGTGGCCGGTATCCTCGGCGACCAGCAGGCCGCAACGTTCGGGCAGGCCGCGTTCGAGAAGGGCAACGCCAAGAACACCTACGGAACCGGCTGCTTCCTGATCTTCAACACCGGCGAGGAGATTGTCCGTTCCGAGAACGGACTCATCACCACCGTTGCCTACCAGCTCGGCGACGCCAAGCCGGTCTACGCCCTCGAGGGTTCCATTGCCGTCACCGGTTCCCTGGTCCAGTGGCTCCGCGACAACCTGGGCATCATCAACAGTGCCCCGGAAATCGAAGAGCTTGCCCGCAAGGTGGAGGACAACGGCGGCGTGTACATTGTGCCGGCGTTCTCCGGACTGTTCGCACCGTACTGGCGTGCGGATGCCCGCGGTGCGATGGTGGGCCTGACCCGTTACGTGAACAAGAACCACATTGCCCGGGCAGCACTGGAAGCGACCGCGTTCCAGACCAGGGAAGTACTGGATGCCGTGAACGCCGACTCCGGCGTTCCGTTGACGGAGCTGCGGGTGGACGGCGGCATGGTCGCCAATGACGCCCTCATGCAGTTCCAGGCCGACATCCTCGGCGTGGACGTGGTCCGGCCCAAGGTCATCGAGACCACGGCACTGGGCGCCGCCTACGCTGCCGGCCTGGCCGTCGGGTTCTGGAACGACACCGACGAGCTCGAGCAGAACTGGGCTGAAGGCAAGCGCTGGACCCCGCAGATGGATGACGCCGAACGCCAGCGCCAGATGCGGCTTTGGAAGAAAGCCGTCACCAAGACCTTCGACTGGGTTGACGACGACGTTGAGTAATCCGTACGCATAGTGAAAGGCCCCGGCAGCGAGACTGCCGGGGCCTTTCGCATCTCTGCACACTGAGCCGGTTTGACCGGCACATCCACCCTTGGGTAGCGTTCGGGCAGCATCGACAGTGATGCAGGTCACAGAAACAGGTGGAAGTGTCTCCCGCAGCAAACGCCGTCCGATCGGAACTGCCAGTCGCCGTCATAGGCTCCGGACCCAGTGGCCTTGCCGCCATGCGTGCCTTGTCCCGGCAGGGACTGGACTTTGTCGGCTTTGAACAGCACACGGACGTGGGCGGGCTCTGGAACATCGAGAATCCAGCCAGCACGGTTTACGAATCGGCGCACCTGATCTCCTCGAAATCCACCACCCAGTTTTCCGAGTTCCCCATGCCCCGGGACACTCCCGACTATCCCGGGCACCGCCACCTGCACGCCTATTTCCGCGCCTATGCGGACCACTTCGGTTTGCGCCGCTTCATCCGGTTTGGCGTGTCGGTCACCGCAGCGGTGCCGGCCGACGACGGCGCCTGGACGGTTTCGTGGGAAGGCTCCGACGGGCACGGCAGCGGCCGTTTCAGTGCTGTCATCGTTGCGTCCGGCACCCTGCACACGCCGGCAATGCCCGCCCTGCCCGGCCGGTTTGCCGGGGAGGTCCGCCATTCCGCACAGTACAAAGATGCCCGGGAGCTCGCGGGAAAACGGGTGCTGATTGTCGGCGCAGGCAACAGCGGCTGCGACATTGCCGTGGACGCCGTCCACCACGCCGCCGCCGTCGACATCAGTGTCCGGCGCGGTTATTACTTCATTCCCAAGTACGTCTTCGGCCGGCCAACCGACACCCTGAACCAGGGCAAGCCGCTGCCCCGGCCGCTGAAGCAGTTCTTCGACAAGCGGCTGCTGCGCATGTTCACCGGAGACCCGCACCGCTTCGGCTTCCCGAAACCCGACTACCGCATCTACGAGTCCCATCCGGTGGTGAATTCCCTGATCCTGCACCATCTGGGACACGGGGACCTGCAGGTCAAGGGCGACATTGCCCGGCTGGACGGGAACACCGTGCACTTCCGGGACGGCAGCACGGGGGAGTATGACCTCCTCCTGCTCGCCACCGGCTACGCCCTGGACTATCCGTTTTTGGATCCGGCGCTGCTCGGCTGGGACGGCCCGTCGCCGTCGTTGTACCTGAACATCTTCAGCCGCCAGGCGGAGAACCTGCTGGTCATCGGCATGGTGGAAGCTTCCGGACTGGGGTGGGAGGGAAGGTTCCGGCAGGCTGAACTGGCAGCCGCCTACCTTGAAGCCCAAAAACACTCCCCGGCGGCCGCGGGGGAGTTCCGGCAGCTGCTGGCGGGGAAGTCTCCGGATGTCACCGGCGGCTACCGCTATCTGGGTCTGGACCGGATGAGCTACTACGTGAACAAGGACGCCTACCGTGCCGAACTCGATGCCCACCTGGACCTGCTCCCCGCTGCCGCTCGTGAAAAGGTGAACCACTAATGCCCATCGACGACGTTGTACTGAACTTCACGCCGGCTTCCCTGCTGATCCTGAACGTGGTGCTGGCGATCATCATTCTCGGCATCGCCCTCGAGGTGCGTCCGGCGGACTTCCGGACCGTGGCGCGCAGCCCGAAGGCCGTGCTGCTGGGAATCTGCGCCCAGTACCTGGTGCTTCCCGCGGTGACGGTAGGGCTTGCGCTCCTCCTCCAGGTCCCGGCATCCATCGCCCTGGGCATGATCCTCGTTGCCTGCTGCCCGCCCGGCGGCATTTCGAATGTGCTCACCCACCGGGCGCACGGCAACGTCGCCCTGTCCGCTTCCATGACCGCCGTCTCCAACCTGGTGGCCATCGCCGTGATGCCGCTGAACGTGGCGCTGTGGGCGCGGCTGAATCCGGCCACCGCCGGGCTGATGCGGGACTTCTCGCTGGACCGCTGGGAAATGCTGGTCCAGGTCCTGCTTATCATCGGCGTGCCCTTTGCCGTCGGCATGCCCCTCGCCCGGCGCTTCCCCGCGGTGACCGACATCCTGCGGCCCTGGGTGCAGCGGATCGGCCTGCTGGCCCTGCTGATTTTCATTGTTGCCGGGACGGCCAGCAACCTTGGGCCGCTCCGCGAGCATTTGGGCACCATCTTCCTGGTCGTGCTGCTGCATGATGCGGTGGCACTGGCTGTCGGATACTGGACGGCGGCTGCGGTGCGGCTGGACGAACCCAGCCGGCGGGCCTTTACCTTCGAAGTAGGTGCCCGCAATACCGGACTCGGGCTGGGTCTGACCCTGACCTTCTTTGCCGGGCTGGGCGGGATGGCGATGGTGGCTGCCTGGTGGGGCATCTGGGACATCCTTGCCGGACTGCTGCTGGCCGCCTGGTGGCGACGGCGGGATGCGCGCCGCAGTGCGGCGGCCAAGCCAGAGCCGCGGGAGACAGCACGATGACCCGCATCTGCGTCACCGGCGGCAACGGTTTCCTGGGCAGTGCGGTGGTCGCCGGATTGGCGGACCATCCCGAAATCTCCTATGTCCTCAGCCTCGACATCCGGGAACCGGCGGAGGACAGGAGGATAGACGGCGTGCACTACGCCTTGGCCGATGTGTGTTCCCCGTACATGGCCCAGCTGCTGGAGTTCCACCGGATCGACACCGTGGTCCATCTGGCCGCCATCGTGAACCCGGGCAAGCACACCACCCCGGAACAGGAATTCTCCGTGGACGTGGTGGGTTCACGCAATGTACTGGCGGCCTGCATCTCTTCCGGAGTAAAGCACGTGGTCATTTCCTCCTCCGGTGCCGCCTACGGTTACCACCCGGACAACGCCCCGTGGCTGAAGGAAACCGATCCGCTGCGAGGCAATGACGAGTTTGCGTATTCCCGGCATAAACGCCTGGTCGAGGAGGAGTTGGCCCGGGTCCGCGAAGAACATCCCGAACTGCAGCAGACCATCTTCCGGATCGGCACTATCCTCGGCGAGCGGGTCCGCAACCAGATCACCGCCCTTTTCGACGCACCGAGGCTGCTGCGGGTAGCCGGAAGCGAGTCTCCGTTTGTCTTCATCTGGGATGAAGACGTGGCCGGCATTATGGTGCAGGCCGTCATCACGGGACGCAGCGGCATTTTCAACGTGGCCGGAGACGGGGCCCTGACCGTCCGCGAAATCGCCGGGCTGCTGGGACGCGGCACCGTCACGGTTCCGGCACCGGTCCTGGCCGCCGCGCTCTGGCTGGGACACCTGCTGCGGCTGACCGTCCACGGGCCGGAGCAGGTGAGGTTCCTGCGCTACCGGCCGGTGCTGGACAACACCGCCCTGAAGCAGGAGTTCGGGTTTACCCCCACCCGCACCAGCAGGGAAGCGTTCCTCGCGTTCCGGGCCGCCCGGGACGCCGCCCGGGACTTGCGTCAGAAGTAGGAAACCCCGTTCGTCTTGAAGGGCAGTCCCAGGCCGCCGGCCACCTCGGACAGGACTTCCGGGCAGAAGAAGTACCACCGGAGCTCGGCGATCAGCGGTTCCCCGACGGCACAGCTGAGGCGAAGGACATCGGCCACAACCTCGGGAGTTTCCGGCGCATCCTTGGGGCGTTCCCACAGGAGGATCACGTCCTCGCCGTCATAGCGGTGCACGCTGGCCCGGTAGAGCTCTGCGGCGTCCGGCCCGAAAGTGTGCGTCATGGAGCCGGTGCGGATTTCCTCGTGTCCGGTTTCGCTGACGTTGCCGATCACCTCCGTGCGTCCGCCGGCCAGGAACAGGCTGACCATGGCATCAATGTCGTAGGAGTTGAAAGCATCCGCGAGGCGGCGCAGCAGTTCCGGGTGTCCCTCCGGCTGGGGTGAGCCGGCCTGTGTTGACCTGGTTTCGGCGCCGGACCCGGACCCGGCGGCAGCGCCGTCGTCGGCGGGTTCTCCCGCCCGGGCTGTTGCCAGCGTGCCCCGGCCGCGGTGAAGCGCGGACTTTACCGCCCCGGCGGTGGTATCCAGCATTTCCGCGATCTCGGCCAGGGAGTAGTGAAACACGTCCTTGAGGACCACGCAGGCTCGTTCCCGGGGAGGCAGGACCAGCAGCAAATGCCCCAGCGCCGACTCCACCTCCAGGGACACCAGGGGGTCCGCGCCGTCGTAGGGCAGATCGACGCCCGGTTCGCTGAAGTCCTGCACCGTTATCCGGCCGCTGCGGCGCAGGGTGTCCAGCCAGGTGTTCGTGGCGATCCGGATCAGCCAGGCCTGCACGTTGCTGATGGGTTCGTGCCGTTGGGAGGCATCGGAGAGGGCCTTCACCAGGGTTTCCTGCAACAGGTCCTCGGCATCCCAGACAGTGCCGGTCAATCTGCGGCAGTAACCGTAAACGGCCGGGCGCACAGGCTCGAGCGCCACAAGGAAGTTCCGTCTGGCCTGCCGGAGTTCTCCGGCAGAGACGTTTACCGGTTCCGGCTTTGTTGCTGCTACTGACATTCCTGGCTCCATCCGTTCGGCCGCCCCGGCGGCTCCTGCGACAACAATGGCATTTTTGCTTTTGTCCTACCGGGTAGACGCACGGGAAGGGGCAAAAGATACGCCGGGGTCCATCCTGCCTGCGGCTCACCCGAACGCACTGGCCCCGGGGGCCGTGTGCTGTTGTAAAGTGGAGAAATGATCGCAGTACTCCTCCTTAGCTAGCCGCGCACCGTCCGTGCGCGGCCGCCCCTTGCTTGTCGAGGGGCTTTTGTGTGTCTGGGGAGGACCCAAAAATTTATCGGGCCGGATTTACCGACGGCCCGCAGCGCGGATCGATTTTCTTTGAGGACAGAGGCGAAGCATAGTGAGCACGCAGTCACAGACTGATCAGCAGGAAGAGGCCGTCTACAGTTTCGCGGCCATCGAGCAGAAATGGCCGAAGGTCTGGGATGACCTCGGTGTTTTCACCCCTGCCGACGACGGCTCGCGCGAACGACGCTATGTACTGGACATGTTCCCGTACCCCTCCGGCGACCTGCACATGGGCCACGCCGAAGCGTTCGCGATGGGCGACGTCGTCGCCCGTTACTGGCGCCAGCGCGGGTACGACGTGCTGCACCCGATCGGCTGGGACTCCTTCGGCCTCCCCGCGGAAAACGCGGCCATCAAGAACAACGCGCACCCCAGTGACTGGACCTACCGCAACATCGAGACGCAGGCGGAGTCCTTCAAGCGCTACGCCATCAGCGTTGACTGGTCCCGCCGGATCCACACCTCGGACCCCGAGTACTACCGCTGGACCCAGTGGCTGTTCACCCGGTTCTACGAGCGCGGCCTGGCCTACCGGAAGAATTCCCCGGTCAACTGGTGCCCCAAGGACCAGACCGTGCTGGCCAACGAACAGGTAGTCAACGGTGCCTGCGAACGCTGCGGAACCCAGGTCACCAAGAAGTCGCTGAACCAGTGGTATTTCAAGATCACCGATTACGCCGACCGCCTGCTCGATGACATGGAGCAGCTCAAGGGCCACTGGCCCGAGCGTGTCCTGGCCATGCAGAAAAACTGGATCGGCCGCTCCGAGGGCGCGCACGTCCGGTTCAACATCGAGGCCGACGGCGGCAAGCCCGCCGAGCAGGTCACCGTCTTCACCACCCGCCCGGACACCCTGGCCGGGGCAACCTTCTTTGTTGTCGCCGCGGATGCCCCGCTGGCGCTGGACCTGGTGACGGACGAAAACCGCGATGCGTTGCTGGACTACCGCGAATCGGTGAAGGCTCTCTCGGACATCGAGCGCCAGTCCACCGAACGCGTCAAGACCGGCATCTTCACCGGCCGGTACGCCGTGAACCCGCTGAACGGTGAGAAGCTGCCCGTCTGGGCCGCCGACTACGTGCTGGCGGACTACGGCACCGGCGCCATCATGGCAGTCCCGGCGCACGACCAGCGTGACCTGGACTTCGCCAAGACTTTCGACCTGCCCGTCAAGGCGGTCCTGGACACCGGTGAAGAGGATCCCGCCGTCAGCGGTGTGGCCACCACCGGCGAGGGCACCCTGATCAACTCCGGCGCCCTGGACGGCCTGCCCAAGGCCGAAGCCATTCCCGCCGCCGTCCGGATGCTCGAGGAGCAGGGCACCGGCGAGAAGTTCGTGAACTTCCGCCTGCGTGACTGGCTGCTGTCCCGGCAGCGTTTCTGGGGTACGCCCATCCCGATCATCCACTGCGAAAACTGCGGCGAGGTTCCGGTCCCCGATGACCAGCTGCCCGTCACGCTGCCCACCGGGCTGCGCGGCGAAGCGCTGGCTCCGAAGGGCACCTCTCCGCTGGCCTCCGCGGAGGAGTGGGTCAACGTGGCCTGCCCGAAGTGCGACGGTCCCGCCCGGCGCGATACCGACACCATGGACACGTTCGTGGATTCGTCCTGGTACTTCATGCGCTTCGTGTCCCCGCATTTCACGGAGGGACCGTTCGATCCCGAAGCGGCGAAGAACTGGATGCCGGTCGGGCAGTACGTGGGCGGCGTTGAACACGCGATCCTGCACCTGCTCTATGCGCGTTTCTTCACCAAGGTGGTCCACGACATGGGGCTGCTGGAAGCCAGCGAGCCGTTCAGCTCGCTGCTGAACCAGGGGCAGGTGCTCAACGGCGGCAAGGCCATGTCCAAGTCGCTGGGCAACGGTGTGGACCTGGGCCAGCAGCTGGACAAGTACGGTGTGGACGCGGTGCGCCTGACCATGATCTTCGCTTCCCCGCCGGAAGACGACGTCGACTGGGCGGATGTGTCGCCGTCGGGCTCCGCCAAGTTCCTGGCCCGCGCGTGGCGCCTGGGGCAGGACATCACCAGCGAACCCGGCGTGGACTACTCGGCCGGGGACCGGAAGCTGCGTGCGCTCACGCACCGGACCGTTGCCGATGCCACCGACCTGCTGGAGAACAACAAGTTCAACGTAGTGGTAGCCAAGCTGATGGAGCTGGTCAACGCGACCCGCAAGGCCATCGACTCCGGTGCCGGCGCCGCTGACCCGGCAGTACGCGAGGCCGCGGAAGCCGTCGCCGTCATCCTGAGCCTCTTCGCGCCCTACACGGCCGAGGATCTCTGGAACCTGCTGGGCCGCGATGCCTCCGTCGTAAACGCCGGCTGGCCCGTGGTCGATGAAACCCTGCTGGTGCAGGACACGGTCACCGCCGTTGTCCAGGTGCAGGGCAAGGTCCGCGACCGGCTCGAGGTCGCCGCGGACATCAGCGAGCAGGACCTGCGGGAAGCCGCCTTGGCATCCGACGCAGTGCAGCGGTTCCTGGACGGACGCAGTATCCGTACGGTGATCGTCCGGGCGCCGAAGCTCGTCAACATCGTCCCGGCCTAGGGCCCGGACAACCATGGACTGGCTCGAACGGCTCGCAGCGCGGGCCAGGGGACGGCAGCGGGAAACCGCGGCCGTCCCCGGGCCGTCCGTGGGAGTGGTGACCGATTCGGCGTCGGCACTGCCGGCTGGCTGGGCGGAAGCGGCCAACGCCGCTGATTTCGTCCGGGTGGTTCCCATGCCCGTGATGATCGGGGACCAGATCTTCGGCGAAGGATCCGCGGACCTGATTCCGGCCCTTGCCCTGGCCATGGCACAGGGCCACGAAGTGCGGACCTCCCGGCCGGCGCCGGGGCAGTTCGAAGCGGCTTACCGCGAGCTGACTGCCGCCGGGTGCACGTCCATAATTTCCGTCCATCTCTCCGGGCAGCTTTCCGGGACGGTGGATTCGGCGCGGCTGGCCGCCCGTTCGGCTGAAATTCCGGTGGAGGTCATCGACAGTGCGACGGCGGCCATGGGCCTCGGTTTTGCCGTGGCGGCCGCGACGGAGAGTGCCCGGTCCGGTTCCTCCGCGGCGGAGGTCGCGGCATGCGCCCGCTCGGTAGCGGCCGAAGCAACCATCCTCTTTTACGTCCCCAGCCTGGACCAGCTGCGCCGGGGCGGACGGATCGGCGCAGCGGCCGGCTGGCTGGGAACTTTGCTCGCCGTGAAGCCGATCCTGGTGGTCCGCGACGGCATGGTTGTTCCGCTGGAACGTGTTCGGACCGCACCCAAAGCGCTGGCACGACTGGCCGAACTGGTGCAGCAGGACATTGCCGGACGCGACGGGAAGGTCCGCGCGGCAGTGCACCACTTCGGCAACGCCTCGGAAGCCGAACGGCTGGCCGGGATCATCGGCGCCGCCGTGCCCGAGGTGGAAATCCTCATCTGCCCGCTGCCCGCCGTCCTGGCCGCGCATGCCGGGCTGGGGGTGCTGGCCGTAGCGGTTGCCGGAGATGCACCGGATCCTGCCCGGCAGAGCGTGCAGGGCGCGGGCCCGGCTGGTAGTGATGCGCCGGTGGACGGGAGCGCCGCTGAAGATGAAGGCGGCCGCACTGGTACCGGCAACGCAGCCGGGAAACCGGTGGCCAAAGGTTCGGCATCCCGGACCAAGTCCGCCGGGACCAAAGCCAAGGGCAGTAAGACTTCCGGCGGCGGCGCCAAGAATTAGCCTGCACAAATCGTGGTGAATGCGTGAAAATCGGGTGTTATAGTAAGCGGAAAATTTGCCCCGATTGAAAGCGATTACTGCCATGGCACCGTTTGGATTCGGCAAGAACAATGAAACTGCTCCGGCCGCTCCGGCTGTAGACCTTGGAAAAAAAGCCGGTGCCATTTCCCTTGAAAAGGGGAACCGGGTCACCATTGAGAAAACACCGGTAGTCACCGCCCGCTGCGAATGGTCGTCCAACACCGACTATGACCTATACGCCCTGGTCATTCTCAAGGATGGAACAGAGTTGGTTTGTTCCACTTTCGGCTCTGACGCCCAGCCGGTTGCCACACCGGAACTGCTCGGCGGTGCAGTCCGCCATCTTGGCGACGTGGGACGCGGGCAGAACGGCAAGGCGCAGGAAACCATTGAAATCAAGCTGACCGACGAAATTGAAGCGGTCGTTCCCATTGCTTACTCAGCTCAGTCCAATGGTATGGGCTCTTTCCGTAAGTACGGGGTGTCGCTGGGAATCGACAACGGCTCCGGAACCAGCGTAACTATCGATTCGGCAAATGCTTCCAAGCGTATGAGCGTCTTCACTGTTGCCATCGGAGTTATTCGCAATACTCCCGAAGGGGTTGTCGTGGAGTCGCTGGAGAGTTACTCAAAGTCGCTGAGTGAATTCCGTCCGGCTTGGCAGAATGGCCAGGTTGTTATGGATGCAGGATCCAAGAACATCTTCAAGTAAATCCGGGACCGGATTAATGCAGGGGCCGATAGTTTCTGTTCCATCCGGACCGGACCCTGGCGCAGCATTTCCTTTCGGGGATGGCAACCCTCGTACAGCCCGCCTGTGGACCCCAGACGGCACCGGGGGGGGCCTCGGCAATGGACTCAAGGATGCCGGGGCGCCCGGGTACGACCAGCGTCCTGCCGTCCAGGATCCACCTCGGTTCGCTGACGGCTTCCCGGCAGGAATAGAGGTCTTGGACCGTGAGGTCGGCTGGGGACGGTGAGGGACCCCAACGGGTCAGGAGTAGCTTCGGGAAATGCGCGGCCGTTTGTCTCGTCCTCAACAGTGCCGTTTCTGAGCGGCGGCTCGCTCCGGTCCGTCCACCGGCCTCAACACCGTGGAACCCCGGCGGGTGGCGATAGCTAGTTTTGTCCAATGGCACAGCATCGTTGGGACACCTCGGACGTCCATGTCCCTGATCCGCAGGGGGCGGAGCCGTCGGGCGATTCCCGCCCCGGACTGAGGCGCCGTTGGGCGTTCTCCCTGCCGGCAGCGGTGCTGGCGGTGTGTCTGCTGCTGGGCTGCGCAGCAGCGATCGTACTGTTCCGGGACCGAGATCCGGTTCCGGTGGCCAGCATCGAACTGTCCCCGCCTGCCGCGGACCCGTCATCTGCCTTCGATCCGTCCGCTGAAAGCAGCGGCAGCCGGCGGGATGCTTTGTCTCCTGCGTCCGCTACCCCGTTGCCTTCGGCTTTGCCGGCAGGTCCGGGGGAGCCTGACGGGGGCCCGGCAACCACGGTGGTTCACGTGGCTGGGGCCGTGCAGCGCCCCGGCGTCGTCCGGTTGCCGCCGGGCAGCCGGATCGTTGACGCCGTTGAAGCCGCCGGTGGAACGGCAGCCGACGCGGACCTCTCGGGCGTGAATCTCGCGGCGTTGGCGGAGGACGGCGCGATGGTGCTTGTTCCGAGGATCGGGGAGAACCCGCCGCGCCCTGCCGGCACGGGAGGAAATGCGGCGGAGGGCGGTGCATCCAACGCGGCTGGTTTAGGAGCTCAGTCCGACGGCGCTTCGGGCAGTATCAACCTGAACACTGCAGACTTGGCCCGGCTTCAAACTCTGCCGAGGGTCGGTCCGGTGCTGGCCGAGCGGATCATCGCGTGGCGTACCGAGCACGGGAGGTTCAACCGGCCCGAAGATCTTGACGCGGTTCCCGGGATCGGGGAAGCGATGATGGCTGCGTTGCTCCCGCTGGTTACCGTCTAGCAGTTGACGAATGTCCAGCCGGGAAAAGAGCAGGTGGTCACGGTACGTCGCGTCGGCATTGGATCCGGAAGCGCAGCCCTCGGTTCCGCAGGAAACCGGCCGTCCGGAAGCAGTTAACGGGGAGGCAAACACGGACCGTGGCGCGGCCGTCGGCGGCCGGTGGAAGGGGCGCCGGGTCGGAATCGGCAGGGCACGGGAAGCCTGGGACAACCGGGAGACCGCATCCGCTGACGCGCCGCCTCCGCTCCGTGAACTGCGGCTCCTGCCTGCGGCAGCAACGGTATGGGCCGCAGCCTTTGCCGCGGTCCGGTTACCGCCGTCGGCGGGATGGGCTTTGGCAGGCCTGGCCGCTGTCCTGGCGGTCCTCCTGGTCGTGGCAGCATCACGGGGGCAGGCGCGGGATCCACGGGGAGGAAGCACCCGTCCGGCAACATCCCGGAGGACCCCCCGCGGCCGCAGAAGCAGCCTCGTGCATGCCGGTGCCGCTGCGTTCCTGCGAGGTGCCGCTGTCCCTGCCGCGGCGGCAGCACTGGTCTGTGCTGGCGCAACGGCCAGCTTGGCGGCACGCACCGGCGGCCCTATCTCCGGCCTTATTGCCGAAAAAGCCGCCATCACGGCGGAACTGCGGGCCGCATCGGACGCGCGGCCTGCGGCGGCGGACCGGTTTACGGGAAAGCCGCGTTATCTCATTGACGCCGTGGCGGAATCGGGCACTGCGGACGGCCATCGGTTCGGTACCTCGGCAACGCTCCTGGTTGTTGGCGGCGTGGATTATGCCTCCATCAGGTTGGGGGACCGGTTCAGCAGTGCCGGATCCCTTCAGCCTCTTCCGGCAGGGGACCGGAACCTTGCCCTGCTGCGGGCTGCCGTTCCACCCGAGGTTACGCCTGCCGGCGGCTGGTACACCGTGACGGCCGGACTCCGCGGAGCGTTTGTCCGGGCGGCCGAAGACCGCGGTGCGGACGTCGAGGGACTGCTTCCGGGCATGGTGCTCGGTGACCGGGGCGGCCTCGATCCGGGCCTGGAGCAGGCGATGAAGAATACCGGCCTGACCCATCTGACAGCTGTCTCGGGCGCCAACTGCAGCTATTTGCTGGCATTCATCTTCCTGAGTGCCCGGGCGCTGCGGATGCCGCGGGCGCCGGCGGTGCTGCTGGCCTTGACCGGGCTCACCGCGTTCGTGCTCCTGGTACGGCCGGACCCCAGCGTGCTGCGCGCAGCGGTAATGGGCGGGCTGGGCACCCTCGCTGTGCTCTCCGGACGGGGACGGCTTTCGGCAGCACTGCTCTTCCTGTCGATCTCCGTACTGCTGTGCATCGATCCCTGGTTGTGCGGAAGCTACGCGTTCATCCTGTCAGTCTGCGCGACGCTGGGTCTTATTGTCCTGGGACCGCATCTGGTGCGGGTGCTGTCGAGGCGCCTGCCCCGCTGGTTGGCAGCGGCCCTGGCCATACCCGTCGCAGCACAGCTGTTTTGCTCCCCGGTCCTGGTGCTCCTGCAACCTCAGCTGCCGGTGTACTCGGTCCCTGCGAATCTGGCGGCCGCGCCCGTTGTTCCTGCCGTGACGATTGCGGGGATGCTTGCCGTCGCACTGGTGGGTGTTGCTCCGGCGTTGGCGGCACCGCCGCTTCTGCTTGCGGCCGCGGGAGCCTGGTGGGTGGCAAAAACTGCCCGGTTCTTTCAGTCCGCTCCCGGTGCGTTGGCGGCGTGGCCGGAGGGCAGCCTTGGTGTGGTGCTCATGGGCGTGTGCGCGGGCGCAGCCGTTGTTGGCATCCTGTACCTCTCGCGGCGCGCGGGCGGCGGGGTATTCCCGGCCCGGGCGGAACGGGCGGAACGGGCGAACGGGAAGGACGGGAAGGACGAAGCGGACCAGGGGGACAGACGCGCCGGGTCCCGGCGCCGTGCTTCGGCAACAAACGCGGAGGCAGGCTTCGCAGGGTGGCGCAGCCCCCGCCGGCGCTTGGTAGCGGCAGGAGCCGCCGCTTCGCTGGTCCTGCCGGGCGGTGCGGTCCTTGCTGTCCGTGCCCTGCAATGAGAACGGGGCCAGGAGGATGAGTGGGTTGTTGCCGCCTGCGACGTCGGGCAGGGGGACGGGTTTGCGATCCGTGCGGGGCCGGACAGTGCGGTGGTGATCGATGCCGGCGGAGAACCCGACCCCATGGATGCCTGCCTTGATCGGCTGGGGGTGCGGACCGTTGAGTTCCTGGTACTCACTCATGCGCATCTGGACCATTACGGCGGTGCTGCCGGAGTGCTTTCCGGACGGTCCGTGCTGCAGGTGGGCTACTCATCGGCGGATCCTGAACTGCCGGAGGAACTGTCCGGGGAGTTGGCCGGAACGGCAGCACCCCGGACACGCCTGACCCGGGGGATGGCTGGAACGGCCGGCCTCGTACAGTGGGAGGTCCTCTGGCCGCCTGCTCCCGACAGTGCGGTACCTGCGGCCGGAGACGGGGAGGAGAACAATGCCAGTGCCGTCCTGCTGGTGACTGTTGGGGGTCCGGGCCAGGGGGAGCGGCCGCTGCGGATACTGTTCACCGGTGATGCCGAGGAGGAGGCGGCTGCAGAGATTCTCGCAACGCAGGCCGATCTTCGTGCCGGCGTCGACGTGCTGAAGGTAGCCCACCACGGGGCACGCAACGGCGGTGATGGCTGGTTCCGCGCAGTCCGACCGTCCCTGGCACTGATTTCCGTTGGTGCCGATAATGAGTACGGGCACCCGGCACCGGAAATCCTGGCACAGCTCCGGGCTGCCGGCACCTGGGTGGCACGGACCGACCAGCACGGCACGGTAGTGGTGGTCCGCGAAGGCAACGGTCTTGAGGTCCAGAGCCTGCCGCCGTAGGTCCGGTAGGTCCCGTAGGCCCGTAGGTCCTGCTGAGGATCGGCAGACACGGCGGCAGGGGGACGGAAAATTGGCCGCCGACCGGGACCGTGGCAATCTTGGAGGGAGGCTATCCGCGGTGCGGATACCTTTCGATCCTTCGCCCCGGCAGGCCGGAAAGGCCGCCACACAATCCCAGGAGCACCAGCTGTGAATCCGGCAGTCCCTTCCAAACGCAGCTCCGGCAGTAAGTCTTCGGCAGGTAAGTCCTCAGCGACGGTCTCCTGGCGTGAGGTCGAACCCGCCCCGGTGGTCCTGCTGGCAGGCCCCGAGGACTATCTGGCCTCCCGGGCCCGGGACCGGCTGCGCGGGCTGCTCCGGGAGAAGCAGCCCGACACGGAGTTGGTGCACTTCGATGCCTCCTCCTATGCCTCTGGGGAACTCACACTGCAGTCGAGCCCCTCACTGTTCGGCGAGGCCAAACTTATCGAGGCCGTGAATCTAGCGTCGATGAACGAGGATTTCCTCACCGAAACGCTGGCCTACTTGAAGGATCCGTCTCCGGATGCCGTTCTGGTGCTGCACCACGCGGGCGGCAACCGGGGCAAGAAGCTGCTGGATGCGGTCAAGGCGGCCGGAGCCCCGGTCGTGGAGTGCCAGCCCTTCAAGAAGGATGCAGAGAAGCTGGACTTCGTCACTTCGGAGTTCCGCACTGCCCGTCGCAGGATTGACCCGGGCGCGGCCAGGGCGCTGGTAAACGCCGTCGGGTCCAGCCTCTCCGAGCTTGCAGCCTCCTGCCAGCAGCTGATCAGCGATTCCACCGGCGAGGTCACCGAGGAACTCGTAGAGCGCTATTACGGCGGGCGGGTCGAGGCCACGGCCTTTAAAGTCGCCGACGCCGCTCTGGCCGGCCGCGCTGCGCAGGCGCTGTCCATGCTCCGGCATGCGCTGGACACCGGCGTGGATCCGGTGCCGCTCGTGGGCGCCCTGGCCATGAAGGTCCGTGCAGTGGCGCGGGTAGCCAACCTGCGTGGCTCCTCTGCCTCGATGGCCAAGGAACTGTCCATGGCGCCCTGGCAAGTGGACCAGGCTCGGCGGGATGCCCAGCGGTTTACCTCGGAGTCCCTGATCGAAGCCGTCCAGGCCCTCGCCGAAGCGGATGCACAGGTCAAGGGCGCCGGACGGGATCCCGTGTACGCCGTGGAACGGGCCGTCACCGTCATAGCCCTGGCGGCCTCCGGGCGCTAGCAGCAGTTAGCCAGCCGGCACGCGCTGGTCCCGCTATGCCCTGCGGGCACGTGCTGGTCCCGCTATGCCCGCCGACACACCAGCGGGCTGCGCCCAGTGTCCCGCATTCACCCGCCCCGCCGGCATGCACCGCACCGCTGTCCGGAACAGCCCGAAACGCCCGAAACGCCCGGAAGCACCCGGAAACGCTGGAAACGCCCGAAACAGTCCGGAAGCGCCGACTTAAACCAAAGCGTGGCCGGTCCCGAGGGACCGGCCACGCTGAGTAAGTCTGTAATGCTGGCTGCTGGTTAGAGCGCGCTGACCTTCTTGGAGATGGCCGACTTGCGGTTGGCAGCGTTGTTCTTGTGGATTACGCCCTTGCTGACGGCCTTGTCCAGCTTGCGGCTGGCGGTCTTCAGCGCTTCGGCTGCTGCGTCCTTGTCGCTGGCCTTGACTGCGGCATCAACCTTGCTGATGACGGTCTTCAGCTCGGACTTCACCGAGTTGTTACGCTGACGCGCCTTCTCGTTGGTGAGGATGCGCTTCTTCTGGGACTTAATATTGGCCACTTATAAACTCTCTTTGTATTGCGGACTTGGTCGGTGAGGGTATTTCAGCCCAGACATTGACTGAGCGGCGTGGGGATACCGTAATGGCGTCTGAACCAAAGTGCCCGTCGACCTGCGCGGACACACAGCAATAAATGTTAGCAGAGTTTGGGCTCCGGTAACTAAAGTGCCGGTTCAGCGTGCCGGGCGCATCACGGCCAGCCGACGGGCAACTGTCTGGAACACGTTCCTATCCATGATTGCACCTTGCCGGCGCACACTGCCCGGTTCGAGCTGGAGCACGCGGTCCAGCTTGACCTCACTGGGACGCCCCTTGCTGTCCCACGGGCCGGTGCCGACGTCGAGGTACCTCGGGTCCGAACCGCTGCTGTTGTTCCGGTCCCGGCTGGTCATCATCAGGCCCAGCAGCAAGCCGCCGCTCCGCCCGATCAGCAGGACCGGACGGTCCTTGCCCTGGCTGGGGTCGTCTTCGTACGGGACCCAGGCCCACACCACTTCGCCGGGATCGGGATCGCCGTCGGGCTGCGGGGCGTAGACCGGAGTGACGGGACCGGAGTAGTCACCGAGGTAACCCGTCCCGGCGGCCGCCGGCGCAGTCCGCGCGGACGACGGCGACGACGGCGGCGACTGCCGGTTCGCCGGGGTGCGCGGGGGTGCTGCCTTGGTCCCGGGGGAGGGCGACGGCGTCCGGCGGGTTTCCGGCGCCCGGCGGGTCTCCGGCGTGCGAGGGCGGGCCGGGCGGCGGGTTTCGCGGCTGCTTTCGGCGGGGCCGGCGGAGGAGGAAGCAGAGCGCAGCAGGCGCAGGGCCGAGCGGGCAAAGGAGGCAAAGGCGCGGGCATTAAAGGGCATGGCACTACGTTATGCTCCCGGCCACGAAACCTCAGGTGCGTCCGGTTCCTGCTGCGGCAGGCAAACGTGGGAGACTGTTAACTCGATAGAACACCCACCAGACCGCCAGGACCAAGGACACCCGCGCACCGCGCCGCGTCCGGCTTGTCCCGGAACAGTAAAGGAACCGCCACAGTGTCACCCATGGCCCGCTTCTCGCCGGTGCCTGCCGCGACGGATCCGGCGATCATCAGAAACTTCTGCATCATCGCCCACATCGACCACGGCAAGTCCACCCTGGCCGACCGCATGCTCCAGTCCACCGGAGTGGTTGAGCACCGGAACATGAAGGCCCAGTACCTGGACCGGATGGATATCGAGCGTGAGCGCGGCATCACCATCAAGTCCCAGGCCGTGCGCATGCCGTGGGAGCTGGACGGGCAGTCCTACGCCCTGAACATGATCGACACACCGGGCCACGTGGACTTCACCTACGAAGTTTCCCGTTCCCTGGCTGCCTGCGAAGGAGCAGTGCTGCTGGTGGACGCCGCCCAGGGCATCGAGGCGCAGACGCTGGCGAACCTTTACCTGGCGATGGAAAACGATCTCACCATCATTCCGGTCCTGAACAAGATCGACCTGCCGGCGGCACAGCCGGAGAAGTACGCCGAGGAACTGGCGAAGCTGATCGGCGGCGATCCGGAGGACGTACTGAGGGTTTCCGGCAAGACCGGTGTTGGCGTTGAAGCCCTGCTGGACCAGATTGTCCGCGAGATTCCGGCACCGGTGGGCGACCCCAATGCTCCCGCCCGAGCCATGATCTTCGACTCCGTGTATGACACTTACCGCGGCGTCGTCACCTATGTCCGCGTGATCGACGGTTCGCTGTCCCCGCGTGAACGCATCCAGATGATGTCCACCCGGGCCAGCCATGAACTCCTCGAAATCGGCGTCAGCTCTCCCGAGCCCACCCCGTCCAAGGGCCTGGGCGTCGGTGAGGTGGGCTACCTCATCACCGGTGTGAAGGACGTACGCCTGTCCAAGGTGGGCGACACCGTCACCAACCTCGCGAAGCCGGCCGAGAAGTCACTCGAAGGCTACGCAGATCCCAAACCCATGGTGTTCTCGGGGCTGTACCCCATCGACGGCGCCGACTACCCGGTGCTGCGCGAAGCGCTGGAAAAACTGATGCTCAACGATGCCGCGCTGGTGTACGAACCCGAGACATCCGCGGCCCTGGGCTTCGGCTTCCGTGTGGGTTTCCTGGGCCTGCTGCACTTGGAAATCACCCGTGAACGGCTCGAGCGCGAGTACAACCTGGACCTGATCTCCACCGCCCCCAACGTGGAGTACGAGGTGACGCTCGAAGACAAAAAGGTGGTCACCGTGACCAACCCCAGCGAGTACCCCGAAGGCAAGATCAAAGAGGTCCGCGAGCCGATGGTCTCGGCCACGATCCTGGCGCCGAACGAATTTGTCGGCGCCATCATGGAGCTGTGCCAGTCCCGCCGCGGTGTCCTGGGCGGCATGGACTATCTCTCCGAGGACCGGGTGGAAATCCGGTACCGCCTGCCGCTGGCCGAGATCGTTTTCGACTTCTTTGACATCCTCAAGTCCAAAACCCGCGGCTACGCCTCCCTGGACTGGAAGGCCGACGGCGAACAGGTCGCCGACCTGGTCAAGGTGGACATCCTGCTCCAGGGCGAGCAGGTTGACGCCTTCAGCTCCATCACGCACAAGGACAAGGCCTACGCCTACGGCGTCATGATGACCGGCAAGCTGCGTGAGCTGATCCCGCGGCAGCAGTTCGAGGTGCCCATCCAGGCGGCCATCGGCTCCCGCATCATCGCCCGCGAATCCATCCGCGCCATCCGCAAGGACGTGCTTGCCAAGTGCTACGGCGGCGACATCAGCCGTAAGCGCAAGCTGCTGGAAAAGCAGAAGGAAGGCAAGAAGCGCATGAAGATGGTGGGCCGCGTGGAAGTTCCCCAGGAAGCCTTCGTGGCTGCGCTTTCCTCCGACGAGTCCAAGGACAAATCCAAGAAGTGACACCCAGTGCACTGCCCCTCGGAGACCCGGCACCCGCCGACGGTCTCCTCCCCGCACAGGCCGCGGACGGAGCAGCGGAGCGGAACTTCGGACTGTACGTCCATATTCCGTTCTGCTCCGTCCGCTGCGGCTACTGCGATTTCAACACGTATACGGCCACCGAGCTGGGCGGCGGTGCGTCACAGGCTGCCTACGGCGGCACGGCGGCCCGCGAGGTGGTCTTCGCCGCGGACGCCCTCCGGCGTTCGGGCCTGCCGGAGCGCCGGATGGGCACCGTCTTCTTCGGCGGCGGCACACCCACGCTGCTCCCGGCGGAGGATCTCGCGCTGATCCTTAGCACCGCCGTCGACCAGTGGGGCCTGGCTCCCGGCGCCGAAGTCACCACCGAAGCGAACCCGGACTCCGTCACGCCGCAGTCCCTGCAGCTGCTTGCCGACGCCGGCTTCACCCGGGTTTCCTTCGGCATGCAGTCCGCCGTGCCGCACGTGCTGGCAGTGCTGGACCGCACACATATGCCGTCGAGGGTTCCGCAGGCCGTGCAGTGGGCGCGCGACGCCGGCCTGCACGTGAGCGTGGACCTCATCTACGGGACCCCCGGGGAGTCCATGGCTGACTGGAAGCACTCGCTCGAAGAGGCGCTGAGCTACGAGCCGGACCACATCTCCGCCTACGCGCTCATCATCGAGGAAGGCACTAAACTCGCCGCACGGATGCGCCGCGGCGAGGTTCCGCCCATCGACGACGACGACCACGCCGACAAATACGTGCTGGCGGATGAAATGATGACCGCCGCCGGGCTGAACTGGTACGAGGTCAGCAACTGGGCCCGCACCCCCGAGGATCAGTGCCGGCACAACCTGGCCTACTGGCGCAGTGATGACTGGTGGGGCGTTGGTCCGGGAGCGCATTCACATGCCGGCGGCGTGCGCTGGTGGAATGCCAAGCATCCCACCGCCTATGCCCAGCGGATCGGCGCGGGGGAGTCGCCCGCCGTCGGACGAGAGACCCTGGATGCCGATACCCGGTACGTGGAAGACGTTATGCTGCGGACCCGGCTCGCCGAAGGCCTGGCACTGGACCGGCTGCGTGAGCCCGGCAGGCTGGCCGTGGCGGGACTCATGGCCGACGGCCTTGTGGATCCGCGCGCTGCGCTGACCGGCAAGGTGATCCTCACCCCGGCGGGCCGGCTGCTGGCCGACGCAGTGGTTCGACGGCTGCTGCCGGACTGAGTCGCGCGGCCGTCCCGGCACACCTGCCCGGACGGCGGCGGCAGATCCGCCCTGCGGCGCTACTTGATGCGGCGCAGGTTGAGCGGGTAGCGGTACGGCCGGCCGCGGTTGCACTCGATGCCCGCGATCACCGAGGACACGGCCACGTAGACCCAGATCATGGCATTGAGCACGGCAAAGAAGCCGCCGATCTCGGGAATGAAGGACAGGGCCCAGACCGTCAGGGCAGCAATGCTGGGCGGAAGCGTGAAGTTCAGCGCTTCCTTGGATTCCTGGGCAGTGAACGGACCGCGGTCGCGGAACACCAGGTAAATGATCAGCGACGGAACAAAAGCGAGGATGCCGCCGAAGTGCGCCAGAGTTGCCCACTGCCGGTCTTCGGACGCGGTCAGCGGCAGTGCGTTGGCCGGAGCCCCCTGGTACACGGGACGCTGCGCTCCGCCGTGTTCTTCCGGTCGGGGGCGGTGGTTCTGGCGTGTGTTGGACACGGCGTATATTCCTTTTGGCTCATGGTGACACAGGGTCGGTCCGCTACTACGTATTCCTCAAGAGTACTGGCTCGCGCACTTCCTCACGGAAAGGAAAGAGGCAGTGCGATGCGCGTCTCACCCGGGAACGGTCAGGAAATCGATGACTTCCTCCACCCGTCCGAGCAGTGACGGTTCCAGATCCGCATAGCTGTTCACCTGCCCCAGCAGCTTCTTCCAGCCCATGGCGACGTCGGTGTGGTCCCGGTGCGGCCAGCCCAGTCCCTGCAGGATTCCGGTTTTCCAGTCCAGGTGACGGGGAACCACCGGCCAGGCGGTACGTCCGATCACGGACGGCTTGATGGCCTGCCAGACGTCCACGTACGGATGCCCGACAATCAAGACGTTGCCCGGCGCGCCGGGGGAGGTCATCGCCTCGGCTGCGATGCGCGATTCCTTGGAACCCGGAACCAGATGATCCACCAGGATGCCCAGCCTGCGTCCCGGGCCCGGGGCGAACTCCCGGACCGCGGAGTACAGGTCATCGACGCCGTGGAGGGGCTCGACGACGATCCCTTCCACCCGCAGGTCATCGCCCCAGACCTTCTCCACCAGTTCGGCGTCGTGCTTGCCCTCCACCCAGATACGGCTGGCCCGGGCGGTGCGGGCGCGCTGGTTGGCGACGCGCACCGAGCCGGACGCCGTCCGGGCCGGTCCTGCCTTGGCTGCCGCCGCGGCCGCGGGCACAACTTCCACCGGCTCGCCCTCGAGCAGGAAGCCGAAGCCCAGTTCGAAGGATTTCTTTTTCCCGCGCCGGTCTTCCAGCACCATCAGGTGCAGTCCGCCGGATTTCTCCACGCGTACCACCGCACCAACCCAGCCCGAGGCAACGTCCTCAAGGACCAGGCCGGTTTCGGCGCCGACTTTGCGCAGGACGGTCCGGGCCGGCGCAGTGATGTCCTGCGGACCCCAGGAAAAGCTGGACACGGAAGTTGCCTCACTTACGGTTCTGATCGGGCGGAAACCGCAGCAGGCCACGGGTTCCTCAATGCTAGCAACGCTGCCGATCCGTACTAGACTTGGCACTTGAACACTGTGAGTGCTAAACGTCCGGCGCTCTGCCCATAGGTCACCACGCAGGCCAACACGCAGATCAAAATGCCGATCAAACCGCCGATCAACAGGGAGGGAAAACCATGAGTGAGCCACGCCGACTCGAGGTCCTCCGCGCCATTGTTGAGGACTACGTCCATTCGCGCGAGCCCGTGGGATCCAAGGCACTTGTGGAACGCCATCACCTGGGCGTTTCCTCGGCGACCATCCGCAACGACATGGCCGCACTTGAGGAAGAGGGGCTGATCACCGCCCCGCACACGTCCGCCGGGCGCATCCCCACCGACAAGGGCTACCGCCTGTTCGTCGACCGGATTTCCGACGTCAAGCCGCTCTCCGCTCCCGAACGCCGCGCCATCCAGTCGCTGCTGGAGGAAGCCGACGACCTCGACGATGTGATGGATCGTACCGTCAGGCTGTTGTCCCAGCTGACCAACCAGGTGGCCGTGGTGCAGTACCCGCATCTGGGCAATGCCAAGGTCCGGCACATTGAATTTGTCCTGCTGGCTCCGGCGCAGGTGCTGGTGGTGCTCATCTCGACCACGGGGCGGGTGGAGCAGCGGGTCATTACCGTTCCGCAGCCGGTGACGGAACCGGACCTGAGTGACCTTCGCCAGCACTTCCTGACCGCGTTGGCAGGCACGCCGCTGAGCAGCATCACCAGCCAGCTGGCCAATGCCCTTGCCACTGTGCCGGCCGAACGCAGGCGCGTGGGCAACGCCCTGGGCCACTGCCTGGAGCAGCTTGCGGGCATCAACCGCGAGGACCGCATGGTGATGGCAGGGACAGCCAACCTGGCCCGCTCCACTGTAGACTTCCCGCTGACTATCGGTCCCGTGCTCGAAGCGCTCGAGGAACAAGTGGTGATGCTGCGGCTGCTGTCGGAGATGGAACAGGATGCCCGCGGCGTTGCCGTCCGGATCGGGCGGGAGAATCCGTACGGCGGATTGTCGGAAGCGTCTGTGGTGGCTACGGGATACGGTCCCGACGCCACCGCTAAGGTCGGCATTCTCGGTCCCACGCGGATGGACTATCCCACCACCATGGCAGCGGTGCGAGCCGTGGCCAGGTACCTGTCCCGAATACTGAACAACTAACGCGGTCCCCAGCACTTACGGACCCGCCCGCCGGGGAACCGGCGGGAACCCAACCTCCGTCTTCAAAGTTTGAAGGCACGCAATACAGGAAAGCGATGTGCACGAGTGAGCGATCACTACCAGGTTCTGGGTGTCGGACGAGACGCCACCGGTGAAGAAATCAAGAAGGCGTACCGGAAGCTAGCCCGCAAGCTGCACCCGGACGTCAACAATGCTCCGGGTGCCTCGGACGAATTCAAAGCCGTATCGCACGCCTACGAGGTTCTTTCCGATCCGGAAAAACGGCGGATCTACGACACCACGGGCAACGAGAACGGAACCGACAACGGCTTCGGCGGCGGCGGCGGCTTCGGCGCCCAGGGGTTCGGTTTCCAGGACATCTTCGATACCTTCTTCGGCGGCGGCGCCCCGGGTTCAGGACGCGGACCGGCCTCACGCAGCCGCCGCGGGCAGGACGCCCTGATCAACGTCCGGATCGACCTCAAGGACGCCGTCTTCGGCACCAACAAGAAGATCGACGTCGACACTGCAGTCGTCTGCCCCACCTGTGACGGTTCCTGCTGCCAGCCCGGCACCTCCCCGCGCACCTGTGACATCTGCCACGGCACCGGTCAGGTCCAGCGGGCGGTCCGCTCCATCCTGGGCCAAGTCATGACCTCGGCACCCTGCGGAACCTGCAACGGCTTCGGCACCGTCATCCCCGACCCCTGCCACGAGTGCTCCGGAGAAGGCCGCGTCCGCAACCGGCGTACCCTGACCATCAAGATTCCGGCCGGCGTTGCCACCGGTACCCGGATCCAGCTTGGCGGACAGGGCGAAGCCGGGATGGCAGGCGGACCCGCCGGCGATCTCTACGTGGAGATCCGGGTCAACAATGACCCGACGTTCCTCCGCGACGGCGATGACCTGCACGCAACGCTCACCATCCCCATGACGGCCGCAGCGCTGGGAACCACCGTTGCACTGGAGACCTTCGACGGCGAACGCGAAATCACCGTCAAGCCCGGCACCCAGTCCGGCGAGGTGTCAGTCCTCAACGACCTGGGCGTCACGCACCTGCGCGGCCACGGCCGCGGCGATCTCCGCGTGCACCTGCACGTGGAGACCCCGCAGAAACTGGACTCCGAGCAGGAGGAACTGCTCCGCCGCCTCGCCAAGCTGCGCGGTGAGGAATACAGCGAGGGAAAGCTCAACAGCTCAGGCAACGGCGTTTTCGCCAAGCTGCGGGACCGTCTGGGCAACCTCTGAGATGACCAACCCGATTTTCTTCGGTGACCCGGCGCAGGTAGCGGCGGCCGGGCCCGGAGACATCTTCCGTCTCGAGGGTCCGGAGGCGCGGCACGCGGTGTCGGTGAAGCGCCTCGGAGCCGGTGAAAGCGTGGACGTGGTCGACGGCGCCGGGCGCCGGCTCACCGGCACGGTGACGGAAACCGGTGCATCCCTTTTGGAGCTGCGGGTAGCCAACGTCATCGACGAACCGGTTGAGCCCGAACGGTTCCTCCTGGTCCAGGCACTGGCCAAGGGGGACCGGGACGAGCAGGCGGTGGAAGCCGCGACCGAGCTGGGTGTGGACACGGTGATCCCGTGGCAATCCGACCGCAGCATTGTCCGGTGGCGCGCCGAGAAGGCGGTTAAGGGACAGGCCAAATGGCAGGCCCTGACCTTTGCCGCGGCCAAGCAGTCCCGCCGTTCCCGCATCCCTGCGGTGGAGCCTGCGCTGGACAGCCGTGCCCTGCCGGCCAGGCTGGCGGAACTTGACCTCGTCCTTGTCCTTCATGAGGAGGCCGATGTACCGCTGGCGAATGCTGTTCGTGACCTTGGCAAGCGCGGTCCGGACGAGGCTCCCGCCTCCATTGCGGTAGTCGTGGGTCCGGAAGGCGGCATCAGCCCCGCCGAGCTGGAAGCGCTGCGCGGTGTCGGAGCGGTCGCCGTCCGGCTCGGACCGCATGTGCTGCGTTCCTCCACTGCAGGTCCGGCGGCGCTGGCCGTGCTGAATTCGCTGCTCGGCCGCTGGTAGGAAGCCCGGAGGGCTAGCCCTCCGGGCCCTGCTTGGAAGCGGAGACCGTAATGCGCTTGGAATCCCCGGCGGTTTCCTGCCCGTTGTAGTAGACCCGGAGGCTGTATTCGCCCGGGGCTAGGGAAGCAGTGAAGCTGAATTCACCGGTCTTGCCGGGCGCTTTGTCCAGTTGCACGCTGCCGGAAGCCACGGCCCCGGCCGACGGCCTGCCGTCCACTATCGGTTCGGCCCGCCAGTGCAGTTCAGCCGTCTGCGCCACCGCAGTCCCGGTGACCTCGACCTCGGTGCCCCGGATCTGGGATTCCTGCGGATCAATCACCCAGATTGGCGCCACCAGTGCGGGATCCCTGTGCAGGGGCTCCTCCAGGGCTACGTGGCCGAACGCGCGGTACCCCTCTTTGCCGTCGACCAGGATCGCCACGCTGCTTTCCTGCCCTACGGTTGTCAACCCAGCGTTGGCGGCTGCTGCCGTGGCGGTGTAGACCAGCTGCTGCACTGCACGGTGGGCCATGCCCGAGTCGAGGGAGCCCTTGAACGCGTCCGAGGAGATGTCCACGGTAATGACGTTCTTGCTGGAAATGGATGCGGTGACGCTGTCAGCCGCGTGCCAGGGAGTGAAGTAGTCCTGGTCCAGCGGTTGGTCCGCCGTCATGGCCTGAACTGCCTCGCCGATGGGATCACCGGTGTTGTCCGAGGAAAGGAACTCACGGTAAAGACTGACCGTCGAGTCATTCCGTCCCAGCCAGTACACCGGCATGAGCGTTCCGACGGAACTCGCTTCCGCCGGCGGGGAGACCGTCATCGGAGCTGCTGCGGAGGCGTCTGAGCCGTCGAAGGATGATGGCATCGTGATGGTGGGATTCTCGGCGACGACCCCGCATCCACCCAGCCCCAGTGCAGCCGCGGCCAATAGGGAACCGGCCAGGAAATACCGCTGGCGAAGCCCTCGGAGACTGGACGTTGCGTTGTTGGATCCGGCGTCCATCTATCCTCCTCTGGGGTAACTCGAAAACGTACGTCTTCAACCTTTGCACATGCTTTGGGGCCCTTCCGTGCCGTGGGCGGGCCAGCGCCCGGACTGAAACACGATTGAGACATCACCGTTGCGGGGCCGAGATAAAACCCGATGCTGTTCCGTTCGCAGGGGAGAGCATCAAGTAAGATTTAGGTAGCGTGCGCTGCGCGGCGCGTCGTCCGGGTCCCGGGAAATAATCGGCTGTACCGGGGCGTTTACTTTGCCGGGACGGATAGCCGGACCAACCGCCACCACCGTAAAAAGTTCGATGAACTTTAAGAACCAGACTCTATAAGGGGCGATGAAAGGCCTGAAAGGGCCGTCTATATGACCGAATCTTCAATGGAAATCGGCACCATTCGGCTGGACAACCAGACAATAGTCTTTGACTCGACGGAGCACATGGTCCAGTCGCTGGGTGCCAATGATGAGGCGCTCAGGATCATTGAGACGGCAAATCCCGAGGTAAGCCTGATGGTGCGGGGCAACGAACTGTCCGTGTCCGGCCCCGCGGCGGAGGTGGAACAGACCGTACGCCTGGTCAACGAAGTCCGTGTACTGGCCCGCCACCAGACCCGCGTCACGCCGCAGGTCCTCGAGCAGCTGATCAGCATGCTCAAGGACCAGAGCACCCACCGCCCGGCCGATGTCCTGACGCAGAACATCCTCTCCACCCGGGGGAAGACCATTCGGCCCAAGACCCTGAACCAGAAGAACTACGTGGATGCGATTGACCGCAACACAGTTGTTTTCGGCATCGGTCCTGCGGGCACCGGCAAGACATACCTGGCGATGGCCAAGGCGGTGCAGGCCCTGCAGCAAAAAGAGGTCAACCGGATCATCCTCACCCGGCCGGCAGTGGAAGCGGGGGAGCGGCTCGGCTTCCTTCCGGGCACGCTGAGCGACAAGATCGACCCGTACCTGCGGCCGCTCTACGACGCCCTCCACGACATGATGGACCCCGAATCGATTCCCCGCCTGATGGCCGCCGGCACCATTGAGGTGGCGCCCCTGGCCTACATGCGCGGCCGGACGCTCAATGACGCGTTCATCATCCTCGATGAAGCCCAGAACACCACGCCCGAGCAGATGAAGATGTTCCTCACCCGTCTCGGCTTCGGCTCGAAGATGGTCGTCACCGGCGACGTTACCCAGGTGGACCTGCCCGGCGGCACCGCCTCCGGCCTGCGGATTGTCCACGACATTCTGGGCGGCATCGACGACGTCGCATTCTCGGAACTGCAGGCAGTGGACGTTGTCCGGCACCGCCTGGTCAGTGACATTGTCACGGCCTACAGCGAATGGGACGAGGTCCGGCGCTCCGACGCAGCCCGCGCCGACGGCGGCCGGTCCAACAACGGCGCCCGGTCCAACGGCAGCGGCCACACCAACGCCGGACGCAACCGGGAGGCCCGCGCATGAGCATCGAAGTGAACAACGAATCCAGTGCACCGGCCGTCGATGAAGAGGAACTCGCCCGGCTGGGCAGGTACCTCCTGGACAGCCTGTACGTCCATCCGGAGGCAGACCTGTCGATCATCCTGGTGGATGAGGACGCCATAGAAAAGCTGCACATTGAATGGATGGACCTGCCGGGTCCCACAGATGTGCTGTCCTTCCCGATGGACGAACTGCGCCCCGGAACCGCCGGCCGGATCACCCCCGCCGGTGTCCTCGGCGACATTGTGCTGTGCCCGCAGGTGGCGGCCCGGCAGGCCGCCGACGCCGGCCACAGCACCGGTGAGGAGTTGCTGCTCCTCACCACCCACGGCGTCCTTCACCTGCTGGGCTACGACCACGCCGAACCGGAAGAGGAGAAGGAGATGTTCGGTCTCCAGCGCCGCCTCCTTGCCGCCTACCTGGGTAAACAGGCACCCAAGGAGACCCGAAGTTGAGTATTGGTGTCCTCATCGTCATGGCCATGGCTTTCATGGTCCTGGCGGGCCTGCTGACTGCCGCGGAGTCGGCCTACGGCTACCTGCCCCGGCAGGACGCCGAAGCACTGCTCCACGGCAAGGCAGGAGCCCCGCTGCGCCGCATCCTGGCGCACCCGGTGGCGCACATGCACGCCCTGCGGTTCTGGCGCGTGTGGTTCGAAATGGCCATGGCGGTGTCCGTGGCGACGCTCTTCCAGCTGCTGCTGGACAATATCTGGCTGGCGGGCCTGCTTGCCACGGTGACCATGGCTGCCGTCGGTTTTGTCCTCGTGGGCGTCTCTCCGCGACAGATCGGCCGCAAGCACGTCACGGCCGTCGTTGTGCTGACGGCCGGACTCGTCCGCGTGCTGCGGACCGTCCTGGGACCGATCCCGGGATGGCTCGTCCGCCTCGGCACCGCCGTCGCTCCCGGCACCCAGGGGCCTGATGCCGCGTTCTTCACGGAAGAGGAATTCCGCGAACTGCTGGACCGCGCGTCCGATGCGGACATGATCGAGGATACCGAGGCGGAACTGATCCACTCGGTCTTCGAACTCGGCGACACCAAAGTCCGGTCCGTCATGGTCCCGCGCACGGACATGGTGTGCATCGAAGCCGGCAGCACGCTGCGCCAGGCCATGTCGCTGTTCCTGCGCTCGGGCTATTCCCGCGTCCCGGTGATCGAGGACAGCGCCGACCATCTGGTGGGCATCCTCTACCTGAAGGACGTCGCCGCGCAGATGCACAGTGACCCGGAGCGCGCCTCGGTGCAGAAGGTCGAAGATTACGCCCGAAGCGTCCGCTATGTTCCCGAGTCCAAGGCCGTAAGCGAGCTGCTGCAGGAACTGCAGCGAGAATCCACTCACGTGGCGATCGTGATCGACGAATACGGCGGAACCGCGGGATTGGTTACGCTGGAGGACCTGATCGAAGAGATCGTCGGGGAAATCGTGGACGAGTATGACTCGGAGCGCCCCGACATCGAAGGCCTCGGCGACGGCCGCTACCGGGTCAGCTCCAAGACCGGGATCGACGACCTTGGTGAGTTGTTCGGCGTCGAACTGGAGGATGATGAAGTGGACACGGTGGGCGGCCTCCTGGCCAAGGCCCTGGGCCGCGTCCCGATTGTCGGCAGCGAGGTAGTGGTCGAAGGCATCGCCCTGCACGCCGAACGGCTGGAGGGCCGGCGCAACCGCGTTTCGCATGTGCTGGCCTGGAACACCGAAAACGAAGAAATCAGCGACGAGGGCAGAAACCCTGCTCCGCGCACCCGCTCTACAGAATTGGTACCCCGTAATGACTGAACCGCAGTTCCGCGCAGGATTCGTTTCCCTGGTGGGCCGGCCCAACGCCGGAAAGTCCACCCTGACCAATGCGCTGGTCGGTTCCAAGGTGGCCATCACTTCCGCCAAGCCGCAGACCACCCGGCACACCATCCGCGGCATTGTCCACCGCGAGGACTCCCAGGTGATCCTCGTGGATACCCCGGGCCTGCACCGTCCGCGGACCCTGCTGGGCAAGCGGCTGAACGAGCTGGTGGCGGATACCCTGGCCGAGGTTGACGCCGTTGGTTTCTGCCTGCCCGCCAACGAGGCAGTGGGCCCCGGCGACCGCTACATCGCTGCGCAGCTGGCGGCCCTGAAGCGGACCCCCGTGATTGCCCTGGTGACGAAGACCGACCTGGTGGACCGCGCCGCCCTGGCCAAGCAGCTGATGTCCGTCACCGCACTGGGCAATGACGTGCTGGGCGAGGCGGGATGGGCCGACGTCGTGCCCGTTTCGGCAGCCGACGGCTTCCAGGTCGATACCGTGGCGAAGGTCCTGGCGGGGCACATGCCCGCGTCCCCGCCTCTGTACCCGGACGGCGAACTGACCGACGAGCCCGAGGCCGTGATGGTGGCCGAACTGGTCCGCGAAGCAGCCCTGGAAGGCGTCCGCGACGAGCTCCCGCACTCCCTTGCAGTGGTAGTGGACGAGATTGTGCCGCGCGAGGGACGCAGCGAAGACAACCCGCTGCTGGACGTCCGGGTCAACCTCTACGTGGAGCGTTCTTCGCAGAAGGCCATTATTATCGGCCGCGGCGGGTCCCGGCTGCGCGACGTCGGAACCACCGCGCGACGCGGCATCGAAGCGTTGCTGGGCACTAAGGTGTACCTTGACCTGCACGTTAAAATCGCCAAGGACTGGCAGCGGGATCCCAAGCAGCTGGTGAAGCTCGGTTTCTAGTCCGGAGCGGCCGGCTCCCGTATCCACAGGAGCTGGCCGTACACTTTGAAGCATTCGTTTGAGCACATTGATTCATGAAGGGGACCGGCTATGTCATCTCGCCGTGCCGCAACGGGCGGCGGCCCCTTGGGAAAACCGACTGCAGGTAAGGGTTCAGCAGAACCAGGCGGGAGGCACCTCTCGAGTGGAACCGCCGCCGGCCATCCGCTGCTTAAAGGCATCGCCGCGGCTCTTGCCCTGGTCCTGGTCGGCGGGGTGGTCTTCGGCGCCGTCCAACTGCTGAGGCTGAGGGGCAACTTCGATACCCAGCCCCTGAACCTGGGGTCCGACGACACACAGGTGGAGCAGGTGGACGCCAACACCGATCCCATGCAGATCCTGGTGCTCGGTACCGACCAGCGTGACGGGCAGGACTCGAACAACTCCGACGTCATGATGCTGGTGAACCTCACGGCGGACCGCTCGAACGTCACCGTGGTCAGTTTCCCCCGGGATCTCCTGGTCCCGCTGCCGGAATGCGAGGATCCCTCGTCCGGCACGGTGTATGACGCCATGGACCTGGGCCAGCTGAACGGCGCCCTGGGCAACGGTGGACCCGGCTGCACCGTTGCTGCCATCAACGAGGTCACCGGCCTGTCGATCGACCACTTCATGATGGCCGACTTCGATGCGGTGAAGGAACTGTCGAACACCCTCGGCGGCGTGGAGGTCTGCGTCAACCAGCCCGTTGACGACCCGCTCTCCGGCCTGGACCTGCCGGCCGGTGTGAGCAGTGTCCAGGGCGAGCAGGCCCTTGCCTTCCTCCGGACCCGGCACGGGTTCGGCAACGGCGGCGACGAAGGCCGCATCCGCGCCCAGCAGAGCTTCCTGGCTTCCATGGTTCGGAAGGTCAAGGAAGAGGGAACGCTGAACAACCTGCCCAAGCTCTATTCGATTGCGGAAACCGTCACGAAGAACCTCACCGTGGACGAGGAGCTTGCGAACATCCCCGACCTGGTCGCACTGGCAACCCGCCTCAAAGACGTAGACCTCGGGAACGTTGCCTTCGTGACGGCTCCCGTTGTGCCGTACGAATACGACACCAACCGGCTGGTCCTCGACGAAGCCAAGGCCCAGCCGCTCTTCGACGCGCTGGTCTCCGACCAGGGCATCACCGCGGATGGAACCCCGTCCCCGGAGGCCACTGATACGGCTGAATCGGGTACCCCTGCCACCCCCGGGACAGCGGAACCCGCCGTACCGGCCGTGGACCCCGCTGCGGTTCCGGTGACGCTGGTCAACGCTTCGGGCACCGCCGGCCGCGACACCGCGGTCCTCGAGTACCTCACCTCCAAGGGGTTCACCCAGGCTCTGGCCGGCGGCGCAGGCGCGTCCCAGAGCCCGGCCACCCAGATCTTCTACGGCTACGGATATGAAGAGATGGCCCAGGAAGTGGCCCGGACACTGAACATCCCGGGCGTGCAGGTGGTTCTCAGCGCCGCCTACACCGGAGTGTCGGTGCAGATCGGCGCGGACTTCGCCAGCGGCTCCACCATGGGGGACCTGGGCGATCTGGGTGACCTGGACGGGCAAACCGCGGCCCAGGTTACGTGCCAGACGGCGTTTGGGAACTAGCCGTTCGGTAAACGGGATCGGCTGCATGTTAGTCTGGTCACGTGCACGCAGAGATCCTCCTCCTTAGCTGCCGCGGCGAGGCCACACAAGCACCTGCTTAGGCCGCCCCTCGCTGCGGAGTCTGTGTTGCCCGGCCACTCTTTCTGATGATCGACTAGAAAAGGCCAAACCAACACCATGCGTAACGCACAGCAGTCTTCGGGCATGCCGATCTCCAAGTACGTCCCTTTCCACGAACAGATTGCCGTGGACCTGCCGGACCGGACCTGGCCGGACAAGGTCCTCACCAAGGCACCGCGCTGGTGCGCCGTGGACCTGCGGGACGGTAACCAGGCACTGATCGATCCCATGACGCCCGAACGCAAGCATAAGATGTTCGACCTGCTGGTGAAGATGGGGTTCAAGGAGATCGAAGTCGGTTTCCCCTCCGCGTCCCAGCTGGACTTCGACTTTGTCCGCCAGCTCATCGAGGGCGACCGGATCCCCGATGACGTCACCATCCAGGTGCTCACCCAGTCCCGGGAACACCTGATTGAGCGCACCTACGAATCCCTCGAGGGCGCAGACCGGGCGATTGTCCACCTCTACAACTCGACCTCCGTGCTGCAGCGCCGCGTCGTGTTCAACACGGACCGCGACGGCATTGTGGATATTGCCCTCTCGGGTGCGCGCCTGTGCAAAAAGTACGAGGAGCAGCTGCGCGGCGTCGACGTCACCTATGAGTACTCGCCCGAGTCCTACACCGGCACGGAGCTGGATTTCGCCCTGCGTATCTCCGACGCCGTCGGGGAAGTGCTGGAGGCATCCCCCGACCGGCAGATGATCCTGAATCTTCCGGCGACGGTGGAAATGACCACGCCGAATGTCTACGCGGACTCCATCGAGTGGATGCACCGGAACATTGCCAACCGCGAATCGGTCATCCTGTCCCTGCACCCGCACAATGACCGGGGCACCGGTGTCGCAGCGGCGGAACTGGGCTACCTCGCCGGCGCGGACCGGATCGAAGGGTGCCTCTTCGGGAACGGTGAACGCACCGGCAACGTGGACCTGGTGACGCTGGGCATGAACCTGTTCAGCCACGGCATTGACCCCCAGATCGACTTCTCCGACATGGACGAGATCCGCCGCACCGTCGAATACTGCAACCAGCTCCCCGTGCCCGAGCGGTCACCGTACGGCGGCGACCTGGTCTTCACCGCCTTCTCCGGCTCCCACCAGGACGCCATCAAGAAGGGCTTCGAAGCCATGGAGAAGGAAGCCGCCGCCGACGGCCGGACCGTGGACGAACTGCAGTGGGGCGTGCCCTATTTGCCGATCGATCCGAAGGACATCGGCCGCAGCTACGAAGCCGTGATCCGGGTGAATTCCCAGTCCGGCAAGGGCGGTGTGGCCTACCTGCTCAAGAACGAGCACAACCTGGACCTGCCGCGCCGGGCGCAGATCGAATTCTCCGGGGTGATCCAGCGCCGCACGGACACTGCCGGCGGCGAGATCACCGGAGCCGAGCTCTGGAAGGTGTTCCAGGACGAGTACCTGCCGAGCACACCGGAGTCCGACGGCGCCGCCTGGGGACACTACGAGCTCACTTCGGTGAACGCGGACACGGCTGCCGACGGCCGCTTCAACCTCACCGCGACCCTGAGTACGGACGGAGTGGCGAAGCGGCGGATGGCCAGCGGAACCGGTCCCATCGCGGCGCTGCTGGAAATCCTGGGCCAGGACGGAATCGACGTCCGGCTGCTCGACTACACCGAACACGCCCTGTCTGCCAGTGGCAACGCGCACGCTGCGGCGTACGTTGAGCTGGCCGTGGGGGAGCGGGTGCTGTGGGGTGTCGGGATCGATCCCAACACAACCATGTCCGCGTTGAAGGCAGTCATCTCGGCCGTGAACCGGGCCATCCGGGACCACTCCTAGGCTGCCCGGAGGCACGCCGGGCGGCAGCGGTCCGCCGGGCGTGCCCGGGCGTGGGAAAATAGGTTCTGTGGCCAAATCCTTTGCATCCCGCACGTATCGGGATGACGCGGTTGTCCTGCGCACCCACAAGCTGGGCGAAGCGGACCGCATCCTCGTCCTCCTCACCCGCGAGCACGGGCAGGTGCGTGCCGTGGCCAAAGGCGTTCGGCGGACCTCCAGCAAGTTCGGTGCCCGGCTGGAACCCTTCATGGTCGCCGAGCTGCTGCTCTCGCACGGCCGGAACCTGGACATTGTGACCCAGGCCCAGACCAAGGGTGCCTACGGGCACGGCATCGCAGCAGATTACGCCCGATACACGGCGGCGGCCGCAATTGCCGAGACCGCGGAGCGGCTGACCGACATCGACGGCGAATCCGCCAAGGCCCACTACCAGCTGGTGATCGGTGCCTTTGCGGCCCTCAGCCGCGGTTCCCACGCCCCGGAACTGATCCTGGATTCCTATCTGCTGCGCGCCCTGTCCACTGCCGGGTGGGCACCGAGTTTTACCGACTGCGCCCGCTGCGGGGCCGCTGGCCCGCACACCGCCTTCTCCGCACCGCTGGGCGGCGCTGTTTGTCCCGCCTGCCGGCCGCCCGGCTCGGCGTCGCCGTCCCCGGAGACAATGGTGCTGCTGGGGGCGCTGCTCACCGGCGACTGGCCCACTGCCGACGCATCCGGCCCGCAGCCGCGCCACGAGTCCGCCGGCCTGGTGGCCGGATATCTTCAGTGGCACCTGGAACGGGTGCTGCGGTCCCTTCAACATGTGGAGCGTGTCTGACCTTGCGTTCAAAATCTTCCGCCGCCAAACCGGCAGGACCCGCGAGCCGGCCTGCTCCGCACCCCTCCGGTGCGGTTCCGCCGCAGGTTCCGACCGAACTGGTGCCCGCCCATGTGGCGATCGTGATGGACGGCAACGGCCGCTGGGCGAACCAGCGCGGCCTGCCCCGGACCGAGGGACACCGCGCCGGTGAGGCCGCGCTGCTGGACGTGATGGCCGGCGCCATCGAGATGGGCATCCGCCACGTTTCCGTGTACGCGTTCTCCACCGAGAACTGGAAGCGGTCCCCGGAGGAGGTCCGCTTCCTGATGGGCTTCAGCCGGGATGTGCTGCGCCGGCAGCGGGACCAGCTCAGCGAGTGGGGTGTGCGGATCCGCTGGTCGGGGCGCCGTCCGCGGCTGTGGCAAAGCGTGGTGCGGGAACTGGAGACCGCGGAAGAGGAAACCCGCAACAACACCGTGTGCACCTTGAACATGTGCGTGAACTACGGGGGCCGGGCCGAGATCGCCGACGCCGTCGCCGCCATTGCCGCCGACGTCCAGAAAGGCAAGCTGCGGCCGGGGTCCATTTCCGAGAAGACCATCCAGAAGTACCTGGACGAACCGGACCTGCCCGACGTCGACCTGTTCCTGCGCACCTCGGGGGAGCAGCGGTTCTCCAACTTCATGCTCTGGCAGTCCGCGTACGCCGAAATGGTCTTTATGGATACGCTCTGGCCGGACGTGGACCGGCGGACCCTCTGGGAAGCGGTGGAGATTTACGCCCGCCGGGACCGCAGGTACGGCGGTGCGGTCGACAAGGCCGGAGCTAGCGCGGGAGCATAAAGGCCCTGGACCACCGCTGGATTCCCTCGTAGACCCGGGTGCGGACGGGCAGCGCGGACAGCAGGGTGTCGTGCAGGGCGCCGTCGAACCGGTACACGGTGATCTCCGGGCCAAGCAGGACGCCGCGCTGAACCATCAGGAACACGTCCAGCACGCTGTCGGTACGCAGCATCAGCGGATTCCATGTGGGCGCGATGGTGGAGGCCGCGGAGGCCAGCAGCAGCACCGGCACCCGGATGTCCAGGCCCCGGGCAACCTGAGCGTGGCCCGCGAGCACAGCCCTGAGCCAGCCGGCGCGGACCGGGAAGCTGAACGGCGGCCGCCAGAGCGGATCCACGTCCCACTCTCCGTCCATTGCCGAACTGATGCTCCGGAAGTAGAAACCGAACTCCGGGATTTTCAGCCGGGTCCGGGGCCTGCGGCGGGCGAGCGGCTCCAGCAGGCCGTTGGTGGCGAAGCGCAGCATGGAACTGCCGCTGAGCTCCAGCCAGGGACTGTTCAGGATCAGTGCCTTAAGGCGCCCGGGGAATCGGTCCGCCCAGAGCGCGGCGACCAGCCCGCCGGTTGAGTGCGCCATCAGCGTGATGCGCATGCCGGCGCCGCAGCGGTCCTGGAGGTCCGCCTCCATTGCTTCGAGCGCCGCCTCGATATCGGCGTCGTACTCCGCCAGATCGCCTACATAGCCCTCCGACTGGCCCGGGCGCAGGCTCCTGCCGTACTTGCGCAGGTCAAGGGCATAGAAGGCCGCACCCTGTGCGGCCCAGAACCGCGCCAGATCCGCCTGGAAGAAATAATCACTCCATCCGTGCAGGTACAGGACGGCATCCACTTTGCCCCCGACCGGGACGGGCGGAACCGGCGGGCAGTGCGAGACCAGGGTGGCAACCACCGGGCCTTCGTCGTCTTCCCCCAGCTCGAGGGTCAGGCTGCGGAATCCGTCGCCGAGAACATCAGGTTTCCAGTCGGGGTGTTCACGGCGCATGCAACCGACATTAGCCGACCGGACGCCGGTTCGCCGTTGGGGTTTGGCACGCGGTGCCGGTTCTGGAATCTTTGAGGTATGCGCATCTATCCCACCTTCTTCCGGCTCGTTTTCTCCGGCATGGATCCCGAACTGGCCCACCGGATCGGTTTTGTCCTTATCCGCGCGGCCGCCCGCACCCCGGCCGGTCCGGTGCTCCGTCGCCTGATGCGCCCTGCCCCGGTATTGCGGACCGAAGCACTGGGCCTGACCTTTCCCTCCCCGTTCGGCCTGGCTGCGGGATTCGACAAGGAAGGCTCGGGCATTGTTGCCCTCAGCAATCTGGGCTTCGGACACGTGGAGGTGGGTACCGTGACCGCTTCCGCCCAGCCGGGCAATCCGAAGCCGCGGCTGTTCCGCCTGGTCGAGGACCGGGCGGTGATCAACCGGATGGGATTCAACAACGACGGCGCCGCCGCCGTGGCGCCCCGCCTGGACAAAGCCCGGACGGCACTGGCAAAAGCCTTCGGGACGCCGCGCCCCGTCATCGGCGTCAATATCGGCAAGACCAAAACCGTCGAGCTCACGGACGCCGTTGAGGACTACCTCGCCAGTGCCCGGACCCTCGCCCCGCACGCGGACTACCTCGCCGTAAACGTCAGCTCACCCAACACGCCCGGGCTGCGGCTGCTGCAGGACATTTCCACGCTGCGCCCGCTGCTGGCCCAGGTGGGCAGCGCCGCAGACCAGGCCGCAGGACGGCACGTCCCGCTGCTGGTCAAGATCGCCCCGGACCTGAGCGACGCGGACATTGACGACGTCGCCGAGCTCGCCCTGGCCCTGAAGCTTGACGGCGTGATCGCCACCAACACCACGATCACCCGGGAAAACCTGGTGACGGACCCGGAGCGCGTCATTGCCTGCGGCGTCGGCGGGCTCAGCGGTGCACCGCTGAAGAAACGGTCCCTCGAGGTGTTGCGGCGGCTCCGCACCGCATTGGGGGAGGACGGCCCGGCGATCATTTCCGTCGGGGGAGTGGAAACGGCTGCCGATGTGCAGGAGCGCCTCGACGCCGGCGCTGTCCTGGTGCAGGGGTACACCGCGTTCCTCTACGAGGGTCCGTTCTGGGCGGCACGGATCAACCGGGGCCTGGCCCGGTCCCGCCGTTAAAGCAATGAAAGGGCCGCCCGCGGGCGGCCCTTTCATTTCGTACGGAAGTTGTCCTGGAAAACCTCAGGAGGGGTACTGGCCGCGGCTGACCTGCGGCTTGGGCAGGCGGAAACGCCGCAGCTGCAGGGACCGGGAAACCCCGTACCAGACATCACCGGGGTTGGGCCCGCCGAACTTGGCCGTCAGGCGCTTCCGGATCTGCCGGCGCAGCATGAAGCTGTCCGCAATGACCAACAGGATGAGCACCCAGAACGCCGCCATAACAATCAGCTGGACATCGATGTTCTGGATGAAGCTGAACAGGACGAACACCAGCGCAGCGATCATGATGAATTCGCCGATGTTCCAGCGGGCATCAACAATGTCGCGGACAAACCGGCGGTTGGGGCCCTTGTCCCGAAGGGGAAGGTAACGCTCCTCGCCGGTGTCCAGCGCGCGGCGGGTCTTCAGCCGCTCCTCCCGGAGTGCCTCGCGGTTGGCAGCCTTGGCCGCCTTCCGGTCATCAGGCACCAGCGGCCGCCGGCGGGCGGCTACCTGGTCCTTTCGGCGGGGCGTCGGGGCACCCTTGCCCACCCGTACGTTGGCTGCCTGGTCAGCGGCAGCTGCCTGGTCCACAGTTTCCTGCGCGGTGGGCGCTTCTTTCTTTCGTCCGAACACATCCCAAGGATACCGTGAATGATTGTAGGGTTTTGGCTATGACTTCCAACCCCACTCCAGACGCAAATCCCTCATCCGCGGATGTCCACGAAGACGCCCTCCGTGCCAGCGTGGCCGCGGATTTCCCGCGGACCGTCGAGCAGCTCAAATCCCTGGTGAGCATCCCGGGCATCGCGTGGGACTCCTTTGATCCCGAGCACCTCAACCGCAGCGCCGCCGCCGTCGCCGAGCTGGTCCGCGAGGCCGGCATCGAAGACGTCCAGGTGCTGCGCGTGGACAACAACGGCACCCCCGGCGGCCCCGCCGTCGTCGCCCGCCGTCCCGCCCGGGCCGGCGCGCCCACCGTCCTGCTGTACGCCCACCACGATGTCCAGCCGCCCGGGGACCCGGACCTCTGGGAGTCCGACCCCTTCACCGCCGAAGAGCGCAACGGACGGCTTTACGGCCGCGGCGCTGCGGATGACAAGGCCGGCATCATGGCCCATATCGGTGCGCTGCGTGCCTTGGAAGACGTCCTGGGGGAGGAGTCCGGCGTCGGTGTCACCCTGTTCATCGAAGGTGAGGAAGAAGCCGGATCCCCGACCTTCCGCACCTTCCTGGAGACCTACCAGGACCTGCTCCGCGCCGACGTCATTGTGGTAGCCGATTCGGGCAACTGGAAGGTAGGCGTACCGGCGCTCACCACGAGCCTGCGCGGGCTGGTGGACGGGACGGTCGAGGTCCAGGTGCTGGACCACGCCGTGCACTCCGGGATGTTCGGCGGTCCGGTACTGGACGCGCCCACCCTGCTGGCCCGGTTGATTGCGACCTTCCATGACGACGCCGGCGACGTCGCCATCACCGGACTGGTGTCCGGCGACGACGCCGCAGTGGATTACCCCGAGGCGGACTTCCGTGCCGATTCGTCGCTGCTCGACGGCGTCCGGCTGGCCGGAACGGGCTCCATTGCGTCCCGGCTGTGGACCAAACCCGCCCTGTCGATCATCGGCATAGACGTGCCGACAGTGGCGATGTCCTCCAACACCATCCAGCCGAAGGCCCGCGCGAAGTTCAGCCTGCGCCTGGCCCCCGGGCAGAGCCCGGAGGAAGCCATGGCAGCCGTCGAGGCACACGTCCAGGCCCACGCTCCCTTCGGTGCCAAGGTCACCTTCACACCGGGGGAGCAGGGCAATGCCTTCGCCACCGACACCAGCGCCAGCGCCGCACGCACCGCGCTGTGGGCCCTCGAACGGGCGTGGGGAGTGGAGCCGGTGGAATCGGGCATGGGCGGATCCATCCCGTTCATTTCGGACCTCGTGGAATTGTTCCCGGAGGCGCAGATCCTGATCACCGGCGTCGAAGATCCGGATTCACGCGCCCACAGCGCCAACGAATCACTGGACCTCGGCGACTTCCGGAACGCCATCCTGGCCGAAGCGCTGCTCCTCGCCCGCCTCGGGGCCGTTGCAGGCTAGGAAACAGGACCAAAGCAAGTGCCGGGCGGGAATTCCTTTAGGCCCGGCACTTGTTAGATCGTTGGGGGTCAGCAGACGTACCATTGAGACACTGGTCCGGCCCGCGGCAGGCGATTCAAGGTGTGCACGCGGAAAGACCAGCTGAGGAAAGAGAGAAACTATGAGCGTTTCCACCAGCGAAAACAAGACCGCCGCAGCAGAGGCCGAGCTGCCCGTACACGAAGTACTGCTGTCGGATGTAGCCGCACAGAAGGTCCGCAGCCTGCTGGAGCAGGAAGGCCGAACAGACCTCCGTCTCCGTGTGGCAGTCCAGCCCGGTGGCTGCTCGGGACTCATCTACCAGCTCTACTTCGACGAGCGTGTCCTCGACGGCGACGCCGTCCGTGACTTCGACGGCGTCGAGGTCATCGTGGACAAGATGAGCGTTCCCTACCTGTCCGGCGCATCGATCGACTTCGAGGACACCATTTCGAAGCAGGGGTTCACCATCGACAACCCCAATGCCGGCGGCTCATGCGCCTGTGGAGATTCCTTCCACTAGGAACCATGGCTGCGGCGGCCCGTAACAGGAGCATTAAACGCCCGGCGCGGCGGTGATCTGTCACTGGATCGCCGCGCGTACGGGTAAGCTCTACACGTAGTAGTAAAACTAATGTCCGTAACGGGGAACTTTTTTGTCTCCGTACGGACAGCACTTGCACGCAACAAGAGGAAGGGCCGTCTGTGAGTTCGCAGGACCGAACCAGCAGCCGACGCGCCAGGATCTTAAAGATCTCAGCCGTAACGTCGGCCGGCGCGTTGTTTTTATCGGGGTGTTCATCGGAGGCTCAAACGGGCTGGTTGCCGACGGACCGCGACACCACTAACCACACCGGCCGGATCATTGACCTTTGGGTCAACTCGTGGATCGCTGCCTTGGCTGTTGGTATCCTCACCTGGGCTTTGCTCCTGTGGTGCATGGTTGCCTACCGCCGTCGCAAGAACGAGACCGGGTACCCGCGCCAGCTCAGCTACAACCTGCCGCTGGAGATTTTCTACACGGCCGTGCCGCTGTTCATGGTTCTGGTGTTGTTCTACTTCACCAACCAGGACATCAAGGCGATCAATGCAACCAGCGATGACCCGGACCGGGTCATTATTGATGTGCGCGCCAAGCAGTGGTCCTGGGACTTCAACTATGTCAACGAAGACAAGTACTACCAGGGCGTTCAGGTCAACCTTGACGGCCAGGAAGTCGACCAGGATGAGTTCCCCACGTTGGTGCTCCCCGTCGACAAGACCATCGAGCTGCAGCTGAACACCCGCGACGTCCAGCACTCCTTCTGGGTGCCTGCGTTCCTGCAGAAGATGGACGTCTACCCCGGCCGCACCAACGTCATCACCCTCGAAACCGGTAAGACCGGCACCTTCGACGGTAAGTGCGCCGAGCTCTGCGGTGAGTACCACTCCGAAATGCTCTTCAACGTCGAGGTTGTCACCGAAGCCGAGTACGACGAGTACGTAGCCGGACTGCCCACCGGGCAGGTCGACGGGGACTACGACCGCCAGTACAACTCAGAATCTAGCGAAGTTAGGAAGTAGGTGACGTCATGACTACTCTCGAATACACTTCGGAAGATTCCGGCACCAGGGTTGCGCCTCGCGTAGTACCCGTCTCCAAGGGACGAATTGTTGTCAGCTGGATCACGTCCACTGACCACAAGACGATCGGGTACATGTACCTGATTTCCTCGTTTATCTTCTTCTGCCTCGCCGGCGTGATGGCACTGGTCATCCGCGCGGAGCTGTTTGAGCCCGGTATGCAGATCCTGCAGACCAAGGACCAGTACAACCAGCTGTTCACGATGCACGGCACCGTGATGCTCCTGATGTTCGCCACCCCGCTGTTCTCCGGTTTCGCGAATGTCATCATGCCCCTGCAGATCGGCGCACCGGATGTCGCCTTCCCGCGGCTGAACGCCCTGGCGTTCTGGTTCTTCCTCTTCGGCAGCACCATCGCCGTTGCCGGCTTCATTACGCCGCAGGGCGCTGCGTCCTTCGGCTGGTTCGCCTACACCCCGCTGTCCAGCACCACGTTCTCTCCGGGCGTTGGCGGAGACCTGTGGGTCTTCGGCCTGGCACTGTCGGGCTTCGGTACCATCCTCGGTGCTGTCAACTTCATCACCACCATCATCTGCATGCGTGCCCCGGGCATGACCATGTGGCGCATGCCGATCTTCACCTGGAACACGCTGGTCACGGCCATCCTGGTCCTGATGGCGTTCCCGCCCCTGGCGGCTGCACTGTTCGCCCTCGGCGCCGACCGGCGCTTCGGAGCGCACATCTTCGATCCGGAACGCGGCGGCGCCATCCTGTGGCAGCACCTGTTCTGGTTCTTCGGCCACCCCGAGGTCTACATCATCGCCCTGCCGTTCTTCGGCATCGTGTCCGAGATCTTCCCGGTCTTCAGCCGCAAGCCGATCTTCGGCTACAAGGGCCTGGTCTACGCAACCATCGCCATCGCCGCACTGTCGGTGACGGTCTGGGCGCACCACATGTACGTGACCGGTGCAGTCATGCTGCCGTTCTTCGCCTTCATGACGATGCTGATCGCGGTGCCTACGGGCGTGAAGTTCTTCAACTGGATCGGCACCATGTGGCGGGGGTCCATTACCTTTGAGACCCCCATGCTGTGGAGCATCGGCTTCCTCATTACGTTCCTCTTCGGTGGATTGACCGGCATCATCCTGTCCTCCCCGCCGCTGGACTTCCACGTCTCGGATACGTACTTCGTGGTTGCCCACTTCCACTACGTCATCTTCGGCACCGTGGTGTTTGCAATGTTCGCAGGCTTCTACTTCTGGTGGCCCAAGTGGACCGGCAAGATGCTCAACGAACGCCTGGGCAAGATCCACTTCTGGCTCCTGTTCATCGGCTTCCACGGCACCTTCCTCATCCAGCACTGGCTGGGTGTCCTGGGCATGCCGCGTCGCTACGCCGACTACCTGGTGGAAGACAACTTCACTGCGATGAACCAGTTCTCCACCATCGCCTCCTTCGTCCTGGGTGCCTCGATGATCCCGTTCTTCTGGAACGTGTACATCACCTGGCGCCACGGCAAGAAGGTTGAAGTGGATGACCCCTGGGGCTTCGGTGGCTCGCTCGAGTGGGCAACTTCCTGCCCGCCGCCGCGCCACAACTTCACTTCGCTGCCCCGGATCCGTTCGGAGCGTCCGGCGCTGGACCTGCACCACCCCGAACTGCAGCAGCACGTCACTGACGATTCCGCCGCTGCCAAGGTATTCGGCCCCGGCGACCGGAAGGAAAAAGTCTAATGAAGGTTGAGACTAAGCTCTTCGCTTACATGACGCCGTTCTTCATCGTCGTCGGTGTTGTCTACGGCTACATGGTCGATTGGATGGAGCCCGTCGGTTACCTGGCGCTCTTCCTCACCGGCGGCATGTCCGGCATGATCGCCTACTACATCGGCTTCACCGGTAAGCGCGTCGGCCCCCGGCCCGAGGATCGCCTGGATGCCGAGATCCACGAAGGATCCGGCGAACAGGGCTTCTTCAGCCCGTGGAGCTGGTGGCCGCTGCTGCTGGGTGCCTCTGCCGCTATCGGCTTCCTGGGCATGGCAGTCGGCTGGTGGATCCTTTACATCGGCGCCGGCCTGGCCGTCATCGCACTGGTTGGCTGGGTTTTCGAGTACAGCCGCGGAAACCACGCCCACTAGGGACTGCATAACAGCATAAAGAGGAAGGACCCGCAGGAGACTGCGGGTCCTTCCTTTTTGCCTTGGCCCGCCGCGGCAGGGCAAGGAGTGCGGTAGGGGAGGGGTGGTGCGGGATGCCGGTATCCTTAGACGGCAGCAGTTTTTCCCAGCCGGAGGGGCGGAATAGAAAGATGCACGTTACGGATCCGTTCATTCGCTCGGGATACCGCGGGTGAGCAACCACCGCCTGCGCCTGATGACCGAGGGCATTGATCCAGGCACGGGCGTCGCCAAGCACGTGCAGCTCCAAGGCATCCTCCGCCGGTTCGTGGAAAGCCATGCCGGGGCAGGGGAGATCATCCCGTCGGAGCGCGAGCTCTCCGAGCACTTCTCCGTAGCCCGCATGACCATCCGCCAGGCTGTGGACGCCCTGGTGGCGGACGGCGTGCTGGAGCGCGTCGTCGGGCTCGGGACCTTCGTGGCACGGACGAAGATGGACCTGCAGGTTCAGCTGACCTCGTACTCCGAGGAAATGCACCGCCGCGGCATGGTCCCTGCCGCACACGTCCTGAGTTTCGAGCAGATCGGTGCCTCGCAGCTGGTAGCTCGTGAACTCCAGATTGAACCGGGCCAGCCGGTTATACGGTTCCGGCGGCAGCTGCTGGCGGACGGCGAACCGATGAGTGTGGATGAGAACTTTATCCCCTCACACTACGTCCCTGGCATTCTCGAGGAAGAGCCGCCGACGTCGCTCTACAACGTGCTGAGCGAACGGTACGGCCTGGTGATGGAGTGGGGCGAGGACACCATTGAGGCAACGGCTGCCTCGGCCTCCATCGCACGCCTGCTCAACGTTGAGCTGGGCGCACCGGTGCTGAAGATCCAGCGTCACGCCTACGTGTCACGGGCAATGGTCGACTACTCGGTGTCCTACTACCGGGCGGACCGCTACAAGCTCTGGGTGCCGCTGCAACGGCCCGGAGTACGCACCCCACGCTCTTACCACCCACGCCGGCGCCCGAACGCCTGAGCGCCGCCCAGGGGGCCGCAGCCCCCGTTCAGACCCCACAGCAGGAAGAGGAACACCACCATGGTCACCATTCGGATGTACAAGCGCGACGAGGCGGGGGTGCTCCACTTCCGTGAGGCCCTATATGACGAGGACGAGGGGCAGCTGATGCTTTCCTCCGGTCCCGTGGGCTACGAGGGCTCGGCCAAGGTCCAGGAGGTGGCACCGGAAGCCGCGGAGGGCCTTCTGCACGCCTTTGTCGTCACTTCGGAGGAAGAGGGGTACGCGGAGATAGATCCGGCAGACCAGCACTGGGTCATCGTCCAGTACGCGCTCAAGACCGCCGGCGGCACGGAGCGGGACCGCTACCTCGAGCACAAGGCCACCCAGGCCATTTCCTCGTACTTCTTGTGGCGGGGGCTGGGGGAGGTGGACCACACGGAGTTCGCACCGCGGAAGCTGAATATCTATTGCCTGGTCCCGGACGTGAACAAGGCAGTCGCAGGCCTGAAGGTAGTGCTCCGGGATCCGCTGCTCGACTTCACCAAGCTCACCATCGGATCGGCACCCGTGGCGGACCTGTCCGCCCTGAAGCAGCGGTACCCGCTTCCGGCCAAGCACCCCTTCACGCTGGCCTAACCGACTCAACCGGCTGACCGCCGGCGCATTGCCGATGGACAAACAAAAGAAGAGGGCCCGACCGGATGATCCGGTCGGGCCCTCTTCTGCACTGCCTTGCGGTTAGTGCTGTTCGATCGATGCCTGGTCGTCAGCCTTGGCTGCAACCTCGGACGGCGATTCGTGGTGATGCGCGTTCTCCAGTTCGGACGGCGTCACCGGAGCAACGCGGTCCTCGAAGAAGAAGCGGGACAGCTTGGCGCGTCGCTTCTCCTTCCGGGAGATCTTGCCGTTGGCGTCCGGCTGGGCCGGGAGTGCCTTGTAGGAGTCAAAGTCCACCAGGCGGTAGCGCTTGTACTCGTCCAGCGGCTCGTGCACCTCGATGTACTCACCGTGCGGGAGACGGACGATACGGCCGCTCTCAACACCGTGAAGGACAATCTCGCGGTCCTTGCGCTGCAGCGCCAGGGCGATGCGGCGGGCAATGATGAAGCCCAGGATCGGACCGACGAAGAACAGGACGCGGAGCCAGTACGTCACATCGTTCAGCGACACGTGGAAGTGCGTGGCGATGAGGTCGGAGCTGGCAGCAGCCCACATGACGCAGTAGAACGTGATGCCTGCAACGCCGACGGCGGTGCGGTACGGCGCGTTGCGCGGGCGGTCCAGCAGGTTGTGGACCCGCTTGTCCTTGGTCAGCCAGGCTTCGATCCACGGCCATGCGAAGAGCAGGGTGAAGACGAGGCCTGCCGGGCCCAGGGCCGGGAGCAGCACGTTCAGTGACAGGGTGTTATCGCCCCAAGGGAACGGGATGACCCATTCCAGCGGGAACGCGCCGAGGAAGCCGGGCATCAGGCGCAGGGCGCCGTCGACCCAACCGATGTACCAGTCGGGCTGGGTACCGGCGGACACGGGGGAGGGATCGTAGGGACCGTAGTTCCAGATCGGGTTGATGGTGAAGAAGCCCGCAATGATCGCAATCACGCCGAAGACGATGAAGAAGAAGCCGCCGGCCTTCGCTGCGTAGACCGGGCCGACCGGGTAGCCGACAACGTTGTTGTTGGTCCGGCCGGGGCCGCGGAACTGCGTGTGCTTGTGGATAACCACCATGAACAGGTGGATCGCAATCATCAGCAGGATCAGCGCCGGAACCAGGAGGATATGCAGCATGTAGAGACGGCCGATAATCGCGGTTCCGGGGAATTCACCTCCGAAGAGGAAGAAGCTGATGTAGGTGCCTACCACCGGGACCGACTTGATGACGCCGTCGATGATGCGCAGGCCGTTGCCGGAGAGCAGGTCATCGGGGAGGGAGTAGCCGGTGAAGCCCGCAGCCAGGGACAGGATCAGCAGGACGCCGCCCACCACCCAGTTGAGTTCGCGGGGCTTGCGGAAGGCGCCGGTGAAGAACACGCGGAGCATGTGCACCGAGACGGCTGCTACGAAGAGCAGGGCCGACCAGTGGTGTACCTGGCGCATGAAGAGGCCGCCGCGGACATCGAAGGAGATGTTCAGGGAGGACTCATAGGCCACGGACATTTCGACGCCGCGCAGCGGCACGTAGCTGCCTTCGTAATGCGTTTCCGCCATGGACGGATCGAAGAAGAACGTCAGGAACGTTCCGGTCAGCAGCAGGATGACGAAGCAGTACAGAGCAACTTCGCCGAACATGAACGACCAGTGGTCGGGGAAGACCTTGCGGCCCAGCCCCTTGACTATGCCGGAGCCGTTGACCCGGGAGTCAACGAAGTTGGTGACGCGTCCCAGACGGGTCTTGGCCTCGTAAGGGGTGGCAGAGGGAACACTCATGATCAGCCACGCTCCCAGTAGCTCGGTCCAACAGGTTCTTCGAAGTCGCGCTGGGCGACCAGGTAGCCTTCGCTGTCGACCTCGATCGGCAGCTGCGGCAGTGCGTGCCCGGCCGGTCCGAAGATGACTTTGCATTCCTGCGTGACATCGAAGGTCGACTGGTGGCACGGGCACAGCAGGTGGTGCGTCTGCTGCTCGTAAAGGGCAACCGGGCATCCAACGTGCGTGCAGATCTTGGAGTAGGCGACAATGCCGTCCACTGCCCAGTCTTCGCGTCCGGGGGAGGGGTTCAGGTCCTCGGGGTTCAGGCGCATCAGCAGGACAACGGCCTTGGCCTTTTCCTCAAGCTTGTGCTCGGGGAGATCGTTCAGGCCGTCCGGGATGACGTGGAACGCCGAGCCCAGGGTGACATCCGAAGCCTTAATGGGGGTGCCGCTGGGGTCGCGCACCAGGCGGGTGCCCTCTTTCCACATGGTGTGGCGGAGGGTGTCGCCCGGAAGCGGGCCGAGGTCCCGGAAGACGGCGATGGCCGGCAGCGGTGCCAGGACCATGGCGCCGAGGAGCGTGTTGCGGATCAGGGGACGGCGCTTGATGCCCGTTTCCTCGATGATGTCCCCAACCATCTTCTCCGCGACCACGCGGTCCTCTTCAGGACGGATCTCGTGACGGTCTTCGGTGACCTCGTGGTCCGGCATAAGCGTCTTTGCCCAGTGGACAATACCGACGCCGATTCCGAGCATCGCGAACGCGGTGCCGAGTCCCAGGAGGATGTTCTGCAGCCGCAGTTCAGCGATGCTGGCATCATCCAGGTGGATGCTGAAGTACCCGATGAAAAATACGATGGTGCCGATGATCGACACGATGAACAGGCTCGCCACCTGCCGCTCTGCCCGCTTTTCGGCGCGGGGATTTGTGTCGGCTAGACGAGGGCGGTGTGGGGGAAGTCCCGGATTCTGGAACTTCTCCTCATCTCCCTGGCCAGCCGTAGCGACGGTGCCCGAGGTGTTCGGACTGCCGTGACTATGGTCGCCCATGATCCCCCTCATCCTTCTCTGAAAACTGCATTTATAGACCTATATGTAACTGTGATGTCACCCGTGGAGGTGAGCGCGGCTGTGGTTAGGAAGACCGGGAGGTCAACCAGATGGTGAAAGCGATGATGATTCCCAGACCGGCGGTCCAGATAAACAGACCCTCGGATACCGGACCGAGCGAGCCCAGCTGGGCCCCACCGGGGGAGCCGCTGGATTCGATGTCCTTGAGGAACGTGATGATGTCCTGCTTGTCCTCGGGCGTGATGTTGGTGTCGCTGAAGACAGGCATGTTCTGCGGGCCGGTGACCATGGCCTCGTAGATGTGCTTTTCGCTGACGCCGTCAAGGCTCGGAGCGAACTTGCCCCGGGTCAGTGCACCGCCGGCAGCTGCTGCGTTGTGGCACATGGCGCAGTTCACGCGGAACAGCTCACCGCCGTTGGCGGCTGCCTCTTCGTCGGTGGTGTCCGACTCAAGGTATTCCGAGTCCGGAACCGAAGGTCCGGCACCGAGGCTGGAAACGTAGGCAGCCAGGTCAGCGGTCTGGTCTTCGTCAAACTGGACCGGCTTCTCCTGGGCCTGCGGGCCCTGCATGGCCATCGGCATGCGGCCGGTGCCGACCTGGAAGTCGACCGATGCTGCGCCGACGCCTACCAGCGAAGGACCGTTTTCGGTGCCCGTGGCTTCAATGCCGTGGCACGTTGCACAGTTGGCGACGAAGAGCTTCTCGCCCTCGCTGACGTCTTCGGCAGTGTACGTGGTGGTAGCAGCCTGGGCCTGGTTGGCTCCGTTGGCTACGGCATAGAGACCACCCGTAACGAGGAGTCCCAGCAGCAGCAGCGCGACTGCTGCGAGGGGATGACGCCGCCTTTGCGATAGTGCCTTCACTTCGTAGTTCCTAACTTATGTGGTCTTTGGGAAACTTGTGCCACTTTGAAGTATTTCGTGGGGTGCGATCCTCAAGCAGTGTTACTTGAGGAAGTAAATGATGACGAACAGGGCAATCCAGACCACATCAACGAAGTGCCAGTAGTACGAGGTTACGATCGCCGAAGTTGCTTCGAAGTGTCCGAAGCGCTTGGCGGCGTAGGCACGGCCGATGATGAAGAGGAACGCGATCAGGCCGCCGGTCACGTGCAGGCCGTGGAAACCGGTGGTGAGGTAGAACGCGGAACCGTAAGAGTTCGACGAGAGGGAGACGCCTTCAGACACGAGCATGGCGTATTCGTAGGCCTGTACGGAGACGAAGATGGCTCCGAGTACGAAGGTCAGCAGGAACCACTCAGTCATGCCCCAACGGGAGAACTTCAGGAGCCCTCCGGTGCGGCGTGCCTGAAGTCGTTCTGCAGCGAAGACGCCGAACTGGCAGGTGAAGGAGCTGGAAACAAGGATCACCGTGTTCACGAAAGCGAACGGAACGTTCAGCTTCTCGGTCTCCATGGCCCACAGATCGCTCGAGACCGAGCGAAGGGTGAAATACATGGCGAAGAGAGCAGCAAAGAACATCAGTTCGCTGGAGAGCCACACCACGGTTCCTACGGAAACCATATTGGGGCGGTTCAGCGTGGGGTGAGCCGGGGTACTGGGGGCATGGGTCGCTGTTGTCACATAGACATTATGGCGGTAAAACTGCCCAGTTCTCCAACAGATCAGGGCCGACGGCGCGTCCAAAGTCGGCCGCGACGCCCCGGATCCCTGTATTGGCGCGGAAATAGGCCTCACAGAAAGAAATCAGCTTTTTCTACGAAACGTAGATAACCTAGGGTGTGTGACTACGATTCCGAGTTCCGGTGACACCTGGCCGAGCCTGATTAATGCCCTCATTGGAGGCGAAAACCTCTCCACCGAGCAGACCCGATGGGCGATGGCCACCATCATGGCCGGCAACGCCACGGACTCCCAGATTGCAGGGTTCCTGGTGGCGCTGCGGGCCAAGGGTGAAACCGTGGATGAGCTCACCGGGCTGGTCGAGGCCATGGTTGCCAGTGCCCGGCCGATCAACATCCCGGGGGAGACCCTCGACATCGTGGGCACCGGCGGGGACCGCCACAACACCGTCAATATTTCCTCCATGGCTGCCCTCGTGTGTGCCGGAGCGGGCGCGAAGGTGGTCAAGCACGGAAACCGTGCTGCGTCGTCGGCCTCCGGATCCGCGGACGTTATTGAAGCGTTGGGGGTCCGGTTGGATCTCTCCGTGGAGCGGGTGGCGCAGGCTGCTGTTGAAGCCGGCATTACGTTCTGCTTTGCCCAGGTCTTCCACCCGTCCATGCGCTTCGCCGCCGTACCGCGCCGCGAGATGGGGGTGGCCACGGCCTTCAACTTCATGGGGCCGCTGACGAATCCGTCCAACCCCAGCGCGTCGGCCATTGGTGTCGCAGACGCCCGGCTGGCACCGCTGATGGCCGGCGTGCTCGCCCGGCGCGGTGTGCGCGCCCTGGTGTTCCGCGGCGGCGACGGGCTGGACGAGATGACCACCACCGGTGTCTCTACCGTCTGGGAAGTCCGTAACGGTGCCGTAGAGGAGTCCGTAGTGGATCCCTTGGATCTCGGGATCAGCCGGGCCACGCTGGAGGATCTGCGGGGCGGTGACGCCGCCGCGAATGCGGCAGTGGTGCGAAGCGTGCTGGCGGGGGACAAGGGGCCGGTGCGGGACGCCGTCGTACTGAACGCGGCCGCGGCTCTGGTGGCCCTGGACAGCGAGGCGGACGGCCCGCTGATTGACCGGCTGTCCCGCGCCCTGGTCCGTGCCTGCGACTCGATCGACAGCGGTGCCGCGCAGGCGGCGCTGGACCGATGGGTGGCCGTTACGCAGTAAGCGTCGGCGGGCAGGCCGCCGGAGGTTTGCTAGCTGTCGAAGCCCAGTGAGAACGCCGCGTCCAGGTCATGCTGCGAGTAGGCACGGAACGCGATCTGCGTGGTGGTTCCGATCACGCCGTCGACCTTGGACAGGCGGTTGGCAATCGCATCGGCGAGGTCCTCGTGGCGCTGCACCCGTGCGATGGCAATCAGGTCGCATTCGCCGGTCACTGAGTAGACCTCGCTGATGCCGTCGATCTCGGAGATTTCCTCGGCGCATTCCGGGATCCTGGCTGAGTCGGTCTGGATGAGTACAAAAGCGGTGATCATGGAGGGCCTTCCCTGCGGGTGGTATCGACTGATGCTTTCTTTGAGCCTAGTGGATGGAACGGTGCCGGCGGCGGGACATAACTGTCCACACCGCGCGCTGGCCGAGCAGGAACACCCCGAGCACGGCGAGGGTGACCACCTGGAAGCTGACGGCGGTGCCGCCGCCGGCCAGCGCACGGATACCCAGGCCGGCGGCTACGGTTCCGAGCCAGATGACGACGCCGTCGGGCCATAGCCGTGCCGGACGCCGCCAGGCGCGCATGGCCGTCCACGAGAGCAGGCAGGCCGCCAGGAACGGCAGTGCGGTGGTGAGGATGCCGAGTACGGCCAGGCCGTGTTCGTGGCTTTGCCGGCCGAGGGCGGCGAAAACGACGATGAGGACGAGGTCTGCGGCCAGGACCCAAGGCCAGGTCCGGACGGTCGGGGCAGGTCGGACGGTCGTGTCTGTCATGGGGTGCCCTCCCGGGCGGGGATAGTGCGGTTTTCGCGGACGTAGGGGCCGAGGAGTTCCCGGACGCGCTCCTCGACCGTCTCCGGCCCGGTGCCGGACTCCAGCAGCCTGGTGGACGAATGCACGATGGCGTTGATGAGCTCGGCCGTCACCGGGGGATCCGGAACCCCCATCGAGCTCAGCGTCTCCACCAGCGGAGTAAGCAGCTGGCGGTGCATCATGGCACTTTGGTTGTCCAGTTCCTCGCCGGGGGCGACGGCGGCCAGCGCGTTGCCGACCGCGTGCTCACCCTCCGCGACCAGGCGGATGTTCGTCAGCACGTAGGCCATGATGCGGTCCGCGGGTTCCTGCTCCGCATCCATGGCTTCCCGCACCCGCTGCGTCCAGCGAGGGAAAACGTCCAGCACCAGGGCATGGAGGAGATCCTGGCGGGACTTGTAATACTGGTAGGCGCTCGGACGGGCAAGGCCCGCCAGCGCGGCCACTTCGGCCATGCTGGGGGCCTCGCCGGTGCGGGCCAGGAGGGTACGTGCCGCGTCCAGCAGCGCCCGCTGCTGTGCCGCCCGGTGTTCGGCCACCGTGGGGGCAGTGATTCGGGGCACTTATGCCCTCCTGTTCGTGCTGTGGCTAGCTTGAGAGGCGTCCATCCACCATCTCGACGACGCGGTCGCAGTGGTGCAGGACGTCGTGATCGTGCGTCACCATAACTGTAGCAACGCCGCGCTCATGGGTTTCCCTGGCCAGCAGGGCAACCACGTCCTGGCTGCGGGCGCGGTCCAGTGCAGCGGTGGGCTCGTCCACGAGCAGCAGTGACGGCCGGTTCACGAGCGAACGCGCAATCCCGACCCGCTGGCGTTCACCACCGGACAGCTGGTCGGGCCGGCTCCGGGCCTTGTGGTCCATGCCCACTGCCGCCAGGAGCTCCAGCGGGTCGAGAGTGTCCCGGGTGCCGGCAAGCTTTTGCATCAGGCGCAGTTGTTCCGCCGAATTCAGCGCCGGAATCAGGTTTCCGGACTGGAACACGAAGCCGATCTCCTGCAGGCGGAACCGGGCCCGGGCCGCCTTGCCCAAGGTGGCCAGATCCACTCCGTTGACCCGGACGGTCCCGGAATCGGGGATGGTGAGGGCTCCGGCCACGGCCAGCAGGCTGGACTTTCCGGCGCCGGACGGGCCGACGACGGCGACCATCTCACCGGGCCGGACGGTCAGCGACACGTTAGCCAGGGCCTGCACCGTGCTGTCACCGTCGCCCAGGGCGAGGTTTGCGGAGTCGATCAACAGTCCGCCGGTACGCGTGCCGGGGGAACGTTCTTCAGTGGCGGTGCTCATCTCTGTCCTCCAAGGGCTGCAAGGGGATCTACGCGGGAAATCCGGACGATGGCCAGGGCAGCGCCCGCCAGGCCCAGGACGATCGTCAGCATCGTGGCCGTCAGGATGGGGGTGGCCTCAAGGGCGAACGGCATTGCCGTACCGCTCAGCCCGGCACCCATGGCGAGGCCGGCGAGAATGCCGACAACGGTGGAGGTCACCAGGATGATGGCTGCCTGGAGCAGTCCGTCACGCAGCAGGTATCCGGTGGAGGCGCCTACGGCGCGCAGCACCGCGAGCTCGTGCTTGCGCTGGATGGTCCAGACCGTGAAGAACGCGCCCACCACAAGGGCGCAGATGGCGTACAGGAAGATCTGGATCATTTCCAGGGTCATGGTTTCGGCGGAGTATCCGGGGGAGGCGTTGAAGGACTCCGCCAGGGTCGAGGTGACTGTTCCGGCGGCTTCGTCGCCGGCGGCGAAATCGAGGTCCGCGCCGTCGGCTGCCTTCAGGGCAACCGTGCTGGCGGTGTCGAAGTCAACGCCGGACACGGTGTCAGCGGTCGGCGCCCCGGGAGTACTCTGGCCGCTGGCCAGGTACTGCCAGGTGTCCAGCGGGAGGTAGCCCACGTTGACGTGACCGAAAGTCGCCTGCCCGTCGGTGTAGCCCACAACGGTCAGCTCGACGCCGATGCGCTCCAGGGTGACGACGTCACCGATGTGCAGGCCTTCTTCGGCTGCAGTGGCTGACACCACTATCTCGTTCGGGGCGGCAATGCTGCGTCCTTCGCCGACCTTCGGGGCCAGGAAGGAACCGGGCTCGATCCCGAACAGGGCCAGGTCAACCTGGGTGCCGGTGCCGGTGGTGCCGTTCATCATGGCGGTGCCCATCAGGGCGGCCTCTTCCACGCCGGGCTGCCCGGCCCAGACGGCGGCCTGGTGCTCGTCCACCACGCTGCGGGAAAAGGCGTTATCGGTCTTGGTGCCCTCGTTGAAGGCGAAGGCGGTGGCCGGCATGGCTTTCAGGCCGGACACGCCGTCGTTGACGAGTCCGGAGGACAAGCCTGATAGAAGGACCATAAGGACGGCGATGAGGGCGACGACGCCACCCATCAGTCCGAACCTGGCCCGGGCGAAACGCAACTCTCGAAGCGCTAGGAACATCGGAACCCCTTGGTGAATTGCTGGAACTGTTGCCAACACGATGTCGGTAACATACCAACATCATGTCAGAAAGGGCACGCCGAGGCGAAATGCGCGTGTTGCGCCTTGCCTGCCCGGACAAAGACCGGGGGCTGGCATGGATGCAGACTGTCTGCTGTGCTTGAACCATGCCTAGGCACTGCTTCTCGGCACGCGGTTCCCGGCATTCGTCCAGCCGCCGGCGGTATCTGCGCGCGATGGCGGTGGGCGTGGTGCTGGTGCTGGTCTTCGAATACGCGGTCCTGCCGCAGCTGGTCGGTATCGACAACGTCCTGCGGTCCTTGGCCGGATTGCCGCTGATAGTGCTGGTGGGTGCTTTGTGCCTGGAGGTCACCTCCTGGCTGAGCTACAGCGCCCTGACGCGGGTGGTACTACCCGGCTCCTCGCGGCCGTCCTATTTCACGCTGGTGCGGATCGACCTGTGTGACACCGCCATTAACCACGTGGTGCCGGGCGGGGGAACGACGTCGGCCGCTGCCCGGTTCCGGCTGCTCACCCTGTCCGGGACTCCGCCGCAGGATGCGCTCAGCGCGGCAACCATCCAGGTGCTGGGAGCGAACCTGGTTCTCGGTGCGCTGTTTGGTATCGGGTTGCTGTCCATGCTCGGGCAGGTGAACGTCAGCGGCTATTACGCGGCCGCCGGGTCCGTGGTGCTGGCACTGTTCGTGCTTGTCGTAGCTCTGCTCACCGTCCTGGACCGGCATCTCGCGGGAGCGGTGCGGGTGGTGCGGTCGGTGGCAGGAGCGGTTCCGCTGATGCATCCGGACAGTGCCGAAAAATTTGTCCGGACGGTGGCCGGCGAAACACAGATGTTCCGTGCACAGCCGCGCCGGCTTCTTGCCGGAGTGGCGCTTGCGGCGCTGCGCTGGCTTCTGGACGCAGCCTGCCTGTGGGTGCTGGTGGCCGCGTTTGGCCATGTGCTGGGGCCGGGGGAGCTGCTGGTCGCTTATTCCCTGGCCGGGCTGGTGTCGATGGTGCCGCTGACCCCCGGCGGGGTAGGGCTGGTGGAGGGGCTGCTGGTCCCCACTCTCACCGGATTCGGCGCACCGTCACACGTGGCGGTCCTGGGGGTCCTGTCCTGGCGGATCCTGCAGTTCTGGTTGCCGATCCCCGTAGGGGCGCTGGCCTATGTGTCAATGCGGCTGGGCGTGCTGCGCCGGGCGGGCCGCCGGCGCCGGGAGATAGTCCTCACCGGCGCCAACGGTTCCGCCGATGGGCGGTGAGGCAGGTTAGGACCAGATGTCGTCGCCGCGCAGCGTGGCGTCGGCGCCGCCGTCGGTGTAGATGGTCTGTCCCGTGGTGTGGGTGTTCTCTTCGGAAGTCAGCCAGATCAGGAGGCGGGCAATAACTTCCGGTTCCGAGTGGCCGTTCAGCGGCATGGGCACGTTGGCGTCCACCATGGCCCGGCCTTCAGGGGTGGACAGCAGGTCGCGCGTCATGGCGGAGAGCACGGTGCCCGGTGCAACCGCATTCAGCGGAATTCCGGCGCCGGCAAAGGCGGGGGTGATGCTCTCGCGGCGGACCCAGCGGCTCAGGGCCCGCTTGCTGGACGGGTAGTTCAGGTAGCCGGTCTGGGGGCCGTTGTCGGCAAGCGCCTGGCCGATCCGCAGGGCTTCCTCTTCGTTGCCGGCGAGCATGGCGTCGACAAGTTCGGGGGAGTTGGGCTGCAGGCTCGCCATGGAGCTGACGACGGCGGCGCGCGGGGCGCTGCTCTTGGCCAGGGTCGGGGCCAGTTCGGTCAGGAAATCCGTGACACCGAAGAAGTTCACGGCAACGGTGATGGGTGCCGGGGCGGAAATGCCGGCGCACGCGATGACCGCGTCGACGTTCCCGCCGGCAAGTTCCACGGCCTTCGCGACGGCGGCGGAGCGGCCCTCGGGCTTGCTCAGGTCAGCTTCGACGTCGGCGTTGCGCAGGTCGACGCCAATGACGGTGTTGCCGCGTTCCTTCAGGATGGCGGCGGTTGCTGCTCCGATGCCCGAGGCGGATCCGGTCACAATATAGGTTCTAGTCATGTTTACAGTGTAGACCTGTCAGCCTCGCCCCGGCATTTCAGTGCAGCAGCTCCTGCCAGCCCGGCGGCACCCGGCCGGCCGGTCCGGGAACAGACTGGCTGCTCGGATGGTGGGCCGGCGGGGCCAGCTCCGGTCCGGCGAAGACGGAGGACTCCGCATAGTTCCAGAACCAGTCCTCCCCGGGTTCGAAGCTGCGGATCACGGGATGCCCGGTCTGCTGTTCGTGAAGGGTGGCGTGCTGCCCGGGGGAGCTGTCGCAGCAGCCGATGTGCCCGCATTCGGCACACCGGCGCAGGTGGTACCACCACCCCTGCTGCTCGGCGCATTCCACGCAGCCCGGGCCGCTGGGCGGAACTGAAACGTTGATACCGGGGATCGGGTCCATGACGGACCTCCTTTTAGGTACGGGCGGATCATCAGTACCGGCCGGCATACGGGGATGCCGTCCCCACCACGGTAGCCACCCGGCCGTCCCCGTCAACAGGTGGCGGACGGAACAGGTCCCGGACGCAACAGGTGCCGGCGGAACAGGACCCGGGACCGGGGTCCGGGCTAGGCCAGCCAGACGGTGGTATCGGGCGGCAGCAGGCCGCCCTCGAGCGCCCCGCTGCTGAGCAGCACGGACCCCTCCGGCAGCTGGATGGCTTCGGCACCGAAGTTGGTGATGCTCTGCCAGCCGCCGGGCCGCCGGAAGTGCAGCACGGTGGCCGGACTGTCGAGCCAGTCGAGTTCCTCCGGACCCTGCTGCTTTCCGCGCAGTTCCAAGGCCCGGCGGTAGAAATTCAGGTTCGAGTCCCCGTCCTGCTCCTGGGCGGATACGGCAGCCCGCGCGAAGTCCCCGGGCTGGGGCAGATGGGCGGAGCCGGTGCCGAAGCCGAAGGACGGACCTTCCGCGGTCCAGGGCAGGGGCACCCGGCACCCGTCACGGCCCTTGTCCACACCCGCATTGCGGTGGAACGTGGGATCCTGCCGGTCCGCGTCCGGGATCTCCGCCACTTCGTGCAGGCCCAGTTCCTCCCCCTGGTACAGGTAGGCCGAGCCGGGCAGCGCGAGCATCAGCAGCGTGGCGGCCCGCGCCCGGCGCAGGCCCAGCTCACGGTCCAGCGCCGGCTCGGTGCCGCCCGAAAAGACCCACGCTTTTCCGTCCTGCCCTTTTTGGCTGCCCGCCGGAGCGGGCGGCAGGCCGTAACGCGTGGCGTGCCGGACGACGTCGTGGTTGGACAGCACCCAGGTGGAGGAGGCCCCGGTGGCGGCGGCCTGGCCCAGGTTGGCGGTGATGATCTCCCGGATCCGGGCGGCGTCGAAGTCCGCCTGGAGCAGGTCGAAGTTGAACGCCTGGCCCAGGCCTTCGGGGCTGGCGTACCGCCCGCGGCGCGAGGCATGCACCCAGGCCTCGGCCACCGCCGTGCGCGGAGGATCGTACTCGTTGAACAGCTTCCGCCACTCGGCATAGATTTCGTGGACCTCGTCACGGTCCCAGAACGGGTGGCCGCCGTCGACGCCGTCACCTTCCGGCGTCAGCTCGGCGCTGGTTGCCAGGGGCTCAGTAAGGTCCTTGGCCAGTGCGTGGGCCACATCGATCCGGAAGCCGTCCACGCCGCGGTCGGCCCAGAAGCGCAGGGTGGTGAGGAACTCCGCGCGCACCTCGGGGTTCTCCCAGTTGAAATCGGGCTGTTCCGGGGCGAACAGGTGCAGGTACCACTGCCCGTCCGGCACCTGCTCCCAGGCGCTGCCGCCGAAGACGGACTGCCAGTCCGACGGCGGCAGGGACCCGCCGGGTCCTGTTCCGTCCCGGAAGATGTACCGGTTGCGGGCGGGGGAGCCCTTGGGGGACGCCAGTGCTTCCCGGAACCAGGCGTGGCGGTTGGAGGAGTGGTTGGGGACGATGTCCACGATCAGTTTGATGCCGGCGGAGTGCAGGGCCGCAGCCAGGTCATCGAAGTCGTCCAGGCCGCCCAGGCGCGGATCGACGGCGCGGTAGTCGTCGACGTCGTACCCGCCGTCGGCGAGCGCCGAGGGGTAGAACGGGCTCAGCCAGACGGCGTCGACCCCCAGCTGCGCAAGGTACGGAACCTTGGCCGTGATGCCGGGCAGGTCACCGAGGCCGTCTGCGTTCGAGTCCGAGAAGCTGCGCGGATAGATCTGGTAGACGGCGGCCTGCCGCCACCAGTGCGGATCCTTCATCGGGTCGGCGTGGATTGGCTGCGCGGAAGCGGTCAAGGCGGTCCTTCGGGTATGCGGCGTATAAGCGTTCCCTGGACTCTACCAACGGGCGTGGCGCAGCTGACATCTCAGGGAGCGGCGGCCCGGCGTTCGAGCACCTCCCGTTCGCGGCGGTTCCGGGTCAGGGCTGCGGCAGCTGAAAACTCGGCCCGGGCCTCCTCCGTCCGGCCAAGCCTTGCCAGCAGCTCGGCCCGCACACTGGGCAACAGGTGGGATCCCTGCAGTGCACCTTCGGCCGCCAGGCGGTTCACGATGACCAGGGCGGCTTCCGGGCCGGTGGCCATGGACACTGCCACCGCCCGGTTCAGTTCAACCACCGGACCGGGGGAGAGCCGGCCCAGTGCTTCGTAGAGCAGCACGATGCGGGGCCAGTCCGTAAGCTCGGGCCGTGCGGCCGTGGCGTGGCACTGCGCAATAGCGGCCTGCAGGGCATAACTCCCGCGTGCGCGGCCGAGCTCCTGTGACAACCCGTCGGCACGGGCAAGGCCTGCGATGCCGCGTTGGACCTGCGCCCGGTCCCAGCGGGTGCGGTCCTGGTCCGCCAGCAGGACGGGCGCACCGCCGGGACCGGTGCGGGCGGCGAAGCGGGAGGCGGAGAATTCCATCAGGGCCACCAGCGCGTGTGCCTCCGGTACCCGGGGGACCAGCCCGGCGAGGATCCTTCCGATCCGCAGCGCTTCGTTCGCCAGGTCCGGCCGGGTCCAGGTCTCGCCGCTGGTCGCCGCGTACCCTTCGGTGAACATCAGGTAGATGACATGCAGCACCCCGCGCAGCCGCGGGGTCCACTCATTGGGCTCCGGCGGTTCAAAGGGAACCCTCGCCGCCGCCAGGGTTTTCCGGGCCCGGACAATGCGCTGCTGCACGGTGGCGGTGGGGACCAGGAACAGCCGGGCAATTTCGTCGGTGCGCAGCGACCCCACCACCCGCAGAGTCAATGCAATCTGTGCCTCCGTGGAGAGCACCGGATGGCAGGCCGTGAACAGCAGCCGAAGCACATCGTCGGGCAGCGGGTCCCACTCCGGGGCTGCCTCGTCCTGCGCCCGGCGTGCCAGCATCTCGTAGCGGTCCTGGAGTTGCTCGGCCCGCCGCCACCTGTCGATGGCCCGGCGCTTGGCCACCGCGCTGATCCAGGCACCGGGGTTACGGGGAATGCCGGTTCCGCTCCATGAGACCAGGGCCTCGGCGACGGCGTCCTGCGCGGCGTCCTCGGCAAGGCCGACGTCGCCGGTCACCCGGGCCAGGGCGGCCACAATCCGGGCGCCTTCGATGCGCCACAGGGCATCGAGGCGTCCCCGGACTGCTGCCGCGGAATCCACGGCTATTTGTTCCCCGCGTTCAGGTTCTCCTCTTCCGAACGCCACAGTTCTTCCTTCCGGATGTACTCGTTGTCCGCAAAGTCGGCGAAATCGTTGGCTTCATGCACGCGCCGGACCTCGAGTTTGGACCCGGGCCCAAGCGGTGCGCGGCTGGCCCACTCCGCGGCCTCCTCGCGGGAGCCCACCTGGACAATCCAGAACCCGTTGAACAGCTCGTGGGTTTCACCGTAGGGGCCGTCGGTGACCAGCGGCGGATCCTCGGAGAAATCCACCACCAACCCGCTGCCCTCCGAGACGTCTGCCAGGCCTTCGCCGCCGATCATCACTCCGGCATTGATCATCGACTCGTTGTACGCACCCATCTGGTTGATGATCTGCTCAAACGGGATGTCCTTGGATGCCTGCAGCGCCTCGTCCGTGGCCCGCATGATGAACATGTACTTCATGGCACTCTCCTTGCTGCTTGTTCCGTAGAAGGTGCTGATGCGCCTCCTACTATGACGTCGAACGGGCAGCGTGGATATCGACAGCGCAGAAGAATTTTCCTGGCGCAGAGCGGATCTATTGCGCGGGCTCCCAGTCCGTGCGGCACGCTAACCTCACCGGGGCCGGCACGCAACGGGCAGCGCCAGGCCCGTCGGTTCGTGCGGACGACGGCGTTGCCCGCAGCGTGGTTGCGTCCCGGCCTTTCGGCGTGCCGGGCCTGGTCCTACAGTGTGGTGCATGGCCGGGATTAAGGTGCGCCTCCTGGGGCCGCCGTCGATCGAGTGCCCAGCCGGTGACGGGAGGCAGCCCCGTGGCCGAAAGGGTTGGGGGCTGCTCACCTATCTGCTGCTGCACCGCATTCCCACACCGCGCGGCCAGCTGGCCGCGATGCTGTTCCCGGATGCCGGGGATCCGCTCGGGGCGCTGCGCTGGCACCTGTCGGACCTGCGCCGCGTGCTGGGCCCAGGGTCGGTGCTGCAGGGCGACCCGCTGATCCTGCGGCTGCCGCCGTCGTCGTCCTGCGACGCCGATACCGCCGCACCCTGGTCAGCGGACACCGCGTCCGCCGAACTGCTCGAACGGCTGGAGTTCGCCGACTGCCCCGGCTTCGATACCTGGCTAACCGTGGAACGCCACCGGCTGCGGCACTTCGTCGAAACAGCGGCCTACGAAAGGGGGTTGGCTGCCCTCGCCGACGGCGATACCGGGACTGCCGTGCAGTTCGCCGGGCAGGCCGTTCGCCTGGACCAGCTGAACGGTGACTTCCATGCGCTGCTTGTCCGCGCCCTCCTGGCCGGCGGGGACCGCAGCGGAGCCCGGGACCAGGCCACCCGGTGCGCCCGCCTTTTTGCCGAACACCTTGGCCTGGGCATGCCCGCTGAAGTCCAGCAGGCACTGGCCGCCCCGGATGTCAGGATCACCGCTCTGCCAGCCACCGCCGTCGCGGTCAGGTCCTATCTGGAAGCGGCTGCGTCCTGCCTCGCCGCCGGTGCCGCCACACCCGCGTTGGCGCACCTGCGGGTGGCCGGCGGCCTGGCGGAACGGACCCGGAACCGCCAGCTGCAGGCCGAGGCACTCCTGGCCCTGGCCGGAGCCCTGATTCACGGCGCCGGCGGCCGCGGCGCCGAGGTCGCCGACCTGCTGCACCGCGTGGTGTCCCTCTCCGGGCCGGACGGCAGTCCTGCCGTGCAGGCTGCCGCGTACCGGGAACTGGGATTCCTCGCCGTACAGCGCGGCTTCCCGGCGAGCGGGCTGCGCTGGCTGGCCCGGGCGTTGGCGCTGGCGTCGGCAGCCGGACTGACGGACGAAACGGCCAGGGTACTGGGCGTCCGCGGAATGCTGGCCACCGATACCGCTGACTATCCCGCAGCCGCCGAAGCGCTGGCCGGATCGGCGGGTCTGAGCACCGCTGGCGGCAACCTCCGGCAGGAGGCGTTCGCCCGTGCCATGCTGGGCCGGCTATACCTGCTGACCGGGCACCACCGCACCGCCGCTGAGCAACTCGACGCGTCCCTGATGCTCCTTGCAAGTGAGCACTGGGCGGCGTTCCGACCGCTGGTGGAGGCACTGAGAAGCGAGGCATATTTGTTTTCCGGCGATTCGTTGGAAGCGGCGGAGATGGCCGACCATGCGGTCGCGCTGGCCGGGGCGTTTGGGGACCGCTGTTATCTGGACTCGGCGTTCCAGGCCAAGGCCCGGGTCCTGCTGACTGCCGGCGAACGGGCTGCTGCGGAAGAGTGGATCCGCCGCGGGCTGCGCCCCGACCCCTGGTACCGCTGGTTCCGGGGACGGAACCTGGACTTCGCCTGCACGGTGTCGCTGCATTCGGATCCCCCGCTGGCACTCGTGTACGCACGGGAACTCAGCGAGTTGTCCAGCCGCTACGGCCACGACGAGCTCACTGTCCGGGCCTACTCGTTCCGGGCGGCGCTGGGGGACTCGGCCGTGGAAACAGCTATTCCGCTGCTGGCCGCCCGGATCACCAATCCCCGGCTGCGGGGTGACCTGGCCGGCCTTGCACACGGCACCGCACACGCCGGGGTCGAACACTGACAGGGTCAGGCAGCACAAAGGGGCGGAATGCAAGACCCCTCAAACGCAAGGACGTGAGGATCATGACGGACACACAAACCAGCCCCGACCGGGAACTGAAAGCGAGGCTCCGGGCGGTATGGGCGCTCGGGAACTATACGGCCGTGGCCACCGAGATCATTCCCGGCCTGGGCCCGGTGCTGGTGGAGGCCTGCGCTATTACGGACCGGGATGAGGTCCTGGACATCGCGGCGGGTACGGGCAACGCAGCAATTGTCGCTGCGGAGACCGGCGCCGACGTGACAGCCTCGGACCTGACACCGGAACTCCTCGAATCGGGCAAGCGGATAGCGCAGTCCCGGGGCGCGCACCTGAACTGGGTGGTGGCCGACGCCGAATCGCTTCCGTTCGCGGACGGCTCCTTCGACGCGGTGATGTCCTGCGTCGGAGTGATGTTCGCTCCGCACCACGGGCAGACGGCGTCTGAAATGGTGCGTGTGTGCCGGCCCGGCGGAAGGATCGGACTGATCAACTGGACCCCGGAAGGATTCATCGGGCGCATGTTCGCCACCATGAAGCCGTACGCGCCGCCTCCGCCTCCCGGAGCGCAGCCGCCGCCGTTGTGGGGAAACCCCGAGCATGTGGAGTCTCTCCTGGCCGGCAAGGTGCAGGATTTCACCGCCGAACGCCGGACCCTGCGTGTTGACCGGTTCGCGACCCCGGCGGACTTCCTGGGCTTCTTCAAAGCGAACTACGGTCCCACCATCGCCGTGTACAAATCGCTTGCGGACAGCCCGGAGCGCGCTGCTGCACTGGATGAGGCGCTGCTGGAGCTGGTGAGGGGGTTCAGCGCCGGCACCGGCAACACGGCCATGGACTGGGAGTACTTGCTGGTGACGGCGAAGCGCGCCTAGGGGAGTGGGCCTAGGGGAGTGGACCTAGGAGCTGGGCTGGGAGCTGGCCTGGCCCGGCCCAGCAGTCCCGCCGGGCACAGCGTCCCACTGAGTGGGGCGCATGTGGCTGGAGGGTTCACATCTTTCCCATGCGTCACAGACCTCGGGATCCTGCGGGAATCAGCCGCACAGGTGGAACGGACCGGCGTCAGAGGAACGGGCCGGCGTCCGGCGTCCGTCCTGACCCTTCGCCTGACCCCGGACGGCCGTCCCGACCCGAAAAGTACGGCACAGGAGGGAATCCTGCCGACGGAACCTACGGCACAGGAGTCGTCGCCGCACGAAGCCTGCGTCCCGTGAACGCATCCAGAGCTTTCCGGGCGAGCGAGGTCCTCCGGACTGAGGGACCGGCCCCCGGGGGACCCCCTTCTCAACGCTAGTTGACATAATGTAGATTATCGGCGTTATAAACGGGGTGCCGGAAGTGGCGTAAACCACAGATATTCCCCGATCGTCCATCCGGCCCCGATTGCCCGCTAATCCCCCGTTTTCGCCGTTTTTCGTAATCTTCAAGCGTCCGGGCTTTTCAGTGCTGGCTCCGCCCCGGATGCCGTCTGCAATGAAAGGCCGCCACGGCTGACGCCTCAAAAACGGCTGACCAGGTCCGACGCTTTCCGTCCCCTTGGAGCCCCATGCGCCGCTGCGTACTCAGTTGACATAACGTCCCCCGGGAACCCGGCTGGGTCATCTGCGCGGCTTTACATAACCGCCCGCCTACTCCTGCCCTGCCCGGGAAACCGTCCGACCTGGTCGCGCGGATTTCAGCTGACGCCACCCTCGCAAGGCGTACCGTCGCGGGTTGACATAATGCCCGGGCTTGCTGCTCAGACGGGACTACGCGGCTTAACATAACCGGAGGCGTAACGCTGCCCTTCCCTGCTCTCCAGCGGGTCGTGGCCCGGGCAGCCGCGGGCATGAAAGCGGGAATACAAAGTTCCGACGGGACGTTGATCACTTTCCTGCCGTATTTTGTCATCCGTGGTCCGCCACGCCTGTACGGTTTGGTGCAGCGACTTTCGTTGCCCTATATGATCTACGCTTCACCCCCCCACAATCAGGAGATAAGCACAAGAAAATGGCTACCGATTACGATGCCCCGCGCGTCAAGGAAGAAGACCAGCACACAGACTCCCTCGAGGGTCTGAAAGCTCAGCAGCGTGGCGGAGCGATGACTGCAGTCATCGATGTCGAAGAGTCAGACGCCATTGACGGTTTTGACCTTCCGGGTGCGGATCTTTCCGGCGAGGAACTGCTCATCAAGGTGGTTCCCCCGCAGGCAGACGAGTTCACCTGCATGTCCTGCTTCCTCGTACGCCACCGTTCGCAGATTGCCCGCGAAAAAAACGGCGAGGCCTACTGCGTGGACTGCGAGGGCTAGTCACGCCCCGAGCCGCACAGCCGGGTTTCGCCAGACGGCGGGCCCGGCTGTTTGTCTTTAACGGCCGGACCCGCGCCGTAGACTCTGCGCATGCCTACTTCCCTTCCCCCGTCAGCCGTTCCGCTCACCCCGGCGGACCGGGAACTCGTGGACCTGGCCCGGTGCACCATTGACGCTGCTACCGACGCCGGCCCCGACGAAGACGGCATCCATACCATGGGCGCTGCGGTCCGCACGGCCGACGGCGGCATGCATGCGGGCGTGAACCTCTATCACTTCACGGGCGGTCCCTGCGCCGAACTTGTTGCCCTGGGTGCGGCACGGGCGGCCGGAGCGGCCGATCCCACCTGCATCGTCGCCGTCGGAAACCATGGCCGCGGCGTCCAAAGCCCATGCGGCCGGGACCGGCAGATCCTTGCCGACTACTACCCCGGGATCCGCGTGATCCTGCCGACGCCGGAGGGCCCGGTCAGCATTCCCGCGGAAGACCTGCTGCCCCTGGGATTCGTCCCGCCTGCGGCATAACTGCCCGATGCCTGCCTCTCCCCTGCTGCGTCCCTGGACGCACGCCGACGCTCCGTCCCTCCAGACGGCGTTCGCCGCCGAGCCTGCACTTGAGCACCAGTTCGGCTGCCGGCTCGACGACGTCGGACAGGCCGCCGGGTATCTTCAGTCCCCCGGACCCTCCACATCCTGAACCACTTCGTTGCGGCGCAGGAACCACGGCCGGAACGGCGGGTCGAACCGCGCGAACCGCGGACCGCCAAGGGGGGTGAACCCTTCGGCGGATATGGCAGCCAGGAGGTCTTGGAGATGGCTCTGGTAGTTGGCTTCGCTCCAGCGGCCGGAAAACGCCGCAGCAGCGGCCGTCTGGCCCGGCACCGAAACAATGCTGACGGCCGGGTCCTCGGGCACCGGGGCTGCGGCAGCGGTCAGCTCCGCGGGCAGGACGAAGGCCACGCAGAAGGCGCCCGGAATCGCGCTTGGTTCCAGGAGGACCGGAGCCGTCATCGCCATGGCCTGTCCGTCGGTGCCGGAGGGAGGCTGTTCCGGCGGGGGCAGGAACGAGTTCCTCCCGCTGATGTACGCGTAGAGGTGCCGGAAGCCGGCATTGCCCGCCCCCTGGAAGCCTGCGTTCACGGTGACCTGTGCCACGATGTGCGCGGGGTAATGGCGCAATTCGAAACCCGGATACCGTCCCAGGACGTTGTACGGCTGCTGCTCGGTCATGGTGCCCACGACGTTACGCCGCCCCGGCTGCGCGAGAACACCGTAGCGGCTACTAGGATGAAGCGGTGCCCACAGATTCCACCGCCCTGCTGCGCGACTTGGTCCTGCCGATGCTAGAGCAGGAGCTCGTGCCGATAGTCCAACTGGGGCACCCCGCCCTCCGCCGTGAGGCGCTGCCCTTCGACGGCGAACTGGACGCCGCCGAATTGGACGCGCTCGTTGCGCTCATGCGCCGGGTCATGCACGCCGCCCCCGGCGTGGGGCTGGCTGCACCCCAGCTGGGTATTCCGCTGCAGATCGCGGTGCTGGAAGACACCTTCGACGCCGGTGCCGAGGCCTCCGCCCTCCGGGAGCGGGTTCCCCTGCCGTTCTTCACGATCATCAATCCCCGGTATGAAGCAGACGGTGACGAGACGGTCGAGTTCTTCGAGGGCTGCCTGTCCTTCGAGGGTTACCAAGGTGTGGTCCGCCGGCCGCGTTCCGTGGTGCTGGACTACACCGATCTGCAGTCCCGGCAGCGCATGGAGCGCTTCAGCGGCTGGCAGGCGCGGATAGTCCAGCATGAAACGGACCATCTCTTCGGAACCGTGTATGTGGACAGGATGCTTCCCCGATCCCTGTGCAGCAATGCCGAATACGCCCGCCGGTGGGCCTCGCCGGGGATCGGCGAGGCCCAGCGGATACTGGGTTTCTAGGTCCGGCGGGCTTTAGGCACGCGCAGGCTCCGGCGTGCGGGCCTGTTCCGGGGCCGGGTTCTGCGGCGTCGGCAGCCAGCGGGCCCACCAGGCGAGCAGGTGCTCGAAGCGCCGCCGCCGGTGCCACGGCGTGCCGCTGCGTGAGAGCTCGTGGTTTTCGCCCGGGAAGAGCAGCAGCTCCGTAGGCACCGACCGCAGCTTCAGGGCGGTGTAGTACCGCTGGGCCTGCTCCACCGGACAGCGCAGGTCCTCTTCGGAATGGACTACGAAGGTGGGGGTGCGGACGGAGTCCACGCACGCCATCGGGCTCTGCGCCTGCACGGCGGCCGGATCCGTGCCGGTGTAGCCGGCGCTGAAGAACCAGCCGATGTCCGCGGAGCCGACAAAGGACAGCGGATCGAGGAAGCCGCGTTCCACCACGGCGGCAGTGAACCGGTGGTCGTGTGCAATGGTCCACGCCGTGAGGTAGCCGCCGTAGGAGCCGCCCATGATGCCCAGCCGGTTTCCGTCCAGTTCCGGATGCGCGGCCAGCGCACCGTCCACGAACGCCAGCACATCGGCCAGGTCCAGGGTGCCCATGGCTTCCTTGATGCTTCGGCCGTGTGCCTGCCCGTAGCCGGCGGACCCCCGGGGGTTGCACATCAGCACCGCGTAACCGGCGTTGGTGTAGACCTGTGTCTCGTCGAAATAGCCCCAGCCGTACTGGGCGAACGGCCCGCCGTGGATGTTCAGCAGCACCGGGTGCGGGCCGGGCCCCTCGGGCAGTGCCAGCCAGCCGTGCACGGGATAGCCGTCTCCGGAGGGGTGGGTTTCCTCCACCGGCAGCGCCACTGCGGTTTCCCGGCGCAGCGCGTCGGAGAAGTCCGTGATGGGGCGGAGCCCGCCGTCGTCGACGACGGCGAGGTCGCCGGCCGTCCGCGGGTCGGTGTAGCCGACCACCACTGTGCCGTCCGCGGACCCGGCAGTTTCCACGACCCGGTGCCCCGTCACCAGAACTTCCACGCGTCCGCGCGCATCCACGGCCAGGAGTTCGCCTGCCCCGCGGGACCGGCGAAAGACCAGCACCTCGGCGCCGAGGTGCGGCACCACGGTACCCTCTGCCAGATCAACGCTCTCCGGGTCCGTCAGTCGGCGCACTGCGGTCGGATCCGCTGCCGGGGCCGCATACAGTGCGGTGTTCCGGGCGACGAAATCGGTGCCGGTGACGGAAACCTCCTGGCCCAGATAGAACAGCCAGTGCCCGTTGGCGCTCTCCACCGGATCCGAAACCGTCAGCGGGTTGCCGGCGTCGTGGTTGGTAAGCCGGGTCAGGCCGGTGCCGTCGGGGTGGATGCTGAAGACATCGGACACCAGGGACGCATCCATATCCGGGGAGGACGTGAACAGGATCCTGCCGCCGTCCGCCGTGAACACCGGCTGCAGATGGTCCACTGCGTCGGAAGTCAGCTGCACGGCCTCGGGCAGGCCCTTTCCGGGCTCGCCGCCGTCCTTGGCCCGGCCCCGCGGTTCGACGTGCGGCTCGGCGTCGAGGTCCGGCAAGACCAAGTGGAAGATCTGCACGGGCTTGTCGCCGGTGTAGCCCACCCCGTTCATCCGGTATTTGAAGGTGGTGATGAGCCGGGGATCCTCAGCGGTGGAACCCACGCCGTCCGTGGTTCCGTACCGGCCTTCCTCCGGTACGCGGGCGGAAAACACCACGCTGCGTCCGTCCGGCGAGAAATTAAACCAGGACACGCCCAGCAATGCGTCAGTCAGCTGGACGGGCTCCCCGCTGCCGGCACCGAGGATATACAGCTGAGCCGGCTCCCCCGGTGCCGCACGCAGGAAACCGAGGCTGGAACCATCGGGACTGTATTTCGGCGACGTGTCCCGGAAACCGCGGGTGAGCCGGCGCGGCCGGCCTCCCTGCGTCAGGGGAACCCGCCACAGCTGCCCTGTATAGGCATCAGCGGTGAAGTCCGGCCGGGTCACTGAGACCACGCAGTGCAGGGCATCGGGATGCACGGCCGGGGCGGACAGGGAATGCAGGAGAGGCAGGTCACATGGTTTCACGCTCCGAAGCCTAATGTCCTCAGCCGGCGGGGCCAACCGCCGCCTTAGGATGGACTCATGCCTTCCCTGCCGCTGCTGGTCTGTCCCGTCTGTGGCAGCAGCCTCGAACCCGATTCGGGCAACCGGTCCCTCAGCTGCGCTGCAGGTCATCGATATGATGCGGCCAAGCAGGGCTATTTCAATCTCCTCACCGGCGGCGGCACCAAGTTCCAGGCCGACACTGCCGCCATGGTGCAGGCCCGCACCGACTTTCTGGCGGCCGGGCACTACCAACCCATGGCGGCTGAGCTGGCACGCCTCGTATCGGCCGCAGCACCTCGCGCAGGAGCGGTCCTCGACGCCGGCGCCGGCACGGGCTACTACCTCGGCGAGGTGCTTCGGCCGCTGCCCGGGGCCGCCGCGGTGGCACTGGACATTTCCAAGTACGCGCTGCGCCGGGCAGCCCGCGCACTGCCGGGAACCTACGCACTGGTGTGGGACGTCTGGCGGCGGCTTCCGCTGCGGGATGCCTCCGTGGACGTGGTCCTGAACGTCTTCGCACCGAGGAACCCACCCGAATTCCGCCGTGTCCTGGCTCCCGGCGGCATCCTGGCAGTGGTGACTCCGCGGCCCGAGCATTTGCAGGAAATCCGGGCAGGGGCGGCGATGCTGGGTATCGCCGCCGAAAAGGAAGAACGGGTCAGCGCGTCCCTGTCGCCCGGTTTCTCTCGCCTGGACACCGCACAGTGCACGTACTGCATGCAGCTGGGCAAAGCGGACGTTCGAAACGTCGTGTTGATGGGCCCTTCCGCCCGGCACCTGGAACCGGCCGCCCTCGAGCGGACCCTGGCCGACCTGCCCGATCCCGTCGAAGTGACTGCATCCTTCACCCTGCAGATCTTCCGCGCCGACTGAGCCCGGACGCACAAAACGTTATCCTTCCGCCGCCCGTAGCCCTAGGTCTGGGGCACGGTCTCGGGCAGAATGTACTAAACGCCCGGTAACCGCCGCCGCGCGCTACCGTTGCCGCAGGTAGCGGACCAAGCAGGACAAGCAGGACAAGCAGGACAAGCGGAACTGTCCGGAAGATAAGGGGAAAACGGATGCAGGAAGTCTTCGAATGGATGCTCAGCTACGGCTGGGCCCTCTGGTTGGTGCTATTCCTTGGATTCGCCGCCGTCGAGGCCCTTACCCTTGACCTGTTCTTCGGCATGCTCGCCGTGGGCGCCCTGGCCGCTATGCTGGCCTCGTTCTTCGCCGCCCCGCTCTTCCTGCAGGTCGTGGTGTTCGCGGTGGTCTCCGTTCTTATGATCGGTGTAGTACGCCCGGTCGCCCTGAAGCACCTGCAGAAGGGCGACAAGGACCAGCTGTCCAACATTGACCGGATAATAGGCGCGCCTGCGGTGACGCTGGAATCCGTAACGGGTTCCTCCGGAACGGTGAAGATCGGCGGAGACACGTGGACTGCCCGCAGCGTTGACGGATCCCCGCTGCCCGCGGGCGTCGAGGTCAGCGTCGCACGCATCGAGGGGGCCACCGCCCTGGTCCAGGCAACCGGAACGGGAACAACAGCGGCATAAACCCGGCGGCATGGCCGCCAAACCAAGTGCGGGAATTCCGGAAGGGATCCCGCTGAACCAATCCGCGGGATCCGGCCCGGCTCCCGCGGAACGCAAGGGGGAACATGAGTGGAACAGCAGTCCTAGTTATTCTCGCCGTCCTGGTGATCTTTGTACTGGTCATCCTGGTCAAGGCGGTCAAGATCGTCCCGCAGGCCCGGGCAGGCGTGGTGGAGCGGCTTGGCAAGTACCAGCGCACGTTGAATCCCGGCCTGACCATCCTGGTTCCTTTTGTGGACCGGATGCTGCCCCTGCTGGACCTGCGTGAACAGGTGGTGTCCTTCCCCCCGCAGCAGGTCATCACCGAGGACTCCCTCGTGGTCTCCATCGATACCGTGGTCTATTTCCAGGTCACCGATGCCCGGGCAGCCACCTATGAGATCGCGAACTACATCCAGGCAGTGGAGCAGCTGACCACCACCACACTCCGCAACGTAGTCGGCGGGCTGAACCTGGAAGAGGCGCTGACCTCCCGTGACCAGATCAACGGCCAGCTGCGCGGCGTCCTGGATGACGCCACCGGCCGCTGGGGTATCCGGGTCTCCCGGGTGGAGCTCAAGGCCATTGAACCGCCCCTGTCGATCCAGGACTCCATGGAGAAGCAGATGCGGGCCGAGCGGGAACGGCGCGCAACCATCCTGACGGCCGAAGGCACCAAGCAGTCGCAGATCCTCACCGCCGAAGGCCGCCGGCAGGCCGCCATCCTCGCTGCCGAAGGTGACGCCAAGGCAGCGATCCTGCGGGCCGACGGCGAGGCCCAGGCAATCGCCAAGGTCTTCGATGCCATCCACAAGGGCAACCCGGACCAGAAGCTCCTGGCCTACCAGTACCTGCAGACCCTGCCGAAACTGGCCGAAGGCACCTCCAACAAGCTGTGGATCATTCCCAGCGAGCTCGGCGAAGCCCTCAAGGGTGTAGGCAGCGCACTGGGCGACTTTGTGCCGGACGCAGCCATGCACTCATCCAACGGGAGCACCCCGGCCCAGGCCACCGGTCCCGCAGCTGCATCCGGGCCTGCAGCCGGAGCCTAGCCCGTCCGCTCCCCCTGTTAGCCGATTCCCGTTCGGTGCCGGTATAATCGGTTGTTTGCCGGACAATAGCTGCGGCACCGAACGGGACCGCCGACGGGAACAGCTGCGGCGTCGTCGGCGTTGTATTGGCTGTGACGGCCAGCCTTAGGCACCCAGCCGGTCCGCCTCCGGGCGGCAGGCGGGTACGGCACCGGCATAACAAGGGATCCGCCAGCGGATCCAGCGGATTTAAGAGGGAGAAAAGATGAGCGATCGTAGCCTGCGGGGTATGCGCCTGGGCGCACAGAGCATGGAGACTGAATCCGGTGTGGAGCCGGCTCCCCGCCAGCGGGTGGAATACCGCTGTGAGGACGGCGAGCGTGTTTTCGTAACTTTCGCTGCCGAAGCGGACGTTCCTCCGGTCTGGATCTCCAAGACCGGCAAGGAAGCGCTTCTGGTGGACGGCGAGAAGCCTGACACCAGCAACGACAAGCCGGTGCGGACGCACTGGGACATGCTGCTGGAACGACGCAGCATCGAGGAACTTGAGACGATCCTCCAGGACCGCCTGACGATCCTGCGCGAACGCCGCGGAGAGCGCACCAGCGCCTAAATCCTTGCGGCCCCCTGTCCGGTGAACGGACAAGGGCGCCTAGAGACAAAAAAGCGGGGCGGGGGGCCTCAGGGGGGCGCCCCCCGTTTTTGGTTTAAGCTCAGCCGCGGGCCGGGTGGGTTGACGGTAAAGGGCCGCATAGAGAAAAAAAAGGGGGGGGGGTGCAATCTGGCCCCCGCCCCGCTTTTTTCGTTTAAGCTCAGCCGCGTCCGGTGAGCTTCCGCCAGCGGGCGGTCAGACCCCAGCGGGTCACATTGGCCATTGCCTCAACGACAATGTTGCCGCTCATCTTGGAGTCGCCGAGTTCGCGCTCGACGAAGGTGATCGGCACCTCGGTGATCTTCAGGCCCAGGCGAGCCACGCGGAAGGTCATGTCCACCTGGAAGCCGTAGCCGACGGATTCGACGGCGCCCAGGTCCAGCTGCTCCAGGGTGCCGCGGCGGAAGGCACGGTAGCCGGCGGTGATGTCCCGGACAGGGATGCCCAGCATGAACCGCGAGTAGGTGCTGCCGGCGCGGGAAAGCAGCTTCCGGTGGAACGGCCAGTTGACCACAGATCCTCCGGTGACCCAGCGGGAACCGATGACGAGGTCGGCACCCGCCTTGGAGGCTTCAAGCAGGCGGGGCAGCTCCTCCGGACGGTGCGAACCGTCGGCGTCCATTTCGACCAGGATGTCGTAGCCGCGTTCCAGGCCCCATCGGAAGCCGGCAATGTACGCAGCTCCGAGTCCTTCCTTGCCCTTGCGGTGCAGCACATGCACCTTCGGATCGTTGGCAGCGGCTTCGTCGGCGTAGCCGCCGGTGCCGTCCGGGCTGTTATCGTCCGCGATCAGTACATCCGAATCTGGAACTGCGTCCCGCAGCCGCTTCAGTGTGATGGGGAGCGACTCGATCTCGTTGTATGTGGGGATGATAGTCAGGACACGCACTCAGTAAGCCTTTCAGCGGACGCACGCCGCGTTGTTCGCGGCAGGGACGGGGTTACTCCCCCGGCAGACTATCCAGTATATGGGAGTGTGCGGCCCCTCGGGTCAGCGCCTTGCGGCCCCGGACAGCGCAACCGGGCGGATCCAGCCGTCTTCGGGCCAGTTCCGGCTAACTGCCGGCCCTGTTTTCTACTGACGGTTGAATCCACCCGGTTGTGTGATGCTGGACCCGGTAACCGGCACCCGCGGAGCAGCTGCTCCGGTGCGCGTAGTACAGGCCATGGCAGTACGGGCCAGCCGAAGGCACCCGAAGCGCAGACCTGGAAAGAGTTCCAGAACAGCGCTCGGCATACCTCAAAAGGCCGGACCCGACTACGGTCCTCATAGCCTACGTGCTGGCTAGCCCCTGTCAATATGGCCCCTGACTAGGAGCTTTTCATGTCCATGCAGGTCAGACGCGGTGTGGAGGAGGCCGAAGCACGCAGGTAGTTTCGCTGTTCAGGCAAGATCCGGAGCGCGGTACAGCTCTTTGCCGTTGTGGACCGTCTGCAGGCAGCGCGGCTCGTCTCCGTTGTCCAGTGCGGGCAGCAGCGGCGTGCCGGCGCGCGGGTCCGTGCTCCACGCGGATACGTTCGCATCCGGTGTCTGGACCATCAGTTCCTGTACTTCCCACAGCGCGAAGGACGCCGGTGCTCCGGCGGCCAGCTGGCCCCGCATGAAGTTGCTCTCCCCTGCCGCACGCCAGCCGGCACGGGTGTGACCGATAAACGCTGCCCGCGCCGAGACCCGCTCCTTGGGGTTGGAATGGGACACTGCGGCGCGCACACCGGACCAGGGGTCCAGTGGCAGGACGGGCGTGTCGGAGCCCAGGGCAACGGGCACACCGGCGGAGAGCAGCGAGGCCATCCGGTTCATGTTTTCCCGCCTGTCCCCGAGGCGCTGTTCGTATAGTCCGCCGGGATGGCCCCATGCAGCATCGAACCCGGGCTGCAGGCTGACAGTGACGCCAAAGCGCAGCAGTTCGGCAATGGCGGCGTCATCGGTCAGTTCCGCATGTTCCAGTCGGTGGTGGGCAGCCCGGACGGCGGCCTCCCCGACGGCCTCGGCAGCGAGGCGGAGCCCGGCCAGCGCCGTGTCCATCCCTGCGTCGCCAATGACGTGGAAGCCGCCCTGCAGTCCGGCCTTCGTCATGAGCTCCAAATGCCGCCCGACCTGTTCCGGAGTCAGGTACATGGTGCCGCTGATGTCGGGCCGGTCGGCGTACGGCTCGCGCAGTGCAGCCGTACGGGCACCGAAGGATCCGTCGATGTTCAGGTCGCCGGCGAGGCCCAGCAGCCGGCCCTCAAAGAAGTCCACCAGCCCGGCTACCTGAGCCTCGGTTTCCGCCAGCTGGCCCCAGTACGGGAGGATCTGCGGCAGCGCATCGTCGCTGAGGGGACCGTCGAGGCCCAGCAACCGGCGCAGGTCCTCCGGCGGCGCAATGTGCGGTGCGGACATTTCTGCGACTGCCACTACCCCGCGGGAGGCCGCATGCTTCAGGGCAGCCAGCTGGAATACACCGCGCTGGTCCGGATCGGCGTCGCGCGCCACGGTGCGCGCGGCGTCGTGCGCGGCACGGACTACGAAGCCGTTGTCCCAGCCGTCGTACTCCTGCAGCCGAAGTTCGGCCGCCAGCGTGCCGGAGACGGCCGCACAGTGCACATCGGAGCGGGAGAGGTACACGGCGCGGTTGCCGGAGGCTGCGTCGAGTTCGGCCGCGGTGGGTGCGCGCCGTTCCGGCCAGCGCGACTCGTCCCAGTTGGACCCCAGGATCAGGCCCGTGGTCCCCGCCGCGTGCTCCCGGACAGTGTCCAGCAGATCGTCAAGGGAGGTGCAACCGCTCAGGTCCAGCGTCACCAGGGACATGCCCAGCTCGGTGGTGTGGACGTGGGAATCCACGAATCCGGGCGCCACCAGTGCGCCCTGCAGGTCCACCACGTCCATCTTGCTGTCCTGGATGGAGGTGGCGGCCTGTTCGGACCCCACCCAGGCGATGGTGTCGCCGTCGACCAGCATTGCGGTGGCAAAGGGATCGCCGGCGCTGTAGACCGAACCGTTGCGGTAGAGCGTCAGGGTGCGGGCGCTCGGGATGGGACTGCCGTTCAAGGACTCACCTGTTTTCTGTAGGGCGATGGAGGGTGGCGGCGGTTCAGTCGCCGACGTTGGAGTAGGCGACGACGCCGCGCCGCACCAGGGAAATGGCGTCCAGGAAGCGGCGGCGCATGCCGGCCGGCAGGTCCGGGACCTTGGCCAGCTGGTCCAGCAGGTCGATCACCTGCTTGGCCCAGCGGACAAAGTCCCCCGCCGCCAGCTCCGTGCCGTTCAGGGCCACCTGCAGGTGCTTGCCCTTGACCCACTTGTACATGGGCCAGACCAGGCCCAGTTCCGGTTCGACGGTCTGCGGCAGCCGGGACGCCTCTTCGAGGTCCGTGAGCTCGGACCACTGGCGGATGACGACGTCCACCGCCGACTCCAGCGAAACACTCGGCATCTTCGGCCGCAGCCCGCGCTCTTCCCGCTTCGCCTGGTAGACCAGGGCAGAGGCCAGGCAGGCCAGCTCGGCGGCGTCGAGGTCAGTGAAGGCGCCCTGCTCCAGCGAGAGGGCCACGAGGAGGTCCTTTTCGCCGTAGATGCGCCGCAGTTTCTGTCCGGCCGGGGTCACGGCGTCGAGGCCGGACTCGTCCGGGGCAACGTAGCCGTACCGGGTAAGCACCTCGCAGACCCGGTCGAAGGTTTTGGCAATGGTGTTGGTGCGGCCCCGGATCTGTCCGACGAGGTTGTCGGTTTCCCGGCGCAGCTTCCACCAGCGCTCGGCCCAGCGGGCGTGCTCTTCACGTTCACTGCAGCCGTGGCAGGGATGCGCCCGCATTTTCCGGCGCAGCTCTGCGATCGCCTGCTCCTGCCGCTCCGTGCCCGCCGTGTGCATGGCGTTGGCGCGGGCCGACGCCGGCCGCGGCGGCCGATGGTCGTGCAGTGCGTTGCGCAGCGACGAGGACAGATCGCGCCGGTCCTTGGGTGAGCGGGCGTTGAAGGACTTGGGGATGCGGATGTGCGAGACCGGTTCAAGGACGTCATCGATGTCGGCAGCGCTGATACGCCGGATCTGCTTGTCTTCGGTCAGGATCGCCGGCCGCACCTCGCGGGCGGAGGCATCCACGTCCAGTACGACGGCGTGGCCGGAGTTCCGGCCGCCGGGAAGGAACACGATGTCCCCGGGGCGCAGGTTCTCCAGCGAGGCTGCGGCGGCACTCCGCCGATTCCGCGCCTTGGTTTTTGACGCGGTGTTTTCCAGGTCCGAGAGCTGCCGGCGCAGGGCAGCGTACTCGTTGAAGTCCCCCAGGTGGCAGGTCATCGCCTTTTCGTAGCCGGCGAGTGATTCTTCGCGCGAACGGACCTGCTTCGCCAGGCCCACCACGGACCGGTCCGCCTGGAACTGGGCGAAGGAGGACTCGAGGATCCCGCGCGCCCGTTCCCGCCCGAACTGCGCGATGAGGTTGATGCTCATGTTGTAGGTGGGCCGGAAACTGGAGTTCAGCGGGTACGTGCGCCGCGAGGCCAGGCCCGCCACGGCAGCGGGGTCGGTGCCCGGCTGCCACAGGACCACGGCGTGGCCCTCGACGTCGATCCCGCGGCGTCCTGCCCGGCCGGTCAGCTGGGTGTACTCGCCGGCGGTGATGTCCACGTGCGCTTCGCCGTTGAACTTGTCCAGTTTTTCCAGCACCACGGACCGTGCCGGCATGTTGATGCCCAGGGCCAGCGTTTCGGTGGCGAAAACCGCGCGGACCAGCCCGGCGGCGAACAGGCGTTCCACCACTTCCTTGAAGGTGGGCAGCATACCGGCGTGGTGGGCGGCGAAACCGCGCACCAGGCCCTCGCGCCACGTCCAGAACCCCAGCACCTCGAGGTCTTCTTCGGGGATGTCCTGGGTGGCTTCGTCCACCACCCGGGCAATCTCCCGGCGTTCGTCTTCGTCCGTCAGCCAAAGGCCCGACTCGACGCACTGGCGTACAGCGCCCTCGCAGCCGTTGCGGGAAAAGATGAAGGTGATGGCGGGCAGCAGGCCGTTGCGGTCCAGCTGGGCGATGACCTGCGGCCGCGATGCCCGCTGGATGCGTGTGATCGGCGGCCCGCCGTGGCCGCCGCCGTGGCCGCCGGGCCGCCCGCCGCGGGAGGAGTCACGGCGTCCGCCGCGGGAGGAACCGCGCGGACCGCCCCAGTGCCCCCGCTGGTTGACGCGGGACTCGGCCCGCGCCAGCTCCATCAGCTCGGGGTTGACCCGGTAGCGTTCCTTGGCGCCGGGCTGCTCATCGGCTGCCTCGTCGAAGGAAACATCGGATTCGAACAGGTCGAAGATGTCGCGGCCGACCATCACGTGCTGCCAGAGCGGAACCGGCCGGTGCTCCGAAACCACCACGTCGGTGTCGCCGCGGACGGTGTCCAGCCAGGCGCCGAATTCCTCGGCATTGGACACGGTGGCGCTGAGCGAAACCACCCGGACGTCGGAAGGCAGGTGGATGATGACCTCTTCCCAGACTGCCCCGCGGAACCGGTCCGCCAGGTAATGCACCTCGTCCATGACCACGTAGCCCAGGTCGATGAGGGTGTCCGAGTTGGAGTAGAGCATGTTCCGCAGCACTTCGGTGGTCATCACCACGACGTCGGCGTCCGGGTTGATGCTGGTGTCTCCGGTCAGCAGGCCCACCCGGTCACTGCCGTAAGCGGCGGCCAGCTCGCTGTATTTCTGGTTGCTCAGGGCCTTGATGGGGGTGGTGTAGAAGGCCTTCAGGCCCTTTTGCAGGGCCAGATAGACGGCGAACTCCCCCACCACGGTCTTGCCGGCCCCCGTGGGGGCTGCGACGAGGACACCGCGGCCGGCTTCGAGGGACTGGCAGGCTTCCGACTGGAAAGCGTCCAGTTCGAAGCCCAGCGACTGCTCGAAGACCCCCAGCTGCGTCTTGGCATGTTCGGAACGTTGTTTTGCGGCAAGGTACCGCTCCGAAGGAGAAGTCATGAACCAAGCCTATGCGCTGCGCCCGCCGCGGAACGCCAATATCATCGGTGGGCGAACGCGTCCATGGCCTTACAGCTTGTCGATGGGGGTGGCCGTGTCGGCTTCGGCTTCCACTGCTGCTTCCCGCTCCGCCTGCTTCCGAACCCGGCGCCGGTCATTGAGCAGGCAGATGCCCACCGCCACGGCGAAAAGCAGCAGCAGCGGCGCGGCGAGGTAGAACATGCTCAGGGCGTCGGCGCCGGGAGCAGCCATGGCGGCAAAAAGGCAGATCAGGAAGACGGTGATCCGCCAGTATTTGATGATGGTCCGCCCGCTCAACAGGCCGGCCAGGTTCAGGCCCACCAGGAATACCGGAATCAGGAAGGCGATGCCGAAGGCCAGGAGCAACCGCAGCACGAAGGCCAGGTAGACCGAAGCCGTAATGACGTTGGACCCGCCCTCGGGCGTGAAATCGGTAAGCACCCGCACTGCCTGTGGCAGGATCAGCCACGCCAGGACAATACCGCCGATGAACAGCGGGACGGCGGCGGCCAGGAAGCCCAGGGCCGCGCGGCGTTCCTTGCGCTTGAGTCCGGGCGTGATGAACGCCCAGGCCTGATAGAGCCACACCGGGCTGGAGGCCACAAGTCCCACGAACACCGAGACCTGGACCATCTGGTCGAACGGAGTGGCGACGCCTTCGAAGTTGATGGTGGTGAATCGGCCGCCGCTGTTGCCTGCTTCCAGGAGCGGCCGGGTCAGCGCCTCAAAAACGGGCAGGTAGACGAAGAACCCGCCCACGGTGCCCAGCACCACGGCGATGGCCGACTTGAAGAGCCTGTTGCGGAATTCCCGCAGATGCTCCTTGAGGGCCATCCGCCCTTCGGGGTTGGATTTGCGCCCTTTGTTCAGCGCCACGGCTGCTAGCGGCTGGTTGGCGGGTTACCCGCAGAATCCGGGGACCCGCCCGGGGTTCCGGAGGGCGGAGTCTGTCCGGGGAAGAACGTCTGTTCGGACGCCTTCGGCTGCGGTGCGGGGTGCACTACCTTCCCCTCCACCGGATCGGTGGGCGCCGTGGTCGAAGGATTGTCGTCCTTCATCTGTCGGACTTCGGATTTGAAGATGCGAAGGGACTGCCCCAAGCTCCTTGCCAGCCCCGGAAGCTTCGGAGCGCCGAAGAGCAGAATGGCCAGTACAACAATGACGATGATTTGCCAGCCTTCAAGCCTCATGGCGGTGTCCTTTCGTTGGAGAATATTCTATGTCAGAGTTCCGGGAAATCCCGCCACGCGCGGGGCTGTCCCTTGGCGGTGCGCCGCTCGATGCGGCGCAGGCGCCGGGCCTCCCGGCGGGCCGCCTTGCCGGCGTCGTAGGCCTTCCGCGCTTCGCCCGGCTCCGTGAAGATGCCGGCAGGCTCTTCTTCGAGGACGGTGGACGGAACGGTATCCGGAGTGCGTAGGGACAGCTTCGCAGATGCGGCTTCGAATTCCCGGAGAATACCGAGGAACCTTTGGAAGAGCCGGTAGCCGATCAGGGCGTAGAAAGCCGCAGCGCCTGCCGCGAGGGCAAGCCAAATGAGTATCCAGGACCACCAAGGCATATCCCCAGCATAGTGGAGACTGCCCGCCCGGCCGGACCGGCGGCTACGCAGGCCGGTAGTTCGCGGCAGCCTCCTCCAGCCAGGCCAGGGTGGCGGAACGCAGTTCCTCCGGCGCCGCGACCGCGGCAGCTCCGCCCAACCGGGCAGTGAAAGCCGGAATCCAGCCGGTATCCGCCGTGCGCAGTTCCACCGCGGTCCGTCCGTCCGCCAGCGGGGCCTGCCGTTCGGCGTCGTAGGCCTCGGCCACCCAGAGGGCGGCGGGCTCCAGGACCAGCGTCACCCGGTGATCCAGGGGTCCCGGCGTGAACAGGCTGGCCGGGAATGCGGCCCCGGGCTCCGGGGCGTGGGTCAGCGCCGGGCCGGTGTCCCGCACGCCGTGGATCCGGTCCACCCGGAAATTCCGCGGCGCTTCCGCCCGGTGGCACCACGCTTCCAGGTACCAGGTGTTGTCCACGGAGAAGAGCCGCCTCGGGTCAACGGTGCGGAGAGTGACTTCGTCGCGGCGCGGAACCAGATAGCGCAGTTCAAGCTGGCGCGTGCCGCTGATCGCCTGCTGGAGTTCGGCCAGTACGGTGCCGTCGGATTCGTCGTCCAGACGGGCCGCGACAGCGGTGCCGACGCCGCCGGCCTCCCCTGCCGCCTCGGTCAGCTTCTCCAGAGCGCTGGCAACCGCTGCGGAGGAACCGATGCCCGGCAGGGCCGACAGTGTGTCCAACCCCACGATCAGGGCCGCGGCTTCGTCCATGCCGAAACGCACCGGCTCGGAGAGGTTCTCGGCGTTCTCGATGTAGATCCGGTCGTCGTCGAAACTGACGTCCATCAGCCCGTTGGGGTAATGCCGCGGGCCGCTCACGAACAGCAGGTTCAGATCCTTGCCCAGCTGTTCCTTGCTGACACCGAAGGCACCGGCGGTTTCGTTCATGTCCGCACCCTGGTTCGCCAGGACATAGGGCACCAGGTCCAGCAGGCGGGTGAGGTGGTCCTGCGCGCCCGACGCCGGACGGCGGGCCGGAGCGGCGGAGGCGGCCAGTTCGAATCCCGGCAGCGGCCGGCGCTGGGTTTCCAGGGCGCGGGCGAGGGCGGTACGGACGGCGTCGGCAAATTCGGCCGGTTCGACGGCGACGGCGGCCGCGCCGAGGGCGGCGGTGTCCGCGGCCAGCGCATCCAGGTCGCGGACCCGCAGCTGGAGCCGGTCCCGGCCAGCGTTTCCGGGCTCGATGGATTCTGCCTGCAGCCGCAGGGCCGCCCCGGCGCCGGGATCGACTTCCACTGCTGCCGGCCGCGGCGCATAGACGTCGTCCAGGGAAGCGAGCGAGGCGTCGATGTCGAAGTCCACGGGCACGGTGTAGGCGCCTGGCCGCAGCCGTACCGGCCCCTCCATGCGGGAAAGCCGGAAGATCCGTTCCGCGCCGCGGTCCAGGTCGTAGCCCACCAGGTACCAGTGGCCGAAGCGGCTGCCCATGCCCCAGGGCTGGACCTGCCGGACGGACTGCTCCGTGCTGCCGACCGGCCGATAGCCGAAGGTTACCGGCGTGCGGGTGGTGGCGGCACGCCAGATCTCGTCGAAATGCGCGTCATTGGTGCGGATGCTGGGCTGGAGGGGGATGGCCGCGGCGTCGTCGGGAAGCACTCCCCGGGCGTGGAGCTTGCGCAGGGCGCGGGCGGCGGCCGAGCCCAGCGATGCCTGGTCCCACATACGGGCGGCCAGGGTCAGGACGGCGGATTCCTCCGGCGTGAACCGGACACCGGGAAGCCGGTACGCGTCCTGCCGGATGCGGTAGCGCTGGGTGGTGTTGTCCTCGAACATAGTCTCTTCGCTGTAGGACTCCACCGGGATGCCCTGTTCGCGCAGGAAGGCCTTGTCCCGGTCAAAGAGCTTTTCCCGGGCATCTGCCGTGGAGGCTTCTGAATACAGTTCAATCTCTTCGAACAACTCGTGCTTGGTGAAGCCCCTGCGCGTGGACAGCAGCGCAATGACCAGATTCAGCAGGCGTTCGGTTCTCTTGGCGGACACGGGAGCTAATCTACCTTCCTTCCGGGCCGGGACATGCGAAAGGGCGGAACCGCCGTCGCAGGTGACAGCGGTTCCGCCCTTGGCAGGAGGGACGGATCAGCGAACGCCGAGCAGGTCCACTACGAAGATCAGCGACTCGCCCGGAGCCACGGCGGATCCGGCGCCCCGGTCGCCGTAGGCCATCGAGGAAGGGATTTCGAGCCGGCGGCGGCCGCCGACCTTCATGCCCAGCAGGCCCTGGTCCCAGCCCTGGATAACCTGGCCTACGCCCACACGGAAGTCCAGGGGTGTGCCCCGGTTCCAGGACGCGTCGAACTCCTCGCCGGTGGAGAAGGCAACGCCCACGTAGTGGGTGGAAACCGTGTCTCCGGCCTTTACTTCCCGGCCGTCGCCGACCACGAGGTCCTCAATAATGAGATCCGTGGGGGCATCGTGGGCCGGGAAATCGATCTCCGGCTTCTGGCGGTCGTATTCACGCTTTCCGAATGACATTGGTGCTCCTTATGTCTGGTGGGTCAGGAGTTAAGGCTACTTGACTTCCTTGATGTCCACGACGAAGACCAGCGGTCCCGAGGGGCTGCTGCCGCCGGCGGGATCACCGTAGGCCAGTTCGGACGGCAGGACCAGCAGGACCTTGGAGCCGGCCTTCTGATCGGCCAGGCCGTAGGTCCAGCCCGGAATCACGTTCGCCAGGGGGAACTCGGCAGGTTCGCCGCGCTCGTAGCTGGAGTCGAACGGCTCGCCGTCCCGCAGGCTGACACCGAGGTAATCGGCTACCACGGTCCCGGTGGATTCGAGCACCGGACCGTCGCCTTCTTCCAGGACCTTTACCACCAGGCGCTCCGGTTCCTCGGCGCCTTCCGGGATGGTGATGGACGGGGTGCCGTCTTCGGCGAAGGAAACCTCGGGAAGCTTTCCTTCGGCTTCAAGGGCGCTAACGTCTTCGCCGCTCATCAGCAGGGTGCCGTCGGTGTTCCGGGCAGCAGCTTCGTCCGGGCTCAGCGTCGGGACCGTGTCCATTGCATCAGCGATGGTGAAGACGATGAAGTTCGGTTCGGTTCCGGCTTCTTCATTGGCCGGAATGTAATACGCGAAGTCGGAGCCCACGGGAGCACCGAGCAGTGCGTCGTACATCTGCGAGTTGCCGGACTTCAGGCTCTCGTCCACGGCGATGCCTTCGGCGTTTTCGCCGCTGTAGGTCTCCTGGCCGACCGTGCCGTCTTCCGGGTTGACCATCGCGAGGCGGATCATGGCCGTCTGGCCTTCGGCTACTTCGTCGCCGTCGCCGTCGTTGATCCGGGCCAGGGTGGGCTCGTCGACGCTCAGCGGCTTATCGAAGTCGACGCTCGGGACGGAGGTTTCGTCGTCGCCCCGCTCGATCTTCACGGAGGACAACGGCCCGCTGCTCTTGGCTTCATCGCCGCCGGAGCAGGCAGTGAGGAACAGCAGGAAGGGCAGGAGGATTGCTAGTACTTTACGCACAGTACTTCTTTCAGTGGTGGACAGTGAGCAGGGCGGCCTTACCGTAGTTGCCGGTACGCCGGGCAGACAGACGCCGCGCGGCCGCAATACGCCCCAGACTAGCCGGTCCAGCTGGATGAAGCCTAGGTAAGGTGCGGAGGCGGTGCCTTACGGACGGTGGCGAAGAGCGGTCAGAGAGTGGAAAGCAGCGCCTCGACCCGTTCATCGACGGACGCGAAAGGGTCCTTGCACAGCACCGTCTGCTGGGCCCGGTCATTGAGCTTGAGGTGCACCCAGTCCACCGTGAAGTCGCGGTTGGCATTCTTGGCACGGCGGACGAAGTCGCCGCGCAGCTTGGCACGGGTGGTCTGCGGCGGCTGGTCCACGGCTTCCTTGATATCGCTGTCCTCCACCACGCGGGCCGTTTCGCCGCGGGACTGCAGCAGGTAGAACAATCCGCGGCGCCGGGATATGTCGTGATAGGTCAGGTCGACCTGGGCCAGGCGCGGGGAAGACATCTCGAGTCCGTGCCGCTCTGCCACCCGGTCCACCAGTTTTTTCTTGATGGCCCAGTCGATTTCCGTGTCGATCCCGGAGTGGTCACCGGACTCGACGGCGTCCAGCGTGCGTGTCCACAGATCGATGATCCGTCCGACATGCCGGTTGTGCTCACCGTTGGCTGCGACGAAGTCCTGGACGCGCTGGAGGTAGATGCGCTGCAGGTCCAGCGGCGACATCGTGGAACCGTTGGCCAGTTTCAGCGGCTGGCGGCCGGAGAGGTCATGCGACGTTTCCCGGATGCTGCGGATCGGGTTCTCCAGGCGCAGGTCCCGCATCAGTACGCCGGCCTCGATCATCCGCAGCATCAGGTCGACAGACCCGGCCTTGAGGAGCATGGTCGTCTCGGACATGTTCGAATCTCCGGCTATCACGTGCAGCCGGCGGTAGTGTTCGGCGTCCGCGTGCGGCTCATCCCGTGTGTTGATGATGGGCCGGGACCGGGTGGTCGCAGAGGAGACGCCTTCCCAGATGTGGTCTGCCCGCTGGGAAAATGCGAAGAGGGAACCGGACTGGGTCTTGAGCACCTTGCCGGCACCGACCAGCAGCTGGCGGGTGACCAGGAACGGAATGAGGACGTCCGCCAGCCGGGAAAATTCGAGCCGGCGCGGAATGAGGTAGTTTTCGTGGCTGCCGTAGGAGTTGCCGGCGGAATCGGTGTTGTTTTTGAAGAGGTAGACGCTCCCGTTGAAGCCTTCGGCTTTCAGCCGGTCCTCCGCCTCCTCCACCAGGTCTTCCAGGATCAGCTCGCCGGCACGGTCATGGGCCACCAGCTGCGCCAGGTCGTCGCACTCCGCGGTGGCGTACTCCGGGTGCGAGCCGACGTCGAGGTAGAGGCGTGAGCCGTTGGTCAGGAAAACATTTGATGAGCGGCCCCAGCTGACGACCTTGCGGAAGAGGTAGCGGGCCACTTCCTCCGGGGAAAGGGGACGCGAATCGGGGCCGGAATAGGCGATGCCGAATTCCGTTTCCACTCCATAGATCCTGCGGTCCATCAGTCTCCTTCCGCGCTGGACAACAGACGGTCCAGCTCAACGGTGTTTATCCTGCGGAACGCCCTGACGGTGCCGCGGGTGGAAAGCGGGTCCCGGTCCAGGACGGCGACCTCCAGCAGGCCGGCGCCCAGCGGTTCGGGTGCCTGCCCGTTGCCCGGACCATTGGCTGTGCGGGTGGCGGAAAGCGCCTGAACGGCCGTCCGGATGGCGGAGCCGAAATCCGCGTCCTGGTTCCATGACCGGCTGAGGGCTTCATTGACGATCTCGGCCTGTCCGCCCATCACCGTGTAATTGCTTTCATCCGCGATAGAGCCGTCGAAGTTCAGGCGGTACAGGCGGTCCGAATACGGATCCTCCCCTACCTCGGCGACGGCCAGCTCCACTTCGAACGGCTTTCCCTCAGTGGTGAAAACCGAGCCGAGGCTCTGCGCGTAGACACTGGCCAACCCGCGCGCGGAGACGTCGTCGCGGGAATAGGAGTAGCCGCGCACATCCGCGAACCGGATGCCCGCTTGGCGCAGGGACTCGAATTCGTTGTACTTGCCGACGGCGGCGAAGCCGATCCGGTCATAGATTTCGCTGAGCTTATGGAGGGACGGTGAAGGGTTCTCCGCCACCAGGGCAATACCTTCCCTGCAGGTCAGGACGACTACCGAGCGTCCCCGGGCAATGCCTTTCCGGGCGAAGTCCGCCCGGTCCTTCATCAGTTGTTCGGGCGAGACGTAGAACTGCTGGGTCACGGCTACGCCTCCAGTCCGGCAGCGGTGCGCCTTGCGATGAGTTCACGGGAGAGTTCCTGCAGTTCCCGTTCGGGGATCTCCCGGTTGCCGGCACTGTTGACGACGTAGACCACCGGCCACAGACGCCGGACCATGTCCGGGCCGCCGGTGGCCGAATCGTCGTCGGCCGCGTCGTAGAGGGACTCCACGGCCACCCGGACCGCATCCTCCTCGTCGAGGTTCGGCTGCCAGAGTTTCTTCAGGGCGCCGCGTGCGAACACCGACCCGGAGCCGACGCTGTGGTGCTCGTATTCCTCGTACCGGCCGCCGGTGACGTCGTAGGAAAAGAGCCGGCCGGTTCGCCGCTGGGTGTCGAACCCGGCAAAGAGCGGGACAACGGCCAGTCCCTGCAGCGCCAGCGGAAGGTTGGAGCGCACCATGGCCGCGAGCCGGTTGGACTTGCCGTCCAGGCTCATGGGTGTTCCCTCGATCTTCTCGTAGTGCTCCAGTTCCACCTGGAACAGCCGGATCATGTCCAGGGCGAGCCCTGCCGTACCGGCGATCCCCAGCACGGAGTAGGTGTCCGCCGGGAAGACTTTCTTGATGTGCCGGCTGGCGATCATGTTGCCCATCGTGGCCCGCCGGTCCCCTGCCATCAGGACTCCCCCTGCGTAGGTGAGGGAAACGATGGTGGTGGCCTGCGGGGCCAGCTCCCCCGCGGAACCGTGCGACGCCGGTCCCAGGGACCGGGAGGACGGCAGCAGCTCGGGGCGGTGGAGGGCAAGATGGTCGGTAAAGGAAGAGGACGGGGCTTGATGGATGGAGGCGGCGGGGTCCCGGGGGGCCATCCGCTACTGACCGCCCTTCTGGATGAAGCCGCGGACGAACTCTTCGGCGTTGCTCTCCAGCACGCCGTCGATCTCGTCCAGCAGGTCGTCCACGCCTTCAGTCTCGGTGGAAGCTTCCGCTTCGGCTGCGGGGGGCGGGACGGCCTCGGTCTCTTCTTCTTCGACGGGATGCGTTCCGGTGTTTTTGCGGTCCTGGGTTGCCATGATGCCTAGCCCTTTCTTGCCCGGGGGTTGAATCCTAGTCCTATGGTGCCACGGCGGCGTCGGAACCGGTCAGGAGTCTGGTGACAAAATCCTCCGCATCGGCTGATGCGTTGAAGAGTTCCTCGGTCAGGGCCCTGGTGCCGCGGAGCGGCTCGCGGGTGGGGATCCGCTGGAGCCGCCGGCGGGAGGGCAGTTCGAAGATGATCGAATCCCAGCTTGCTCCGATCACTTCCTTGGGGAACCGGGTAAGGCAGTTCCCGCGGAAGTAGGCACGGGTGTCGTCCGGCGGGGAGGTGACGGCACGGGCAATCTGCTCGTCGGTAAGCACCCGTTCCATCTGGCCCCGGGCCGCCAGCCGGTAGTACAGCCCCTTCTCCGGGCGCATATCCGAGTACTGCAGATCCACCAGGTGCAGCCGGGCATCCGACCAGGCCAACCCGTCGCGCTCGCGGTAGGCCTGCAGCAGCTTCAGCTTCGCCACCCAGTCCACGGAAGCGGCTGCCTCCAGGGGGTCGCGCTTCAGGGTGCCCAGCAACGCGGACCAGCGGGCGAGTACGTCTTCAGTGTCTGCGTCCGTTCCGCCGCCGGCGCGGGAGTGCGCCGCTGCTGCTTCGAAGTAGATTTCCTGCAGGTCCAGGCCGGTGACCATCCTGCCGTCCGCCAGTTCCACCAGCTGTTCCAGCGACGGGTCGTGGCTGATGGCCTGCAGTGCGCCCACCGGGTCCCGCAGCTCGACGGCGGGGGCACTGCCGGCTTCGATCATGGACAGGACAAGCGAGGTGGTGCCGATCTTCAGCAGGGCGGATACCTCGCTGAGGTTCGCGTCCCCGATGATGACGTGCAGGCGCCGGTACTTTTCCGCCACCGCGTGCGGCTCGTCCCGGGTATTGATGATCGGGCGGCGGATGGTGGTTTCCAGCCCCACTTCCGTTTCGAAGAAGTCCGCCCGCTGGCTCAGCTGGAATCCCTGGCGCTGGTTGTTGGTGCCGATGCCCACCCGGCCGGAACCGGCGATGACCTGGCGGGAAACGAAGAACGGCACCAGCCCGCTCACGAGGGCTCCGAAAGGAACGCTGCGGGGCACAAGGTAGTTTTCATGCGACCCGTAGGAGGCGCCCTTGTTGTCGGTGTTGTTCTTGTACAGGTTGACGGGTGCGAATCCCGGCATCCTGGCTATATGCCGCATGGCGGACAGCACCACGGCGTCCCCGGCCTTGTCCCACAGCACGGCGTCGCGGGGCCGGGTGACTTCGGGCGAGGAGTACTCCGGGTGGGCGTGGTCCACGTACAGCCGCGCCCCGTTGCCCAGGACCATGTTCATCAGCACCGGGTTGTCCTGCGTCTGTTCCCCGTAAAGTGCTGCGGGTCCGCCGCCCTCCATGGCGATCTGTTCGGCGTCCAGCACCGGCGGTTCGTCGGTGAGCTGGGTGGGATCCGCAGCGGCACGGGGCACTGCGAATCCGCGCGCATCGTTCAGCGGCGCCTCGTCGGTGTAGTCCCAGCGGGTGCCCGACAGGTTGCCCGCCCCGGTCCGCAGCGTGGCGGCGTACGCGTTGACTATCTGGCTGGACAGGACGGTGGCATTGGCGGACGGCAGGGACGGTGCGAGCACGCCGTACTCGGTTTCCGTCCCCATGACACGGCGGACGGTCACAGATACTGTCCCGGGTTGGCCGCCGTTTCGATGGTCCGGCCCGGTTCCTGGCCGGCCTTGCCCTGGACGATGGTGCGGATGTAGGTGATCCGCTCGCCCTTCTTCCCCGAGATCCGTGCCCAGTCATCCGGATTGGTGGTGTTGGGCATGTCCTCATGCTCGCGGAATTCATCCACCACGGCCCGCATCAGGTGTTCGATGCGCAGGCCGCGCTGGTGCAGCTGCAGCAGGTCCTTGATGGCGTACTTCTTGGCCCGGTCCACCACGTTCTGGATGACGGCGCCGGAGTTGAAATCCTTGAAGTACAGCATCTCGGTGTCGCCGTTGGCGTAGGTGACCTCCAGGTATTCGTTGGCCTTGTCCTCGGCGTACATCTTCTCCACCGTGCGGCGGACCATGTCGTTGACCGTTTCCACCGGATCGTAACCGTGCTCGGCAAGGTCGTCGCGGTGCAGCGGCAGGTCCGGGGTCAGGTACTTCGCGAAGATCTCCGCTGCGCCTTCGGCATCGGGGCGCTGGATCTTGATCTTCACGTCCAGGCGGCCGGGACGCAGGATGGCCGGATCGATCATGTCCTCCCGGTTGGAGGCTCCGATCACAATCACGTTCTCCAGCTTCTCGACGCCGTCGATTTCGCTGAGCAGCTGCGGAACAATGGTGGTTTCGACGTCGGAGGACACCCCGGTGCCGCGGGTGCGGAACAGCGAATCCATTTCGTCGAAGAACACCACCACGGGGCTGCCGTCGGAGGCCTTCTCCCGGGCGCGGCCGAAGATCAGGCGGATGTGGCGCTCCGTCTCCCCCACGTACTTGTCCAGCAGCTCGGGTCCCTTGATGTTCAGGAAGTAGCTGCGGGCACCAAGCGTGCCGGTCTGCTCCATCACCCGTGCCGCGAGGGCGTGTGCCACGGCCTTGGCAATGAGCGTCTTGCCGCAGCCGGGAGGGCCGTAGAGCAGGATGCCCTTGGGCGGCTTCAGTCCGTGTTCGCGGTAGAGGTCGGGATGCATGAACGGCAGTTCGACGGCGTCGCGGATCTGCTCGATCTGCGGGCCGAGGCCGCCGATGTCCGCGTAGGAGATGTCCGGCACCTCTTCGAGGACCAGGTTCTCCACTTCGCTGCGCGGGATCTTCTCCAGCGCGTAGCCGATGCGGGTGTCCACCGTCAGGGCATCCCCCACCCGGACCTTTTCCCGGCCCAGGGGCCCGTTGAGGCGCACCACGCGCTCGTCGTCGGCCCGCCCGATCACCAGCACCCGGTCCGGTTCCAGGAGCTCCTTCACCGTAAACAGTTCCCCCGCGCGTTCGAAGCCGAGGGCGGCAATCACGGTCAGGGATTCGTTCAACAGCACCTCCTGGCCCGGGACGATCTGTCCCAGGTCCAGGAGGGGCGAAACGGCGACCCGGAGTTTGCGGCCGGACTGGATGATGTCCAGGCTTTCCTGGACTGCCGCGATGGTCGTCACGCCGGGTTCGGCTTCATGGCGCTGGTTCACGCCGATGACGGTGCCGAAGCTGAAGGGCGTTGCTCCCTCGTTTTCCAGGGCATCCTTCAACCGGATGATTTCGGCTTTCGCGGTCTCCAGCATGGCCACGAGCCGGGCGTTGTTGTGTGTAAGGGCAGCGAGCTGCCGGTCCAGATTCCGGAGTTTGTCCCGAAGGACATTCAGTTGGCGTGCTTCGGTGCCTGCTACAGCCGCTGCGGACACCGGGCGGGAGCCCCCGGTCGCGGGTCCGACGTTTTCGGGTTCAGCCATCATACCGACCGCCTTCACGTAGCTCTGGGTCTGTCCAATGACAGTAACCCAGCGCTGCGGAAGATACACGGGGTCCGGCGTCTTGTGTTTAGCCGGTTACCCCCGTTATGGGGTGTCGGTCTCCTGCTGGAATTTTTCGGCGTTTTCGAGGGCTCCGCGCTGCACGGTAGAACTGGCATCCTTGGCCGCACGGCGCAGCTTGTGTGCGGAGACTTCCCGTTCCCCCACGGCCGCGGGCGTCCAGGCGTTGAGGTCCTCTTCGCTGAAGTTTGTTTTCGAAGCGCGGCGCTTGGCCACGAGTCCGGTGGCACCCTCGGCGAGCCGGCGCGCGGTGAGCAGGAAGCCGGTGTGGGCCACCATGCGGTGGTCCGGGCGTACGGCCAGTCCCTCGAGGTGCCAGCCGCGGACCATGGATTCCCAGCCGTCCGGCTCGGTGAAGCGGCCGTCGGCCCGGATGGCTTCCGCGGTGCGGGAGAGCTGGGTGACGGTGGCCACGTAGGAGATCCACACGCCGCCCGGGGCGAGCACGGTGGCTACGGCGTCAGTGCATTCCCAGGGGGCGAGCATGTCCAGGACCACGCGGTCCACGCTGCCGGGCTCTTCGGTTTTCACGACTTCGTCCTGGAAATCCCCGAGGGTGATGTCCCAGGCCGGATGCGGTCCGCCGAAGAAGGTCTCCACGTTGCCGCGGGCGATCTGCGCGAATTCCTCGCGCCGTTCAAAGGAGTGCAGGGTGCCGTGGTCACCGACTGCACGCAGCAGCGAGATGCTCAGGGCGCCGGAGCCGACGCCGGCTTCCACGACGCGGGCGCCGGGGTAGATGTCCGCCATGGTGACAATCTGGGCCGCGTCCTTGGGGTAGACGACGGCGGCACCGCGCGGCATGGACAGGACGAAGTCCGAGAGCAGCGGACGCAGGATCTGGTACTGGTGTCCGGCGGTGTTGGACACCACGGACCCTTCGGGCAGTCCGATGACGGAGTCATGCTGCAGGTAGCCGCGGTGCGTGTGGAAGGCGCCGCCCTCGGTGAGGGTGATGGTGTTGCGGCGGCCCTTCTCATCGGTGAGCTGGACCCGTTCCCCGGGGCGGAGCGGTCCCCTGCGGATCTCGGCCCCGTGGGGTGCAGCAGTGGCGGCCTGCGCCTGGTTATCGGAGTTCATGGTATTCCTTTGGTTCTCTTGCTGGATTATGGGTGCCGGCGCGCGTGTGCCGGCCGGTAAAAGCTGGAGGTGTCAGCGCTGCGGGCGGGCGGCTTTCCCGGTGACGGCGGCGACGACGGCGGATTGGCGCAGCAGGCCGGTAACCGTTCCGTCCCGGTCAATGACCGCGTATTCGCTGCCCTGCAGTTTGGCCAGGTACTGGACGAGTTCCTGTCCGGCCGCGGCTTCGGGGACATAGGCGCCGGCAGCCAGCGGGCGGGCGACGGCGCTCACCGGCACCTGGGCGGCCTGCTCGTGGGGAACCGATGCGAGGGCGCCGCGGTCCACGACGGCTTCCGGCTGGCCGGTTGCGGCAGTGACCACCACGACGGCGTCCGGATACTCGCGTGCCAGCCGGAGCGCCTCGCCGACGGTTGCCCGGCCGGGCAGGGACACCGCCGGTTCCATCAGGGCACCGGCACTGACCTGCGGCAGCCGCAGGCGCACCCGGGCGTTGGAGATGGCGGAGCCTGCGCCCATCCAGAGGAAGCCGCACAGCAGGGCGGCCAGCAGGACAAGGCTCAGGGAGGGCGTCTCTCCCCGGAGGTAGGGCGGAACGAAAACGGCAGCCAGGAGCAGGACGGAGATGATGCGTCCGGCCCAGCCGGCCGCGATGGTGCCGCGTTCCTGCGACCCGGTGATCTTCCAGACCGCGCTTTCCACAATGCGTCCGCCGTCCAGGGGCAGCCCGGGCAGGACGTTGAAAACGCCTATCAGCACATTGGCGGAGACAAAGATGAAGGTGACCAGCTCAGCCACGCTTCCTTCGGAAAGGAGCTGCAGGATCCCGAATCCGGCTGCCGCCAGCAGGAAATTGGCTGCCGGGCCGGCCAGGGCAACGAGCAGGGAGCGTCCCGGGGTGGAGCGCAGGTCCCCGAACTGGGTGTGCCCGCCCCACAGTGTGAGGACGATCTTGGAGGTAGGCCAGTGGTAGGCGCGGGCGGTCAAGGCGTGCGCTGCCTCGTGCGCCAGGATCGAGAGCAGCAGCAGGACCGCGTACCCCAGGGCCACGGCAAAGGCACCGGCGCCAAGGCCCGGGAAGGCGTCCCGCACCTGCGGCCCGAACACCGCCACGATGAACGCGGCGATGAGGAACCACGAATACGCCAGGGTCACCGGTACTCCGGCAATGCTGCCCAGCGGGATACCTTCCCGGCGTTCCGTTCCGGCGGGCCCGTTGCTGCTCACCTAGCGGTCTCCAGGACGGAACCGGGAAGCAGCTCGCGCAGCTGGTCTATTCCGCGGCCGGCCAGGGACTGCCATTCGTGCTCAAAGGCACCCGGCGGCAACGGAACGAAGTTCGGGACCGTCAGGGTCACCAGGCCGGCCGCCTGCGCCGAAGTTGCCCCGGGCAGGGAGTCCTCGACGGCGACCACGCCGGCCTTGGCCAGGCCCGGAACGGAGCCGGCGAGCGTGTCGAAGGCCAGCTGATACGGCTCGGGATCCGGTTTGCCGCGGCTGACCATGTCACCGGTCACCACGACGTCGAACGTCCCGGCGGGAAGCGCGCGGATGATTTCCCGGGCGAGCACCGGCTCTGACATGGTGACCAGGGCGCAGGGAACACCCGCTGCCCGCAGCTCGGCCAGCAGTTCTCGGGCGCCCGGGCGCCAGGGCACCTCGCGGCGGACCTGTGCCGCAACCTGTCCGATCAGCCGGTCGATGATTTCACGGTTTTCCAAGGGGACACCGGCTCGTTGCAGCATGCCGGCGCTCACCTCCAGGGCCTGGCCGACCATTGCCTCGGCCTGGGCGTCCGTCCAGTCGACGTTGAAATCCGAGGTCAGTTCCTTTTCGGCGGCGATCCAATACGGCTCGGTATCCACGAGGGTGCCGTCCATATCCCAGAAAACTGCCTGCAGTGCTGCGTCGGCGTGGCTGTGGGGAGAATCTTCTGCGGGAAGGAGGGGCATGCCCTAAGTCTACGGGGCGGCGGAAGCCGGTGTTTCTTTTGCTCTCCGCGAAGCGCCGTTGCCCGGTCCTGACATGCGGGGCGGACGGGGCATAGTGTGAAGTGGTGAGCAATACCGAAGGCTTTGAAGCCACAGGCCTCCAGGACTTTTTTGGCGACGGGACGTCCTCAGAACGCGTCACGGTGATGCTGGCCGCGTTCGAAGGTTGGAATGATGCAGGTGAAGCGGCCTCCGATGCCCTGAAATTCCTGAGCCGGCACTGGGACAGCGAAAAAATAGCCAGTATCGACGCGGACGAATACTACGACTTCCAGTTCACCAGACCGTCGCTGAAACGGACGGCGTCCGGCGGGCACCGGATCAAGTGGCCGACCACGAGAATCTCCCGTGCCGAAGTGCCGGACAGCAACCTGGACATCATCTTTGTCACCGGCGTCGAACCCTCCTACAAGTGGCGGGCCTACACCGCCGAGCTCATCGCCCTGGCCAAGGAACTGGACGTGGACTGCATTGTCCTGGCCGGTGCCCTGCTTGCCGACGTTCCGCATTCCCGTCCCATCCCGGTGAGCGCGTCCTGCGAGGAACCGGACCTGCAGGAAAGCCTGAGCCTGGAGCCTTCCTCCTACGAGGGGCCCATCGGCATTGTGGGTGTGGTGTCCGAAATGGCCGGCCTGGCGGACATTCCCTCCATCTCGCTCTGGGCGGCCGTACCGCACTATGTGGGGCAGGCACCGTCACCCAAGGCACAGCTGGCGTTGCTCAACCGGATCGAGGAGCTGCTGCAGGCGCCCCTGGACACGCATCTGTTGACCGAAGAGGCCGAAGCCTGGGAACGCGGCGTGGACGAGCTCGCAACCGAGGACCCGGAGGTGGCGGCGTACGTCCGCCAGCTGGAAGAGGCCAAGGACACGGCCGATCTCCCCGAAGCCAGCGGCGAATCCATTGCCCGTGAATTCGAGCGGTACCTGAAGCGCCGACGCCGGGACTGAGCAGGGGAAGCTTCGGAACCGGACACGAAAACGCCGGCCGTACCCAATGGGTGCGGCCGGCGTTCCCGTGCCGGATGCGGTTCGGCGTTCCGCCTAGAGCTGGAGTCCGAGCAGGGCATTCAGTGAGGCGCAGACGAGTTCGGCGCCGGCCTGGCTTCCCGCCGATTCGCTGCGGACTGCTGCACCGGCCCAGGCATCGACGGCCTGCAATGCGGCCGGAGCATCCAGGTCATCAGCCAGCGCGCCGCGGATCTGGGCCAGGAGTGCGGCGGCGTCGTCGTCATTCGTGAACTGGAGGGCCTTCCGCCACGCCACCAGGCGTTCCTCGGCCCCGCGCAGCTGGTCGGAGGTCCAGAACCAATCCGTGCGGTAGTGGTGGGACAGCAGCACCAGGCGGATGGCCGACGGCTCCACTCCCTCGGCGCGCAGCCGGGAAACCAGGACCAGGTTGCCCAGGGACTTGCTCATTTTCTCGCCGTCCAGTCCCACCATGCCGGCATGGGCGTAGTGCGAGGCCAGAGGTGTGCCCTCGCAGGCAAAGGCGTGTCCGGCACTCATTTCGTGGTGCGGGAAGACCAGGTCCGAACCGCCGGCCTGCACCGTGAAAGGGCGGGGCAGGAAGCGCTGGGCGATGACGGAGCACTCAATGTGCCAGCCCGGACGTCCGGTGCCGAGCCGGCCGCCGTCCCAGGACGGTTCGCCGGTACGGGCCATGCGCCACAGCAGCGGGTCCAGGGCGTTCCGCTTGCCGGGACGCTCCGGGTCTCCCCCGCGCTCTGCGAAGACCGGGAGCATCTGTTCCCGGGTCAGGTGCGAAACCTGTCCCAGCCACCAGGCATCCGGATCATCTTCGGCCAGGCGGGAAGCGGCCTCGACGTCGAAATAGAGGTCGCCGTCGGGCTCTGCGCCGGTGCCGGCAACCCGGTAGGCCAGGCCGCGGTCCATCAGGTCCTCCACCACCGGCACGATCCACTCCACTGCCTCTACGGCACCGATGTAGTGGTCCGGGGCCAGGACGTTCAAGGCCTCCATGTCGTCACGGAAAAGCTGGGTCTGTTCCTGTGCGAGTTCCCGCCAGTCCGCACCGGTGGCGTTGGCGCGCTCGAGCAGCGGATCATCGACGTCGGTGACGTTCTGGACGTACCGGACGGTGTGCCCGGCGTCGCGCCACTGGCGGTTGAGCAGGTCGAACGCCACGTAGGTGGAGGCGTGGCCCATGTGCGTGGCGTCGTACGGAGTGATTCCGCAGACGTACATGCTCGCTTCGCCGCCGGGACGCACGGTCACCCGGGCCTGTGCGGCCGTGTCATAGAGCCGGACGTCGTCCGACTTTCCGGGCAGGGAGGGCAGGGAGGAAGATTTCCAGGCAATCACCCCTCCACTCTAACGGGCACGGCTAGGCGGTAAGGACGCCGAAGCCCAGCAGGAGGTAGATGCAGATGCCGAGGAGGATGCGGTACCAGACGAAGAGGCGGTAGCTGCGGGTGGAGACGTAACGCAGGAACCAGCCGATGATGATGAAGCCCACAACGAAGGCGACCACCGTAGCGGCGCCGGTCTGCAGGGCGGTGTAGGGCATGGGCTCGTCCAGCGACTTGACCAGCTGGAACAGCCCGCTGCCGAACACCGCGGGAATGGCCAGCAGGAAGGCATACCGGGCGGCCGCCTCTCGGGTGTAGCCCATGAGCAGGCCCGCGGTAATGGTGCCGCCTGACCGGGAAACGCCGGGAATCAGTGCCAGGGCCTGGGCAAAGCCGTACAGGATGCCGTGCCGATAGGTGAGCTGGTCCAGTTTGCGCTGCTGGCGGCCGACCGTGTCAGCCACCGCCAGGATGATGCCGAAGACAATCAGCATGGTGGCGACAATCCAGAGACTGCGGAAGGTGCTTTCGATCTGGTCCTGGAAGAGCAGGCCCAGGACCACGATGGGGATGGTGCCGATGATGATCAGCCAGCCCATGCGGGCATCCGGATCATTGCGCGGTACCCGGCCGAACAGGGAGCCGAACCAGGACTTGATGATCCGGACGATGTCCTTCCAGAAATACACCGCGACGGCGGTTTCCGTGCCGAGCTGGGTAATGGCGGTAAAGGCCGCTCCCGGGTCCTGGGCTCCGGGCAGCAACTCCCCCACGATGCGCAGGTGTGCGCTGGAGGAGATGGGGAGGAACTCTGTCAAGCCCTGGATCAGGCCAAGGAAGATCGCTTCAAACCAATTCACACCTAAGACTCTAATTGACTCCTGCGACGCAGCCGTTCACCCTGGGTGACCGCTACCGGTTGGCTGAGCGTCCCAGCGGGTTGCCGTTGTCCTGGTCTCCGGAGCCCGGATCCTCCAGGACTTCGTCCACCTCGTCCACCTCGTCGTAGTCGCCTTCGTCCTCATCGTCTTCGTAGATCTCCAGCGGTGTCACTTCGCCGTAGGCGTCGTAAAGCACTTCCTCATAGACTTCGAAGGCATCGGCAATGGCCAGGTACGCGCTTTCGACCATCGGATCCTTTTCACCGCGCCGTGCGGCCGCAGCCGCGAGGTGTTCCTCGAACGCAGTGACAAGGGACTGGAGCGCGACGCGCGGATCTATGCTCATGACCTAGACGTTATCGGTAAAGTAGGGAAAATTGGAGGGAAATGCGCGAACAAATTCTTGCACCCGATGTCTCCCGCCGGCGCGAAAATTCCCGGGACTACGAGTACCTGGTGGTGTCGGTGGACCCGAACGAATCGCTGCCCGACGCCAGGCGCCGCCTCGTCGAGCACGCAGAATACGGCAAGTGGGAACTGCACCGCAGCCGCATTTACAGCGGCGGCGGACGGCGGTTCTGGCTGCGCCGAAGAGTCCTCCGCGTCCAGCGGACCGCCTAGCCTCCGGCCTTCCTTACTCCACCGGGCCTTATTCCACCGGACCCAGGACCGCGTTGGCCACGCTGCCGTGCACCGAATCCTCGCTTGAGGGGTGGAACATCCCGGCGAGGACGTCCCTGTAGAGCCGTTCCAGCTCGGAGCCCCGGAAATAGCTGCGCCCGCCCGCAACTCGGACCGCGGTCTCCACCACGCCGCGCGCCGTTTCGGTGGTCCGGTACTTCAAGCCGGAAAGCAGCGGGAACCAGTAGTCGCCGTGGTCGGTACCGTCCTCGAGATCCCGTGCCACAGCCCCGAGCTGCAGATGGACGCCGTCCATCCGGAGCGCGGCGTCGGCAATCTTCCAACGGGTAGCGGGGTCCGACGACGCCGGAGCGCCCTCGCGCCAGACACGGCCGGAGGCGGCCTCGACGGCCAACTCCACGGCGCGGTCCCCGATGCCCGTATAGACGGCGGACAGCAGGGTCTCGAACAAGGCGAAAATTCCGAAGACAAAGGCATCGCGGTGCGGCCCCACCGGCGTCGAGCGGACCATCCGTGCCGCCGGCACCACTGCGTTGTCCAGGCGGGTGGTGCAGGATTGGCTGGCCCGCATGCCCATGGTGTCCCAGTCATCCGCGATGGTGATGCCCCCGGTTCCGCGGTCGGCAAATCCGAAGACCAGCCGCGGCTCCTCCGGGTCCGACGAGTCCTTCCCGAAGATTCCCAGCCGGGTCCATGCCGGGGACAGGCTGGTGAAGATCTTGGTGCCGGTGAAGGCGTAGCCGCCGTCGCCCGTCGGACGGGCCGCGGTGTGCGAATCGAAGAGCACGGCGGGGTTCCCGGGCTCGGACACCCCGAAGGCAAACAGCTCGCCCGCCGCCGCCTCTCGAAGGACGAAGTCCAGCGAGTGGTCTCCCGCCAGCTTGAGCAGATGCGCGACGCCGCACCAGACCAGGTGCATGTTCACTGCCAGTGCCGTCGCCGGGGCGGCGGCTGCCAGGAGCCGCTGGCAGGAGACGACGTCGGGAATTCCCAATCCGGCCCCGCCCTCATCCTTGGAGGTGAACAGGGCGAGGTAGCCCGCGGCGCGCAGGTCTTCCAGGTCCTGGGTGAAGAAGCTGTTGGTTTCGTCATAGCCTGCGGCACGGGAGCGCAGGCGCTCCAGCAGCTCCGGGGTGAGGATATCGGCGGGGGCCGGCAAGGTGTTCTCCTTCGAAAGGCGGGGAAGGGATCAGTAATCGGTCAGCAGTCGGGACAGGACCCGGCTGCCGAACTTCAGGGAGTCCACCGGAACCCGTTCATCGACGCCGTGGAACATGCCGGTGAAGTCCAGGTCCTCAGGCAGGCGCAGCGGGGCGAAGCCGTACCCGGTGATGCCCAGCCGGCTGAGGGACTTGTTGTCCGTGCCGCCCGAAAGCGTGTAGGGCAGCACCGGAGCCCCCGGATCCTCTGCCTGAAGGGCGGAGATCATCGAGTCGACCAGGTTGCCCTTGAACGGCACTTCGAGGGACACGTCCTGGTGCTCGTAGCTGATGTCGATGCCTTCGCCGGCAAGTTCCCGGATAGTGGCCAGCACCTGTTCCTCCTGCCCGGGCAGGGTCCGGGCATCGATCAGGGCCTCGGCGGTGCCGGGGATGACGTTGTGTTTGTACCCGGCCTTCAACACGGTCGGGTTGGAGGTGTTCTGCAGGGTGGCGCCTACAAACCGGGCAACGGTGCCCAGTTCGGCGAGGATCCGGTCCGGGTTCTCCGGATCGAACTCGACGCCGGTGAGTTCGGTGACGCCGTCCAGGAAGGCACGGGTAGTGTCCGTCAGTTCGATGGGCCAGGGATGGCTGCCGATATTGGCGACGGCGCGGGCCAGCCGGGTGACCGCGTTGTCGGTGTTGATCTGGGAACCGTGCCCGGCACGGCCGTGGGCGACCAGCCGCAGCCAGGAGATGCCCTTTTCCGCTGTCTGCAGCAGATACGTCCGCTTCCCGCCGATGGTGGCCGAGAATCCGCCCACCTCGGAGATGGCCTCCGTGGCGCCGTCGAACAGTTCCGGGCGGTGTTCCACGGCCCAGCGTGCGCCGTAGTCGCCTCCGGCTTCTTCGTCGGCGAAGAACGCGAAGACAATGTCCCGCCGCGGACGTGTTCCGGTGTGGGCCATGGAACGCATCACGGACAGGATCATGGCATCCATGTCCTTCATGTCCACGGCCCCGCGGCCCCAGATCAGGCCGTCGCGTTCCTCGCCGCTGAACGGGTCCACGGTCCAGTCCTCTTTCCGCGCCGGAACCACGTCAAGGTGGCCGTGGACCACGAGGGCGGGCAGGGAGGAATCGGTGCCCTCCATCCGCGTGACCACGGAGGCGCGTCCGGGGGCAGACTCGAAGAGATCCGCGGACAACCCGGCTTCTTCGATCAGTCCGGCGGTGTACTCCGCGGCGGCACGCTCCCCCGGGCCGGAGTTGTCGCCGAAGTTGGAGGTGTCGAAACGGATGAGCTCCTGGCAGATCCGGGCCACCTCGTCTTCGGCGCGGGGCTGCTCGGCTCGGACGTCTGTAGGCATGGGGCTTCTCCTTCGATGAACTGTGCAGCCAGCTTAGCCAGAGCAACGGGAGGATGGGCCGTATTTCCGGGCAACGGAACGCCAACGGGCCCCCGGCTTGGGCCGATTCGTGGTTCACGCCTAAACCGTGTTAGAGTTTTTCCCGTTGCTTCCACAGCTTTTGAACAACTGAAGAGCCTGTGGAGATCACCCAAGCGCGGGTGGCGGAATGGCAGACGCGCTAGCTTGAGGTGCTAGTCCTCTAACGAGGGTGGGGGTTCAAGTCCCCCTCCGCGCACAGTGAAGTCCTCCTGGAATCTACGGATTCCGGGAGGACTTTTTTGTTTGTCCGGATCCCGCCGCCGAGTGTGACAATAACCACCTCTGTGCGGCGTGGCCGGAAAACCGCCGCGTCCCTTCTGGCCGGCCCTCAGCGCTGCCTAGACTGTGTCAAGGCAAAAGGAGGACCGCTATGGCAGCAGGCACAGCGGAAACCGGTCCGGCCGCTGCGGTTCCAGCTTTTCCACGCAGCGCCGTCATCCTGCTCACCCTGGCCGGGGCGGCGATTGCCGCTTTCGGCCTTGCCGCCGTCAGCGGGATTTTCACCCCCGCCTTTCTTGCCCTGGTGCTGACCCTCTGCGTACATCCGCTGCGGCAGTGGCTGCAGCGGCGCGGCATTCCCCGGGGCCTTGCCACCGGAAGCGCAATCGCTGCCGTTTTCGCCCTGCTGGCGGGTTTCGCCGCCGTCCTGGTAGCTGCACTGGCGCAGTTCTCCGCGCTGCTGCCCCAGTTCGCTCCGCAGATCGCCCAGGCCGGGGCCTCCATCTCCAGCCTGCTGACAGCGGCAGGATTCGGCGCGGAACAGGTGCAGGCCGTCGAGGACAGCTTCAACCCCGGCCGCCTGATCGGCTTCGTCAGCGGACTGCTGGGAAATGTTACGAACCTGGTCACCGCCCTGGTCATTATCCTGACCCTGCTGATCCTGATGGCCGTCGACGGATCCAGGACCCCGGCACTGCTGATCCATTTGAGGGCCCACCGGCCTGCACTGGTTTCAGCGCTGGAAGACTTCGCATCCGGTGTCCGCCGCTACATGGTCGCCACCACCGTCCTGGGGGTGGCCCAGGGGCTGTTCAACTGGCTGGTCCTCGTGATCCTCGATGTGCCGGGGGCGCTGCTTTGGGGCCTGCTCTCATTCATCTGCAGCTTCATTCCGAACGTCGGATACTTCATTGCCATCGTTCCGCCGCTGTTCTTCGGGTACCTCACCGGCGGCTGGCCGACCGTGGCCGTTGTGGTTATTGTCTTCGGCGGAATCAACGCCGTGGTCCAGTCAATCGTGCAGCCCAGGTACGTGGGCAACGCGGTGAACCTCAGCGAGACACTGACCTTCATCTCGGTCCTGTTCTGGGCCGTGGTCCTGGGCCCGGTCGGCGCCATCCTCGCAGTTCCCCTGACCCTGCTCACCCGGACCATTCTTTTGGACTCCGATCCGTCCCTGTCCTGGTGGCGGGCCGCCACCGGAGACCGGAAGGACCTGGATCCCCTCCTGGCGCAGGAAGACGCAGCAATCCGGGCGCGCCGTGGCGCGGGCCGTCCCCGCCGCGGTGATGCGCCTGCGGCGTGACGGGGTGCCTGCGCCGGCCGTTTGCACACCTGCACTTCCCGCCCGGGGCGGTGCTCCGTGCTGAGCATCGTCGCCAGCCTGGTGTCCTTTGCCCTTGCCGGGGCGCTGAGCTCGGTGCCGGTCAGCATCACGATCATGATTCTGCTCTCTCCCACGCCTCGGCGGGGTGCGCTGCCGTTCCTGTCCGGCAGCCTTGCCGGATCGATCGCAGTGGTCGGCTTGTCGGCGGCAGGCCTGCGTTTCCTGCCGGCACGGCCGACCCTGGACCAGGTGGCGTTTCCGGCGTTCCTCGGCATCCTGGCCGGCGCCGCACTGGTCATTTACGCGCTCTACCTGTTCCGGACAAAACCAAAGGTCCGCACCGGCAGGGTGGAGAAGCTCCGGACGAGGTTGGAGTCCGCACGGGTCTGGGAGTTCGCCGCCCTGGGTGCGGGCATGAACCTGCGGCCGAAGGCGGTACTGCTCGCGGTAAGCGCCGGAGCGCTGATCGGCGTGCGGAACCTGCCGCCCGTGGAAGCCACCGTACTGGTCCTGGCGTATGCCGTGGTGGCCCAGTCCGCCGTCGTCGTACCGATCACCACCTGGCTGCGCTCCCCTGACCGTTCCCGGACCCAGCTGGCGGCCCTGTCCGCCTGGCTGCAGCGCAAGGGCCGCAGCATTACCGCGGCGGCAGCACTGGCGATCGGGGTGTTCCTGGCCGGCTATAACCTGTTGCAGCTGTGAGCCGGACTAACGCGGAGGCGCAGGTGCCGCCCGGTGCTCATGGCCGTGCGCAACAAGCGCGTAGATGATCAAGACGTCAATGGAGATAACGATCAGGGACCACCAAGGCTGGACGGGCACCAGCAGCAGCTGCACGACGGCGCTGAGCACAGCCAGCACCACTCCGACAACCTGGGCCCATGTAGCGGAGGCGAACAGCCCGAAGGCGGTGGCAATCAGGAAAATGCCGAGGACCATGTTCCACCAGCCCCAGCCGGTGGTATCAAAGAGCAGCAGGTCGCCCTCCACCACCGCGTAGTAGGTGTTGGACCCGACCAGCGCGGCGAGGGCCACCACAACGCTGAAGATTCCGTTCACAAGCAGGATGACGCCGGCAAAACGGATCCAGTTGGTCCAGCCGGAGGTCGCTGCGGGGTGTGGGACAGTGCTCATGGTGCCGACCGCTTTCACTGGTACGCTCTGCGCCCGGCCTGGCGGCCGGCCGCAGCTGTGTCGGAACAGACTGTTACCGTCCCATTTTCTTCCCCCCGGCGGAGGGGGGTCAATGCGCCGCCGTGCACCGGTACCCTCTGGGTATGGACGGCGGCGTGGTTTTCAATCTCCTGCTCGTGGTTTTCTTCATCCTGCTGGGCGGGATCTTCGCCGGCACGGAGATGGCGCTGGTCTCGCTCCGCGAGAGCCAGATCAGCGGCATGGAGCGTAGCGGAAAGCAGGGCAGGCGCACCGCCCAACTGGCCCGCAACCCCAACCTCTTCCTGTCTGCCGTTCAGATCGGCGTGACCCTGACCGGCTTCTTTTCGGCCGCCTACGGTGCCTCGGCCCTGGCACCGGCGGCTGTTCCGCTGCTGCGGCAGTGGGGGCTGCCCGGGTCCGCGGCGGAGGCAACGGCGTTCATCCTGCTGACCCTCGTTGTGGCTTACCTGTCCCTGGTGTTCTCGGAACTGGTGCCCAAGCGGCTGGCCATGCAGAATGCCGTCCTCTACGCCCGGATCCTCTCCCCCGCACTGAGCGTGTTTGCGGTACTGATGCGCCCCGCCATCCGGCTCCTGTCCTTCTCGACCGATTCCGTGGTGCGTTTGCTGGGCGGAAATCCAAATGTAAAGACCGTGCCGGTCAGCAGCCAGGAACTCTGGGACATGGTGGCGGCAAGCCCCATGCTGGCCGACGACAGCCGCCGGATCCTCTCTGACGTCTTCGGAGCACGCACCAGACTGGTGCAGGAGGTGATGCGTCCCCGGACCGAAGTGGTGTTCATCCGGGCGGACCTTCCGCTGGAAGAAGCCCGGCGCCGGGTACGGAACCTGCCCTATTCCCGGTACCCGGTAACCGGTGCATCGGTGGACGACGTCCTGGGCTTCATCCACGTCCGGGACCTGATGCCGGACCCGGACGTGGCCGGTCCGGATGAACGCACCGTAGCCGACATCCTGCGGCCCGTGCTGTTCCTGCCGGGGACCGCAGCAGTCCTGCCGTCCCTGGGCAGGATGCGCCGGGAGAACAGCCATATCGCGATAGTGGCGGATGAATACGGCGGCACTGACGGCATTGTCACGCTGGAAGACCTGGTGGAGGAACTGGTCGGTGAAATCTACGACGAGTACGACACGGGCCGGGACCCCGAGGACCGTTACCGCAGGGAAAAGGGACAGCTGGTGGTGGACGGTGCACTCATCCTGCAGGAGTTCGAACGGCTGACAGGTGTGGGCCTCCCCGAGGGCCAGTATGAAACGGTGGCCGGGTACATCCTGGAGCAGCTGGGCCGGATGGCCCGGCCCGGCGACACGGTGCAGGGTCCGGACTGCCGGCTCGAGGTACTCGGCGTGCGGGGACGGCGGATCGGTGCAGTCCGGGTAATTCCCGCGGCACCCGGGTAAACCGTCAGCGCAGCCCATTGCCTAAAGACGGCGGCACCGCGCAGAATACCGACCAACGCGGCATCCCTGAACGTCCGGAAGGACAGCCATGGCTGACATCAAGGCGGAAACCGTCCAGCCCGAGCTCAAGCGGGTCATGGGCACCAAGCTGTTGCTGCTCTTTATTGTCGGCGACATCCTGGGCACCGGCGTCTATGCCCTGACCGGACAGGTGGCCGGAGAGATCGGAGGCGCAGCCTGGGCGCCGATCCTGCTCGCCTTCGCGGTGGCGACGATTACTGCCTTGTCCTACCTGGAACTGGTGACGAAGTATCCGCAGGCCGCCGGTGCGGCCCTCTACACGCATAAGGCCTTCGGGGTGCATTTCCTGACCTTCCTCGTGACCTTCGGGGTGCTCTGCTCCGGGATTACTTCCGCGTCCACGGCGTCGAAATTCCTTGCCGAGAACTTCATAGTCGGATTCCAGCTCGAGTGGGGGCAGACCGGGGTCACGGCGGTCGCTGTCACCTTCATGCTGCTGCTGGCCGTGGTCAACCTGCGGGGTGCCGCAGAAAGCGTGAAGTTCAACATCGTCCTGACGGCCATTGAGCTGACCGGGCTCCTGATCGTGATCGCCATCGGGTTCTGGGCCATGAGCCAGGGCAACGCGGACTTCTCCCGGGTGGTCGTGTTTGAAACCGAAACCGGCAAGAGCGTGTTCCTGGCCCTTACCGGCGCCACCGCCCTGGCCTTCTTCTCCATGGTCGGTTTTGAAGACTCGGTGAACATGGCGGAAGAGACCCGCGACCCGTCCCGGATTTTCCCGAAGGTCATGCTGACCGGCTTGACCATCACGGTCTCCGTCTATCTCCTGGTGTCCATCGCAGCCGTGGCTGTGGTGCCGGTGGGCCAACTGTCCGAATCCGCCACCCCGCTGTTGGAAGTGGTGCGCGCCGGCGCCCCCAACCTCCCCGTGGACACCATCTATCCTTTCCTGTCCATCTTTGCCGTGGCCAATACCGCCCTGATCAACATGCTGATGGCCAGCCGCCTGCTCTACGGCATGGCGAAGCAGGACGTCCTGCCCCGCGCACTGTCCGCCGTCCTCCCCGGGCGCCGCACTCCCTGGGCATCCATCGTCTTCACGACGGCCATCGCAGCGGGCCTGATCATCGTGGTCACCAACTTCATGGGCCGGGAAACTGTGACGGCGCTTGGCGGAACCACCGCGCTCCTCCTGCTGGCCGTCTTCACGGTGGTGAACATCGCGTGCATCGTCCTGCGCCGAACACCGGTGGACCGGCCGCACTTCCGCTCCCCCGGCATCATGCCCTTCATCGGTGCCGCAACCTGCGCCTTCCTGCTTGGTCCTTGGGCGCAGGACGCCATCGAGTACCGGATTGCCGGGTTGCTGCTGCTGCTCGGACTGGTGCTGTGGGTCCTCACCTGGATCTGGAACCGGGCGGTCAAGGCGCGTAAAACCCGTTTCAGCGACCCCACGCAGCTGAGTTGAGTGCCAGCGATGAAGCAGGCAGGAAGAAGGAAGCCATGAGCGTCGTCGTCGGATACGTCCCCACGCCGGAGGGGGAAACAGCGCTGCGAGCTGCGCTCCGCGCGGCCCGGGACCTGGCCACCGGACTCGTGGTGGTCAATGTGGAGAGCACGCGCAAGCCGCGGCCGGAACATACCCCGGACTATCTGCAGACGCTGACCGGTGTCCTGGAGGGCAGCGGGGTTTCCCACGTCCTGCTTCACCCTACGGGGGATTTTGATGCGTCCGAGGAAATCCTGAAGGCTGCCCAGGACCACGGTGCCCGCCTGGTGGTGCTGGGGATCCGGCACCGGACGCCGGTGGGCAAGCTTTTCCTGGGCAGCACTTCCCAGCGTGTGCTGCTGGAGGCTTCCTGCCCGGTCCTTGCGGTCAAAGCCGGCCAGGCGTGAGGCCTGGCTAGCCCTGGAGCTCGGCCAGCACCGCTTCGATTCCGGTGAAGGTCTCCACGAAGGACGTGGACAGGGGCGACAGGCCCAGCCGGATGCCGTCCGGATTGCGGTAGTCCGGAATGATTCCCCGCTCCCAGAGCGCAGCGGTCACCGCTTTGAACTTCGGATGGTCGACGGTGATGTGGCTGCCGCGGCGCTCCGGATCGCGCGGCGAGGCCAGCACGACGCCGCGCGGCGCCAGCAGCGCGTCCACAGCTGCCACGGCGTACTCGGTAAGCGCCTGCGACTTCGCGCGGACGGCGTCCATGCCGGCCTCCCGGATCAGGGCAATCATGTCCTGCATGGCGAGCATGCCCAGGATGGGAGGGGTGCCCGAGACCAGGCGGCGGATGCCCTCGGCCGGAACATAGCCCTGCGCCATGCCGAACGGGTCACTGGAACCCAGCCAGCCCTGGATGGGCTGGGAGAAGTCCGACTGGTGGCGGGCGGCCACGTAGGCCCAGGCCGGCGCGCCCGGCCCGCCGTTGAGGTACTTGTAGCTGCAGCCGACGGCGTAGTCCGCGCCCTCGGCATCCAGCTCGGCCGGTACGGCGCCCACCGAATGGCACAGGTCCCACAGGACCAGCCCGCCGGCGTCGTGCACAATCTGGTTGATTGCCGCTGAATCGGCAAGGTAGCCGGAGCGGTAGGCCACGTGGCTGAATACGGCCAGCGCCGTCTGCGGGCCGACGGCGTCCGCCACCGCTTCGGCGCTCACTCCGCCGGCGTAGTCGGCTGACACCCAGCGCAGGGTCAGCCCGCATTCGCGGGCCACGCCTTCCAGGACGTACCGGTCCGTCGGGAAATTGTCGGCATCGAGCAGGATCTCGGACCGGCCGGGGCGGGCGGCGACGGCGGCGCGGGCCAGTTTGTAGAGCAGCACAGTGGTGGAATCCGCCACGATGCACTGTCCGGGGGCGGCGCCGAGCGCCACCTCGCCGAGTGTGTCGCCGATCCGGCCGGGCAGCTCGAGCCACTGCTCGTCCCAGCCTCGGATCAGCCGTCCGCCCCACTGGCGGGAGATGAAGTCCTGCAGGTTTTCGGCGGTGGCGCGGAGCGGGCGGCCCAGCGAATTTCCGTCCAGATACGCCCGGACTCCCTCTGCCGGCAGGAACCGGTCCCGGTAGCCCGCGAGGGGGTCGGCGGCGTCGAGTTCCTTGGCGGCAACCAGCAGGCCGGCAGCATCAATCATGAGGGAACCTTAGCATCAGGGCGCATCGAAGCCCGTCCGCTGCCGGGCGCTGCCGGAGGCGGACGGGCTTTGACTGAGGTGTGCTCAGGCCCGGGTTGCGGCGCCAAATCCGTTGGAGCCCGCACCGTCCGGATCCAGCGGAGCCACCGAACCGGTGAAGTGCCGGCGCTGCGAACGCGGATTCCAGCCCGTGAAGGTGGAACCGGCCCAACCCTCGGGCGTCTGGTCATCCGAGATGGCCACGGCCACGGTGGCCGGCAGGAACACCGGAGCCTCGAAGTCGATGCTCCACTGGAACGGGCCCTCGTGGCTCTGCACGGTATCCGCGACCACCCTGGAGGCCAGGTACATGCCGTGGGCCAGGGACTGCTTCATGCCCAGTGCCTTCGCCGACAGGCGGCTCAGGTGGATGGGGTTGAAGTCGCCGGAGACCCGGGCGTAGTTGCGTCCGGCGTCGGCGCCCAGGCGCCACAGCGCCGTCGGGAGCGGAGGAACGAATTCCGCGCGCACCGCAGACTTGTCCGGGCGGTCGAACTTCGGCAGGAAGACGCCCTTGGCCAGATAGGTGGACCGGCCCCGCCAAACGGTTTCCGGGCTGCCGCCGGCCTCGACAGAGACCTCCGCGACGAGTTCCACCTGGGTGCCGGCACGGTGCCCGGCGAGGTTCTCGGCCCAGGCCGTCACCGTCAGCGCTTCGCCGTAGTGGATCGGCCGCAGATGCTGCACCTCATTGCGCAGGTGCACCATGCCCAGCAGGGGCAGCGGGAAGTCCTCGCGCGCCATCAGGCTCATGGCCACCGGGAACGCGAAGGTGTGCACGTATCCGGTGGGCAGGTAGTCGCTGGCGCTGTGCTGGACCAGGCGTTGGAAATCGGTGAGCCGGGCCAGGTCCACGGACGCGCCGCGGACCACGTGCCGGTCCGCCGTCAGCGTCCCCGCGGCCTTCGACGGTGACAGGCGCGACTTCGCTGCGCTCCCCACCGCACCTGCGTAAAGCCGCCCGAGCGTGGGAATCTCGCTCAGCTGGGTGTCGGTCATGCGCCCACCATGTTCTGACCGCAGACCCGCACTACCTGGCCGTTGACGCCGGCCGCGGAGTCGGAGGCGAGGAAGGAAATGGTTTCGGCCACATCCACGGGCAGGCCGCCCTGCTGCAGGCTGGACAGCCGGCGGGCTACCTGCCGGGTAAGTGCTGGAATGGCAGCGGTCATGTCGGTTTCAATGAAGCCCGGCGCGACGGCGTTGATCGAGCCGCCGCGCGGTGCCAGCAGCGGTGCGGTGGCGCGGACCATGCCGATGACGCCGCCCTTGGAGGCTGCGTAGTTGGTCTGGCCGCGGTTGCCGGCAATGCCGCTGGTGGAGGCCAGCGAGACGATGCGGCCTTCCGGGCTGAAGCCGGCCGAGGCGAGGAAGGTTTCGTTCATCCGCAGCTGGGAGGCAATGTTGACGGCGATGACCGAGCCCCAGCGGGCTTCGTCCATGTTGGCCAGCAGCTTGTCGCGGGTGATACCGGCGTTGTGGATCACGATGTCCAGGTGCCCGTAGCGTTCGACGGCGTGGGTGAGGATGCGGTCTGCGGCGTCCTCGCGGGTGATATCGACCTGGAGCGCGGTACCGGAGATTTCGTTGGCCACCTTCGCCAGCTGCTCCCCTGCGGCCGGCACGTCCACCACGATCACGGATGCGCCGTCGCGGTGCAGCACGCGGGCGATGGCAGCACCGATGCCGCGGGCGGCACCGGTTACCACGGCGACCTTGCCGGCGAGAGGCGCGTTCCAGTCCGCCGGAAGTTCACCGGCGTCGGAACCGACGGTGATGAACTGGCCGCTGACGTAGGCGCTCTTGCCCGAGAGCAGGAACCGCAGTGCGGCTGCCACCGAGGGCGCGGTTGCCTGGACGCCGTTGGCCAGCACGATGCCGTTGGCCGTCGCACCGCCGCGCAGTTCGTGCGCAATGGAGCGCAGCGTGCCGTCGACACCCTGGCGGGCCGCTGCGGCTGCCGGGTCCTGGGCTTCCGCGGCGGGCCGGGAAACGGTGATGACCCGTCCGCCGGGAGCGAGGTCCCGCAGGGCTGCGCCGGCGGCCAGGGTAGGTTCGCCCAGGTCCGTCGGCGCCGCGGCGTCGTCGAGCACGATCAGGATGGCGCCGAGCTTTTCCTTGGGCGTGGCGTGCCGGCGGACGTCCTGGTCCCAGCCAAGGAGCAGGAGGGAGAGGTCATCGGCGGCAGCGCTCTTGCCGAGCACGAGGACCGGGCCCGGAACCAGGGGCTTGGCCGGGTCGAAACGCCGCAGGATGGCCGGTCGGGGCAGGCCGAGCTTCTTGGACAGTTCCTTGGTGAAACCGCTGTTGACGAGGTTCAGGTAAGTGTCGCTCATGGTCAGCGTGCCTCAAGGATCGCGACGAGGCCCTGGCCGCCGGCAGCGCAGATGGAGATCAGGCCGCGGCCCGAACCCTTTTCGTGCAGCATCTTGGCCAGCGAGGCGACAATGCGTCCGCCGGTGGCGGCGAACGGATGGCCGGCGGCCAGCGAGGAACCGTTGACGTTGAGCTTGCTGCGGTCAATGCTGCCCAGCGGGGCGTCCAGGCCCAGGCGGGTCCGGCAGAATTCCTCGTCCTCCCAGGCGGCCAGGGTGGAGAGGACGGTTCCGGCGAAGGCCTCGTGGATTTCGAAGAAATCGAAGTCATCGAAGGTCAGGTTGTGGCGGGCCAGCAGGCGGGGAACGGCGAAGGCCGGGGCCATCAGCAGCCCGTCCTTGCCGTGCACGAAGTCGACGGCGCCGGCTTCGGCGTCCACGATGTTCGCCAGCATCGGCAGGTCGTGTTCGCGGGCGTAGTCCTCGGAGCCCAGCAGCACCACGGAAGCGCCGTCGGTCAGCGGGGTGGAGTTGCCGGCGGTCATGGTGGCGTCATCGCCCAGGGACTTGCCGAAGGCGGGCTTGAGCTTGGCAAGCTTTTCCATGGTGGTGTCGGGACGCAGGTTGGCGTCCTTTGCCAGGCCGCGGTACGGGGTGACGAGGTCATCGAAGAAACCGCGGTCGTAGGCGGCGGCCATGTTGCGGTGGCTGTTGTAGGCCAGCTCGTCCTGGGCTTCGCGGGTGATCTTCCACTGGGCGGTGGTCAGGGCCTGGTGCTCGCCCATGGACAGTCCGGTGCGCGGTTCGCCGGTGGACGGGGCATTCGGGGACAGGTCCTTGGGGCGGATCTTGGCGACTGCAGCCAGCTTCTGCTTGGTGGTCCGGGCGCGGGAGAGGTCCAGCAGCGCACGGCGGAGGCCTTCGCTCACGGCGATGGGTGCGTCCGAGGCGGAGTCGACGCCGCCGGCAATGGCGGATTCAAGCTGTCCCAGCTTGATCTTGTTCGCCAGGCTGACCACCGTCTCAAGGCCCGTGGCACAGGCCTGCTGCACGTCATAGGCAGGGGTTTCCGGCGACAGTGCCGAGCCCAGGACCGCCTCTCGGGTCAGGTTGAAGTCGCGGGAGTGCTTGAGGACGGCTCCGCCGGCTACTTCGCCGATCCGCTCGCCCTGCAGGCCGAAACGCGCAATCAGCCCGTCGAGGGCCGCCGTGAGCATGTCCTGGTTGGAGCTGTAGGTGTACTTGCCGCCGGAGCGGGCGAAGGGAATGCGGTTTCCGCCGATCACAACCGCCTTGCGCACCGAAGACCCGGCGCCGTTGTTCGTGGGTGTAGCTCGTGCGGGTTCAGGCTGTGCAGCCATTCGTCGTTCTCCTTGGGAGTCCATGGGGGTTGGTGTGACGCCAGTTACTGTAACCCAGCGTACCTGATACGCTCAGTATCGTGAACAACGTACTGGAAGATCCTTCCGCGCCGTCCCCGGCCGCGGACGGCCGCGCCCTCCGCTGGGAAGCGCACCGGGCCGAGCGCCGTCGTACCCTCATCAAGACGGCACGCCGGGCCGTCCACACCCTGGGCTGCGCGGCGTCGATGGAAGAGATCGCAGCAGCTTCCGGAACATCGAAGTCCGTGTTCTACCGCTACTTCGGGGATAAGGCCGGACTGCAGAAGGCCATGGGCGAAATGGCGGTGGCCCGGATGCAGGAAAAGATCCTGGATGCAGGCCGTACCGCCCCGTCCGCCAGATCGGGCCTGCGTGCCATGGTCTCCGCTTACCTGCAGATGGCCGAAACCTCCCCCAACGTCTACCTGTTCGTGACCGGCCAGCTGGCCGACGGCGGACCGGGACAGATTGACAGCACCCTCTCCTCCTTCTTCGAAACCATCACCGCAATGATGGACTCGGCCATGCGCCACTACCTGGCAGGCCGGGAGGTTCCGCCCGAGGCCAGCGCTACCGCGCAGTACTGGCCCACGGCGGCACTCGGGATGATCCGGGCAGCCGGTGAGCGCTGGATTGCCGCTCCCCCCGGCCCCGGGAAGCCGACCGAAGAACAAATGACCGACCAGCTGACCGCCTGGCTCTTTGACGGCATCGGCTACGACCGGGGGCATCCGCTCCCGACCCCTCCAGCTACTCCCTCCACCCACGAGAAGGAAACGCAATGACGCAAACACTTTCCCCCACCGAACGGCAGCTCCCGGCCAGCGCCACGATCAGCGACAATGATGCCGCCGTCGTGGACGTTGAGTCGCTCGGCCGGGTCCTGCTCGGCAAATGGGCCGAGAAGCGGCTCGCGGCCCGCAAAATCGCCGGCATGGAAGCCATGCAGACGCCCGCGGGGCTGACGTACACCGAGCACCGTGAGCGGGTCATGGACCAGCTGAAGATCCTGGTGGAGAGCAAGTCCGTCCACGGCGCGTTCCCCAAGTACGTGGGCGGCGAAGACAGCCACGGCGCAAACGTCGCGGGCTTCACCGAACTCGTAGTGGCCGATCCGTCCCTGCAGATCAAGGCCGGCGTCCAGTGGGGTCTCTTCGGCTCCGCGGTGATGCACCTGGGCAACCGGGAGCACCACGAAAAGTGGCTGCCCGGCATCATGAGCCTGGAGACCCCGGGCTGCTTCGCGATGACGGAGACCGGCCACGGTTCCGACGTTGCCAGCATCGCCACCACCGCGGAGTATGACCCCGCATCCGAAGAATTCATCATCAACACCCCCTTCCGTGCCGCCTGGAAGGACTACATCGGCAACGGCGCCGTCAACGGCAAGGCCGCCGTCGTCTTCGCCCACCTCATCACCCAGGGTGTGGACCACGGAGTGCACGCGTTCTATGTGGAGCTTCGCGACGACAACGGGTTCCTGCCCGGCATCGGCGGTGAGGATGACGGCATCAAGGGCGGGCTGAACGGCATCGACAACGGCCGGCTGCACTTCTCCAACGTGCGCATCCCCCGGACCAACCTGCTCAACAAGTACGGCGACGTCGCCGCGGACGGCACCTACACGTCCGATATCGAGAGCCCCGGCCGCCGCTTCTTCACCATGATCGGCACCCTGGTGCAGGGCCGCGTTTCGCTCGACGGCGCAGCGGTCAACGCGAGCAAGCTGGCGCTGAAGACGGCCATCCAGTACGGCACCGAGCGCCGACAGTTCAACGGTGCTTCCGACATCAAGGAAGAGGTGCTGATGGACTACCAGCAGCACCAGCGCCGGCTGCTCCCCCTGCTGGCCACCACGTTCGCTGCCGCCTTCGCCCACGAGGAACTGCTGCATAAGTTCGACGACGTCTTCTCCGGTGCGCATGACACCGACGCAGACCGCCAGGACCTGGAAACCCTTGCCGCGGGCCTGAAGTCCCTGTCCACCTGGCACGCCCTGGACACACTGCAGGAATGCCGGGAAGCCACCGGCGGCGCCGGGTTCCTGGCCGAGAACCGGTTCACCGCCCTGCGCGCGGACCTGGATATCTATGCCACCTTCGAGGGTGACAACACGGTGCTGCTGCAGTTGGTTGCCAAGCGCCTGCTGGCTGATTACGCCAAGGAATTCGCCGGGGCGGACTTCGGCGTGCTTGCCCGCTACGTGGTGGGACAGGCCACGGACGTGACCCTGCACCGCACCGGCCTGCGCAGGATTGCCCAGTCCTTCCGTGACTCCGGCTCGGAGAAGAAATCCGCCATCGCCCTGCGCGATCCGCGCACCCAGCATGACCTGCTGGCGGACCGCGTGGGCACCATGGTGGCGGAAGTGGCCACTGCACTCAAGGAAGCCCGCGGGCTGCCGAAGGACAAGGGCGCGGCCGTGTTCAACGAGAACCAGCACGCCCTGATCGAAGCCGCGCGTGCCCACGCAGAACTGCTCCAGTGGGAGGCCTTCACCCGGGGGCTGGACCGGATCGAGGACGCCGGCACGCGGCAGGTCATGACGTGGGTCCGCGACCTGTTCGGGCTGTGCCTGATTGAAAAGAACGTGGGCTGGTACCTCATGAACGGGCGCCTGTCCGCACAGCGTGCCCGCACCCTGGGCCCGTACATCAACCGCCTGCTGGCCAAGATCCGTCCGCACGCCCTGGACCTGGTCGACTCGTTCGGCTACGGCCAGGAGCACCTGCGGGCCAAGATTGCCTCGGGCGCAGAGAAGGTCCGCCAGGACGAGGCGATGGAGTACCAGCGCCTGCTGCGTGCCAGCGGCGCCGCGCCGGTGGACGAAAAGGTCCTGATTGCCCGCCGGAAGGCCGAGCAGAAGAAGTCCGGCCGGAAGTAGGGGTCCCTCGGGGTCTTCCCGGTCTCTGAAAGCCGAAAGGGCGCCGTCGCACGCACTGTGCGGTGGCGCCCTTTCTGCGTTCCGGCCTGGGCCCGGGGCTGAGCGTCCGCACAGCGTCCCAGTAGGTGGGGCCTGTGTTGCCTCCTGGTGTCACAGCGTTCACAGGAGCACCAAACAGTGGGACCCTGTGCGGCGGAGGTTGCGCACCGGTACAGCCAAAAGGCGCCGTCGCAGCTGCGACGGCGCCTTTCGGCGTTCGGATCCCCCGGCCTAGGCCAGGACGGAGCGGTACACCGCGAGGGTCTCCTCGGCGATGGATTCCCAGGAGAACCGCTCGGTGGCCCGGATCCGGCCTGCCTCGCCCATCCGCCGGGCCAGCTCCGGATCCGTGACCACTTCGGTCAGCGCAGCAGCGAAGTCCCGCACGAATTTCTCCGGGTCCAGCGGCGTGCCGGTCCCGTCGGAGACCTGCTCAATGGGCACCAGCAGCCCGGTGACGCCGGTATCGACGACTTCGGGGATACCTCCGGTGGCGCTGGCGACGACGGCGGTGCCGCAGGCCATTGCCTCGAGGTTCACGATGCCCAGCGGCTCGTAGACCGACGGGCAGGCGAACACGGTGGCGATGGAGAGGACCTTGATCAGCTCGGCGCGCGGCAGCATACGCTCAATCACCACGACGCCGGTGCGGGTGCGCCGCAGTTCCTCGATCAGCACGGCGGTTTCCGCAGCCAGTTCAGGCGTGTCAGCTGCGCCGAGGCACAGCACCAGCTGGACCTCCGGCGGCAGCAGCGCCGCAGCGCGCAGCAGGTAGGGCACACCCTTCTGGCGGGTGTTGCGGCCGACGAAGACCACGCTGGGACGATCCGGATCAATGTCGAAGGCACGGACGCCGTCGGGGTCCATGTCCGGCTGCCACTGCTGCACATCGATGCCGTTGTGGACTACCCGAACCCGGCCCGGGTCCACATCGGGGTAGCTGCGCAGGATGTCCTGGCGCATGCCCTCGGAGACGGCGATGATGGCTGCGGCTGCCTCGTAGGCGGTTTTCTCCACCCAGGAGGAGACGGCGTATCCCCCGCCGAGCTGCTCGGCCTTCCACGGACGCAGCGGCTCCAGGCTGTGGGCGCTGAGCACGTGCGGAACGCCGTGCAGCAGCGATCCCAGGTGGCCGGCCATATTGGCATACCAGGTATGTGAATGGACCAGGTCCGCGCCGGCCAGTCCGCCGAGGATTTCGAGGTCCGTCCCGAGGGTCTGCACGGCAGGATTCGCGGACTGGAGTTCCGCCGGCACTGCATAACTTTTTACTTTGGCTCCGTGGAAATCTTCGGGGCGCGGGGCACCGAAACAATGCACATGGAGATCTACTTCTCCGGCCAGGACCCGGCTGAGCTCGGCAACATGAACGCCTGCTCCTCCGTAGATTTCCGGCGGGAATTCCTTCGACACAATATCTACTCGCACTAAACCAACGTAGTGCACCGGGCAACCAGTGATCTAGTCTGAAGTCAGTAGACTTATTTTCGGAAGAGGTTCAAGACAATGGCGCCTAAGAAGGTCCTGGCAGTAGTTCTCGCGGGCGGCGAGGGTAAACGGCTAATGCCGCTCACAGCAGATCGGGCTAAACCGGCGGTTCCCTTTGCCGGACGTTACCGCCTCATCGACTTCGCACTTTCAAACCTGGTGAACTCCGGCTACCTGCAGATCGTGGTCCTGACCCAGTACAAATCCCACAGCCTGGATCGGCATATTTCTGAAACCTGGCGGCTTTCCACCCAGCTGCAGAATTATGTAGCTTCCGTGCCCGCGCAGCAGCGAGTGGGCAAGAGCTGGTTCCTGGGCAGCGCGAACGCCATCTACCAGTCCATGAACCTGATTGAGGACGCCCAGCCGGACATCGTCGTCGTCATCGGCGCCGACCACGTGTACCGCATGGACTTCTCCCAGATGGTAGAGGCGCACATTGCCTCCGGCGCGTCGGTCAGCGTAGCCGCAGTGCGGCAGCCGCTGCACCTGGCGGACCAGTTCGGCGTGATCGAAACCGATTCCGAAAACCCGGAGCGCATCGCTGCGTTCGTGGAAAAGCCGGAGACCACCCCCGGGCTGCCCGATGATCCCGGCAGCTTCCTGGCCTCCATGGGCAACTACGTCTTCAACACCGACGCCCTGGTCTCGGCGCTGGAGTGGGACGAGGAACGCCTGGTCACCAAGCACGACATGGGCGGGGACATCATTCCCTACTTCGTCGAACGCGGCGACGCTGCCGTTTACGACTTCACCCGGAACATCATTCCCGGCGCCACCGGCAGCGACCACCAGTACTGGCGCGACGTCGGCACCCTGGATTCCTACTACGACGCCAACATGGACCTGATTTCGCCGCTGCCGGCGTTCAACCTGTACAACCTGAAGTGGCCCATCTACACGCGGCAGAGCATTTCCCCGCCCGCCAAGTTCGTCCGCAGCGCTTCCGACCAGGCCGGATCCGCCATCGACTCGATCGTGTCCGACGGCACCGTGATCTCCGGCGGCACAGTGACCGGTTCCGTGCTGGCGCAGGACGTCTACGTGGCCTCCAACGCCGAGGTGACCGACTCGGTGCTGATGGACAAGGTGCACGTGGGTGAGGGCGCGGTGGTCCGAAGGGCGATTATCGACAAGAACGTGCGCATCCCCGCCGGCGCCACCGTGGGCGTGGACCGGGAACTGGACCTCAGCCGCGGGTTCACCGTGACCGAGTCCGGCCTCACCGTGCTCAGCAAGGGACAGCGCGTCCCGGAGAACTAAACGGTCAGGGGCGGGGCGCCGGGTGTGAGATATCCCGGTGCCCCCGCCCTCGATACGGGTGCCTGCTGTCTTGTCCGGTATCCTCGGAGGGCGCACATGGTGCGCCTGCACTGTGGATCCTCCGGTGCCGATGAGCGTAAAGGCCCCCATGAGCACCCCTGAACTAAGCCCGGAAGAAATCCAGACAGCCCTGAAGGTCCTGGCTTCCATCCATGTCCTGGATGAAGAAAACCCCGACTACGTCGCGGTCCGGCGGGCCACCGCCAAGATGTTCAAGTCCGTGAAGAAGCACCGGAAGAACGAAAAGCGCTCCGCCGTTGCAGAGGCGGACCGCGCCGTCGTCGCCCTCACGGCCACGGGCGCCGCTGACCGGATTGACGATGAGACCCGCGGGGCGCAGCTCACCACCGCGGCGCACGGACCGTCCGCCGGCACGCTGCTCAAGCCGCGCAACTGCTACATCTGCAAGCAGCCCTACACCGTGGTGGATGCGTTCTACCACCAGCTCTGCCCCGAATGCGCGGGCTTCAGCCACACCAAACGGGGCGCCCGCACCGACCTGACCGGCAGGCGGGCACTGCTGACCGGCGGCCGCGCGAAGATCGGCATGTATATCGCCCTGCGGCTCCTGCGCGACGGTGCGCACACCACCATCACCACCCGCTTCCCGAAGGACGCTGCCCGCCGTTTCGCCGCGATGGAAGACTCGGCGGACTGGCTGCACCGGCTGCGCATTGTCGGCATCGACCTGCGCGACCCGGCCCAGGTCATCTCGCTTGCCGAGTCCGTGGCGGAGGCCGGTCCCCTGGACATCCTGATCAACAATGCCGCCCAGACCGTCCGGCGGTCCTCCAACGCCTACCGCCCGCTGACCGACGCCGAACTGGCGCCGTTGCCGGACGGCCCCATGCCCGAGCTGGTCACCTTCGGGCACACCTACGACGCGCATCCCACGGCGCTGGCCGGGTCAGTCGCCGCGCATCCGGTGCTGGCAGCAGACGCCGTCACTGCCCTGGCACTCACCGCCGGATCTTCGTCGCTGGCGCGGATGGAGGCCGGAACGGCGATCGACGCCGGCGGGCTGGTACCGGACACGGCGCCGATTAACAGCTGGACGCAGGTGGTGGACCAAGTGGACCCGCTGGAGATGCTCGAGGTGCAGCTGTGCAACGTCACGGCACCGTTCCTGCTCGTCAACCGGCTCCGCCCCGCGATGGCCGCGTCTTCGGCACGGCGGAAGTACATCGTGAACGTGTCAGCCATGGAAGGACAGTTCTCCCGCCGTTACAAGGGGCCCGGACATCCGCATACCAACATGGCCAAGGCATCGCTGAATATGCTCACGCGTACCAGCGCCGAGGAAATGCTGGAAACGGACGGGATCCTCATGACGGCCGTGGACACCGGCTGGATCACCGACGAGCGTCCCCACCCCACGAAGGTGCGGTTGGCTGAGGAAGGCTTCCACGCGCCGCTGGACCTGGTCGACGGCGCGGCCCGCGTCTACGACCCGATCGTGATGGGCGAAAACGGCGAAGACCAGTACGGCGTCTTCCTCAAGGACTACAAGCCCTCCCCCTGGTAGGACTTCGGCACAGCCGCAGGCCCCGGCCGACGACGGCGGGCGGACAGCCGCTGCACCGCCTTGCCGATCTCGGAGACCACCAGGACGGTCGCGCCGACGGCGAAGCAGAGGAACCACTGCGCTGAGGTCAGCGGCACCGTGTCGAAGATTCCCGCGAAGATGCTCAGCTGCACCACCAGGATCTGCAGCACCACCACTGCGACGAGGGACACCCAGATGGCGCGGTTGGTGAAGGTCCGCAGCGTGAAGATGCTGCCGGTTTCCGAGCGGACGTTCAACAGGTTGAACACCTGGTAGAACACGAAGGTGGTAAAGGCCATGGTGGTGGCGAAGTTGGTACTGCCGGCGCTTTCGGGGAACCACCGCGGCGCATTGACCAGGACGGTACAGGTGCCCACCGCCATCACGATGCCGAGCATTGTCAGCACCGCGATCCGCCGGGCCGTAAGCAGGGGCTCGGTGGCCGGCCGGGGCGGCTTTTTCATCACGTCCGGATCGGTCCGGTCCACGCCGAGGGCCAAGGCGGGCGGACCGTCCATGATGATGTTCACCCACAGGATCTGCAGCGCGGTGAAGGGCGCCCCGCCGGCGAAGCCGAAGGTTGCGGCCGCGAGGAAGATCAGCACGAACCCCCAGGCGGTGGTCAGCTGGAACCGGACGAATTTCAGGATGTTGTCGTAGATGCCGCGGCCTTCTTCGACAGCCGCCACAATGGTGGCGAAGTTGTCATCGGTGAGGATCATCTTGGCCGCGCCCTTGGACACATCGGTGCCGGTGATGCCCATGGCAATCCCGATGTCGGCGCGTTTCAGCGCCGGAGCGTCATTCACGCCGTCGCCGGTCATGGCCACTATGTAGCCGTCCGCCTGAAGTGCCTCCACAATCCGGATCTTGTGTTCGGGGGAAACCCGGGCCAGCACCCCCAGCTGCGGAGCCTGCCTGCGCAGTTCAGCATCATCCATGGCATCGAGTGCCGTGCCGGCTGCGGCCCTGCCCTCGATCCCGAGGTCCCTGGCAATCGCCGAGGCCGTGATCAGATGGTCCCCGGTGATCATGTGCACGTCGATCCCGGCGGCCCGCGCGCGGGCAATGGCTTCGGCTGCCTCCTGCCGGGGCGGATCCAGGATCCCGACGACGGCGTACAGCACCAGGTTGGCAGCCTCGGCAAACAGCGCATCCGGGCTGGACGGCAGCGGTGCATCCAGTACCCGCCCGGCTACCGCCATGGTCCGCAGGCCGGCGTTGGCCAGGGACTCCACGTCGCGGGAGATGCGCGCCCGTTCCTCCGGGTCCAGCGGAACCAGGCCGTCCGGGGTCTGCAGGAACGCCGTCCGGTCCAGGACCACGCCGGGCGCCCCCTTGACGTTGCAGTGCACGGCGGCCCCGGCGTCGTCCGAGCGGTTGAACGTGGCCATGAACTTGTAGTCGGAGTCGAACGGCACCTCGGCGATGCGCCGGTGGGTGGCCCGGGCGCCGGCGACGTCGATCCCGCCCTTTTCCGCCAGGACCACGAGGGAGCCCTCGGTCGGGTCGCCGGTCAGCCTGCCGTCCTCGACAGAGGCGTCGTTGCACAGCGCCATGGCCATAAACGCCTCCGGTGGCAAGGGGGCGGACTGCCCGTCGGGGCTGAGGATCTTTCCGTCCGTGGAATAGCCGTTCCCGGTCACCCGGAACCGGCGGCCCGCGGGCGAGTACAACCGCCGTACCGTCATTTCATTGAGGGTAAGCGTGCCGGTCTTGTCCGTGCAGATCTGCGAAGTGCTGCCGAGGGTCTCCACGGCTGCCAGCTGCTTGATGATCGCCCCGCGTGCGGCAAGCCGGGAGGCACCCATGGCGAGGGTGAAGGCCACGACGGCGGTCAGCCCCTCGGGAATGGTGGCCACGGCCAGTGAGACGGCGGTCAGGAACAGGTCTTCCCAGCTGTCCCCGCGCAGCAGCCCCAGTACGAACACGAGGGTGACGACGGCGAAGGCGATGTAGGTCAGGACACGTGCCAGCTGGTCGATGCTGCGCTGCAGGGTGGTCTTTTCCTCCGCCGTACTGCCCAGCAAATGCGCGATGGTGCCGATCTGGGTTTCCATGCCGGTCCCCGTGACCAGCAGCACGCCGCGCCCGCGGGTCACATCGGTGTCCATAAAAAGCAGGTTGGTGCGGTCCGCGACCGGCAGCTGCGGATCCGACAGCGGAGCGACAATCTTATTGGTGGGCTTGGACTCGCCGGTGAGCGCAGCCTCGGCCACCTGCAGGCGCACGGCTTCCAGCAGCCGTCCGTCCGCCGGCACACTGTCCCCCGCTTCAAGGAGCACAACGTCGCCGGGCACCAGCTCCGTGCGCTCCACTGTTGCCGCGTTGCCGGACCGCAGCACGCGGCAACTGTCCACCGATGCATTGCGCAGGGCTTCCAGGCTGTTCTCGGCCCGTTGCTCCTGCACGTAGTTCAGGGTGGTGTTGAGGATGATGACCAGCAGGATCACCACCGGGGTTTCCCACTCGCGCGAGACCACGGCACTGACAACCGCGGCGATGATCAGGACGATGGTCAACCGGTCCGAGAGCAGGGCCAGGATCTTCCGCCACACCGGTACCTTTTTGCCCTCGGCGAGCTGGTTCGGCCCGTAACGGTCCAGCCGGTCCCGGACTTCGCCGGCGTCTAGCCCGGCATCCGGGTCTGTGTCCAGCGCCGCTGCCACCTCTTCAGCGGGGAACAACCACGGGGACTGGATCTGATGCTGCATGGAAACGCCTGGGACGCTTCCACTGTTGCCTTGCGAACTCATGGGTGCTTCCCGGTTCCTTGAGGATGGTGCCCCAATGGTAGCAACGCAGGCCGTGGGAGCAGTATGCCAACCGCGGGCAGGCCTGGCTCGGGAAGGCCGAAAGCCTGAGCGCTTTGGATAACTGCCGTGACTGCGGCAGGGTGTAAACGTGCCAGATTCCCGCGCTGCCTCCTCCCCCGTGCCGTCCTCCCGGCTTGCCCGCCTGCAACGCACTGTCCCCGGGCTGCTGACCGCTGCGGCCGCCGTCGCCGCGTCCTTCCTGGTGCATCAGCTCCTGCCCGCGGTACCTGTCCTGACAGCCGCAGTTGTGCTGGGCTTGCTGACGGCGAACCTACCCGGTACCGCGGCCCAAGCCGTCGGTTCCTGGAAACCCGGACTGGCCCTGGCCGCGCGGAAATTCCTCCGCCTCGGAATCGTGCTGCTGGGGCTGAAGGTCTCGCTGGTCGATATCGCCGGACTGGGCTGGACAGCACTGCTGCTGATCGTGGCGCTTGTGCTGGCGGCGTTCGCGGGGACGTACATCATCTGCCGGTTGTTCCGCCTTCCGGGTGATGAACCGGTGCTCATCGCAGCCGGGTTCTCCATCTGCGGCGTTTCCGCCATCGGGGCAATGGCCGCAGTCCGCAGGACCCGCACCGAAGAAACGGTGGTACCGGTCGCGCTGGTCACCCTCTGCGGCACGCTCGCCATTGCGGCGCTGCCGTTGGCCGGCAGGGTGCTGGACCTGCCGGCGGAAGTTTTCGGCGCCTGGGCCGGGGCGTCCGTGCACGACGTCGGACAGGTAGTCGCCACGGCGCAGACCGCAGGAACCGCGGCCCTGGCGGTGGCCGTCGTCGTGAAACTGGCGCGGGTAGTGCTGCTGGCACCGATGACCGCAGCCGCCGGACTGCTGGCCCGGCGTGCAGAGGCGCAGTTTCCGGTGCAGGGCAAGCGCCCTCCGCTGGTCCCCTTGTTTGTCCTCGGGTTCCTCGCGCTGATCCTGGTCCGCACCTGGGGAGTGCTGCCTGAGGCGGCGCTGGAAACCGCCGCCGTCCTGCAGGAACTGCTGTTTGCCGCGGCATTGTTTGCGCTGGGGGCCGGTATCCGGGTGAGGACGCTCTTCGCCTCCGGTTTCCGTGCGGCGGCAGCGGCGTTGACCTCGTGGGCCCTGATATCCGGGCTGGGCCTAGCCGCGGCGGTGCTGCTGGCCGGATAGTGGGACCGGGCCCAACTCCCCCGCCGACCCAACTAGGACCCGTGAGCCATGTCCGGAGAAGGCGTTGCACAACACACCGTCGACAGCGTCCAACGGCGTCATGCCGCGTCTTTGCGAACCCGCTCGCGGCTTGCGAACTTGCCGGCTGCCGCCGGCCTGGTTCTCTGTGCGTTGATCCTGTGGGCCCTGCTGACCAACGTGGTCGACCCGCATTACGGCATTTCGCGGTACCGCACCGGGTGGGCCCTTCTCGCCGCGGCGTCCGTGCCCGTGCTGATGGCCGGCCTGTATTGGCTGCTGAAGAAAGCGGCGCCGCTGGCTGTGCGGCACCGCGTCTGGGCGTACCTGACGTGGGCAGCGGTCTGGGCCCTGCTGCTGGCCCTGCAGATGCGGGTGGCCTACGCCGTCCGGCTTCCCCCGGACTGGGATGTGCATGCGATCGCCGATGCGGCCGCCGGACTGGCAGGCAAAACGGCTGACTCCGTAACTCCCTATTTCGAGACCAACCCGAACAACCTGATTTTGGTGCTGCTGGTAGCGGCGTACTACGAGCTCGCGCTCTCGCTCGGCTATCAGGACCTGGGAATGATCACGGCGTTCCTCAACGGGTTGGTGCTCTTCGCCGGGACGGTGCTGACCTATTGCGCGGTACGCATGCTGGGCGGCCGGACAGCCGCCGCCGTTTCGCTGCTGCCGGCAACTGTCTTCCTGGTTCTCTCCCCGTGGGCGGGAGTGCTTTATTCGGACACCGCGGGCGTGCTGTTCACCGTCCTGATCCTCTGCCTGCTGCTTGCGTCCCGCCGTTGGGCCCGGCTTACCGTCCGCGTGCCGCTGTGGATCCTTGCGGGCGCGGTGGCCGCAGTGGGCTACGGAATCAAACCCACCGTGCTGATCTGCCTCGTGGCTGCCGGCGTCACGGCGGTATGCCTGCTCGCTTCCCGAAGGAACTCCGCAGTCCTGATTCTGGCAATTGTGGTTGTTGGCGGGAGCTTCTTCGCCGGCAACCGGCTGATTGCGGCGTTTGAACAACAGACCCCGGTCATTGCATTCGATATCAAAGACAATCCCCACACGATGAACCCGGGCCATTTCCTGAAGGTCGGTGCAGGCACCACGCACGGACCCCACGGTCCCTACTACGGCACGTACAACGAGGGTGATTACCAGAGCACGGTTTCCATCACCGGCGAAAAGGAAAAATTCCGGCACGGCCTGCAGGCCTACCAGAACCGGGTGTCCACCATGGGACCGGACGGCTACGTGGTCTTCCTTCACCACAAGCTGGCGTGGATCACCGGTGACGGGTCCTTCTTCTCCTGGGGCGAAGGAGTGCTGACCGGGGAGGATTTCCTTTCGTCCCGCCCCGCAGACCAAAGCATCCAGGACCTGTTCGGCAATACCCGTCCGAACTTTCAATGGATGCTCTCCCTCTGGCAGGGAACCTGGTTCGCGGTCCTTGCCCTCGTGGCCGTGCCGTTGTTCCTGCGGACGCCCCGCCTCCTGCGCCCGGAGCTTTCGGCAATGCGGATTGCACTGCTCGGATTGCTCCTGTTCCTTTTGCTCTTCGAGGCCCGCGCACGGTTCCTCTATCTCTACGCGCCGTATTTCATAGTGCTGGCCTCGTTGTCCTTCACGGCAGTGATGGAACGATTGCAGGCAGCAGCGGTTGGGAGCCGCCTGCGGAGCCGGCCACGTCATGCGGCACCGCCGGGGCCGGCAGAAGTGATTGAATGAACAGGTGCCTAACCAGAACCTGAGCCGTGACGAAGCCGCTCTGCGGTCCCGCCTGCTGTCCGTGACCTCCTACGACGTCCATCTGGACCTGGGCAATGCCCTGGACCAGGATGCCGCAGGCTTCCGGTCGCGAAGCACCATAACCTTCGACTGTTCAGAGCCCGGTGCCGGGACGTTCCTGGACTTCATCCACGGCGGGGTGTCCTCGGTGGTCCTGAACGGCGTCGAGCTGGACCTCGCGGATGTTGTGGAGGATTCCCGGATCCACCTGCCCGGCCTGCAGGAGCAAAACACCGTCACCGTGGACGGCACGGCCCTCTACAGCCGCAGCGGCGAGGGCCTGCACCGCTTCCGCGACCCGGCGGACGGGCAGACCTACCTCTACACGCAGTACGAGCCCGCCGACGCGCGGCGCGTGTTTGCCGACTTTGAGCAGCCGGACCTGAAGGCATCCTTCAGTTTCACCGTAACGGCGCCGACCGGCTGGGAAGTGGCCTCCAACGGCGTCGAAACGCAGCGGACGCCGCTGGGTGACGGCAGCTTGAGCCGGTGGAAGTTCGCCCCCACCCAGCGCATCTCCACCTACATCACCACGGTCCTCGCCGGGCCGTACCACCGAGCCCAGGACGAGTGGTCCATCCGGCTCGACGACGGCACCGACCTGCACGTTCCGCTGGCTGCGTACTGCCGTTCCTCCCTGGCCGGGTATTTTGACGCGGAAAACATCTTCGCCGTCACTAAGCGGGGACTGGACTACTTCCACCACCTCTTTGCCTTCCCGTATCCCTTCGGGAAGTACGATTCGGCCTTCGTCCCCGAGTACAACCTCGGCGCCATGGAGAATCCCGGCCTGGTGACCTTCACGGAGGCATACGTGTTCCGGTCCCGGGCCACGGAGGCGCAGTACGAGGCACGGGCGAACACCATCCTGCACGAGATGGCGCACATGTGGTTCGGTGATCTGGTGACCATGAAATGGTGGGACGACCTGTGGCTCAAGGAGTCCTTCGCGGACTACATGGGCGCCCTGGCCGTGGACCGTGCCACCGACTTCACCAACTCGTGGGTCAGCTTCGCGAACCGGCGCAAGGCCTGGGCCTACGTCCAGGACCAGCTGCCCACCACGCACCCCATCGTGGCGGACATTCCCGACCTGGAGGCGGCGAAGCAGAACTTCGACGGCATCACGTATGCCAAGGGTGCCTCGGTGCTCAAGCAGCTGGTGGCCTACGTCGGGTTCGATACCTTTATCGAAGCCGCCCGGGGATACTTCCGGGCCCATGCCTTCGGCAACACCACGCTCGCGGATCTCCTCGGCGCACTGGAAGCGGCGTCCGGCAGGGACATGGCGCTGTGGTCCAGCCGGTGGCTCCAGACCGCTGGCGTTCCGGTCCTGGTTCCGGAGACCGAAACCGACGACGCCGGTGCCTACACTTCCGTGGTCATCCGGCAGAATGCTCCGGATCCGGTCAGCGGAGAACAGGTCCCCCGGCCGCACCGGCTCCGCGTCGGCCTGTACGATTTCGACGACGCCGGCGCCCTGGTCCGCATCGACAGCGTGGAACTGGACGTCGCCGGTGCACGGACGGAGGTACCTGAACTGCTCGGCAGGCAGCGTCCGGCCCTCCTGCTGCTCAACGACGAGGACCTTACCTACGCAAAGATCCGCTTCGACGACGCGTCGCTGGGCACCCTGCTGGAGTCCCTGCACCGGCTCAGCGATCCCCTGGCCCGGGCCATCACCCTGTCAGCTCTGTGGAACAGCGTCCGTGACGGTGTCCTCAGTGCCAAGGACTACGTCCGGCTGGTCCAACGGGTGGCGCCGCAGGAAAGCGGTGCAGGCGTCCTGCAGGTACTGCTGGACAACGCCCTCAGCGCCATCGAGTACTACGCACCGACGTCGCGCCGGGACGGATTGCGCGAGGAGTTCTACGCGCATATTGCCGAGCAGTTGAAGACGGCCGCACCTGGCAGCGACCGGCAGATCATCTGGGCCCGGGCCGCCGCCGGTGCCGGGCGGCGCAGCAGCACCTACAACCAGCTGCTGCGCGGACTGCTGGACGGCAGCGCCGGCATCGAAGGCCTGGCAGTGGATTCCGATCTTCGCTGGCGCCTGTGGGTGGCCCTTGCGGCCACTGATTCCGCGACCCGCGCGGAACTGGACGCGGAACTGGAACGGGACACCACGGCGTCGGGCCGGGTGGGCCACACCACCGCTGCGGCTGCCTTCCCGGATCCGGAGGTAAAGGCAGCGGCATGGCAGGCAGCAGTGAAGTCCGACAGCCTCTCCAACGAACTGCTGTCCGCCACGATCACCGGGTTCGGTCTGGGCAGCCACGAGCTGCTGGACGGATACGTAGAGGACTATTTCGCCTCACTTACCGGGGTCTGGTCCGCGCGCAGCATCGAGCTGGCCTCACGCGTGGTCGGCGGGCTCTACCCGGGGCACCAGGACGCAGCAGCCGGCATGGCGCCGGCGGACCATCCGGTAGTGCAGAAATCGGTCGAATGGCTGGAGCTCCATCCCGACGCGCCGGGTGCGCTGCGGCGGATCATCATCGAGCAGCAGGACCAGCTGCTTCGGTCCCTGCGCGTCCAGGCGGCCGGACTGTAGGTCCGGGGAGGCAGGTGCCGCCGCAGCAGGCCCGGGGTCAGGCCAGCTGCGGCTTGGCGACGGTGAGGAGGATGGCCGAGTCTTCCAGAGCCTCGACGGAGTGCCGTGCCTGCGGAACAATCAGCAGGTCTCCCGCGGAGCCGTCCCAGGTGTTTCCCTCCGAAGCCAGGGCAACCCGGCCCTTGAGGACATAGACCGTAGCCTCGCCCGGATTCTCATGCTCGTCCATAACAAACCCGGCCCGGAGGGCGATCACGGTTTGCCGCAGCACGTGCTCGTGCCCGCCGTAGACGGTGGAGGCGCTGCGTCCGCTGGCCGCCTGCCGTGAGGATTCCATGTGTTGGCGGGCGAGGGCGGTCAGCGACTTTTTCTCCATGTCCGCAGTCTAGGCCTACGGACCGCCGCCGGGGTAGTTCGACGGTCCGCAGGCCCGCGGGTTAGGGAACGCGGCTCAGCCACTCCGGGGTGTCGAACTTTTCGGCGACCTTCTGCTCCGCGAGGGCAAGCTCCTCGTCGGAGATCGACGCCTCCACGGCGCCGTAACGCGTGGCGAAGGTGTCCATCATGGTGGCAATGATGTCTTCACGGGAAAGCCCGGTCTGCCGCTTCAGCGGGTCCACCCGCTTCTTGGCGCTCGTAGTGCCCTTGTCGGAGAGCTTTTCCTTGCCGATGCGCAGCACCTCCACCATCTTGTCCGCGTCGATGTTGTAGGACATGGTGACGTGGTGCAGCATGCCGCCGCTGCTGAAGCGCTTCTGCGCGGCACCGCCGATCTTGCCCTGGTCCGTGGCAATGTCGTTCAGCGGAACGTACCAGGCGGAGATGCCGAGCTTCTTCAGGGATTCCATCACCCAGCCGTCCAGGAAGGGGTAGGAATCCGCGAAGCTCAGTCCGTCCACCAGGGACTGGGGAACGTAGAGGGAGTAGGTGATGGCGTTGCCGTGCTCCATGAACATGGCACCGCCGCCGGTGATGCGCCGGACTACGGTGACGCCGTGCCGTTCCGCTCCCTCCGGGTCCACCTCGTTCTTCAGGGACTGGAAGCTGCCGATCACCACCGAAGGCGACTCCCATTCCCAGAACCGGAGCGTGGGGTTGCGCTTGCCGGCGCCCACTTCCTCCGCCAGGACCTCGTCCATGGCTACATGCATGTGTGTGGACAGCGGGGTGGGCGGGATGATCTCCCACTGGTGGTCGCCCCAGCCGGTGGCCTTGCCCAGGGCGCGGCGCACGGTGGTGGCCACGGCTTCGGGCGAGAAGCCGAAGAGAACCGCATCCGGGGACAAGCGGGAGCGGACGGCCGCGGCAATATCACCGAACGTCGTCTCGGCAGGCAGCCCCTCGAGGGCGGCATTGATATCCCCGAGTGCTTCATCAGGTTCCAGGAAGAAGTCGCCGCCAAGGGAGACGTCGGCCAGCCTGCCGTCACGGACTTCCAGGTCCACTACAACAAGTTTGCCGCCGGGAACTTTGTATTCCCCGTGCCGGCGTCCGTTGTTATCCGTGCTTGCCATCAAGACTCCTTAGCTCCGAACCGCTCTGCCGGGACCGCACGGCCCCCTGTTACAGGGAAAGGCCCGCCGGGCTGATGCCGGCGGACCTTTCTCTAAGTACTGCTGTATTTCCGTTACTGGCTACTTCTTCGCGCCGAAGCCCTTGAAGCGGGCGTTGAAGCGCTCCACGCGGCCGGCGGAGTCCATGATGCGCTGCTTGCCCGTGTAGAACGGGTGCGATGCAGAGGAGATTTCCACCTCGATGAGCGGGTAGGTGTTTCCGTCTTCCCACTCGATCGTCTTGGAGGAGGTGGCGGTGGAGGCCGTCAGGAAAGCGGTGTCGGACGCGAGGTCACGGAAGACAACCGGAGCATACTTGGGGTGGATATCAGACTTCACAGTTTTACCTTCTTTTGGTGCCTGGATTTTGCCAGGCACAGTGTGGTTGAAAGCTTTATCGGCCGTACATTCGGCCAGCAACCCATACTAGCGCATTTCGGGGACCGGCAGGAAACCCTTCGACCCTCGGTTCAGGAGAGCGGGCGGGTGCCCCACTGGGCGTTGACAGCGGTGATCTGCGAGGTGATGCCCTGGTTCAGGCCGGTGATTTCAATCTTTACGGGCCGGTAAAAATCATCAAGGCAGAGTGAAAAGGACCCGGCCGGAAGCACCGCGGATGAGCTGGCCGGAGGTCCGGTTTCGTTTCCTCGCTGCTGCGCATCCCCAGTGTCGGAATCCCCGGTGTCGGAATCCCCAGTGTCGAAGCTCCCGCTGATCTGCGTGCAGGGCTCCCCGTCGAGCACTACCCCGTACCGGACGGCGACCTCTTCCGCCGGTGCGAGCAGTGCGGCCACTTTCTCCGGCCGAACGGTCAACTCGGCGGCGTCGGCAAGGATCGCCGCAGAGGCCTCTTCAGCCGTGCCGTCCCGGTCCGCGGAGATGTCCTGGTTCTCCTTGTGCAGCACCCGCTGCCCCTCGCGGATGGTGATGGAGAGGTCCGCATCCGTGTCCTGCAGGGTCATGGCAAAGTCAGGCCCGGTGGCGAACCGGACGCTGTACGTGCCGGCCGGGAGCCAGCTGGTGTCCGTCCGAAGGGTCTGGACGCCGCCTCCGCCCGCGGCCATGGCGGCGGAGACGCAGGTCCCGGCTTCGGCGCCGGACGCCGGCTCCGGATCCCGGCGAAGGAGCCACTGGCAGGCATCCTGGACCGGCTGCGGCATGCCTGCCTGGCTGCCGGTGACACCCACCCGCGTCGGCGGAGCGGTGGTTGCCGGGACGGGTGCCGGCGGCCGGGCGGGATAGGCGGTGCGGGACGGCTCGGCAGCAACACGTCCGGTGCCCGACGGCGACGCCGAAGCCGAGGCGTCCCGTTCCTGCAGTTGCCCGGCTGTGGGGCCGCAGGCTGAAACGGTCAGCAGCAATCCAGCGCACAGCGCCAGGACCTTGCCTGGCCGGGTGCTTGCACGGGATTCCATGGCAGCTCCGCTGGTGTCCTCGAAGGGTGGGTGACTGCGCACAGTCTGGCACCTGAGGGGCTGCAGGGTAAGGGCAGCGGGCTGCCCGGCGGCCTTAGGGCCGGCACTCCCAGAATGCGACGGCGCTGGCGGCGGCCACATTCAACGAATCGACGCCCCCGCTCATCGGGATGCGCACGGCCAGGTCGACGCCGGCGAGGGTCGTCTCGGCCAGGCCGTCGCCTTCCGTGCCGAGGACCAGGGCCAGGCGCTCGTCGCGGCGGGCGCTCAGTTCATCCAAGGTCAGGGAATCCTCCCGCAGCGCCAGGGCGGCAGTCACAAAGCCGGCTTCGCGGAGCTGTCCGAGTTGGCCGGGCCAGTCCGTCAGCCGCACCCACGGAACCTGGAAGACGGCGCCCATGCTCACGCGGATGGCCCGGCGGTACAACGGATCGGCACAACGGGGAGTCACCAGCACGGCGTCCACCTGCAGGGCGGCAGCGGACCGGAAGATCGCGCCGATGTTGGTGTGGTCGACTATGTCCTCCAGCACCGCAATCCTGCGCGCCGTACCCAGCAGGCCGGGCAGGTCCAGGGGTGCCGGGCGTTCCATCGCTGCCAGGGCGCCGCGGTGCAGGTGGAACCCGGTGATCTGTTCCAGGACCTCGGGCGTACCTACGTAGGCAGGCACATCCGGGAACCGGGCCAGGATGTCCGCCAGGTCCGGAAGCCATTTCTCGGCCAGGAAGAAGGACCGCGGGCGGTGTCCGGCGTCGACCGCGCGGCGGAGGACCTTGGAGGATTCGGCAATGTACATGCCTTCCTCGGGTTCCCGCCGCTTGCGGAGGGAGGTGTCCGTAAGGGAGGTGTAGTCGTAGACGCGGGGATCGTCGGCAGACAACAAATACTGGAGGTTCACCCGGAAACTGCTCCTAGCCGCGCCGGGCAGTGGCCGAGTAGCGGCCGCCCTCGCGGCGCAGATCCAGCGGCAGGTCGAAGGCGGTGCTCAGGTGTTCTTCGGTGAACACTTCTTCGATGAGTCCGGACGCCACCACGCCGCCTTCGCGGAGCAGCAGGGCGTGGGTGAAACCGGTCGGGACCTCTTCCAGATGATGGGTGACCAGCACCATGGCCGGTGCTTCCTCGTCCCGGGCCAGTTCTCCGAGCCGGAACAGCAGGTCCTCACGGCCGGCCAGGTCCAGGCCGGCGGCCGGCTCGTCCAGCAGCAGCAGTTCCGGATCCGTCATCAGGGCGCGGGCGATCTGAACGCGCTTGCGCTCCCCTTCGCTGAGGGAGGAGAAGCGGCGGTTCATGAAGGTGGACATGCCCCACTCGTGCAGGAGGCGGAAGGCGCGCCGTTCGTCGAGCTTTTCGTACTTTTCACGCCAGCGCCCGGTCATCCCGTAGGACGCCGTGAGCACCACGTTGAGGACTGTTTCATCTTCGGGGATCTGCCCGGCCAAGGCCGCGGAGGCCAGGCCGATACGCGGGCGGAGTTCAAAGACGTCCACCGCGCCGAGGACTTCCTCGAGGATTCCCGCTACGCCGCGGGTGGGGTGCATCCGGCCGCTGGCAATCTGCAGCAGCGTGGTCTTTCCGGCACCGTTAGGGCCCATGATGACCCAACGCTCCCCCTCCTTGACCTGCCAGTTGACGCCGTCCAACAGGTTTTTGCCGCCGCGGACAACGCTTACGCCGGCAAATTCAAGAACATCACTCATAGCACTAGACATTAGGCTAAAGAAAGGGGCATTGGCGAAACGATGCGCCCCGGCGGCCACGCAGACGCGGCCGGGGATCCCCGTAGCAAACACGTACCCACCCGTTGGACCGAGCAGAACGGAAACCATGCCGAACTCCCCCGAATACAGTGTCGTCAGCTACGGGCGGGACCTGTCCGACGCCTATCTGGCGGCGGTCCAGGCTGCCGTCTCCGGCTTGGGCGCGCGGATCCTGGAACTGGAGAACGCTGCGGGGAACGGTTTCACCGTGTCCAAGCTTTACGTGGGCTACGACGGCGGCCTCCCCCGGCTGCGGCGCGCCGTCGAAGCAGCCGCGGCAGCGGTGCCGGCGAAGCCAGGCGGTGAGCACAGCGCCGTGGTGCCGCCGTCGCTCCTCGAGGATGCCCGGAAGCTGCTGGTGCTTGACGTGGACTCGACCCTGATCAAACAGGAAGTCATTGAACTGCTGGCGGCGCACGCAGGGCGGGAAGCGGAGGTGGCAGCGGTGACCGAGGCCGCCATGCGCGGGGAACTGGATTTTGCCGCTAGCCTGCACGCCCGGGTGAAAACGCTTGCCGGACTGCCGGCGTCCGTAATCGACGAAGTGGGTGCCCGGATTGAGCTTTCCGACGGCGCGGAACTGCTGGTGAAGGAGTTCCTTGCGGCCGGGCACGGGGTTGCCGTGGTGTCCGGCGGTTTCACCCAGGTGCTTGATCCGCTGGCCGACCGGCTGCGGCTCAGCTTCCGCAGGGCGAACCTGCTGGAAATCGAGGACGGGGTGCTGACCGGCGCTGTGTCGGGGGAAGTCGTGGACCGTGCGGTCAAGGCCCGTTCCCTGGCTGAGTGGGCTCGTGAGCTGGGTGTGGCACCCGGGCACACCATTGCGGTGGGCGACGGCGCCAATGACCTGGACATGCTCGCGGCGGCCGCACTGGGAGTGGCGTTTAACGCCAAACCGGCAGTGCAGGCCGCCGCGGATGCCGTGCTGAACCTGCCCCAACTGGACGTGGTTCAGCACTTCGTGAAGCTTTAGGCGGGATCGCCCGCCCGGTCGGCTGCCGCCCCTGCGGAAAGGTAATCCGCGCCGCCCACGTATTCGGTGTGTCCGGACGGAACATCGGCAGTGGCCATGCGGGCTACTTCGGCGCCGAACTCCTGCACGGAGTAAAGCCGACCGGCTTCCTCGCGGCGGGCTTCGATGGCGCCCGGGTTGGCCCGGTCCAGCAGGGTTGCCGTCACGGTGCCTTCGATCATGTCGCCGGAGACCACCACCAGGCTGATGCCCTTCTCGTCCAGCTGCGGCAGCATGGCCCGCAGCGCGTCCTCGCCGGCACGCTTGCTAAGGGCAACGGCCTCGTATTCCGGCATGGTCGGTACCGAGCGAATGAAATGCGCCTGGTGGCTGGTGACGAAGACCACCCGCGAACCTGCGGGCATCACTTCGAGTGCGGCCGTGAGCATGTTGACCTGCGCGTCGCGGTTCAGCTTCAGCGCGTAGTTCTCCTCCACGCCGGTTTCCATACCGCCGGAGGCATTAAGCACCAGGATGTCGAGGCCGCCGAAGCTTTCCTGCGCGGCCGCCACCAGCGCAGCTGTCCCCTCGGCTGCGGTGAGGTCTGCGCCAACGGCGACTGCGCGTCCGCCGGCTTCCTCAATGGCAGCGACCACCTTGTTGGCACGCGGTGCCTTTTGGCGGTAGTTGACGACGACGCCGGCACCCTCGGCTGCCAGGAACCGGGCCACTTCGGCTCCGATTCCGCGCGATGATCCGGTGACTATCGCGGCTTTGCCCTCCAGCAGACCCATGTGAACTCCTTTTTGTAGAAAGTATCTAAGCGTTCAGCTCTTTGAACCCATCCTGCCAGCCGGCGGGCCGGCTGGCAGTTGAGGAAACCTCCAACGATTCCGGAGCGCCGCGTTGGGCCGGGCTAGTGCCCCATGCCCAGGCCGCCGTCGACCGGGATGACTGCACCGGAAATGTAGCCTGCCTCGTCACCCGCAATCCAGCGCACTACGTTGGCAACTTCCTCCGGCTCGGCGAACCGGCCGGCGGGGATGGAGGACAGGTAGTTCTTCTGCGTGTCCTCGGGCAGGGCGCGGGTCATGTCGGTGTTGATGAAGCCCGGGGCCACGACGTTGGCCGTGATGTTGCGGGAACCCAGTTCGCGGGTGAGGGAACGGGCGATACCGATCAGCCCGGACTTGGAGGCGGCGTAGTTGATCTGCCCGGGTGAACCGTACAGCCCGACCACCGAGGAGATCAGCACTACCCGGCCCTTCTTCATCCGGAGCATGCCCTTGGAGGCACGCTTGACCACCCGGAAGGCGCCGGTGAGGTTGGTGTCGATGACGTCGGCGAAATCGTCTTCACTCATCCGCAGCAGCAGCGTGTCCCGGGTAATCCCGGCATTGGCCACGAGGACTTCAACCGGTCCGTGCGCGGCCTCCACCTCGGTAAATGCGGCATCGACCGATGCCATATCCGTCACATCCGCCTTGACGCCCAGCATCCCGTCGGGGACCTCGCCGCTGCGGTACGTGATGGCCACGCGGTCACCTGCGGCCAGGAACGCCTTGGCAATAGCCAGCCCGATTCCGCGGTTTCCTCCGGTCACCAGGACGCTGCGGCCGGACTCGTTTTCTGTTGTGTTCTGCACGGATGTTCCTTCTTTCAGCCAGCGATTGGGGGTTGTCTCGATCCTACGTGCGCCGGATTCAACTTCTGCAACGCCGCTGCTAGTGAGAGAATGAACGGACCTGTTTGGAGGGCGAGGAAGACTACTGATGGCTAGGGACACAAACCGCGGGGAGAGCGTCCCCAGAATCACCGACGCACCCAGCCCGCACACGGACGAAATGCGCGCACGCATGATCAAGTACAGCGTGTCCATGGGCATCCGTGTGGTCTGCCTGTTCCTGATGTTCTTCGTGCACGGCTGGTTGCTGTGGGTGGTGATTGCCGGAGCGGTGGTGCTCCCCTACTTCGCGGTCATCATCGCCAACGGCGGCTCGGATACCCGGCTGATGACCGGCTCGGATGCGATGATAGAGCGTCCGCCGGCCACCGCGCTGGACGCTCCGCGGGCGGCCGAAGAACCCGGTGAAAGTCCCGAAACCACTGTGTTGTCGGGCGAAATCGTAGACAACGACGACATCAATGACAACGAAGACAAGGCCTGATCCCCCAGCATGAACCTCCTCGATTCCCTCTCCGGCAACCCGGACGCAGGCGCCGGCACCCCGGTGTGCTCCCGGAAGGCCTGCCGGCTCAACGCAAGCTGGCAGCTGTTGTGGAACAACCCCCGCATCCACACCCCGGAACGCCGCAAGACCTGGCTTGCCTGCGATGAGCACCGTGACTGGCTGGAGGATTACCTGCGTACCCGCGGCCTCTGGAAGGAAACCCTCCCCCTGGACGGCAGCACTGAAGGCGGTACGGCGTAAATGTACCGTTTCCTCCTTTCGGCCCGCTGGCTGGGCTGGTTTGTCCTCGTCTGCATCCTTGCGGCCGCCTGTGTAGGGCTGGGCCAGTGGCAGATGGACCGCCGTGAAGCCTCCCTCGCCGACAGCGCCCGGATCGAATCCAACTACGACGCCGCGCCGGTCCCCTATGACGAGGCCAGGGATTACTTCGACACCTACGACGAAGCAGCCGAATGGCTGCCCGTGAAGCTTGAGGGAACGTACGACTCCTCCGAGCAGCGCATCATCCGCAACCGCCCGCTGAAGGGCCGGCCCGGCTACGAGGTCCTGGTGCCGCTGAAGCTTGATGACGGCACCAGCGTGGCGGTCAACCGCGGCTGGCTGCCGATCGGCGACGACGAGGCCGGCCGGCCGGACAGCATCCCTGCCGCCCCCGAGGGACGGGTGAGCGTGGTGGCCCGGATCAAGGCCGCCGAACCCACCCTGACCCGCAGCGCCCCTGAAGGCCAGCTCCCCTCCATCGACCTGGAGGCTTTCGCGGAGCAGCTGGACTACCCGCTGCACCAGGGCTCCTACGGACTCATGGCCAGCGAGGACCCGGGTGCCGCCGTCGCACCCGAAAGCGCACCGCGGCCGGAGGTGGACGAGGGCCTGCACCTTTCGTATGGACTGCAGTGGTACGGGTTCGCGCTGATGATGTTCATCGGGCTGGGATACGCCGCCCGCCAGGAAGCCCTCAACCGGTATTACGACGGCATCGACGATGACGAGGAGGACGACGATGAAATAATCGCCGCCCACCCGACTCCGTCCCGGCGTCGTCCGCCGCGCCGCAAAAAGCGCGGGCCCACCGGCGAAGAGGAAGAGGACGCGATCCTGGACGCCCAGGGGTTCTAACCCACCGCTTCCGCAGACACCTGCTCCCACTGACACAAAGGCGGCCCCGCTCCGATCGGAGCGGGGCCGCCTTTGTGTACGGGATGGGCCGGAGGTTAGGCCAGGGTCACCAGGTCGAGGTAGTTCTCGTTCCAGTGGTCCTCGTCGCCGTCCGGCAGGAGCACTACGCGTTCCGGGTTCAACGCCGCAACGGCGCCCTCATCGTGGCTGACCATCACCACGGCACCGGTGTAGTTGCTCAGGGCGCCCAGGATCTCGGCACGCGACGCGGGGTCCAGGTTGTTGGTGGGTTCGTCCAGCAGCAGGACATTGGCGGAGGAGGCCACGATGGTGGCCAGCGCCAGACGGGTTTTCTCGCCGCCGGAAAGGACTCCGGCCTTCTTCTCGACGTCGTCGCCGCTGAACATGAAGGAACCCAGCACGCTGCGGACCTCGGCGTCGTCCATATCGGGCGCGGAGGAACGCATGTTTTCCAGAACGGTCCGGTCTGTATCGAGGGTCTCGTGCTCCTGGGCGTAGTAGCCCACCTTCAGCCCGTGTCCGGCAATGACCTTGCCGGTGTCCGGCTTGTCGACGCCGGCCAGCATCCGCAGCAGGGTGGTCTTGCCGGCGCCGTTGAGGCCCAGGATGACTACCTTTGAACCGCGGTCAATGGCGAGGTCCACGTCGGTGAAGATTTCCAGGGACCCGTAGCTCTTGCTGAGGCCCTCAGCGGTCATGGGGGTCTTGCCGCAAGGGGCCGGATCCGGGAAGCGGAGGGCTGCCACGCGGTCATTGGCGCGGACGGCGTCCAGGCCGCCCATCAGGCGGTCCACGCGCTTGAGCATGCTCTGGGCCGCGGAGGCGCCGGACGCGCGGGCCTTCATCTTGTTGGCCTGGGCCAGCAGGATTCCGGCCTTCTTTTCGGTGTTGGCACGCTCGCGCTTGCGGGCGCGCTCATCGGTCTCGCGCTGGACCTTGTAGCGCTTCCAGTCCATGTTGTAGATGTCGATGGTGGCGCGGTTGGCGTCCAGGCTGAAGACCTTGTTGACGGTCGCTTCGAGCAGCTCGGTATCGTGGCTGATCACGATCAGGCCGCCGGTGTGGTTCTTCAGGAACTCCCGCAGCCAGGCGATGGAGTCGGCGTCGAGGTGGTTGGTGGGCTCATCGAGGAGCATCGTCTCGGCGTCGGAATACAGGATGCGCGCCAGTTCCACGCGGCGGCGCTGGCCGCCGGAGAGGGTCTTCAGGGGCTGGTTCAGCAACCGGTCCGGCAGGGCGAGGTTGGAGCAGATGGTGGCCGCTTCGGACTCCGCGGCGTACCCGCCGGCGGAGAGGAACTCGGACTCCAACCGGTCATAGCGGTTCATTGCCTTCTGCGAGATCTTCGGATCATCGCTGGCCATCTCGTCCTGGCACTTCTTCAGCTGCGCCGAAACCTTGTCCAGCCCGCGGGCGGAGAGGATCCGATCCCGTCCCAGCTGGTCCATGTCCGGGGTGCGCGGGTCCTGGGGCAGGTAGCCGATGTCGCCCACGCGCTTGACGTGGCCGGCTGCCGGGAGGGCTTCGCCGGCCAGGACCTTGGTCAGGGTGGTCTTGCCGGCGCCGTTGCGGCCAACCAGCCCGATTTTGTCTCCCTTGTCAACACGGAATGAAACCGCTTCCATGAGCAGCCGTGCGCCTGCACGCAGCTCGAGACCAGATACGGAAATCACTCAGTGGACCTTTCGAAGGTTTTTGGTATTGCAGATACGCTGCGCGGCGCGCGGGCCTTGAACGGTGGGATTCCACCGAGGCGGGAAGGGTCACAATGACCGGTCATGGGGGCCTGGTTGGCCGTAACAGCCTTTCCAGTCTAGCCGCCCTGGCCCATTTGTAGAAAACCTCCAATGGAATCCCGCTCCGGCGCAGCTAATGTTCGAAACGAAATCCGGACCGTTTTTCTTCCCCTACAAGGAAAAGTGCAGCGATGAACAACACATCGGCCAACGCGCCGCGCCCCCTCCCCGGCACCGGCACGCACGGCTCCCCCGGCTCTCCTGGCACTCACGGTTCCACCGGTACGAGGCGCTCCAGGTGGACCTCGGCGGACCTGTCCCTGATTGCCGTCTTCGCCGCCCTCACCGCCGTCTTCTCCATCCTTCCCGGCGTGCCGCTGGGAGCGGGCGTGCCGATCACCCTGCAGACCTTGGCGGTGATGCTTACCGGGATGCTCCTAGGCCCCGGGCGCGGGGCAGCGGCAGTGGGCCTCTTCCTGGTGGCTGGCCTGGCCGGCCTGCCGGTCTTCAGCGGTTTCCGAGGTGGCCTGGGTGTCCTGGCCGGGCCGTCGGCGGGGTACCTGCTGTCCTTCCCGGTGGCGGCCGCCGTCGTCGGACTGCTTGCCGGCCTGGTGCTGCGCCGCGCCCGGAAGGGGCGGACGGTTCTCTTGTTCGCCGCGGGACTGGCCACGAGCTTCGCCGTGGTGCATCCGGCCGGCATCGCGGGACTCATGCTCAACGGGCATCTCTCGTTCCCCGCAGCGCTGGCAGCGGACATGGCGTTCTGGCCCGGTGACGTGGTGAAGAACCTGCTTGCCGCTGCGGTGGCCGTCAGTGTCTTCAAGGCCTTTCCACGAATGGCTGTTCGGGACCGCGGCGGCCGCTGATGTCCTGCATCAAGCTGCAGGACGTTTCCGTCATTCCTCCCGGGGTGCCAGGGGAATCTGCGGAACCGATCCTGCACCTGCTGTCGCTGACGCTGGACACTCCCCGCACCGCCGTCGTCGGCGCCAACGGTTCCGGGAAGTCCACGCTGCTGAAGCTGCTGAACGGGTTGGTGCTGCCGGATACCGGCACGGTCAGCGTGGACGGCCTGGACACTGCCCGGCACGGAGCGGACGTGCGGCGGCGGGTCGGGTTCGTTTTCACCGATCCCCTCTCGCAGCTCGTGATGCCCACGGGACGGGACGACGTCGAGCTGTCCCTGCGTGCCTCGATCCGGAACAGGTCCCAGCGGCGCGCAGCTGCCGAGGCCCGGCTGGCGGCCCTGGGGCTGCTGGAATTGGCGGACCGAAGCATCTACGACCTTTCCGGCGGCGAACGCCAGTTGATGGCCCTGGCATCGGTGCTGGCCGTTGAGCCTGCCGTGCTGGTGGCAGATGAGCCCAGCACGCTCCTGGACCTGAGGAACACCGCCCGGCTGCGGGAAGTCTTTGCCTCCCTGCCGCAGCAGGTCATCTACACCACCCATGATCTGGAGTTCGCCGCCGACGCGGATCGGGTGCTGGTGATGGATGCCGGCGCGGTGGTGTTCGACGGCGGCCCTCGCGAAGCTATTGCGGCGTACCGTGCGCTGGCGCTGGGGGTGGGATGAAGCGTTCCACTGGCTCCTACGATCTGCTGGGCGCCTACCGCCCCGGCGTTTCGCCCGTGCATGCGGCACCGCTGGGCTTGAAGGCGGGCGCTCTGGTTGTGCTGTCCGTTGCTGTGTTGGCGCTGCGCTCCCCTGTGGTGCTGGTGGTTGCCGCAGTCCTGGTGCTGGCGGCCTATGCCGGCGCCCGGTTGTTGCGGGAGGCCTGGGTGCCGCTGAAGCTGATGTGGCCGGTCCTGGTGCTGCTGGGGGCTTTCCAGTGGTGGGCGTCCGGCGTGCTGGCAGCGGTCCTGGTGACCGGCAGTATTGCGGTCTGCGTAGTGGCGGCACGGCTGCTGACGCTGACCACTGCGCCGCAGGTGCTGCTGGACGGTCTCGTGTCGCTGGCCCGTCCGCTGGAACCGCTCGGTGCGGACCCGGAACGTTTCGGGCTGACCCTGGCGCTGATGCTGCGCAGCATTCCGTTCCTGCTCGGGTCCGCCCGGGATGTCCGTGAATCTGCCATGGCCCGCGGACTGGAGCGTAATCCCCGGGCGCTGACTGTCCCGGTGGTGATCCGTGCGGTTGCCTATGCCCGGCAGACCGGCGATGCCCTGGCTGCACGCGGTATCGGGGAAAGCTCCGACACGAAGGTTGACCAAGGCAACCGATAACCTGAGGGCATGAGTTTCAATAACAACGCGCGCCTGGATTCCTCGCGGGTCAGTGACCGGCGCGGCAAAGGCAAGGGCATTGCAGTCGGCGGCGGACTGGGCGGCGGGCTTCTGCTGATCCTGTCCCTGTTCTTCGGGTCGGACATCATTGACGGCCTCGGCCTGAGCGACGGCTCCGGTGAAGCTGCCGGCCAGGCGCAGTCCGAGAGCATCGATACCTGCTTGAACGGCGAAGACGCCAACGAACGGCTGGACTGCCGCATTCTGGGCACCGCCGAAAGCCTGGACAGCTTCTGGGCACCGTATCTGGACGGTTACGGCCTGACCTACACGGAGCCCGGCGTGGTGCTCTTTACCGACCGGACCACCACCGGCTGCGGCACGGCGACCAGCGCTGTCGGGCCGTTCTACTGCCCGGCAGACGAGCAGACCTATTACGACACCGCGTTCTTCTCCGACCTCGTCACCAACTACGGTTCCTCCGGCGGTCCGCTGGCACAGGAATACGTGGTGGCGCATGAGTTCGGCCACCACATCCAGCAGATCACCGGCTCCAGTGCGGGCCGGAACGCCGATCCTCAGGGTGCGGACTCTGCCTCCGTACGCACCGAGCTGCAGGCCGATTGCTATGCGGGCCTGTGGGCACGGCATGCGGCGGACCAGCCGGCTCCGGGCTCGGACGTGCCTTTCCTGACTCCGTTCACCGAAGCCGATATCAGCGACGCACTCTCTGCGGCGTCCGCCATCGGCGATGACCGGATCCAGGCTTCGGCCACCGGTCAGGTGAACCCGGAGAGCTGGACCCACGGTTCCAGTGCCCAGCGCCAGGCGTGGTTCCTGGCTGGCTACAACGACGGCGGCAGCCTGGAAAAGTGCGATACCTTCAGCGCTGCGGACCTGTCCCGCCCGTAGGGTCTGGCCGGATGGCTGTCTCGTCCCTGGGCCTGATCTCCGGTGGCGTTTAGCGGGCGAGGAAGGCGGCATCAGAATGGTGGCCCTTGTTCCGGCAGGGAGTCCTGCAGCACGTCGTCCTGCAGCACCGAGTCCGTCTGTGGCACTTGCTTGGAATCTGTACCCGGCGCCGGACCCGGACGCGGACTCGCTTCCGGCCCCGGCCCCGGACCACCTTCCGGTGGTCCGAGTTCCAGGAAGGGCTCGGTCCGGTAGATGCGTCCGGTCGGGGACGTCCATTCGATGACTCCCGGCGTAGGCTGGCCGGCCTTCCAGAAACCGAGGGTCTTGAACCGGTGGTGCCGGCGGCAAAGGTGTTCCAGGTTCCCATGGTCTGTAGGGCCGCCCTGGGCCCAGTCGATGGTGTGGTCAACGTCCGAATTCGCCGTACTGACCCGGCAACCGGGGAATCTGCAGGTTCCGTCCCTTGCGCGGAGCCAGCGTCGGAGCCCGGCCGGGACCTTCCGCCGCCGTCCTACCCCGAGGATTTCTCCGGTCTGCGGATCCTGCGCCAGCCCGGTCCACCCGACGGCGTTACGGGCCAGCGTGCGTGCTGCTTCTGCGCTGATGGGCCCGTAACCGTGCAGTTCAGCGGGCTGGTCGTCGGCGCCGAAGAGGGTTTCAGCGTTGATCAGGACCATGATTTCGGTTCGTGGGACGATCCCCTCGTCCGGCCCGGTCTTTAAAACGGTGGTGCCTTCCGGGCAGACGATGCCTCCGTCACCCCGGGTGTCGCCTCCGGCGTCTCCGCCACCGGCGGAGCACCCGGAACCCTCGGCGTGCCCGGCCCCGCGTCGGGGTCCGGCCCCACGTTGGGTTTCGGCCGCGGCGAAGAGTCCACGGCTGCCGCCCATCAGCAGCTGCGCCAGAATATCCGCACGCAGCTGATCCACAGTCCGGGAATCCCCCGCGGACTGCTCGCCCCGGGCAGCACTACTGAGTGCCGTGTAGATCTGCTGGGCTTCGGCCGCACGCAGGTGCGCGGAAAGGCAGGACATGCCGTCCTCTTCCCGGTCCAGAGTGACCTTGCGCTGTTCGAACGCGGTCAGGTGCCGCTTGCTGACGGTCTCCGGAAACTTCCTTTCCCGCAGACGCCGGGCCTTACAGGAGAACTGTGCCCGGGTTTGTCCGGACGCAGCCGCCAGCAGGTCCGCCTCGAACTCCGGGAGCTGATCCGGTGGAACGTTCAGGCACTGGTCCAGCACTACCTGCGCGTGCTGGTAACTAAGCTGTCCTTCTTCCAAGGCGGTCAGGGTGGCCGCATGGGTGCTGCACAGCCTTTCCGCTTCGAACATCATCCGCTGGGCGGTGACCTGCGGGACATTCAGGATCGCGGCGCATTCGGAAGACGCCAGGCTGAATGCCATCCCGGGCTCAAGCCGCCCCGAGGCCGCACGAAAGTCCTCCCGGAAAAGCTCCTCCATGCGGTTGACCAAGCGGGCCTCCAGCGCCTGCACCCAGGACATCAAATGTGCCATCCGGGACAGGGCTTCGCCGACCGTCTGCACGTCAAAGGCCTCAAGGTTCTGCAGCACCAGTGTCCCGGTAAAGCCGTCCGGATATTCGGCGTCGGGACTTCCGACCTGAGTAGCACCATCAGCGGCCACGGAAGGCTCGGCGGCCAGTTCCGCCCGATAGACCGCCAGGGTGCAGGCCGCACGGGGCGCCTCCGCCTTCCCGGCCTGCCCCTCGGGCTGCCGGTCTTCACTGCCTGGTACTTCGGTTGTCCGTTCGGTGTTTCCGAGCTGATCCATACCTCAGGATTTCATCCCGCACTGACATTCCAGGCCCGAAAACCGGCCCAAACCGGCCTGATCCGAAAACCGGAAATACCCGTCTTTCAAAAGCTACTACCTACCCCGGACACGCCAGTTCCGTTGGCTGTTTCCGGACCATCGACTCGGGCATAAGGGCCGACGTCGACCGTACCTGACCCCTGCCCCCTCAGCTCAGGCTCCCGGCACGGACACAGCGGAAGCCGGAACGGACTCAGCCAGCCAGACTCCTGAATCCGATCGGTAGAAACTAGTCCCCTGGGCCACGGCGACACCGGTATCCACAGTAAGGATCACGGGATCGGCGTCCTTGCGCTGTCCCACCTGACGCGCCTGCTCCACGGAGTCCGACAGGTGGACGTACTGCCGCCGCATCGGAAGTATCCCGGCCGCGAGAATCTGCGGCACAGCAGCAGGCGCGGTGCCGTGGAAAAGCACCGGCGGGGGCGTACTGGGTGCCTGCGCAGGCTGTACCGGGACGGAATGGCCGTGCACGGCGCGTATCCGCCCGTCGCTCATCTGGTGCCGTTTCTTCTCCGCGGCTTCCAGCACTTCAACGAGCACCTGCTTGTCAACAGACTCCCACTCCGGGCCAAGTCGGTGCAGGGCGCTGAGTACCTCAGTAACCGGCGCCCAACCCTCCGCATCCAGCTCCAGCGCATACTCTTCCGGAGCATGACGCAGCGCATGGGACAACACCCGGCTGATCTCTGTCCGGCTCAGTGGCTTAGCCATCGATCCCACGTTCCTCAACTCCACTCGAACTCGACAAAATCCTGCACGGCCGCCACCAGCCACTCACCCATCGTGGCGTATTCATCCTGCACATGACGTATCGGCATCCCGTTTTTCCACGTCAAGTCCCAGTCATCGATCACGACAACGCCGCTGCCTGTCCAGCACGCAACGTCGTCGTTATCAGTCCTGCGGGCAAAGGGGACGATGGCCCAGCCGGGAAATACCTGTTCAATGTGCCGGGCGCGCCACACCTGATCCCCTCCCTGTAAGAGGTGCCACGGATCCAGATCGACCACGCCGCACTCGATCATATGGGCGTAAAGCGGCGGCAGGGACTGCCCCGGCATCCTAGGCAGCCGGCTGCCCGACGTTCACTTCGGTGAAATCGCGGCAAAGCTGCCACCGGCCGTCCTGGAGCCGCCAGGATTCCATCAGCAGGGCACGCCCGGTCACCTCGCCGCCCGAACGGTAGGTCATCTCGTAGAACACCACCGCCTCGTCCCGGCCGCGGGGCGTGACTGTCCGGAAGTCCGCATGCACGGTACTCCCCCGCAGGGCGGCCACGGTGCCGCCAAACCCTGCGCGTGCCGTCGCCGCGTCAAACGGCTCAGCGGCAGCTGCTTCCTGTCCCAGCCAGCCGTGGTAGTCCGGCGACAGGAAGGTTTCGATCGGAGCGCTGTCGCCCGCTGCCATGGCTTCGTTCCAGGCCGCCAGATATTGGTCATGAAAATGGATGCTGTTCCCCATGGCGGACACGCTAGCACGCAGGCAGGGCCGCTTCCCCGCATTGGGGAAGCGGCCCTGCCTGCGTGCCGGTTCGACTGCTAGCTGCCGAACCTTTAGATGTTGAAGCCGAGGGCCCGCATCTGGTCGCGGCCGTCGTCGGTGATCTTGTCAGGTCCCCACGGCGGCATCCATACCCAGTTCAGGCGCCACTCATCAACGACGCCGTCCAGGGCCTGAGCGGTCTGCTCTTCAAGCACATCGGTCAGCGGGCAGGCCGCCGTCGTCAGCGTCATGTCGATCAGCAGTGCGCCGTCCTCGGCGTACTTCAACCCGTAGAGCAGGCCAAGGTCAACGACATTCACCCCGAGCTCGGGGTCAATGACGTCCTTGAGGGCCTCTTCGACGTCCTCAAGGGACGTGGAGGCCAGATCGGAGTCGCTCATTATTGCTCCTTCAGCTGTCTTTACTACGCGCCGGCTGCGGCGTTGGCGCCGGTGAAGCGGTCGTAGCCTTCTTCTTCGAGGCGGTCGGCAAGTTCGGGGCCGCCCTGCTCGGCGATGTGGCCGTCGACGAAGACGTGCACATAGTCGGGCTTGATGTAACGAAGGATACGCGTGTAGTGCGTGATGAGCAGCGTGCCCATGCCGCCCTTGGAGTGCTCGCGGTTAACGCCTTCGGAAACGATCTTCAGGGCGTCGACGTCGAGGCCGGAGTCGGTCTCGTCCAGGATGGCGATCTTGGGGTGGAAGAGTTCCATCTGGAGGATCTCGACGCGCTTCTTCTCGCCGCCGGAGAAGCCTTCGTTGACGTTGCGCTGGGCGAAGTCGGCATCGATGCGCAGGTCGGCCATGGCCGCTTTGACGTCCTTGGTCCAGTGGCGCAGGGAGGGGGCTTCGCCGTCGAGCGCGGTCTTGGCGGTGCGCAGGAAGTTGGTCATGGTGACGCCGGGAACCTCTACCGGGTACTGCATGGCCAGGAAGAGACCGGCGCGGGCACGCTCGTCCACGCTCATGGCCAGGACGTCTTCGCCGTCGAGCGTGATGGAGCCGCTGTCCACGCTGTAGCGCGGGTGACCGGCAATGGTGGAGGCCAGGGTGGACTTGCCGGAGCCGTTGGGGCCCATGATGGCGTGCGTCTCACCGGTTTTGATGGTCAGGCTGACACCCTTCAGGATCGGCTTGCGGCCCTGTTCGGTCTCAATGCTGACGTGAAGATCCTTGATCTCAAGAGTAGACATGCGAGTTGGCTTTCTCCTTTGCACCCGCGGGTGCGTTACTAAGCTTTGGGGATGGAAGGCGAGAGGGTCCGGGCGCCGGGATTATCCGGCACCCGGACTTGGTCTCAGTAGGCTCCGGAGGCTTCGAGCTCGCGCTCGACGGCGTCGGTGAGACGCTCTTCCAGGGCAGGTACCTTGATCTGCTGGATGATCTCGGTGAGGAAGCCCCGGACCACCAGGCGGCGGGCGGTGTCCTCGGGGATGCCGCGTGCCATCAGGTAGAACAGGTGCTCGTCGTCGAACCGGCCGGTGGCGCTGGCGTGGCCGGCACCCTCGATCAGTCCGGTTTCGATCTCCAGGTTCGGTACGGAGTCGGCGCGGCCGCCGTCGGTCAGCAGCAGGTTGCGGTTGACTTCGTACGTGTCGGTACCTTCTGCTTCCTTGCGGATCAGGACGTCGCCAACCCAGACGGTGTGCGCGTCGCGGCCCTGCAGGGCTCCCTTGTACATCACGCGGGACTTGCAGTTCGCCACTGCGTGGTCCACGAACAGGCGCTGCTCCAGGTGCTGGCCGGCGTCGGCGTAGTACAGGCCGAACATCTGCACGTCGCCGCCGGTGGCGGTGAACTTGGAGGACGGGGTGACGCGCACCAGGTCGCCGCCGAGGCTGACGACGACGTGCTTGAACTTCGCGTCGCGGCCGATCTTGGCGTACTGCGCGGAGGCGTGCACGGCGTCGTCGTCCCAGTCCTGAACGGACACGACGGTCAGTTCAGCACCGTCGCCGACGACGATTTCCACGTTCTGGGACAGCACAGCCGAACCCTTGTGGTCCAGGACCACAACGCCCTTGGAGAACTTCTCCGCGGTGATGACGATGTGCTGCGCGGCCGGATCCTTGCTGACACCGTTGATGGTCAGCGTGACGCTGCCGTCAACTACGGTCTCGGCGGGGATGGTTACGGCAGTGGCCTCGCGGAAGTCTTCCCACGCGGCGGCGGCAACCCGGTCTTCGGGGATGCCGGCGGAGCCGATGCGGGAGTCGGTGCGGGCAATGCTCTCGACCCGCACGCCGTCGGGGGCCACGACGGCCAGCTCGGGAGCTGTTCCATCGAGGTCCGCGGTGTGCAGTCCGCGCAGGCGCTTGAGCGGGGTGAACCGCCAGTCTTCTTCGCGACCGGTCATTCTGCCGAAGTCAGCCCGGTGGAAGGAGGTGGTGCGGCCGGCGCGTGAGCTGTCCGGGATGCCCTCTCCGCCACCGTGGCTGTGGGACTTGCTGCTGTCGCCGCCCAGCGGTGAGGAGTCCTCGTTCAGCGGGGAGAGGTTTTCGCCCTCCTCGGTGAAGCCGTCAATGCGCACACGGTTGGTTTCCCGAGGGGAACCTACCTTCGCCTTGACCTCCTCCACTACATTGCTGACCTTTTCGGTCACGGTTTCGACGACGTCGTTAAGCTTCGACATTAACCGACGGCTCCTTCCATCTGGAGTTCGATGAGGCGGTTGAGTTCAAGGGCGTATTCCATCGGCAGTTCGCGCGCGATCGGCTCGATGAAGCCGCGCACGATCATTGCCATTGCCTCGTCCTCGGGAAGGCCGCGGGACATGAGGTAGAACAGCTGCTCCTCGCTGACGCGGGAGACAGTGGCTTCGTGGCCCATGGTGACGTCATCTTCGCGGATGTCCACGTACGGGTACGTGTCCGAGCGGGAGATGGTGTCCACCAGGAGGGCGTCGCAGCGCACGGTGTTGGCCGAGTGCGTGGCGCCTTCGCGGACCTGGACCAGGCCGCGGTAAGCGGCACGGCCGCCGCCGCGGGCCACGGACTTGGAAATGATGGAGCTCTTGGTGTTGGGCGCAATGTGGACCATCTTGGATCCGGTGTCCTGGTGCTGGCCCTCGCCGGCAAAGGCGATGGACAGGGTCTCACCCTTGGCGTGCTCGCCGACCAGGTAGACAGCCGGGTACTTCATGGTGACCTTGGAGCCGATGTTGCCGTCGATCCATTCCATGGTGGCGCCCTCGTGTGCAATGGCGCGCTTGGTCACCAGGTTGTACACGTTGTTGGACCAGTTCTGGATGGTCGTGTAGCGGACGCGGGCGCCCTTCTTCACGATGATTTCGACGACGGCGGAGTGCAGCGAATCCGACGTGTAGATCGGCGCGGTGCAGCCCTCGATGTAGTGGACGTAGGAATCCTCGTCCGCAATGATCAGGGTGCGCTCGAACTGGCCCATGTTCTCCGTGTTGATACGGAAGTAGGCCTGCAGCGGGATCTCTACGTGGACGCCCTTGGGGACGTATACGAAGGAACCGCCGGACCACACGGCAGTGTTCAGCGAGCCGAACTTGTTGTCACCGACAGGGATGACGGTGCCGAAGTACTCCTGGAACATTTCCGGGTGTTCCTTCAGCGCGGTGTCCGTGTCCAGGAAGATGACGCCCTGGCGTTCCAGGTCCTCGCGGAGCTGGTGGTAGACAACCTCGGACTCGTACTGCGCTGCGACGCCGGAAACCAGGCGGCCGCGCTCAGCTTCGGGGATACCGAGCTTCTCGTACGTGTTGCGGATGTCCTCGGGGAGGTCTTCCCAGGTGTTGGCCTGCTTCTCCGTGGAACGGACGAAGTACTTGATGTTGTCGAAGTCGATGCCGGAGAGGTCTGCACCCCAGGTCGGCATGGGCTTGCGCTCAAAGTACTTCAGGCCCTTCAGGCGAAGGTCCAGCATCCACTGCGGCTCGTTCTTCTTAGCCGAAATGTCGCGGACGACTTCTTCACTCAGGCCGCGGCGGGCCGTAGCACCGGCGACGTCCGAGTCTGCCCATCCGTACTCGTATGTACCGATGCCCTCGAGTTCAGGGTTCTTCTCCAGGATGTCTGAAATCACAGACTCCGGCACCATGGAAGGTGCCGTTGGCTTCTGGGTTACTTGATCCGTCATCACGGCCTTTCTTGCTGATGAATGGATGTGGACTGGTTGGTCTCGGCGTGCAGAGGAACCTGCGGCGCGGATCGGGTCCGACCCACGGGGATGTGGGTCGTACAAACATGGCCGCCGCGGGAGAGCGTGGACAGACGGCGGACGTCCACCTCCAGCAGGCGGGCAAAAACTTCGGTCTCCTTGTCACAGAAGACGGGGTAGGCCGTGGCGAGTCCCTGGATGGGGCAGTGCGCCTGGCACAGCTGGATACTCAGCAGCGTGCTCTTTTTCGCCGCGGCGCCGATCATGGTGGTCGACGCGACGAAACCGTCCTTCGTCAGTTCGGCGGCCAGCGCCTCGGCGCGGTCGGCGAGTTCGGGACCGGCGGCGTCGACGACGGGTCGGTAACGCTCCTCCATCCGGCCGAACCGTTCCGCGGCAAACGCCTCGATCGCCTGGGGTCCAAGGGCTGCACCGAGCTGGCGCAGCGCCTCAGTGGCGATGTCGAGGTAGTCGTTGCCGAGATGGGCCTGTCCCTGCGGGCTCAATACGTACCGCCGGGCCGGCCTTCCTGCACCGGAAGAGGAATTACGGACAAGCTTGACCTGGATCAGGCCCTTCCCCGAGAGGGCGTCAAGGTGGCGGCGCACGGCGGCGGGCGTGAAGCCCAACCGTTCCCCCAGCTCCGCGGCACTGACCGGGCCGTGCTCCAGAACCGCACCCAGCACCTTGTCCCGCGTACGCTCCTCCGCTTCGCGGGCAGCGCTCGGCACGGCCGCCGCCTTAGTCTCAGAGTTGCTCACAGAATACACAACACAAGCATGACCTAATCTGTTCCCCGATTCCACTAAGGCAAGGCTTCCCATCGCCATGGTCCATCGCGCGTGTCCGCCCGTGCCGGCGTCCTGTACTACCTAACGTAGAATATGCAGGTGCCTATCGATGAACCCTGCCTGACCATTAAAGGTCTGATCAAGGACTGCGGCCCGGTTGCTGGTCTCGACGGCAAAATGATCCGTGTGCTGGCCGGCGTCGACTTCACTGCCCGCCGCGGATCCGTCACTGCCCTCCTTGGTGCCAACGGAGCGGGAAAGACCACCACGCTTGAATGCGCCCAGGGACTGCAGTCCATTGACGGCGGGGAAATCCGCCTGCTCGGACAGGATCCTTACCGTGCAGACGCCCGCCTCCGCAGCCGCGTAGGCGTGATGCTCCAGGAAGGCGGACTACCGCCGTCGGCCCGTCCCGTGGCCCTGCTTGAGCATGTGGCCCGCATGTATGAGGCGCCCCGGCCGGTCGCCGAGCTGGTGGACCGCCTGGGCATCCGCAGCTTCGCCAACACCGGAATCCGGCGTCTCTCCGGCGGGCAGAAGCAGCGACTGGCCATGGCCGCGGCGCTGATCGGCCGCCCCGAGGTCCTCTTCCTGGACGAACCCAGCGCCGGACTGGATCCCCAGTCACGCCAGATCGTGTTCGACCTGATCACCGAGCTGCGGGACGAGGGGCTCGGCATCATCCTCACCACCCACCTGATGGACGACGCGCAGAAGCTGGCCGACTACGTCTACATCATCGACGCCGGCAAGACCGTCGCCTCGGGCACCGTAGCCGAGCTCACGTCCGCCACCGGCTCCCCCGGCTCACCCGCCGAGCAGCGGCTGCTGACGTTCGACGCCGAACCCGGGCTCGACGTCGTCGCCCTCTCCTCCGGGCGGCTGCACAATCTGGAGGTGCAGGAGGCCGCACCCGGACACTACGCCGTCCGCGGGGCGCTGACTCCCCACGACCTGGCCGCACTGGCCTCGTGGTGGGCGGAACGGAACATCCTGCCTTCTTCAGTACATATGGCTTCGCGTACCCTCGAGGACGTTTTCCTCGACCTGTCCGGAAGGACCATCCGTTGAGTGCTCCCGCATCGCTGCCGGCGCGCATCCTGAACCAGGGCCGCTATGAGGCCCTGACGATGCTGCGCAACGGCGAACAGCTGATCCTCGCCGTGGTCCTGCCGCTGCTGGCCATGGTGGCCCTGGTGGTCACTCCCCTGCTGGACGGCTACGGACCCAGCCGGATCAACATGGCTGCCCCGGGCATCTTCGCGCTCTGCGCCATGTCCACCGCTTTTACCGGGCAGGGCATCGCCACCGGCTTTGACCGCCGGTACGGCGTGCTCCGCTACCTGTCCACCACTCCCCTGGGCCGCACCGGCCTGATTGCCGGGAAGGTCATTGCGGTCCTGGCCGTCCTGGCCATCCAGGTGGTTCTGGTCTCCGTAGCGGCGCTGCTGTTCGGCTGGCAGCCGGAGCTGAGCGGGTTGCTGCCGGCCGCCGTGCAGCTGGTGCTCGGCGCGGTGGCCTTCACGGCCCTCGGCCTCCTGGTCGCCGGGACCGTACGGCCTGAGGCCACCTTGGCCATAACCAACCTCCTGTGGATCCTCCTGGCTGCCGCCGGCGGTATCATCATCCCCGTAGGCAACCTGCCCCAGGTACTGCAGCCGTTTATCGAGGTCCTCCCCTCCGCGGCCCTTGGCGACGCGCTGCGCTCGGCCCTGATCGATTCGCAGTTCAACATTTCCGCCACGTTGATCCTTCTGGCGTGGACAATACTGGGCGGCCTGGGTGCTGTCCGCTGGTTCAAATGGAGTTAGAAACCGTGTCATCAACCTCGGCCGGTGTCCCCTCCCGGCAATCGAACAGCCAGCTGCCGGTGGCCGGACGCCTTATCCGCAACCTTGCCGTGGCCTCGCTGGTGGCCAACATAGTAATCGTGGTGACCGGCGGTGCCGTGCGCCTGACAGCGTCCGGGCTGGGCTGTCCTGAATGGCCGCTGTGCACGGCCGATTCCCTCGTCACGACGCCCGAGATGGGGCTGCACGGCGTCATCGAGTTCGGCAACCGGCTGCTCACTTTCGTGCTTACGGCCATTGCCTTTGCGATGGTCTTCTCCGTGTGGCGCCTGCGGTCCGAACGCCGTGATCTCTGGTGGCTTTCCATTGCACTGCTGGCCGGAGTCCCGGCACAGGCCGTCATCGGCGGGATCACCGTCCTCACGGACCTCAACCCGTGGGTTGTGGGCCTGCACTTCCTTGCCTCCACCATCATGATCACCGTGGCCGTGGTCATGGTGAACCGCTCAAGGCTTTCCGCGATGGATCTCCAGGCACGCCATGCTCCGCTGGCGGATAAAAGCCTCCGCCCCGTGCTGGGCGCCATCGGCGTCCTGTCCGCCCTGACCGTGGTGCTGGGTGTAGTAGTGACCGGTTCCGGCCCGCACGCCGGCGACCACGGAGCTGCGCGTAACGGCCTGAACCCGGACCTGATCACCCGCATCCACGTGGTTCCCGTCTACCTGCTGGTCTTTGCGCTGGCCGTGGCCCTTTACCTGGTGCTCCGCAGGGCGACCGATGCCCGGGTGCGCCGGGCCGTGATGGTGCTGGCCGTCGTCGTACTGGCTCAGGCCGCCATCGGCTACGTGCAGCACTTCCTGCACCTGCCTATTGCGTTGGTGGCCCTGCACATGTTCGGTGCATGCCTGCTGACGGCCGCAGCGGCCCAGGCCGTCTACATCGGCTTCAACAAGCAGGTTCCCGGCGGGGCCGCCATCGCGGTCCAGCAGGCCCGGCGGGCGCGCAAGACCCGGGCTGTTCGGAAGTAGCGGGCGCCTCTTGTAACGGGTGCATTTGCCGAAGAAGGGCCGGACTCCTGACGGGGTCCGGCCCTTCTTCTGTGTTCGGGGCCTGTGCACGCAAGGGCTGTCTCCCGCACGGTGTCCCACGCCCTGGTGCCCCTGTTGCGGGTGTGACCCCGGCAGCAACAGGAGTCCCAAAGCCTGGGATGCTGTGCACGCAAGGGCTGTCTCCCGCACGGTGTCCCACGCCCTGGTGCTCCTGTTGCGGGTGTGACCCCGGCAGCAACAGGAGTCCCAAAGCCTGGGATGCTGTGCACGCAAGGGCTGTCTCCCGCACGGTGTCCCACGCCCTGGTGTTCCTGTTGTGGGTGTGACCCCGGCAGCAACAGGAGTCCCAAAGCCTGGGATGCTGTGCACGCAAGGGCTGTCTCCCGCAGGGTGTCCCACGCCCTGGTGCTCCTGTTGCGGGTGTGACCCCGGCAACAACAGGAGTCCCAAAGCCTGGGATGCTGTGCACGGGAGGAGGCGGACGGGCCGACCCGGCCCGGACCCGGACCGGCCGCACCCGGCCGCCGCCATCGACTGAGCAGATAACGGGGTCATGCGGAGTTCTAAAGCCCGTTATCTGCTCACCGGATGAGAGGCAAACCCCTGACACAACAATGGCCGGACCCCCGAAGGGATCCGGCCACAGTAAAGCGGAAAGACTAGACCAGCGCGCCGCCCACGAACGGATCCACGGCCAGGGCCAGGAAGAGGATCGTGAGGTAGCTGATGGACAGGTGGAAGACCTTCATGGCGGACTTGTCATTGAGCTCTTCGCGCTGGGCCCGGGAATGCAGCTTGTGTGCCTCGGCCACGAACCAGCCGCCGGAGAGCAGGGCGGCGATGGTGTAGACCCAGCCGGCACCGCCAACGGGAACGAGCAGCAGCGAGCAGGCCACGGTGGCGTAGGCGTACAGGACCACCTGGACGGAGACGAGCTTGGCGCCGGCAACTGCGCCGAGCATCGGCACGCTGGCGTTGCGGTAGTCCTCGCCGTACTTCATGGACAGCGGCCAGTAGTGCGGCGGCGTCCACAGGAAGATGATCATAAACAGGATGATGGCCGGCCATTCCACCTTGTCGGTGACGGCGGCCCACGCGATGAGTACGGGCATGCAGCCCGCGGCGCCGCCCCAGACAATGTTCTGGGTGGTGCGGCGCTTGAGGATCAGCGTGTAGAAGACCACGTACAGGAGGATGGCTCCGAGGCCCAGCAGGCCGGTGAGCGGGTTGGCCCCGAACCAGAGCAGGGCAATGGCGATAACACCCAGCACCCACGCAAAGACCATGGCCTCCCGCGGGGACACCTCGCCGGTGACCAGCGGACGGTTCTTGGTCCGCTTCATCAGCTTGTCCATGTCGCGGTCGATATAGCAGTTGAAGGCACCGGCGCTTCCTGCTGCCAGTGCGCCGCCGATCATGGTGACCAGGATCAGGCCCAGGGACGGAAGTCCCTGTTCGGCGAAGATCATGGTGGGGAGCGTGGTCACGAGCAGGAGTTCGATGACGCGCGGTTTGGTGAGCGCCACGTATGCCCGGACCTTGCGGCCCGCCGTCATCTTCCCCGTGTGGACCGGAGACTCGGCATGCTGGGTAGTCACGAAGCGATCACTTTATCCAATCTGGAACGAAAAATCCGTCCTAATCATAACCTCTATCGGCTGTAGAAATCGAAGTATGGAATACGCATGCGCCCGCACACCTGCAGGAAACGGAACAGCCGCGGCCCGAAGGCCGGGATCATGCCGCGGGGGCGGGCAGGAAGCAGCCTTAGACGATAAGGTTGGAACGGACCTTTCCCGCGGCTAATTACGCTGCGGCACGGGAAAAGCAACAAACAGTATTAAGCAGTATCCGCGGCGTCGGCTGCGGAACGCGGAACAAGTTATGCCGTGAACGCGGTATCGATTTGCGTCTGCCGTTGGTTGTAGTGGTAAAGGAACCGGACGCACCCCGTTCACGGGGGCTTCCGGGCATCTCCGGCGCTGTACGGCGCCGGTTGTCTGTAGAGAGAGGGGCCCGGTAAACGTGCCACATATGGAAGAGCAAGAACTGATCTGGACCGAGACAGACCGCAAGGCAGTGGACACCGTCCGCGTCCTGGCTGCCGACGCCGTGGAGAAGGTCGGCAACGGCCACCCCGGTACGGCCATGAGCCTGGCTCCGGCCGCCTACCTTCTGTTCCAGAAGGTCATGCGCCACGACCCGTCCGATCCGCAGTGGATTGGCCGCGACCGCTTCGTCCTCTCCCCCGGGCACACCTCCCTCACGCTCTACATCGAGCTCTTCCTTTCCGGCTACGGCCTGGAACTCGAGGACCTGCAGTCCCTGCGCACCTGGGGTTCCAAGACCCCCGGCCACCCCGAATACCGCCACACCGACGGCGTCGAAATCACCACCGGCCCGCTGGGCCAGGGCCTGGCGTCCTCGGTTGGCTTCGCGTTCGCCCAGCGCCGCCTGCGCGGCCTGCTCGACGCCGACGCTGCCGAAGGCACCAGCCCGTTCGACCACACGATCTGGGTCATTGCGTCCGACGGCGACCTGCAGGAAGGCGTTACGGCCGAGGCCTCCTCGCTGGCGGGGCACCAGGAACTGGGCAACCTCGTGGTCCTGTACGACGAGAACCACATCTCCATCGAAGATGACACCGACATTGCCTTCACCGAAGACGTGCTCAAGCGCTACGAAGCCTACGGCTGGCACACCCAGCGGGTGGACTGGACCAAGACGGGCGAATACGTCGAGGACGTTCACGAGCTCTACAACGCCCTGATGGCAGCCAAGGCCGAAACGAGCCGGCCGTCCATCATCTCCCTGCGCACCATCATCGGCTGGCCTGCACCGAACAAGCAGAACACCGGCAAGATCCACGGTTCCGCCCTGGGCACCGACGAAGTGGCCGCGCTGAAGGAAACCCTGGGCTTCGACCCGGCCAAGAACTTCGACGTCGACCCCGAGGTCCTCGAGCACGCCCGCCAGGCAGTAGCCCGCGGCGCCGAGGCACACGAGAAGTGGAACGAAGGTTTCAAGGCCTGGGAGGAAGCAAACGCTGAAGGCTCCGCACTGCTGGCCCGCCTGGAAAAGGGCGAGCTGCCGGAGGGCTGGGAGGCATCGCTGCCCGTCTTCGAAGCCGGCAAGGACATGTCCACCCGTGCGGCTTCGGGCAAGGTCCTCTCCGCCATAGGTCCGGCACTCCCGGAACTGTGGGGCGGCTCCGCCGACCTCGCCGAGTCCAACAACACCACCATTGAAGGCTCCCCCTCCTTCATCCCCGCGGGGAAGCAGACCAACGCCTGGTCCGGCAACCCGTACGGCCGGGTGCTGCACTTCGGCATCCGCGAGCACGCCGCGGCATCAATCGTCAACGGCATCACGATGCACAGCAACACGCGTGCCTTCTCCGGTACGTTCCTGATCTTCAGCGACTACCAGCGTCCGGCCATCCGCCTGGGCGCGCTGATGGGCGTGCCTGCCATCTACGTCTGGACCCACGACTCCATCGGCCTGGGCGAAGACGGTCCCACCCACCAGCCGGTGGAGCAGCTCGCTTCCCTGCGCGCGATCCCGGGGCTCGACGTCGTCCGCCCGGGCGACGCCAACGAGGTGGCCGTCGCTTGGCGGACCATCCTGGAGAACACCGAGAACCCGGCCGGCATTGTGCTGACGCGCCAGAACATCCCCACCTATGCCCGGGGCGCCGGCGCGGCCACCGCCACCGAGTTCGGCTCCGCCGAAGGTGCCGCCCGCGGCGGGTACGTGCTTGCCGAAGCCGTCCGCGACGGCAGCGTGGTGACGCCGGACGTCATCCTGGTCGGCACCGGTTCCGAGGTCCAGCTGGCTGTTGAAGCCCGCGAAGCACTCGCTGCCGAAGGCGTAGCCGCCCGCGTGGTCTCGATGCCGAGCATCGAGTGGTTCAACAAGCAGGACAAGGAATACCGCGAGTCGGTACTGCCCAAGGACATCCGTGCCCGGGTTTCCGTCGAGGCGGGAATTGCCCTCGGCTGGCGTGAAATCGTCGGCGACGCGGGCCGCAGCGTCTCCCTGGAGCACTTCGGTGCCTCCGCCGACTACAAGACGCTGTTCCGCGAATTCGGCATCACTGCCGACGCCGTGGCCCAGGCTGCCCGCGATTCCCTCGCCGCTGTCGGCGGCAACGGATCCGCTCCCGACGGCACAACCGGTGCCGCTTCCGGAGCACAGTCCACCGAGACCGGCGACCAGCAGTAATCCCCTTACTTAAAGGAGCATCAAACAATGACTTCCACTCCCACCGCCCGGCTTTCCGAAGCCGGAGTCTCCATCTGGCTCGACGATCTCTCCCGCGAACGGATTGTTTCCGGTTCCCTGAAGAAGCTCATCGATGAGCGCGACGTGGTCGGCGTGACCACGAACCCGAGCATCTTCGCAGCCGCACTGGCGAACGGCGAGTCCTACGCCGCCCAGGTGCAGCAGCTCTCGCGTTCGGGTGCCGACGTCGACAAGTCCGTCTTCGAAATCACCACCGACGACGTCATCCAGGCGTGCGACGTCTTTGCACCGGTCTACGAAGCAACCAACGGCGTCGACGGCCGCGTCTCCATCGAGGTGGATCCGCGCCTGTCGCGTGACACCCAGGGCACCATCAACGAGGCGAAGGAACTCTTCGACAAGGTTGGCCGAGCCAACGTCCTGATCAAGATTCCCGCCACCCAGGAAGGCCTGCCGGCCATCACCGCCACGCTGGCCGCGGGCATCAGCGTCAATGTGACCCTGATCTTCTCCCTCGAGCGCTACCGCGAGGTCATCAACGCGTACATGCTCGGCATTGAGCAGGCGAAGGAAAACGGACACGATCTCTCCACCATCCACTCGGTGGCGTCCTTCTTCGTCTCCCGCGTCGACGCTGAAATCGACAAGCGCCTGGACGGCATCGGCTCCGACGAGGCCAAGGGCTTGAAGGGCAAGGCCGGCCTGGCCAACGCCCGCCTGGCCTACCAGGTCTTCGAAGAGCAGTTCGCCAGCGAACGCTGGCAGGTGCTGGCCGCGGCCGGTGCCAACGCCCAGCGCCCGCTCTGGGCCTCCACCGGCGTGAAGGATCCGGCCCTGCCGGACACCCTGTACGTCACCGGCCTCGTGGCACCGAACTCGGTTAACACCATGCCGGAAAAGACGCTGGAAGCCACTGCGGACCACGGCGAAGTCACCGGTGACACCATCACCGGCACGTACGCGGAGTCCAATGCAGTCCTCGACCAGCTGGACGGCCTTGGCATCTCCTACAACGACGTTGTGGAGCAGCTGGAGACCGAAGGCCTGGATAAGTTCGTGGTCAGCTGGGGCGAACTCCTCCAGACCGTTCAGACCGCACTGGATACCGCGAAAGAGGCATAGGAAAAAATGACCACACTGTCCTTTGAAGCAGCCGGGGCGGCCAGCGTTGCCGTCGACGCCAAGGTGCCCGAACTCGTGGGGGATGAAGTCGCCTCCCGCCTCGTGGCCCAGGATCCCACCCTCTGGGGACCAGATGCCGAAGCCGAGGCGTCCATCCGCCTCGGCTGGCTCAACCCCGGAGAAAGCTCCCGGCCGCTCGTGGGACAGATCGCGGCGCTGAGGGAAGAGCTCGCCGCCGAGTCAGTGACCCGCGTGGTCCTGGCCGGCATGGGCGGCTCTTCCCTGGCGCCCGAGGTCATTACCCGCACTGCGGGCGTGGACCTGACAGTCCTGGATTCCACCGACCCGGACGTGGTTGCGGCCGCCCTCGGCGACCGGCTGTCCGAGACCGTCATTGTCGTGAGCTCGAAATCGGGTTCCACGGTGGAGACGGATTCGCAGCGCCGGGTGTTCGAACAGGCCTTCACCGACGCCGGTATCGACGCCAAGTCCCGCATCGTCGTCGTCACCGACCCGGGGTCGCCGCTGGACGCAGCGGCCCGCGAGGCCGGCTACCGCGCCGTGTTCAACGCCGACCCCAACGTTGGCGGGCGCTACTCCGCCCTGACGGCGTTTGGGCTGGTGCCTTCGGGCCTGGCCGGCGCGGACATTGAAACCCTGCTGGACGACGCCGAGATGACAGCGGAAATCCTCCGGGACGACGCACCGGACAACATCGGCCTGGAACTTGGAGCGGCCCTCGGCGGAACCGACCCGCTGCGCAACAAGATCGTGATTGTGGACGAAGGCTCCGGACTGGCAGGCTTCCCCGACTGGGCAGAGCAGCTGATCGCGGAATCCACCGGCAAGCTCGGCACGGGCCTGCTGCCCGTCGCCGTCGAACCCGGCGCCCCGGAGATGGTTTCCGGTGCCGGCGACGTACTCACCGTCCGGATTGTCCCCGTCGATTCCGACGTCCTCCCCGAAGGGGACCAGGTAGTGGTTTCCGGCAGCTTGGGCAGTTCCATGATGCTCTGGGAATTCGCGACGGCGGTGGCCGGACGCCTGTTGAACATCAATCCGTTTGACCAGCCGGACGTCGAAGCTGCGAAGAAGGCGGCACGCGGACTGCTTGACGCTACCCCGGAGCCCACGGAACCGTCCTTCATTGACGGGTCCGTCGAGGTACGCGGGCCGGCTGATCTCCTTGGCACGGCGCACACCCTGAGGGGCGCGCTGGCGGCCCTGCTCCGGCACCTCGGCACGGACGGCTACCTCAGCGTCCAGGCCTACCTCGACCGTTTCCGGCAGGCGGACCTGGAGCAGATCCGTCCGGAGCTTGCTGCAGCCACCGGCCGTCCCGTGACCTTCGGCTGGGGTCCGCGCTTCCTGCACTCCACCGGCCAGTTCCACAAGGGCGGCCCGGCGCAGGGAGTCTACCTGCAGATCACAGGTAAGCCCGCACAGGACATCGGCATCCCGGACCGGCCCTTCTCCTTCGGCGAACTCATCAGCGCGCAGGCCGCCGGTGACGCGCAGGTCCTCGCGGACCAGGGCCGCCCCGTACTGCGGCTGCACCTGCTGAACCGCGACGAAGGGGTCCGCGAAATCGAAAACGTCGTGCGGGCCCTGGCCGCCGAAGCGAGCAGCAAGTAAATGCCCGCCGTGGGAAAGACCAGGAAGGGCAACCCGCTCCGGGATCCACGGGACCGCCGGCTGAGCCGGATCGCCGGTCCGTCCTCCCTGGTGATCTTTGGCGTGACGGGAGACCTGGCCCGGAAGAAGCTCATTCCGGCTGTCTATGACCTGGCCAACCGCGGCCTGCTTCCGCCCAGCTTCTCGCTGGTGGGCTTCGGCCGCCGACCGTGGAGCCACGAGGAGTTCGCCGCCCAGGTGAAGGAATCGGTGCAGGCACATGCCCGGACCGATTTCGATGAGGGCGTGTGGAAGCAGCTGGCAGAGGGCATCCGGTTTGTCGAAGGCGGATTCGACAGCGACGAAGCCTTCGAGGACCTGAAGGCGACCCTCGAGGACCTGGACGAACGACGCGGAACCCGCGGCAACCACGCGTTCTACCTTTCAGTGCCGCCCAAGTCCTTTGAAGAGGTCTGCCAGCAGCTTTCCGGACACGGACTGGCCAAGACCTCCGAGGGCAAATGGCGGCGGGTGGTCATCGAAAAGCCGTTCGGCCACGACCTCGCCTCTGCCCGGGAACTCAACAACGTGGTGGAATCGGTGTTCCCCGCCGATTCGGTGTTCCGCATCGACCACTACTTGGGCAAGGAGACGGTCCAGAACATCCTGGCGCTGCGTTTCGCGAACCAGCTGTTCGAACCGATCTGGAACGCCAACTACGTGGACCACGTGCAGATCACCATGGCCGAGGACATCGGCATCGGCGGCCGTGCGGGCTATTACGACGGCGTAGGCGCCGCCCGTGACGTGATCCAAAACCACCTGCTGCAGCTTTTGGCGCTGACCGCCATGGAGGAACCCATTTCCTTCAATGCGGAGCACCTCCGCGCGGAAAAGGAAAAGGTCCTGGCGGCCGTCCGGCTGCCGGAGGACCTCTCCCGCAGTTCCGCCCGCGGGCAGTACACAGGCGGCTGGCAGGGCGGTGAGAAGGTTACCGGTTTCCTGGAGGAAGAAGGCTTCAACCCGGATTCCAAGACCGAGACCTTCGCCGCGATCCGGCTCGATATCAATACCCGCCGATGGGCCGGAGCACCGTTCTACCTGCGGGCCGGCAAACGGCTGGGCCGGCGCGTCACCGAGATCGCCGTCGTCTTCAAGCGCTCCCCCAATCTGCTGTTCCGCGAACACAACGGTGACGACTTCGGCCAGAACGCCGTGGTCATCCGTGTCCAGCCGGACGAAGGTGCCACCATCCGCTTCGGCTCCAAGGTGCCGGGTACCCAGATGGAGGTCCGCGACGTTTCCATGGACTTCGGCTACGGGCATTCCTTCACCGAGTCCAGCCCCGAGGCCTATGAACGGTTGATCCTGGACGTGCTGTTGGGTGAGCCTCCGCTCTTCCCCCGGCACCAGGAAGTCGAGCTGTCCTGGAAGATCGTGGATCCCTTCGAAGAATACTGGGCGTCGCTCGACACCCAGCCCGAGCCTTACGCTCCCGGCAGCTGGGGGCCGGACTCCGCCAACGAGCTGCTCGCCCAAGACGGAAGGACCTGGAGAAGGCCGTGATAGTAGAACTGCCGGACACCACCACCTCCAAGGTGTCCAAGGAAATAGTCGCCATGCGTGAAAGGGGCGGCGTGGTCACCCTCGGCCGCGTGCTGACCCTGGTGGTGGATACCCAGCCGGACTTCGTCGAGGAGGCCATCGCCGCCGCCAACGAGGCCAGCAGGGAACACCCGTGCCGCATCATCGTGCTGGCCGAGGGCAGCCCGGACGAGAAGACCCGCCTTGACGCGCAGATCCGGGTGGGCGGCGACGCCGGTGCCTCGGAAGTGATTGTGCTGTCCGGGTACGGCGAACTTACGGGCGAAAGTGAATCCCTGGTGTCTTCCCTGCTGCTGCCGGACGCTCCCATAGTGGTCTGGTGGCCGCACGGAGTTCCCTCCGATCCGGCGCAGACACCGCTGGGCTGCATTGCCCACCGCCGGATTACCGATGCAGCAACCGAGGATGATCCGAAAAAGGCGCTGCTGGGCCTGGCGGACAGCTACGCTGCCGGGGATACCGACCTCAGCTGGACCCGGTTGACGAATTGGCGCGTCCAGCTGGCCGCCGTCCTGGACGGTGGTGGAGCGGCCCAGGTCCGGTCCGTCGTCGTCGAGGGCGCTTCAGACTCGGCCAGCACCTTCCTGCTGGCCGCCTGGTTGAAAAAGGCACTGAAAGTACCGCTGGAGATCATCGAAGGGGAAGCCGGAACCGGCATCCACAGGGTAGTGTTTAGCCGCGGCGACGGAGACGTGGAACTGGCCCGGCCGGACCAGGTCACCGCCCATCTGACCCAGCCGGGGCAGCCGGAGCAGCAGATTTCACTGCCGCGCCGCACCCTGCGGGACTGCCTGGCGGAGGAACTGCGCCGGCTGGATCCGGACGAGGTGTTCGGAGAAGTACTTACCGAGGGACTGGCCGCGTGCCTGTCCAAGGAAGGGGCGGACGCATGAAGCACTCCCCCAAAGGCGTCAGCATCCACCCGGATCCCCAGGCGCTCGTGTCCACAACGGCAGCGCGGCTGATCACCAAGCTCGTGGACGTCCAGAGCCGGCGCGGAGAGGCCACCGTGGTGCTCACGGGCGGAACCGTGGGCATCGCGACGCTGGAGGCCGTGACGGCCAATCCGGCACGGACAGCGGTGGACTGGACGAAGGTCAACTTCTGGTGGGGCGATGAACGGTTCCTCCCGGCCGGCGATCCGGAGCTGAACTCAGTGCAGGCGCGGCAGGCGATGCTGGATCCGCTTGGCGTCCCGGCCGGCCGCATCCACGCCGTCGCTTCCGCCGATGAGGCGGAGACGGTGGAAGACGCCGCAGCCGACTATGCCCGGCAGCTGGCCGACGCCGCTGCCGCCGAGCACCTTGCAACCGGGTTCGAACCTGTCGACCCGCGGCTCCCCCGCTTTGACGTCCTGCTGCTCGGGGTAGGGCCGGACGCGCACATAGCGTCCCTCTTCCCGGAAACCCCGGGCGTTCGGACCGTCGGCGCCACCACGGTAGCCGTCCGTGATGCACCCAAGCCGCCGCCCGAGCGGATCTCGCTCACCCTGGAGAGCATCAACACGGCCTTCGAGGTCTGGCTGGGTGTCGCCGGCAATGACAAGGCCGGTGCCGTGGGCCTGGCCCTCGCCGGCGCGGGGGAAATCCAGGTCCCGGCGGCGGGTGCCCACGGCCGCACCAAGACCCGGTGGTTGATTGACCAGGCCGCGGCATCGCAGCTGTCCCAGCGGCTCTTCGATTCGGACGACCGCGACGCCGGCGACGAGGACTAGGCCCGACTCGCTTAAAAAGGAATGGCCCCCGGACACGTCCGGGGGCCATTCCTTTGGAGCTATTGCTGCGCTGCTGCCTACGCTTCGCCGGCGAAGCGCTGGATCAGCCCGAGTGCCACGATGACCACGCCCCAGGAGATCGCCAGCGCCACCGTAAAGCGGTTCAAGTTCTTTTCGGCAACACCGGAGGATCCGAGGCTGCTGGTCATGCCGCCGCCGAACATATCCGACATGCCGCCGCCGCGGCCCTTGTGGAGCAGGATGAGCAGCGTCAGCAGCAGGCTCGTGATCGCAAGGAGCACCAGCAGGACGATCTTCAGAATTTCCACTTACGGCCTTTCGGGTGACTCATGGATTGGAGACGCCGCTGCGGCGCCCTTCAGCTGCAGTTCAGTCAGTCACCAGATGTTGTTCGAACCTGACAATATTAGCAAATTCGCCTACATCCAAACTGGCACCGCCCACCAGCACGCCGTCCACGTCCCGCTCCCCCAGAATGCTTGCTGCATTAGCGGCCTTGACCGAGCCGCCGTAGAGCAGGCGGGTCTTGGCAGCAACGGAATCGTCATACAGGTCGGCGATTTCGGCACGGATGGCGGCACACATTTCCTGGGCATCCTCGGGGCCGGCAACTTCACCGGTGCCGATGGCCCAGATGGGTTCGTAGGCAATGACGAGGCGGGACACCTGCTCGGCATCCAGTCCTGCCAGGTCCCTGCGGACCTGTTCCAGGGTGTGGATCACGTGATCCCCGGCCTGCCGTACTTCGAGCCCTTCGCCAACGCAGAGGATGGGCACGAGGTTGTGGCGGTAGGCGGCCTTGAGCTTTTCGTTCAGCAGCTCGTCGCTCTCGCCGTGGACGGACCGGCGTTCGCTGTGGCCTACGAGGACGTAGCTGCAGCCGAGCTTGGCGAGGAACTGGCCGGAGATGTCACCGGTGTATGCGCCGGAATCGTTGGGCGACAGGTCCTGCGCGCCGTATTCCACCTTCAGCTTGTCGCCCGCTACCAGGGTCTGTGTGCTGCGCAGGTCGGTGAACGGAGGGAACACCACTACTTCCACGCGGCCGTAGTCGTGCCGTGCGTCGCTCAGCGTCCACGCCAGCTTCTGCAAGAGGGTGATGCCCTGGACGTGGTCCATGTTCATCTTCCAGTTGCCGGCGATCAGGGGTGTGCGGTCGAACTTGCCGTTCGTGGAGGTAGTCATGGTTACTCCGGTTTCTTACTCGCGGTGCGCCGGCGCTAAGAGCCGGGCGGGATGGGACATGCGGGTGCGGGCCCGCTGGGACAGCGGACCCGCACCTGGGGTTTTACTTGTCGAGGACGGTAAGGCCCGGAAGGGCCTTGCCTTCGAGATACTCGAGGCTGGCGCCGCCGCCGGTGGAGATATGCCCGAAGTCGGCTTCCGAGAAGCCCAGCTTGCGGACGGCCGCTGCTGAATCGCCGCCGCCGACGACGCTGAAGCCGCTGGAGTCCTTCAAGGCCTGGGCCACGGCACGGGTGCCGTTGGCGAAGGCTTCGAACTCGAACACGCCCATCGGGCCGTTCCAGAAGATGGTCTTGCCGTGGCGGATCCGCTCGGCAAAGGCCGCAGCGGAATCGGGGCCGATATCCAGGCCGATGCCGGAAGCACCGAAGCGGCTGTCCTCCATGCCCTCGGCAGGAACGGTTTCGACGTCGGCGTCCGCAGCGAACTTATCCGCCACCACAATGTCGGTGGGCAGCACAAACTCGCAGCCGACCTCCTTGGCCCGGTTCAGGTAGCCCTTCACGTTTTCGATCTGGTCTGCCTCGAGCAGGGATGCGCCGACCTTGTGGCCCTGTGCGGCCAGGAAGGTAAAGACCATGCCGCCGCCCACCAGCAGGTAATCGGCCCGGTCCATCAGGTTCTCGATCACTGCCAGCTTGTCGGACACCTTGGAGCCGCCCAGAACCACCACGTAGGGCTTCTCCGGGTTCTCGGTGAGGCGCTTGAGGACCTCGACCTCGGTGTGCACCAACCCTCCTTCGTAGGCAGGCAGCGCCTCGGCAACATCGTAAACGCTGGCGTGCTTGCGGTGCACGGCACCGAAAGCGTCATCCACATACGCGCCGTTGCCGCCGGTCAGGGCTGCCAGCTCCCCTGCCAGCGCCTGGCGTTCCGCGTCGTCCTTGGAGGTCTCGCGCGGATCGAAGCGGATGTTCTGCAGCACCAGGACAGAACCGGCGGCAAGCGAGGATGCCAGTTCGCGGGCGCTGTCGCCCACCACGTCGTCGGCGAACTCCACCGGGAACGGGGACAGTTCGGCGAGGCGGTCGACGGCGGGACGCAGCGAGTACTTCTCATCCGGCTTGCCCTTCGGGCGGCCGAGGTGGGCCATCACAATGACCTTGGCACCGTGCTCCACGAGGGTCTGCAGGGTGGGAATCGACGCCCGGATGCGTCCGTCGTCGGTAACCCGGCCGTCGTCGAGCGGGACGTTCAGGTCGGAGCGGACGAGGACGTACCTGCCGTCAACGCCTTCGCTGATCAGGTCGGGGAGAGTTTTGACAGTCATGTCTACCTTTGCGTACTTGGTTGATTAAAGCTTTGAGCCAACAAGCTTGGTGAGGTCCACGAGACGGCAGGAGTAGCCCCACTCGTTGTCGTACCAGCCCACGACCTTCACCTGGTTCCCCATAACGCGGGTCAGGCCGGAGTCGAAGATGCACGAGGCAGGATCGGTGACAATGTCGGAAGAGACAATCGGCTCGTCGGTGTAGCGCAGGATGCCTGCCAGCGGTCCGTTGCCCGCGGTCTTGTAGACATCGTTGATCTGTTCCACCGTGGCCTCCTTGGAAACCGTCACGGTGAGGTCGGTGACCGAACCGGTGGGTACCGGCACGCGCAGCGCGAAGCCGTCCAGTTTGCCGTCGAGGGCCGGCAGGACCAGGCCGATGGCCTTGGCGGCGCCCGTGGTGGTCGGCACGATGTTCAGGGCTGCGGCACGGGCGCGGCGGAGGTCGCGGTGCGGGCCGTCCTGCAGGTTCTGGTCGGCGGTGTACGCGTGGACGGTGGTCATCAGGCCGCGTTCAATGCCGAACGCCTCATGCAGGACCATGGCCAGCGGGCCGAGGCAGTTGGTGGTGCAGGAGGCGTTGGAGATGATGTTGTGCGACGCCGGGTCGTAGTCGCCGTCGTTGACCCCCATCACGACCGTGAGGTCGGCACCCTTGCCCGGCGCGGAGATCAGGACCTTCTTGGCGCCGGCGTCGATGTGCTTCCTGGCGTCCTCGGCCTTGGTGAAGAATCCGGTGGACTCAATGACGACATCCACGCCGAGATCGCGCCAGGGGAGGTTCGAGGGATCCCGCTCGGCGAGGACACGGATGGTCTTGCCCCCGACGACGATGTTGCCCTCGCTGACTTTGACGTCGGCGCCCAGGCGTCCGGTGACGGAATCGTACTTGAGGAGGTGGGCGAGGGTCTCGGGGCTGGTGAGGTCATTTACCGCGACGATGTCGAGGTCGGCGTTCTGCTCCAGGGCCGCCCGGAAGTAGTTGCGGCCGATACGCCCGAATCCGTTGATTCCAACACGAGTAGTCACTGTTCTGTCTCCTTGAGTAGGGGTTCAATCGAGAGCTGCGTGACCTCATGGTAAGAAGCCACCGGACTGACTGCGGCCTGACACTTCCGCTTGGGAAACCCTTCCGGCCGCGGCGCCGTGGCCCCGTCCCGCCGGTGCCACGAAAGCACCGGACGGGACCGGACCTACGGATTTATCTTACGCGTCACAGTCTCCGTAGGGACCGGGGCACCCGCACAAATGTGCGGCAGGGGCTCAAGACTAAGCCGGGACGATCAGGCTCTTGGCGCCGGTGCGGGCGGCGTCGAAACGCGCGGCGACATCGGCCCAGTTCACGATGTTCCACCAGGCCTTGACGTAGTCGCCCTTAACGTTGGCGTAGTCCAGGTAGTAGGAGTGCTCCCACATGTCGAGCATCAGCAGCGGGATGGTGCCCACCGGGATGTTGCCCTGCTGGTCGTAGAGCTGCTCGATGACGAGGTTCTTGCCCAGCGGTTCGTAGGCCAGGATGGACCAGCCGGAGCCCTGGATGGAGTTCGCCACGGCAGTGAACTGGCCGCGGAAACCGTCGAAGGATCCGAAGAACTCATCGATGGCGGCTGCCAGTTCGCCCTCGGGCTTGTCGCCCCCGTCCGGAGACATGTTGTTCCAGAAGATGCTGTGGTTGGTGTGGCCGCCCAGGTGGAAGGCCAGATCCTTGGAGAGCTTGCCGATGGTGCCGAACTCGCCCTTTTCGCGTGCCTCTGCCATCTGGGCCAGGGCGGTGTTGGCGCCGGCCACGTAGGTGGCGTGGTGCTTGTCGTGGTGCAGCTCCATGATGCGTGCGGAAATATGCGGCTCAAGGGCCGCGTAATCGTACGGCAGTTCCGGCAGTGTGTATTCGTTCACGAAAAATCCTCCGTTGGTGTCGGATCAATGTTCCGGACGGAATTCCCGTCCGGAAACTCGTTGTGCCGCCGAAAGGCAGCAGGCTTCCATCCTATGCAATAACGCTATTCGTCCAACATTTCCGGAGTGACGCTCGACTCAGTACCCGGAATACCCAATTCCGCTGCCCGCTTGTCAGCCATCGCCAGCAACCGCCGGATCCGGCCGGCAATGGCGTCCTTGGTCATGGGCGGGTCGGCCAGGTGGCCGAGCTCGTCCAGGCTGGCCTGCTTATGGGCCACGCGCAGTTCGCCGGCGTAGCGCAGGTGCTCAGGGACGTCCTCGCCGAGGATCTCCAGGGCGCGCTCCACCCGGGCGCCGGCCGCGACGGCGGCCTGCGCGGAGCGGCGGAGGTTGGCGTCGTCGAAGTTGGCAAGCCGGTTCGCCGTGGCGCGTACTTCCTTGCGCATCCGGCGCTCTTCCCACACCATGAGCGCGTCATGCGCACCCATCCGGGTGAGCAGGGCGGCGATGGTGTCGCCGTCGCGGATCACCACGCGGTCCACGCCGCGCACCTCGCGTGCCTTGGCGGCGATGCCGATCCGGCGGGCGGATCCGACCAGGGCCAGGGCAGCTTCAGGTCCCGGGCAGGTGACTTCAAGCGAGGAGGACCGTCCGGGTTCGGTGAGCGAACCGTGGGCGAGGAAGGCTCCCCGCCAGACGGCCTCCGCATCGGCCGCGGAACCGTTCACCACGACGGAGGGCAGCCCGCGCACCGGACGCCCGCGGGCATCCAGGAGGCCGGTCTGCCGTGCGAGTGATTCGCCGTCCTTGACCACCCGAACCACGTAGCGGTTGCCGCGGCGCAGTCCCCCGCCGGACACCACAATGATGTCGCTGGCGTGGCCGTAGACCTCGGCAATGGCTGCACGCAGCCGTCGGGCAGTCGACGCGAGGTCTACCTCGGCTTCGATGACTATCCGTCCGGAAATGATGTGCAGGCCGCCGGCAAAACGCAGCATTGCCGACACCTCGGCCTTGCGGACTGAGGATTTCTTCACGTCCAGACGCGACAGTTCCTCTTTTACAGCTGCGGTTAACGCCACAAATACACTCCTAATTCTCCCCAAAAATATCGTGGAAGGCGGTCGCGAGGCGGAGCGGATCATGGATCGGACGCCCCGACGCTGCCCCCACCTTACCGAAGACCGGACGGCCGCCCAGTTCTGCTACAGCATCCTCGAAGGCCGCTTTGTCCGCCACCACCGACGGATCCACGAGCACGGCATCCACCTTGAACTCCGGCGCGTAGCGGCGGATAACGGCCAAGTGGTCGACGGCGGTCATCCCGGACGTTTCGGTTGTTTCATTGCTGAGGTTCATGGTCAGGCAGCGTTTGGCGGATGTGGCGCACAACGCGTCCCTAAGCTGCGGCAGCATCAGGTGCGGCAGGACCGACGTGTACCAGGAGCCGGGCCCCAGGACCACCCAGTCGGCCAGGTCGATTGCTTCCAGCGCGGCCGGGCAGGCCGGGGCGTCGACGGGCAGCAGCCGGACGTCGCTGACGTTGCTGCGGGAGCCGGCAGCGGCGAGGCTGGCCTGGCCGCTGATGGTCTCGAGCAGGTCTCCGTCGGCGGTGCGCCGAAGGACGTCACCTTCAATGGTCAGCGGCAGGGTGGACATCGGCAGTACCTGGCCGCGGGCACCCAACAGGGCGCCGGCCCATTGGAGTCCGGCGACGGGATCCCCCAGCAGCTCCCACAGCGTGACAATCAGCAGGTTGCCGAGGGCATGGTCATCCAGCGAGCCTTCGACACCGGGCTGGGACCGGAAGCGGTGCTGCATGACGTCACGCCAGGTGCGTCCCCAGTCGGTGTCGTCGCAGAGCGCCGCCAGGGCCATCCGCAGGTCCCCGGGCGGAAGGACGCCCAGTTCCCGGCGGAGGCGGCCGGAGGAGCCGCCGTCGTCCGCCACCGTAACGATGGCGGTGAGGTCGGTGGTGAGCAGGCGGAGGGCCGAGAGGGAGGCGGACAGCCCGTGGCCGCCGCCGAGCGCGACGATCGATCCGCTCCCGCTCCCGCTCTCACGTCCCTTCCCCTCCGGAATCAGGGGCAGGGGTCCGGTGAGGAAGGACATTACTCGCGCCCCAGATCCCGGTGGTGGGAGCTGACCGTCACGTGCGGAAGCTGGGCCAGGCGCTTGGCCAGTTCCTCCGTCACGGCAACGGAGCGGTGCTTGCCACCGGTGCAGCCGACGGCGATCGTGGCGTAGTGCTTGTTTTCCCGGCGGTAGCCGTCAATGACGGGCTCCAGGGCGTCGACGTAACGGTCCAGGAACTCCGCGGTGCCCTTGGCCTGCAGGACGTAGTCGCGGACGTCTTCGTCCAGCCCGGTGTGCGGGCGCAGCTGCGGGACCCAGTGCGGGTTGGGGATGAAGCGGACGTCGGCAACGTAGTTCGCGTCCACCGGCAGTCCGTATTTGAAACCGAAGCTCATCACGTTCAGGCGCAGCACAATCGGGCCGGACTCCGTGAACAGCTCCGTGACGGCGGTGGCCAGAGCGTGGACATTCAGCTTGGAGGTATCCAGGACGATGTCGGAGGACTCCCTCAGCTCCGTCAGGACCTCGCGTTCGGAGGCGATGCCGTCCAGGATGCTGCCGTCGGCCTGCAGCGGATGGGGGCGTCGTCCCTGTTCAAAGCGCCGGACCAGGGTGGAATCATCGGCGTCGAGGAACAGCAGGCGGTAGGTGACGCCGGCGGCACGCAGGTTGCGCAGGGCTTCGCGGATGTCCTGGAAGAGTTCCTTGCTGCGGACGTCGACCACCACGGCCAGCTTCGGAATGGACTGCGGCATCCGGGAAACCAGCTCGGTGAGGGTACCAAGCATCATCGGAGGCAGGTTCTCGACGACGTACCAGCCGTGGTCTTCCAACGCATTGGCGGCGGTACTGCGCCCGGCGCCGGACATGCCCGTAACTACGAGCAGCTCCGATTCCTCCGGTTTGACTACGGTCAAGCCGTCCTCTTGCGTCATTACTGTGATCCCATCCTGATTGTCCTGCTTTTCGAAGAACTCCGAACGGTTCGAAGCCGACACGCCGGTTCCCAAGCCTAACTAAGTTTCCAGGATTTCGCCGGTGGCCATATTGACCGCCGGAACTCCCGCCGTTTCCTTGTCCGCCAGGCGGCTGCGCAGGTTGGCGGCCATGGCCGGACCGATGCCCGGCACCTCCAGGAGTTCCTCCTCGGTCGCGGCACGCAGTTTCTTCACGGAGCCGAAGTGCTTAAGCAGTGCCTGCCGCTTCGACGGTCCCAGTCCGGGCACCTCATCGAGCAGTGACGCGGTCATGGACTTGCCCCGCTTCTGCCGGTGGAAGGTGATGGCGAAGCGGTGCGCCTCGTCCCGGACGCGCTGGAGCAGGAACAGTGCCTCGGAGGCGCGCGGGAGGATCACCGGGAAGTCACTGTCCGGAACCCAGACCTCCTCGAGGCGCTTGGCCAGTCCGACGACCTGCACATCTGTGATGCCCAGATCCGCGAGGGCCTTCGACGCCGCCGCGACCTGGGGCTGGCCGCCGTCCACCACCACCAGGTTCGGCGGGTAGGCGAACTTTGCCTTGGGCGCAGGGGTGAGTGTGTCCGTCAACGGCTGGACGTCGCCGTCGCCGCCGCGCTCGTCAGGCAGGTCCACCGGGGCATCGGGATCGGCGGCGGGATCCGCGTTCTCCGCGAGGTAATTGCGGAAACGGCGGGAAATGACGTTGTACATGGAGGACGTGTCGTCCCGGGCGGCGTCGCCGGTGATCGAGAACTTGCGGTAGTCCGATTTCTTCGGCAGGCCGTCTTCGGCCACCACCATGGAGGCCACCACATTGGTGCCCTGCACATGGGAAATGTCGTAGCACTCGATACGCAGCGGCGGCGAGGGCAGGTCCAGGGCCTCCTGCAGTTCCTGCAGGGCGGCGGAGCGGGTGGTGATGTCCCCGGCCCGGCGGCTCTTGTGCAGCCGCAGGGCATCCGCGGCGTTGCGGGCAACGGTCTCCATGAGCGCCTTCTTGTCTCCGCGCATGGGCACCCGGATGTCCACCCGGGCGCCGCGCAGCCCGCCCAGCCATTCGGCCAGCTCCTCCGCGTTAGGCGGCAGCACCGGGACGAGGACCTGGCGCGGAATGCGGTCGGTCGAGTTCGCCTCGCCGTAGACCTGCTGGATCAGGTGCTCCACGAGGTCGGCGGTGTCGTTGTCCTCGACCTTTTCCACGACCCAGCCGCGCTGGCCGCGGATACGTCCGCCGCGGACATGGAACACCTGGGCCGACGCCTCGAGTTCGTCTTCCTCCAGCGCGAAGATGTCGGCGTCGGTGTCTTCGCTGAGGACCACGTTGTTGCGTTCGAATACTTTCCGCAGGGCCGAGATGTCGTCGCGGAGCCGGGCAGCGGTTTCGTAGTCCAGTTCGGCGACGGCGGCCTGCATTTCCTTCTCGAGGCTGGAGATGAAGCGCTTGCCCTCGCCGGCCATGAAGTCGCAGAGTTCCGCGGCCAGCTCGCGGTGGTCCTCCGGGCTGATCCGTCCGACGCAGGGGGCGGAGCACTTGTCGATGTAGCCGAGCAGGCACGGCCTGCCCGTGCGCTCTGCGCGCTTGAAGACGCCGCTGCTGCAGGTACGGACGGGGAAGACCCGGAGCAGTGTGTCCAGGGTTTCGCGGATTGCCTTGGCCGGATAGAACGGGCCGAAGTAGCGGGTGTCCTTGCGCCGGTCCCCGCGCATGACCTGGGCGCGGGGGTACTTCTCCCCCATGGTCACGGCCAGGTAGGGGTAGGACTTGTCGTCCCGGAACATGATGTTGAACCGGGGATTGAATTCCTTGATCCAGGTGTATTCCAGCTGCAGCGCTTCGAGTTCGGTGCCGACCACCGTCCACTCGACGCCGGCCGCGGTATGCACCATGGCCCGGGTCTTGGGCATCAGCCCGCGCGGGTTCGCAAAATAGGAGTTCAGGCGGGAGCGGAGGTTCTTCGCCTTGCCCACATAGATGACCCGGCCGTGCTCGTCCCGGAAGCGGTATACGCCCGGTGCCGTGGGGATCTCCCCTGTTTTCGGCCGGTAGGTTGCTGGATCTGCCACGTCTCCATCCTACGTTCGCCTTTCGCCGGCCCCGGACGGCGGCATGGGGTTTCGCGCGGCGCTGAACAGTACGGGGGTTTCACTGTCAGAACGGCTGGACAGGGTACACAAATCTCGTCACTGACCCATCTGACCAACACGTCGCAGCAGTTGCCGCAGTTTCGGCATCTGCCCGATTTATCCGGCGACATTGTATGGTCGATACATGCCCCAAGTCTCACTGCCCAAAGGGGCGAACGCCCTTATTTCGTCGCCGCTTCATGCACCGCTCCAGCTAGAGCTTGCGTGGACTGCACCCTCCGCGACGGACGAGCTCGACTTGTTCATACTGATGCTCGATAAGAATGGACGGGTAACAGATAACTCCGGGGTTGTTTTTTATAACCAGCCGGACTACCTCGAGGGGGCGGCCCGGTATGTAGGACGGATCGACACCGCCCGCGGACACGCACACAAAGCGGAGATCTTGCTTGCCCGCCTGCCTGACGAGGTACACACTGTTGCGATTGCCGCTGCATTGGACTCCGACGACTCCAGTCTCGGGAAATTGTCCTCCCTGAGGCTCTCGTTGATTAGTAGCTCCGGAACCCTATGCAGCATTGTCGCCGAAGGGTTGTCCACTGAACGCGTTGCTGTGGTGGGTGAAATCTATCGACGGCACGGCGACTGGAAAGTCCGCTCTGTATCCCAGGGATGGGACGGTGGTTTACCTGATCTTCTCACCCACCACGGGGCTGTCCTCGACGAGGACCCGGCGCAAGTGCCACAGACACCCAGCGACCATGCCATGTCACGACCCTCTGGCCCGGAATCGGGTTCGAACGGGGCGACGCTCTCGCAGCTGCAGGATCTGAATCACCGTATCCGTGAGCGAGAAGCCGTCCTGGCTGAACTGGAGTCTCGGATCGTTGAAACCCGGGAAATCAACCTCCTTCAAGATCTAGGTATCTACAACTTCGCTCATCCACTCGAGGACGCGCTTCAGTACAAGGATCGTCTGGCTCAGTTACGGACGTCGGTGAAGGAACTGGTCAAGGAGCGAGCAGTCACCGGTGCCACCAACTGGGCAGTGAACGGGAACCTTGCCAAGGGTGCTCAGATGGTCAAGGAACAATGCAAGCTGATGCTGAGGGCCTATAACGCGGAAGCTGACAACTGTGTGCGAACGGTGCGGGCACACTCACTGGATGCGAACGTCAACAGACTTGAGCGTGCCAAGAAATCAATTGAAAACCTCGGTAAGAGCATGGCTATCGAGATAACCAATGACTACCACAAGCTGAGAATGGACGAGTTAAAGCTGACGGCTGACTATCACGCCAAGGTGGCGAGTGAGAGGGAGACTCAGCGGGCATTACGCGAGGAAGCTCGTGAGCAGGAGAAGGTTGAAAAGGAGCTCCAGAAAGCACGAGAGAAGATGGAGCAGGAGCGGAGTAAATACCAGGCGGCACTTGCCATCGCCCTTGAGCGCGGTCAACCTGATGCCGTCGCTGCCATGCAGCGTTTTGTCGACGAAGCCGAGTCGAAGCTTCGCGATATAGAGAACCGGCAAGCGAACGTGAGGACCGGGTACGTCTACGTCATCTCGAATCTTGGTGCATTCGGTGACCGCATTGTGAAAATCGGCATGACGCGGAGGCTGGAACCCACAGAACGCATTCGAGAGCTCAGCGGTGCAGGCGTTCCCTTCCTCTACGACATTCATGTCCTCTTCTTTAGTGAGGACGCTGCAGCCTTGGAGGCTCAGTTGCACCGTGAATTTGAGTCACAACGCGTGAATAAGGTGAATCTGAGGCGGGAGTTCTTCTATGCGTCTCCCTCTGAAGTCAGGGAAGCGGTCAAACGCTTGGTGGGCGTTACGACGCTGGAATTTAAAGAAGAATCGGAAGCTACGGAGTTTAGGCTCAGCTTGTCTCTGACGGAAGGAAAATAATGGGGTTTAAGAAAAGCACGTCATTCAAAATGATGCCGGGGGTGACCATCCGCGTTTCCACTAGCGGTGTCAGCGCGTACGCAGGACGGACAAAGTTGGCTGGAACATCCACGGCATCAAGCGCTCGGCGGGCACCTGCCCGCAGCACGGCTAGTCAATCGAGAAACAGGACTCCGGCTCCTGCAGCCCGCCCCGCACCCCTCAGTAAACCAGGCTTACTTGCACCTAAAGAGGAGAAGGCTCTCTACGCCTACGCGGTGTCCCGCCAAACCACCGAGTTGGATTCGGCCGTCATGAAGCACCCTGTTTACGGTCCGGCCGCAGCAGCTCTCTTGGGGATGCAGCAGTTCCAAGCGGGGAACACTCATGCGGCTGTCCAGCAACTGCAAAGTGTTATCCACGGTCCAGAGCTCATAGAGAACAATCCGTTTGTCTTGAAGTATCTACCCAGCGCCTCCTACGACCTGGACATAGCAGGAGGGGTTATCGTTCGGCTCCCCCTGAGCAAAGCCGCGTTGACTCTGATACTTGCAGAGGCGCTTCAGTCGCTCCAAAGGGTTTCTGAAGCGATCCAGTATGTGGAACAGCTCGATCCGACTTACCCCGCGTTGCTGAGCTTGACGGAGCTTTATTCAGAGAGGCACGACTGGGAAGAAGTCCTCCGCCTGACCGATCGTGTGGCGGTGGACTCGGAAATGACCGCGTTTTTATCCATCCTAAGAGCGCAGGCACACCTGGAACTCGGTCAATTGATTGCAGCCAAGGAGTGTCTGAAACCGCTTACAGCCAGCAAGAAGTTCTCCGAGAATCTACGTTTCAGGGCTTTGGTAGTCCGTTCAAATGTCAGCTTGGAAGAGAAGGCGTACGGACGGGCTGTTGCCGACCTGGAGAAAATCCTGGCTGAAAACTCGCAGATTCTGGGGATCAATGAGGCTATTGCACATATCAATCAGGCAAAGCATGAAGCCGAACAGAGTAAGTTAGCGTCCGCTGCGGCACAGGCCGCTGAAAAGAACCGTGTGCGTGAGGAAAAGGCCGCGGAAGCGCAGCGCCTTCGTGAGGAAAAGGCCGCGGAAGCGCAGCGCCTTCGTGAGGAAAAGGCCGCGGAAGCGCAGCGCCTTCGTGAGGAAAAGGCCGCAGCAAAACTCGCGCTCAGGAGTACGCCGGTCATCGAAACCGGCGTCATAAGCCTCAGTGATGACAGCGACATGGAGGCGCCTGCAGCGACGGATGAGCAGACCGCTCCCACGTCATATGCAGCTCGAGAAGCCGGTTTCTATCCGGACCCCGAAGGGGTTGCACCGTTCCGATACTGGGACGGGGAAGCCTGGACATCCCGGGTCCGCATGACCAAATAACCAGCGCGCAGTTCTAGGGACGCCCGGGCCGCCTGGCTACCCCTCCGGCCGGTTCCGGTTGTAGCTGTCCGAGCGCTGCTGGCCGCTGAGCTCGGCGATGGCGTCCATGACCCGGTCGGTGGCCTGGCGGCGAGCCGGCAGCGCATGCTCCGGTCCGGTCTTCTGGAAGTACAGCGGCTGCCCCACCTTCAGGGTGAAGTGTCCGGGCTTGACCGTTTTCTTGCCGGCGGGCTGCAGTTTGTCGGTGTCGATGAGCCCCACGGGTACCACCGGAGCCCCGGAGGTCAGTGCCAGCCAGCCCACGCCGGTGCGGCCGCGGTAGAGCAGTCCGTCGCGTGAGCGGGTGCCTTCGGGGTAAATTCCGACGCCGCCGCCCTCCTCGAGGATGTCCAGCAGGGTCTTGAGCGCCGCAACGCTGGCGGCCTGCTGGTCGCGCTGCACCGGAATGGAACCCACGCCTTCGAAGAAGCTTTTCATCGCGAGCCCCTTGAGGCCGGTCCCGGTGAAGTATTCGGCCTTGGCGAAGAAACCCACGCGGCGCGGCAGCAGGGCCTGGACCAGGACGCTGTCCAGGAAGGACTGGTGGTTGCAGGCGACAATGAAAGGGCCGTGAGCCGGAACATGCTCGAGTCCGGTGATCGTGGGCCGGCACAGACCGGCGACAAGCCCGCGGGTGCTTGCCCGGGTCAGGTTATACAGAACCATTCAGTGCCGCTCCGTTCTGCGCATAGGCCAGCACAGCATCGGCCAGTTCTTCCGCGGTGTCAACGACGACGGCGGCCCCCGCCGCGTCGAGCTCGCCGGTGGCAGCGAAGCCCCAGGAGACTCCGATGCAGTCGATTCCGTTGGCAGCGGCTCCCTCGACGTCGTGCCTGCGGTCGCCGATCATCACGGCCCGGTCGAAGGAACCCGCGTGCCGCTCCAGGGCGGCACGGATAATGCCGGCTTTGCCGTTGAGTGCGGCGGCGGCCTGCTCGTCGGCGGGCGAGCCGTGAACGGAAGCGAAGAGGCTGTCCATGCCCTGCACATCCAGGAGTTCCACCGCCAAGTGCCCGGGTTTCTGGGTGGCCACGGCAACGGTGTGCTCCGTGCGCAGATTCTCCACCAGGTCCCGGATGCCCGGGTAAGGCCGGCTCTGTGCCATGCCTGCCTGCCGGTAACCCTGCCGGTAGTGGCGGATCACCGCTTCCAGGCGGTCCTGGGGAACGCCGGCGATTTCACGCAGGGACGTCACCAGGGAGGGTCCGACCATCCGGAACAGGTCCGCCTCTGACGGCTGCGGCAGCCCGCAGGCCGTGAGGGCGGAACGGATGCCGCCCGTGATGGCACCGGCCGGATCAACCAGCGTTCCATCGAGATCGAACAGCACTAAAAGCCGGGGAGAAGTCACGGGCCTAAGTTTTGCATATCCGGGCGTCCCAAGGGAAAAAGGTATGCCCTGCGGTGCATATCTTCCGGGCGCGTATATTTCTCCGCGACCGTGCCGGGCACGCCGAAGGCCGGTGGCCGCCCGCTCGGGCAGCCACCGGCCTTCATCGAACTACTGGTTGAGGATCTCCGCCAGGAACGTCGCGGTGTGGCTGCCCTCCACCTTGGCAACCTTCTCCGGGGTGCCGGAGGCAACCACCTTGCCGCCGCCGGTACCGCCGTCGGGGCCGAGGTCGATGATCCAGTCGGCGCTCTTGATGACGTCCAGGTTGTGCTCGATGGTGATCACGGTGTTGCCCTTGTCCACCAGTCCCTGCAGCACCTCCAGCAGCTTGCGCACATCTTCGAAGTGCAGGCCCGTGGTGGGCTCGTCGAGGACGTAGATGCTGCGGCCGTTGGACCGCTTCTGCAGTTCGCTGGCGAGCTTCACGCGCTGCGCCTCACCGCCGGAGAGCGTGGTGGCGGGCTGGCCCAGCCGGACGTAGCCCAGGCCCACGTCCACCAGCGTGTTCAGGTGCCGGGAAATGGGACCGAAGGCGGCGAAGAACTCTGCTGCCTCTTCGATCGGCATGTCCAGCACCTCGGCGATGTTCTTGCCCTTGTAGTGCACCTCCATGGTTTCCCGGTTGAACCGGGCGCCGTGGCACACCTCGCAGGGAACATACACGTCGGGCAGGAAGTTCATTTCGATCTTCAGCGTGCCGTCGCCGTGGCAGGCTTCGCAGCGGCCGCCCTTGACGTTGAAGGAGAAGCGGCCCGGCAGGTAGCCGCGCACCTTCGCCTCGTTGGTCTCGGCGAACAGCTTGCGGATGTGGTCCCAGACGCCGGTGTAGGTGGCCGGGTTGGACCGCGGGGTCCGTCCGATCGGGCTCTGGTCCACGTGGATGACCTTGTCCAGCTGCTCCAGGCCCTCCACACGGGTGTGCCGCCCGGCCACGTGCTTCGCGCCGTTGAGCTTGTTCGCCATCGTCTTGTAGAGGATGTCGTTGATCAGCGTGGACTTGCCGGACCCGCTGACACCCGTCACGGCGGTGAAGACGCCCAGCGGAACATCCACGTTCAGGTTCTGCAGGTTGTTTTCCCGCGCACCTACGATCTTCAGCTGGCGGGACTTGTCCACCTTGCGCCGCTTCGCCGGGATTTCGATCTTCTTGCGCCCGGACAGGTAGGCGCCCGTGATGGAGCGCTCGTTGGTGAGCAGCTCGGCCAACGGGCCGGAGTGCACAACCTCGCCGCCGCGCTCTCCGGCGCCGGGGCCGACGTCGACAATCCAGTCCGCTTCCTGGATGGTGTCTTCGTCGTGTTCCACCACGATCAGGGTGTTGCCCAGGCTGCGCAGCCGGATCAGGGTGTCGATCAGGCGCCGGTTGTCCTTCTGGTGCAGGCCGATGGACGGCTCGTCGAGGACGTACAGCACGCCGACGAGGCCGGAGCCGATCTGCGTGGCCAGGCGGATGCGCTGGGCCTCGCCGCCGGACAGCGTGGCCGCCGGGCGGTTCAGACTCAGGTACTCCAGGCCGACGTCGAGCAGGAAGGTCAGGCGGGCCTGGATCTCCTTCAGCACCTGGTTGGCAATCTGCGCTTCGCGTCCGGTCAGGACCAGGGTGTTCAGGAAGTCCGCGGCTTCGCGCAGCGGCAGGGCGCTGATCTCGGCGATGTTGCGGCCGTTGATCAGCACGGACAGGGACGCCGGGTTCAGCCGCGCTCCCCCGCACTCGGGGCAGGCGATTTCCCGCATGTACTCTTCGTACCGGTCACGGGCGTGGTCCGATTCGGTTTCCCCGTGCTTGCGGTGGATGTACTGGATCACGCCTTCAAAGCCGGTGCTGTACTTGCGTTCGCGGCCGAAGCGGTTCCGGTACTGGACCACCACCTTGTGGTCCTTGCCGTGGAGCACTGCCTCGCGCACCTTGGCCGGGAGCTTCTTCCAGGGGGTGTCCATCGAGAAGCCCATGTCCTTGGCCAGGCCGTCGAGCAGCCGGTTCCAGTACTCGGTGGTGGCGGTGCCCAGGGACCACGGGGCGATGGCGCCCTCGGCCAGGGACTTGGAAGGATCCGGAATGATCAGGTCCTCATCGACTTCCAGCCGGGAGCCGATGCCGGTGCAGACCGGGCAGGCCCCGAACGGGTTGTTGAAGGAGAAGGACCGCGGTTCGATTTCGTCGATGGCCAGCGGGTGCTCGTTCGGGCAGGCGAGGTTCTCGGAGAAGGTGCGGGTCCGTTCGCTGCTGTCCTCGGGCAGGTCGACGAAGTCCACCACCACGCGGCCGTCGGCCAGGCCGAGTCCGGTTTCCACGGAGTCCGTGAGCCGCTGCCGGATGCCGTCCTTGGCCACCAGGCGGTCCACGACCACTTCGATGTTGTGCTTGTACTGCTTGCCAAGCTTCGGCGGATCGGACAGCTGGACCTGCTTGCCGTCCACCCGGGCACGCGAGTAGCCCTTGGCGGCGAGTTCCTTGAACAGGTCGACGAATTCGCCCTTCCGGCCGCGGACCACCGGGGCAAGGATCTGGAACCGGGTTCCCTCTTCGAGTTCGAGGAGCTGGTCCACGATCTGCTGCGGGGTCTGCCGGCTGACGGGCTCGCCGCAGACCGGGCAGAAGGGCCGCCCCACACGGGCCCAGAGCAGGCGCATGTAGTCGTGGATCTCGGTGATGGTTCCCACCGTGGACCGCGGGTTCTTGCTGGTGGACTTCTGGTCAATCGAGACGGCGGGTGAAAGCCCCTCGATGAAGTCGACGTCGGGCTTGTCCACCTGGCCGAGGAACATGCGCGCATAGGCGGACAGGGACTCGACGTAACGCCGCTGCCCCTCCGCGAAGATGGTGTCGAACGCCAGGGAGGATTTACCCGAGCCGGACAGGCCGGTGAACACGATCATGGCGTCCCGCGGCAGGTCCAGGTCAACGTTGCGGAGGTTGTGCTCGCGCGCACCTTTCACTACCAGGCGGGAAAGGTCATTGGCTTTATGCGGCACGAACGTGGTGTCAGCCGTCGGAAGAGTCGATTTAGGCACGTTTTCCACTGTAGTTCAAACGCCGATTCGAAAAAGTATTCGACCCCCCGGGTTTCGCCGCTGGCGAAGCGGAGCCGGTGCGGGGGTCCCACGGCTTGGGGCTGCTGGTAGTTCCTGAGGTCCCGCCGGCACCAGCAGCACCACCGAGTGGGATGCTGTGCTGGGGAGCAGCCCGGAAGCTGAGTGACCGTTTAGCCCAGGGCCGCACGCAGGAGGGACACGGCGTCGTCATCCGAGACGCCGTTGGCCCGCACCGCTGCGGCATACGCGGCGGCAGCTTCGGCCACCCGTCCCCGGCCGGTGTCGCCGCCCGCCGCGACAACAGTGCCGGCGCGGGACCGCGTGGTGACGACCTGCGCCTGCTCCAGCTCCCGGTAGGCCTTCGCCACCGTGTTCACGGCCAGTCCGAGGTATCCGGCCAGTGCACGCACCGGTGGAAGCCGGGTCCCAATGGCGAGGCGCCCCTCGTTTACGGCGTCCAGGATCTGCAGGCGCAGCTGTTCGTAGGGCGGGACCGAGCTGGAAGCGTCAATCCGGACCCCTGCCAGCACACCGGCGTCGTTGCCGGCGGGGGTCGGTGCGGTTGCGGGGGTTGTGTCAGGCGTCATGGTGCAATGCTAGTGCCCGGCCGGATCGGCAGGCGCCGGCACGTCGGCCTCCGCCGCGCCACCCGCCGCGCCATCCTGTGCCGGTCCGGCGAACTGTGAACGGTAGAGCTCGGTGTAGAACCCCTCGGCCTCCAGCAGTGCATCATGGGTTCCCTGCTCCACGATCTGCCCGTCCCGCACCACCAGGATGATGTCCGCGTCCCGGATGGTGGACAGGCGGTGGGCAATCACGAAGCTGGTGCGGTCCTGCCGCAGGGCGTTCATCGCCAGCCGGATGGCGATTTCCGTGCGGGTGTCCACGGAACTGGTCGCTTCGTCCAGCACCAGGATGGACGGGTTCGAAAGCCAGGCCCGGGCGATCGTCAGCAGTTGCCGCTGGCCCTGGCTCAACGCCCCGCCGTCGTACCCGAGCACGGTGTCATAGCCCTCCGGCAGGGACCGGACGAAGTGGTCCACGTGGGTGGCCTGCGCCGCCTCGACAATCTGCTCCTCGGTTGCACCGGGTGCGCCGTAGGCCAGGTTCTCCCGCACCGTGCCCTCGAACAGCCAGGCGTCCTGGAGCACCATGCCGATGTGTCCGCGCAGTTCCTCGCGGCGGAGCCGGGCAATGTCGATGCCGTCAATGGTGATGCGGCCCGCGTCCACCTCGTAGAAACGCATCAGCAGGTTGACCAGCGTGGTCTTGCCGGCACCGGTGGGACCCACGATGGCCACGGTCTGCCCGGGCTCCGCGGTGAAGGACAGGTTCCGGATCAACGGCGCATCGGGGCTGTAGCTGAAGGAGACGTCTTCGAAGGCCACCCGCCCCCGCACCGCCTTCAGGTGGTCGGGCCGGGAAGGGTCCGGTTCTTGTTCCTTCGCGTCAAGGAGGGCGAACACCCGTTCGGCGGACGCGACGCCGGACTGGAGCATGTTGATCAGCCCGCCAAGCTGTCCCAGCGGCTGGCTGAACTGTCGGCTGTACTGCACGAAGGCCTGCACGCCGCCGATGGACAGCTGCCCGTTGGCGACCTGCAGGCCGCCGACAACCGCCACGGCCACGTAATTCAGGTTCGAGATGAACATCATGGCCGGCATGATGATGCCCGAAACGAACTGGGCGCGGAAGGCGGAGCGGTACAAACGGTTGTTGGCGGGGGCAAAGCCTTCGATGACCCGCTCCTGCTGGCCGAAGGCCTTCACCACGTCCTGGCCGGTGAACATTTCCTCGATATAGCCGTTTACCTCGCCGGTGGACTTCCACTGGGTCTTGAACTCTGCCTGCGAGCGCCGGGCAATGAGGACGGTGACCAGCGCCGAGACGGGCACGGTAATCACGGCGATCAGTGCCAGCAGCGGGGAGATGGAAACCATCATTGCGAGCACGCCCACGATGGTCAGGACCGAGGTGATGATCTGGGTCAGGCTCTGGGAGAGCGTCTGGGCCAGGTTGTCGATGTCGTTGGTGACCCGGCTGAGGACGTCTCCCCGCGATTGCTGCTGGAAGTGGGACATGGGCAGGCGGAACAGTTTGCCGTCGACGTCGCGGCGCAGCCGGTACATGGCGTTCTGCACAATGCGGGCGGTCACCCGTGCCTGGAACCAGCCGAACGCGAAGGCCGCCAGATAGATGCCCAGCACGCCGAGCAGGATCCCCGCCAGCCTGCCGAAGTCCAGTCCCTGCCCCGGGACCACATCCATCGCCGCGAGCATGTCCGCCAGTTCCCGCTCCCCCGAGTCCCGCAGCGCCTGGACCTGTGCCTCCTTGGACATCCCTGCGGGCAGGCCCTGGCCGATGAAGCCGTCGAAGATGACGTTGGTGGCCTCCCCGAGGATCCGTGGCGCGCTGACGGCGAGCGCCACGGAGACGACGGCGGCAACCAATACCGCCGCTACCCGTACCCGGTCCGGTGCCATCAGCACCAGGATCCGACGGACACTGGCGGCGAAGTTCTCCGGCTTGACGGTTGCGGCAGCTCCCGGGCGCCCCCGTACCCCCGGCGTACTCATGCCACTTCCTCCGCGGTCAGCTGTGAAGCGACGATTTCCCGGTAGGTGTCCGAGGACCCCATCAGCTCCGCATGGGTTCCCTGACCCACGATCCGGCCCTCTTCCAGCACCAGGATCTTCGCGGCGTCGGTAATGGTGTTCACCCGCTGTGCCACGACAATTACCGTGGCATCCCGGGTCTGCGGCTTGAGCGCCGCACGGAGCCGGGCATCCGTGGCGAAGTCGAGGGCGGAGAAGCTGTCGTCGAAGAGGTAGATGGACGGCCGGACCACCAAGGCCCGGGCAATCGCGAGGCGTTGCCGCTGTCCCCCGGAGAAGTTGGCTCCGCCCTGTTCCACCTTGTGGTCCAGTCCTCCCTCGGCTGTCCGGACGAAGTCCGCCGCCTGGGCGGTCTCCAAGGCTTCCCAGAGTTCGGCGTCGGTGGCGTCCGGCCGGCCGAAGCGCAGGTTCGAGGCGATGGTGCCGCTGAAGAGGTAGGCCCGCTGGGGCACCAGCCCGATACCGCGGCGCAGCGAGGAGAGGGTAACCCCGGCAATCTCCTGCCCGTCGACGGCGATGCTGCCGGAGGTGGAGTCGAGCAGCCGCGGGACCAGGTTGAGCAGCGTGGTCTTCCCCGCCCCCGTGGAACCGATGATGGCCGTGGTCTCCCCGGGCAGGGCCTCGAAGCTGAGGTTGAACAGCACCGGATCCTCCGCGCCCGGGTAGCTGTACCCGACGTCGGTAAAGGTGAGCCGTCCGCCGTCGTACGCCAGCGTCCCCGCCCCGGGAGCATCCGCAACGCTGGTACGGGTATCCAGCACCTCGAAGATCCGTTCGGCGCAGACCGCTGCGCGGGGCAGCATCATGACCATGAACATGGACATCATCACCGCCATCAGGATCTGCATGATGTAGGCAATAAACGCCGTAAGGGCGCCGATCTGCATCTGCCCGGCGTCAATCCGGAAGGCACCGAACCAGATCACCGCGACCGTGGCGAGGTTGGCGACCAGCATGGCGGCGGGAAACAGCAGGGCCAGCAGCTGGCTCACCCGCAGCTGGGTGGAGGTGAGGTCCCTGTTCGCCCCGGCGAAGCGTTCCTGCTCGGAGTGCTCCCGGATGAACGCGCGGATGAGGCTGATGCCCATGATCTGTTCCCGCAGGACCGAGTTGACCCGGTCGATCTGCCGCTGGGCCCGGCGGAACAGGGGAATCAGGCGCTTCAGCACCAGCCCGATCACCAGGAACAGTGCAGGCAGGATCAACAGCAGGATGCCGGAGAGCGGTATGTCCTGGTTCAATGCCAGCAGTACCCCGCCCACTCCCATGATGGGAGCCGAAACCATCATGGTGAAGGTCATCAGCAGGGTCATCTGCACCTGCTGCACGTCATTGGTGGTCCGGGTGATCAGCGACGGCGGCCCGAACAGGCCGACTTCCCGGGAGGAAAAGGTCTCCACGTTGGTGAACAGCGCGGCCCGGATATTGCGGCCGGCGCTCATGGCCACCCGCGAAGCCAGATAGGTGGCCGAAACGGAACACAGGACCTGGCCCGCCGTGACGGCAAGCATCCAGCCGCCCACCTGCATGATGACGGCCGTATCTCCGGTGACCACGCCGCGGTCAATGATGTCCGCATTGAGGGTAGGGAGATACAGCGTGGCGACGGTCTGCAGCAGCTGCAGGAGAACGACGGCGGCCACCGCGCCTTTATAGGGGGCCAGGTTTTCCCGGACCAGCCTCAGAAGCATCCTTGCAACCTACGCCCGTCCGCGAGCGCAGACAATACCCGGGTAAGACTGGTGTCCCGGGGCGATGCCGGGGCCGGATCGCTACACTGGCGGCATGGAGGATCTGGAGAACATCACTATTCGCAGCGTGTCCGTCAGCGAAATGGACAACAACGTCTACCTGCTCACCGGGAAGGCGTCCGGTGCGCAGGTGCTTATCGACGCCGCCGCCGACTTCCCAGCCATCGAGCGGCTGCTGGCCGACGGGGCGCAGGACGCCGCGGTGCCGGTGAAGCTGGAACTGGTCATCACCACGCACAGCCACTGGGACCACGTCCGGGCGCTCGCCGAAACGGTGGCGGCCACCGGTGCGAGGACCGCAGCCGGCACGGCGGACATCCCCGACATCGAGGTACCCACGACTGTTCCCCTGGACCACGGGGACACCGGCACGTTCCCCGACTTTGAGCTGGAGGCGATCTCGCTGCGCGGACACACCCCGGGCTCCGTGGCCCTGCTCTACCGGGACCCGCACGGTCCCGCCCACCTGTTTACCGGGGATTCCCTCTTTCCCGGCGGGCTGGGCAACACGCAGAAGGACCCGGAACGGTTTGCGCAGCTGTATCAGGACGTATTCGAACGTGTGTTCGATTATCTGCCGGATGACACCGTGGTGCACCCGGGACACGGGGCCGGCACCACCCTGGGCGCCGAGCGGCCGCACCTGCGGGAATGGAAGGAACGCGGCTGGTAGCAGCCGCGCTCTTCGGAGTTGCTAGGCCTTTTTCCGCCCCACCATAAACAGGCGCCGGAACGGGAAAACGGTTCCCCAGGCCTGCCGCGGATAGGCCTGGCGCAGCAGCGCCGCGTATTCGGTTTCGAAAGCGGCGAAGTCTTCGGCGGACAATGCGTCGATGACCGGACGCAGGGCGGTGCCGCGTACCCATTCCAGCACCGGGTCCTCACCGGCCAGGACCTGGGCGTAGCTGGTCTCCCAGACATCCGCTTCGAATCCAGCCTCGGTGAACAGGGCCAGGTAGTCCCCGGGCTCGTCCACGGCGTCGGCATGGCGCAGCACCCCCTCCAGCTTCGGGGCCCAGGCGGCGCTCGCCGCCAGTTCCCGCATCAGCACATGGGAAGGTGCAGTGAAGTTGCCGGGGACCTGCACGGCCAGCCAGGCGCCGTCGTCGAGCTGCTTGGCCCAGCGGCGCAGGAGCTCCTGGTGACCCGGCACCCACTGCAGTGCGGCGTTGGACACCACCACGTCCGTGCCGGGCTCCGGTTCCCAGTCCTCGATCCGGCCCTGTACGAAGTCCAGGTTCGACGGCGCGCCCTCCAATGCGCGGGCCGAGGCGATCATCTCCTCCGAGGAATCGACGCCGGTGACCTGCGCCTGCGGCCAGCGGGCAGCGAGTGCGGCGGTGAGGACGCCCGTGCCGCAGCCCAGGTCCACCACACGGGCGGGAGAAGAAGCAGCTACCCGGGCCGTGAGGTCGAAGAACGGGCGGTCGCGGTGCGAGGAGAACTGTGTGTACTTTTCGGGATCCCATTTCATGGCCCCGAGCCTAGCCGCCGCACCCCGCGGAAAACGGGAGCGGCACGGCCCCGTTAGTCTGGTATGGACATGAAACTTCTTGAGCAGCTTGCCTCCGGCCCGTCCAGCACCCGCACCATCGATCCCGACGAGACCTACACGTCCTTCCTGGAGTGGGTGGAGAGCCGGGGCATGTCGCTGTACCCGGCGCAGGACGAGGCAGTGATGGAGCTGGTGACGGGGAACAACGTCATCCTGGCCACCCCCACCGGTTCCGGCAAGTCCATGGTGGCGATTGCTGCGCATTTCCATGCCATGGCGCACGATGAGCGCAGTTACTACACCGCCCCCATCAAGGCCCTGGTCTCCGAGAAGTTCTTCGCACTGTGCGAGATTTTCGGCGCCGAGAACGTCGGCATGGTCACCGGTGACTCCTCCGTGAACAAGGACGCCCCGATCATCTGCTGCACCGCGGAGATCCTGGCCAACATTGCCCTGCGCGAAGGCCTCGATGCGGACCTGGGCACCGTGATCATGGATGAGTTCCATTTCTACTCGGACCCGCAGCGCGGCTGGGCCTGGCAGGTTCCGCTGCTGGAGCTGCCGCAGGCCCAGTTCCTGCTGATGTCCGCCACGCTGGGCGATATGACCCGGATCGCGAACGAGCTCAGCGAGCTCACCAACCGGGACACCGTCACGGTCTCCTCCGTGCAGCGGCCCATCCCCCTGCATTACTACTACGTGGAGACCCCGGTCCAGGAATCCCTGGAGGAGCTGCTGGCCACCAAGCAGGTGCCGGTCTACGTAGTGCACTTTTCCCAGATCGAAGCCATTGACCGGGCCCAGGCCCTGATGAGCATCAACGTCTGCACCCGCGAGGAAAAGGACAAGATCGGCGAGCTGATTGCCGGCTTCCGGTTCGCTCCCGGCTTCGGCAAGACCCTGAACCGGCTGGTCCGGCACGGCATCGGCGTGCACCACGCCGGCATGCTGCCCAAGTACCGCCGCCTGGTGGAGCAGTTGGCACAGGCCGGCCTGCTTAAGGTCATCTGCGGCACCGACACCCTGGGGGTCGGCATCAATGTGCCCATCCGCACCGTGCTGATCACCGCCCTGTCAAAGTACGACGGCACGCGCACCCGGCCCCTGAAGGTCCGGGAGTTCCACCAGATCGCCGGACGCGCCGGGCGGGCCGGCTATGACACGGCAGGCACCGTCGTCGTGCAGGCACCGGAACACGTGATCGAAAACGTCAAGGCCATGGCCAAGGCGCAGGCGAAGTTCGGTGATGACCAGAAGAAGCTGCGCCAGGTGGTGAAGAAGAAACCGCAGGCCGGCTTTGTGTCCTGGGGCAAGCCCACCTTCGAGAAGCTGGTGGACGGCACCCCGGAGCCGCTGACCTCAAGCTTCAACATCACCCACTCCATGCTGCTGAACCTGCTGGAGCGTCCGGGTGACCCGTTCACAGCGGCCAAGAAACTGCTCACGAACAACCACGAGACCCGGTCCTCCCAGCTGGCCCTGATGAAGAAGGCCCTAAGCATCTACCGGGAACTGAAGACCGCCGGCATTGTCGAAGTGCTGCCCGAGCCCGACGCCGACGGCCGCACCGTCCGCTTGAAGGTGCACCTGCAGCCGAACTTCGCCCTCAACCAGCCGTTGTCCCCGTTTGCCATGGCCTCCCTGGAGATCCTGGATCCGGACAGCCCGTCCTACGCACTGGACGTGGTCTCCGTGATCGAGGCGATCATGGAAAAGCCCCGACAGGTCCTCTCCGCCCAGGAGAAGAAGGCCCGTGGCGAAGCGATCGCCGCCATGAAGTCCCAGGGCATCGAGTACGACGAGCGGATGGCCCTGCTGGAGGAAGTCACCTATCCGCAGCCGCTGGCGGAACTGCTGGAGCAGTCCTTCGAGGTGTACCGCTCCGGTGCACCCTGGCTGGGCGAGTTCGAGCTCAGTCCCAAGTCGATTGTCCGGGACATGTACGAGCGGGCCATGAGCTTCGGCGAGTACGTGCAGTTCTACTCGCTGGCGCGCTCGGAAGGCGTGCTGCTGCGCTACCTCTCGGACACCTACAAGGCACTCCTGCACACCGTGCCGCCGGAACGGCTCCGCGAAGATCTCGAAGACATCATCGAGTGGCTCGGCGAACTGGTCCGCCAGACCGATTCCTCGCTGCTGGACGAATGGGAAGAGCTGACCAACGGCATCAACCCCGACGCCTCGGATGAACCGGTGCTTCCGCCGGTTCCGGACCGGCTGACCGCCAACGTACGGGCCTTCCGGGTCATGGTGCGCAACGAGATGTTCTCCCGGGTGAAGCTTTTTGCGGACGAGGATGACCGCGCCCTTGGAGAGCTCGACGGCGACGCCGGCTGGGACGCCGACCGCTGGGCGGAGGTCCTGGACGCGTACTTCGAGGAACACGAGGACATCGACGACGGGCCCGACGGCCGCGGCCCGAACCTGCTGATCATCAAGGAACTCCCCGGCAAATGGGAAGTCCGGCAGATCTTCAAGGACCCGGCCAACCACCTGGACTGGGGCATCACCGCGGAAGTGGACCTGGCGGCGTCGGATGAAGCCGGCAGCCCCGTCATCAAGGTGATCACCGCCGGACGCCTGGATTAGGCTGGGCAGCATGCAGATCCGTCCCGCGCGTCGAGAAGACGTTCCCGTCATCCTCGAGCTGATCCATGACCTGGCCGTCTACGAAAAAGAGCCGCACGCGGTAAAAAACACCGTGGAGGCCCTGGAAGCGAACCTCTTCGGAGAGCACCCGGCCATCTTCGCCCACGTGGCGGTGGAGCACGGAGCGATACAGGGCTTTGCCCTCTGGTTCCTGAACTACTCAACCTGGGAGGGTGTGCACGGCATCTACCTGGAGGACCTCTATGTCCGCCCCGAGGCCCGGGCCGGGGGCATCGGCAAGGCACTGCTGCGCACGCTGGCGGAAATCGCCGTCGAACGCGGCTACGCCCGTGTGGAGTGGTGCGTACTGAACTGGAACGAACCGTCCATCGCGTTCTACAAGTCCCTTGGTGCGCTCCCGCAGGATGAGTGGACCACGTTCCGGCTCACCGGGGACGCGCTGGCCTCCTTCGGTGCCTCCCCGGAGGAGGCGAAGTGACGGCGGCCGTTCCGCACACGGCCTCGCGCACCTACCCAGTCCGCGGCATGAACGTGACGGACCACTGGTTTACCGTTCTGCTGGACCACTCTGTACCGGACGGTGAGACCATTACCGTCTTTGCCCGCGAATACGTCGACGCCGAACTGCCCGCCGCCGAAGCGCAGGAGCTGCCGTGGCTGCTGTACCTGCAGGGCGGCCCTGGCGGCAAGGGCAACCGGCTGCTGCAGTTCGGCGGCTGGACGAAGGCTGCGTCCAAGCACTTCCGGATCCTGATGCTGGACCAGCGTGGGACCGGGCTCTCCACTCCGGCGGACCGTCAGACCCTGCCGCGCCGCGGAGACGCCGCGGCGCAGGCGCAGTACCTCACCCATTTCCGGGCAGATTCGATTGTGGCCGATGCCGAGCTCATCCGGCAGGCCCTCGGCTCGGGTCCGTGGAGCACCTACGGGCAGAGCTACGGCGGCTTCTGCACCCTGACCTACCTCTCCTTCGCCCCCGAGGGACTGCGCGAATGCCTCATCACCGGCGGACTGGCCCCCTTGGCGGGGCCCGCGGACCGGGTCTACGAGGCAACCTTCCGGCGGGTGGCGGCACGCAACGCGGAGTACTTCGGGCGCTACCCGGAAGACCGGGAGACCACCACGCGGATTGCCCGGCACCTCGAGTCGGTCCCGGAGTTCCTGCCCTCCGGGGAGCGGCTGACCGTGCGTCGTTTCCAGATGGCCGGGTCCTATCTGGGCGGCAACACCCGGGTGGACGGGCTGCATTACCTGCTGCAGGAAGCCTTCGTTCCCACGCCGGACGGCGAACGCCTCTCCGATACCTTCCTGGAGGCCGTCCACGGGCTGGTCACCCGTGCCCCGAATCCGCTGTACGCGGTGATGCACGAGTCCATCTACGGCCAGGGCGAAGCCACCAACTGGGCGGCGGAACGCGTCCTGAAGTCCTTCCCTGAGTTCGAACCCACGGCCCCGGAACCGCTCTTCACCGGTGAGATGGTCTACCCCTGGTACTTCGACGAGGATCCGGCGCTCCTCCCGCTTCGGGACACGGCAGAACTGCTGGCCCGGAAGCCGGACTGGGATCCCCTCTACGACACCGCTCAACTGGCGCGCAACGCCGTGCCGGTGGCCGCCGCCGTCTACACGGACGACATTTACGTGGACCGGGAGCTGTCCCTGGAGACGGCAGGCGCCGTGAAGGGACTGCAGGTCTGGGAAACCGCCGATTTCCACCACGACGGAATTGCGGACGACGGCGAGGCTATCTTCAACCGCCTGCTGGGCATGGTCCGGGGCAAGGACGCGTAGGGTCCAAAGAGAAAGGCAGGTCACCGGCGTACCGGGGACCTGCCTTTGTTGTCTTGGTGGCCGCTACAGCGGACGGTCAGCGAGTTTCCGGACCCATTCCGGGGTGGGCTTGCCGAGCTTGCGGTCGGTGGTGAGGCGGAGCCGTGCGGCCCGGATCTGCACCCGTTCGCGGTCCCGATCGCGTTCGGCCTGATCGGCGGGGACCTTAGAACCGCGTGCCAGCGGCAGTGCTGCTGTTGTCATCGTCAGCCTCCTCCGTTCCGGGTGCGCTCGTGATGTTTTCATTCTGGCTCATATCGCCGGTCGAGTCCACTATCGCAGTCAGCGGGCGTGCCCACGCAATGCTGATGATAGCCGCTTCCTCGGTTCCGGCAAGGTCACTCTGGGCCAGCAGGTCCAGGACGCCCAGTCCTGTCTCCTGCCGGCGGGGATCATCCGACAGGGAGGCTTCGATGGCCCACTGGGCACGGGTCCACCATTCCGAGCGTTGATCCGCCTTCCGGCGCTGCTCCAGCGTCTTCCAACCCACGAAGAAGGTCAGGGCGCCGGCGAGCAGGACCGCCAGCGGGCCCAGGGCAGCGAGGATTTCCCACCAGGGTGCGCCGCCGGGAAGAACTGACGCAGCCGCCTCCGGCGGCGGGGTGGGTGGCGGAGAGAACATATCCACACCTTAGCCGCCGCCTGTGACACTCCCGGACACCAGGTGCTGCTACTGGCCGGTTGTCCGGTCGCCCGCCCAGAACGCGTAGGCGGACAACGTCAGGCCGTCGGCTATCTCTCCTGCCGCCATCAGGGCCGGGACGCTGTCCACCGGTACCCAGCGGAATTCATCTATTTCACCGTCGCGGGTGAGCGGTTCCGCGGACTGGTCCACGGTGGCCGCGACAACCACTGCATGGCCCTGCAAGAGAGAGCTGTCTGCCCACACGGACCCCAGTACCCGGAAGCGGGTACCCTGCACTCCGGTTTCCTCTTCAAGCTCGCGCGCTGCGTCGTGGACGGCCCGGTCCGGTCCGGAGCCGGCGGGGCTTCCGAACCCCCTCGGAAACTCGAGGAAACTGCGCCCGGCTGCAGGCCGCCAGTGCTCCACCATGGCAAAGTGGCCGTCGGACTCCGCGACGATGACCACGCCGGGGGTGCCGTGTTCCGCAACAAGCCGGTGCTGCAGCCAGGACCTTCCGTTGCGGGAGACCTCTTCGGTCCACAATTCAAGGCTTGGCGGCCCGGACCAGGCATACACCAGGCGCTGGCCCGGGTGAGGCTCCGGCATCACCGCGGGACTGCCGGGAAGTGGATATGTGCTCTCATTTTCTTCTTTCGCGTTGCGTGCAGCTCGGTAAACTCCACCAGGGGGACACCCAGGACAACAGTCGCTATGGCTGAACCGACGCCGGCGAGCAGGTTGGAGAAAAAGCCCGCCGTCAAGGTGCCGACGACCGCCGGGAGGAGCGTCAGCGCAATCCTCGTCCACATGGCTTTCCGGTCCTCCCCCAGGCTGACCGCGGCATTCGATCTGGCGACGGCATAGGCAAGCGCGTCGGATGTTTTCTGGCTTGGCCGAGTCTGCCAATCGTGGATGGCTGACCGGGCCTGATGCCGCAGGACTGCGTAGACCTGCGGCGGCATATCGTGGAGGGTAGCCACCAGGCTCCCCTGGAACTGGATAGTCTCACCTCCGCTCAGGCCCCGTCCGCGGCGCTGTGCCTCCTGCATTACGGTGTCCTCGCGGAACCGGAGCCAGTTGGTCTCGTGCTGCTCAGCCATGGCGTCGAAATACGCGCCCATCCACCAGTCCTGCAGAAGCGTCGCGTTGCCGGCCAGTTGGGGCGCTTGTGCGTCAAGGTAGGACAGTGCGGCAGTCCGGATCACGGTTTCCGACAGGAACTGCACGGCGGCGTCGGCTTCCGGTTCCGAAGCGCGGAGTTCCCGTACGACGGCGGCCCGCCGGGACAATGCTCCCCTCAGGTCGAATGATTCCCGGGTCCTTTCACGGACACGTATCTGATCTGCGGCAGCTTCGGCAAACCATGCTTCCCAGGCCCGGGCGAGCCGGGCGAATTCTCCCGTGGGCGCCTGTACATGCTGGTCTGCATCCATGCCTTCCCAGGCAGCCTGCAGCTCGGCCGCCACCGTCCGGGCGACCTCGGACGCCGGGCAGCTGCGAAGCCTGGCACTGCTCCTGGCATGCAGGGCGGCCGCCAACGGGCGCGGCGCTTCCCAGAACATCGCCAACGAAGAAAACTCGAACTCCGCCAGGACCGGACTCAACGGGTCTGCGCCCAGCAGGAGGAAACGCAGGCTCTCTTCCAAGGACGGCTTCCGCGCCACGACCGAGAACGTCTGGTCGAAGGAACCGGTGCGCGCGAGGAGTGTCCGGACAGCGTCGGGGCCCCGATCCAGGAAGAAGGCGCCGTCGAGCAGCTGCACATCCAGCAGGAGAATCTCCCGGCTCAGCAGGTCGGCTGCGCGCAGCATGCCCGGGAAGGACACCCGATTTTCCGGTGTGGGGGCCACATCCGGGTCGGCAAAGAGCGCCTCGTCGGAGACCAACGAACGAAAGGTGTTCTTTTGCTCCACGGTGTCGAAGTCGAAAACCAGGGTCCGCTTCATTTGGAGCGGTTGTGAGCCACCAGCGTCAACCACGGTGTTGCCCTGCTTCCGGTAGGTTCGTCCGGCGTGCGTTTCCTCCCGGCTCAGTCATCCTGCAACCATAAGCGCGGTCTGGGCGATGGCTGAAATCATTCGGCGACGATTTTATTGCTGCATCCCGGCAACCCGCATCCCGCCTAGGCGTGCCCGGCGGCCTGCATCTGCCGCAGTTCCTTCTTCAGGTCCCCCACCTCGTCGCGGAGCCGGGCGGCCAACTCGAACTGCAGCTCGGCGGCAGCGGCATGCATCTGCTCGGTCATGGACGCGATCAGGCTGGTGAGGTCCTCGGCGGGAGCAGCAGCCAGGCCGTCCTTACGGACCCCCTTGCCCTTGCCCTTCGTCTTCTGCTTGGCCGCCTCTGCCAGGAGAGCCTTGGTGTCGGCATCCTCGCGGGCCAGCTGGTCGGTGATGTCCGCGATCTTCTTGCGCAGCGGCTGCGGGTCCACACCGTGCTTCTTGTTGTACGCAACCTGGATTTCGCGCCGGCGGTTGGTCTCGTCGATGGCCTTGGCCATGGAATCGGTGATCCGGTCCGCATACATGTGCACCTCGCCCGAAACGTTACGGGCAGCACGGCCGATGGTCTGGATCAGCGAGGTGGAGGAGCGCAGGAAGCCCTCCTTGTCGGCGTCGAGGATGCTCACCAGCGAGACCTCGGGAAGGTCGAGGCCCTCTCGAAGCAGGTTAATGCCGACCAGCACATCGAAGGTGCCCATCCGCAGTTCCCGAAGCAGCTCCACACGGCGCAGCGTGTCGACGTCGGAGTGAAGGTATTCCACCTTGACCCCGTGCTCCAGCAGATAGCCGGTCAGGTCCTCGGCCATCCGCTTGGTCAGCGTGGTCACCAGGACGCGTTCATCCCGTTCGGTCCGGGTGCGGATTTCACCCAGCAGGTCATCGATCTGGCCCTTGCTCGGCTTGACCACCACCTGCGGATCCACCAGGCCGGTGGGCCGGATGATCTGCTCCACGAAGCCGTCCGACTTGGACAGCTCGTACTTGCCCGGGGTGGCGGACATGTAGACGGTCTGGCCGATCCGTTCCAGGAACTCGTCCCATTTCAGCGGCCGGTTGTCCATTGCAGAGGGCAGCCGGAAGCCGTGGTCCACCAGGGTGCGCTTGCGGGACATGTCGCCCTCGTACATGGCACCGATCTGCGGAATGGTGACGTGGGATTCGTCCACCACCAGCAGGAAGTCGTCCGGGAAATAGTCCAGCAGGCAGTGCGGGGCAGTGCCCGGACCGCGGCCGTCGATATGCCTCGAGTAGTTCTCGATGCCGTTGCAGAAGCCCATCTGCTGCATCATTTCCAGGTCATAGGTGGTCCGCATCCGCAGCCGCTGGGCTTCCACCAGCTTGTTCTGCGATTCCAGTTCCTTCAGCCGCACCTGCAGCTCGTCCTCGATCTGGCGGATGGCCCGGTGCATCCGGTCCTCGCCGGCCACGTAGTGCGACGCCGGGAAGACGTACATCTCCGTCTCTTCGTGGATAACGTCCCCGGTCAGCGGATGCAGGGTGTAGATGTTCTCGATCTCGTCGCCGAAGAATTCAACGCGGATCGCGTTCTCTTCGTACATCGGAATGATTTCCACAGTGTCGCCGCGCACGCGGAAGGTGCCGCGGTGGAAGTCCATGTCATTGCGGACGTACTGCATCGCTACGAAGCGGCGCAGCAGGTCATCACGGTTCATCTGCTGGCCCCGGCGCAGGGTCACCATTGCTTCGATGTACTCTTCCGGGGTGCCCAGGCCGTAAATGCAGGACACCGTCGCCACCACAATCACGTCACGCCGGGTCAGCAGGGCGTTGGTGGCCGAGTGGCGCAGGCGTTCGACTTCCTCATTGATCGAGGAGTCCTTCTCAATGAAGGTGTCCGTCTGCGGGACGTAGGCTTCCGGCTGGTAGTAGTCGTAGTAGGAAACGAAGTACTCCACCGCGTTGTTGGGCAGCAGCTCCCGGAACTCGTTCGCCAGCTGGGCAGCCAGCGTCTTGTTCTGGACCATCACCAGTGTGGGCCGCTGCACCTGCTCCACCAGCCAGGCCGCCGTCGCGCTCTTACCGGTACCGGTGGCGCCCAGGAGGACAACGTCCTTTTCGCCGGCTTTGATCCGCTCGGCGAGTTCCTTGATGGCGGTGGGCTGGTCACCGGCGGGCTTGTAGTCACTGATGACCTCAAACGGTGCCACGACTCTCTTGATGTCCTGCGCAAGACTCATGCCTATAAAACTACTCCGGTCCGCGGACAGCTGTGGTCCGCTTTGCTAGGGGCTGAACTACCGCCCGGCCCGGCTCCGCGCCTCGTTCAGCGGCACCAGCCGGGTCTCCCAGAGGTCGCGTACGGCAGTCACCAGTTCCTCGGGGGTGCCGGTGTTGTGCAGGACGACGTCGGCGGCCTCCGCCCGCTGTTCGGGAGTTGCCTGCGCGGTGATCCGGGCCCGCGCGGCCTCGGGATCCATCCCCCGGTCCTGCACCATGCGCTGCAGCCGCACGTCCTCGGGCGCCTCCACCACGACGACGAAGTCGAAGTTCCCGGCCTGGCCGGTTTCCACCAGCAGCGGGATGTCCTGGACCAGGATCCCGTCCGGCGGGGCCTCCGCCGCAAGCTGCGCGGCCCGCGCCCGGACCAGCGGATGGATGATGCCGTTCAGCACCGTACGGCGTTCCTCGTCGCCGAAGACCACGGCGGCCAGCGCCGGGCGGTCCAGCGAGCCGTCTGCGGCCAGGATCTGAGGGCCGAAAGCCTCGACGACGGCGGCCAGGCCTTCGGTGCCCGGCTCGACCACTTCACGGGCCAGGGCATCGGCGTCCACCAGCACGGCGCCGCACCGAACGAGGGTCCGGGCGACCAGGGATTTTCCGGCAGCGATCCCGCCGGTGAGTCCAACCTTGAGCATGCCCCCACCCTACCGCCGTCCCGGTCCGGAACCGCCTACTAGACTGGAAGAGTGAGCGATATCGACGCGGCGGCGGGGCGCTACACCACCATCGCCGGTGAACACCGCACTGAACTTGAAATCCGACGCTCACGCTTCATTACCGTGCTGCGCCGCACCGAAACGGAGGAGCAGGCGCGGGCCCTGGTGGCGGACCTGCGCCGCGAGTTCCATGACGCCCGGCACCACTGCAGCGCCTTCGTGCTGGGGCCCGGTCGCGAAGTCCAACGCTCCAGCGACGACGGCGAACCCTCAGGCACCGCCGGCATTCCGATGCTGGAAGCGCTGACCAAGCGGGAGACCTTCAACGGAGCGACGGATCTCAGCGATATCACCGCCGTGACCGTCCGCTACTTCGGGGGGATCCTTCTCGGTGCGGGCGGGTTGGTGCGTGCCTACTCCGAGTCCGTCTCCTCGGCCCTCGACACCGCTCCCCTGCTGAGGCGACGGCGGATGCAGCTTTACGGCATTCCGGCCGGACACTCCGCGGCCGGACGGCTGGAAAACGACCTCCGCACCGCAGGCGTCAGCGTGCTGGGCACGGATTATTCGGCCGCCGGCGCCTCCATCAACGTCGCCCTGCCGGACATCCCCGACGCCCTGGATGCCTTCCATGCCAGGCTCGCTTCCCTGACCGCCGGAGCCTCCGAGCCGGTCCCCCTTGGAACAGAATGGATCGACCGTGACTGACCCCGCACCGGGCCGGACCGATTTCGACTTTTCCCGCCTGCGCCGCAGGCCGGACGTCGAAGCCCCCAACCTGCAGGCCTGGGACGCCGCCGACACCCTGCTGCTCGATACTGCCGCAGCAGATCTCTCCGCAGCAGCGGACCCGGACCAGCCCGGCGTCGTCGTCATCGGCGATTCCTACGGCGCGCTCACGCTGGGAGCTGCGGCCCGGCACGGGCTGCGCCGCCTCCGTGTGCACCAGGATCCGCTGAGCGGCGAACAGGCACTGGATGCCAACGCCGCGGATCTGGGGCTGCCGGACGTTTTCAGCCACCATTCCCTCACGGCACCGCTTGTGAAGGATGCCCGCCTGGTGCTGCTGCGGCTCCCCCGCTCGCTGGCCGCGCTGGAAGAGATCGCTGCGCTGATCGCGGCCTCCGCCGCACCGGATGTCACGGTCTACGCCGGCGGACGGGTCAAGCACATGACTCCGGCCATGAACGAGGTCCTCGCCCGGTACTTCGGCTCCGTCACCGCCGGGCTGGGCCGGCAGAAATCCCGGGTCCTGACGGCCCGCTCACCCCTTCCGTCAGAGCAGCTCCCGGAACCGTCCTTCCCGGTGTCGCAGCGGCACGACGTCGGCCTGGCGCAGCCGCTGGAACTCTGGGCCTACGGCGCGGCGTTCGGCGGTACCGCACTGGATCCCGGCACGCGGTTCCTGCTGCCGCACCTGGCCTCCGCCCGCGCTGCCCGACGCGCCGTGGACCTTGGCTGCGGGACCGGCACCATCGCCGCCTACCTTGCACTGACCCGACCGGACCTCACCGTGCTGGCCACGGACCAGTCAGCCGCTGCTGCGGCCTCCGCCGTGCGCACCCTGGCGGCCAACGGCGTGGCGGACCGCGCCGTCGTCACCCGGGCCGATGCGCTGGGCCCGCTGCCGGACAGCTCGGAAGAACTGGTGGTGCTGAACCCGCCGTTCCATATCGGCGCCGCGGTGCATGCCGGAATCGCACTCAAGCTTTTTGCCGATGCCGGACGTGTCCTGCAACCGGGCGGCGAACTCTGGACGGTTTGGAACAGCCACCTGCTGTATCGGCCCGCCCTGACCAGGCTGGTGGGTCCCACCCGGGAAGTAGCCCGCAACCCCAAGTTCACGGTCACGGTCAGCACCCGGCGCTAACGCCGCACCCGCCGAACGGCCCCTCCAGGGCGCGGATTTCGAACCGGAGAGAGCGCTCTCTTGACAGTGGCGCAGATCACTCCTAGCCTGTAACCGACGCGTAGAGAGCGCTCTCTCAGACTCCGCTCCCGCCGCAGGAACCGCTTTTCTTTCCTCCCGCTTTCGTCGGATCACGCCACCCAAGCACCAGGCACGGTCTACCACCCGGGATCATCAACTGCTTTACCCACACACAAAGGAGTGACCGTGAAGAATTTCCGACATCCCGCGGCGGCGATTGCAGGTGCTGCCGTAGTAGCCCTGCTGGCCGTAGGCTGCGGCGGCGGCGACAGCGAAGCTGCCAGTGAAGACAATCCCCTGAAGCTGACCGTCACCACCTTCGGAACCTTCGGCTACGACGATCTGTATGCCGAATACGAGGAAGCCAACCCCGGCATCGACATCCAGGCCAACAACATCGACCGCGGCGCCAATGCGCAGACGGACCTCTTCACCAAGCTCGCGGCCGGTTCCGGCGTCAGCGACGTGGTGGCCCTCGAAGAAGGCTGGCTCGGTGCGGTCATGGACGTCTCGGACCAGTTCGTGGACCTGAACGAGTACGGCGCGGAAGATATCAAGGACAACTGGGTGGACTGGAAGTACAAGCAGGGCACCGACGCCGACGGCCGGGTCATCGGCTACGGCACCGACATCGGACCGCAGGGCCTGTGCTACAACGGCAAGCTGTTCGAGGAAGCCGGTCTGCCGAGCGACCGCGAGGCCGTAGCGGAACTCTTCGGCGGCGACGACGCAACCTGGGACACCTACTTCGAACTCGGCAACCAGTACCACGAGAAGACCGGCAAGGCCTGGTACGACCAGTCCGGATTCGTCTGGAACTCCATGGTGAACCAGATGAAGGAGGGCTACTACACTGCCGACGGTGACTTGAACATCGAAGGCAATGACGCCATGAAGGAACAGTTCATGCAGCTTGCTGCCGGAACCCAGGCAGGGCTCTCCGCCAACGAAACCAAGTGGGACTGGGGAACCGGCAAGGCGTTCACTGACGGTTCCTTCGCGACCTTCGTGTGCCCGGGCTGGATGCTGGGCACCATCCAGGAACAGCTCGAATCGGCCGGCGGCGGCGCGGACTCGGGCTGGGACTTCGCAGATGTCTTCCCCGGCGGGGCCTCGAACTGGGGCGGCGCGTTCCTGGCAGTCCCCGAAACCTCCGAGCACAAGGAGGAAGCCGCGAAACTCGCAGCCTGGCTCACCGCCCCCGAGCAGCAGGTGAAGCAGTCGGCGGCAGCCAACAACTTCCCCAGCACCATTGAGGCGCAGAAACAGCTGGCGGAGGACGCGACTCCCAATCCGATGTTCAACGACGCCCCCACCGGCGCGATCCTCGCTTCCCGGGCCGAAGGCGTAGTTGCCCAGTTCAAGGGCCCGGACGATTCAGTAATCCAGGAAAAGGTCTTCGGTGTGGCACTGACCCAGCTTGATGCGGGCAAGGTCGACGGCGAAGAAGCCTGGAACGAAGCAGTTCAACTCCTGAACGAGCTGGTAGTCAAGGACTAGTACCCAGCGGGGCCTCCGGGGAACCGGAGGCCCCCTGATGGACTGTGAGAATCGATATGACCGTAACCATGAAGCCGCCCGCGCCCGCCGCGCCGCCGGAGAAAATCAAACCCACGTTTAGGCAGCGCCTGAACGTCTGGGACGTCAAAGCCTCTCCCTACCTGTACATTTCACCGTTCTTCGTGCTCTTCGCACTGGTGGGCCTGTTTCCGCTGGTCTACACGTTCTACGTTTCGCTGTACGACTGGCACCTCCTGAAGGGCCAGGGCGACTTTATCGGGCTGGGGAATTTCGCCGAGGTCCTCGCCGACCGGTTCTTCTGGAACTCGCTTTTCAACACGATGAGCATTTTCCTGCTCTCGGCGATTCCGCAGCTGGCGGGCGCCCTGCTGATAGCCGCAGTCCTGGACCAGAACATCCGGGGCAAGACGTTCTGGCGCATGAGCGTGCTCATCCCCTACGTGGTTACGCCGGTTGCCGTAGCCCTGATTTTCACCTATATGTTCAACGAGCAGCATGGCCTCATCAACAGCGTCCTGAGCAACTTCGGCATAGATCCGATCATGTGGCGGACCGAAACCTTTCCCAGCCACGTGGCGGTGGCATCCATGGTCAACTGGCGGTGGACCGGCTACAACGCGCTGATCCTCCTGGCCGCCATGCAGGCAGTGCCGCGCGATATTTACGAATCCGCCGCTATTGACGGAGCCGGTGCCGTCCGGCGTTTCTTCAGCATTACCCTGCCGAGCATCCGGCCCACCATGATCTTCGTGGTCATCACTTCCACAATCGGAGGACTGCAGATCTTCACCGAGCCGCGCCTCTTCGATCCCACGTATGCCGGCGGCCCGGAGCGCGAGTTCCAGACCACCGTTCTCTACCTGTGGGAGATGGCCTTCCAGCGGCAGGATTTCGGAGCTGCATCGGCCATTGCCTGGCTGCTGTTCCTCATCATCATTCTTTTCGGAGTCCTCAATCTGGCCTTGTCCAGGCGGATAGCGTCATCCGACGGCAAACGGCAGCGCCGCCGGCCCGCAGTGAAAGGGAAACAAAAGTGAGTATCGTCGAAAAGACCGCGCCGAGGACCCAACCGCGGGCCCCGCGCCGCCGCCCGGCGCTGCGGCACCGGATCCTGGGCAACGGCCTTCGCCCCGGTTATCTGACCTACGGCCTGCTGCTCGCTTTCTTCATCGGGTCCGCCTACCCGCTGTGGTGGTCCGCAGTGGTGGGCAGCCGGTCCAATGAAGCGCTGAGCCTTACCTGGCCTCCGTTGCTGCCGGGCGGGAATTTCTGGAAGAACGTTGCCGAGGTATTCGACACCATTCCGTTCTGGACGGCGTTGTGGAACAGCATCCTGATCTCGACCATCATCACTGTTTCCGTGGTGATGTTCTCCACCCTGGCGGGTTACGCCTTCGCGAAGCTGCGTTTCCGCGGGAACAACGGGCTCATGGTCGCAGTGGTGGCAACCATGGCCATTCCGACCCAGCTCGGAATCATTCCCCTGTTTATGGTGATGCGGCACTACGGCTGGACCGGTGATATCGGCGCCGTCATCATCCCGACGCTCGTGACGGCCTTCGGCGTGTTCTTTATGCGCCAGTACCTGGTGGACGTCATTCCGGACGAACTGATCGAATCCGCGCGGATGGACGGCGCCAACATGATCAAGACGTTCTGGCATGTGGCCCTGCCCGCGGCGAGGCCGGCAATGGCCATCCTCAGCCTGTTTACCTTTATGTCCGCGTGGACGGACTTCCTGTGGCCGATGCTTGTACTCGACGCCGGAAACCCCACCCTCCAGACCGCTCTAAGCCAGCTGCAGTCCAACCGGTATACCGACTACGCGGTGGTCCTTACCGGTGCCGTGCTGGCAACCATTCCCCTGCTCATCCTTTTCGCGGTGGCAGGAAAACAACTTATATCCGGAATCATGCAGGGAGCAGTGAAGGGTTAATGACGAACAACGCCACGGAGCGAAAGAATTTTCCAGCGGGCTTTATCTGGGGATCCGCCACAGCGGCGGCCCAGGTCGAAGGAGCCGCATGGGAGGACGGCAAGGAAGACTCCGTGTGGGACACGTTCGCCCGGACCCCCGGAAACGTGAAGAATCTCGACACTCCGGCAGTAGCAGTGGACCATTACCACCGCATGCCTGCCGACGTCGCCCTGATGAAGGACCTTGGACTGGACTCCTACCGCTTCTCTACCAGCTGGGCACGGGTGCGGCCGGGAGACCGCGGCACCAGCAGCGCGGGGCTGGACTTCTACTCCCGCCTGGTGGATGAACTCCTCGGCGCCGGGATCCTGCCCTGGCTCACCCTCTACCACTGGGATCTGCCGCAGGCCCTGGAAGAGAAGGGCGGCTGGGCCAACCGGGACACCGCGTACCGCTTTGTTGAGTACGCCAATGATGTCTACTCGGCCCTTGGGGACCGGGTGCAGCACTGGACCACCTTCAACGAACCGTTCTGCTCGTCCCTGCTGGGCTACGGATCCGGGGTACACGCTCCGGGCCGGCAGGAACCCCGCGCCGCCATCGCAGCGGTCCACCATCAGCACCTCGCCCACGGCATGGCTGTCAACGAACTCCGTTCCCGCGGCGCCCAGCAGCTGGGTATCACGCTGAACCTCAGCAACTCCATCCCGCGGGATGCCTCCGATCCCGTGGACCTGGAAGCGGCACGGCTCTTTGACTCCCTGCAGAACCGCATCTTCCTCGACCCCATCCTTCGGGGCGCCTATCCGGAGGATTCGCTGAAGGACCTGGAGCCGTTTGGCTTGGCCGAGGCCATCCATCCGGGCGACCTGGAGATCATCGGGACCCCCATCGATTTCCTGGGAGTGAACCATTACCACGATGACCAGATCAGCGGGCACCCGGACACCAGCGGCGCCGACGGCCATTCCGGCGGCTCCGGGAGGCCCGTGGCCTCCCCATGGATCGGCGCCGAACACATCACGTTCCCGAGCCGTGGCCTGCCCCGTACCGCCATGGGCTGGGAGGTCAACCCCGACGGGCTCCGCCGGCTCCTGGTCCGCCTGGGCGAGGAGTACCCGGCTCTGCCGCCGCTGTACATCACCGAAAACGGGGCAGCCTACGACGACGTCGTGAGCGATGACGGGAGCGTGCCGGATGCCGAACGCACCGGCTTCATCATGGACCACATCGCCGCTGTCGGCCGTGCGATTGACGCGGGAGCAGACGTCCGCGGCTACTTCGTGTGGTCCTTGATGGACAACTTCGAGTGGTCCTGGGGCTACAGCAAGCGTTTCGGTATTGTCCGGGTGGATTACGACACCCAGGAACGCACGGTCAAGGACAGCGGCCTTGCCTACAGCCGGCTGATCGCGGCCAGCCGGGGCGAGGATTCCGGCACCCGTGGGACGGCTGCCGCCTCGATGGTGTGACGTCCCGTAAACTGGGCACCGATCGGGCGTCTCGCCCCTCAGTCGCGTAGGAGAAAACAGTGAGTGCTGAATCCGGCCAGGCGCGCCCCGTGCCGACCCTGGAAATGGTGGCCGCCCTGGCCGGCGTTTCCAGGGCCACGGTGTCCCGGGTGGTCAACGGTTCCCCTTCCGTTGACCCGAGCATGGCCGACTCGGTGGAAAAGGCGGTCCGGGCGCTGAACTATGTACCCAACCGCGCCGCCCGGACCCTGGCCAGCCGGCGGACATATACGGTGACGCTGCTCGTTCCGGAGTCCACCTCCAAGGTCTTTGCGGATCCCTTCTTCGCCAGTGTGGTGGAAGGAATCGCCCGCTACCTGAACACCACCGAATACATGCTCAACATGGTGACCTCCTCGGAATCCAACCCGGAGAAAACCCGCCGTTACCTGCTGGGCGGCAACGTGGACGGCGTGCTCGTGGTTTCCCACCACACGGGCGACCATTCCTGGGAGCGGTTGAACGGTCAGCTGCCGGTGGTTTTCGCCGGGCGTCCGCTCGTGGATGCCGGTCAGAGCTACTTCGTGGAAGTGGACAATGAGGAAGGCGCTGCGGCTGCCACGGCCAGGCTCACCGGCGCCGGGCGGCGCAGCATTGCCACAATCGCCGGGCCGCAGGACATGCTTGCAGGTGTGGACCGGCTCGCCGGCTGGCGGGCTGAAGTCCGCCGTGCAGGCCTGGATGACGCCCTGGTGGAGACCGGGGACTTTACCGTAGCCTCCGGGGCGGCCGCGATGCGCCGCCTGCTGGACCGCGGCAGGGACATCGACGCGGTCTTCGCGGCAAACGACCAGATGGCGTCGGGTGCGTATTCGGTGCTGCAGGAACGCGGGCTGCGCATCCCGGAGGATATCGCCGTGGTGGGGTTCGACGACGACTACTATGCCACCAGCCTTAGTCCGGCCCTGACGACCATCCATCACCCGATCACCGCCCTGGGCGGAAAGATGGCGGAGGTGCTGGTGGACCTGATTGAAGGCCGGCCGACCGAACGGGTCAACCGCCTCCCGACGTCGCTGGTGGTGCGGGACTCGGCCTAGGCAGAGCCCCGCATTTTCAACCGCTTCGCAACGCGGGGCTGCCGCTCTACCGGTCGTCCGCTCCGAGCATCTCGGCGAACTCGTCCGGCGTCACGATCCTGATGCCCAGCTCCTGCGCACGGAGGAACTTGCTGCTTCCCGGCTCGGCACACACCAGGAGGGACGTGGTTTTCGAGACCGAACCGGCAGCGCGGCCTCCGTTCGCTTCGATCAGTTCCTGGGCACCCGCCCGGGTCAGGGAGCCCAGCGCGCTGCCCTTCAGGGAGCCGGTGATGACCACATTCATGGCCTCCCCCTCTGGGGTGACGAGCGTGGCTGCCTTGGCGGCCTTCATCGGCGCAGACACCGGGGTGCCCATATTCACCCCGGCCGCGGCCAGGCGGTCAATGACCGGCCCGTTGTCCTTCAACGCTGCATGGATAACTTCCGCCTTGGCCTTGCCGATGCCTTCGACACCCGCGAGCTCTTCCACCGAGGCGCGCCGGAGGTTCTCCATCGTCCCGAAGCGCGCGGCCAGCCGGCGGCCGAAGGTCCGTCCGGTGTAGCGCATGGCCAGGGCGGTGATAACCCGGTTCAGCGGCCGGGACTTGGCCTGCTCGATTTCGGCCATGATTTTTCTGGCTTTCTTGACCCCGAGCACCCGGTCAGCACCCGATTCGGCCCTGCCCAGTCTCAGGTTGGCTAGCTGGTCCTCGGTCAGGTGAAAGATGTCCGAGACATCCCGGACCAGATCCGCTTCGATAAGGGCGTCCCCGGTGGAGCCGCCGACGCCGTCGATATCCAACCCGGCGTCGCGGGAGACTGCGTAGGAAATCCGCCCGGAAACCGAGCATTCGGGATTGATGCACCGCCACAACTCGGTGGACTTGTCGAATTCCCGGCCACATTTGGGACAGCCTGCCGGCGGTTCCCACGGCGTGGAAGAGGGGTCCCGCAGGTCGGCGCGCGGGAGGTGGACCTGCGGGATAACGTCATTGGCCTTGTACGCCATAACGGAGTCCCCGATGCGGATGTCCTTCTTCAACAGGTCCCGGACGTTGTGCAGGGAGGCATATTCGATCGTGGAACCGTCCACGTCCACGGGCGTGAACCGGGCACGGATGGATAGCTGCCCGGTCTTACCGATATCGAGTTCGATGTCTTCTATGACGGTAGGCACCTGAGCCGGCGGGTACTTGTAGGCCACCGCCCACTTCGGGGCATGCGGTCCCTCCCCCAGGGTTTTCCGCTCTGCGGCGGCGGGCACCTTCAGGACGGCACCGTCGATGGGGAAACCCAGGTCCGAACGCACCGCGCCCAGGGCAGCGACCGCTGCCATCGGGTCTTCCGCGGCCAGGACTACTCGCGGCAGCAGGGACCGCGCCGTCGTGAAGCCCAGGGCTGAAAGCTCTTCCATCGCGTCGTCGGCGTCCCGCGTGGCGGAGTATGCCGCGAAGGAGAACAGGCCGGCGTAGGTGGTGCCGTCCTTGTTCAGCATTCCGGCTACTCCGTTGCGGGCGTTCCTGAACGGCGCCTGGCCTGCCGCGGCGCGGATCGCGTTGGCCTTCGTCAAGTTCCCGTCGTTCAGGTACAGCTCGCCGCGGACTTCGAAGTCGCCTGCGCCGGCCAACCCGGGCAGCCCCTCGACGGCGCGGATCTTGGCGGTGACGTCTTCGCCGGTGTAGCCGTCACCACGCGTGGCAGCAGAAACCAGGTGCCCGTCCGCATACCGGACAATAATCGCCATGCCGTCGATCTTCGGTTCAACCACTGCATCTGGGTGCGCGGCGGCGAACTCGATGACCTTCTCCTCGCCGGGCTTTTCCAAGGATCCGGCCGGCGAGGCATGCTCGACGTTCCCGCCTTCGGCACCCCCATGGCCGACAGCCGAGTGCAGCCCGTGGCGCGGGGAGATGCCGTTGGCCGTTTCGTAGGACAGGATCGCCGCCAGCAGACTGTCGAACCGGGCGTCCGGCATTTCCTCGATGTCGGTCTGCTCGTAGGACCTGGCGGCGGACAGGGCCTGCGCCACCAACTGGTCGTAATTGTCAGCGGTGATGTGGAAGTTCCTCATACCGATTCCGTCATGGGGAACGCCACTTCCGGACCCAGCCAGAACAGGAACACCATGAACCAGATGAGCAGTGCCGCACCGAACCACCACCGCGCCGCCGTCGGATGCTTCAACCGGCGGAGCACGGCATAGCCGCCCCAGGCAAGGCCCAAGGCGACGAACGGTCCGGGGCACAGAAGCAGGGCCATAACCTCGTATTTCGCTCGTTCCCCGGACTCGTCGGAACCGCCCTGCGTCATGCCGAGATTGATAAAGACAACGAATGCGACGAGCGTGGCATAGGCGCCGACGACGGCGGTGAGCACTGAGGCGGTCATCAGGGCAGCGAACTCGGCACCGGACCTGGCCTTCGCCGGGCGGCCGTAAGGCGTTTGCGCAAAAACCTGTTGCGGGTAAGGCTGCTGCGGGTATGGGTATGACTGCTGCTGCGGCGGATACGCCCCTTGCTCCGGCCGGGCCCCTTGTTCCGCCATGATCTCCCCCTGATCGACATCGAAAAACCGTTCTCCGGCCCTACCCTAGAGTTGCCGATCGCCGACGGGCAGCCAGACACGCCCGGGCACGCAAAAGCGGGCCCCCACCGAAGTGGAGGCCCGCTTTAGGCAGTTACACGGTCCGACTTACCGGACAGCGGAACCAGTGGGAATTAGTTTCCCGTGAGCTTCTCGCGCAGTGCAGCCAGGGCTTCGTCGGAAGCCAGCGTGCCGGCACCCGTCTCGGCAACGGCCGGCTCGGAGGAGTAGCTGGTGGTGCCGGAATCGGTGGATTCCGAAGCAGCAGCGATGTCCTCGGAGTTGTGCTGAGCAACCTGCTTCTTGTGGGCTTCCCAACGTGCCTGGGCGTCAGCGTACTGCTGCTCCCAAGCTGCGCGCTGGGTTTCGTAGCCTTCGAGCCATTCGTTGGACTCGGGGTCGAAGCCCTCCGGGTACTTGTAGTTGCCGGCTTCGTCGTACTCTGCGGCCATGCCGTACAGAGCCGGATCGAACTCGGTGCCCTCGGGATCGACGCCCTCGTTGGCCTGCTTCAGGGACAGCGAGATGCGGCGACGCTCAAGATCGATGTCGATGACCTTGACGAACAGTTCGTCTCCAACGGAGACAACCTGCTCGGCGAGCTCCACGTGGCGGACAGCCAGTTCGGAGATGTGGACCAGGCCTTCGATGCCGTCTTCGACGCGGACGAACGCACCGAACGGAACGAGCTTGGTGACCTTACCCGGAACAACCTGGCCGAGGGCGTGGGTGCGGGCGAAGGTCTGCCACGGATCTTCCTGCGTAGCCTTCAGCGACAGGGAGACACGCTCGCGGTCAAGGTCAACTTCCAGAACCTCAACGGTGACTTCCTGGCCAACTTCGACAACCTCGGAGGGGTGGTCGATGTGCTTCCAGGACAGCTCGGAAACGTGGACGAGGCCGTCTACGCCGCCAAGGTCCACGAATGCACCGAAGTTGACGATGGAGGAAACAACGCCGGGACGAACCTGGCCCTTTTCCAGCTTGTTGAGGAACGTGGAACGAACCTCGGACTGGGTCTGCTCGAGCCAGGCACGGCGGGACAGAACAACGTTGTTGCGGTTCTTGTCCAGCTCGATGATCTTGGCTTCGATCTGCTGACCGATGTACGGAGCCAGGTCGCGGACGCGACGCATCTCCACGAGGGATGCAGGCAGGAAGCCGCGCAGCCCGATGTCGAGGATAAGACCACCCTTGACAACCTCGATGACGGTACCGGTAACGACGCCGTCTTCTTCCTTGACCTTCTCGATGTCGCCCCAGGCACGCTCGTACTGAGCACGCTTCTTGGAGAGGATCAGACGGCCTTCTTTGTCTTCCTTGGTGAGCACCAGGGCTTCGACCTGATCGCCGACGGAGACAACGTCTCCGGGATCAACGTCGTGCTTGATGGAAAGCTCGCGGGAAGGGATGACACCCTCGGTCTTGTAACCGATGTCGAGCAGGACCTCGTCGCGGTCAACCTTGACAACGGTACCTTCGACGAGATCGCCGTCGTTGAAGTACTTGATCGTTGCGTCAATCGCGGCGAGGAAGTCCTCGGCAGTACCGATGTCGTTGATGGCGACCTGCGGGGTACCGGACTTCTCGTTGGTGGTGATGGTCATGTAGTTGGGACTCCGATGTGGAAGTTGTTTTGTATTCCGGACTGGTTTCCACTAACCGGCGGTTGGGCCGGGTGGCCCCCGCAGGCAAGATACTTGCCCAAGTGAATGCCGAAGGCACGAAAGTGCCGAAGACGAACAGCTTGTTTGCCCGGAGATGGACAGGATTGGTTATAACTTGCGCTATTACGCGCCCGATCAGTCTAGCCGGACCCGCCAACGCAGGTCAAAGGGAACTGCCGGGCTGACGTCGAAAAATACCCGCCTGCCACTCAGGTGATTAGAAATGCGTGCTGCAGTAAGGCGCCGGTCCGGCCGAAAACAGCTCGTCCAGGACGCCCAGGGCCGCTTCCCCGGCCTGCACCGACCCGGCTGCCGCCAGCGTCCGCGCGCTCACGGCCCCCAGATACAGGGAACCGAGTGCCGCCGCAGTCAGCTGCACCCGCGGCGTGTCCGCGTCTTCTCCGACTCCGGCCGGACGTGCGGTTCCGACGCCGCCGCGCACCTCGAGTAGGAAACTCCCCCCAGCCAGCGCCATTGGATCTTCGACGTCGAGCACTATCGTGCCGTCGCCGAAGTATCCGCGCGCCGTCAGGGCGGCCACCGGGTCCAGGATCCGCAGCCACAGGACATCCTCGACGTCCTTGACCTTGTACCGGCGCCGGTCGGCGAGCATCCACGGCAGCGGATCCTCCACCGGGGCCTCGGAGAAGGTCAGCCGGTCCACCAGGTCGATGGATCCGAGGTAGCGCCAGAGTTCGCGGTAGGCCTCGTCGCTGGCCGCCACCAGATCGGTGATCTTCACCGTATGCGGCTCGTTCTGCCAGCCCAGCGACTTGTAGGCCGCATATCCGTCCGGGACGCCGTCAGAGTTGTATCGGAGGACACCCCGTATGGCCGTGTCCGGTTCAGTGTTTTCCCCGCTCCACTTCCCCGCAGCACGCATGGCGTACGCATGCTGCCGCCCCAGGGCGCCGAAGGTGCGTTCCAGATGGGCCCGGAAGATTTCCGGCACGAGCTCCCGGAGCTTGTCGGCGTCGGCAATCGCGATACTGCCGCGCGGCGGGGCAGCGAATTCGAGGCCGCCGCGGGTGTCCAGTTCGACGCCGGCGGTGGACGTGGCGGCCCCGAACCCGAAGCGCCCGTAAATGGTTGCTTCCGACGCGGTGAGGGCGGCCAGCACCAGGCCGGAGTCTTTGGCCCGGGTGAGGTCCGCGGTAATCATCCGCCGCAGGATGCCCCGGCGCCGGTGCGTGGGCCGGACGGTAACCGCCGTGACCAGGTGCGTGGGCAGCAGGTCGCTTCCGCCGACGTTGAGGTCATTGACCATGGTGGCGTAGGTGGCCACGGGCACTGCCGGGTCCCAGGCATACTCCGGCAGGTTGTCGTCGTACACCGCGGTCAGGACACGGCCGTCCCGCAGGTAACCGTCCACCTGGGCCGGCAGCCGGTCCTCTTTGGTGCGGTCCTCGTGGAAGCCCAGGTTGACGGCGTCGACCCACCTGGCCGTCCACTCGTCAGCCTTGCCCGGGTCCGCGGCGTCGTAGCCGGCGGGGAAGGAAGCGAACCGCAGCCCGTCCGCGGTGCTGTCCGTGCTGTGGTCCGTCTCCATGGTTCCCCCTGTGTTTAGGCGGCAGCGCCTAGTGCCCGGCCTCGTGCCAGCTGATGCCCTCGCCGACGGAGACATCCAGCGGAACGGACAGGTCCGCCGCGGAGCCCATCTGCGCCCGCACCAGCTTCTCCACTGCGTCCCGCTCCCCGGCGGCGACTTCGAGGACCAGTTCATCATGGACCTGCAGCAGCATCCGGGATTTCAGCCCCTGCGCCTTCAGCTCACTGTCCACGCCGAGCATGGCCTTCTTGATGATGTCCGCCGCGGATCCTTGGATGGGGGCATTGAGTGCTGCCCGTTCGGCCATTTCGCGCAGCTGCCGGTTGTCGCTGGACAGGTCCGGCAGGTACCGGCGGCGGCCCTCGATGGTGGAGGTGAAGCCGTCCTTGCGGGCCTGCTCGACGACGCCGCGCAGGTAATCGCGCACGGCACCGAACCGCTCGAAGTAGTCACGGATGAGGGTCCGGGCCTCGTCCACCGGGATGGCCAGCTGCTTGGACAGGCCGAAGGAGCTCAGGCCGTAGACCAGGCCGTAGGACATGGCCTTGACCTTGGAGCGCATGGCACTGGTGACCTCTTCGGGGGCCACGTTGAACACGTGCGACCCGACGAAGCGATGCAGGTCCTCGCCCGCCTGGAAGGCGGAGATCAGCCCTTCGTCGCCGGAGAGGTGGGCCATGATCCGCATTTCGATCTGCGAGTAGTCCGCGGTGAGCAGCGAATCATAGCCTTCGCCGACCACGAAGACCTCGCGGATGCGCCGGCCCTCTTCGGAGCGGATCGGGATGTTCTGCAGGTTCGGGTTCACCGAGGACAGCCGTCCGGTGGCGGCCACCGTCTGGGCGTAAGTGGTGTGGATGCGGCCGTCGTCGGCAACGGACTTCCGCAGGCCCTCGACAGTGGAGCGCAGCTTGGACGCGTCGCGGAAGGCGAGCAGCTGCTCCAGGAACGGATGTCCGGTCTTCACGATCAGGTCCGTCAGCGCATCGGCGTCGGTGGAGTACCCGGTCTTGATCTTCTTGGTCTTCGGCAGGCCGAGTTCGTCGAAGAGGACGGCCTGCAGCTGCTTCGGGGACCCGAGGTTGATCTCCTTGCCGATGATCCGGAAGGCTTCCTCGCTCGCGCGGGTGATGGTGGCGCTGAAATCGTCCAGCAGCCGGTCCAGCTTCTCGGAGGACACCGCGATGCCGGCAAGCTCCATTTCCGCGAGGACCTCGGACAGCGGCAGTTCCAGTCCGCCGAGCAGCTGGTTGGCGCCGCGCTCCACAAGCTGGCCGGCAAAGTGCTCGCTCAGCCGCAGGGCGGCAAACGCCTTGGACACGGCCGGCGTTGCCGCGTCTTCGTCCCCGAGGGACAGTTCCAGCTGGTTGCTGGCAGCCGCCGCGGGAACGATGTTCATCTTCAGGTGGTACTGCGCCAGGTCCGCCAGTTCGTAGCTGCGGCGGTCCGGCTGGATCAGGTAGCCGGAGATGGCGGTGTCATCGACCTCGCCGGCCAGGTGCAGGCCGCGGGCAGCCAGTGCCTTGTAGGCTTCCTTGAAATCGTGGACCACCTTGGGTGCGTCCAGGTCCGCCAGCCAATCCGCCAGCACCTGCTCGGCGGCGCCGTCGAGCTCGGTGAGCGGCACGTAGGCGGCCGAGGCGTCCGTCACCAGGGCAATGCCGACGACGTCGCGCGCCCCGGCGGCACCCTCCGTCACCAACTGCACGGCAGTGCGTGCCTGGTTGGCGGCACGGAACCAGCTGTCCAGTTCCGCGGCATCGGTGATGATGCTGTGTTCAGGGGCGGCCACTTCGGCGTGCGCGGCGGCCTCGCCCTCGTCCTCCCCGTAGACGTCGAAGAGCCGCTTGCGCAGCGCGTTGAACTGCAGGGCGTCAAAGAGTTCCTCAATGGCCTCCCGGTCCGGCCGCTGGGCGGCCATGGCCTCGAGGTCCACCGGCAGGTCCAGGTCCCGCAGCAGCCGGTTCAGGCGCCGGTTCCGCTTGACGTCCTCGATGTTCTCGCGCAGGGAATCGCCCACCTTGCCCTTGATGGAGTCCAGGTTCTCGAGGATGCCTTCGAGCCCGCCGTAAAGCTTGATCCACTTGGCAGCGGTCTTGGGACCCACGCCCGGGACGCCGGGCAGGTTGTCCGCGCTCTCGCCCACCAGGGCAGCGAGATCGGAGTACTTGTCCGGGGGAACCAGGTATTTGGCTTCCACGGCTGCGGCGTCCATGCGCGGCAGGTCGGAAACACCCTTCTTGGGGTAGAACACCGTGACATGGTCATCCACCAGCTGGAAGGCATCCCGGTCCCCCGAGACGACCATGACGTCCCAGTTAAGGGCGGACGCCTTCTCGGCCAGCGTCGCAAGGATGTCATCCGCTTCGTAGCCGTCCATGGACAGCGTGGGAATGCGCATGGCTTCCATGACCTTGATGATCAGGTCAATCTGCCCGTGGAACTCCTCGGGCGTCTTGTTCCGTCCGCCCTTGTATTCGGTGTACTCCTCAGACCGGAAGGTAGGTGTGTCCAGGTCGAAGGCCACGGCCACGTGAGTGGGCTTCTCCTCCTTGATCAGGTTGATCAGCATGGAGGTGAAACCGTAGACGGCGTTGGTGTGCTGGCCGGTGTCGGTGGAGAAGTTCTCGGCCGGGAGCGCGTAGAAGGCCCGGAACGCCATGGAGTGTCCGTCAATCACCAGCAGGCGGTTGTGTCCCCCGGCGTTCACGGTTCCCAGCGAAGCGGCCGCTGCACCCGGGGCGCCCGGGCTTTCGACGGCGGTGCTGCCGTTATCAACGCTCGTTTTGCCGCCGTCTTCCGTGTTGCCGTTAATGTCGCCGTTGATGTTGCTGCTCAAGGGGGTCGTGGCCAGTTTGGTAGATTCACTCACAAATGCAAGCCTAGTTGCCATGAGCGAGATTTTCACGCCGGGCACTTCCGGCCGTCAGGCGGGCACCAACCCCCACAAGCAGGAACTTATCGACGCCGGTGTCCCGGAAGAGATGCACGACTGGCTGTCCGCGCACGGCGTGGGCCGGCTGGTGGCAAAGATGGGCATCCGTTTCCTCGAGATGTCGGCGGACCGGCTGGTGGCCACCATGCCGGTGGAGGGCAACGAACAGGTGGCAGGGATCCTTCACGGCGGGGCGCACCTGGTCCTCGCCGAGACCCTCGGCTCCTTCGGCGCCGGTATCCATGCCGGACCCGGGCGGCACGCCGTCGGGATAGAAATCGGTGCCACGCACCACCGGTCCGCGTCCTCCGGGCTGGTCACCGGCACGGCCACGGCCGTGCACCTGGGCAACACCCTCACCACGCACGAAGTGGTCATCACCGATGAGGAGGGCCGCAGGCTGTCCACGGCCCGCATCACGAATATGATCCGCGAGTCCCGCTAGGGCTCCTGCCCGGCCCGGATTCCGTAACACAGCCGTACGCTGCCGTCGGCGGACGGACGGGCGCTGAGCAGCACCGCAGGCCGTGCAGCCGCCAACGGCAGCGGCGGCCGGCCACTGCCGAGCAGGATCGGATGCACCACCAGGCGTAGTTCGTCCAGTAACCCGTGGTGCAGGTACTGGCCCGCCAAGTCCGCACCGCGCAGCCAGACGTCGCCGCCGTTGGCCGAGTCCGTTATGTCCGCCGCGAATTCCTCCACCGGACCGCGGACAAACATGATGTCCGCCCCGGCGACGGCGGGAAACTCGTGATGCGTGTAGACCCAGACAGGCCCGGGCGGGCAGTCCCACGCGCCGACGCCGCCCTCCCCTACCTGCCGCTGCAGCCGGCCGTAGGTTCCCGCCCCCATCACGACGGCGCCCGCGTTCGCCGGCGATTCGGCCACCCGGAACCGGCGGTTATCCGCCGGGCCGGCGGCGTCGTCGGCGGTGAATCCGTCAAGGGATACCGAGGCGTAGTACACAGTCCGCACCATGCCGCCATGGTAGCCAGCCGGCGGCCGGACAGGTATGGGCTCCGCCACAGTCGGCGTCGCCCGCGGAATAGGTTCGCGGGGTACCGGGTTGCCGCCTACGGAACCATACTGCCGCTGTCAGCGCCGCCTATGCAGGCACAGGCAGCGGCAATCTATAGGAAGAGTTACTTAGTGAACCTGTTTTCCCCGATGACCGCCGGCAGCCTTGAACTGTCCAACCGCCTCGTGATGGGCCCGCTGACCCGCCAGCGAGCCGGACGCGACGGCATCCCGGGTCCGATGATGGTTGAGCACTACAGCCAGCGCGCCTCGCTGGGCCTGATCGTCAGCGAAGGAACGTATCCCAGCCGCGAAGGGCAGGGCTTCCCGGGCCAGCCCGGACTCGTGGATCCGGAACAGCTGGAGGGCTGGCGGAAGGTCACCGACGCCGTACACGCAGCCGGCGGCCGCATTGTTGCGCAGGTCATGCACGCGGGCCGGGTGACCCACCCGAACATCAACGGTGGAGTGGACCCCGTAGCCCCGAGCGCCATTGCCGTGGACGGCATGTCGCACACCTACGACGGCAAGCAGGCATACACGGTGCCCCGCGCGCTGGAGGCCGGGGAACTGGCGTCCGTGACCGCGGACTTCGTGCGCGGGTCCCGGGCAGCGGTGGATGCCGGGTTCGACGGCGTGGAGCTGCACGGAGCGAACGGCTACCTCCTGCATGAATTCCTTTCCCCGACGGCGAACCAGCGCACGGATAACTACGGCGGAACCCCCGAGAACCGCGCACGGTTCGTCATCGAAACGCTTGCTGCAGTCGCGGCCGAGATCGGCGCCGACCGGGTGGGCCTGCGTATTTCGCCCGAACACAATGTCCAGGGCTGCCTGGAGATGGACGCAGCGGATGTGCTTGCCACCTACGGCGTCCTGCTGGATGCCGTGGCTCCGCTCGGGCTTGCGTACCTGAGCATCCTGCACCGCGACCCCGCCGGTGAGCTGGTGCAGGCCCTGCGCACCCGTTTCGGCGGCAAGGTACTGCTCAACACCGGTTTCGGCCCCCTCACCACCCGCGAGGAAGCCCTGGCCATGATGGACGACGGACTGGGTGACGCCGTCGTTGTCGGCCGTCCGGCCATCGCCAACCCGGACCTGGTGCGCCGCTGGCAGGAAGACCTGCCGCTGAACACCCCGGACGCAACGACGTTCTACTCCTTCGGACCCGAGGGCTACACGGATTACCCGTTCTACGCCCCGGACGCTGCGTCGCAGAACTAGGCTCCGCCAACGTAAAAGGCCCGCAGGATCTAATGATCCGGCGGGCCTTTTACGGTTCTGAAAGCCTAGCCGTGCAGCGCCGGGACAATCAGGTAGATGCCGAACAGCACCGCTGCAGCGCTCAGGGCGAAGCAGGCGAAGGCGCCGGCCTTCGCCAGGGCAACGCGGTTGCGCGGGGTGGAGCCGGTCTCCGCATCGAGCGAGACCGCGTACAGCCGGACCCCGAACGAATAGATGCAGACCACGGTCAGCGCGGCGAGGAGAGTGACGCCGAAGACCGTCAGGTAGTCCATCCAATGGATGTTCATTTGGAACCTTCCTTGACCTTGGCAGCGGCGCGGCCGTTCCTGCCGGAGTTGCTGTTCTTACCGGAGTTGCCGTTCTTGCCCTTGCCGGTGTTCTTGCCGCGGCGCTTCTTGATGCGGACCACTTCGCCCGCGTTTTCAATGTCGCTGACCGCGTTGTCGTGGTTCACCGGGCTGCGGCGGGACCACAGGAAGATGCCCAGGACGGTGAGGGTTCCGAGGACGGTGATTGCGACTACGCCTGCAGTGCCGATGGACGCGATGAGCGCCGCGATGGCACCCATAGCGGCGGCGGCGGGAAGCGTAAGGAGCCAGCCGGCGCCGACCCTACCGGCGGTGCCCCAGCGGACCTCGGCGCCCTTGCGGCCCAGGCCGGAACCGATCACGGAGCCGGACGCGACCTGTGTGGTGGACAGCGCGAATCCCAGATGGGACGACGCCAGGATGGCAGCGGCCGTACTGGTTTCGGCAGCAAAGCCCTGTGCCGGCTTGACCTCGGTCAAGCCGGTTCCCATTGTGCGGATGATGCGCCAGCCACCGGCGTAGGTTCCGGCGGCAATGGCAATGGCACAGGCTGCGACCACCCAGAACTCGGGGCCGGTCCCGGAGGTCTGCAGGCCGCCGGCAACCAGGACCAGGGTGATCACACCCATGGTCTTCTGGGCGTCGTTGGTGCCGTGAGCCAGGGCAACCAGGGAGGAGGAGAAGATCTGGGCGTAGCGGAAGCCGCCGCGCTTCCGAGGCAGCTTGTTGCCCGAATCGGGATCATGCCGGCGGGTGATCCGGTACGCCAGCTTGGTGGCGAGGTATGCCACGAACAGGGCGATGCACGGAGCGATCAGCGCCGGCAGGACAACCTTGGACATCAGCACGGAGTAATCCACCGAACCGAATCCGGCGCCGACAATCGCGGCACCGATCAGCCCGCCGAACAGGGCGTGGGAGGAACTGCTCGGCAGTCCCCGCAGCCAGGTGATCAGGTTCCAGATGACGGCGCCCATCAGGCCGGCGAAGATCATGACGGGGGTTATCTGGATCCCGCCCTCACCTTCCTTGATGAGTCCGCCGGAGATGGTTTTGGCTACCTCCGTGGAGAGGAAGGCACCTACCAGGTTGAGCACGGCCGCCAGGGCGACGGCCGTTTTGGGCTTGATGGCACCGGTTGCGATGGGGGTAGCCATCGCATTGGCGGTGTCATGAAAGCCGTTGGTGAAGTCGAAGAATAGTGCTAGCGCGATCACCAGCGCGACCATAAGGGTGAGGTCCACCGCATACCCTAACTAAAGACGAGTGAAAGAATCCGCGCAGCGGGACATAGCTCGGCACGTGTTTGGCTGCCGACGCCCGCTTTACGCCAGATTGATCGTATGCGCTTGGACAGGTGCGTACCAAAGCGGCGGATGTGCCCTTGGTCTCGGTGAGGGGCGGCCCGGTCAGATCCTGAGGCCGGTGCGGGGCTCCCGCCCTCCGAGTTCCACGTCGATCACGGTGTCCGGCGCCGGCAGGACCACGGTCCGGGTGTGAGTGGTACGAGCGTCCGGTTCAATGACGCTGAGGACATACTCACCGGATCCGGGCAAAGGCAGCTCGTAGTTGCCTCTGCTGTCTGAACGGGCCGACGCGGATACCTCTCCGCCCGGCCGGACCAGGATCACGAGTGCATCAGCGACGGCGCGGCCGGCATGCCGGATCCGTCCGGTGAGGGCCAGCGGCCGGCGGAAATGGAGGTCGTGGTGTACCGTCGCACCGCGGATGGCAAGCACTTCCGAAACCGGCAGCCAGCTGGCCTGGCTCGCAACCAGGACGTACCGGCCCTCACCGGGAAGCAGGACGGCATAGCCGCCGTCGTGGTCCGCGCGGTCCCAGTCCACCGGCCGTCCGCCGCTGTCCAGCACAGTAACGGTCGCCCGGCCCACCGCCCTGCCGTCCGCAGCGGACAGCAGCCGGCCGCTGACCATGATCTCCCGCTTTTCCTCCGGTTCCGGCTGCCGCTGTCCGGCGTCGGCGTGCAGGTCCGGGTGCGTGGCCTCGTGCCGGCGGGACCGGGGAATCAGGCAGGCGACACCGGCGGCAGCCAGTGCGGCCAGGCCGGCCAACACGAAGATGGTCCGGAACGCGTCCAGTCCGGGGAATGTGCTGCCGCCGATGGTTATTGTCAGCGAGGCCAGGATAGTGGCCACTGTTGCGCTGCAGGTTGAGGTGCCTACGGACCGGAGCAGGGTGTTCAGGCCGTTGGCTGCTGCTGTGTCGGTGAGCGGGACGTTGCTCATGATGATGGTGGGCATGGCGGCCATGGAGATTGCCGTGCCGATCGACACAATCACGGCCCCGGTGATGATTTGAGGAACCGTGTGCACGAAGAGGATGCGTGCCAGATACCCCGCAGCCATAACGGTGCAGCCGGTCACCAGCGTGGCCTTGGCTCCGTAGGTATTGGTGATGCGCGCCGAGACCGGGGAAACCGCCACCATGGCCAGCCCTGACGGGATCATGGTGAGCCCGGCCGCGAGCACGCTCAGCCCGAAGCCGTAACCGGTTTCCTTTGAGAGCTGCAGCTGCTGCGTAGTGACCAGCATGTTCGCATACATGGAAAAGCCCACCAGGACGGCTCCGATGTTGGTGAGCAGGACCGGGCGGAGAGCGGACGTCCGCAGGTCCACCAGAGGCTGTCCGTTGCGCAGCTCCGCCGGAAACCACAGCGCGAAGCAGACGGCGGCGGCGGCAAAAAGGCCCAGGATCGGATAACTGGTCCAGCCCCAGACCCCGCCCTTGGTAATGGCCAGCAATACGGCGGTCATGGCGGCCGACAGCAGCACGGCCCCGACGTAGTCAAACGGTGCCGGGCTGCGGACCTTCGACTCCGGAACGAAGACGACGACGGCGGCAATCAGCAACGCGCCAATCACTCCCACCACCCAAAAGGTGCCCTGCCAGCCGAACCGTTCATAGACCAGCCCGGCAAGCGGCAGGCCCAGGGCGCTGCCGATGCCGAAGCTGGCACTCATCAGCGCAACGGCGCCGGCGATCTTCTTCTGCGGCAGGGCTTCCCGGAGGATGCTGATCCCCACCGGTATGACCGCACCGGCAAGACCCTGCAGTCCGCGGCCGACCAGGGCCCACGCGAAGGTCCCGCCGATGGAGGCCGTGAAGGCGCCGGCAACCATCAGGGCCATGGCCACCAGCAGCATCCGGCGTTTGCCGTACATGTCCGCGAGCCGGGAGACGATGGGGGTTGCCACCGCCGCGGAGAGCAGCGTTACGGTGACCAGCCAGGACACATCGTCGGAGGTGACCCCGAAGATCCGGGGGTATTCCGGCAGCAGCGGAACCACCGCGGTTTTTTCAAGCGAGACCACTATGCCGCCGCAGCCCAGCGTGGCAATGACCAGCCAGTCCGGGAACGTCCGCGCGCCCTTGCGTGCTGCTGGCCGTTCAGTCATGCGGCTCCTTCGGCTTCAGCTCGGCGGCCGCCCTAGCCCCGCGAGATGGGAACCTTGGTTGACGATGGTCCAACCTCGGGGACCGGCACACGCACCTCCAGCACGCCGTCGTTGTAGGTAGCCGTGACGTTGTCCTGGCTGGCTCCGGACGGCAGCGCTATTTCCCGGGTGAATGACCCGTAACGGAACTCGGAACGGTAGCCGTGCCGTCCCTTGTGCTCCGTTTTTTCCTTCCGTTCCCCCTTGATGTGCAGGACCCCGTCGCTCACCGTGACGTCCAGGTCCTGTTCCGGATTGATATTGGGCAGTTCGGCCCGGATCACCATGGCCGAGCCGTCCTGGTATTCCTCGACGGGGAAGGCAGGGACCTCCCAGTCCCCCTCGAAGAACTTGCGGACCTGGTCCGGCAGTTCGAAACGTTCGCGGCGTGCAAGGGAAGCCATGGAAATCTCCTTCTCTGTTGCCCGGTACGGCGGCGTTCGAGCTAATTGGAGCTGCCGGGGCGCCGCGGCGCCGGGCGGAATGAACGGTCCGGCAAGGGTACGTCCGGCACGGGCCGGCCCTCAACGGAAAACCGGCAAATCCCGGCCCGGGGACAGGGTTTCCCGCCGTTTTGCCAGTAATCCCGGCGCCCGGCATCCGCACCCTAGCAATGGATTTTTGCCGCGCGTAGAGTTTTTTCTGCGCGCAGCCCTGGGGGGACCCACCGCCGTTCACTACGGCCTGATGCCGGTTGTCATACTGTCGATGAGAGGCTTCCAAAATGGCGCAGAAAAATCCTGATTCGCTTTCCGTCAATCCGCTTTTTGCCCGGCCGGGCGAGGAGACTGCCGCTCCGAAATTCCGGCTGAATGATGGTGAAATGCTGCCGGAAACGGCATACCAGATTGTCCATGACGAAACCATGCTGGACGGCAACGCACGCCTGAACCTGGCGACGTTTGTCAGCACCTGGATGGACGACCACGCGAACCGGCTCTACAGCGAGACGTTCGACAAGAACATGATCGACAAGGACGAATACCCGCAGACTGCGCAGATTGAGCAGAACTGCTGGCGGATCCTCGCCGATCTGTGGCATTCCCCCTCCCCGGAGAACTCCATCGGCACCTCGACGGTCGGTTCCTCCGAAGCCTGCATGCTGGGCGGATTGGCATTCAAACGGCTTTGGCAGCATCGGCGCCGCAGCGAGGGAAAGCCTACTGATAAGCCGAACCTGGTGATGAGTTCCGCGGTCCAGGTGTGCTGGGAGAAGTTCTGCAACTACTTCGACGTCGAGCCGCGGCTGGTGCCCATCAGTGAAGAGCACAAATGCCTGGACGGCTTCGAATTGGAGAACTACGTCGATGAAAACACCATCGGCGTCGTCGCCATCATGGGCGTGACCTACACCGGCATGTATGAGCCGGTAAAGCAGATCGCGGCCAAGCTGGACGAGATCCAGGCCTCCACCGGCCTCGACATCCCCATCCACGTGGACGGGGCGTCCGGCGCCATGATCGCGCCGTTCATCCAGCAGGACCTGGAGTGGGACTTCCGGCTGGAGCGGGTCCACTCGATCAGCACTTCCGGCCATAAATACGGCCTGGTCTATCCGGGGCTCGGCTGGGTGGTCTGGCGGGAACGGCAGTGGCTTCCGGAGGACCTGATTTTCTACGTGAGCTACCTCGGCGGCGATATGCCGACCTTTGCCCTGAACTTCTCGCGCCCCGGTGCACAGGTGGTCCTGCAGTTTTACTTGTTCCTGCGCCTGGGCCGCGACGGCTATGCGCGGATCCAGCAGGCCTCGCAGGACGTTGCGCTGCACCTGTCCGGCGCGATCGCTGAGCTGGGCCCCTTCGAACTGTGGAACGACGGCTCCGACATCCCAGTGTTCGCCTGGCGGCTGAAAGATGGATACACGGACAAGTGGAACCTGTACGACCTGGCCGAGCGGCTCCGCACCAGGGGGTGGCTCGTGCCCGCCTATCCCCTGCCGGACAACCTCTCGAACCTGACGGTGGAACGGATTGTGGTCCGCAACGGGCTGAGCATGGACCTGGCAGAGAAACTGCTGGCGGATATCCGACGGGAAACCACGTACCTGGATCAGCTGAGTGCCCCGATGCCTCGTGAGGCGGAGCATCCCGGATTCCATCACTAGTCGAGGAGGTGGCCTAAATGAGCGATTCGAAGGCAGCAAATTCCCCCGCAGCGGATCAGCAGCGGGCGAAATCGAAGCAGAATGCCCAGATCACCATCGGCGCCCTGGCGGTGATGAACATTGTGGCCGTGGTCAGCCTCCGCGGGCTTCCGTCGGAGGCCGAGTACGGCCTGAGCTCGATTTTCTACTATGTCCTGGCCGCCGTCGTCTTCCTGATTCCGGTCTCCCTCGTGGCCGCGGAGCTGGCCACTGGATGGCCGGAGACGGGCGGCGTCTTCCGATGGGTCGGCGAGGCCTTCGGACCGCGGTGGGCCTTCCTGGCCATGTTCATGCTCTTCATCGAGGTGACCATCTGGTTCCCCACCGTGCTGACGTTCGGTGCTGTGTCACTGGCCTACACCGGGGACAACCAGAACCTTGACGCGCAACTCGCAGGAAACAAGCTCTTCGTCCTCGCAGTGGTCCTCGTGGTCTATTGGCTGGCCACGTTCATTGCCTTCCGCGGTGCGAAAGCCTTCTCCCGGGTGAGCCAGTGGGGCGGCATCATCGGAACCATCATTCCGGCGGCCATCTTGATCGTCCTTGGCTTCTCCTATTTCTTTGCCGGCAACACCCCGCAGATCCAGCTGGGCTGGGGCGAACTCATTCCCGACTTCGGCAACTTCTCCAACGTGGTGCTCGCGGCGTCGATTTTCCTTTTCTACGCCGGCATGGAAATGAACGCGATCCACGTCAAAGAGGTCAAGAACCCCACCCGCGACTACCCGATCGCCGTGCTGACCGCGGCGGCAGGGACCGTCATCATCTTCGTGCTGGGAACCCTGGCCATCGCGTTCGTGGTGCCCCAGGCCGATATCAACCTCACCCAGAGCCTGTTGACCTCCTACAACGACATGTTTGAATGGGCCGGCATTGGCTGGGCTGGACCCATAGTCGCGTTTATGCTGCTGATCGGCGTGCTCGCCGGCGTAGTGACCTGGGTGGCAGGTCCGTCAACGGGCATGCTTGCCGTGGCGAAGGCAGGCTACCTCCCCCGCTTCTGGCAGCACACCAACAAGAATGGAATGGGCACCCACATCCTGTTTTTCCAGGCCTTTATGGTCACCGGCCTGGGACTGACCTACGTAGTGCTGCCCTCGGTTCAGGCCGCCTACCAGATCCTGAGCCAGCTGACGGTGATCCTGTACCTCATCATGTACATGCTGATGTTCGCTGCCGCGATTTACCTGCGCTACAGCCAGCCGAACCGTCCGCGTCCCTACCGGGTGCCCGGAGGCGACGTCGGCATGTGGATTATCGGCGGCGTGGGTTTCCTCGGTTCACTGATGGCTTTCGCCTTCAGCTTCATCCCGCCGGACCAGATTTCCGTAGGATCCCCGGAAGTCTACGTGGGCATCCTCGTGGGCGGGGCTGTGGTGATGGTCATCCTGCCGTTCCTTATTTATGCCTTCCGCAAGCCGCACTGGCGGGACCGGACCAGCGAATTCGTTCCGTTCACGTGGCAGATTGAGCATTCCCATCCCGGGACGGTCTCGGAGTCCAGTGTTTCCACCCAACAGTTGACCAGGGAAGCGGAATCCTCCGGTTCGCCGGTGATGTTCTCGCACGACGACGGGGGCAGGCACGGCGGGAGCTCGGCGGTATGACACTCGATGACGCCGCAATTGAATCGGCGGTCCGGACGGCGTACGCAGACCACCGGAACGACTCCGGGGGCAGGAACGCCAGCTACATCCCGTACCTGGCGTCCGTGAACCCGGACCTCTTCGGGGTTTGCGTGATGACCGCGGACGGAGCGTTGTTCGAAGCCGGTGACACAGGCTTCGAATTCGCCCTGGAATCCATTTCCAAGGTGTTCTCCATGGCGTGGGCCATGGAGAAGGTGGGGCTGGAAACCTTCCAGGAAAAGGTCGGTGCGGATCCGACCGGGGAGCCGTTCAACTCGGTGATTTCCGTCGTCCTGCACGGTGACACACCGGTTTCGCCCTTGGTCAATGCCGGGGCCATGTCCACGGTTTCCCTGATTCCCGGCGACAACGCCGAGGATCGGTGGGAGGCGATCCTGCAGGTCCAGAGCGCATTTGCCGGCCGGAGAATCACGCTGAGTGACGAGGTGAATAACTCCGAGCAGTCCACCAACTTCCACAACCGGGCGATTGCCTGGCTGCTGTACTCGGGCGGCACCATGTATTCGGATCCGATGGAAGCGTGTGATGTGTATACCCGGCAGTGCTCCACCCTCGTCACCGCCCGTGACCTGGCGGCCATGGGAGCCACCATCGCCAACAAGGGAATCAACCCCTTGAGCGGGGACCGGGTGGTGCAGGCTGCCAACATCCCGGCCATGCTGGCCGAGATGACCATGGAAGGGATGTATACCGCCTCCGGTGACTGGGCCTACCGCGTGGGACTGCCGGGAAAGTCCGGCGTGGGCGGGGGCATCCTGGCCATCATGCCCGGCAAACTGGCGATTGCGGGGTTTGCGCCGCCGCTGGACGAGGTGGGCAACAGCGTCAAGGCACAGCGTGCGGTGGCCCAGGTTGCCGCGGCGCTGGGCCTGAGTATCTACAAGGCCACCGAGTACAGCGACTAGCCCAGGTCCCGGCCTATCCGGTCTGCGGCGGCGCGCAGTGGCGGAAGTACGGTCTCCTCAGCGCGTTCCCAACTGTGCAGGTGCAGCGACACGTTGGCGGCCGCGACCACTGTGCCGTCGCCGCTGCGGACCGGAACAGCCACGCCCCGCAGGCCGTCCTCCAACTCATCAGCCACCCGTGACCAGCCCCTCTCGCCGGTCTCCCGAACGGACGCCCTCAGCTCCTGGATGGTGCGGACGGTGCGCGCCGTGTAAGGCATCAGTTCCACGGTGCTGAAATAGGCTTCCTGCTCCGCCTCGGGCAGGGACGCCAGCAGCACCCTGCCCATCGAAGTGGCCCAGGCCGGGAACCGGGTCCCGACGTTGACCGCCACCCGCACCAGCCGGGGGGAAGTGATCCGCGAAACATAGACAACATCGGTCCCGTCCAGGATGCAGAGCGACGTAGTCTCGCCCAGGTCAACGGAGAGCTGCTTCAGGTGCGGCTCGGCGGCGTGCGGCAGGGAAAGATGGGCCAGGAACGAGGACCCGATGTCCAGGGTCCTCGGCGCCAGGCGGAAAGTGGTTCCGTCAAAGCCCAGGTAGCCGAGGTCCCGGAGGGTGAGGAGGAACCGGCGCGACGCAGCACGGCTGATGCCTGCTGCCGCGGCTGCGGAGCTGACCGTGTGTTCGGGCACGTTCAGCGTGAAGGCGCCCAGCACGGCGAAGGCCTTCTCCACCGATTTCACGTAATAGCCGTCTGCGCCCTCCACTTAACGCGCTTTCGGTTCCCCGCGGGAAGCCAGGTACTGGGCGGCCAGCCGAACGGGTGCATTGGGTGCACCGTAACCTTCGTACCCTCCCCGCCGCTCCACCACTTCGAAGAACACGTTGCCCACGGTGCCCGTATAGAAGTGCAGGAATTCGCCGTCGCCGTCGCGGTCGTAGAGCAGGTTCAGGTCCTGGAGTTCGGCGAGGAAACCCGGATCAAGCCGGAACCGGGCCGCCAGGTCCTCGTAGTAATTGGCCGGCACGGGCAGGAACCTAAGTCCCCTTTCGGCGGCCTGACGGGCCGTGGCAACCAGATCGGTGGAAGTGAAGGCGACGTGCTGGGGATACTCCGCCCCGCCGGGCCCGGATTCCACGACCAACGGGGCAATGTTCAACGCCAGCCGCACCCCGCCGTCGGCGCTGCGCATCACCTGGCTGCGGACCAGGCCCATGGGGCTGGGGACCTCCTGCGAGGCGATAGGGGTCAGGGAAAGCGTGGACTCGTAGAAGAGCACCGCTTCGTCGAAGTGCTGCCAGGGCTGGGACAGGTTGATGTGGTCAATGGCCGAAATCAGCGGCTGCGTCGGCTGCCCGGCGGGTTCCCCAGGGTCGGGGTTCCCCGCGGGTCCGAACTCGTCCGCCCACGCGGCAGTGCCGTCGGCGGTGGCTTCGCAGAGGAAGACCTCCGTGGAATCCGGGGCAAACACGGCCTGGAGCACCTGCTCGTCCGCCTGGCTGCGCCGGCTCACCTGCCGGGCCCGCAGCTGCACGGCGCGGGAAGCTGCGGCCTGCGGGTCCTGCACGTCCAGCCCGAGTGCGGAAATGCCCGGTTCCATACCGCCGGCCTGCTGCCCGTTGATGATCACCCGCGCCGCGCCGGACGTCCACAGCTGCACGGGTTTGGTCCGGTGCCGCCCGGCGAAGGTAAAGCCCAGCTGGTGCAGCAGCGCGGAGACCGTGTCCGGGTTCCCGGCCTTGACCTCGGCGAAGTTGAACCCGGTGGGCTCGGCCACGCTCGGCAGGGTCGCAAGGGACATCGGATAGTGCGCGCCGCCGTCGTGCTGTGCGAGGTACGACGCCGTACGCTCCTCCAGCCAGATAAGGGACCGCATGGCGTCCACCGCCGTGCGGTCCTCGGCCGTCTGCCGGAAGACGTCGTTGAAGATCTCCAGGGAGACCGGCCCGTCATAGCCGCTGCGGACCAGATGGGCCATGAACCGCACCAGGTCGAACGCGCCCTCACCGGGGAAGACCCGGTAGTGCCGGCTCCAGGAGAGGACATCGAGGGAGAGTTCCGGCGCGTCCGCGAGCTGGACGAAGAAGATCTTCTCCGCAGGGATTTTCTCGATCGCGGCCGGGTCCCAGCCGCGGGAGAGGATGTGGAAGCTGTCCAGGCAGGTGCCGATCTGCGGGTGGTCGGCCAGGTCCACTATGCGCTGGGCATGCTCGAAGTCATTTACGTAGCGCCCCCAGGCGAGTGCTTCGTAGGCGACCTTTACCCCGTAGCCGGCCGCCAGCTCACCTAGCCGGCGCAGCTGGTCCGCCGCCGCGGCGTCGTCGTCGATGGTCGCCGTGCCCACGTTGCTGCACAACAGCATGGTCCCGATCCCCAGACGGTTCATCAGTTCGAACTTTGCCCGGGCGCGGTCCAGGTTGGCCTCCAGCAGGGGTGCGTCGACGCCTTCAAAGTCGCGGAACGGCTGATACAGGTCCAGGGTCAGTCCCAGGGTGTCCGCCAGGGCACGGATCTGCTCCGGGCTGGCCGGCGACACCAATAGGTCCGGTTCGAAGATTTCGACGCCGTCGAAGCCTGCATCGGCGCAGGCGCGCATTTTCTCTTCGAGCGTCCCGCTCAGGCAGACGGTGGCAATTGACGTGCGCATGGTGCTCCGGTCCCGGCCCTCAGCGGCCCTGGTTAATCAGTTCGTGGAAGTGGGCGAGCATCCGTGCCGCATCGGGCCGGATGCCGGTAATCAGTTCAAAGGCATCCACGGCCTGGCCCACGGCCATCCGCCCGCCGTCCAGCACCCGGCAGCCCCGCGCCTGCGCGCCGAGGATCAGTTCCGTTTCCACCGGACGGTAGACGACGTCGGCCACCCACTGGGAGGAGTCGAGCAGGTCCAGGTCCACGGCGAGGCCTGGATGGGAATGCATCCCCACCGGAGTGGCATGGACCAGGCCGTCGGCTCCGGGCAGGACGGCCGGGAGGTCTGCGGGCGTGCCGGAGATGATCCGCTGGTCCGGGAAGAGCCCGGACAACGCTGCGGCGCGTTCCGCAGCGCGGAGGGGATCCAGGTCCAGCAGGGTCAGCTGGCCGGTGCCGGCCTTAAGCAGGGCATAGGCCACCGCCGCTCCGGCCCCGCCCACGCCCAGCTGGACCACCTTGTCCAGCGCGGCATCCGGAAGTCCGCCGGCCAGCGCCCCGCCGAAGCCGGAGAAATCAGTGTTGTGTCCGATGAACCGGCCGTCCCGGATCAGGACCGTGTTTACTGCACCGAGCCGCTCGGCGTCGTCCGACACAACATCAAGTTCGGCGAGGACCAGCTGCTTGCAGGGATGGGTCACGTTGAACGCATTGAAGCCCAGGTCCCGACCGGCGCGAAGCAGCGCTCCAACGTCGGTGCCCGGGCGGCCCAGCTGAGTGAGGTCAATCGGCCGGTAAATGTACCGGAGCCCCTGATGATCGGCCTCCCTTTCATGCATGGGCGGGGTAAGCGAGGCGGTGATGCCTTCCCCGATCAACCCGACAACGAATGATTCCTCGGTGCCGCTCATGGCGCTGTTCCTTCCGGTGCCTACCTGCGGACGGCGGTGCCTTGCGAACACGCAGGACTTATATGCGTCACTGCTTGCCGGTCCCTTGACTGTGGGCTACATTACTTCAAGCGTACGGACAATGCACACGTGTGCGCATCCCGCACACGTCCTGCACAAGTCACCGTAAGAGTCACCGTAAGAGTCACCGCATAACTACCCGCACACCTCATACCCCCCAACCACAGCCCACGTCAGGAGAGATGCAATGGACGCATCCGCCCCCGCTGGACCAGCAACGGGCAAGACCCCGCGCAAGGCCGCCACTGCCAGCTTTATGGGCAGTGCCGTCGAGTACTACGACTTCTTTATCTTCGGTTCCGCTGCCGCGCTCATTTTCCCGCGCGTATTCTTCCCGGACGCCGACACCCAGGCCAGCGTTATGTCGCTCGCCACCTTCGGCTTCGCCTATATTGCCCGTCCGGTCGGCGCCGTCATTCTCGGACATTTCGGTGACCGGGTGGGCCGCCAGAAGGTCCTGATGTTCACCCTCCTGCTGATGGGCGGATCCACCTTCCTGATCGGCTGCCTGCCGGACTTCAACACGATCGGCTGGTGGGCTCCGGTCCTGCTGGTCTTCTGCCGCCTGATGCAGGGACTTTCCGCCGCAGGCGAGCAGGCCGGCGCCAGTTCCATGACCCTGGAACACGCACCGGACAACCGCCGCTCGTTCTTCACGTCCTGGACACTGACAGGCACCCAGGGCGGGCAGATCCTTGCCGCACTGGTGTTCATTCCCGTGGTTGCCCTGCCGGACGAGATCAAATACGGCATCGGCTGGCGCATTCCGTTCTGGCTGAGCGCCGTGGTTGTCGTCGTCACCTACTTCATCCGCCGCTCGCTGCATGAAACCCCCACCTTCACGGAGGCCAAGGAACGCAACGAGATCGCGAAGCTGCCGGTGGGCGTCCTGCTGAAGGATCACTGGCGCGACGTGCTGCGGGTCATCTGCTGCGCGTTCATTGCAGCCGTTTCCACCGTCTACGGGACACTGGCCATCAAGTACGGCACCGAGGTGGGCAACGTGGACGCGGATATCACGCTCTGGCTCGTGGTGGCAGGCAACGTCTTCGCGCTGTTCACGCAGCCGTTGTTCGGCCGGCTGGCCGACCGGATCGGACGCCGTCCCGTCTTCATCTACGGAGCAGTATCCAGCGCGGTGATCATGCCGTTCTACCTGCTGTCCATGGAGTCCGGTAACACCCTGCTGCAGTTCGCCCTCTCCGTTGCCGTCTTCTCCTGCGGCTACGCGGCGGCGAACGCTGTCTGGCCGTCCTTCTACGGAGAGATGTTCAGCGCCAAGGTCCGCTTCTCGGGCCTCGCCATCGGCACGCAGCTCGGCTTCCTGATGGCCGGTTTTGCACCGTCCATCGTTGCTGCCATAGGCGGACTGGAACCCGGCGGATGGGTGGTGACCAGCATGTTCACCGGCGCCATCTGCGCCATCGCTGCGATTTCCGCCCTCACCGCCAAGGAGACCGCACACACGCCGACGGCGGAACTGGGCCTGAACCTGGCCAAGACCGCCGCACCGGTACGTCCGGCCACTGCATAGGGACGGCAGCACCAGCACAAGCAATACCCCGCAGGGCCGGGGCGGGAGCTTTTCCCGCCCCGCCCTGTGTCATCTGCCCCTGTGTCATCTGCCCCTGTGCCATCTACCGCGGTGTCACATGCCGCGCAGCCGCGCCCGGCGCGAGGTCCAGGCGATGTATCCGCCCAACGCCCCCGTAGACGCGAGCCCGGCACTCATCAGCGGTGCCTGCCACGATTTCCAGCGGGACGAATCACCCAGCGTCAGCTCCCCCACTCCCCGGATAAACGCCGACGCGAAGATTGCCGCCACCAGCCGGTTTCCCACGCGCTCCAGCCGCATCACCAGCGGCAGCAGTTCCTCGCCGCGGAGGTGGACCTCCACTCCCTCGATCTCCAGGGTGCTGAGCAGCCGGCGTGCCTGGTCCGGCAGTTCGGCTCCCAGCTCCAGGACCTCCGTTCCGGCACGGCCGAGCCTGCGGGCGTAGTTCACCGGGTTCAGCTGGTGCACCGCCATCCTGCGCGCATAGGGCCCCAGCGTGGGGCCGAGCCGGAACTGGGGATCCAACACCTCGCCCATTCCTTCGGTCATGATCAGCATCCTCAGCAGCAGCGCCATTTCCCGCGGCAACTGGATGTGGTGCGTGCGCAGGATGCCGAGCCCGGTGGTGATGATGGTTCCCACCGGTGCCGACGCCAGGTCCTTGCCCGAATACAGGCGGATCAGCGGACCGAGGTCCATCCTCAGCTTCACGCGGTTCACCCGCATTCCGGACGCGTTGATCCGGACCAGCGCATTGGTGATCCGCTCCGGATCCTTGCGCACAATGCCGATGAACAGGGCTGACAGCTGGCTGCGCAGCTTCTCGTCCACCTCGCCCACCATGCCGAAGTCGATCAGTCCCACCCGGCCGCCGGGCTCCACGAAGAGGTTTCCCGGGTGCGGGTCGGCATGGAAAAAACCGTCGTCGAAGACCATCTTCATTTCGACGCGTGCGGCGGCCACCGCCAGCGCCGGACGGTCGATGCCGGCGGCGTCGAGCGCGGCAACGTCCGTGACCTTCATTCCCCGGATCCGGTCCATGGTCAGGACACGGGAGGTGCTGTGGTCCCAATAGACGTAGGGAATGGTTATCGCAGCGTCGTCTTCGAAGTTGGCCCGGAACCGGTCCGCGTTGCGGCCTTCCTGGAGATAGTCCAGCTCCGAGCGGAGGGTGGAGGCGAACTCGTCCATCAGCCCGGTGAGGTCGTAATCGCGGGCGGCTTCCCAGCGCTTGCTGGCCGCGTTGGCCAGGTTCTGCAGGATTTCCAGGTCCTGCTCCACCTGGGCAGCGATGCCGGGCCGGCGTACCTTGACCACCACCTCGGTGCCGTCCTTCAGGACGGCGGCGTAAACCTGCCCGATCGAGGCGCTTGCCATGACCGTGGTGTCGAAGGACCGGAAGACCTCCAGCGGGTCTCCGCCCAGTTCCTGGCGCAGCTCCTCCGAGATCTGCGGCCACGGGACGGCTTCGGCGTCATCCTGCAGCTTCGCCAGTTCCCGCTGGTACTCCGGGGGCAGCAGGTCCGGACGGGTGGAGAGCAACTGGCCCATCTTCACATACGTGGGGCCCAGCTCCTCGAGGGCAGTACGCAGGTACTCCGGACGGGTGCGGGGTTTCCCTCCCGGCTCGGCCGCGTGCTGGCGGCGGAACGGCAGCCTGCCCTCCAGTCCAAGGGCGGACACCAGGAAGCCAAGGCCGTTGCGGGAGAGGATTTCGGCGATCTGCCGATAACGGTCCAGCTGGCTGATCATTGGTCTGCTCCGTCCGCGGGGCTCCGGTTCTCCGCTGCTGTTCGCTAACGAAACACTAGCGGCAGGGCAGGTTCCGCCGACAGGTCCTTCGCACCTGCACCGCTTCTGCCGCCCGGTGCTCTTCTCCCGGCTGCGGACGGCACCTAGACTCCGGCACATGCCGATGCCCTCATCTGACCAGCCGTCCGCTGCTTCGCTGCGGGAGCGGGTGTCTTCCCTCCCGCCGGATGAAAGACCCGTCCTGCTGTCCGGAGCCTCGTTCTGGACCACCGCTGCTGCCCCGGCGGCGGGGCTCCGGCCCCTGGTGCTCTCCGACGGGCCGCACGGCATCCGACGTCCGCGCAGCGAGTCAGAGCCGGGAATCGGTGACGCGCTGCCTGCCACCTGCTTCCCGGCGGAATGCCTCACGGCGTGTTCCTGGGACCCGGACCTGCTGGCCCGGCTCGGCACTGCGACGGCGAAGGAAGCGGCAGCTGCGCATGTCGACGTCGTGCTGGGACCGGGGCTGAACATCAAACGCACTCCCCTGTGCGGACGCAACTTCGAGTACTTTTCCGAAGACCCGCTGCTCGCCGGTGCCCTGGGCGCTGCCTGGATCCGGGCCCTCCAATCCGAGGGGGTGGCTGCCTGCCCCAAGCATTTCGCAGCGAACAACCAGGAAGCGGACCGGATGCGCATCGACGCGTCGGTGGACGAACGTACCCTGTACGAGATTTACCTCCGGGCCTTCGAAACGGTGGTTCGGACCGCGCACCCGTGGACCCTGATGGCCGCCTACAACAAGGTCAACGGCATCCACGCCGCGGAGAATGCCTGGCTGCTGGAAACGGTCCTGCGCGGCGAGTGGGGATTCGACGGCCTGGTGATGTCCGACTGGGGGGCGGTTACCGACCGCGCGGCGGCACTCGACGCCGGACTGGACCTGGAGATGCCCGCCAGCGGCGGACTGGGGCTGTCGGAGCTGCAGGCGGGACTGGAAGCAGGCACTGTCAACCAGGAGATGGTGGATTCATCCGCGGCGAGGCTGTTGCAGCTGGCGGACCGCACTTCCTCGCCGGCGCACAGCAGTGCGGACCCTGACGAACACCACCGGCTGGCACGCGAGGCCGCTGCGGCATCCATGGTGCTGTTGAAGAACGAGGGCGGGATCCTCCCGCTCTCGCCCGGCCTGCGGCTGGCTGTGGTGGGCGAGCTGGCCCGCACCCCGCGGTATCAGGGCGCCGGCTCCTCGCAGGTGACCCCCACGCGGGTCAGCGTTCCGCTGGAGGTCCTGTCCGAGCGGACCGCTGCAGCCGTCTTTGCCGCCGGCTACCGGCTGGACGGAACGCCCGACCTGGAGCTGGTGGCTGAAGCGGAGGCCGCTGCCGCCGCTGCGGACGCAGTGCTGTTCTTCGTTGGGCTGCCCGAGGACAAGGAATCGGAGGGGTTCGACCGGCCGGACCTGGCTCTGCCGGAGAACCAGTTGGCGCTGCTGCGGGCGGTGACCTCCGCTAACCCCTGGACAGTGGTGGTCCTGTTCAACGGCGGCGCAGTGGAGACCGGGTGGGTGGAGCAGGTACCGGCCGTGCTGGAGGCGTGGCTGCCCGGCCAGGCCGGAGGCGAGGCGCTGGCGGATGTCCTGCTGGGAGATGTGAACCCGTCCGGAAAGCTGGCGGAAACCTTCCCCCGGCGGATCGAAGATACTCCGGCGTTCGGAAACTACCCCGGCGAGGCAGGCACGGTCCGCTACGGCGAAGGGGTGCTGGTGGGCTACCGCTGGTATGACGCGCGGGGCATCGAACCGGCCTTCGCCTTCGGGCACGGACTGTCATACACCGCTTTCGACTACTCCGGCCTGGATCTCCGCCTCGCGGATACGGACACGGGGCCGGTCCTGGCAGTCGAGGCAACGCTCACGAATACCGGGAGCCGGGCCGGCGCCGAAGTCCTGCAGGTGTACTCCGGCGCTCCCGAAGGACCCGCGGTACGGCCGCCGCGCGAGCTCCGGGCCTTCCGCAAGGTCTTCCTCGAACCCGGAGCCTCGGCTCCTGTTGCGCTGACGGTACCGCTGCGGGAGCTGGCGCGGTACGACCCGGCGTCGCACCGTTGGATCACCGACGGCGGAACCTACCGCATCGACGTCGGGTCCTCCTCCCGGGACATCCGGCTCAGCGGAAGCATCCACCTGCCCGGCACCGACGGCGGCACGGCGGCACCGCTGACACTGGACTCGACCATTGCCGAGTGGCTGGCGCATCCGCTGGGTCGGACGCTGCTGGGCGGCGGGGACCCGGACAACGCAGACCCGGGCATGGCCGACGCGCTGGCACTCATGGGCAGTATGCCGCTGCGCCGGCTGGCCCGGTTCCCCGGCACCCCCCTTACTCCGGACCAGCTGGCCGGACTGGAACAGGCATTGCGCGGTGCCGGCCCGGCTGGAGGAGACTCCGGCTAGGCGCTGAGCAGGGACCGGTAGATTTCCTCATGCGCTGCGGCCACCTGCCGGCGCTCTGCGGTCCGCTCCGCGCGGCTCATTCCCGGCCAGCCCCGGGCGGCATGCACCTGCTTGAGCGCGTTTGCCAGGGACTGGGCATCGAGGCCGTCCTCGTTATGCACGAATTCCGTGACGCCGGCGCGCTGCTGGGCGTAGAAGCCGCAGGACGGCGCCAGCACGGCCGTGCCCAGGTCGGTGCACGCTTCGAGCCAGCCGGAATGGGTGCCGAACCGGTACGGCAGCACGGACACATCCAGGCTCGACAGGTAGTCCCAGAGCTGCGGTTCGTCGAAGTAGTCCCGGACCTGCAGCTCGAGCCGCCCGGCCGCGGCGGCCTCCGACAGCCAGCGGTGGAGTTCCGGCCGGTACTTGTCCCCTCCGGGAGTAAGGATGTCCGGATGCCCGTTCACCTGCAGCACGGCACCGGGCAGCTGTTCCACGGCGTCGAGCAGGTCGGGAAGAATGGCCCCCTCCATCATGTTCGGCCGCAGGCTCTTGAGGTGCACTCCGACGCGGAACTCCTCACGCGGACCGGCTGCCAGCCGCAGGGCCTGGCGCCGCTCAAGCTCCGCCAAATCCACCACGTGCGGATGCGGCAGCACCTGCGGGCGGCGGCCCCACCGGCGCTCGACGACGGCGGCGGCCCCGGGCGTCAGCGTGATCAGTTCGTCGGCTGCGGCAATCAGCACATCCAGCTGCGCGTCGTGCGCCTCCGGAGTGAGGTGGTGCGGGTTGCGCAGGTCGTGGACCGTGTAGACCAGCGGTTTCCCCGAGGCCTTCAGCTCGTGGGTAACCGCCTGCAGGTCCCGGGGCGAAATAGCGTCGAAGCCGAAGTGGATGTGCATCAGGTCGAAGCTGTCGGCGTTCTCCCGGATCCAGCCGGCATCCAGCATGACCGGCGGCCACCATGCCGCCTCCGTGGACTGGCCGGGGTTGCGGGGGTCCGGGTCCGGCAGGCGTACCACCGGGTTCCGCTCCCCCGTGACTGCGCCGGTATGCCGGATATAGACCTGGCTGTGCGGCACTGACGCCACCCTGATGTTCGATCCTTCCGGCCTGCCCACGCATCCTCTTTCGCCGCTGTAAAAAAACCGTGTTCAGTATACTTAGTATTTTGCGGCGTCCGCGGAGGGCGCCCCCGGCGGAAGGAAAGAATGCAGCCGCAGCAGACCGGCCCGGATCAGGCGTTTTCGGTGCTGATCATCAGCTCGGGACGGGATGCCCACCTGGCCAATGCCGTCCGAGGGATCAGCCGCTCCACCCGCCGGCCCGCAGAGATTGTGGTCTGCTACCTGAACCAGCCCGAGGCTGTTCCCCCGCCCAGTGACGTGCCGCTGCGGGTGGTCCACGCGGCGTCGGGCCCCGGCGAACCGCTGCCCCTTGGGGCAGGCAGGAACGCCGCTGCTGCGGCGGCGCGGTCCGCCGTTCTGGTCTTCCTCGACGTGGACTGCATTCCCGCAACTGGCATGTTCGGGCACCTGCTGGCGGATCTGGACCGCACCGGCGGACTGGTGATGGCCGCACCCCGCTACCTCACGGCGGACGCGGACGTGCCGGCGTGGGTATCCGACGGCGACGATCAGGTGCTGCACCGGGACTCCGTGCCGCACCACGCACGTGCTGCCCTGGCACCGGCGCCGGGAGAACCGGCACGTGCCTCCCAGGAATACGCCCTGTTCTGGTCCCTGGGGTTTGCCGTGCACCGGGAGATCTTCGAACGGATCGGCGGCTTTGACGAGTCCTTTGCCGGGTACGGCGGCGAAGACACGGACTTCGCCTTCACAGCGCAGCGGAAGGCGGTCCCGCTGGCGTTCTCCGGCGCAACCATGTTCCACCAGCACCACGGCGTTCACCGGCCGCCGCTGCAGCACCTGAACTCCATTGTCATTAACGCCAGGGCGTTCCGGGCCAAATGGGGCAGCTGGCCGATGACCGGCTGGCTCGAAGCCTTCGCCCGGGAAGGCTACGTGTCCTGGGAGCGCGACGGCGGGGACCTGCGGCTGCTGCGCCGTCCGGGTCCCGACGAGCTCGCCGCGGCCCGCGTCAATGCGCCGTACTGACGTCCCGGCCGCCGGGAACGGGATCCCCCTCGCCACCGGAGACGGCCGACTCGACGGCGGCCAGGAACCGGTCCCGGTAGTGGGCGGGGGAAACCAGGAGGGTCCTGGCCAGCAGCTGCGGATCCGTTCCGCGCAGTTCTTCCAGCAGGCTCGGCCAGTCCGCCACTGAGGCGAAGCTTGCCGCGGCGGCTGCACCCGCTGCCGCGAGCGAAGAGGCGAAAACGGCCTGCTCCCGGAACGGCCGGGGTTCGGGAATCAGCAGCGCCGGACGGCGTGCGGCAGCTGCGGCGGCCACCGCATTGTGGCCGGCCGAGGTGACCACCACATCCGCGGCGGCCAGCCGGGGTCCCGGATCCGCGACCACGCCCAGCAGCGATACATTCGCGGGAACCTCGCCCGGGGTGCCGGCGGTATGTCCCATAACGTCCCACTGCCATCCCGGGGTCTGCCGGGCCGCGGCAAGCACGTCCTTGAGCGCTACGCCGCTGCCGCCCAGGGAGGTCTGCACCGCGACGGTCCGGGGCCGCACGGGGATGAGCCCGGCGGCGGGAGCGGTGTCCGGAGCCAGCATGCCCAGATAGGTGCTCTTGGAGCCGTAAGCCTGCAGATGCGCCGGATCTTCGACGGCTTTCGGGAAGTAGGCGATGAGCCGGTGAACGGAGTCGTAGGCCAGCCGGTGTGCCGTGTCGGTCCGTTCCCCGTGCATCCGGCGGTGGATGACCGGATAGCCAGCGAGCCGCGCAAAGGCGGCGACCTCCACGGACACATCCACGACCACCACGTCCGGGGCAAATCCTTCCCAGAGCCGGTGCAGCTGGCTGAAGCGGGACTGCAGCGCCGGACCTGCCGGCGCATAGTGCAGGAAGTCCCCCGGCCCGGGCTCGAAGGGGCCGTCAGGTCCGACGTCGGGCGGCAGCGGCGCGAACCGCGCTCCGCCGGGCAGGCGTGGAGGTCCCCCGGGCGGGGCGGTTCCGGTGACAAGCAGCTCTACGGCAGCCAGCCGGGCAATGTTGGCGGCGTGACGCAGGTGGCCGGTGCCGTGGTGGTGCGCGTAGTAGGCCACGCGGGGCATGCGGGAAGAAGGCAAGTGCTGCTCCTGTTACGGCACGAGGACGGTGTCGGGACGGCCGGAGTCGGGCTGTCCGTCCGGTTGGGGCAGGGAGTGCAGCTGGTCCTCGTAGGCATCCACCATGGCTGAGGCGCTGAAGCGGGCCGCGGATTTCCGTACCCGCTCACGGTCGAGGCCGCGGGCGTCCGTGACGGCCGCGGCCAGGGCATCGGCACCGAGGCCTTCGGCGAGCCGGCCGCCGTCGGCGTCGATGATCTCCGGCATGGCTCCCAGCGGCAGGGCCGCCACCGGCGTGCCGCAGGCCATCGCCTCCAGCGCGGTCAATCCGAAAGGCTCGGACCAGACAGGCGAGGCAATGAAGACTTCTCCGGACCCAAGGAAGGCGGCCAGTTCCCGGTGGTCGAGGTGGCCGACGTGCTGCACTCCGCGGCCCAGATGCGGGGCGACGGTGCGTTCGAAATACTTCGCGTCGCTGATCGGCCCGGCGAAGTGCAGTTCCATCCCTGCCATCCGGGCCGCAGCAATCGCTATGTGCAGGCCTTTTTCGGGTGTGACCCGTCCGGCCCAGACGACGGTTCCGGTACGGTGTCCGGTGCCCGCGGGCCAGTCCGCCAGCCGGATGCCGTTGTGGATGATGTGCAGGTCCGGCAGGTGCGGAGACCAGCCGGTGGCATTGCGGGCCGAAACACTGACGAAGCGGTGCAGCGGTGAGAGCGGGGCACGTCCATCCTCTACGGCGTCCACAATCCACGGCAACGGCGGGGTGTGGAGGATGGTCAGCATCGGCACATCCGCCAGCTCCAGGTACGGGAGCAGGCTCAGGGAGTTGTTCACGGCGACGTCGAAACCGCCGGCCCGGACCGCGGCGACGGCCGAGCCCAGCGCGGCGTCGAGGGACTGCTGCTGCCGCTGCATTTGTGCGGGAGCCAGCCCGCGCCGGAATTCGAAGGTTTCCGGGAGGACCTCCACCACCCGGCCGCTGGACAGGGAGCCGGCCTTGGCGAAGAGCGTGACATCGTGGCCGCGGGACACGAGTTCTTCCGCCATCAGCGAGGTGTGCATTTCAAGTCCGCCCTGGAACGGGCTGGAGATCGGGTGGTGCAGGTGCGACAGGACGGCTATGCGCAATGGTTTCCCGCCTGCCGCGCGCCCCTGCGGCAGGGGGAAGTCAAGACTCATATTAGTAAGTATGCCTTGTATCCGCGTCCCGCACCTGAGCCGGCAGGCGGGTACTGACAGGCGGGTTCAGCCAGTCGGGGCCGCTAGGCGGAGAACGGTTCCGCCCCGAACGGCACCGGGGGGATGTGGTGGGAAGGCAGGCGGTCGCGGTCGTAACTGATGGTGGTGTAGCCGTGCGGGACGGGCTTGCCTTCTTCATTCAGGTTGACGAACACGATCTTGTCGATCGTCAGGATGCTGCGGCGGGTAATCATGTTCCGCACTTCTGCCTGCATGGTCAGCGACGTACGGCCGAACTTGGTTGCCGTGAGCCCCATTTCAATCAAGTCGCCCTGAACCGCCGAACTGACGAAGTTGATCTCCGACATGAATTTGGTGACCACCCGGCCGTTGCCCATCTGCAGGATGGCATAGACGGTAGCTTCTTCGTCGATCCAGCGCAGCAGGCTGCCGCCGAACAGGGTGCCGTTGGCGTTCAGGTCCTCGGGGCGGACCCACTTGCGGGTGTGGAAATTTATGTTCTCAAGGGGCATATATTCAGCTTATCCACAGGACTGTTGCCGATCGGCCGGATCCGTGGACGCCTTGCTCACAGACCCCTGTTAGCTGTCTGACGCTGCTGTGACGGCGCTCCCGGGCCGGCTGCCGCCGCTTCAGTCCGGGGCCTCATTCAGCTGGTCGCCGAGGTGGGTCAGGTCACCGTCCGGCGGAACCTCCATGGCTTCGAGCGCTGCGGCCTGCTGCAGGTCCCGGATCAGTTCCGCCGACCCGCCCACGATCGTGGAGTCGAAGTCGATCTCGGAGGCCAGGAACCATGCGCCGTCGGCCGGCCAGAGCAGATTGGGGCTCTGGATCGGATCCCAGCCGTTGAGCTCCTGCCAGCCCGGTTCGGCAAAGACCGCCAGGCTGCCGGCAAACAACAGGTAGTCGCGCAGCGGCAGTTCGAGGCGGCGCACGGTCTGCACGGCGTCGTAGCCCCGGAAGGGCTGCGGCTGCACCTCCGGGTCCCCGGCGCCCGGGCCGGACCGGGGAAGGGTCTCCCCGCTGCCGGCCACCCAGCCGTACCCGTCCCACAGCCCGGCGAAGCAACGGCCGGGGGTTTGTGAGTGTGCACCGAGAATGCGGCTGACCTCGGCCAGGGTGCCCGCCGGGAGCGCGCCGACCAACGGGTCTTCATAGTGCCACCCCGGTTCATTCGATACCGGATTGCGGTAGCCGGCCAGAATGGAGGACCACTGCATCATCGGGTGGGCCACCGTGCCGCGCACCCCCGCCAGCTCTTCCCAGCGCATGGGGCGGGACTCGGCACGTACCGGCCCGTCCTGCTGCCCGCCCAGCAGCTGCGCCCGGATCGGGTGGAAAACCCGCGCGTAGGCCTCGAACCCGCCGGGAACGGTGCCCGCAACTGTACCGGGCTCAGCCAGCCGCTCCGCGATCCAAACTCCGGACTGCGGGTCGGAAAGCGGCCCTTCCAAGCTCGTCATGCGGCCCAGTATGCCCTACCGGGCCCTGCAGCGGGTGCCGCTGCGGCAAGGGCCGCCTGGCCGCAGGCGGATCGGCCGGCTAGCCGGAACGTGCCGCACCCCCGGCAGCCGGCAGGTCCCGCGCGTCAACCGGCCCCTGGTCCAGCCGGAACGGCGGGTATTCGTCGCGCATCAGCGCCGTGTAAGCCAGGACGCGGTAGGACCAGCGCTGCAGGCCCATAACGAAGTCGAACAGCGGACGCGGATAGCGTCCGGTGAACAACAGAGCCACTGCAGCAACCAGGACCAGCAGGGACAGCAGGGATATGCCCACTGTCCAAGCACCCGCCGACCGCAGCCCTTCGCCGGCCGGGTCCGTTGCCCAGTTCACCGCTGAACCGCCGTCGCCGCCGCCCATACTCCGGTCCCACCCGCCGAACGGGCCGTTTTGGCGCACAATGACATAGCCGGACCCGGTGAAGGCCCCCACGATCAGCGCCTGCGGGATAACCAGCAGCCACCACTTCACCAGCACCAGCCCCCGCGAAAGCCGTTCCGGGTAGGCGACGTCGAAGTCCGCCGGATAGTTGGTCCGCTCCAGGCTGAAGGGCGGATACCTGTCCGTGCCCAGCACTCCGGAGGCGTAGAACGCCACCCGCCAGCTCCAGCGGAGCACCCCCACATTGAAGTCGAAGAGCGCCCGCGGATAACGGGCAGTGAAGAGGATAGCGAAACCCGCAATGACGGTGGCTACCCAGAAGGCGATCCATAGGAAGGCCAGCAGGATGTAGTGCGGAATGGCCAGGAACCACTTCACCAGCCACAACCACCGGGACAGCCCGGGGTCCAGTTCCCCGTAGAGCCGGGCGGGATACGGTGCCCCGGCGCCTCCGGCGGTCAGCTGCGCTGCGCGGGCGCCGGATAACACCGGTGCCTCCGCGGTGCCCGGTGGTGGGCCTGCCGCTGTGTAGCCGTAGGGTCCGTGCCCGCCGTTGGGCCCGGGGTATCCGCCTCCATGCTTCCGGCCGGCCAGGATCGCAGCGAGGATCAGCGCCGCGCCGCCGAGTACCAGGACGACGGCTCCGATTAGCAGCCACCAGGCGAGCGGCCCCAGAACATCCGACCGGATTCCCGCCTGCAGGTCCGCCGTGACCCCGGGCGCGGCGTCGGCGTTCATCACGACGACGGTCCACTCGCCCTCCTGCAGCGGCCACTCAAGCTCCTGCGTGCCGGTTCCTGCGGAAGAGACGGACCAGAAGTCCTGCTCCCCCGGCGGGGCCGGTGCGGCGGTACCCGGGATCTCCTCGTACTCCGCGGAGAAGGGATCGAAGGTTACGTCTCCGAGTTCCGAATGGGCGACGCCGGCAAGGTACCGGTCGACGTCGGCCTCGGACGCAATCCCGATGAACAGCTCGCCGTCGGGGTCGGTTCCCCGGACCTGCACTGTCCCGATATTGTCCTCCGCCCGGATGCCCGGACTCACCTCGACATTCTCGCTGGTCAGGGCGTACGAGCCGACACTGTAGGTCTCTTCGGGAACGGATAAGTAGCCGTCGTCGCGCTGGGCGGCGGCCAGTATCCCCAAGCCGGCGGCACCTGCCCCCGCAGTCAGTCCGGCAAGGACGAGCAGGGAACCAATAACGATCAGAACGATTCTGCCTGCATTCATGGCGGTGCCCTTCGCTCGATGGAAAGCGGTACCCCGGCTAGAAGTTGATCATGTGGCCGGTCAGTCCGTGGAAGGCTTCCTGCAGCGCCTCACTGAGGGTCGGGTGGGTGTGCACGTTGCGGGCAAGTTCAGCCGCTGTCAGGTCCCACTTCTGTGCCAGGGTCAGTTCCGGCAGCAGTTCCGAGACGTCGGGGCCGATCAGGTGCCCGCCCAGCAGTTCCCCGTACTTGGCGTCGGCCACCAGTTTCACGAAGCCCACCGGTTCGCCCAGCCCGTGGGCCTTGCCGTTGGCGGAAAACGGGAAGGTGCTGACTATGACGTCGTGACCCTCGTCGCGGGCCTGCTGTTCGGTGAGCCCGAAGCTGGCTACCTGCGGCTGGCAGAAGGTGGCACGCGGCATCATGCGGTAGTCGCCCAGCGGCAGGGTTTCCGCCTTGCCGATGGTTTCTGCTGCCACCACACCCATGGCCTCCGCCACGTGGGCCAGCTGCAGCTTGGCGGTGATGTCACCGATCGCGTAGATGTGCGGGACGTTGGTGCGCATGTAGTCGTCAATGCCGATGGCACCGCGTTCCGTCAGCTCCACCCCGGTTTTCTCCAGCCCGAATCCCTCGGTGCGCGGGGCAAAGCCGATGGACATCATGACCCGGTCCGCTTCGATGCTGCCCTGCTGGCCGTTCTTGTCCGTATAGGTGACCGTGACGGACGAGCCGTTGTCCTTCACCGTTTCCACCTTGGTGGAGGTGAGGATGGGGATACCGAGCTTCTTGTACTGCTTGGTGATTTCCTTGGAAACGTCCGCATCCTCGTTGGGCAGGGCCCGGTCCAGGTACTCGATGATGGTCACGTCCACGCCGTAGCTGCGGTGTACGTAGCCGAACTCCATTCCGATGGCACCTGCACCCACAATCACGATCTTCTTCGGCAGGTCCCGGTCCATGATCTGGGCCTCATACGTCACCACGTTCTCGCTCAGTTCGACGCCGGGAAGCAGCCGCACATAGGTGCCGGTGGCGATGATCGCGTTATCGAAGGTGATCGTCTCGCTGCCGCCCTTGGACAGGTCCACCTCGACGGTGTGGTCGTCGGTGAAGACGCCGTGCCCGTCGTATTCGGTGATCTTGTTCTTCTTCATCAGGAAGTGGACACCCTTGACCCGGCCGTCAGCCACCTGGCGGCTGCGGTCAAAGGCCGCCCCGTAATCAAAGGTGACATCACCGGTCATGCCGAACGTCTTGGCCTGGTTGGTGAAAAGCTGCGCCAGTTCGGCATTGCGCAGCAGTGCCTTGGACGGAATACACCCGACATTGAGGCAGACGCCGCCCCAGTATTTCTCCTCCACTATTGCCGTCTTCAAGCCCAGTTGCGCGGCGCGGATGGCGGCCACATAGCCTCCCGGTCCGGCCCCGAGGACCACGACGTCGTAATGTTCGCTCATGGGAACCAACTCTCCTTGCGTGGGGGTGCGGGACAATTTCTCAGCCGGATTAAGGCTCTCACGCAGGTGCCGCCTAGGGCACGGGTGCCGGGGAACGTTCAGGTGTAGCCCCGGTAGCCGGACCAGGCCCGGCGCCGTTCCGGGAACGGATCCGATTCAATCCGGTCCAGCTTGTCGAACACGCGGGTCTGCCGGTGGACTTCGTCGTAGGCCGGCCAGTCACTGCCGGGGTGGGAATGCCGGGCCAGGCTCAGCAACGAACCCTGGAACCGTTTGGACAGGGCTTTCAGGTCTTCTGCTCCGCCCAGCAGGGTCAAGGCCTTGGCGGTTCCGATTCCGATATCCCCGAACATCACCGGCACATCGAAGGAATGGGTGGCGCCGAACCCCAGCAGGTTCATTGCCGGTGTCGCATAGTCATAGCGGTATGCCCAGGTGGGCGCCACGCGTGAGTGGCCCTCGGCAACCATTTGGCTGGGATACCAGAAAACCAGGTCGCCGCTGATATCCACTGAACGCTGGCGGGACGGGTATCCGGGATAGGCGGCAACCACCCGGTCCCGCGCCAGTGGATCGGTGCCCGCAAACATCTTCTCGATCCGTTCGGGCGTTGACGGCAGGATGTTGGAAACCTTCGCGAACAGCGCGCCCTCCCGGGCCATGGTGCCCAGCACCAGGGGAACCGGAGCGGACTCGCCCGCAAAGAAGGCGTCTATGGGATGCCTGGGCAGGAAATCCCCGTCAATGACCGGAGAGACGCTGAGTGAGCCGGGCTGCTTGACGGGACCGATCTTCGTTGTCAGTTTACGGGTGGCGTTGACCAGCTTCGCCGCCGGCAAGCGGGTCAGGGCTTCCGCGGCTGCGGAGGGTGACACTCCCAGAATCTCCAGCAGGTCGGCCGCCCAGGCCGCATGCAGCTCCGATGAATAGGCTGCGGACGGTGCCGGGCTCTGCGCGTAGGCCTGATGGAACAGGCCCCGGGCGGCGGGAATGCACATCAGGGTGGTGACGGCGAGCCCTCCCGCCGATTCCCCGAACAGGGTGACATTGTCCGGGTCGCCGCCGAAGGCTTCGATGTTCTGCTGGACCCATTTCAGGGCGGCGAGCTGGTCACGCAGGCCCATGTTGGCGTCGAACGGCCGTTCCGGCGTCGAGTACGCACGGAAGTCCATGAATCCCAGCGCACCGATGCGGTAATTGAGCGAGACATAGAGGACGCCGCCGTCCCGGACCAGCTTTGTTCCCCGGTACGTAGGCTCCGCGGAGGAGCCGGAGCTGAAGCCGCCGCCGTACAGGTAGACCAGGACCGGCAGCAGCCCGTCCGCGGGTTCCAGCGGTGCAGAGACATTCAGTGAGAGGCAGTCCTCGTCCATGGCCACCCGGCGCCGGGTTCCGGTGAGGCTGGGAGCTTTGGACTGGGGAGGAACCGGCCCAAAGCTGCCGGCGAAGCGGATACCGCTCCAGCTCTGCGGCGGCTGCGGTGCCCTGAGCCGGAAGCCACCGACGGGCGGAGCCGCGTAGGGGATGCCGCGCCAGGTGCGCACGCCTTCGTCGACTATGCCCTGAACCAGCCCGCTGCCGGTTTCAACCACCAGTGAAGCAACGTCAATAGCCACAATCGACTCTTTTCGCCCGGGATAACCGCTGCCTTGCGACTACCTACGATAGGCGTGCGTCGATTGGGCCACCAGATCACGACCCGTTGCCGGCCGTCCCGGCCCAACATCCCCGGCCCAACACCGCGGTCCCAACACCCCCGCGGTCCGACATCCGGGTCCGACATCCGGGCCGGTGCCTAGGCTTGCGCCTAGGCTGCGGTGGCGAGCTGCTGCCGTGAACCGGCGCTGCGCCGTCCATGGGCGGGCCTCGCCCCCAGGCGGCGGTGCAGGATGGCTTCCCGAAGGCAAAGCGCAGCAACTGCTGCAACGTTGAGGGCGATTTTCGTGCCGGTTGACCAATCGGTTCCGACGCACAAGATCCAGACGAGGATCAGGACGGGTACCTCCGCCGACCTTAACGCCTTCACAGGGCGTTTCCGGCGCGCGCAAATGGAGTGCGCGGATTCCCTGCGCACCTGTACCGAACCGTTATGCCGCTGCTCCCGCAGGCCGCTGAGGCAGCACTACGGTATTCCATCCTTGGAGCCATGAGGACACTTCTTCCGTGAAATCGTCCGAGACCTACGTTCCGCACCTCCCAAGGATGCGTCACAGCATACTTTGTATCACATCCGGCACCGTGCTGACGGGTCGAAGCCCGGTGCCGGATCCGCCGGGTGCCCGGCGGCCACCCGGGCTAGGCTGCGTTGACCTTCCCGTCCGCGACTTCCCAGCGGGTATCGAGGCGGACGTTCTCCAGCAGCCGCCTGTCGTGGGACACCAGCAGCAGGGCCCCCTCGTAGCTTTCCAGCGCCTCTTCGAGCTGCTCGATGGCGGGCAGGTCCAAATGGTTGGTGGGCTCGTCCAGGACCAGCAGGTTTACGCCCCGGGCCTGCAGGAGGGCCAGCGAAGCGCGGGTACGCTCGCCCGGGGACAACGCGTCGACCCGGCTCGCCACCTGATCCGCCTTGAGCCCGAATTTGGCCAGCAGGGTCCGTGCCTCCGCGGACGAGAGTTCCGGAACGGCCGCTTCAAAGGCTTCCCCCAGCGGCAGGTCGGGCGGGAGCTGGCCGCGGCCCTGATCGATTTCCCCCACCGCGACTGAGGCACCCAGGGAGGCCGTACCGGCGTCGGGCACCTCGCGTCCCAGCAGCAGCCGCAGCAGCGTGGATTTGCCGGCACCGTTGGGGCCGGTGATGCCGATCCGCTCCCCCGCATTCACCTGCACCGATACCGGACCGAGGGTGAATCCGCCGCGGGTGAGTGCGGCGTCGTTCAACGTGGACACCACCGAGCTGGAGCGGGGCGCCGAGCCGATGCGCAGCTGCAGCTGCCACTCCTTGCGTGGTTCCTCCACCTCGTCCAGGCGGGCGATACGTGACTCCATCTGGCGGACTTTCCGTGCCTGCTTTTCGGATGACTCGGTGCTGGCCTTGCGCCTGATCTTGTCATTGTCAGGGTTCTTTTTCATGGCGTTGCGCACGCCCTGCGAGCTCCATTCCCGGGTGGTCCGGGCGCGGGACACCAGATCCGCCTTCTTGTCAGCGAACTCGTCGTAGGCCTCGCGGGCATGCCGGCGGGCCACGGCGCGTTCCTCCAGGTACGCCTCGTAGCCGCCGTCGTAGACCGCCACGCTGTTCTGTGCCAGATCCAGCTCCACCACGGTGGTTACGCACCGGGCGAGGAACTCACGGTCATGGGACACCAGCACGACGCCGCCGCGGAGTCCGCGGACAAACTGTTCCAGACGTGCCAGGCCGTCCAGGTCAAGGTCATTGGTGGGTTCGTCGAGCAGGACGATGTCGAAGCGGCTCAGCAGCAGGGCGGCCAGCGCCACGCGTGCCGCCTGTCCGCCCGAAAGCCCGGCCATCCCGGTGTCCAGGCCGAGCTGCAGGCCCAGGTCCGCCAGTACGGCGGGTGCCCGGTCTTCGAGGTCGGCTGCACCGGACGCCAGCCACCGGTCCAGTGCAGCCGCATAGGCGTCATCCGCTCCGGGGAGTTCGGATCCCAGCGCTTCGGCTGCAGCCTCCATGGCAACAGTAGAAGCCGCCGCCCCGGTACGCCGGGCCAGATACGCGCCCACCGTTTCACCGGCGAGCCGTTCGTGTTCCTGCGGCAGCCAGCCGACAAAGGCATCGGCAGGGGATGTGCTGACCGTACCGGCCTGCGGTTCGGCCGCTCCGGCGAGCAACCGCAGCAGCGTCGATTTGCCGGCACCGTTGGCGCCCACCACGCCCACCACGTCTCCCGGCGCGACGGTGAGGGAAAGATGCTCGAAAAGGGTGCGGTGGGCGTGGCCGCCGGAAAGGTCCCGGGCGACGAGGGTTGCAGTCATGCCTCCATTCTATTTTGTGCACGCACCTGTTTCGGCTCAGGTCCGCGGCGGTAAGGTAAGCATCTGTTCCGCACTTAAGGACGATCATGACCTCCATGCATCCATCCGGTCCCGGGTCCCTTCGGCTGATCTTTCCGCAGTGGCAGGGTGCTGCCGGAGCAGGCGCTGTCGGTTCGCTGCCTGCGGGTCTGCCGCACCAGACCCAGCTTTCGTACCATCTCGGACCTTCCCTGCTCGAGTTGCTCTCCCCCGCCCATGAGGGTCCCACCGCTTTTGTGCCGGTCAGCACCGACACAACGGACGAGGCAGTGGAGACGGTGGACGGCATTTATGCCCGCGAAGCGGTCCTGCGCCAGCTCCGGGAAGGGCTCCGGCTGGTGTCGGAAGCCGATCCGGCGTCAGTGGTCACTTTCGGCGGGGAATGTTCGGTGAGCGTGGCCCCGTTCAGTTACCTGGCCGCCAGGTACGGGCCGGACCTGGCGGTGCTGTGGGTGGATGCGCACCCGGACACCGGGACCCCGGGCGACAGCTATACCGGGTTCCGTTCCATGTCCCTGTCGACGCTCGCCGGGGAGGGCGACGCCGAATTCCTGGCCGCGCTGCCGGCAGTGGTGGCGCCGTCGAACGTCCTCCACGTCGGCCTGCAGGACTGGCAGGATCCCGGCATGGCCAATAAGCGCCGGCTGGGGATCTCCAGCGTCGGGATCACGGACACTCCGGAGGACACCCGCCGGATCCTGGATTGGCTGGCGCTCACCGGAGCTACGAAGCTGGCCATCCATGTGGACCTGGATGTGCTGGACCGGCGGGATTTCACCGGAACCACAGGCAACGGCACCCGGGGCATGCGGGTGCCGGACCTGCTTCGGATTATCGACGCCCTGGGCGATGCCGGGGAGATAGTCGGTCTCTCGCTCGCCCAGCACGCGCCGCTGGAGCTCCTTCGCCTGGGCGGACTGCTGCGGGACCTGCCGGTCTAGGTCAGCGGTAGCCGCGGTACCCGTTCCACGCTTCCCGGCGGTCCCGGTGCGGATCATGGATAACGTTGTCGGTGCCGTCGAAGACTTTGGTGGCTCGCGTCTCGATGCTGTACGCCGGCCACAGGCCCGGACCTCCGGTGCGGGCGAAGCGCAGCAGCGCGCCGCGGAACCGGTTGCCAACGGAAACGGCAGTGCGCTTGCCGCCGAGCAGCGTCAGGAACCTGCCCAGTCCGCGGTCGTAGTTTCCAAACACCGCAGGGATGTCCATACCGTGGGTGGCACCCATTCCCAGCAGGTTCGCCATCCGCGGGGCATAGTCGAACCGGAAGGACCACGTGGGCGCGTACGCGCTGTGCCCTTCGGCCACTTGGATACTGGGCAGCCAGAAGACGACATCCCCGCCTACGTCCACGGCGGCGCGCTTGGACGGGTAGCCGGGGTAGGCGGCGAGGACCTGTTCCTTGAGCTCCGGTTCCGTGCGGGCAAACATCGTGTCGATCCGTTCCTCCGTGGTGGGGAGGATGTCCTGCACCCGGTCGAACAGCGCGCCTTCGCGGAACATATTGCCGATGACGAGCGGAATCCGGTGTGCCTTGCCCGTCCGGAAGGCATCGATGGGATGCAGGGGCAGGAACTCCCCGTCGACCACCGGTGCTACGGCCAGGGCACCAGGCTCGGACTCAGGCGTGACCTTGCCGGTGAGCTTGCCGACTGCCTTCACCAGGCGCTGGGCAGGCAACGTGGCCAGGGCATTCGACGCATCCTCTTCGGCGACCCCCAGCAGTTCGATCAGGCTGCCTGCCCACTTTTCCGGCAGGCCGGGGCCATAGGCAGTAGCCGGTGCCGAACTCTGCACAAAGGCCCGGTGGAAGAGCCCCTCGGCAGACGGAACGCACATCAGCGCAGTAATCGACACAGCCCCGGCAGACTCGCCGAAAACCGTCACGTTCCCGGGATCCCCTCCGAAGGCGGCAATGTTGCGCTGGACCCAGCGCAGGGCCGCGACCTGGTCCGCCAACCCGACGTTTACATCGAACGGCCGCTCCGGCGTCGAATACCGGCGGAAATCCATGAAGCCGAGTGCTCCCAGCCGATAATTCATGCAGACGTAGACCACATCCCCGCGTTCCACGAGATTCCGGCCGTCATAGTCCGGCGCGGACGCGGCCCCGATGGTGAACGCCCCGCCGTAGAAATACACCAGGACAGGGCGCGGCGGTGCCTTGTCCAACGGTGCGGTGACGTTGATGGTGAGGCAGTCTTCGTCCATGGGAGTTTTCCGGCCGGCGCCCATGGACGGCAGCCCGCGTTCCTGGGGCGGTACGGGACCGTAACGGCCGGCGTCCAGCACGCCCTCCCACGGCTGCACCGGACGCGGCAGGCGCAGCCGGAGCCCGCCGATCGGCGGGGCCGCGTACGGTATTCCCCGCCACACCCGCACGCCGTTCACTATTGTTCCCCGCACCGTTCCGTCCGACGTCGAAACAGTGAGGTCCGGCTGAGCCGTAGTTGTTGCCACAGCGTTCCTTCCGCGGTTTTTCGAGCCCAGCGCGATCATAACCAAGCCCCGGAGGCCGCCGCTATCCCCGCCGATGCTATTCGCACGAACTGCTAAGCCCTTGGCGGACGGCAGGGCGCGGACCCTGCACGGGTTCGACAGCATGCTTATGGTGGATGGACCGTCACCAACCAAAGGAGTAACGCATGTCCCGCATCGCCATTATCGGAGGTCACGGAAAAGTCGCCCTGCACCTGGCCCGACGGCTGACCGACAAGGGCCACACCGTCACCTCCCTCTTCCGCAATCCGGACCACGCAGCGGATGTTGAACAGACCGGCGCGGAAGCCGTCGTCGCCGACGTGGAAAATCTCTCCACCGAACAGATCACCGAACTGCTTCGCGGGCAGGACGCCGTCGTCTGGAGCGCCGGTGCCGGGGGCGGTACCCCCGAACGCACTTTTGCCGTTGACCGGGACGCCGCGATCCGCTCCATGGACGCCGCAGAAGCAGCAGGCGCCAGCCGCTACGTGATGGTCTCCTACTTCGGTGCCGGCAAGGACCACGGCGTCCCCGAAGACGACGGGTTCTTTGCCTACGCCGAGGCCAAGGCCGACGCGGACGAGCACCTGCGGGCCAGCGGCCTGAACTGGACCATCCTTGGCCCCAGCGCGCTGACCATGGATCCCGGCACGGGCCGGATCGAAACGGGAGCGGGAGTCGAGGGCAAGTCCGTTTCGCGCGAAGACGTTGCCCATGTGGCCGCCGAAGTCCTCGAACGCCCCGAAACCGCCGGAAAGACCATCGAGTTCAACAACGGCTCGACGCCGGTTGCCGAGGCCCTGGATTCCCTCGCCTAACCGGTCCGCCAACTGACAACGGCAGCCGCACCTGCGGCTGCCGTTGTCAGTTCTTTGGTGTTAACCCGTGATTTTGTACTTTTCGCGGTCCGCGGCGTCGAGAACCTGCTGTTCCTCCACGGACATGGCGCTGCCGCCGCGGCTCCGCGGCATCCACCACGCGCCGGGTTCGGGCGTCACGGGGTAGGTATCGATGCAGTAATCGATTCCCTCCTGCAGTTCCTCCTGCAGCCGGCGGGTCTCTTCGACGACGTCGGCATCCGATTCGACGCGCATGATTTCACCCACGTGCACGCGCACCGGGGTTTTCCAGACGGCCTTGATGCTTAGGCCGTGCCCGCGGGTCAGCATGCGGTGGCCGCCCCAGACCGATACCGGAATGATCGGGACACCGGCCTCGGCGGCCATGCGCACGGCGCCGGTCTTCAGCTGCCGCACGGTGAAGCTGCGGCTGACGCCTGCCTCGGGCAGGACCGCAAGGTAATCACCGCCGCGCAGCTTTTCTACGGACTCCTTGTAGGCTGCTGCGCCGTCGGCACGGTCCACCACGATGTGCTCGCACCAGTCGCAGACAGCCTTGACGAACTTCTTTTTCGTGGCTTTCTTGGTGACGAGGAATCGCATGTGGACCTTGAGCTTCCTCCACATCAGGAGCTCCGCGAACGCGAAGTCCAGGTAGCCGAAGTGCGTAATGGCCACCACTGCCCCCTTGCCGGGCACGACGGCGCGGTTCAGTCCGCTGATGTCCTCGTGGGAGGGAAGGTTCTCCAGGCCGGAGGGGATCACGGGAACCCTGAAGAGGCTGCGGGCAGTGAGGCCCGTAAATACGATGCCTCGATAGACGAACTTGTTGGGGTTACGCTTTGCGGGCAACGTCGGCTCCTGAGTCGGTGGAATTTCGGGGCAGGCAACGAAATTCTACCGCGGTGCCCGATGGCCGCTGACCTGCTTGTCCGCGCGGCGGGGAAATGGCTTGCCCCGTGCTCCCCAGGTCCGGGACCAGCAGACGGGGACCCGTTTGGCGGCTATCTTTTTAGCCATGGTGATACGCGGGAGGTTCGCCGGCCGGGGGCCGGGCGGAAAGCCGCGCACCGAACCGGCTGCCCCGGCCGATCCTGCTGCCGCCCGCGACGCGCAACTCGGCGACGTCGACTGGTCCGCTCTTCCCGCCGGCTGCCTCCGTTCCCGGTTTCCGGCACCCAGCGGGTCCCTCGCGGCCATCAGCATGGGAGACCCCGGCAGCCCGGCGGTGGTCCTGGTGCCCGGCGCCATGGGGTCGAAGGAGGACTTCTCACTGATGCTGCCGGAACTGGCGGCGGCGGGATACTTCGCCTTCAGCTTCGACCTTGCCGGCCAGTACGAGTCCGCCGACGCCGGCCCCGAGCACCTGCGGCCGCCGCAGCGCCGGTACGACTATGAGCTGTTTACGGGTGACCTGATAGCCGTGCTCTCCGCCTACGGCCCGGCCCACGTGGTCGGCTACTCATTCGCCGGCATCGTTGCCCAGCTGGCCCTGCAGCAGCGGCCGGGCCTGTTCCGCAGTATCACCCTGCTCGGCTGCCCGCCGCGCGGCGGCCAGAGTTTCCGCGGCGTTAGCCGTATCGGCTGGGCCGCCCCCTTAGTCGGGGACCGGATCAGCGCGGACCTGATTGTCTGGGGCGTGCAGCGCAACTTCATCGGGGCGTCTCCGGGACGGATGGCGTTCGTGGCCCACCGGTTCACCCGCACCAGGAAAGACTCCATCCGGGACATGGTGGGGCTGATGAGGCACGCCCCGGACCTGCGGGATACCCTCCGGGCAGCCACCCTCCCTAAGTTCGTGGCCGTCGGCGAGCATGATGTCTGGCCGCTGCAGCTGCACCGGGAGTTCGCCGCCGGCATCGGCGCATCTTTTGCGGCCTACGGCAGCGGACACAGCCCCAGCGAGGAATCGCCCTACCAGTTCACGCGGGACCTGCTGCACCTGTTCGATTCCGCCGGCTGACGCTGCGTGCCCGGTCCCGCCGGCGCCGGAACGGCGGTTCCTGCTCGAAGTCGAGCTTGAACGTGGTGTAAGCCATGGCCACCCGCCGCCCCAGCCCGCGCCACGTGTCAAAGGGCCGGGCGGATACACCCACGCGCAGATCCGGGTCCCAGCGGATCCACATCCCGGGACGGAGCTGATAACAGAGGTCCAGGTCGTCATGCACGCGGGGATCGCCCCGGTGCACCCGGTCCCTTAGCCGTATCCACATGCTCCGGTGCAAGCCGAAATTGGACCCGAAGAGCGGCGGGTGTCCGAGCAGCAGGTTCATCGACCAGCGGTAGCCGCCGATATAGAGGGTTTCCGCTATCCACCGGACGACCCGGCCGGAGCCGTAGAACTCCCCCGGCCCGGTGACAGCGGTGTCTTTCCCGGCCTCGAGGAGGTCGGCCTCCAGATGCTCCAGCCAGTGCGGCGGAGGCACCGAGTCTGCGTCCAAACGGGCCAGCCATTCACCGCTCGCCTCATCGAAGCCGCGGAAAGTAGCGGAGGCGACACCGACGTCGGGCTCGTAGATCCTGCGGACACCCGCTGCCCGGCAGACGTCCGCCGTCGCATCGGTGCTGGCGTTGTCCACGACCAGGACCTCGTCCGGCTGCCGTGTCTGCCGGGCCACCGCGCGCAGGCACGCAGCGAGCATAACGGCGTCGTTATGGGAGGGGATCACCACTGTGATAGTCGACATCGCGTCCTGGCTGCCGGTTGTCCGTTGCCCTCCGATTCTGCCACCGCATGCGTTCCCCGGCCACGGACGGGAAGGCTCCGGTTCGGCCTTTGTCCACCTACGCCGTCATGCGGCTTAATCCGCGGACATGCTGGGCCATATTCCTTGGCGGCCGGAAAGGACCCGGACTAGCGTTGCTCAACTGCGGCACGTTGCCGCGGCATCTCCCCTTTTTCCTAGGAGCAGTTTCAATGCTTATTTCAGGCCTGCTGGTCGGGTTGGCGCTCGGATTCGTTATGCAGCGGGGCCGCTTCTGCGTCACCGGTGCCTTCCGCGATGTCTGGGTCACACGCAATACCCGCTGGCTCACCGCGTTCCTGGTGGTTGTGGCCGTGCAAAGCATCGGAGTATTCGCCTTGGACGCGGCGGGCGTCATCACCCTGCAGGCCGAGGCGTTCCCCTGGCTGGCAACCATCGTGGGCGGCTTCATCTTCGGCTTTGCCATTGTGCTGGCCGGCGGCTGCGCCACCGGAACCTACTACCGCGCCGGCGAGGGCCTGGTGGGCAGCTGGCTGGCGCTGATCTCCTACGCACTGTTCGCCGCGATCATGAAGACGGGCCCCCTGGCCGGTTTCAACACCGCGATGCGCTCCGTGACCGTGGAGCAGAGCAATTTCTACTCGGTCCTGGGCATCTCCCCGTGGCTGTTCGTGGCGGTGCTCGTGACCGCGGTGGCACTGGCGGTCCGGCACCACCTGGCCAAGCCGAAGTCCGCCATGGCCACCCTGCCGGCGTCGAAGACCGGGCTGGCGCACCTCTTGTTCGAAAAGCCGTGGAATGCCTTCGCTACGGCCGTCGTCATCGGGCTCATTGCCACGGCAGCCTGGCCGCTGAGCTGGGCCACCGGCCGGGAAGACGGCCTGGGCATCACCACCCCCTCCTCCAAGCTGGTCACCTACCTTGTCACCGGCGATGCCGAGCTCGTGGACTGGGGTGTGTACCTGGTCATCGGCATCCTGCTCGGCTCCTTCATCGCAGCCAAGGGCAGCGGCGAATTCCGGGTCCGGGTCCCCGACGCCGCCACCGCCGTGAAGAGCCTCGGCGGCGGTGCCCTGATGGGCATCGGCGCCGCCCTGGCCGGCGGCTGCACCATCGGCAACGCCATGGTGCAGACGGCCCAGTTCACCTTCCAGGGCTGGACCGCGCTGATCTTCATGATCCTCGGCACCGGCGTCGCTGCGAAGCTCACCATCATGAACCGCCGCCCGGCGCCGGCCTCCGCTCGCGTCCCCGTCGGCGTCTAATCCCCCACCAATAGCTCGAAAAGGATACACACCATGGCACAGGTCACCCTGGAAACCAACGGATCCGTCTGCCCCTTCCCCCTCGTGGAAGCCAAGCAGGCTATGACAACACTGAGCAGCGGTGATGAACTCGTCATCCACTTCGACTGCACCCAGGCCACGGACGCCATTCCGCGTTGGGCTGCCGAAAGCGGCTACCCCGTCACGGATTTCTCCAAGCGCGGCCCCGCGGAGTGGTCCATCACGGTGCAGAAGGCCTAGCACCGCGTAACCTCCGCACCGCTGAAGCCCGGCTTCGCCGTTCCGTGCCCGTTAAGAGCGCAGGATCCGCTGGCGCCGGGCTTCGGCGATGGCGGCGGTCCGGTTGTCCACACCGAGCTTTTCGTAGATGTGCACCAAGTGCGTTTTCACCGTCGCTTCGGAGATAAACAGCTTCCGGGCGATGGCCCGGTTCCCGAGGCCCGTTGCCAGCAGCTCAAGCAGTTCAAGTTCACGGCTGCTGAGGGCCGGAGCCGGACTCCGCAGATGTCCCATCAGCCGGGCCGCAACCAGCGGCGACAACGCCGTCCGCCCGTCCGCAGCAGCAGTGACCGCGGTGCGGATCTCCTCAGGATCCGCATCCTTGAGCATGTAACCGGCCGCCCCGGCTTCGATGGCCGCCAGGATATCGGCGTCAGTGTCATAGGTGGTCAGAATCAGCACCGGCGGGCCGTCGGCCGCCCGGATTCTCCGCGTGGCCTCCACCCCGTCCATGCCCGCCCCCATCTGCAGATCCATCAGTACAAGATCGACCGGGGTGCCCAGCACCTCCTGTTTACGGACTTCGGCCACCGCTGATTCGCCGTCCGCGGATTCGGCGGCAACCCGGATGCCTTCAAAGTCCTCCAGCATGGCGCGCAGACCTGCCCGGACCACCGGGTGATCGTCAACCAGCAGGATCCGCATCACTCTCATGCCCGTGTCTTCGCGGGAGCCGGTTGCTCCAGCTCCGGCCGGTCGGCAGCCGGCAGCGGAAGCCGTACCGCCACCACCGCGCCTTCGCCGGGCGCGGACTCGATGCTCAGCACCCCGCCCAGATCCGCTGCCCGCTCGCGCAGGGAGAGCAGCCCGAATCCGCTTCCGTCCCGGCGGGGGACGTCCGGGAGCGTTGCGGTGCTGAAGCCCGTACCGTCATCGAAGACATCCAGCGTCACTGCGTCGGGCGCAAAGCTGAGCGTCAGTACCGCGGTATGTGCACCGGAATGCGCCCGCACGTTGGCAAGGGAAGCCTGCGCCGCCCTCAGCAGGGTGGTTTCATACCGGGCATCGAGATCCACCGGCTCTCCGTCCACCCGGAGGCTGCACTCCAGCGGCTGACCGCCGGAGGCCGCCTGCCGGGAGCTATCGGCGCAGAGGCGCTCCAGCCCCGCGATGAGGGTCCCGCTGCCCGTTGCCGCTTCGGTCAGGCCGCGCACAAACTTCCTGGCCTCGGCCAGGTTTTCCGACGCAGTGGCCTGGACCGTGGCAATGCGCTCCCGGGCCAGATCCGCCTGTCCGCTTTCCAGTGCGGCGCCGGCCGCCCGCGACATCAGGACAATGCTGGAAAACCCCTGGGCCAGGGTGTCATGGATCTCGCGGGCCAGGCGTTCCCGTTCCGCCAGGACGCCCGCACGGTGCTGGGACGCTGCCAGCTGCCCGCGGGTGCGCCGAAGCTCGGCCAGCGCACGCCGCTGGTTCACGCTTTCTCCGTGCAGCGCCGCGTAGGCGAAGCCCATCACCACAGCAAAGAGGGCACCCAGCACCGGGCCCAACAGGACTGCGAGAGTAAACCCTCCGGAGTGCACGCCCTGGGCGGCGACCACCGCAGCCGTCATCGCGGTTACTGCCGCCAAGGCGGGCACGGTCCGCAGCAGATGCAGGTCCAGGAAGAACAGGGGGAAGGCCAGCCAGGAAAAATCGGCGCTTATCAGCAGCAGAAGAAGCCATAGGAACGTTACGGCCGCCAGCCAATAGGGACCGGCACGGCCGGGGTCCGGCCCGGTCCCGGTTGCTGCGTAGCGTTTCTCTGCCACGGTGCCGGCGAGATAGACGACGGCGAGCACACAGGCGCAGGCATACGCAGCCACAAGGCGGGGCGTTCCCGGCCCGTCCAGGGTCAGCTGGACCAAAGCCAGAACAAGCAGCCCGGCGAAGGCAACGTGCAGGGCTACCCGCAGCAGGCGGAGCACGGCGTCCCCCGCGACGGTCGCGCTAGCGGCAGACACGGCGCCGGCGCCGCCGTCGGGACCCCCATTGCTTTGATTCGGCGTACTCATGATTCCAGCCTAGGTCCGGCCGTCCGCAACGGCATCAACCAAACGGTTGAGCGCAGGACCAACCGGTTTCTCCGCCTGGATCATCCGTCCATGCGATGGTTTCGCCCCGGAACCGGCGGAGGGTTGAAAGGTACCCTCCACTGCCGCTGCGGCGGCCGATCCGAAAGGAAGCAAACGTGTATCTGGCACTCCGCGACATACGCTTCGCCAAGGGGCGGTTTGCCCTGATGGGCAGCGTCGTCGCCCTGATTACCCTCCTTCTGGTGTTGCTCTCCGGGCTTACCGCAGGCCTGGGCAACCAAAACACTGCGGCAATCAAGGACCTTGGCTCCGCCGGGGTGGACATCGTTGCCTTCGGTGCACCCGAGGGCGGTGAAGCCAAGGTCTCCTATACGGAATCAACCGTCACAGCTGAGCAGTTGGCTGAGTGGCGGAAGACTCCCGGCATCGAGACCGCTGAACCCGTAGGCATCACCCAGACGCGCATTACCGGCGGGGCCAGTGCAAACGTGGCTGTCTTCGGCGTCGAACCGGGCAGCAAGCTCGCGCCCCGCCAGATCGGCGACGGACAGATCCTCATTGGATCGGAAACAGCGGAGTCCCTGTCCCTGGATGCGGGGGACGAAGTGCGCCTGGGCGGCCGGGTCCTGACTGTTGAAGACATTGTCGACCAGTCCTACTACAGCCACACGCCGCTCGTCTGGACGTCGCTGGCTACATGGCAGGCTGCGGCCCATACCAACGATGAGGGCTCCGACGCGGCGCCGGTGGCCACCGTGATCGCCGCCTCGGGCTCCGCCGCCGAGCAGGCAGACGACGCCGCAGGCACAGTCTCCACGGGTATCCGCGGCTCTTTCAACGGATTGGGCGCCTACACCTCGGAAAACGGTTCGCTGCTGATGATGCAGGCGTTCCTGTACGGCATCTCCGCACTGGTCATTGTGGCCTTCCTGGCGGTCTGGACCATCCAGCGCACCCGCGACATTGCCGTGCTGAAGGCCTTGGGCGGCAGCTCCGCATACCTGATGCGTGACGCGCTGGCCCAGGCCGGGGTCATCGTTGCCGCAGGTGCCGTCACCGGCGGGGTGCTCGCCGTACTGATCGGCTTGGCCGCCGCTGCGGTTGCTCCGTTCATCCTGACGGTTTCCACCGCACTGCTGCCGATCCTGGGCATCGTGGTGCTCGGGCTTGCCGGGGCGGCCGGTGCCGTACGCCGGGTTGCCAAGGTAGATCCGCTGACCGCTCTCGGCGGCAACTAGCTACCTACATCCTGTATTCCCAAGAAAGGACCACCACAACATGGCAGAAACCTCAGCTTCGGCACTTGTCCCACCGACCCTCGCGGCTGCCACCGCCGCACTGCACCTGCAGGACGTAACCCTCGAATACCCCGACGGCGTCAGCACGCTGAAGGCACTGGACCGGGTCAGCCTGACTGTTCCCCGGGGAAAGATCCTCTCACTGGTGGGTCCGTCAGGGTCCGGCAAGTCCTCCCTGCTCGCCGTTGCCGCCACTCTGATCCGCCCGGCGTCGGGCACCGTGACGGTGGGCGGCCGGGATGTCGGCGAACTGGACGACGCCGGCCGGACTGCACTGCGGCGTACCGAACTTGGCATCGTCTTCCAGCAGGCGAACCTGCTTCCTTCCCTCACGGCCGTGGAGCAGCTCGTCATCACTGACCGGCTGCGCGGCAGGGCCGGGAAGGAATCCGAGTCCCGGGCACGGGAGCTCCTGGAACTCGTGGGGCTGTCCCAATCCGTCGCGGCCCGCCGTCCCCACCAGCTCTCCGGTGGACAGCGTCAGCGGGTCAACATTGCCCGTGCCCTCATGGGCAGTCCGTCGCTGCTGCTGGTGGACGAACCCACCGCCGCGCTGGACCACGACCGGTCCGAGGCGATTGTCCGCCTATTGGTTGCCGTGACACGCGAATTCGACCTGGGTACGGTGATGGTGACCCACGATACCGAGTTCGTACCCCTGACCGATGACGTGGCGGCCATGCGGGACGGCAGGCTCATTGAACACGATCCCGCAGCCTAGTCCTTTCGACGGGCGCGGCTGGGCTGGACCCGCGGCGGCTCCCCCGGCATCTTCGGATAGTCCGGCGGGAAGGGCAGTTCGCCCAGCCCGTTGGCCAGGTCCCGTTCCCACCAGCCCAGCAGGACATCAATGGACCCCGGCCGGGCGGACATCTCCGCCCAGGGATCCCCGACGGTGCGCAGCCGCTCCGGAACTGTCTGCATAGTGAAGTCCGCAGGATGCACCCGTTCCAGCTCGTCCCAGGTGATCGGGCAGGAGACGGGTGCGTTCGGGAGCGCCCGCGGGCTGTACGCGCCGGCCATGGTCCGGTCGCGGTTGGCCTGGTTGAAGTCCACGAACACCCGTGTGCCGCGTTCTTCCTTCCACCAGGCCGTGGTCACCTGGTCCGGCATCCGGCGCTCCACCTCCCGGGCTGCGGCAATCACGGCATGCCGGACGTCCAGGAATTCACGCTCCGGACGGATGGGCGCGAAGAGGTGGATGCCCCGGTTGCCCGAAGTCTTGATGTAGGCGTCCAACCCGGCCTCGGCGAGGATGGACCGCAGTTCCTGGGCCGGACGCACGGCGTCGTCGAAATCCGTGCCCGGCTGCGGATCCAGGTCAATGCGCAGCTGGTCCGGGTTGTCCGTGTTCTCCGCCCGCGACGGCCAGGGATGGAACACCACCGTGTTCCTCTGCGCCGCCCACACCGCGGCGGCAGGCTCATCCAGCACCACCTGCGGGTGTGAACGGGCGCTCGGGTATTTCACGGTGACGGCACGCATCCAGTCCGGCATTCCGCGCGGCGGATTCTTGGAGAAGAACACCTCTCCGCCGATGCCCTCCGGGAAGCGCTCCAGCGAGACGGGCCGGCCGCCGTTGGCCCGGATGAACGCCTCACCCACCTCCGCGAAATAGCGGGCCAGATCCAGTTTCGTGATTCCGGGATCCGGCCAGATGACCCGCCCGGGACTGGAGATGCGGACCTGCCGCTCCCCCTCCGGACCGGGAACGGCCAAGGTGGTTTCCTCGCGTGCCATCGTTCTGCTTTCCCTCATCGGACAGTGTGGGAAAGAGGTTACCGTGTCAGGCGGCAGGCTTCCCCCGCACCGGTTCCACCGGTGCGCCGGGCCGGTAATCCTTTCGTCCATGGACAAAGTGGTAGAGCACCGTGGAGGCCAGCAGGACGGCGGCCAGCACCCAGTACATGCCGTGGAATCCCATCAGTGGCAGGAGCATGCCCAGAAGCAGCGGGCCAAGGCCCACACCGGCGTCCATCAGGATGAAGAACGTGGACGTCGCCAGGCCGATCCGGGCCGCCGGTGCCGTTGTCACGGCAATCGCCTGGGCACACGGCATCAGTGCACCGAAGCCGAAGCCCACAAACACGCCGGCCAGGGCCATCACCGTGTCATTTGGGGCGTAGGCCAGCAGCGCCAGGCCGACGGCGAAGGACACCAGGGTGGGGTACACCACGGCATTGTCACCGTGCCGGTCCTGGATGCGCCCCACAAACAACCGCGAAACCAGCACCACGCACGCATAGACCACAAAGAAGAGGCTGGCGCCGAGCACCAGGCCTTCCGTCTGGGCATAGGAGTTAAGGAAGGAGAGGATGCCGGCATATGCCGCGCCGGCAATGAACATCACCGATGCAATGGCCAGTGCCGACGGATCGATGATGTCCGTGAGGTGCATCCGCCACTTGTTCTCCTGTTCTTCGGCGGTCGGTGTGCGTTCCGGCAGGGACAGCACCAGGGACAACGCGAGTGCGACGGCGGCGCAGCCGGCAGCAAACAGGAACAGGGCGCGGTAACTGACGGACTCCGCCAGGAACACGGCCAGGAACGGGCCTACTGCCGTAGCCATCGTGGTGGAGATACCGAAGTAGCCGGTACCCTCGCCGCGCCGGTGGACCGGAATCAGTCCCATGACCGAGGCGGAAATACTCGTGCTGGCCGCTCCGAATGCCATGCCGTGCAGGATCCGGACGGTCAGGAGCAGTGCCAGGTTGGACGCGGGGATGTACAGCAGCGATGCGACCACGAACACCGCGAGGCTGGTCACCAGCAGCCGGCGCCGCCCCACGAAGTCCAGGAACTTCCCGGCGAACACCCGTGCCGCCAACGCACCGAGGACGAAGGATCCGGAAGCAAATCCGGCGGTGCTGTCGGATGCGGAGAACTCCTGAACCGTGTAGAGCGCCATGGTGGTCATCAACAGATAAAACACCAGTGAGATAAAGAGATTCGTGATGATCGCCAGCACAAATCCCCTGGTCCATAATTTCGAACCGCTGCCAGCCACTGCATACTCCTGTTTGCTCGGAACAAGCGACCGATATTGGAAGGTCGCCTAACAACCTTACCCGCCGCCGTCGTCGGTCGGGAAGCAAATTTCAGTGATCCCGGCCACTTTTACCCCACACGGTGGTGCAGTCGTGACCGATGGGAAAACTTCAGCCACTCCCGTATCGGAGGGTGGAATTCTTCGAGCGCGGATCGGGTGGCCGGGACGCCGATTCCGAGGCAGTGGTACGGCTGTTACTGAAGGGATCACACCCGTAACACCTACCTCGACGCCTGGGGTTACCCCGCCACTCGGACGCGAGAAAAGCCCTGTTAAGATTGAGACTGAAGCTAGCCGGTGTGGCCGCAGAGGCAGATTTCGGGTAGCATATCGCGCCCCCGATCACACGCCTGAGAGAAGCAGATCACACAATGGTTATCCAACCGTAACTATCTTGTACGGTTATTCCCATGCCGCTTTCTGATGCGGCTCCCCCGGGCTTGTTACCTAGCTCTGCCGCTGGTCCCGGGGTCCACAGAACGCACAACCACGGCAGAGGCGGGGGAACCATTTATGGGTTCCTTGAATCCTTGGGGTTAAGTCTCCGGTTTCACCGGCGGCCGGGTGTCTCCCATCCGAATCCGACAGCTCACCTCGCAGGTATCGGGAGAGGTTATTACATGACTTTCAACAAGACTCGTGGACGCCACCGCGCCGAGACCATCGTCGTTGCCGGCCGTGGACGGACCATCGGCAGCGCCGCTGCCGTAGTCGTCGCAGGTTCCGGCCTGATGCTCAGCATGGCCGCACCGGCCTCCGCCGGAGTTGTCGCCAATGACAACTACACCCCGTCGCAGGCCGTTGCACCGGCCGCCCCGGTAGCAGCCGCCCCCGTTGCAGCCGCACCGGTAGCTGCCCCCGCAGCTGCTGCCACCACCCACACCGTTGTTTCCGGTGACACCCTGGGCCAGATCTCCGCCGCTTACGGCGTTGGCCTGGACTCCGTCCTGGCGCTGAACGGCCTGTCCCTGGCATCGATCATCTACCCCGGCGATGTCATCACCGTTGCCGGCGAAGCCGCTCCGGCCATTGCTGCCGAACCCGTTGCGTCCTACGCCGCTCCGGCTGCAGCACCGGCAGCAGCAGCACCGGTTGAGCCCGCCAATACCGGCGTGGTCACCACCCAGTCCACCAACATCACGCCGGCTGCAGCAACCCCCGCAGCCAGCGGCACCAACGCCATCATGCTGGCTTCGGCACAGTCGCAGCTGGGCGCAGCCCAGGACTGCACCGTCCTGGTTGAGGTTGCCCTGCGCGCCGCAGGCCACAGCGTGGGGGACCTTGCTCCCGCACAGCTGGCCGCCTACGGCACCCAGGTCTCCACCCCGGAGCCCGGTGACATGGTCTACTACGCCGACGGCGGCATGGGCCTGGCCCACATTGCCATCTACATCGGCAACGGCGAAGCCATCCACAGCGGCTGGAACGGCAACCAGACCGTAGTCCAGTCCGTCAACGTCGGCTCCGGCCCCGTGTTCTACCGCGCATAAGGCTTCCCAGCCACACCGCGCGAAATGAGCGTCCGTCCCGCAAGGGCCGGGCGCTCATTGCGTTAAGCGGTCAGGACCTGCCACCGGTTGCATCAGGGCACAAACCGGTAGCCCATGCCGTGTTCAGTGAGCAGGTGCTCCGGAGCCGCAGGGTCACGCTCCAGTTTCCTCCGCAGCTGTCCGATGTACAGCCGCAGGTAGCCCGAGTCCGTGGTGCCCGGGCCCCAGACGTTCGTGAGCAGGGCCTGTTGGGTGACCAGCATGCCCGGATGGGCAAGCAGTTCGGACAGGAACCGCCACTCGGTAGGCGTCAGGCGGATGTCCGAGCCGTCGTCGACCCGCGCGATGCGCCGCGCGGCCAGGTCCACCCGCACGGCCCCGAACGTGATCTCGCTGGGACCCGCAGCCGCGGGCGACCGCCGGGAAAGCGCCCGGATCCGGGCCAGCAGCTCCTCGGTGGAAAAGGGCTTGGTGACGTAGTCATCCGCCCCCAGGTCCAGCGCCCGCACCTTGTCCGCCGGATCGATCCGGCCCGAGACCACGAGGATGGGCACGGCACTCCAGCCTCGGACGGCTTCAATGACTTCCATGCCGCTCAGCCCCGGCATGCCCAGATCCAGCACCAGCAGGTCCGGATGGGTGTCCACCGCCTTCCGGATGGCGGCACTGCCGCTTTCCGCAGTCACTACCTCATATCCGTAAGCGCTCAGCGTGATGCGCAGCGCGCGGAGGATCTGCACGTCGTCGTCGGCGACCAGGATCTTCATCCGGCCACCGCCGGAGTGGAGATCCCTGCCGCATGGGTACCGCGTTCAGCGGCAGGCAGCGAGAGGACCATGGTCAGACCGCCGCCGGGTGTGTCTTCGGTTTCCAGCGTTCCGCCCATTCCTTCAGTGAATCCCTTGGCCAAGGCCAGTCCCAGGCCCAGGCCGGTTGAGTTATCCGTGTCCCCCAGCCGCTGGAAGGGGACGAAGATTTCTCCCCGCCGCTGCTCCGGGACACCGGGTCCCGAGTCTATGACGCGGATTTCCACCCGGCCGGCAAACTCGCTGACGGACAGGACACATTTCGTTTCCGCCGGGCTGAAGCGCACCGCATTGGCCAGCAGGTTGACCAGCACACGCTGCAGGAGCACCGGATCGGCCAGGACCACGCGCGGCGCGGAGGGGATTTCCAGTTCCACGTCCGCCGGTCCCAGTTCAAGTTCCTCGAGCGCCGGCAGCACCGCATCCGCGACATTCAGCGGCTCCAGGCTCACGCCGACGACGCCGGCCTGCAGCCTGCTCACATCCAGCAGGCTGGTGACGAGTCCGGAAAGGGAGGCCAGGGATTCCTCGGCGGTGGCGAGGAGTTCGCTGCGGTCCTGCTCGGACCAGGTGACGTCCGTTGCCCGCAGCCCGGTAACGGCGGCGGTCGCTGCCGTCAGCGGCCGGCGCAGGTCATGCCCGACGGCGGCCAGCAGCGCCGTGCGGACCTTGTCCGCCTCGGCCAGCGAGCCGAGTCCCCTGGCGGTTTCGGTCAGTTCGCGGTGTTCCAGTGCCGCCTCCAACTGGGCGGTGATGACCGCCAGCAGGCGCCGGTCCGACGCAGCCAGTTCGCGCCCCCATAGATCCAAGGAGCACCGCTCCCCCACCGGCAGGCGGGTGAACGCCGGATCTTCGGGTGAGGCGGAAGCCGGCCACTCGCCCTCGGAGTACAGGTCTTCATCCTCGCAACGCATCCGTGCGGCGCTCACGTTGAAGGCTTCACGGGTGCGGCTGACCAGTGCGGCAAGGGCATCTTCCCCGCGCAGCACGCTGCCGGCCACCGATGCGAGCAGCTCGGATTCCGACGCCGAACGCCGGGCGGTGCGCGCCCGCCGGGCGGCGGCATCCACCACATAACTGACGAGCAGCGCGTTCACTACGTAGAGCCCCAGCGCCAGCATGTGCGACGGCGTGGCCACGGTAACGGTGTACAGCGGTTGGATGAAGAAGAAGTCCAGGGTCAGGCCCGAGAGCAAGGCCGCGAACAGGGCCGGCCAGATGCCGCCGATCAGGGCCACGAGGATGACCAGCAGCTGGTAGCTCAGCACGTCGCCGGTGATGGTTTCGGCGCTCCGGAGAGAAACCAGGCCTGCCGTCAGCAGCGGACCGCCCACAATGGCGAAGGCGAAGCCCAGCAGGCGCCGACGCATCGAGAGGGCGCCCCCGAAGTGCGGCAGCACCAAGGTCCGGGCAGCCGCCGAGTGGGAGACCATATGCACGTCGATGTCCCCGGACTCCCGGATGACCGTGGCGCCGATGCCCTGTCCGGACAGCAGTGCTGCGATCCGGGGACGGCGGCTGACCCCCACCACCAGCTGCGTGGCGTTGACGCCCCGGGCGAAGTCAACCAGTGCCCGCGGAACATCGTTGCCCACCACCTGGTGGAACGTGCCGCCGAGCTTCTCCACCAGGAGCCGCTGCGCGGCCAGTTCTGCCGGTTCCGGCCCGCGCAGTCCGTCGGCCCCGGAAACGTGGACGGCCAGCAGCTTTCCCCCGGCGGACCGGGCTGCAATCCGTGCTCCGCGGCGCAGCAGGGTGCGCCCTTCGGCGCCGCCGGTGAGCGCCACCACCACCCGTTCCCGGGCCTCCCATTTGCGGCTGATGCCGTGCTCTTCACGGTAGCGGTTCAGAGCCGAATCCACCTCGTCCGCCAGCCACAGCAGGGCCAGTTCGCGCAGGGCCGTCAGGTTTCCGAGGCGGAAATAGTTGGACAGGGCTGCGTCCACCCGTTCTTCCGGATAAATGACGCCGTCGGCCAGGCGTCCGCGCAGCGACTGGGGAGTGAGGTCCACCAGTTCCACCTGTTCGGCTCCGCGCAGGACGGCGTCCGGTACGGTTTCGGCCTGCAGGGTGCCGGTGATCTGCTCGATCACATCGTTGAGGGAGTCGATGTGCTGGATGTTCACGGTGGACAGGACGTTGATCCCTGCGTCGAGCAGGGCCTGCACGTCCTGCCACCGCTTTTCGTTCTTCAGTCCGGGCACGTTGGTATGGGCCAGTTCATCCACCAGCGCGTATTCCGGCGCCCGCGCCAGGACGGCGTCCAGGTCCAGCTCCGTGAGTTCCAGCCCGCGGTGGCTGAGGGCGGCACGCGGGACCGTCTCCAGCCCCTCGGCCAGGGCAGCTGTCGCGGCGCGGCCATGGGTTTCCACCAGCGCGACGACGACGTCGGATCCCTCATCCCGGAGGCGGCGCCCCTCTTCGAGCATGGCGTAGGTCTTGCCCACGCCGGGCGCCGCCCCCAGAAATACCCTCAGTTGTCCTCGCGTCATGGACTAAGTGTCCAGCTCCGCCAGCGAAATGTTCAAAAGCAACACGTTGACCGTACTGCTGCTCAGGACTCCGGCGAACGGGGCCTGCGTGGCGTCGTCCACCAGGGCAGAGACCTGCACCGGATCCAGGCCGCGTTCGGCCGCCACCCGGTCCACCTGCATCCGGGCGTACTCGGGGCTGATGTGCGGATCCAGCCCGGACCCCGACGCCGTGACCGCCTCGGCGGGAACATCCTCCGGTGCCACCGACTCCAGCTCTGCGACGGCTGCCCGCCGCTCGGCCACGGCAGCCGCGAGGTCCTCGTTCAGCGGACCGAGGTTGGAACCGCTGGAGGCACCGCCGTCGTACCCGTCCCCCGCGGCGGACGGCCGGGACTGGAACCATTCGGGCAGGGCAGCGCCGTCGGCGTCCGTGAACGACTGGCCGATCAGCTTCGAGCCCACCTCGTTGCCGCCGCTGCTGACCATCGAGCCGTTGGCCCGGCCGTGCAGCGCGGCCTGGCCGACACCCGTCACCACCAACGGGTACACAACGCCGAGGAAAAGCGTGAGCACCGCCAGGGCGCGGAGGGAGACGCCAAGCTGGCGCATGCTGCTGCGGACGGGGTTCATTTCCTGCTCCTAGTAAGGGGGATGCTGCGGATGGTGCGGATGAGGGGCGCCATGTCAGAAGCCCGGGATGAGGCTGATCAGCAGGTCAATGAGCTTGATGCCGATGAACGGCGCAATCACGCCGCCCACTCCGTAGATCAGCAGGTTGCGGCTGAGGATCGAGGAGGATCCGGCAGCCCGGTACTTCACGCCGCGCAGCGCCAGCGGAATCAGTGCCACGATGATCACCGCGTTGAAGATCACCGCGGAGAGGATGGCCGAGGCCGGAGAGTGGAGCTGCATCAGGTTCAGCGCGGCAAGGCCGGGGAAAATCCCCACGAACATCGCCGGGATGATGGCGAAGTACTTGGCAATGTCGTTGGCGATCGAGAAGGTGGTCAGGGCGCCGCGGGTAATAAGCAGCTGCTTGCCGATCCCGACAATGTCAATCAGTTTGGTGGGGTCCGAGTCCAGATCCACCATGTTGCCGGCTTCCTTGGCCGCGGAAGTGCCCGTGTTCATGGCCACGCCGACGTCGGCCTGGGCCAGTGCCGGGGCGTCGTTGGTACCGTCGCCCGTCATGGCCACCAGATGCCCGCCCGCCTGTTCGCGGCGGATCAGGGCCATCTTGTCCTCGGGGGTGGCTTCGGCCAGGAAGTCGTCCACGCCTGCCTCGGCGGCAATGGCCTTCGCGGTGTACGGGTTGTCGCCGGTGATCATCACGGTGCGGATGCCCATGGCCCGCAGCTGGGTGAAGCGTTCCTTCAGGCCCTCCTTGACCACGTCCTTCAGGTGGATCACACCGAGCACCCGGGTGCCGCCGTCGGCGTCCCGAACCGCCACCAGCAGCGGAGTGCCGCCGCCGGTGGAGATCTTCTTCACCTGGTCCTCGACGGCAATCAGGACGTCGACGTCGATGCCGCCGGATTCCGCCGTCCAGTCCAGGATGGCGGAGGAAGCCCCCTTGCGGATCTTCGCCCCGTCGGGGAAGTCCATGCCGCTCATCCGCGTCTGGGCAGTGAAGGGAACGCTGACGGAGCCGGCCGGCGGTTCCGGGCGGCAGCCCTTAGCGGCGGCCAGGTCCACGATGGACTTGCCCTCCGGGGTGGGATCACCGAAGGAGGACAACACGGCGGCGTCGATCAGGTCGGTGCTCTCGGTGCCGTTGATCGGGATGAAGCCGGCGGCCTGGCGGTTGCCGTACGTGATGGTGCCCGTCTTATCGAGCAGCAGCGTGGTGACGTCACCGGCAGCCTCCACCGCACGGCCGGACATGGCCAGGACGTTTCGCTGGACCAGGCGGTCCATGCCGGCAATGCCGATGGCGGACAGCAGCGCGCCGATGGTGGTGGGGATCAGGCAGACCAGCAGCGCCACCAGGACGGGGATGCTGACCGTGGCGGATGAGTAGCTTGCCAGCGGGTTAAGCGTCAGCACCACCACGATGAAGATGAGCGACAGCGTGGCCAGGAGGATGTTCAGGGCAATCTCGTTGGGCGTCTTCTGCCGCGCGGCGCCTTCGACGAGCCGGATCATCCGGTCTACGAAGGTTTCCCCGGGTTTGCTGGTGATCCGGACGATAATCCGGTCGGACAGGACCCGGGTACCGCCGGTAACCGCCGAGCGGTCGCCGCCGGATTCGCGGACGACCGGGGCGGATTCGCCGGTGATTGCCGACTCGTCGACGGACGCGATGCCGTCGATGATGTCGCCGTCGCCGGGGATGATCTGCCCGGCCTCGACCACCACCACGTCGTCCAGCCCAAGATCGGCCGAGGGAACCTCCGAGATGGTTGCCCCGAGGCCGGCGGGATCGCGGCCGGAGTCGTAACCCTCCAGCCGGTAGGCGGTGGTGGTGGCCCGGCTGTTGCGCAGGCTGGCTGCCTGCGCCTTCCCGCGGCCCTCGGCCACGGCTTCAGCGAGGTTGGCAAAGATGACGGTGGCCCAGAGCCAGCCGGCAATCAGCCAGGAGAAAGCGCCGGGGACGGGTGTGCCGCCGGAGTCCTGCGGGCCGCCGAGGAAGGGCTCGGCAACGGCGATCGCGGTGATCAGTACGGCACCCACTTCGACGATAAACATCACCGGGGTGCGGACCATCAGCCGCGGGTCCAGTTTCCGGAAGGCTCCGGGCAGGGCGGCGGCCAGCGAGCCTGCGGTTATGCCACGGCCGGCAGGAGCCGGTTCGGAGTCCGCAACGGATTCCAGGGGTTTGGTAAGTGTGGACATGGTTATTGCAGTCCTTCCGCCAGGGGACCCAGCGCGAGTACGGGAAAGAAGGTCAGGGCAGTCACGATCACGGTGACGCCGCACAGCAGCGTCACGGACTGCGGCCGGTGGGTGGGCAGGGTGCCGGCCGAGGCGGGGACCTTGCCCTGTTCGGCGAAGGCTCCGGCCAGGGCGACCACGAAGACCATCGGCAGGAAACGGCCCACCAGCATGGCCACGCCGAGGGCTGTGTTCAGCCACGGGGTGTTGGCTGTGAGTCCGGCGAACGCGGAGCCGTTGTTATTGGCTGCTGAAGTGAAGGCGTAGAGGACCTCGCTGAAGCCGTGGAGCCCGGTGTTCAGGATGGAAGTGCCCTCGATGTCGGCCCGGATGCCGGGAACCGCGAAGCTCAGCGCCGTCCCCACCAGGACCAGGGTGGGCATGGTGAGGATGTAGAGGCTGGCAAGCTTGATTTCCCGCGGGCCGATTTTCTTGCCGAGGTACTCAGGAGTGCGTCCCACCAGGAGCCCGGCCACAAAAGCGGTGATGACCGCAAGGATCAGCATGCCGTAGAGCCCGGACCCGACGCCGCCCGGCGCCACTTCCCCGAGCATCATGTTGAGCATCGCCATCATGCCGCCCAGCGGGCTGAAGCTGTCATGCATGGCGTTCACCGCACCGGTGGACGTCAGCGTGCTGGTCGAGCCAAAGAGGGTCGAGGCGGCTATTCCGAACCGCTGTTCCTTTCCTTCCATGGAACCGGCTGCACCGTCCGCGGCACCGAATTCGAATGCGGTCATGGCCGCGAACGACACCGTGAAGATTGAGGCCATGGCTGCCAGGATCGCGTACCCCTGCCGGCGGTCCCCCACCATGGTGCCGAACGTTCGGGGCAGGCTGAACGGGATAACGAGCATCAGGAAGATTTCCACCAGGTTGGTCCACCCGCTGGGGTTTTCAAACGGGTGCGCGGAGTTGGCATTGAAGAAGCCGCCGCCGTTGGTGCCCAGGAGCTTAATGGCTTCCTGGGAGGCCACCGGTCCGCCGGGGACCGTGGAGGTTCCGCCGAGGAGGTTGGTGACGGAGGTGAAGCCGTTGAAGTTCTGGATCACGCCGCCGAGGATCAGCACGATGGCGGCCAGGAAAGCGACGGGCAGCAGCAACCGCAGGACGCTGCGGGTCAGGTCCACCCAGAAATTGCCGATGGTGGACGAGTTGCGGCCGGCCAGGCCGCGGATCAGTGCCACCGCCACGGCCAGACCCACAGCTGCGGACAGGAAGTTCTGCACCGCCAGGCCCGCCATCTGCACCGCGTAACCCATGGTGACTTCGGGCGAGTAGGACTGCCAGTTGGTGTTGGCCACGAAGGAGGCTGCCGTGTTGAAGGACAGGGCTTTGGGCACCGCGGGAAGGCCGAGCGAGCCCGGAAGCAGGTGCTGGAGTCGCTGCAGCAGGTAAAGCAGGAGCATGCTGGCCCCGGAGAAAACCAGGACTGAGCGCAGGTAGCTCTGCCAGGCCTGGCCGGAGGAACCGTCCACTCCGACCAGGCGGTAGAAGCCGCGCTCCGCACGGAGGTGTTTTTCGGAGGAGTACAGCCGGGCCATGTAGTCACCGAGCGGCCGGTGGACCGCCGCGAGCAGGACCACCAGGCTGAGGACCTGTGCGGCCGTTACCCAGTCGCCCATCAGAACCGCTCCGGTCGAACAAGTGCCACCAGGAGATAGCCGACGGCGGCCACCCCGAGGCAGAGTGCAAGGACGTTGAAAACGATCACAGCTTTTCCACCGCCCCGGCCATCAGGACAAACGCAGCGAAAAGCCCTACGAAGCCCACCACAAATAAAACATCAAGCACGGGAATTGCCCCCAGCCGTTCAGCGCGCTGCCGCTTTGGCAGCGCGGGCACACCTTGTGCCGCATCCGATTACATGCCCTCGCCGGCGCTCAAAGAGCCATCCTCACGCTTTCCTCACGCCGGGACCCCAAACCCTTACGGAAAGCCCATGTAAACGGGTGATTGCGACGCCGGGCTGCCGGTGTGCGGCAGGGCCGGGCACGTGCGGTATACACTGTAAACTGACGCCCACCGAAGGAAACGCCGTGTCCCGCACCCTGCCCCTCAGCCCCGCCGCGATCGCTGCGGCCGCAGTCCGGATCGCTGACGCGGACGGCCTGGATGCCGTCTCCATGCGCAGGGTGGCGGCGGAGTTCGGGGTTTCGGCGATGGCGCTCTACCGCCATGTGGCGGACCGCAGCGCCCTGCTGCTCCTGATGGCCGATGCCGCCACCAGGGACTACGCACTCCTGCCCGCCCGGAAGCTGTCCTGGCAGGAAACCCTGGCACACCTGGCCGATGCCCAATGGCGGGCCTTCTCGGCGCACCCCTGGCTGCTGCGCATTGTCCTGACGCCGCGCCGGCTCGTGAACATGGCCACCCCCGACGAGGTGGAACTGGTGCTCTCCCGGCTGGGCTCAGCCGGCCTGAGCGAGGACGAGGGCTTTGACTGCCTGCTGGGCATTTCGGCCGCCGTCATCGGCACGGCGTCCATCACGGCCGCAGCCCATTTCGGCCCCCCGGAACAGGCGGACGGCCCCGGGCCGGGCGGGCACCTCCGCTGGACACCGGAGGCCGTGGCGCAGCACCCGCAGGCGGCGCGGTTCCAGGCCCAGGGCATCAGCTATCCGGCCTCGCGCCGGTCACTGGACTTCTTCGTCGGAAGCTTCATTGCCGGCGTCGAACAGAACCTCAACAAAGCTCCGGGCGGCCGCATCCGTCCGGTTTTACGGAAGGAAGAAAATGAAACTCAGCAATAAGACCGCCATCATCACCGGCGGGGCCGGCGGCATCGGCCAGGGCATTGTCCGGCGGTTCCTCGCCGAAGGCGCCAAGGTGGCAGTGGTGGACATCGACCAGGCCCAGGGCGACAAGCTGCTGGCCGCTCTTGAGGGCAAGGGCGAGGTCATTTTCATCGCCAAGGACATTGCCAAGGCCGAGAACGCCGCGGCCATCGTGGCAGAAACCGTGGAGCGCTTCGGCGGCCTGGACATCCTGGTCAACAACGCCCACGCGTCCAAGCAGGCACCGATCATGGAAACCACGCCCGAGATCTGGGACCTGTCCTTCAACACGGGCACCATGGCGACCTTCCACCTGATGCGCGCCGCGTACCCGGAGCTGAAGAAGACCCGAGGCAGCATCATCAACTTCGGCTCCGGAGCCGGCATCAAGGGCCTGCCGAACCAGGTGGCCTACGCCGCGGCAAAGGAAGCCATCCGCGCCATTTCCCGCACGGCCGCCAATGAATGGGCCGTGGACGGCATCCGCGTCAACGTGGTTTCCCCGGTGGCCCTTACCCCCGGCATCGTCCAGTGGAGCCAGGCCTTCCCGGAGGCCTACCAGGAAGTCGTCGACGGCGTCCCCCTGGGCCGGCTCGGCGACCCCGAAACGGACATTGCCCCCATCGTGGTGTTCCTCGCCAGCGAGGATTCCCAGTACCTGACCGGCCAGACCCTCATGGCCGACGGCGGCACCATCAAGCTCTACTAGCCGGCTGCCGGGGCTGGGCCGAGGATGGCCCAGCCCTTCGCCGGCAGCGCCAGCCGCCTGCCCGGAACGTCCAGCCCGCCCGCGCCGGCCAGGACGTCCCGGGCAGCTTCGGGCACCTGCACGGTGACCGGCGTGTCCTCGAGGTTCATGGCAACGTACAGCGAGTGACCGGCGTCGAACACCTCGTAGACCAGCTGTTCGTTGGCCAGCGAATGTACCCGCGTGCGCGCGCCATGCACCCAGTGGTGCCGGCGGCGCAGCCCGATCAGTTCCTGGTGCAGGTGGTACAGCGGCTGCCCCACGGCCGAAAGCTCCTCAGGGGACGCCGGGAAGGACGGACGGATGTCGTCGTCCCCTCCGGCACGGTCCTCCTTGTCGCCCCGGTAGCCCTGCTCGTCGCCGTAGTACACCGTCGGGGTGCCCGGGAGGGTGAACAGCAGCACCAGTGCGTGCGCGAGCCGGCCCGACGGCGCCAGGCGGCTGGCGATGCGGGTGACGTCATGGTTGCCGACGAAGGTCAACGGCACAAAGGTGTCCAGGAAGGTGTTGTGCCGCTCCAGCGCGGCGGACAGCTCGTAGAAGTTCGCCTCGGCCAGCGAGCTCCAGATGGCTTTCCACAGTTCGTACTGGGTCACCGAATCCAGGTGTCCGGCGCGCACATCCGCCGGGTAGTCCCCGTGGATGTACTCCCCCACGAAATACGCGTCGGGGAACTCCGTGCGGACCTCGTCCAGGACCTTCGCCCAGAACGGTGACGGCACCGCGTAAGCGGCGTCCAGCCGCCAGCCGTCCGCGCCGCGGCGCAGCCAGTGCTTCATCACGTCGGCCACGAAATCCGCCACGCCCGGTTCGGCATGGTTCAGGGCCACCAGGTGGTGATGGCCCTCGAAGTCTTTGTAGTCCGGTTCGATTCCCGGCGTCCAGCCGTCCGGCCAGGTAAAACCGAACCAGTCCGCCGTCGTCGCCCCCGGGCCCTGCTCGAGTGCCTGGCGGAAGGGGGCGAAGGAGCGGCCGGTGTGGTTGAAGACGCCGTCGAGGAGCACCCTGATACCGCGTGCGTGCGCCTGGGCCACCAATTCGTCGAAGTCGGCATCGTCGCCCAGCCGGGAATCTATCCGGTAATAGTCGGTGGTGTCATACCCGTGGGTTTCGGAGGCGAACACCGGTCCGAGCGCGAGGCCGGAGGCGCCCATCTCCACGAGGTAATCGAGCCACGGCACCAGCTTCGCCAGCCCGTGCTGCGCCGGGGCCTGCTCCGGGAGCGCAGCCTTTTCCGCTCCGGCAAAGCCCAGCGGATAGACCTGCCACCACACCACATGCTCCACCCAGTCCGGCGTCATCATAAGTTTCCCGTTCCCTTCGCGCTGCGGAGTTATGCCTCCCCCAGTCTGCCATCAGCACGCTTACCTTCGGGAATTCCCTTCGCCGGCATCTGCACCGGCGCCTGCGTCCAGGCCTAGAGCATGCTGTCCGGGACGGAGGGGAAGTCCTTCGCTTCGTAGAGCTTGGCGACGGCCTTCATGTAGTCGGTCCACTGGGCACCGGCGATGGCGGAGCCGTCCACGTAAGAGCGGGTGACGCCGTTAATGGACTGGTTGTTCAGCGAGGAGTAGGAGTTCCAGTTCCCCACCCAGGACGCCGTCGCGATGCCGGTGGTGTAGCCGACGGTCCAGGTCTGCTCGGACATGTCGGTGGTGCCGGTTTTGGCCGCGGCGGGGACGCCGATGGGCCGGATGCTGCCCGGTGAGCCCTCAACCAGTTTCTCCAGCGGCTGCGTCACGGCAGCTGCCACATCCTCGCTGATGGCGCGCGTGCATTCTCCTCCGGCGACGTCGTACGCGTTGCCCTGGCCGTCGGTGACTTCGGTCAGCGCGGTGGGTGTGCAGTATTCGCCGCCGCTGGCGAAGGTGGCGTAGGCCGAAGCTATGGTCAGCGGGGAGACTTCCTGTCCGCCGAGGACAAAGGAGGGACTGGTGACTTCCAGGGGTTCCCCGTCCACTGCGCGGTGGACACCCATGCTGGTGGCGGTATCCCGGATGTCGCACAGGTCCAGCTGGGCTGCCTGCGCCACGGTGGCGGTGTTGACGGACTGCCGCAGGCCCTCCGCAACGGTCATCTTCTTCTCAAAGCCCTCGGAGGCGTTCTTGAATTTCCATTCGTCGAACTCCGCATTCGGGCCGAGGCAGCTGGCCTTCCAGTCGAAGCCTGCCGGGTAGGACGTACGCGTGGCGTCGATGGTGTCGTTGAGCCCGTGCCCGGCCGCCAGCCAGGCGGCGGTGGTGAACGGCTTCATGGTGGAGCCGGGCTGGAACCCGTAGGGCGTGCCGCCCATGTCCGCGTCCACATTGAAGTTGAGCTGGGTTTTGCCCTTGCCCAGCTCCGGGGTGTACTCGGTGTTCTGGGCCATGGCAAGGATCTTGCCCGTGCCCGGTTCCACGGACACTATTGCCGAGCCGGCCCCGGAGGGATCCCCTACCGGAACCTGGGCTTCGATCTGCTTCTGTGCCTGCGACTGCAGCCGCGAGTCCAGGGTGGTCCTGATGGTCAACCCGCCGCGTGCCAGGAGCTTGGCGCGCTCTTCGACATCGGCGCCGAAGGCCTCCGACTGCAGGATGGTCTGTTCCACATAGCTGCAGAAGTACTGGGCGGTCTCGGCGCCAGTGCATCCCGAGGTCACGGTCTGCGGGTTCAGGTCCAGTCCGCTCGCCACCGCTTCGTCATACTCGGCCTGGCTGATCTTGTCGTTCTTCAGCATGGCCGCCAGCACGGTGTCCCGGCGGGCCTGCGTTCCTTCGGGGTTGGTGAACGGGTTGTAGTGGCTGGGCGACTGCACCATGCCGGCCAGCATGGCCGACTGTGCCGGATTGAGCTCCGAGGCGGAGATGCCGAAGTAGCTCTGGGCCGCAGCCTCCACGCCGTAGGTCTGTCCGCCGAAGAGCACGATGTTGAGGTAGCCCTCCAGGATCTCCTCCTTGGAGTACTGCTTTTCAACGGCGACAGCGAGCTTGGCTTCGCGCAGCTTGTCCCCGAGGTCCTTGGTGCCGCTGATCGTGAGGTCGCTGCCGCCCTTGCCCGCAGCGATGTCCCGGCTAATAAGCACGTTGTTTACGTACTGCATGGTCAGGGTAGAGGCGCCCTGCGTATCCGAACCGGCCACATTGGAGGCAACGGCACGGGCAACGCCCTTGAAGTCAATGCCGTTGTGCTCGAAGAAGCGTGCGTCCTCAATGGAGACGATGGCGTCCTGCATGCTCTGCGACATCTCGTCCAACTCCACCGGAACCCGGTTCTGGGCATAGAAGGTGGCCAGCAGCACGCCGTCGGCGCTGTAGATCTTTGATCCCTCATCCAGGGGTCCGGTTTCCAGCTCGTCGGGCAGCTGGTCCAGCACTCCGACGGCCATGTCCGTGCCCGTGGCTGCTACTGCCGCCATGGGGATCAGGGTGCTGGCGGCCAACACGCCGGCCAGCAGGCTTACGAGGAGGAACGCGACTAACCGTCCGGGCACGGAAAGTCTCTCGAGGAATGAGGATTTGGGGGGACGCATCCCTACAAGTTATCGACTTTGCCTGTGAAGGGTCTTGACCGAATGGGTCACATCGGGTAAGGGACGGGGGGAACCGGCGTCCGGAAGCAGGCCGGAATCCCGCTCCAGCACTGGGATCGGGCCGCTGCCGGTCCGCGCTGAGGGCATCCGCCAGCGGGGCCGGCCCGGAAACCCCGCGAGAACAAGATCACAGCAAACCAGCACTTCCGGCAGTGCAAAAGGAGGGGCCGCAGGTCGCTGGTGCGACTTGCGGCCCCTCCTCCTGTGTGTTGACTAAAGCCTGTTGGCTAAAGCCTCACGGCAATGGCGCTTTAGGCGTCGACGACAATCGCGGTGATTGCCGGTGTGCGGTTGTAGAAGCGGCGCATCCAGTTGGCGACGGCGCGCTCGATGACGTCTTCGAGGTCCTCGCTCTTCGGTCCGCGGCGGCTGCCCGCGGCGGCGTTGGCCAGGGCCTTCTCCACGGCTTCCTCTGCCTTCTTCACGTCCTCGGACTTCACGGTGAAGCCCTTGGTGAAGAATTCGGCAGGCTCGGCGATGGTGCCGGTATCGGCGTCGACCAGGGCCAGCACCGTCACGGCGCCCTCCTCGGCCAGCTGCATGCGCTCCTTCAGGGTTTCCTCGGTGGTGTGGCCGACGCTGTCGCCGTCCACGAAGACCAGGTCCACCTGATGCTTCCCGGAGATCGTGGCCCGGCCGCGGCGCAGGTCAACGGTCATGCCGTTTTCGGCGATGACGATGTCTCGGGGATCCATGCCGGTCGCCTCTGCGATGGCTCCGTTGGCCTTGAGGTGGCGCCACTCGCCGTGCACCGGCATCACGTTGCGCGGCTTGACAATGTTGTAGCAGTAGGCGAGTTCGCCGGCGCTGGCGTGGCCGGAGACGTGCACCTTGGCATTGCCCTTATGCACCACGTTGGCGCCGATCTTAGTCAGGTTGTTGATGATGCCGTAGATGGCGTTCTCGTTGCCCGGGATCAGCGAGCTGGCCATCAGCACGGTGTCGCCCTCGTGGATGCGGATTTGGTGGTCCTTGTTGGCCATCCGGGATAGCGCTGCCATCGGCTCGCCCTGCGACCCGGTGCAGATCAGCACCACCTTGTGGTCATCGGTGCGCTGCAGCGACTTGAAGTCCACCAGGATGCCCTTGGGGATGTTCAGGTAGCCCAGTTCCTCGGCGATGGTCATGTTGCGGATCATCGAGCGGCCCACGAAGGAGACCTTGCGGTTGTAGCGCGATGCCGCGTCGATGACCTGCTGGATGCGGTGGATGTGGCTGGCGAAGCTGGAGACGATGATGCGGCGCGGCGCGGTGCGGAAGACCGTGTCGATGGCCGGGGCCAGTTCCTTTTCCGAGGCCATGAAGCCGGGAACCTCGGCGTTGGTGGAGTCGGTGAGGAACAGGTCCACGCCTTCCACGCCGAGCCGGGCGAAGCCGGTGAGGTCGGTGATGCGGCGGTCCAGCGGGAACTGGTCCATCTTGAAGTCACCGGTGTGCAGTGCCATGCCGGCGGCGGTGCGGATGGCGATGGCCAGACCGTCCGGGATGGAGTGGTTCACGGCCAGGAACTCGAGGTCGAAGCCGCCGATGGTGCGGCGGTCGCCTTCCTTGACCTGGATCAGCTTGGGCTTGATCCGGTGTTCCTTCAGCTTGGCCTCGATGAACGCCAGGGTCAGCTTGGAGCCAACGATGGGAATGTCCGAACGCTCGCGAAGCAGGTACGGCACACCGCCGATGTGGTCTTCGTGGCCGTGGGTCAGGACAATGGCAACAACGTCCTGCAGGCGGTCGCGGATGGCGGTGAAGTCGGGCAGGATGAGGTTGACACCGGGGTGTTCCTCTTCGGGGAAGAGGACGCCGCAGTCAACGATCAGCAGTTTGCCGTCGAATTCGAAAACGGTCATGTTCCTGCCGATTTCGCCAAGGCCGCCGAGGTTCATGACACGCATGGTTCCCTTGGCGAGTTCCCGGGGGGCTTTCAGGACGGCAGGTGTTCTATTCACGGATGAGGGTTCTTTCGTTGGGGATCGGATTGCAGGTTGGAACGGCAGCCGTACGGCGGCATTCCGGAAGTCTGTGGTGCGGCCAGAACAGGGCCGGCAGCTGTTGTGCTTCTTTCATTCTATTGACTTTTCCGGCGCGCCGGGGACACCGGGCCCTCACGGAGAGTCTCGGAAGGGTTCGATAGGCGTCCTGCGGTGGTTTTCTTTCCGTGCCGACAGCGGTTCAGCCGCGCTGGAGGGCGTTCTTCTGCGACTTGTTAATACCCGTACTGCGGCCGCAGTTGGAGCAGGTAAAGGCGTAGCGGCGGCTGGTGGTGAAGACGGGGATGAAGAAGAGCGTCAGCCGGTTAGCGCGCTCTTCCACATACTGCTCTCCGTAGACGCCGCAGTACTGGCAGGTGGCCGGCCGCGAAAAGAGTGAGGAGAGCACGGTCTTGAATCCAATGAGCACGAACATCCGACCACTCTACGTCGCGCCGGCAGGCCGGGACGTGCGGACACGCGGGTTTTACTAAGCTTGCTTATCAAGAGGGATGCTGCATGCCTTTGGGGCGTGCAACACCGCCGCCTCGCGACGTCGTGACGGCAAAGTCGACGTCATACTCACCGGCGTCGACCTGGGCGAGGCGCGGCAGCTGGACCGGATCTGCCGCACTGCCGGAGGAGACCGGCGTCGTCCGTCCACAGAACTACTTTTGCTCACCCTCTCCCCTGCTTTGGCACGCCTGCCGGGATACCGGCGCACCCTCGTGAACCCTGCGCTCGGTGCCGGGGCCTGGAAACGCTCGCGGTGCGGACCGCAATCCTTCTGCACCTAATGCCACAGGTTCCCGCCTGCGAGCGCAGACCTGCTTCGCCAGGACAAATCTGCGAGCGCCGAAGCCCAGCGTGAACGGCAGGGTCCCGCAGGAAGCCCGGACCCGGCATGGCATCCAAGCGCGGAACTCGCCTCAAGCAGGGCGACAAACGCTCCTGGCGCCAGCAACCAGCCGGACTTTTGAGTCTGCTTCTCGGACCGCAAAGACAGGTAGTAGGTCAGGTATTTCCCTCCTTCCCCCTACGATTTACCGCCGATAGACTCGAACACATGTTCGAATATCGTCCGCACGGACACCACTTGTCTGCTGACCCTTCCCGTGTCAGCAGCGCGTCAGTGAACGAATGGGCAGGCGTATTGAGTGAGGACGCCGACGCAGAGCATGCCCCGCCGCCGGACACAGAGCTCATCGACCGGATTCGAGCCCTTGAAGAGCTGAAGGCGGCAGCATCGGCAGCGCAGGCCCGGACGGCCGCGGCGTTTGACGCCTCACAGCGTCGGAAGCAGGCGGTGGAGGGAGTATCCCGGGACAAGCAGGGCTGGGGTGTGGCCTCGCAGATAGCTTTGGCCCGGAGGGAATCGGCCAACCGCGGCGGGCGCCTGCTGGGGTTCGCCAAGGCCCTCACTCAGGACATGCCCTGCACCCTCCACGCCCTGAGCCACGGAAAGATCAACGAATGGCGGGCGACACTGCTGGTGCGTGAAACCGCTTGCCTGAGCAGAGAAGATCGGCAGCGGGTAGATGCGGAAGTGGCCGGAGACCCGGAGCTGCTGGAAACCCTGGGAGATCGGCAGCTCACTTCCCGCGCCAGGGCTGCTGCTTACCGGCTGGATCCACAGGCTGCCGTGAACCGGGCCGCCAAGGCTGCATCCGAACGTTTCGTTTCCTGCCGTCCCGCGCCGGACACCATGACGTACCTGACGGGGCTTCTGCCCGTCGCCCAAGGGGTAGGCGTATACGCGGCCCTGGCCCGGGAGGCAGACCGGCTGACAGCAGCCGGGGACCGGCGTACCCGTGGCCAGATCATGGCGGACACGCTTGTAGGCCGAATCACCGGTCAGGCACAGGCGGACTCCATGAAAGTGGAGGTCCAGCTGGTGATGACGGATCGGACACTGCTTGCCGGAGAATCAGAGCCGGCATTCGTCCCCGGCTACGGCCCCGTTCCGGCCCAGTGGGCCAGGGATCTGGTCCGCAACCGGGGTGGGGCTATGGAGAACTCGGGTCGCGTTGCCGATGGCACGTGCGGCACCGGTGGCGGCACCGGTGGCGCAGAAGGCCACGGTGACGCCGAGGGCAGCGCCCGGACCGGCGGCCCGAACAGTGGCCGACGCCAGGATCGGAGCGACAGACCCGCCAGGGATGTCCAGACCTTCATCCGCAGGCTGTACACGGCTCCGGAAACCGGCGAGCTGGTCGCTATGGATTCTCGGGCACGTTTGTTCCCGACATCCTTGGCCCGGTTCATCGCCGCACGGGACGCTACCTGCCGGATGCCGTGGTGCGGTGCCCCAATCCGGGAGTTCGACCATGTCCGGCGGCACAGCGACAGAGGTCCCACCAGCGTCGGGAACGGACAGGGACTCTGCGAAGCGTGCAACCACGCCAAGGAAGCGCCGGGCTGGTCCGCAAAGGTAATCAAACCTCCCGGCTCAGCGGCCGCAAGAGGTGCGGCGGGCGGAGGGATGGAAGGCTCACCCGCAATACTCGGCCATACCGTGGAGACCTCCACCCCCACCGGACACACATACCGCTCCACAGCGCCACCGTTGCCAGGTGCTCCTATTGAGGACGCCCTCTCTACGGTCGAGAAGATAGTGGTGGACCTGATTCGGGCGGCGTAGCCGGGGTGATAGCCGGCCGGCGCTCGCGGAAGATCCCCGGCGCTCGCCGGTGCCCGGACCCGGCCAGTCCCCGTCAGCGACGGCCACCGGTAGGCTGTGGGGATGGCCAGATACTTTGACGTACACCCGGAAAACCCGCAGCCCAGGGCCATCGGCCAGATTGTGAACCTGCTCGAATCCGGCGGGTTGATCGCCTACCCCACCGACTCCTGCTATGCACTGGGAGTGCAGCTGGGCAACCGGGAGGGACTGGAACGCATCCGCCAGATCCGCCAGCTGGACGATAAGCACCACTTCACCCTGGTCTGCCGTAACTTCGCGCAGCTGGGCCAGTTCGTGCAGCTGGACAACTCGGTGTTCCGCAGCATCAAAGCCGCCACCCCCGGAAGCTATACCTTCATCCTGCCGGCGGTGAAAGAAGTGCCCAAGTGGCTGCTCCAGCCCAAGAAGCGGACCGTCGGCGTGCGCATCCCGGACAATACGGTGGTGCAGTCGATTCTGGAAGGCCTCGGCGAACCGCTGCTCTCCAGCACACTGCTGCTGCCCGGCGATGAGGATCCCATGACCCAGGGCTGGGAAATCAAGGAGCGCCTGGACCACCAGGTGGACGCCGTCATCGATTCCGGGTTCTGCGGCCCGGAGCCCACAACAGTCATCGATTTCTCCGGTGACTCGCCCGAAATCGTACGGCGCGGAACCGGAGACCCGACACCCTTCGAGTAACCCCGGCGGCCCGGAACCTTTATTGGTTCCTGCGGTTGACTCTCCCCTGGCGCGCACGAAGTCTGGCACGCGTCAGGGGGAACCATCGCTAGGCACTCGCAGGGGAAACCACATGAAGAAGACGGCTAAGACACTATCGACGGCGATATTGGGTATCTGCGTCCTGGCGGGATGCGGCGTAGGTACCGGACTTCCGGGCGTAGGCGGCGGGAACGGCCATCCCACCGGCTCCCCCGGACCCACAAAGACTTCCACACCCACTCCCACCTCCACCCCGTCGCCCACCGGAACACCATCACCGACCCATACGGGAACACCATCACCGACCCCGACGCCGACAGACGGCGGCGGACACGGTAACGACGACGCCGTCAACGTAATCCTGATGGTCGGCGACGGGATGGGAACGGCGCAACGCGACGCCATCCGGCTGGCCTCGGTTGGCCTGACCGGGGAACTGGCCATGGATTCACTGCCCGAGGTGGGCCGGGTCCACACCAACTCCGCGGATCCCGGCACCTTCATCACCGACTCGGCCGCCGCTGCCACGTCCATGGCCACCGGGGTGAAAACCTACAACGGCGCCATCGGTGTGGACCTGGAACAGCAGCCCGTGACCTCGGCACTGGAAATCGCCGAGCGGCTCGGAAAGTCCTCCGGGCTGGTCACCACCGCCCAGGTGACGGATGCAACTCCGGCCGCTTTCGGCTCGCACGTATTGGACCGGGATGAGCAGAGCGCCATCGCAGCCCAATACCTGCGCAGTTCACACCCGGAGGTGATCCTGGGCGGCGGCGAGGATTACTGGTACCCGGCGGGCACCCCGGGCAGGTACCCCGACAATCCTGCAGAGGACGAATCCGAGGAAAGTGCCGGTACCGAGGGCAAGCTGGTGGAAGAGGCCCAGGACCTGGGCTACGAGTACGTCTGGGACCTGCCCGGCCTGCAGGCAGCAGAGGGTGACATGCTCCTCGGGCTCTTCGCCAACGAGGAAATGTTCCAATACGGAGACGACGTTGAAGACTCTTACGAGCCCACGGTTCCGCTGACCGAAATGACCCGGAAAGCCATTGACGTCCTGAACAACAACCAGGATGACAACGGCTTCTTCCTCATGGTGGAGGAAGAGGGCATCGACGCCATGAGCCATGTCAATAACGGGGCGCTGACCATCGAGTCCGGCATTCAGTTCGACAACTCCGTCGCCCTGGCCAAGGAGTTCGCCGAGCAGGACGGGAACACCCTGCTGATCACGGTGGGCGACCACCAGACCGGCGGTATGGCCATCGAACCGCTGGGTGATGATTCCAACCCGGAGAGCCCGGTGCAGGAAGGACCATTCGACGTCGCCAACTCCGACCAGCAGTACCAGATCGATTGGACCACCGGCGGCCATACGGGCGACGACGTTCCCCTGACTGCCATGGGACCCGGCGCCGAGATACTGACGGGCGTTTATGAGAACACCCGGATCTTCGAGGTCATGGTTTCGGTGATGCGCTCCGGCACGGAACGGGACTTTGACCTCCAGGCGCACCGCGGCGGACGCGGCGAAGTAACCGAAGAATCCCTGGCGGCCTTCGCACACGCATTGGAACTGGGCGTCACCACACTGGAACTGGACACGCACCTGACCGAGGACGGCCGGGTGATTGTCTGGCATGACGACATCATCCTGACCACGAAGTGCGCCGATACGGCTCCTGCCACTTCCGGGGATCCGGAATTCCCCTACGTGGGCGACCGCGTAGCGGAATTGAGCCTCTTGCAGCTCCAGACCCTGAACTGCGGCTACCAGCAGTTGCCGGGCTACCCGGAGCAGGATGTCGCGGAGGGCAACCGGATTGCGGAGCTGAGCGATGTCTATCGCCTCGCCCGGGAGTACGGTGCCCGCAAAATCCAGTTCAATGTCGAAACCAAGGTCGAGGAGGGCCAGGCCGGCGGGCCGCGCAGTGTCGCACTGACCGAGGCGGTGGTGGACGTGGTCCGCGATGCGAACCGCGAGCGCCGCACCACCATCCAGTCCTTTGACTGGTCCACCCTGAACCTGCTCGAGCGGATCGCCCCGGAACTGACGCGGGTGGCTTTGGCCAGTACGCCGGAGGACCTCGGCGTAGGCCAGCCGGGCGCAGCCCCGCAGCTGGGCGGAATCGATATAGATGACTTCGGCGGGTCCGTTGTCCGCGCCGCCCATGCCCAGGGCTACGACGTGCTATCCCCCATCTTCACCACGGTCACGGCCGAAATGATTGCCGACGCACACGCCCTCGGCATGCCGGTCATTCCCTGGACCGTCAATGAGGTGGCAGACATGCACCGGCTCATTGACCTGGGCGTGGACGGAATCATCACCGACTACCCCACCCGGCTTCGCGCAGTAATGGAGGAGCGGGGCTTCGACCTGCCCCGGGCCTACACCCGCTAAGTTCCGCAAGGACTGAGTCAGCAAAGGATCGATAACACCGGACACCGTGCCGGGACCGAAGCATCGGTCCCGGCACGGTGTCTGTTCGGCACGAGTCGGTTCGCCACGGCACCGGTTTCAGCCCGCCGGATTCCGGATGGCATGCTGAAGTTATGCCCGGTCTCTACATCCTCCCTTCCAGCTGGCTGCTCGACGCGACCCCCGAGGCGGTGTGGGAGACCGTGGCCAGCCCGGACATGAGCTGGCCACGCTGGTGGCCCGGCTGCACGCTCCAGGACCTCGCCACCGATCCGGACGCCGCTTCAGACCCGACGTCGGAACTGCTGGCCACTACCGTCCGACTGCGCTTCCGTGCAGCCCTGGGCTACCACCTGTCCATCACCATCCACCCGACCACCGCAGTCCAGCCACGGATCATAGAGTTCGACGCCGGCGGAGACCTGGCGGGCACCGGCCGGATCCGCCTGTTCCCCGTGCCGGCGGACACCCCCGGGAACGCCCCCGGTGACGCGGCGCAGACCCGGATGGACATCGACTGGCAGGTCCGCCCCACCCGGCGCTGGATGCGCCTGCTCACGCCCGTGGCGCGGCCGGTCTTCACCGCAGCCCACTCGCTGCTGATGCGGCAGGGCGAACGCGGCCTGCGCAGGGAACTGGCCGGCTCAGGCAATCCGTCGCGGACGGCCGAACAAGGTGCGCACACCGGGTGAGTAATGCACCGTGTCCGGCGGCCCCTCGACGGGAAGCCCGGCCGCAGGCACCAGTTCATCGTGGAAGTGCGTCAGCCGGGCCGGATACAACGGCCAGGGCCGGTGGGAGTTGGGAATGAACACCGTCCTGCCGGCGAAGACCGCATGTAGGCCGAACCGCGCAGTGAGCAGCAAGGACAAGTCATCGTCCGCCTGCCGGGCATAGTCCGGAACCACGGCGAAGGACGAGCGGGGCTGTTTCCCGAACCGCTCGACGTCGTACCCCGGCTCCCGGCCGGAACGCGCGGGCCGGCAGCGGGACCAGACATACGGGATGTGCAGGGCGCGGGCAACGAGGACCGGAACCAGCCGTGAGGCGTCCAGGGTCAGGAAGAGCACCCCGCGGCTGCCGTCCGGGCCGCGTGAATACAGGCGCACGTTGATTTCGGTGAAGGACCCGAAGTACGGAACGGGAACCCGCCCGAACAAGCGGGTTTCCCGCGCCAGGAACCCCACCAGCCCCACCCAGGTGGAACCGTGGAACACATCAGGTTCGACGCCGGGCGGCATGTACGGTGCGGCAGCAGACGCGGGAATGCGCCAGTGGAGGAAAACGGTGCCGGCCCAGGTCTGGGCCATCAGTATCGGCGGCGTCACCCTGAGTCCCGCGGGCCAGGGATCCTCCGTGCCGAGGACGCGGGTACCCATGGCGCCAAGCTAACAGCGCCCCGGCCGGGCGGAAAGAGCAGGTGCGGGTGGTCAGACCGCCGTATCCGGCCGTTCCTCGCCGAAGCGTTCCATGGCCGTCTTCCGGCGGATCCGGTCCAGCCGGTTGATCACCGGTGCCGCCGTGATCCCGTGCAGCACGACGGAGGAGGCCACTACCAGGCCGAGCAGCCCCCACAGCTGCTCCGCGCCGTCGAAGTTCCCCTTGCCCAGTGCGTAACCGAGGTAATACAGGGAGCCGATCCCGCGGACGCCGAAGAAGGCGATGGCCATCCGCTCGCGGGGGCCCGGCCGGCCGCCCAGCAGACCCAGCCAGCCGGCGAGGGGCCGGACGACGAGGAGGAACGCGGCGGCCACTGCCACCTCGCGCCAGCCGATTTCCGAGAGCAGTCCGCGGGCAATGGCGCCGCCGAGGAGCAGCAGCAGGACTACGGTCAGCAGCCGCTCCAGCTGCTCCACGTAGCTGTGCAGCACCCGGTGGTAGCCGTGGGTACGTTCAGCGGCCCGGATGGTGACTGCACAGACGAAGACGGCAACAAAACCGTAGCCGTCGAGCATTTCGGTGATTCCGTAGGCCAGGAAGGTGGCCGCCAGGGCCACGAAGCCTTCAGAGTGGTTGGAGAGGCGAATGCTTTCCAACCGTGCGGAGAAGAAGAGCCGGCTCAGGAGCTTGCCAACGAAGAAGCCAAGGAGGACGCCCATACCTATCCGCCAGCAGACGTCCACGGCGATCCAGTGCGGGAACCAGTCGGACGGCGCCGTCCCCACCAGGCTCATGCCGATGGCGAGGTAGACAAACGGGAACGCCAGGCCGTCGTTCAGCCCGGCTTCGGACGTCAGTCCGAAGCGGACCTCGTCCTCGGCTTCGCCTTCCGAGTCCTCTTCCTCGTCGTCGGCGGGTTCGCCCACCTGGACCTCGGAGGCCAGCACCGGATCGGTCGGGGCCAGCGCTGCGGCCAACAGGATGGCAGCTGCCAGGCCGACTCCGAGGACCCAAAGGTTCAGCAGGGTCAGGCCCAACAGGCTCAGCGGCATGGCAATGCCCAGCATCCGCCAGGTGGTGGACCACCGCCGCCAGCCGACCGGGCGGTCCAGTGCCAGTCCTGCGCCCATCAGGGAAATGATCACGCACACCTCGGTCAGGTGCGTGGTGAATTCTCCATAGCGCAGCGGATCCGGGTCCGGCAGGTCCTTCAGGAGGCTGAACGCCAGGATTCCCGCACCAAGGAACACCATGGGCATGGAAACCGGAACATTGCGCAGCGCCTTGGGCAGCACGGCTGCAAGGAAGACTGCTAGGCCGGCTGCGAAGAAGACAAGGCTGGGTCCGTCAAACACCCCCCGACATTAGCGGCGCATCGGGCACCCCGACAGACGCCGCGCCGAATTCGTGTCGGCTCCCTAGGCTTCGCGGATGGTGACCTGCCCCGGCTTCGCTCCGTCGGCACCGAAGACGAGCCAGCGGGTAGCGATTTTTTCGGTGAAGAACCGGTCATGGCTGACCACTATGACGGCGCCCGGGAAATGCAGCAGGGCGCGCTCCATGACCTGTGTGCTGGACATGTCCAGGTGGTTGGTGGGTTCGTCCAGCAGCAGGACGGGAGCGCCCGACAGCAGGCACTGGGCCATGGCGACGCGGGCGCGCTGCCCGCCGGAAAGGTTCCCGATCTTCTGCACCAGGTCCGCTTCGGAGAACTGGAACATGGTCAGGAACCGGTTGACGGACTTTTTCGTGGCGCTGAAGGCGAGGGATCCCGGCAGCGAGTTGACGGCGTGGGTGACGGTGTCGGCGTCGTCGAGTTCCGCCAGCATCTGGTTGTAGGAAACCATGGCCGGGCCCTTCGGCCAGGTGACATCGCCGGCGTCGGGCTGTTCTTCGCCCGTGAGCACGCGCAGCAGCGTGGTCTTGCCGCTGCCGTTGGTTCCGGTGACCGCGATGCGGTCCCCCTTGTTCACTTCGAAGCTCAGGTCCTCGAAGAGCACCTTTTCCCCGTACGACTTGGACACGCCGCGGACGCGGCCGAGCACGTCCTTTACGTGCAGGCCGTCGTAGATGCCGGTGATGATTTCGTCCACGGGCCGGGGCGCACGGGATTTCTTGATGCGGGCCAGCTGGGTGCTGAGCCGCCCGCCGGCTTTGGCCGCCTCGCGGCGGTCCGCAATGCCTTCGGCTTCAAAGGCCAGCAGTTCGGCCTCATGGACGAACTGGGCCTGGAGGTTCTTCAACCGGAACTGCTTCTGCACCACGTACTCCGCGAAGTTTCCCGGGTATTCGTGCAGGTGGAAGTTCTCCACCTCCACGATGCGGGTCACGACGGCGTCGAGGAACTTCCGGTCGTGCGAGACGATGATGGCAGCTCCCCGGAAGTCGCGGAACCAGCCCTCGAGCCATTCGACGCCGGCCACATCCAGGTAGTTGGTGGGTTCGTCGAGCAGGAGCACATCGGGCTGCTCCAGCAGGATCTTGGCCAGTGCCGCACGGTTCCGCCAGCCGCCGGAGAGGGCGTCGATCGGGCAGACACGGTGTGCGGCGGTGAAGCCGAGGGTGGTGAGCACGCTGTCGATGCGGCGCGGGTAGTCCCAGCCGTCGAGCCGGTCCATGGTTTCGAACAGTTCCGACTGGCGGCGGATGAGCCGATCCATTTCCTTGCCCGCGGGATCGGCTGCAATGGCTTCATCGATTCCCGCCAGCTCAGCCTCGACGTCCTTGATTTCCGTGAAGACGGAATCCAGGACCTCGGCAATGCTGGCCTGCCCGTCCAGTTCGGAGAACTGGGAGAAGTAGCCGATCTTCAAGCCCGGTTCCACGGTTACGGTGCCGGAGTCCGGCTGCACCTGGTCCAGGACCAGTTTCAGGATGGTGGATTTGCCGGAGCCGTTCCGGCCGATCAGGCCGATCCGGTCCTTGGGATCGAGCCGCAGGAACGCTTCACGCAGCACCTGCTTGTTCTCGAAGGAAGTATTGACGTCCTGCAGCCGGATCAGGCTCATGGTGTCCTCTCAAAGGGGTTGGTTTCCTCGCCCCGCGGGACAACGACCATTCATCCTATCGGCTGCTGCCGCACGCGGCGGCGAGACTAGCCGCGCAGGGTGTAGCTGCCCTGGGGGCGGCGGTTGAGGTGCGCGGCGGTGTCCACGTAGCTGCCGAGGTTGCGGGGGCGGGTGAGCGCCCGGCGGCCGGTGGACACGTAGGTTCCCTCGGCACGCGGGGTTCCCAGCGGGCGTCCGTAGCAGGTGGTGTAGGTGCCCAGGCGACGGGGCTGGGTTGCCGGAGCGGGCTGCGAGGCCGCGGGGGCAACGGTGCTGCCGGTGGCGGCTGGGCGGGGTGCGGCGTTTTCGGTGGTGGCCGGCGCTGCGTTTCGATTGATCAAAGTGGTCATGGTGTCTCCTCAGTTGACGCTTGGGGTGAGACTCGGGCCGTGGCGGCAGGTTTTTGGGCAGCGTTCAGCCCGGGATGTGTCGCCGTTGATTGGTGCCCGCCGTTTATATGGGCGGTGGTGCGCCTTAGCGGGCGGAGGAATCCGCCTGCTTGGCGCAGGTGCTGCAGATGCCGCTGAAGGTTACTTCGGCAGCCAGTACGGTAAAGCCGGAATCGTCCGACGGGGTCAGGCAGGGTGCCTGGCCGATCACGCAGTCGACGTCCCTGATGGCTCCGCAGCGGATGCAGACCAGGTGGTGGTGGTTATCCCCCACCCGCGACTCGTAGAGTGCCGGCGAACCGGCGGGCTCCACCCGCCGGGCCAGTCCGGCCTCGGTAAAGGCGGACAGGATGCCGTACACGGCCTGCGCCGAAATACCCGGCAGTTCCGATCGAACGGAAGCCAGGACCTTGTCGGCACTGGAGTGCGGTTCCCGCTGCAGCGCTCCCAGCACTGCAACGCGCTGTGACGTGGCTTTCAGCCCCGCTGACCGGATGTTTCCGGCCTGGGCTTCTGCTGTTTCCGCCGCGTTCTGCATATCTAAAACCCTAACAGTTGTTTTGATTGCCTCAAGACAACTATCGCCCTTTTGCGCTGTGATTCCGGACGCTGTGACCGCCGCCGCAGGCGGGCATTGACGCGGGCTGAACCCTTTAGTTTCCTTAGGGACCACGTGCCAATCAACCAAAGGAGCCGGTTTGCGGAAGTCCACGGCAGCAGTCTGGGAAACCGTCCACGCTGAGCGGCAGCGCCTCGCGGCGGACCTCTCCCCGCTGCAGTCCGAACAGTGGGAGGTGCCCTCGCTCTGTCCCGGGTGGAGCGTCCACGATGTCCTGGCCCACCTTGTGGACACGGCACTCACCGGCAGGATCGGCTTCGTCCGGGGCATGCTCGGCGCACGCCTGGATTTCGACCGCGTGAACCAGCGCGGTGTCCTGCGCCAAAAGCGGCAGGACCCGCAGGATACCGTCCGCGCGCTGCGGGACGTGGCGGAATTGACCCGGACGCCCCCGGTGAACCCGGCAACCCGCCTCGTTGAAGCGATCGTGCACGGCGAGGACATCCGCCGACCCCTCGGCCTCGTCGGGAGCTATCCGGAACCCGCGGTTATCCAGGCCCTGGCCTATCAGGTCCGCACCCCGGTTGCGTTCGGCGGAGGGCGTGAGCGGGCCGCCGGCCTGCTGCTGGTCGACCGGCGCACCGGGACGGCCTGGGGCGCCGGCACCAGGATCGAAGCCGATGCCCTGGACCTGCTGCTCACCGTGTCCGGGCGCCCCGTGGAGCTCGACCCGCCCGCATAGGGGACGATGGGAAAGGAAAGCACTACACCACCGTAAGGACGAGGACCATGGGCACTTTGAAAGAACAGCTGCAGGCCGATATGAAGATGCACATGAAATCGGGCAACCGCGTTGCCCTGACCACCGTGCGCAACGTACTGGGTGAAATCACCACCCGGGAGAAGTCCGGGAAGACGCCGGTTGAGCTCGACGACGTGCAGATCGTGTCCCTGCTGCAGAAGGAAGCCGCAAAGCGCCGCGATACGGCCGGGATCTACACGGAGGCCGGCGAGACCGGGCGTGCTGCCTCCGAGACGGCCGAGGCAGAAATCATCGAAGCCTACCTGCCCGCTCCCCTGACCCGTGCCGACGTGGAAGCCATTGTGGATGAGGCAATCGCCGATCTGCGCGCCGGCGGAGAAGAGCCCACGATGCGGCAGATGGGACAGGTCATGAAGCCCGTGACCGCCAAGGTGGCAGGACGGTTCGACGGTAAGACGGTGAGCGAAATCGTCCGTTCGCGTCTCGCCTAGCGGCAGCCAGTCCCACTGCTACTCTGGTTGCTGAACGCTCATTCCGCTCATCTTCCGGAGGTACAGGTGCCCGCAACAGGTACGGGCCAGCGCCTGCTGGATTCCGCTACGGAGGCCTTCGCGGCGAAGGGCTTCCACGGCACCACCACCCGCGACATCGCTACGGCGGCCGGGGTCACTCCCGGCGCCGTCTATGTCCACCACCGTTCCAAGGAAGAGCTGCTGTACAGCATTTCCCGCCTCGGGCACGAGCGGACCCTGGAACTGGTCCGCTCCGGCGCCGCCTCAAGCAGCGATCCGGTGCAGCAGATCTCGACCATGGTGCGTGACTTCGTCCAGTGGCAGGCAGCCAACCGCACCAAGTCCAGCGTGGTGAACTTCGAGCTGGCTGCCCTCACGGAGGACCACCGGGCCGAGGTGCTGAAGATCCGCCGCTCCGTGGACGCGGAGTTCCGGACCGTCGTCGACCGCGGACGGCAGGAAGGCGTGTTCGACGTCGAGGACACCGGCCTTGCCGTCCTGGCCCTGCTCTCCCTTTGCGTGGACGTGGCCCGCTGGTACCGCAACGACGGACGGCAGACCGCAGCCGGCATCGGAGAACACCACAGCCGTTTGGCGCTGCGGATGCTGGGCGCCGCAGGACCGTCGAAGCCCTAGGCCTGTTGTCCGCTTCGGGGTGCCCGGCATACTGGAAGCCCGAACCTCAACAAGCGAGGTGCAGCATGGCTGAACCGACAACGCTGGTCTCCGGGATCGGCATGGGCGAATCCGCCCGCTGGCACGCCGACGAACTTTGGTTCGCGGACTGGACGGCGGGGACCATCTCCGCGCTGAACCCGGACGGGGACGTGCGGCGGGTGGCGGCGGTGCCGTCCTTTCCGATCAGCTTCGACTGGCTGCCGGACGGGCGGATGGCCGTAGTCTCCGGGACGGACCGGACCGTCTTCCTGGAAATTCCCAATGCAGGGCTGGTCCCGCACGCGGATCTGAGCGGCCTGTCGGACCACCCCTGGAACGAGATTGCCGTGCACCCCTCCGGCAACATTTACGTCAACGGCATTGGTTACGACTATTCGGCCGACCCGCAGAGCAGCGGGATCATCGCACTCATCCGCCCGGACGGCTCAGTGGCGCAGGTGGCAGACGGCCTGGCATTCCCCAATGGCATGGTGGTTTCCGACGACGGCGCCACCCTCGTGGTCGCTGAATCCAACGCAGGCCGTCTGGCGTCCTTCGCCATTGCCGACGACGGCGCCCTCACGCCTGCCGGGGACTGGGCAGCGGTCTCGGGCAGCGCCCCTGACGGTATTTGCTGGGACGGTACCGGGGGCATCTGGTTCGCCGAAGTGCCCGGCGAACGCTGCGTCCGCGTCCGGGAGGGCGGGACCGTGGTGGAAACGGTGCAGCTGGACCAGGGCTGTTTCTCCTGCGCTGTCGGCGGCGGCGACGGCGGCCTGCTGTTTATGCTGACCGCCCGGTGGCCGGAGGCGATGGATCCGGCCACCCCCGGCACCGGGCAGGTCCTGGGCCTGCGGGTACGCTGATCCGCCGGCCCGGAACGCCTAGGCGAACGCGGACAGTCCGGTGATGTGGCGGCCCAGGATCAGCGACTGCATGGAATCGGTGCCCTCATAGGTGAACACCACCTCCATGTCGGTCAGGTGCCGGGCCACGTGGTTCTCCAAAAGCAGGCCGTTGCCGCCCATGATGTCGCGTGCCTCCGAGCAGACCCAGCGGCCCTGCCGGGCGGCGAACATCTTGGCCATGGAGGCCATGGGGCTGGTCATCTTCCCCTGGTCGCCGAGCTCGTTGAGGCGGAAACACGTCAGCTTGATCGCGGTGACCTGGGCGAGCATGTTCGCGAGCTTGTTCTGCACCAGCTGGAACCCGGCAATGGGCTGACCGAACTGCACCCGGTCCTTGGCATAGGCCACGGCAATCTCGTACGCGGCGACGGCGTGCCCCAGCGCTTCCCACGCGACTCCCCCGCGGGTGGCGGCCAGCACCTTGTTGACGTCCTTGAACGAGTTGCAGTTCTCCAGGCGGTTCTCCGCGGGAATACGGAGGTCCTCGATGACGATGTCCGGCTGCAGCACAGCACGTTTGCCGATCTTGCCGGTGATCACGGTCGCCTGGTACCCGGCGGGGTGGTTGCCGTCGGCATCCTTTTCCATAACGAACGCCTTGACTTTACCGTCGGCTTCGTCGCGGGCGTAGATGATCACGATGTCGGCAAAGCTGGCGTTGCCGATCCACCGCTTGTTGCCGTTCAGGACGTAGGAATCGCCCTCGCGGCGGGCGGTGGTTTCCAGCGACACGGAATCGGACCCGTGGGTGGGTTCGGTCAGGGCAAATGCACCGATCTTCTCGAACCTGGCCATTGGGGGCAGCCAGCGCTGCTTCTGCTCCTCGCTGCCGAGCATGTCGATGCTGCCCATGGCCAGGCCGGAGTGCACACCGAAGAACGTGTTGATGGAGCCGTCGCCCCGGGCGAGCTCAGCCGCGGCGGTGGAGGCGGCCATGCGGCTCATGCCCGGGCAGCCGTAGCCCTTGATGGTGCCGCCGGCGATGTTCAGCGCGGCCAGCTTGGGCACCAGCTCATACGGGACCTCCGCCCGCTCCCAATAGTCGTTGATGACCGGCAGCAGATCGTTGTCCACGAACGCCCGGACCCGGTCCCGCACGTCGCGGGCCTCGTCGTCCAGCAGCTCATCGAGAAGGTAGAGGTCGGCGTCGACGTCGCCCACTGCGGTGGGGTCGAAGGCTGGGCGCGCGGTCTGTGTGACGGTCATTGGGGCTCCTGACGGAAGGTACTAACTAATCGTTCATTTAGTATGAGCCGCGTCACAGCAGTGGTCAAGCGTGTGCATCATCGGCCGCGAGCATGTGCGGGGCGTTGGTGACCACCAGCCACGCGGGCAGCAGGGCCAGGCACAGGACAGCGGTCACGGTCACGTCACCGGTGATGACCACGGCGATGAAGAGCGCCATCCAGCCGTCCCGGGCAACGGCAAGCACCAGCCCGAGCACTGCCGCGGACACCGCCAGGCTCACCGGCACGGCCGGAACGAGGGCCGAAACCGCCAGGCCCGCGGCCACCCCGATGAACACCGCCGGGAAGATGCGGCCGCCGCGGAAGCCCGCAGCTGCGGAAATTACCAGGGCGGCGAGTTTGATCGCTGCGAGGTAAACCAGGGCCCAGGCCGGTTCGTCGCCCCGGTGCTGCAGCAGTTCCGCCGATTCCTCGGCGCCCTTGAACAACGTGATCGTCCCGCCGGCCACACCCAGCAGACCCAGCAGCGCGCCGCCGAGCGTGGTGAAGAGGACGGGATTGCCGAGTCGGTGGAACCACCGGTGCACCTGCGCGAAGACGGCAACGCCGAGCAGTCCGAAGGCCGCGGCCAGCGGCGCGACGACGAACCCGGCCAGCACGTCCCAGCCGTCGGGAGTGCCCATGGGCGGTAGTTCGATCCGCAGCAGCGTGCCGCCAAGCAGGGTCATGGTCACCGCCCCGGCCCCGGCGGAGACGAGCGGAAGGAAGAGCCGGTCGAAGAGTGCGCCCCCGGTGTTGAGGGTCCCGGCCACACCGGTGAAGAGCAGCGCCGCGGCCACCGGCGTCCCGAACAGTGCACCCACGGTTCCCGCCAGCGTCAGTCCGACGATCAGCTGGGCCGGAACACGGGCAAACAACCGGCCGATCAGCACCGTCAACAGGGCGGTGTTGATGGCGATGATCGGATTCTCGGGGCCCAGGCTGACGCCGCCGGCCAGTCCGAGAACCGCGACGGCGGCCAGGGAAGGCACCACCCCGACCGGCAGGGCGGAGCCGGCGAGCTCCGCCGCCGCCGAATCCGGCCCGGCGTGGCCCGGCGCGTAGCGGACGATGAGCCCGACGGCGAGCCCGGTGAGCGTCAGGGTGCCGAAAATCCACCAGCCGCCGTCGGAGTCGGCCCCGACGGCGGCCGGCAGGTTATCCCAGATGAGGTGCTGCAGGAGCCGGCTGAGCTCGTCGAGGGCGAACAGGACCAGCGCCGAAACCACGCCGATGATAACCGCAGGAACCGCCAGTGCCAGCAGCGTCCGGACCCGGTTGTGCCCGAGGAGTCCCTCATTCGCAGGTTCGGACATGGCGCCACTTCCCTGGGTGCAGCCCCCGGCGGATCACGCTTGCCTAACCAAGGCTAGTAGCCCGGACCGGCCGCTCCTAGGGCAACCGGACCGGCGGCTAGTGGACGGCCACGCCTTCGGGCAGCTCGTTGGTGGGCCGGCGGACCAGGAACGACGCCGCGACGGCCACGAGTGAGACAACCGCACCCCAGAAGAAGGCAGTGTGCACGCCCGAGGCGGCAGCGGAGACCGCTGACGCGCCGTCGGCCAGGGCCGCCGTCGTACCGGTGGTCATCAGGGTGATGAAGACGGCCGTGCCGGCCGCACCGGCAAGCTGCTGCAGCGTGTTGATGATGGCACTGCCGTGGGAGTACAGCGACTTGTCCAGCGAACCCAGCGCCGAGGTGAACAGCGGAGTGAAGATGAAGCCCAGCCCGGCGTTCAGCAGGCAGTGCAGCAGGATCACGAGGCCCACGGGCGTTTCTTCGGTCAGCAAGGTCATCCCCCACAGGGCACCGCTGAGCACCAGGGCGCCCGGAACCACCAGCGGGCGGGGACCGAAACGGTCAAACAGGTTGCCGACAATCGGCGAGAGGATGGCCATCACCGCACCGCCGGGGAGCAGCAGCAGCCCCGTGGAAAGCGTGTCCAGGCCCAGCACGTTCTGCAGGTACAGCGGCAGCACAATCAGGCAGCCGAACAGCGCCATCATGGACACCAGGACCATGACGATCGCCACCACGAAGGGCTTGCTGCCGAAGGTGCGCAGATCCATCAGGGCGCGGTCGGTGCGCTGGAGCACCAGCTGCCGCAGCACAAAACCGGCCATGGCCAGGACGCCGACGGTCAGCGGGATCCACAACGGCATCAGCTCCTTGCCCTGTGCGGCCTCGCCGATGCTGCTCAGGCCGAAGATGAGGCCGCCGAAGGCGAAGGTGGACAACACGATCGAGAGCACATCGAACGGCACGCGCTTGGTTTCCGTGAGGTTCTCGATCTTCATCGCACCCAGGCCCAGCGACAACAGGGCGATGGGCAGGACCAGCCAGAACATCCAGCGCCAGTCCAGCGCGTTGAGGATGATGCCGGAGACCGTCGGGCCGATGGCCGGTGCAACTGCGATGACGATGGAAATGGTGCCCATCATCTGGCCGCGCCTATGTGCCGGAACAGCATTCAGGACGGTGGTCATCAGCAGCGGGAGCATGATGGCGGTGCCGCTCGCCTGGATGATCCGGCCGCCCAGCAGGGTGCCGAACCCCGGTGCCAGGGCTGCCAGCAGCGTCCCGGCGCTGAACAGGGACATGGCGGTCAGGAACAGTCCGCGCATGGAAAAGCGCTGCAGCAGGAAGCCGGTGGCCGGGATGACCACGGCCATGGTCAGCATAAAGCCGGTGGTCAGCCACTGGGCGGTTCCCGCAGTGATGTCCAGGTCAGCCATGAGCCGCGGCAGGGCCACGCTCATGATGGTTTCGTTCAGGATGACCACGAACGAGGAAACCAGCAGCAGGCCGATCACGGTCTTGGTGCGCGGATCCAGCGTGGACGGAGCCGTCGTCGTTGTGGCGTGCCGGGAGGTTCCGGCAGCGGGCACGGGTTTTGCGGAGGGATCGATACTCAAAGAGGGAAGGTCCTATTCATGATGCGGGTGCGCCGCAGGCGTTGGGCGCGGACACGGACACGGACGGCACTTCAGCGGGCCCGGCCTGCAATCCTATGCGGCTGCAGCTGCCTGCCCGGACTACCGTGCCCGTCTGCCCGGCGTGTTCCGCCGGATATTCGCCCAGCGCTGAACCGGGCACCCGGGCCGGAGACTGGAACCGGCTAGAACCCGGTGACCAGCAGTCCGAATCCGAGCACAAACAGCACCACCATCCAGCACCCGCCCGCTATCGCCGCCGCTGCCGTGAGAACCAGCACCATCCAGGGACGCTGGAACCGGTTGCGGATCCACTCGAAGACCAGCGGTGCGGACACCAGCAGCATTACCGCCGAGGCCAGGATCAGGCCCAGCAGTATCACCGCCTGAACGGTTTCGGGAAAGACCCAGAGCTGCAGCACAACGACGGCGACGGCCAGTGTCGCAGCCGCGGCCGACTGCACCAGCCATGCGACGCCGAGATGCGGCCAGGATTCCACGTTCTTGCTCATGTTCGGGAAGTCTAGTGGCGCTCCGGGTGGTCCATGGTGACGGTGCGCAGATCCAGGCGGCGCAGGACACGGTCCACGGCCTCCGGATCCATGCCGGCCTGCCGGCGGGCCTCGAGCACTTCCCGGCGTGCGGCGTCCATGGCTTCGCGCTGGACCACATCCATGATTTCCAGGGTCGCCTTCCGGTCCAGCATCTTCTGCGAATCATCCTCCTCGTCGCTCTCCAGCATGGCGTGCAGCGAGGACATCCGCTTGGCCAGTGCGGCCCGGCGGTCCGGCGGCAGCTGCTGGATGGCTGTCGAACGCTTCATCGTCTCGATTGCGACCCGTTCGGCCCGGAGCGCGAGTTCGCGTTCCATCCGGTCCGCCTCTTTATGGTCGTTAGGCAGCTTCAGGGCGCGCATCAGCCACGGCAGTGTCAATCCCGGTATCACCAGCGTCACCACCAGGACCGCGCACGCGCAGGCTACGACGAAGTTGCGGCCGGGCAGTGCGTCACCGGCGAGCGTGGTGCCCGGCAGGGCGAGGGCAAGCGCAAGGGTCGCCAGACCGCGCATACCGCACCAGGACAGTACAAGGACCTCTTTCAGCGATCCCGGCACATGGTTCTTTTCGGTCCCGCCCATCCGGTAGATCGCCATCATCCACAGGAACCGGACCAGCAGCACGGCCGCGCACACGGCCAGGATGCCCGGAATGAAACTCAGCAGCTGGGAGCCCTCGTCCTCGATGATGTACCGCATCTCGATACCCACCAGGCCGAACGCGGCGCCGGTGGTCAGCAGCTCCACCACATCCCAGAAAGCGGTGCGGGTCAGGCGCTCCTCCGAGTCCTGGGGGCGGGCCCGCCGCCCCAGTTCCAACGCGGTGACGACGACGGCAACCACTCCCGAGAAGTGCACCTCTTCGGCGAGCAGGTAGACGGCGAAGGGTGCAACGAGGGTGGACGCCGAACGCGCCACCAGATTCGGCACGAACCGGTTCAGGCTGCCGACGACCCAGGCCATCGCCAGGCCCAGCACCACGGCGCCGGCTGCGGCAATGAGGAAGTCCGGCACCACGTCCCAGCCCACGTGCCCGCCGCTGGTGCTCGCTGCGACGGCGGCCTGGAAGATGACAATGGCGATGGCGTCGTTGAAGAGGCCCTCAGTCTGCAGCACCGTGATGAGCCGCCGCGGCATCCGGACCTTCCGCGCGACCGCTTCCACGGCGACCGGATCGGGCGGAGCGACAATGGCCCCCAAGGCAATCGCGGCCGGCAGTCCGAGCGCCGGCACCATGGCCCAGGACACACCGGCCACCACAGCCACTGTGACTGCCACCAACGCCACCGCCAGCAGCACCAGGGAGCGCCAGCGCAGCCGGAAAACGGACCAGGAACTGCGCTGGGCGGCAGCGAAGAGCAGGGGCGGAAGGAACAGCGGAAGGATGAGATCCGGGTTGATGTGCACTTCGGGAATGATCGGCAGGAACGCGATCAGGGCCGAGGAAATCAGCATCAGTACGGGGTAGGGCAGCCGGATGCGTTCGCCGATCCCCGCGGCCAGCACGGTTCCGAACAGCAGCCCGACCAGGAGTATCAGGAAATCCACCGGCTCAGCCGTCCGCTCGGAGCTTGCTTCGGACCGACCGCGCCGCGTGTTCCATGTCCGCACCTGCTTCTTTCGGATGTGTAAGTATTTCGTTAATTATTGCATTGAGTGCATCCACCGGCACGGATATCTTCGCAGCGGGCGCGGCACGCCGCAGACCCCGCGCGGGAGAGGGAGGCCACGCGGACGGGTAAACGAGATCACGGAAACCGGGAGCCCCGGGAGCCTCCCCGCAGCACTCGAAACCCGGTAAAATTGAACGGAAATCTTTCGTGTCTCCAAGGAAGCCGCTCTGGTGTGCATCAGCGACGTAGGGCAAGGTCCCGGTGAATTGAGATTGACCCCTCCTGCCATCGGTAAGGAGGCGCTGCACCCGTGACTGCCGTCTACGGCGTGGTAAGGGAAACCCGCAACCCCGCAACTGCGATGAAGGCACTAACGGACAACGGTGCCGCACATCGCCGCGGGCAGCAGGGCCAGGAAAGCCCGCCGGCTTCCCCTTCCGCAACAGGCGCCGTCATTACCTGGGATCCCGACGACCTGCCCGGTGCCCTCCATCGGCTGCTTACCTCCCATCCCCGCCATTTCTCCGACCCGGAGGCGGTGGCGGCGCGCCCGGTCCCCTTCCGGATGCATGTCATGGACGCGGATGTGCCCAAGTCGATCCAGCTGCACCCCCGGCCGGACCAGGCTTTGGCCGGTTATGTGCGGGAACAGACCCGAGGGGTCCCGTTGAACGCGGGAAACCGGAACTATAAAGACAGGCACGCCAAGTTTGAAGTAGCGGTATCCCTCACTCCCCTTCGCGTCCTGTCAGGACAGCGCAGCAGGGAAGAACTGCGTACCATTGCCGATGAAGTGGACCTTCCATGGCTTGATGCCTTATTGACGTTCCGGCATGAGCTGCCGGTCCACGCACTCCTCCGCATGCAGTCTTCCGAGACTGCCCGTGCACTGCGGGAGACCGAGGCTGCCATGGCCAGGTTGACGGAAACCGACGGTCCTGCGGCAGACGCTGCGGCCGTCTTCCGCCGGCTGGCGCCGCTTTTTCCAGGCGACCGCGGGATTCTGATAGCCATCTGCATGAACCTCATAAAGCTGGACCCCGGGCAGGCAATGGTCACCCCCGCCGGCTGCCTCCACTCCTACCTCTCCGGCCAGGCCATGGTGGTTATGGGCCTGTCGGACAATGCGCTGAAGGCCGGGTTGACCACGGACTACGTGGACGTTGCCGAACTGCAGCAGGTCCTGGGCAACGGCCAGCCCGGCCCCGCATTTCTGGAGGTGGAGCGTATTGATGAGCGCCAGGAACGTATTCCGCTCTGGAGTCAGGACCTGGACCTGCGGCGGACCGTGATCGACGGCGGGACCGCATCCATTCCACTGGAACGCTTCACCGTTGTGCTCTCTGCACTGGGGGAAGCGAGGGTTAGGGTGGGCGACGTGAGCACGTATTTGGAGCAGGGTGCCAGCATGCTCTATTTGGGTGACCCGACGACGGCCGACGTCGAGGGCTCGGCACAGCTCTTCAGCGCGTCGAGAATCTAGCAGCCGTCGAGGCCCTGCGGGTGGTGGCGGCAATGACCGCCACGGCCACCAGCGCCCCGATGGTCGTTTGCACGGCCCGGTCCAGGGTCACCGCCAGCACCGGCTGGCTAGCGACAAACCCCGTCATCAGCAGGGCCACGGGCGTCAGGAACACCATGGCCAGGCCGTAGTGCCGCACCACGTAGATTTCCCCGCATAACTGCAGCATGGCCAACAGGACCGCCAGCTGGACCGGCGACCACTGAACCTGGAGCAGCACCGCAGAGACCAGCACGCCGGCGTAGGTGCCCAGGATGAAGTGCAAGGCGCGGAGCGTTCCCCCGGCTGCATCCACTGCTGCGATCGGAGCACAGGCGGCGAGCATCGCCCAGTATCCGTGCCCCAGTCCAAGCCCCGCCGAGACCGATCCGGCGGCGGCGACGGCGACGGCGTAGCGACCCGAGTGCCGCAGGATCCGCCCCCACGACGGCGGCCGGTACGGCGGCAGCGGGCGGGGAGTATGCCGGCGCGCGTGCAACCGGCCGGCAAAACCCAGCACTACGGCGAGCAGTACGCTGCCCGCCACGGTCAGCGCAGCTTCCTCCAACCGGCCCGAGAACGGTGCCGCGGACGTGGCGGTAAACGCGAAGATGTAGGTGAACGGACCTGCGGGCCGGACCCTCAGATAACTGGCAGCCACCGCAATAAGGCCGGCGATTAGGGTTCCCGCGCCCACAACAGTCCAGGAATCCGCTTCGGAAAGGGACAGGAACACACCGGCCACCACGGTCAGGACCATTAGCAGGCCCGACAGGGACTGGTGCTGCAGGCGCCGCCAGTGCAGTTCCGCACGGCCGAAAATACCGGTCAGCGAACCGAAGATGGCGCACATCGTCAGGTCGGTCCGCCCCAGCAGGATCAGGACCAGCAGCGGCAGGAACACCCCGAGCGCCACGCGGACGGCAGGCACCCGGTGCCCGCGTCCCGGAGGCACGGTGAGGAAGCTGCTGAGATGCTGCTGCACGGAGACCAAGGAACCTTTCGCTGCGGCCGGAGGCACATGAGCCGCAGTTCAAGCCTAGAACCCACGGACGACGGCGCCCGGCAGCTTCCCGTGTGACGGTCCTCGCATCCGCTGTTACATCCGGGCCTTTGTCCTTGCCGTGGCCTTGGCAGACCAGGGGTCCTCAGGCCACGGGTGCCTTGGATACCGACCGCGCATCTCGGACCGGACCTGGGCATAGGGTCCGGACCAGAAGGATGCCAGGTCGTCGGTGACAGCCAGCGGCCTGCCCGCCGGTGACAGCAGATGAAAGAGCACCGGAACGCGTCCTTCCACGAGCCGCGGGGTTTCGGCCCAGCCGAAGCACTCCTGGAGCTTGACCGCTACCACCGGCCGGCCGCCGTCGTCGTGCCCCGGATCCGGGTAGTCGATCCGGACCCGTGAACCGCTGGGCACCTCGAGCCGTTCCGGGACGAGGTCACCCAGCCGGGATGCCTCCGGCCAGGGCAGCAGCCGCCGCAGCGCATCGGTGAGGTCGATGCTGTTGGCGGATGCCCCGCGGGCCAGTGCGTCCAGTTCGGGGCCGAGCCAGTCCTGGAGCCGGGCCAGCAGGGCCGGCTCGCTGACGTCCGGCCATGGCTCCCCCAGTTCCCGGTGCAGCAGGGCCAGGCGCCGGCGGAGCGCGTCTGCGGCCGTGGAGAAACCGATCAGTTCCAGCCCCTTTACCGTCAGGGCGCGGGCGACGGCGGCCCGTCCCTCCTCGGCGGACGGGCGTACCGGGGTGGAGCCAAGCAGGATTGCGCCGAGCCGGTGTTCCCGGCGCGCGGTGACCCGGCCACCGGCGAACTCCGCCTCCACAATGTCCGTGACCAGGTGTTCGGCGGCGGCTTCCGCGGTGTCCAGGTTCAGCGGCGCGGCGGAGCGGATCACGGCACCGGTGCCGGCGGCGTCGCGTCCCTCGGCGCGGGCGACATCGGCGACGGCCAGCCAGTCCTGTCCCGTGAGGGAACTGCCGGCGGGCAGTCCGGCACGGGTTCCGGAGGCGAGCAGGTAACGCTCCGGTCCCGCGCCGGGAACGCGCCGCGCAATCCGGTCCGGGAAGGCCAGGGCAATCACGTACCCCGGCGCCTCCCCGCCCGGGACTCCCCGTTCTGAAGCCGCCTTCTCCCGGCGGGCCAGCTGCTCCAGCCGCCTTACATCTTCGGCCCACCGGCGTTCACCGGGCTCGCGTCCGGTCCGCAGTCCGGCCAGCAAGCGGGTGAGGTCCGCTCCGGGTGCACGGTTGTCCCCCGAGAGCAGGGCCACAACCTCGGCCGCGGTCCGGGCACCCACCGCACCGGCGCCGTCGAGCAGTGCCCGTGCGAGCCGGGGATCGGCGGGCACGCGCGCCAGTGTTTTACCCCGGGCCGTTGCCAGCCCCTCGGCGTCCACGGCACCGATCCCGCGCAGCACCTGGACGGCGTCGCGCATGGCAGCCGGCGGCGGTGCGTCGGGAAGGGACAGGCCCTCGCCTCCGGGGGCACCCCAGCATGCCAGCACCAGGGCTGCGGCAGTGAGGTCCGCGACGGCGATTTCCGGGGTCTGGTGGGCGGGCGCGGCTCCGTAGGCCCTGTCGTCATAGCAGCGCACCACCGTACCCGGCCCCAGCCGGGCGGCGCGCCCGGCCCGCTGCTCGGCGGAGGCACGGGAACAGGAGACGGTGACGAGGCCGGACATCCCGCGCATCGCATCCCGGCGCGGTTCGCGGGCAAGCCCCGAGTCGACCACCAGCCGGACGCCGGGAACGGTCAGCGAGGATTCGGCCAGCGAGGTGGACACAATGATCCGGGCAGGCTCGCCCGGACCGCGGCCGGAAACGGCCCGGTCCTGCTCCCCCGGACCGATCTGCCCATGCAGTTCCAATACCTCCGTTCCCGCCGGAATACGCGAACGCAGCCGGCCCGCCACGGTGGACACCTCGCGTGCGCCGGGCACAAACACCAAGGCATCGATACCCGGATCCCGGGCCAGCGCGCGGGAATGCGCCCGAAGCGCAGTATCCGCCACATGGTCCAGGAACCCGCGGGTCACGCCGCGTTCATCGAAGCGGGGAACCGGAGCCGGGGCCCAGACCGTCTCGAGCGGGTGCAGCGCAGAAGGGCAGCCGACCACGGGAGCCGGCCCGGCGCCGTCGGGCGAACCGATCAGCGCGGCGAACCGCGGTGCGTCCAGGGTTGCGGACATGGCCACCAGCGTCAGGTCCTCGCGCAGCTGGCGGACCTCGGTGAGCATTCCGATCAGCAGGTCCGTTTCCAGCCCTCGTTCATGGACCTCGTCCAGGATGACCGCGGCCGTTCCTTCCAGGCCCGGGTCGGCCAGCAGGCGACGCAGCAGGATGCCCGGCGTGACGAATTCCACGAGTGTGGAAGGTCCGGTGCGGCTCTCGCCCCGGACCGTGTAGCCGATCCGCCCGCCGAGGGCAGTGCCGTCAAGCTCGGCCAGCCGGCGGGCCGCCGAACGGACCGCAACGCGCCGCGGCTGGGTGACCACCACCCGCGGCCGGGTCCCGCCGCGGGCGAGGACGTTCGCGACGAGCGGCGGCACCAGGGTTGTCTTTCCGGTGCCGGGAGGCGCCTGGACGACGGCGGTGCCCGCTCCGTGCGTTTCGCCGCCACCCCCGCCGAGCACCCCGGCGAGCTGCGGGACCGACTCGGCAAAGACCAATCCGTTGCCGATGCCCGCAAGGTCGAAGGGCGGGTTGGTTGGGTGCGGGGAGGCCGGAGAAGTCACTCTTCCATTCTGCCTCCTGCGGGAAGCGGTAAAATGTTAAGAGTCTCGTCACTCGCCCCTGCCCTTCCTCTTCCTTGGAGGTAGCAGTTGCCATTTTCCGAAGGCCAGATCCTGGTCCACCCCCATCACGGCCCCGCCGTTGTCAGCTCCTTCCAAACGCATCCGCGCATGCAGAAGAACTGTATTGTCCTGGAGGTCCAGTCCTCCCACCTCATGGTCTGGGTGCCCGTTGACCAAGTGGACCACGTCGGCCTCCGTCCGGTCCTGGACCGGGCGGGACTCGACACACTGTTTGGCGTCCTCCGCGCTCCGGCGGATAAAGAAGATCCCCAATGGTCGCGCCGGTACAAGGACAACGCGGAGAAGCTTGCCACCGGTGATCCGATGGTGATTGCGGCCGTGGTCCGCAACCTGATGCTGCGCGAAGCGGACCGCGGACTCTCGCAGGCCGAACGGGAAATGCTCCGGCATGCCCGGCGGCCGCTGCTGACGGAGATTTCCCTATCGCTCGGACTCTCTGAAGTAGAGGCCGGCGCCAAGCTGGACGCCGTCTGGGCTCCGTCCACCGCCGTGGCCTAGTCACAAAGCAGGTGGTGCCAGCTGTCGGCAAGCACCTCCAGGGCGTGCTCGCGGTTCGGTTCGAACTTCCGGCGTGCCCAGAGCGTAGCCACGTAGTCCAGCTGGGTGAAGGCAAGGGTTCCGCGGATGTGGCGGGTCTCTTCGGTGTAGTGTCCGGCCAGCTGCAGCCCGGTGACAATGTCCGTGACGACTTCCTCGTGCCACGCCTCCATGATTTTCCGGATTTCCGGATCCGAGGCTGCCGCTTCATCAAGCACATCGAGGTAGGGCCGGAATACCGCCTGCGGGTCGGCCGGCCGGTCACCCACAAGATCTACCGCGACGCCGCGCACCCGTCGCGGCTGGTGCTGCCGTTCACCCGGCGGTCCGCAGGGTAAGCAGATATAAAAAACAGCAGAGGGCGGACACCGTATCGGTGTCCGCCCTCTGCTGTTGTTGTCTTACTCCGGTACTAGGAAGCCAGCGCCGGGATCTTCATGCCGTGCATGGTGACCAGCAGGTCGCGGGCGAACTCAGCCTGACGGCGCGTTTCGGCCTCGTCCCAGCCCAGCTGCGGGGCCAGCAGGTCCGCCAGCTCGGTCAGCATGTCCTCGGACACCAGGCCGCGGAAGGCCAGCGAGGTGCGGCGGATCAGGATGTCGGCGAGCTGCGTGATCTGCTCGTTTTCCACCATGTAGGTCAGCTCGCGGGTGCTCAGCTCGTTGGTGGAGGCCAGCAGCTGGTCCCCGCCCTGGGACAGGAACTCCAGGACGTCGACGGCGCGGGTGCCGTAGCGGGTCAGCAGGACGCGGACGCGGTCCCGGTCGGCCACGTCAGAGGCCATGCGGTTGACCCACAGACGCTCTTCAGCCTCGGTGCGCGGGAAGTCCTTGCCGCCGCCGATCTGCAGTTCCGCCGTCGTCGTCTTCCGCGGCATGCCGAGGGCGGTCATCGCCTCGGTGGCCAGGGTCTCGGACAGGGCGCGGAAGGTGGTCCACTTGCCGCCGACCAGCGACAGGCTCGTGACGTTCTTGCCGGCGCGGTTGTCCGTACGCTTTTCCACGCGGTAGTCGCGGGACACGAAGCCGGGCTGCGTGTCGTCGTGCTTCGGCAGCGGGCGGACACCCGAGAAGGTGTAGACAATGTGGTCGCGGCGCACGTCAACGCTCGGGAAGACATGGGCGATCAGTTCGAAGAAGTACTCGATCTCTTCGTCCGTGCAGACCGATGCTTCGTTGATGTCGGCGTCGATGTCCGTGGTGCCGACCAGGACGCGGTCGCCCATCGGGTAGATCAGGACGATGCGGCCGTCGGTGTGCTCGAAGAACATTTCACGGCCGGCGCAGGCTTCCAGCAGTTCCGGGTGGTCCAGGACGATGTGCGAGCCCTTGGTGCCGCCCATGAAGCTGGTGCGCTTGCCGAAGGAATCGTTGGTCTCGTCAACCCAGGCGCCGGTGGCGTTGATGACGACGTCGGCGTCGAAGACGAATTCTTCGCCGGTGACTTCGTCGCGCAGCACGGTGCCGGCGTCGGTGGTGCCGACGGCGCTGACGTAGTTGCTGGCCCGGGACTGCGGGTTGGCCTCGAGGCCGTCGCGCAGCACGTCGAGGGTGAGGCGCTCGGGGTTGTGCACCGAGGCGTCAAAGTACGTGGCGGTGTACTTTACGTCCGGGCGCAGCTTCGGCAGTTCCTGCAGGGACTTCTTCTTGCCCACGAAGTTGTGCTTGGGGGCCACGCGGCCGCCGCGGGAGAAGAAGTCATACATCAGCAGGCCGGCCTTGATCAGCACGGCGCCGCGCTCGGTGTGCTTGCCCTGCTTGTGCGTCAGGAAACGCAGCGGGGCAGCAGTGATGCCCGAGAAGGTGGTGGTGATGGGGATGGTGGTCTGCAGCGGCTTGACGTAGTGCGGGGCCAGGCGGAGCAGGGCGTTGCGCTCGACGACGGACTCGTGCACGAGGCGGAACTCGCCGTTCTCCAGGTAGCGGATGCCGCCATGGATCATGTGCGAAGACGCACCCGACGCGCCCTGGCAGTAATCACCGCGCTCTACGAGAGCTACGTCCACGCCCTGCAGCGACAGGTCACGGAAGGTGCCGACGCCGTTGATGCCGCCGCCGATGATCAGCACCGAGGCCTTGGGCCGGTCCTTCAGCTGCTGTACCACCGGACGGGTCCGGGCGGCGGTCTTTGCCTTGCTGGGGTTCACCGAATTGTCCACGTATATCTCCAAACGCTTCTGTGGCTGCATTGCCATATCTACTCAATGGTCGAAGCCTGCGGCTCCCGGGGCCAACCAATGCACATACGTGCACCCTGCGATAATGGATTCATGGAGTACACAACCGTGTCGATGGACAGCAAATGAACATTGGTGTCAGTGGCCGGTTCCCGGATGCCCCCGGTACCGGACCTGCGGCGAATGAGAAGGAAAGCCGCGACCGGGATGCCCTCCGGGCCGCGCAGATGTATTACCTGCAGAGCCTGACCATGGAGGCGATCGCCCGGGAACTTCGGATTTCCCGTTCCACCGTTTCCCGGCTGCTCTCATACGCGCGCAGCACCGGGCTGGTCCGGATCGAGATCCGCAACCCGTCGGACCGGGCCCCGGCGCTGGAACAGGAGATTGCCTCCCGCTTCCGCATCCAGGCCCACGTGGTTCCGGTGGCCGAAACCGTCTCCCCCGCCCAGGCCCTGCAGCGGGTCGCCGTGCAGGCGGCGCACCTGATCGGTCCGCTCATCGATTCGGATGCGATCATCGGCGTCGCGTGGGGCTCGACCCTGACGGCAGTGAGCCAGCACCTGCCGATCAAGAACACCCATGACAGCACGATCGTGCAAATGAACGGGGCCGGGAATTTCCGCACATCGGGCATCACCTACGCCAGTGAAATCCTGCAGCGCTTCGGCCACGCCTACGGCGCGCGGGTGGTCCAGTTCCCCGTTCCGGCGTTCTTCGACCACGCCGAAACCAAGGAAGCGATGTGGCGGGAACGTCCGGTCCGCCGGGTGCTGGACCTGCAGGCCCGCATGAACACGGCGATCTTCGGCGTGGGTTCCATGGAGGCGGGCGTGACAAGCCACGTCTACAACGGCGCCTACCTTGACGAGGAAGACCTGAACGAGCTCATGTCCGAAGGGGTAGTGGGCGACGTCGCCACCATGTTCTACCGAGCGGACGGCACCTGGGACGGGATCAAGCTCAACCACCGCAGCACCGGCCCTGACCTGTCTACGCTGCGGCAGGTCCCGCGCCGGATCTGTGTGGTGGCCGGGGAAACCAAGACCACCAGCCTGCTTGGCGCGCTGCGTGCCGGCCTGGTCACGGACCTGATTCTGGACGAAAACTCCGCCCGGCGGTTGGCCTTCTCCTAACCCTTGTATCCTGCAGGAGCCTTGTATAGCCCGATCAGGAGGCATCCGCATGGACCACGAACCCGCCCGACGGCTCCAGGAACTGCAGGCCGGGACCGACGCCGGGAGCGCACTGGAGTACTTTGATTCCCTGCCGCCGGTGCAGGTGCCTGAGCTGTTCGGCTCCTGGCACGGAACGGAGGTACCAACCGGTCACCGGCTCGACGGCCTGCTGGAACCGCTGGGCTGGCATGGGAAACGGTTCGACGGCGACGAGGAGGTCTTCCCTCTGGTCTTCTCCGGAGCCGGTGGGGGCGTGTTCAACGTGAATCCGGCGTTGGTTCCGCTTTCGGCTGTGCTGCGTTTCGGCCCTTTGCTGCGGAAGCCCGAGCTGCTGGCGCAGGTCCGTCCGGCTCTGCGTCTGGCGCGGACGCGGCGGCCCGGCGCGCGGCTCCGGATGACCGAGTACCGGGGCGTGTCCAGCGCGACCATGATCTATGACGCCCTCCCGGTCCTGGATGTCTTCCGCCGGGTCGATGCCGGAACGGTGCTGGGTGCGATGGACCTGCGTGGTCCCGGGGCTCCGTTCTTTTTCGTGCTGCGCAGGGGCTAGGTGGCTGCCGGCCGGTTTCCATGCCGCAGGGCGTCCCAGACTTTGGGACGGAAGTAACCTCCGGTGACCCCACCAGCAACACCGGCACCAATTGGTGCGACGCTGTGCTGTGCTGGCAGAGCACCTATCTGCAGAGCTGCGTGCCCGGGTCCACCGCGATGGATTCAATAACCTTGCCGGTGGAGGTGTCGATCACTACGGCTGAATCCCTGGGCCAGGTTTCGTCGGGGACGGGCTGGTAGCTGACATCGGACACGGCGGTGGGCTTGCCGGCGTCGTTCCGGCTGCGGTTGAAGGCGTCGACGGTCTTGCCAGTGTTGGTGTCAACGGTGACCGTTTCCTCCGGCAGGCCGGTCGAATTACCGGACACCGGCGTGGAATTCCACCAACCGTCGAAGCCGCCCACGCATGCGGGTTCTTCGTTTGCGTCGCGCGCGCTGCTGGGACCGCTGCTGCCGCAGCCGGATAGCACGGCGCCCAGTAGCAGCAGGCCCGCAATCGCCGTCTTCTTCATGCTTGAGCCTCCCCCAGATGATCCGGGGGAAGCCTAGAAGGCAGCGTCGGCTGTCAGGCTTATCCGGCCATGCTTCGTACCGGATGAGCAGATTACCCCGTCATCTGCTCACTAGATGCCGCTCCGGACATTCATAGTGCAGTAAATGCTGCCTGCCGACTGGCCAGGGGACATCTACTGCACTATCAATCAGGCTGAGCCCCTCACTGACAGCAGAGCGTCCCACCAAATTGTGCCGCTGTTGCTGCTGGGGCAACAGCGGCCACACCTGTCATACCGAGTGGGAGTGCCGGGCCGGGCCCACCTGGATGTCGGCACTGATAGGCCGCCGGCCCGCCAGCCCGGCTAACTACCCCGGTCACTTCGCGAGCATCGCCACCGAGCGGTTCCAGAGACCCAAAGCCAGCGCGGCGTCCCCGGCCTGCTTGTTGGGCTTGGCCACCTTGCTCCGGACAAAGTACTTGCCGGTCGGATAATCCGTTCCCGGGGTTCCCTCCGCCAGGAACACCAGTGTCCGGGCACCCTTTTCCGGCGTCGGAAGGAGCCTGCGCAGCAGCGGCGACTGGTAGACCGCACGCATTGCCGAGCCCTCGGCGCTGGAAAAGCTCGACCCGATCACACCCGGGTGGAAGGCAGTGGAAGTTGCCCCGTGCGAACGGTACCGGCGGTCAAACTCCTCCGCGAACAGGATCTGTTCCAGTTTGGCGTTCCCGTAGGCCTTGCTGGGGTTGTACACGTTTTCGTTCTCCAGATCGTCCAGGTCCACGTCGCCAAACAACCGGTTGGCCATGCTGGAAGTGTTGATCACCGTGCCGCCGGATTCAATGAGCCGGTCCGTCAGCAGCTGGGTGAGCAGGAACGGCGCCAGGTAGTTCACCTGGAAGGTCATCTCGTGTCCGTCCTCGGTGACCTGGCGGACATTGCCGAAAACCGCTCCGGCGTTGTTGGCCAGGACGTCGATCTGCGGATAACGCTGCAGCAGTTCCGAAGCCAGGGTACGCACGCTGCCCAGGTCCGCGAAGTCGGCCAGGAAATACTCGCCGCCCGTGTCCTTGGCGACAGCGGCGGTCTTCTCCGGCGACCGTCCCACAACCACTACGTGATGCCCGTTCTTGGTGAGCTGTCTGGCAGCGGCCGCACCGATTCCGTCACTGGCACCGGTGATCACGATGGTTTTGGGCGACACGAAAGCCTGCTTTCCTCAGAGGTGCGGCTGCCGGCGGCAACAACAGCTCCCACCTTAGCCGCGCGTGCCGCGGACACGGTAGGCGTGCCCGCGGCGCCGCATTTCCAAGTCACAGTTCCTGCCGTGCCCGGGCCAGTCCAGCTGCCGGTGACCCGCCAAACCGCTGCCGGCAGGCGGCCAGGAAAGCGGTAAACACGGCAACTGCGGACACCGTGTTGAAGCCCATCCGGGAGCGCCAGTGCCACGTCTGAAACTCCTTGGCGACCTGCTGTAGGTATTGGACGGAATGTACTGCCGGACCTTCAACGAACATGATGTCGTTGCGGGGCCAGAAGTACAGCACCGAGACCGCGCCCTCAGCCGCAGTCATTGCGAGTCCGAGCAGCACTAGCCACCGGACGCGAGGCCAGTGCCAGCAGAGCACCAAAGCTGCGACCCCAAGGATCAACGAAGCCATCCCGAGCGGCGGGAAGAAGTCGGACGGACCGCTCACGGCAAGGAAATCCATCGTTGTGTCCAGGGATGCAGGCGGATCATGGAAAACATTCGGATAGACCATAAGCGTCTCCAAGACAATGGCACCAAACAGTGTCATCACCACCCACAGATAGGCAATCAGGACTGGAAACGCCAGCCGGCTACGTAGGGTGTTCATGGGGTACTCCTTGGATCAGTGACAGGTAATACCGGGCAGTCAGCGGCCCGCAGGCCGGAGGTACTGCACGGCCAGGGCGAGCAGGCCGGCGCCTGCACCCCAGATCGTGTTGATCACCAAAATCGGGATGATGGCAATCGGCAGGGCCACAGGACCCTGCAGGGATCCGGTCAGCACCCACTGTCCGCCGGGTAGGTCGAACCCGGAGATCCGCATCAAGGGTCGGATCAGCCCAATGGCAGCAAGTCCCAGGACCAGTTTCACGCTGAGTCCCGGACGCACCGGCGGGGACGTTCGCATTGGAGATGTCATGGCACCGACGCTACGGACAGCGCCCCGCCGGCCGCATCGGCCCCAAAGCGTGAGTTGGGCCGCTCCGTAGCGAGCTTCCGATCGCTCCCAGGCGACTCCGTTGTCGCCTGGGAGCGGATCCCGTCGGGCCTGGTTCTGCCTACCATGGAGCCATGCCTGCAACAGTGGCAGCCCGGCCTTCGTTCCCTGATGCCAGCGTCGATCCACGACTGGTCGACGCCGTCCTTGCCGCCGCGATGGGCGCGGTGGTTGCCCTGGCTGTCGCGGCGGATCTTGAGGGTACCGGCCGCGCCGGTCCCGCCACCTACCTCTTTGCCGCCGGGCTGGGTGCTCTGCTGCTCCTTCGGCGGCGCCTGCCGCGGGTGGTGCTGGTGCTCACCGTCTTCGGGATTTTCTCCTATTACATCTTTGATCTGCCGCCTATCGGCCTCGCGTTACCAGCGGTTGCAGCCCTCTTTTCGGCCGCTGAACGCGCGCATACCCGCGCAGCCGTTGCCGCCGCGGCGGCGCTGGTGGTGGTCGCCGCCTACTTCCGGGTGGAGGAGGGACTGCCGGGCAGTTACTTGTTCAGCTATGACCTGCTGACCGACGTAGCCCTGGCGGCAGCGGCCATCGCACTGGGAGTCAGCGTCCGGGCCCGGGGAGAAACCCGAAGGCACCAGGAGCGGCTCCGTTCGCTGGCGGCGGCCGAGGAGCGGAACGAAGCACGCCGGCGGCTGGAGTCTGAGCGCGTGGGCATCGCCCGCGACCTGCACGACACGGTGGGCCACGCGCTGTCCGTCATCGCAGTGCACAGCAATGTGGCTGCCGAAGCCCTGGGCCGGGACAACGACGCCGCCGCACAGGCACTCGGGCAGATCCAGGCCGCTTCCTCGGCCACCCTGCGCGAACTGCGCAACACCGTGAAGATACTGCGCTCCCCTGCCTCCGGACCGGCCGAACGGGACGGGTTGGGACTGTCGGGACTTCCGCAGCTGGTGACCCGCGCACGGGAGGCGGGCCTCGACGTGTCCGCCGACGTGGACGTCGCCGCCGGAGCACTGGACGCCGGGGTCGATGCCGCCGCGTACCGCATCGTCCAGGAGTCGCTGACGAACGTCCTGCGGCACGCCGGCGCCCGGCATGCGTGGGTATCGGCCCGTTTGCGGGACGGCATGCTGGAGCTGTCGATTACCGACGACGGCGTGCGGCAGGGCGGTGCCGGCCCCGGCCGCGGCCTGCAGGGCATGGCCGAACGCGCGGGGCTGCTCGGCGGCCGGTTTTCTGCCGGTGCCCGGTCCGGCGGCGGTTTCGAAGTCCGTGCCACCCTGCCCGGAGCACTGTCGCCGTGATCCGGGTTGTGGTGGTCGATGACCAGGAGCTGGTGCGCACCGGCCTCCGGGCACTGGCGGAGCGGGAAACGGACATCGCCGTCGTCGCCGAAGCAGCGAACGGCCGCACGGGCGTGGAGCGGGTACGGGAACAGCTCCCGGACGTGGTGCTGATGGATATCCGGATGCCGGAGATGGACGGACTGGAAGCAACCCGGATCATTGTGGCGGATCCTGCCCTCCGTGAGGTACGGGTCCTCGTGCTGACGACCTTCGGCGAAGATGAGCACGTGTTCGATGCCATCCGATCGGGCGCTGCCGGTTACCTGCTCAAGGATGTCTCCCCGTCGGAGCTGCGCCGTGCCATCCGCGTGGTGGCCGACGGGGAGGCGCTGCTGTCCCCGGTAGTGACCCGTACGGTGCTCAGCAGCATCGCGGCCTCTCTCCCGCCGGCCTCACTCGATGCCTCCCGTCTGGCCGGTCTGAGTGAACGCGAGCAGGAAGTCCTGGGCCAGGTGGGCCGCGGACTGTCGAACGCGGAAATCGGTGCCGCCCTATTCCTGTCCCCGGCCACCGCCCGCACCTATGTGTCCCGGCTGCTTGCGAAGCTGGGCGCCCGGGACCGGGCCCAGCTGGTGGTGATTGCGTACGAAACCGGGCTGGTGGTTCCGGGCGGCTGACCACCTTCGCGGACCCGACCCCTAACCCTGCAGCCGCACCAGCTTGTCCGGGTTGCGCACCGCGTACACCGCCTGCACCTGGCCATCCACGAGTTCCAGTTGGAAGACGGTAGTCACCGCCCCCTCTTCACGGAACGCGACCGCCGGCAGGCCGTTCAGCTCAATGAACTCGGGGACGGCCCCGGCACCGTACTTGTCCGCCAGCCCGATCATCAACCGTGCCACCTTCTCCGGGCCGTAGACCGGCCGAAGCGCGGCACTGACCTTACCGCCGCCGTCGGATACCAGGACCACGTCCGGAGCCAGCACGTCCAGCAGGGACTGAATCTGCCCAGTCAGGGTGGCGGCCAGGAAACGTTCGACGGCGGCGCGGTGCTCGCCCGAGTCGGGCACCGTCCGGGGTGTGCCGGACCGCAGCCGGGTACGTGCCCGGTGAACCGTCTGCCGCACGGCGGGCTCGCCGATGTCCAGGGTCGCCGCAATTTCGGGATAACCGAAGCCGAAGACCTCGTGCAGGATGAACGCGGCCCGCTCCGGACCGCTGAGGGTCTGCAGCAGTACCAGCATGGCCGTTGAAACCTCGCTGGCTGTCAGGGCCGCCGCCTCCGGGTCCGCCGGCAGCCGTGCCGGGCCGGTAGGCAGCGGTTCGGGCAGCCATTCACCCGGATAGTCCTCCCTCCGCCGGGACGCTGTGCGGAGGGAATTCAGTGCCTGGCGTGAGGCGATCCGCGCCAGGTACGCCCGCGGGTTTTCCACCTGCTCCGCTACTGCCCGCCACCGCAGATAGGTCTCCTGCACAACGTCCTCGGCGTCGGTTACGGTGCCGAGGACGTCGTAGGCAATGGTGAAGACCATCCCTCGGTGCTTCAGGAACTGGGAGTCACGGCTTAACCGGACCCCGCTCAGCTCCGTGCCGCCGGCGCCGTCGCCGTCGCCGCCTTGCCCGCCTGCGGACCTGTTGGCCATGTGTACGCTCCGCTTCGTTTCGCTTCGCCGCGGATCCACCGCAGTGTCATCCGGCAGATGATTTCCTTCTGGACGGCCGCCGTCCTGCCGTGCAGGTGGAAGCGGGTGGGAGAATCGTCGGCAGACAGGAATTGAACCGCTCCGTCACTGCGGCCCAGACTAATGCACAGACCGCGGAATCCGCTGTCGTGCCGAAGTTCCGCCTTACCGTCCATGGCGCGGAGGATGTTTCCTGCCGCGTCGGCTCCCATCGGCAGAGCCGCCGCGCAGCACATCCGCAGGTAGTCGTAGAACGGGTCGTCAATCACGGCCGCGTCGCCGGCGCCATAGATGCGGTCCTGGCCGCGTACCCGCAGGGTCGGATCCAGGCTCAGCCGGCCGACGTTGTTCACCGGAAGTCCGCTGGCCGCAGCCAGGCCCGGCACGCCGAAGCCGGCGCACCAGAGCACGACGTCGGCGCCCAGGCCGGTGCGGACGTCACCGTCGGCAGGCACCGGCGTCCCGCTGTGCAGTCTTACTCCTGCCCGGCGCAGGCTTTTCTCCACGGACCGGCGGGTCTGCGTGCCGAGCCGTGGCACCACTGGAGCGGCGCTGTGCAGGCTCACCTGTAGGTGTTCGAAGTTCCCGGCGGTCTCCGCGGCTGTCTCGACGGCGGTCAGCCCGCCGCCCACCACGGCCACGCGGGCCCCGGCGGGCAGGGCAGCCAACTCGCTGCGTGCCGCCGCGGCTCCTTCCAGCTGTTCGATCCGGAGAGCGCCGTCCGGTGCCGTTCCCGCCGCCGAGCCCACGGCGTAGACCAGATAGTCGTAGCCCGCTTCTGCTCCCCCGGCCAGTTGAACCGTCCGCCGGTCCGGACGGATCTCCACTGCTGAATCGGAGATCCGACGCACGCCCGGATGCAGGATCGAAGCGAAATCGACGGTGGCGTCGGCACGGGTTCCGGCAGTGTATTCATGCAACCGGATCCGCTCCACGAACCGGAGCTCCGGCGTGACCAGGACGACGTCGAGCCCCGGCCGGCCGTTGGCCGCCAACCGGTTCGCCGCCATTACCCCTGCGTATCCCCCGCCCAGAATGACTGCTGTGGTGCCCATGAGTGCACTCCCTGCTTATCGCGTCTCATCATCCGGCTTCTGCGCCGGCTGAACATGGGACACCGCCCGGGGAGGGTTTGTGACCGGTTGCGGAGAAATCAGTCGGGCCGGACGTGTGCCGCGCCCGCAATCTCCTGCAGCGCCAGCACATGCGAGTCAAAGCTCTTCCTGCCGGCGGGCGTGAGTGCCACCCAGGTGATCCGGCGGGCGTCCCGACGCGCCGGTGACGTCGTCTTGGCCAAGCGCACATAGCCGGCCTCCGTGAGGATTTTCAGTTGCTTCGAAAGCGTGGCATCGGAAACCCCCAGAGTGTCCCGGAGGACGGCGAAGTCCATCTCCTCCAGCGGGCGCAGCAGCCCGCAGATCCGCAGCCGCGTCGGCGGGTGCACAACCTCGTCAAACCGGGGCTCAGGCATGCGGAACCGCGCGGAGCTGGTCAACCGCGGCCCGGAACGCGACTCCGGCGAGCCCGTAAACCGCCGCGAACGCCGCAAGGCTTGTGATCATCACCGCCCAGTCGAGTCCCAGCGACACCAGGCCCAGACTCACGGAAAAAAGAAACAGGCAGACCAGCGCAGCCAGGGCGATTGCTCCGTTCGCCCGCGCACCCAGCCTGCGGAACTTCAACCCGGTGTCACGGCGGATCAAGTGCAGGATGACGAACAGCAGTCCCACGAGCAGCCACGGCCAGGACGGCGATTGATAGTCGGCTCCGGGCCGGGCGTCCAGTGCCGCCGCCACCCAGCAGGCAGCCAGTGCACCGATGGCTGCCACCAGTGCACGGGGAGGAGTGACGCCTGCTGCCAAGGTGTCGCGGTCGGCGGTCAGGTTCCGGAGATTTTCAGCAGCCTCGTTCGGATCGCGCAAGTTACTTTCCATGCTGGAAAGAGTATTGGCCGGCAACCCCGGCGTCAACGTTGAGGACGAGATTAGGGCAAGGGTTCGTGTGCAGGCTTCGAAGGCGGGGCCGGCGGCTTCGGCGGGGCCGGCGGGTGGTACAGCCCGGCATACTCCTCCAGCGTGATGCCGGCATCGTGGATCTTCCCGGCCGCGTCGGGGCCCAGATAACGCAGGTGCCACGGCTCGTAGGCGTAGCCGGTAATGGTCTCGGCACCTGCGGGATAGCGGATGATGAAGCCGTACAGATGGGCATTCGCAGCGGCCCACGCGCCTGCACCGGTCCCCTCGAAGCAGGCCTGCAGCGAGCACGCGCCGTCGGCAGCACCGATGTCCACGGCCAGTCCGGTCTGGTGTTCGCTGTGGCCGGGCCGTGCCGAAATCGATTCCGCCAGCGCGGAGCCGTAGCGTCCGGTGTAGGCATCGTGCAGCCGGGACTGGGCTTCTGCGGTCCGGAAACCGCTCACCGCGTCAATCACGACGCCCGCGGCCGCAGCGTCGTTCTTCAGCTGGACGAACGCGTCCGCTGCTTCCCGGCGCAGCGGAACACCGCCGGCGTCAACCACGTCCTGCGGCACATAGCCGGGGTCACCGAGGGGGCGCTCCTTGTTCACAACCACTGAGACGCTGCCGGGAGAATCGAAATCCTGTCCGGGCGGTGCCGTGAAGGCGGACACCGGCTGGTCCACGGAAAAGAGGTAGGCCAGCAGTCCGAGGCACACGCAACCGAGGATAGCGATGTGCGTGGTGATGTGCTGGCGCGGCATTGTCTTTCCCTCCCCTTCCACTTTCCCATAGCGGCGGCCGGTCCGGGAGGATCGACGCGTACGTTCGACTCTTCGCCTCCGGTCACGCACAGTCGGCGGAAAATACCCAAGAATGCTGCATCGATAAACCTTGTTTCCCCTAAAACCTAACGGTAAATTTAGGCGGCCGCTTCCATTTTCGTACGCCGAAGGGACCATCATCAGCGACGCCCAGAGAAACAGCTCCACATTGACCGTCCTTTGGACAATCCAAGCTCTTCTCGCAATAGTCGGTTCCGCGTCCTCGCTGGCCGTTTCCCTGGTCCTCTTTGAAGACACCGCCAGTGCCGCGGTGCTGGCCGTTTCCACGTTCCTGGGATCGGCAGCCGCCATCTATCTGGCCCCGTTGATCGGCGGGCTGACCGACCTCCTTTCCCGCCGTACAGCCATCTGCGCGGTCAACATCACCAATGCCGGCGCCATGGCGGCCATGGCCTGGGCAACCATCATCCACAGCACGGCTCTGATGCTCGTTTTCGTCTTTGCCACAGCCATCTGTTCCACCGCCCTGGCCCTGACACTGCAGGCCTCTGTGCGGGTGCTGCGTACGGAGAAGGACCTCACCAAGGTCAACGGAATGCTCGGACTCATCGATTCGGCACCGGTGCTGCTCGGGCCGGTGCTGGGGGCTGTCCTGTATTCGCTCGGGATGCCCGTCGCGGTCTTTCTGGCCGACGCGGTATTGAGCGTTGCGGGGGCGGCGCTCGTACTGCTGCTCGCCTGGCCGGCAAAGGAAACCCGGGCACGGAATGTGCAGTATTTCGGCGGCAATGTGAAGGCCGGTTTCCGGTTCATCAATGAGCGCCGTGATTTACTGCGCCTACAACTCGCCTTTGCGGTCTACAACTTTGCGGGCGGCCTCTGTGTACCGGTGGTAATTGTTTTTATCCTCTCCTTCCCGGGCACCGGGACCCCGGAATGGAATCTTTCGGCAAGTAATATCGCCAGTGCACTGGGGCTGATGGCCGGCGCTGCCCTGGTGGCGCGGTTCGGCACCTCGGTCTCCCGGGCCAACCTCGTGTGCGGCTCAACGTTCCTGGGGTCACTGTTCGGCCGCGCGCTGGTGGTGGTGGCTCCCACGCTCTGGCTGGTCATCCCGGGAATGTTTCTCCGGAATGCGATGGTGCAGGTGACCAATGCGCCACTGTCGGCGCTGTGGCAGGAACGGACCCCGGTTCAGATCCAGGGCATCGTCTTCGGCTGCCGGCGGCTGCTCGGCCAGGGCCTCTTCCCGGTGGCAGTCCTGCTGGGCGGCGTGCTGGTGGATGTGCTGGCCACGGTGGATGGCATGAACCAGCTAGGTGCCGCCAAGGCGGTGCTCATCATTGGCGGAGCACTCGAAATCGGCTGCATTGCGTACATTCGCTATTCCCGGACCAGCAGGGTCTTCGAACCGGTAAAGGCCGAGCAGCCGGCGTCGGCGTAAGGTTCGCTTAAACAGCCAGGGGCCGCTGCAGCGCAGCGGCCCCTGGCGTACTTTCGACGTGGGTCAGACGCTTGCGGGAACCCGTTCCGGCTCAGCCGGGGCATCGCCGTCGACCGGGTGCCCCTCGGTGCGCGGCGGCTTGAAGTGGTCCATGACGGCCACTACGGCCAGCGAGGCCGCGCCCCAGATGCCGAGGGTCAGCAGGTGGGACCAGACGGTATCCGAGCCGAAGTACAGGATCGAGCGGATCGACTCGACGGCGGCCGGCATCGGCAGCACCTCGTGGAGGAAACGGAAGATTTCCGGTTCCATGTAGATGGACATCGCCGCTCCGGAGGCAGGTACGCCGAGGAACATCAGGATGCCGATCGTCGGGAGGATCGCCAGCATCCCCATGAACCGTTCGAAGACCGTGGTGAACATGGCGACGCAGAAGATGGCGACGGCACCGGCTCCCCAGAGCGGCAGGAAGTGCCCGTCGATCGCGCCGACGAAGACGTCGGCAATGACCCAGAGGAAGGCCGACATGCCGACGGCCCAGGCCGCGACGATGGGGAGCAGCATGCGCAGCGGACGGCTGGCCGGAGCCGCCGTCGAGCCGACCACAATGATCATGAACCCGGCCATGATCCAGCCCATGGCCAGGTACATGGTGGCCATGCCCATGGAGTCCGAATCCTTCAGCGGGGCAACATTGTCATGTGCCATTTCCATTTGCTGTCCCGCGGAGACCTGCCCGAACACCGAGGTGAGCACCTGCTGCTGGCTCATACCGCCGGCCTCGTTGGTGATCAGCGTAGCGGTGGGGGTTTCGGCCGAAGGCAGGATGTAGGCGCCGACAACCGTACGGTCCCGGACCTGGTCGCGGGCGTCGTCGGCGTTATCCATCGGACGCAGGTCAAAGAGCCCGGACATGTTTTCGTCGAGTCCGGATACTGCCTGCTCCGCCTGTTCCGCGGTGGAGCCGACGACGGCGACGGGCATGTCCCGCGGCGTCGGCTCGTACATTGCGCCCAGCATGAACGAGAGCATCATCGTGACCATCGCCAGCGGGAAGAAGGCCAAGGTGCCGTAGCGCCAGCGGCGGGTCTTCGGGCGCGGCCCGCCGTGCAGCGAGGCGACGTTGATTGCCGGCGGAGCCGCGTTCGGCTTGCGGCGGCGCTTGACTGCATCGAGGACGAGGGTGAGCAGCAGGGCCGCCACCGCCCCGATCACGAGCACCAGCAGGTGGGGCCCGGCGCCGTTGCCGTCGAAGTACAGGAACGAACGCAGCGATTCACCGGTGGCGGCCGCGGGCAGGAAGCTGTGGAGGTACGGGTAGAGACCCGGCATGGTGTGGACGGACATGCTCATGTTGGAGGCGGGAACGCCCAGCACCATCAGGAACAGCATGCCGGCAAGGACGGCCATCGGGCCGAGGATCCGGGTGAGGAACAACTGGACGCTGCCGACGGCGAAAACCGTCAGCCAGGAGATCCCCAGCACGGCGACGGAGTGTCCCTCGACGACGCCGAGCATCGGACCCGTCACGGCCCAGACGAGTCCGGCAATCAGTGCGGCCCAGCCGGCAAGCAGGGGAACGAAGCGGCGGAAGCGAAGCAACTCGGGTGAGTTGGAAAGGACCAGGCTCAATGGCATGTAACCGGCCAGCATCAGGGCCGTGGTCAGGAACATTGCACCCAGCCCGGCCATGTCATGGTCCGGCAGTGGGGCGAGGTCCTCGGCCTGCAGGGCCAGTCCCTGTCCGAGGACCTGCGGGGCCAGCAGTGCCGTGACGGTGCTGGACTGCGAGGCGCCGGCAGCACTTGCGGTATAGACCGAGGCGGTGCCCTCATTCAGCGACACTGCGCCCGAGACTTCACGGTCCAGGACCAGCTGGCGCGCTTCGGCGTCGGATCCCACCACTCGGACGTCGACGGCGTCGGGATCAGCGGCTTCCAGCGCGTCTGCGAAGCGGTCCGCCTGCGGGCCGGAACCCGTGACCACAATCGGCATGTCGTTCGGCGTAGGCGCGTGCATGGCGGCGAGGTAGCCGCCCACCAGCATGGAAACCATCAGCAGAGGCATCAGGAACATGGCGACATAACGGCCGATCTTCTCGGCCTTTGCCCGCTTGGCCGCGGCAAGGGCCTCGGCGTCCGACGACGGCGCCGGGGTTTCTCCTGCTGGATCCGTATCCGGCGGAGAACCTGGGGATGTCGGGGAAATACTGGTCAAGGACGTGCTCCTGTAGCTGAATTCAAGGGTGATGGTGCGAAGTGCGCGTCGACGCGATAGTCGAAGCGGGGTCTGTGGGACCGACTCGTCAAAATTACGCCATGTGGCGTAAATTGGGTAATTGAAGCAGCAGCAACGCCAGGACGAGGACATATATGGGACAGCACGGCGACAAGGCACGCGGAACCCTGCTCGATGCTGCCGAGGAGCTTTTTGCCCGGCACGGCATCGACGCCGTGTCCAACCGGCGGATCGCCGAGCACGCGGGAACCGCAAACCACTCCGCCGTCGCCTACCACTTCGGGGGGCGCGATGAACTGCTCGAGGCGTTGATCACCCGCCATCTCGAAGACACCCACCGCCGGCGTGCGCTGCTCCTGGAACAACTGGACGACGGCGCGGGTCTCCACGATTTGCTGGCCTGCCTGATCCTGCCGTGGGTGGACCATTTGGCGTCACTGCCCGTGCCGAGCTGGCGGGCGCGTTTCCTGCACCAGATGCGTGCGGTGCCCTCCATGGAGTCCGTGCTTCAGCGGTCGGCCGTGGCCAGCCCTGTCACCGAGGACTTGATCCGCCGGACCCAGGCCGCCGTCGGGGACCTCGCTCCCACTGTCCTGCACGGCCGTTCGTGGATCCTGGGCAACATGACCATCGGGGTCTGCGCGGAGTACGAGGCGCGCATCGAGGACGGAGCCGAGACACCGAACTGGACCGGGGTGGGCTACTTCCTGATCGATTCCTGCGCCGGGATGCTGTCCGCCCCGGTGACGCACCCCGGCGACTTCCTTCCGCAGCCCTCCCCGGTCTACCTGCTCTAGGTCTATCTGCTCTAGGTCTACCCGCCGGACCGGCCGGCCCTGGCAGCCGCGACGGCACGTTCCGTTTCTTCAGCAATCAGGTCCGCGTTGACGGCTGCCCCCGCCGCCAGACCTGCCGCTGCCGCTCCGGTCACCTGCATCGACGGGACCACGATATTTCCGGCTGCATAAACCCCGGGAACGGTTGTGGCTCCGGTGGGTTCTGCCGCCGGCACCGCTGTTCCGGCGAGCCGCTCCCCCACGAACTGTTCCACCGGTTCGATGCCCAGGTCCGCCAGATAGCCGGCACGGGCGTGCACCGGGGCAACGATCACCACTGCCTGCCGCTGCACCACTTCGCCCGAGGCCAGGCGTAGTCCGGTGAGCCGGGAGTCTCCCTCCACTGCGGTGACTTTGCCGGCAACCACCCGGATGCCGCGGGCGGCCAGCTCTTCGGCCTGCGCGCTGTCCGGCTCTCCCGCTGTGTGCAGAAACAGCCCAATGTCCTCGCTCCACTGCCGCCACATCAGCGCCTGATGCACAGCAGTCTCAAGGTCTCCGGCAAGAATCCCGATCTGCCGGTCCCGGACTTCCCATCCATGGCAGTACGGACAGTGCAGCACATCCTTCCCCCAGTACTGCGCCAGTCCCGGAATGTCCGGCAGGATGTCCCGTGCTCCGGAAGCGGCCAGCACCCGCCGGGCCAGCAGGGATTCCCCGTCGGCCAAGGAGACGAGGAACCGGCCGCCGTCGCTGCGGGTAACCGTGGAGACCGATCCGTCCAGCACAACGGCTCCGTAGCCGGCGATTTCGGCGCGGCCGGCGGCAGTGAATTCCGACGGCGGGGCACCCTCTAGACCCAGGTGGTTGTGCACGTGGGCGGCCGGGGAATTGCGGGGATCTGCTGCGTCAACCACCGCAACGGACCGGCGGGCACGCGCCAGGATCAACGCTCCGCTCAGGCCTGCCGCTGCGCCGCCGACCACCACGACGTCGTACTCGCCCGTTGCCATGCCCGCTCCTCGGAGAGTAGGAAATCAAGCCTGGGCCGGCCCCGGGACAAGCTCCGCCCGGCGTCGGCCGAACATGCGGTCATAAAGGACCGAGAAGACCATGGCCAGCACAACTGCTATCAGGATGAGAATGAGCATGCCGATGATCCCGCTCTGCAGGCCCGCGTCACCTTCGGCATCGAAATACAGCACCGCCCGGTTGGCCATGGTCATCTGGTAGAGCGGCTCGCCGCGGGCGATGAAAGCAAAGAACCCCGGCAGGGCCTCCAGCGGCACCACTCCGGTCGCGGCAGGCAGGCCCATAAACACCACGTAGATCAGCGAGAGCACCATGCCGATGCTGCCGAACAGAGTGATCAGCGCCGTGGTGACCGCCGACACCGTGACGATGGACAGCCAGGTCGTGAGGAAGAACCAGCCGCCCTGCGGAATCGGCATCCCGACGGCGGACGCCACCCACATCATCAGCCCAGCCGTCGGCAGCGCACCCAGGACGATGATGCCCCACTTGATCAGGTAGGTTTTCCACCGGGCAGGCTGCACCCTCGGCCCCAGGGCAAACCGCGGCCCCATTTCGACCGGCGCCACCCCGAGCCGCGAATCGACCAGGAAGTGGATGGCCACGGAACCACTGACGCCCACCACCATCAGCAGCACGGAGTAGAAAAACGCACCCATGCCAAGGGCGGAACCTTCCGGCGGGGTTTCATAAGCGGTGGTGGTGACAGAAATCGGAGCCCGGAGCAGGTCCGTCGAGGTGCCGTCCACGGTTGGTGCCACCTGCTCCTGCACCTGTGCCGGCAGGCCCAGCTCCCCGAGCTCGCGCTGTTGCTCGGCCCGGGCCTCGGTCTGGGCTTCCTCCGCGGCGGAGGTCAGCTGCTCCCCCAGGGCGGTGTTGGCCTGCTCGAGCGCCGGGTCGACGGCGGAGGTCGCCAGGCTGCTCGCCAGTGGCCCGGCCAACGGGTTCGAGTAGACGGTGATGGACGGCCGCGTAACGTCCGCGTCGCTCAGCGCACCGCTCACCAGCCCCAGGGCATCGGCCGAAAAGGACTCGGGGATGACGACGGCGCCGTGGATCTGCCCCTTGCGCAGCTGGTCCTGGGCGTCATCCCAGGACAGGACGCGCAGATCGATTTCGTCGTTTCGCGCGAAGCCCTGCTGCATCTGGTCGGTGATGTTCTGCCCGAGGTTCTCGCGGCTGCCGCCGCCGGGCGGCGTCGCGCCCCTGTCCTGGTTCACCACGGCCAGCGGAAAGTGCTTGAGGTGGTCCCCCGGACTGCCGAGACCGCCGATGTACAGGGCGGTGCCGGCACCGCCCAGCAGCAGAAGCACCAGCAGAGGCAGGAGCCAGAACCGGGGGGACCAATACGAGTGCCTGCCGTGTCCGCGCCCCTGGGGCCGGGAATCGGATTCCATCGCATGTGCCGACATGGACACACCTCCCAGCTGAGCCTGAGTCGGGATTCGTCCTACCGTTTGAGGGTAGCCGCCGAGCAGGGCTGCGGATATAGCAGTGCGTCCTTCTTCCTCCTCTAGGGCTGCCGTACAGCCCTGCGGGACAGGGAATCCGCCACAGCGCGTTCCGTTTCCTCGGCAATCAGGTCCGCGTTGATCGCAGCTCCCGCTCCCAGGCCCGCAGCTGCCGCTCCGATGACCTGCATCATGGGAACCACTACGTTGCCGGCGGCATATACGCCCGGGACACTCGTGGCCCCGGTTGCGTCGACCGGCACTGCCGTTCCGACGGAAAGGTTCCCCATCACCTGCTCCACCGGTTCGATTCCGAGGTCCGCCAGGTAACCGGCCCGTGCCTGGAGCGGGGCAAAGACAACAACGGCTTGCCGCTGCACCACTTCGCCCGTCACCAGGCGCACTCCGGTGAGCCGGGGCTCTCCCTCCACTCCGGTCACTTCACCCGGCACCGTCCGGATACCGCGGGCGGCCAGTTGTTCGGCCTGTCCGCTGTCCGGCTCTCCCGCTGTGTGCAGGAACAACACAACGTCCTCACTCCACTGCCGCCACATCAGCGCCTGATGAACCGCACCTTCAAGGTTCTTCGCGATGATCCCGATCTGCTGGTCCTGGACCTCCCAGCCGTGGCAGTACGGGCAATGCAGCACGTCTTTTCCCCAGTGCGCCGCCAGCCCCGGAATCTCCGGCAGGACATCACGTGCTCCGGAGGCCGCCAGCACCCGGCGCGCCACGAGTGATCCCCCGTCTGCCAGGCTCACCCGGAAGCGGCCGTCATCGCCTCGGGTCACCGTACTCACGGATCCGTTCAGCACCACGGCCCCGTAGCCGGTGACCTCGTCCCGGCCAACGGCGTACAGCTCCGCCGGCGAGGCACCTTCCCTGCCCAGGTAATTGTGCACGTGGGCCGCCGGGGCGTTGCGCGGATCTCCGTCGTCCACCACGGCCACGGTCCGGCGGGCACGCGCCAATGCCAGGGCTCCGCTCAAACCGGCGGCCGAACCGCCCACCACCACTACGTCATAGATTGCCATGCCTGCTCCTTCTATTCAGCCGGGCACATCGTCCGGTGCTGTTCAGCCAGTCTGCGGCGGTTGCTCAACGCGAGCAATTATTCTTGCCGGTCTGGCAAATCCTGGGCCTACCGGATCCCGATATACAAGGCAGCCGGCGCCATGGCGTAGGTTTGCTTGCGTGACCGAAGAATCCCTGTCCGGCATCGGAGACCGCCTGCGTTCCCTCCGGACGCAGCGCCGCACCACGCTCGCCAGCCTGTCCGAGACCACCGGCATATCGGTGAGCACGTTGTCGCGCCTGGAGTCCGGCCAACGGCGGCCTACGCTGGAGCTGCTGATGCCCCTGGCCCGCGCCTACGGGGTCACCCTCGATGAACTCGTCGCCGCTCCCCCCATGGGAGATCCCCGCGTGCATATGCGTCCCATCCGGCGGCACGGGGCGCTCATCATTCCCCTCACCCAAAAGGCCACCGGCATAGGTGCCTACAAGTACATCCTCCCGGCGACCGACCACCCCGCAGTTCCGGATCCGCGAACCCACGAGGGATACGAGTGGATCTACATCCTCAGCGGACAGCTGCGGCTCGTGCTCGGCGACGAGGAATTGATCCTGCATCCCGGTGAAGCCGCTGAGTTCAGTACCCGGCTGCCGCATTGGATGGCCAGCGCCACGGCAGACGCGGTGGAGTTCATAGCCCTTTTCGGACCCCAGGGTGAGCGGGCCCATCTACGCGCGCGCCCGTCGCCTGCCTAACCGCTGGCCCCTTGACCTTGCCGCAGCGTCAACTTCTAGGGTTGGTGGTGTCGAGAAGGAGCACACGTGGACTGGTCCATTGCGGACGTGGCGAAACTGGCCGGAACAACCTCCCGGACCCTGCGCCATTACGACAGCATCGGCCTGCTGGCCCCCTCACGGGTCGGCGCCAACGGCTACCGGTATTACGACCGGGCAGCCCTGGTCCGGCTGCAGCGGATACTGCTGCTGCGCCAGCTCGGAATGGGCCTGCCGCAGATCGGACAGGTGTTGGAAGGCCAGCAGGATGATGCCGCTGCCTTGGCCGAGCATCTGGTGTATCTCCAGGATGAGCAGGCCCGGCTGCAGACACAGATACGTGCAGTGCGCTCGACGCTGGAGGCACTGAAAGGAGATGAGGAAATCATGGCAGAGAAAATGTTTGAAGGCTTTGACCACACCACATACCGCGAGGAGGTGGAAGAACGCTGGGGCACGGAGGCCTACGCCGAATCCGACCGCTGGTGGCGTTCCCTGGACGACGCCGGCAAGCGCGGCTTCTCCGCTGAACATGCAGCACTGCAGGACGCCTGGGACGAGGTTCAGCGCCGGGGGTCGGCGCCTGCGAGCGCCGAAGCGCAGGAACTCGCGCGGAGGCATGCGGAATGGATCGCTGCCGGTACCCGGAAGGAGCCCGATCCGCAGATGCTGATCGGCATCGCTGAAATGTATGTGGCCGATGACCGCTTCGGAGCCAACTACACCCGTGAGTTCAACTCGGGTGCGCAGTATGTCCGCGACGCGCTGGTCGCCTACGCCCGGGGCCTGCAGGGGTAGTCCTTCCGCGCACGGCGTCCCACCGTTTGGTGCTGCTGTGCCTGATGGGGCCACACACGGCTCATCAGTCACGGATCGTGGGACGCTGTGTGCTTCTCTACACCGGCCATCCCCTCCGCCCCGACCCGGCTTATTCCCCCAGCATCCGCACCAGTGCGTCCAGCACCTGGACCTGCCCCTTGACCAGCTTGGTACGCGCAACGGACACCGGAAACCAGCCGGCCCGGTCGATCTCCGGGTACTCGCGGACGGTGCCCGATCCCCGCGGCCATTCCAGTTCGAATGTGTTGCTCTCGATCCGTTCCGGAGCAAAGTCCGCCTCCGCGGCGAAGACCGTCACGGTCTTTTGTGCCGACTGGCGGAAAGTGCCCAGCAGCAGATACTTGGCCGCCGGCGCCTGAGTTCCCATCTCCTCGGCGAACTCCCGCAGTGCTGCGGCCCGCGGTTCCTCCTCGGGCTGGTACTCCCCCTTGGGAAGAGACCAGGCATGCTCGTCCTTCCGCGCCCAGAACGGACCGCCCATATGGCCTATCCATACCTCCAGGCCTTCAGCCCCGCGCCGGTACAGCAGGATCCCTGCACTGGTAATCATGTACGTCTCCCCTCGGAGGCTCAGGCGTTCCAAACCCGAACGTGACAATGGGCGGCAGGCCGCTGCGCAAACGTTTGAAGACAAACCTCTCATGCGGGACGACGTCGGCGGGCAGGTCATCCAGGGAAAACCACTCCAGCCGGGCCGCCTTGCCGGGCTCCATGATGCGCGGCTCCCCCGACCAGGCGGCGCAGCGGAAGAAGAAGTCCACCCGCTCGTCCACGGCTGTCCCGGTGTCCTCCTGCGTGCGGTGCATGGACGTCAGCGGCACGACGTCGTCGGGCGCCACCGCTATGCCGAGTTCCTCCCGCGCCTCCCGCACGGCGGCCTGCACGACTGACTCCCCCGCCTCCACATGTCCGGCTGCGGCCGTGGCCCAGTAGCCGTCCATGTACCCGGTGCCCTGCCGGAGCTGCAGCAGCACCCGGTCCCGGCGCTGGAAGATGAGATAGCTGGCCGGCACAACCTGGAATCGGTTCAACAACGCGGGGTCCCCTCGGTCGGAAAGCTGGTGCCTCAGCCTAGCCGAGGTTCACCGGCAGGCCGGTCAGCAGCGACTCCTGCGCGGCATCGGCCACCCGGGAGGCCGCCACGGACTCAACAGGCGTGCAGGGGTTGTCCCGGCGGCCGAGGACCAGTTCCACGAAAGCGGCCATCTCCGCCCGGTAGGCCGCTTCGAAACGCTCGGCGAAGGAATGCGGCGGCCTGCCGGAGGGGAAATCGACGCCCGGTTCCGCGGAGCGGACCGCCATCGTGTCGTCCAGGCCCACCAGCAGCGTGGAGCGGGAGCCGGCAATCTCCAGCCGCACGTCATGTCCCGCCCCGTTGTAGCGCGCAGCGGACACGGTCCCTACCGTCCCGTCGTCGAGCGTGACGAGGGCCAGCCCGGTGTCGATGTCACCCACGCGGCCGATCTCCGGATCCCCCTTGTTGGACCCCACGGCATACACCCGGACAATCTCGCGGCCCGTCAGCCAGCGGAGGATGTCGAAATCATGCACGGAACAGTCACGGAACAAGCCGCCGGAGGACGCCAGGAACCCGACGGGCGGCGGCTCCATGTCCGAGGTCACGGCCCGGAAGGAGTGGACCCAGCCGAGCGCGCCGTCCTGCAGCAGCCGTTTCGCCGCCAGGTAGCCGGCATCGAAGCGCCGCTGATGGCCCATCTGGACGACGCCGCCGCGGGCCTGGACATACTCCAGCACCGGCAGGGACGCCGCGGTGTCCCCGGCAAGGGGCTTTTCGCAGAAGACCGGCACCCCTGCGTCCACCCCCATGCGCACGAGGTCCGGATGGGCGAGCGTGCCCGCGGCAATCACCAGCCCGTCAATCCCTTCATCAAGAAGTGCTTCCGCCGAGGGAACGGATGCGGCACCGAGGCGCTGGGCCACGGTATGCGCCCGCTCCGCGGCGGCGTCGGCGATGACCAGCTGCACCGGCGGAAGGGTTCCCTCCCCTGTGCCCAGCTCGGAGAGGTTCCGCGCATGCAGGGTCCCGATCCGTCCGACGCCGGCCAGCCCCAGGCGGATCGCGTCGGGTTCCTGCCGGGTCTTCACCGCCGTGCCGCTAGCCCCGGCCCGGTTCCGTGCCGCCGACTTCGGCCTCCACCTCGGCGACGACGTCGCCGTGGCCGCCAAGTGCCTCCAGCTCCTGGGCCAGTTCCACCAGTTCCTCGCCGCCGGCCATCTGGGTGGTCAGCTGGTCCAGGGTGATGTCCTGCTTGTTGTAGTAGCCGGTGGACCGGCCCCGCTTGAGGAGCAGGAACCGGTCTCCCACGGGATACGCATGGTGCGGATTGTGGGTAATGAAGATGACCCCCAGTCCGCGGTCCCGTGCCTGCAGGATGTACCGCAGCACAACCCCGGACTGCTTCACCCCGAGTGCCGCCGTCGGCTCGTCGAGGATCAGCACCTTGGCGCCGAAGTACACCGCCCGGGCAATGGCCACGCATTGCCGTTCGCCGCCGGACAGCTGTCCGATGGGCTGCTCCACGTCGCGGAGGTCGATGCCCATCTCCGAAAGCTCCTGCTTGGTGATCTTTTTCATCCGCGCAACGTCGAGCCGGCGGAACGGTCCGGCGCCGGTGGTCAGCTCCGAGCCCAGGAAGAAGTTCCGCCAGATCGGCATCAGGGACACGACTGCCAGGTCCTGGTAGACGGCGGCGATGCCGGCGTCCAGGGCCTCCCGCGGGGAGGAGAGCCGCCGTTCCTCCCCGGAGATGGTCAGGATGCCTTCATCGTGCTGGTGGAGTCCGGCCACGATTTTGATCAGGGTGGACTTGCCGGCGCCGTTGTCGCCCAGCACGCAGGTGACGCGTCCGGCGTCGACCGCCATGGTGACATCGCGAAGGGCAATGATGTTCCCGTAGTGCTTGCCCACATGCTCCAGGGAGAGCAGGTGTGCCGGTGCGGTGGTCCCGGCGCTGCCCGCGGGGGCATCGTGTTCAACTCCGGTGCTGTCCATGGTTCCCTCCGTCTTCTCGCTACTGCTGCTCTGCCCGGCGTTTGACCATCAGGTTCACAACCGTTGCCAGCAGGAGCATCAGGCCCAGGAAGAACTTGAACCAGTCGGGGTTCCACTCGGCGTAGACAATGCCCTTGTTGGCCATGCCGAAGATGAACGCGCCGATGGCCCCGCCGACCGCGGAACCGTACCCGCCCGTCAGCAGGCAGCCGCCGATCACTGCGGCAATGATGTAGAGGAATTCGTTGCCGATGCCTTCACCGGACTGGACCGTGGAAAAGGCGAAGAGGTTGTGCATGCCCAGCACCCAGGCACAGAATCCCACGCCCATAAACAGGCCGATCTTGGTTTTCACCACCGGCACCCCCACGGCCCGGGCAGCGTACGCGTCACCGCCGGAGGCGAAGATCCAGTTGCCGATCCGGGTCCGCAGCAGGATCCAGGAGGCCAGTGCCACCAGTGCAATCCAGATGAAGACGGTCACCCGGACTTCCACGTCGCCGATGGTCAGCGAGGAGGCAAAGACCGCCCGCCCGGATTCGAAGCCGTCCATCGTGGAGATGGACGGTGTTGATACGCTGCCGCCGATGGCGCGGGTGAGTCCGAGGTTCAGCCCGGTGAGCATCAGGAAGGTGGCGAGGGTGACGATGAAGGACGGCAGCCGGGTCTTCACCAGGATCCAGCCGTTGACGAAACCCACACCCAGGGACAACAGCAGTGCCAGTCCCACGCCCACCCAGACGTTGGTGGCGAAATACCAGCTGAAGAGCGAGGCCATCAGCGCCGAGCTGATCACGGCCACGCCCGCCGAAAGGTCAAACTCCCCGCCGATCATGAGCAGGGAAACACCCACGGCCATAATCCCGATGGTGGAGGCCCCGTACAGGACGGTGGCGATGGATCCCGGCTGCAGGAACACCGGTGCCACCAGGGAAAAGAACACGAAGAGCGCCACTGCCCCCACCAGTGCGCCGATCTCCGGCCGGCCCAGCAGTTTGGCCAGCGGGCCTTTGCCGGCGATCCGTTCATCCGCCGCCGGAGCCGTCACGGTAGCTGTAGTTGCCATCTCGGCCTTCCTTTTCCGTTCCGCCGGCTCCGCTAGCGGATGCCGTCTTCGGCGAAGGCCAGCACCTCTGAGGCGTTGGTGGAGTCAATGATGGTGGGGCCGGTGAGGACCGGCTGCCCGCCGCCCAGCTGGAACCCGCCGCGGTGGTACTGCCACAGGGCGTCCACGGCGCCGTAGCCCTGCATCCATGGCTGCTGGTCAACGGTGAAGATCACCTCTCCGTCCGCAATCTTCTGTGCCATTTCGGCGTTCAGGTCGAAGGACGCAACCTTGGCGTCGCTGCCGGAACCGGCCACCGACTTCAGGATGGTCAGGGTGTAGGGCGCGCCCAAACCGACAATGACGTCGACGTCGTCGGTGGCCTGCAGCTTCGCCGTGACGGTGGACTCCACCTGCGTCATGTCGGTGCCCTGCACGTAGAGGACCTCGGTGCCGGGGACCACGGCCTTGACACCGGCGCACCGGTTCTCCAGGCCTACGTGCCCCTGCTCCTGGATGACGCAGACGGGATGGGTGTAGCCGTCCGAGGCGAGCCGTTCCCCTACCGCCTGGCCGGCTAGCTGCTCATTGGAACCGAAATGGGTGAAGGCGCCGAGCTCCGCGGAGCGGTCCTCGCCGGCGTTGAGGGTCACCACCGGAATGCCCGCCGCGCGGGCGTCCTCCAGCGCACCTGCCAGGGCGTCCGGTTTGGCCAGGGTGACGGCTATTCCGTCCACGCCCTGCTCCACGGCCTGCTCCACCAGCTGCGCCTGGCGGCCGCCCTCGGGGTCCGAAAGGTACTGAAGCTCCACGTTGTCCTTCCCTGCGGCTTCCTCCGCACCCTTGCGGACAATGTCCCAGAAGGTGTCGCCGGGAGCGGCGTGGGTAATCAGGGCAACCTTGATCTGTTCTGTGTCCGCGACGGCTCCGCCGTCCTGGCTCTCGGGTTCGGGCGTCCGCCCTCCCTCGCTCGAACACGCGGCCACCGTCAACGCGGATGCCAGTGCCGCCGCCGCGGCGAAGCGCCGCCAGGAACGTTTTTCTGACACGACAGTCTCCTTTGTCTTCGTGGTCCGTTCCTCCCCGATAACCCGCGCCTGCACCCAAGGGTGCACCCGCTCGGTTCGGTACTTGGAGCCCCAGAATAGTCCGCAGGGTTCCGGAGTCAATAGATTGTCAGGACATATTGCTGGCCCCTTCGCGGATTACGGAGCCGTGCGTACGGAGCGCTTCGGAACCTCTGCTGCCGGACACCGGGTTCCTGCTATGCTCGCAGTCAACTTTGTCCTGTCATCGCATCAAAGAGTCACCCGTGGATCCGGCACCCGACGGATTAAGGAGCGGCCCGTGGGAACGGAACTGAACATCCCGATTGACCGGTCCTCGCCGGTGCCCCTCTACCACCAGGTGGTCCAGGGAATCGAGGCTGCCATCCACAGCGGAGAACTGGAGTTCGGCTCCCGGCTGGACAACGAGATTGAACTCGCCGGCAGGCTGAAGCTCTCCCGCCCCACCATGCGCAAGGCCATGGACGAACTGGTCCGCAACGGCCTGCTGGTCCGCAAACGCGGCGTCGGCACCCAGGTGGTGTCCAGCCAGGTGCGGCGGCCGCTCGAACTGTCCAGCCTCTTTGATGATCTGGAGCGTACCGGGCAAAAACCGGCCACGAAGGTGCTCGACTTCCGGCACGGCCCGGCGGACGCCGGCGTCGCCAAGGCGCTGGACCTGCCCGACGGGGTGAACACCTACCACTTCACCCGGCTGCGCAGCGTGGACGGCAAGCCCCTGGCCGTGATGGAAAACTGGGTGCGGGATGACATCGCGGAGATCACCGAAGAGGGGCTGCGCAGCCGCGGCCTGTACCAGATCCTCCGGGACGCCGGCGTGAACTTCCGGCTGGCCACCCAGCGCATCGGTGCCACCGTCGCGAGCGGCCGGCAGTCGGAGCTGTTGGAAACCCGGCCGGGTGCCGCGCTCGTCACCATGGAGCGCACCGCCGTCGACGACGCCGGGCGCAGCGTCGAAACCGGCCACCACGTGTACCGGGCCGACTCTTACACGTTCGAAATGACGCTGGTGCAGCGCTAGCATCGGCACACCAAGGCAGGGTATTCCCTTCTCCGACAGGGGCTCGACATGCAGGAACCGCAGCAGTGGGTGTATCCGTCCGGTTCTGCCGCACGGGAACCCTGGCAGGTCTCCCTCGGCGCATCGGACAGTCTCCCTGTCACCGGCTGGGCGCACACCGGACTCAAGGTAGCCGAGCTCGGACCGGATTCGCAGGTGTCCCTTCCCGCCGAATCCGAGGAGCGGCTGGTCATTCCCCTGTCCGGGTCCTTCACCGTGACCGCCGACGGCACGGACTACGCACTGCGGGGGCGGACCTCGGTCTTCGACGGTCCCGCAGACGTCCTGTACTCCGGCACGGATACGGCACTGACCGTTTGGTCGCGGGACGGCGGCCGGGTGGCCGTGGCCCTGGCACCGGCGTCCACCTCCTACCCGCTGCGGGTCGTGAAGAGCGAGGAAACCCCGGTGGAACTGCGCGGAGCCGGGAACTGCTCGCGGCAGGTCCACAACTTCGGCACCCCGGCCGCCCTGGAAGCGGACCGCTTCATTGTCTGCGAGGTGCTGACCCCGGCCGGCAACTGGTCCTCCTATCCGCCGCATAAGCATGACGAGGAAAAGGACGGCGAAACACAGCTGGAGGAGATCTACTACTTCGAAACCCGGATCTCGCCGCAGACACCGGCGGGCCAGGCGGCAGACCCTGTGGGATACGCCCGCGTCTACGCCTCGGATGACCGGCCCATCGACGTTACGGCCGAGGTGCGGACCGGCGACGTCGTCCTGGTTCCCTATGGCTGGCACGGCCCGGCCATGGCAGCACCCGGCTATGACCTGTACTACCTCAACGTCATGGCCGGTCCGGGACCGGTACGCAGCTGGCTGATCAGCGACGACCCGCAGCACGGCTGGATCCGCGGCAGCTGGGAAGGGCAGGCGGTGGATCCCCGCCTGCCCTTCGGCTCCTGAGGCGCTGCGCCGCCTGGGACGCTGCGACCGCCGGTCCGCCTACACCGCGGGCGCCGAGACTGCCGGGCCGGGAAGCCGCAGGGCGGCGGCGTCACGGGTGTGGAACTGCCGTTCGAGTTCCTCCAGGCTCTTGCCGCGGGTTTCGGGCAGGTAGGCCCGAACGAACAGGACCGCGAAGACGCCGAGGCCGGCAAAGAGGAAGAACGTGTTGGAGATGCCGATGCCGGCGGTCAGCACGGGGAAGCTGAAGCCCACCGCAAAGTTCACCATCCAGAGAATGAACGCGGTGCTGCCCATGCCCAGTCCGCGGATCTTCAGCGGGAAGATTTCGGAGAGCATCAGCCAGGTCACCGGGGAAATGGCCCCCTGCTGGAACGCGAGGAAGGAGACCGTGAGCGCCAGGATCACGAACCCGCGGCCGGTCCCCTCCGGGAGCACCAGGGAGAAGAGACCGATCAGGGTCAGCGCCGCAATGGTGCCCATCTGTCCGATCATCAGCATAGGCCGCCGGCCCACCCGGCCCAGCAGCCAGATCCCCACGAAGGTGGCGAGCACGGAAATCACGCCGTTGGCGATGTTCGCGGTCAGGGCGGCCTGGGTGCCGAAGCCGGACTCCTTCAGGATCTCGGTGCCGTAGTACATGATCGAGTTCACGCCGGTGATCTGCTGGCAGATGGCCACCCCCACCCCGATCAGGAAGATCCGCCGCATCCAGGGGACGCGCAGGTCGCTGAAGGATCCCTTCTTGGCCTCGTAGTCCTCCCGGGCCAGTGCCCGGACGTCGTCGATTTCCTGACGCGCGACGGCGGCGGTCCGGATTTTCTTGAGCACTTCGAAGGCTTCGGCGTAGCTGCCGCTGGCGGCCAGCCACCGCGGGCTTTCCGGAACGCGGAGCATCCCCAGCCAGAGGCCGATGGCCGGCAGCGTTGCGACCACCAGCATCCACCGCCAGATGCTGACCTGGTCCGCCCACACGTTGCCCAGCACGGCGTTGGTCACGAAGGCGAGCAGCTGCCCGGAGACGATCATCAGCTCGTTGCGGGTCACCATCTGGCCGCGCAGGTGGGCCGGTGACATTTCGGCCAGGAACACGGGCACCATGGCAGACGCGCCGCCTACGGCTAGGCCCAGGACAAAGCGGAACCCGACGGTGACCACAACGTTCGGCGCCAGGGAGACACCGATGGTGCCCAGGAGGAACACGGCGGCAAGTCCCATGATCAGGCGCCGCCGGCCGTAGCGGTCCGCAAGCCGTCCACCGGCCAGGGCACCGAAGGCGGCGCCGATGAGCAGGGAGCTGGTCACCAGTCCGGTGGTCAGCGGAGTCAGGCCGAGGTCTTCCTCCATAAAGGGCAGGGCGCCGTTGATGACACCCGTGTCGTAGCCGAAGAGCAGCCCGCCGAGAGTGCTCACGGCTGCAATGCGCTTCAGCGCCTTGTTGGGTTGGAGTTCCTTACCGGGATTGATGGTCGAGCTCATGATGCCTCCGTCGGTCCGTTAGGTTTTACCGGATTCCGTTGACCAGGTCCGTCATGGTTGCGAGTTGGTAGCGGGCTACCTCGGCAGCGTTCTCGTTCTCGGCGAAAACGCTGGAGACCATGACCGTTTCGGTCCGGTCCAGGAAGCCGTTTTGTGCCAGCGCCTCGAAGAGCTGCTGCCAGTCGACGTCGCCGTCGCCGATCTTCAGGTGCTGGTGGACGCGCACCGGATTTCCGGGCGGGTTGGTGATGTAACGCAGCCCGTTGGAGGCACGGTGGTCCATGGTGTCCGCCACGTGCACCACCTGCAGCCGCTCCCCTACTTCCTGCAGGATCCGGTCCGGGCTGTCCGCCAGATGGAAGGCATGCGCGGCCACGTAAACAAAGCCGAGGTTCGGCGAGTTCGCCCCGCGGATGACCCGCCAGGCGGCAAGGCCTTCCTCCACAAAGTCATCCGGGTGCGGATCAATCGCCACCTGGATGCCCTCGCGTTCAAAGAGCGGCACCAGTTCCTCCATGGACTGGTAAAACGCCGCTTCGGATTCCTCCGGGTGTTCCGGCCGGCCGCCGAACTCCGTGTTCATTTGGCTGACCCCCAGGTCCACGGCCAGCTGCACGGCCCGCCGCCAGTAACGGACGGCTGCCTGCCGGAGATTCTCATCCGGGGAGGACCAGCGGAGCACCGGCAGGATTGACGCGATGCCGACCTCCGCCTCGGCGCAGGCCTTCTTCAGCGCTGCGGTGAGGGCGTCATCCGCCTTGGGATGGGTGAAGAAGGGCAGGAAGTCCGGGTGCGGGGTCAGCTGCAGGTACGGGTAACCCAGTTCGGCCGCCAGCTGCGGGAACTGCAGCAGGGAATGGGTGCGGTGGAACGGGGTGGGATCCAGTGCCATCTTCATGGGGTGGCCCTCCTTCCGGGGATGCTGGCGGTTCAAGACAAATGTTCAGGACAAGTACAAGGCGGGTTTCCCGTTCAAGGCCACGGGCACCCGTTGCCCGGTCCGCTGCGCCTCGACGCCGGCGGCGCAGCAGGCGGCGGTCGCGTAGCCGTCCCAGGCGCTGGGCCCTTCGGCGGTACCTGCCAGCGACGCGTCCACCCATGCCTGCACCTCGGCGTCGTAGGCGGCGCTGAAGCGCTGCTCGAAGCCCGGGGCCACCCGTCCGCCCCACCGGCCGTCCGTCCGTACCAGCGGTCCGGTGTCCGCGCCGATGCTCACGATGCCGTCTTCGAAGGCCGCCTGGGCGGAAACCTGGTAACCGAACCGAGCGTTGACGTAGATTTCGACGTCGGCCAGCACCCCGGATTCGGTTTCCATCAGTACCTGCTGCGGATCGCGCTGGCCCACCGGCGAGTTGCCGGTCGATTTGCCGATCCGGACCTGGACGGCGGTGATCTCTTCGCCGGTGAAGAAACGCACCGCGTCGAACTCGTGCACCACTGAATCGTTGATCAGCATTTCGTTGGTGAATCCGGCAGGGGTGGCGGCATTGCGGTGCTGGTGGTGGAGCATCAGCAGGTCGCCCAGCTCCCTGCTGCGGACTATCCCGGCCAAGGCTGCGTATTCGGCGTCGTACCGCCGCATAAAGCCCACCTGGATCCGGCGCCGACCAAGCTTCTCCTCGGCCTGGACCACCTTCCAGGCGGATGCCGGGTCCGGAGTCAACGGTTTCTCGCACAGGATCGGGATGTCCCGGGCCAGTGCCTGGTGCAGGATGTCCTCGTGCAGGAAACCGGGCGTGGCAATCAGCACGGCATCGACGTCGGCGCTGCCCAAGGCTTCGCCGGCATCGGTGACGGCGGAGGCACCGGGGATGCCGGCGATGGCCGCCCGGGCGCGGGTCGGGTCAATGTCGACGACGGCAGCTACCTCGGCCCGGGCCGTCCGGTGGTGCAGCCGCAGGATGTGGTCCATCCCCATGCGCCCGGCGCCGATGACGGCAACGCGGAGATTCTCGCTCATGATTTCTCCTCACTGAATCCGCGTGGGGGAGCCGCACGAGAGCAGGTAGCTGCGGGTGCGCCGGGCCACGGGCATCGGTACATTCAAATCGGCGACGGGGTACATGTCCTGTTCGACGATTCCGAACAACGGCTTCTCCAGTGCTTCGGCGGCCCGGATCACCGCGGACAGGTCCGGGAGTCCGTGCGGGGGTTCGGTCATCACCCCGGCCAGGTTCGCCGCCGCCCAGGTAAGGTCCTGCTGCCGCACCGTTTCCAGGACGGCCGGATCGATCTGTTTCAGATGCAGGTAGCCGATGCGCTCGGGGTACGCGGCGATCAGTTCCACGCTGTCCGCTCCCCCGTATTGGGCGTGCCCGGTGTCCAGGCACAGGCTCACCAGCGCGGGGTCGGTGCCCTGGAGGAAACGTTCAATGTCCGGCTGGGCACAGACATGGGAATCGGCGTGCGGATGGAACTGCTGCTGCAGGCCGAATTCCTCGGCCAGTTCCCTGCCCAGCCGGTTGTGCCCCTCCAGCAGGTCGTTCCACTGGCTCGGCGATAGCTCCGCCGCTTCGAGGGGTGCACCCGTGACGTCGTCGCGCCACATGGCCGGGATGACCACCAGGTGGCCGCCGCCCATGGCCGCGGTGAGTTCGGCGACCTTCCGTGCCGGTTCCCAGGCGGCTTCCCACTGGTCGGACCCCCGGTGGAAGGCGGTAAAAACCGTTCCGGCGGACACGTTCAGCCCCCGCTGACCCAGTTCATCGGCAAGTTTGAGCGGATCGGTGGGCAGGTAGCCGTACGGTCCAAGCTCAATCCACGTGTAACCGGCTTCCGCCACCTCGACGAGGAAGCGCTGCCAGGGGGTCTGCTTCGGATCGTCGGCGAACCAGACGCCCCAGGAATCCGGGGCCGTGCCTATGGTCAGGGGGTTGGAGGCCATGCCTGATTCCTTTCAACGGGGTTCCGCGTTAGTTGGAGGGGAAGGCAAACGAGGCACCGGACAACTCGGCCGGTTCGGGCCAGCGCTGGGTGACCACCTTGCCGCGGGTGTAGAAGTGCACGCCGTCGGGACCGTAGATGTGGTGGTCGCCGAAAAGTGAATCGTTCCAGCCGCCGAAGGAATGCCAGGCCACCGGCACCGGCAGCGGAACGTTGATGCCCACCATGCCCACCTTCACGCCCCGGGTGAACGCGCGGGCATAGGCACCGGAGGCAGTGAAGATGGCGGTGCCGTTGCCGTACGGGTTGGAATTGATGACCTCCAGCGCCTCCGAGATGTTCTCGACCCGCACCACGGCCAGGACCGGGCCGAAGATTTCCTCCCGGTAGGCAGTCATTTCCCGGCGGACATGGTCGAGGACCGTGGGGCCGACAAAGAACCCGTCCTCATGGCCCTGCACCACCAGCTCGCGGCCGTCCACAATCAGGGCGGCACCGTCCTCCTGCGCTTCGCCCACGATTTTCTGCAGCCGCGACTTGGCGTGCGGCGTGATCACGGGGCCCATATCGGCGTCGGGTTCCATGCCGTTGGCTACTTTGACCGCCTCGGCGCGTTCCTTCAGCCGGGCCACGAGGTTCTCCGCGGCGCTGCCTACGGCCACGGCCACCGAGATGGCCATGCAGCGCTGTCCGGCGGAACCGAAAGCGGCGGCGGTTAGGTGCTCGGCGGCGAGGTCCAGGTCCGCATCCGGCATCACCACCGCGTGGTTCTTGGCGCCGCCCAGGGCCTGCACCCGCTTGCCGTGCCGGGTGGCCGTCTCATGCACGTGGCGTGCAATCGGCGTCGACCCGACAAAGGACACGCCGTCGACGTCGGGATGGGTGAGCAGCCCGTCCACCGCTTCCTTGTCCCCCTGCAGCACGTTGAAGACGCCGTCGGGCAGCCCCGCGTCCTTCCAGAGGCGGGCCAGGAACAGGCTGGCGGAGGGATCGCGTTCGGAGGGTTTGAGGATGAACGCGTTCCCGGTGACGATCGCCACCGGCGCCATCCACAACGGCACCATCACCGGGAAGTTGAACGGCGTGATGCCGGCAACCACTCCCAGCGGCTGGCGGAACGAAAACACGTCGATGCCGGTGGAGACCGCGTCCGAGTAGTCGCCCTTGAGCGACTGCGGGGCGCCGCAGGCATACTCGACCACTTCCAGCCCGCGGCCGATTTCGCCGGCGGCATCAGAGACCACTTTGCCGTGCTCTCGGGTCACCACCCGGGCAAGTTCCTGCACGTTGGCGGCGAGCAGCTCGCGGAAGCGGAACAGTACGGCAGTACGTTTGGTCAGCGAGGTCTCGGCCCAGCCGGCGGAGGCGGCCTTCGCGGCGGCGACGACGGCGTCAATGTCCGTCCGGTCCGCCAGCCGCAGCTCACCGGTGACCTCGCCGGTGGCCGGGTTGTAGACCGGCTGGTGCCGGTCCCCGTGTCCGGCGGTTTCGGTGCCGTTGATGAAGTGCGTGATGGTGGTGCTCATGGAACTCTCCGTTTCTGGGGTGCAGCCCGGGAAGGAGCCCGCTAACCGATCAGCGGCTTCTGCCGTGCCTTGGAGGAGCTGTAGGTGCCGTAGGCCTGCTGTGTGGAGTCCAGCTCGGAGGTACCGGACACCGGTACGTCCCACCAGGATTCGGAATCGGGTGCGTCGATGAGCGGGTCGGATTCGATATGGATCAGGACCGGTCCGCTGCCCTCCGGTTCGGCCTTCGCCTTGGCCACTGCAGCTTCCAGATCCGCGACGGCGTTCGGACCCGGCTCTATTCGCAGCACGCGCACGCCCAGGGACTCGGCGTTTAGGGCCAGGTCCACGGGCAGCTTCGCGCCGTCGTCGAACGTGTGGTGCTTGCGGTCCAGGGTCCGGTACCGCGTGCCGAACCGCTGTGAGCCCAGGCTTTCCGAAAGCGCCCCGATGGAGGCAAAGCCGTGGTTCTGGATCAGCACGGTGATGAGCTTGATTCCCTCCGCAACGGCCGTCACCAATTCGGTGTGCATCATCAGATAGGAGCCGTCGCCGACCATAACGACGACGTCGCGGGGCTGCGCCTCGGCCGTGCCTTCGGGGGCGCGGGCCGCCTCGTCGACGGCCGCCCGCTTCACGCCCAGTCCGCCGGGGATTTCGTAGCCCATGGTGGAGTACGCGTACTCCACGTGGTATCCGAAGGGGTCCCGCACCCGCCACATCTTGTGCAGGTCCCCGGGCAGCGAACCCGCAGCGCAGACGACGACGTCGCGCGGCGCCATGGCGCGGTTCACGGCGCCGATGATTTCGTTCTGGCTTGGCAGCGGAACGGAACGGGTGTCGAAGGCCAGGTCCACGGTCCGGTTCCAGCGGTCCTTTTCCGCCGCAACCAGCGCAGGTATGCCGTCCGGGACGCGGTAGCCCTCCAGCGCGCTGGCCAGCCGGAGCAGTGCCTTGCGGGCATCGGCGACGAGCGGCAGGCTCGTGCCGAGCTTGTACGCGTCAATGGGTGCCACGTTGATATTGATGAACTGCACGCCGGGGTGTTGGAAAGCCGTATGCGAGGCCGTGGTGAAATCCTCGTACCGGGTACCGATCCCGATCACCAGGTCCGCTTCCCGGGCGAGGACGTTGGCCGCCGTCGTACCCGTGGACCCAACGGCGCCCACGCAGTACGGGGCGCCCCACGGTACCGTCCCGACCCCGGCCTGGGTGTAGCTGACCGGGATGCCGGTGGTTTCGGCCAGCCAGGCCAGCGCATCGGCTGCGAAGGCATAGAGGACACCGCCGCCGGCCACAATCAGCGGACGCCGGGACGCGCGGATCAGTTCCGCGGCACGGCGGATGCCCGTGTCCTCGGGTTCGGGCCGGCGGATCCGCCACTCCCGTTCGGCCAGGAATTCCTCCGGCACCTGGAGCACTTCGGCCTGGACGTCCTGCGGCAGGGAAATGGTGACGGCGCCGGTTTCGGCCGGGTCGGTCAGCACCCGCAGCCCGGAGAGGAAAGCGGAGTACAGCTGCTCGGGCCGGCTGATCCGGTCGAAGTACCGGGACAGGGGCCGGAAGGCATCGTTGACGGTGATGTCGTAGGCCTCGGGGCGTTCCAGCTGCTGCAGCACGGGATCGGGTGCGCGGGTGGCGAACGTGTCCGAGGGCAGCAGCAGGACGGGCAGCCGGTTGGTGGTGGCCAGCGCGGCTCCGGTCAGCATGTTGGTGGCGCCGGGGCCGATGGAACTGGTGACCGCGTATGTGGCCCGCCGGCGGGTGTGCCGGGCATACCCCACCGCCTGATGCACCATCGCCTGCTCGTTGCGCCCCTGGTAGTAGGGCATGGCGCCCGGGTTCCGGGCAGAGGACTGCTTCAGGGCCTGGCCGACGCCGGCCACGTTGCCGTGGCCGAAGATGCCGAACATGCCCGGGAACAACCGTTCGCGGTAGTCCTCTCCCCCGATGCTGTCCACCGTGTACTGCCTGCCCAGGAACTCCACGACTGCCTGGGCGACTGTCATTGTGCGCGTTGCCATCAGCCCGTGGCCTCCTGACGGGTAGGTGTCTTCAGCAGCGACGCCGCGGTGGCCACCGCTTCCTCCACGCTGCCCTCCTTGGGGTAAAGCAGCGTACGCCCCACCGTCAACCCCTGGACACCCGGGAGGTCCAGGGCTGCCTCCCACGCAGCGTAGGTGTCCTCGGAGGAACCGGACGGGTCGCCGCCCAGCAGGACGGCGGGCATGGTGGTGGCGGCCAGGACGCGTTCCATGTCCGGGACCACCGGCAGCTTCATCCAGGTATAGGCACTGGTGGCGCCCAGCCCGGAGGCGATGGCCACCGAGGCAACCACCGCGTCGGTACTGAGATCGTTGCGGATCCGCCCGTTCTCCCAGACGGAGATAAACGGCTCCACCATGGCCACCAGGCCGCGGGCCGCCAGGCTGTTGATCGCCTGTGCCGTGGCTTCCAGCAGGTTGGCGGTGGCCGGGTCCGTCAGGCAGATCCGGGTAAGCATCTTGCCGCCGGTGGCCCGCAGGGCCAGCAGGGCTTCGGCGGTGTGGCCGGTGAAGCGGTCATCTATCTCGTTGACGTAGCCGGCCAGGCCGCCCCGGTTCATGGACCCGAACAGCAGCTTCCCGTCCAGCGCGCCGAGCAGCAGCAGATCGTCCAGGATGTCGGGGCTGGCCAGCACGCCGTCGACGGCGGGATTCGCCAGGGCGGTCCGCAGCCGGTCCAGCAGGTCGCGGCGGTCCGCCATGGCCATGGGATCGCCCCCGACGGAGAGCGCGCCGCGCGCGGGATGGTCTGCGGCCACAATGAAGTTCTGCTCGCCCTGCTTCGGCCCCGGGTGCGGCGGCCGGTTCCCCGCGGCGCGGAGGACGGCTTCCGGATCCTCGAGGCGGATGCGGGAAAGATGCTCGTAGCGCCGCGGATCGTCGTCGAATTCGCTCATGGGGCGCTCTCGCTCTCCAGCGGTTCCAGCGGTTCCGGCGCGGTTCGGTCCTGCCCCGCCAGCAGCGCGTACACCTCGGTTGGGGTGGGCATTGCGTCGGCACAGGACAGCCGTGAAGCGACGATGGCGCCGGCCGCGTTCGCATAGTCGAGCACGGCAGCCAGCGGCCAGCCGGACAGCAGCCCGTGGCAGAACGCCCCGCCGAACGCGTCTCCGGCGCCCAGCCCGTTCACGGTCTCCACCCGGAACGGTGCCGAGACAACGCGTTCGGTGCCGGTCCTGGCCAGTACCCCCTCCGCCCCGAGCTTGACGACGGCGATGCTCACCCCGGCTGCGAGCAGCCGGTCCGCCTGTTCATCCGGGGTTCCTGCCCCCACGGCCACGGCGCATTCCGCCTCGTTGCCGATGGCGACATTTACATAGGGCAGGATGCGGGCCACCTGTTCCGCGGCTTCCGCTTCGCTGTCCCAGAACATCGGCCGGTAGTCCAAGTCCAGCACCGTATACCGGCCGGGCGCTAGCTCCTCCCGCGGCCGGGCCCGGTGCGCCGCCAGATGGGCGGACCGGCTCGGTTCCTGGCACAGACCGGTCACGGTGGACCAGAAAATCCCGGCGTCCCGGATAGCGTCGAGGTCGAGGCTCTCTGCCTCTATCTGCAGGTCTGGAGCAGTGGGAAAGCGGCCATAGAAGTACAGCGGGAAGGAGTCCGGCGGCATGATGGCGCAGAACGTCGCCGGCGTCTGCAGCCCGGGTACTCCGGTGACGAAGCCGTCATCCACTCCGAACTTCCGCAGCTCCCGGTGAAGGTATTCGCCGAACGGGTCCTCTCCGGTGCGGGTGATCATGCCGCTGCGCCGGCCGTGCCGGGCGGCGGCAACCGCAACGTTGGACGGCGAGCCGCCCAGGTACTTGCCGAAGCTGGTCACGTCCTCCAGCGGCACGCCGATGTTATCGGGATAGATGTCAACGCTGATGCGTCCCATTGCCAACACTTCGTGAGCCACGCGTGGATCACCGGCCTTCCTGTTCCCGAGGCAGGCCCTGCAGCCGCCTCGGAGTGATCAGAACCACAGGCACCACTGTGCGCCCGAAAGTTTGTCCTGTCAAAGGTTTGTGCTGACAAACTTAAGAGGCCTGCCAAAACTGCGAAAAAGCCGGAATACGGTTGCGCAGGCAGCAGGCCGCTCCTCGGCAGGCGCAGATTGTCCTGTCATACGTGATGAAGCCCCTGCACCGAAGGCCGGGAATTCCTGCGGGTGCGCTGGGTGCTGCCCCTCGCAGCATGATCCGTGCGAGGATCGGCCTATGACCCAGCGCCTGATGCTCCTCGACACCGCGTCACTGTACTTCCGTGCCTTCTACGGCGTCCCCGACAGCATCCGCCGGGCCGACGGTACGCCGGTGAACGCCGTGCGCGGCCTGCTGGACATGATCGCGAGGCTCACCACCGACTACGACGCCACGCACCTGATCGCCTGCTGGGATGACGACTGGCGGCCGCAGTGGCGGGTGGACCTGCTGCCCACGTACAAGGCGCACCGGGTGGCCGAGGAAGTCAGCGGGAACCCCGACGTCGAAACGGTCCCGGATCCACTCGAGGCCCAGATCCCGATGATCCGCCGGACGCTGGAGCTGGCGGGCATCGCCGTCGTCGGGGCTGCGGAACACGAGGCCGACGACGTGATCGGTACTTACGCATCCACGGCGTCCATGCCGGTGGACGTGGTGACCGGGGACCGTGACCTGTTCCAGGTGATCGACGACCGCAGGGACGTCCGCGTGATCTACACGGCCCGCGGCATGAAGAACCTGGACGTGATGACCGATGCGTCAATGGTGGCGAAGTACCAGGTGCTGCCCGAGCAGTACGCGGACTATGCGACCCTGCGCGGCGACGCATCCGACGGGCTGCCCGGCGTCTCCGGGATCGGCGAGAAAACCGCCGCGTCGCTGCTGGCCGAGTTCGGCACCCTGGATTCCCTGCTGGCCGCCGCGCAGGACCCGGACAGCGGCCTCTCATCGCCGGTGCGGTCCAAGCTCGCCAAGGCGGCGGACTATCTGGCGGTCGCACCGAAGGTGGTGAAGGTGGTGCGGGACCTCGAGCTGCCCACCCCGGCAAAGGCCGGCGCCGAGCTGCACCCGATCACCGGCGACGAGCGCGCGGAACTGGAGCGTTTGGCCCGGGACTGGAACCTTGGCGGGTCCGTGAAGCGGCTGCTGGACGCTTTCGACCGCTTCGCATAGGGGCGGCAAAGGATTTTTAAGCCCTCCCTCGCATGCACCCATATGCGGACCCACGCTACGACATGCGCTTTCTTGATCATTTGAAACGTGCGGGTTGGTATAGGCTCCCTACATGGATGAATTGGAAGCATTAGTATCACAGTGGAAACAGTCTCAGGATAATCTTGTCCTGCAACATAGCGACTTAGCTCTTTCCACGCTTGCAGGGATGGTCGGCTCCGGAACAATTGATGTAGCACCAGGGTTTCAGCGCCGCGATCGATGGTCGCCGCTGAAGCAATCCTCATTGATCGAGTCATTCTTTCTGAATTTGCCCATCCCGCCGGTATATCTGGCAGAAGAAGACGGCGGAACCTATTCAGTCATCGATGGGCGGCAGCGCCTCACTGCAATTCGCTTGTTCTTCGAAGGTGATCTTGTTCTCGGGGGCCTTGAGGAACTTCCTCGCTTAAACGGCTTGAGGTATGCAGAACTCCCCCCTGTCTTACAATCCGCTTTGGCTATGCGTCCGCTTCGCTCTGCAACCCTTCTGAGGCAAACGGACGCAGAACTCAAATATCTAGTGTTTCATCGTCTCAACACGGCTGGAGAGCCCCTCAACCCGCAAGAAATACGGAATGTTGTACATCGCGGACCGCTCAATGATTTGTTGCACGCCTTAGCCGAAAACCCATACCTCCGGAAACAACTTAAGATTGAAAACGAGGATTCAGCCGCTTACCGAAAAATGCAGGACGTGGAGTTCGTCTTGCGCTATTTAACACTTGCTGAGGTTTGGCAGAGGTTCAGCGGCGACCTGGCGCGGAGCATGGACGATTTTATGGAAAAAAATCAGAAGTCTCAACACTCGACCTTAGACTCATTATCAGAAAGCTTCACACGTTCCCTCAGCATCTGCGAAAGGTTGTGGGGCCCCCTTGCTTTCCGACGCCCTGAAGGCACCGTGTGGCGAGCCCAAGCTCTTGCAGGATTGTATGACGCCCAGATGATTAGTGCTTCGCTTCTTGAGGATGCCCAAGTCGAGCGACTAGCGTCGCAACCTGACGCGATATTGTCCCTAACAAAAAGACTTTTTAAGGATAAGGATTTCGAAACAGCAGTTCGAACGGGCACCAATACTCCGTCTAGGGTAAAGGTTCGCATAGAGCAGTTAGCCAGTAGCCTCAAAGCCTTGGCGGACAACGAGATATGAGTCAGGCGCGTAGAAGCTTCCTTGAGGCCATGCAGGGGGCGTATCAGGCAAGCCAGGATCCTCTCTTACTTGACCCACCCGGCGCTAGCCCGGCCACGAACCAAGCAGCACGATTGCTTCGAAATGGCCTTACCGTTACCTGTTTTGCTTCCTTTGAGGGTTTCGTAAGGCACCGACTGAAGGAAGTTTCCACATGGCTGACGAACCAGTCATTGCCATTTACCGCTTACCCCGAGGGCCTGCAAAAGGCACCAACCACACGTGGACCTAAAGTGCTGAACAGCTTCTTGAGCCGTGGACCAGACAGTCCGGAGGTGGAGGATGCCTTTGCTCAATTGGGTGAGTCTTGGGCAAGGGCTCGTAGTGGAGGTGGATGGGTCCTCCCCCACGTTGCGCTCCTTTGGGAAGGGTCAAACCTTTCAGCGGGAAGTAGCATGGAAATCCTTGCTGCCTTCGGCGTTGCATCGGAGTGGAGCCACGTCACTGCTGTGGCCAAGGGTGCCGGGTTTCGTTCCGCACCCGAAAAACGCTTGTTTGACGAGATTGCCCAACGCCGTCACTTCTCAGCTCACCTGGCAGACCACAGCACGGACGTGTTGCTACTGCGAGCAACCCCCAGCAATCTCATATCGTTCGCATTTGCGTTCGATGCACTGATCTCGAGTGCTGCGAGATGTATTGCCGCGGGCAAACCCGTAGAAAAAGGCCGTGCTGCTGTTACCCTCACGCTCTTGGACGAGGTCAATGGAACGACCGATGCTTGGCACGAAGCATCTGGATATATCCAGAACAACGGATCAGTCCCAGCCCAAAACCCAACCACACGCACAGGAACAGAACATGAAGCTGTTTCTGTGTGCCGCGCCACATTGAACGAGCCTACAGATATCCTCCTCACTCGCAGATGGAATGGTGCACAGTTGGAGGCGTCCAACTGGCACACCATGGGCGTCTGACAACTCTGTTCCGCGATTGAAATTGTGTAGCCGTGTTGTGACAACGTCCGGAGCATCAACTGAGTGCGTACCCATCGGCGATCAGTGTCGGCTTATGGCTTCCAGAAAAAGAAGCACCCGGGTTCAGACTCATCTGGCCCAACGAAGCCCGGCGACCCGACTGCATTTACTGCCCCGTGGCCAGTGGCAGCAACATGGAGGTCCAAATGAAGCTTCCCTGGTCACAACATGCTTCACTCCCGGCCTTGGGTTGCGAACTCGTTTCACTCCGCGGACCAACCCAACGATCGACCGCATCGTGCTGCGCGCCGCCGGCATGATCCAAGCCGCCTGGAAAGGCCCCGAATCCCGCGTCACCGTGTCTTAGCTTCCGAGTGGAACCAGACCTACCAACGGTTCCACCTGCCACTCTTTCTGCTGGAGCAACTGCCGAGAGCCGGGCACCCGGGTCCAGAATCGGCCATGTTGAAGGGTTCCCCGCTAGGTGACGGCGTCAGCCGCTGCCGGGCGTCGGCGCCGAGCTGCACGCCATCACCGGCGGGGAACGCGCCGAACTGGAGCGCCTGGCCCGGGACTGGAACCTGGGCGGGTCCGTGAAGCGGCTGCTGGACGCTTTCGACCGCTACGCGTAGGCGGCCCGGACAAAACAGAAACACCCCCGGTCCGAAGACCGGGGGTGTTTCACTGCAACTAGATGGTGCCCGAAGTGGGACTCGAACCCACACACCTCTCGATACTGCATTTTGAGTGCAGCGCGTCTGCCAATTCCGCCATTCGGGCGTGCCCTGCGTCACGAAGCACTAGTACTTACCGTGTTGAGCGCAAAACTACTCTACATGCGGATACGCTGATTGTGTGAACCGCCGGTCTGCCGGCGGGAGAGACCGTATCTGAGGAGCCATCTGTGTCTGAGTCCACCGAGTCCGCGCCCGCCGCGTCGACCCACGCTGCGTCTGCCAACACGCCGTCCAACACCCCGGCCCGCCGTGTACTCGTCGCCGAAGACGAGACCCTGATCCGCCTGGACATTGTCGAAATCCTCACCGGTGAGGGTTACGACGTCGTCGGCGAGGCGGACAACGGTGAGAAGGCCGTCCAGCTGGCCAACGAGCTGAAGCCGGACCTGGTGCTGATGGACGTCAAGATGCCGCTGATGGACGGCATTACCGCTGCCGAGCAGATCGTCAAGGCACGCATTGCCCCCGTGGTGCTGCTGACCGCGTTCAGCCAGAAGGAACTCGTGGAGCGTGCACGCGAGGCCGGCGCCATGGCCTATGTGGTCAAGCCCTTCACGCCCGCGGACCTGATTCCCGCCATCGAGATTGCCCTCTCCCGCCATGAGGAGATCAAGGCCCTCGAAGCCGAGGTCTCCGATCTGAAGGAACAGTTCGCCACCCGCAAACTGGTGGAGCGCGCCAAGTCGCTGCTGACCACCAAGATGGGCCTCACCGAGCCCGAGGCCTTCCGCTGGATACAGAAGACCTCGATGGACCGCCGCCTGAGCATGCGCGAGGTTGCCGAGACCATCATCAACCAGGTGAACTAGCACCTCCTCCCCGCAGGAACCAACAAACAACAGGAAAGGTCCCGTCCAATCGGACGGGACCTTTCCTGTTAGTGCAGGTAAGCGGGAAACCTAGATGGCCTTGGCCTGGCCCTTCTTGCTTTCCTTGATCGGCCACGGGCCGACCTTCTCCTTGACCCGCTCCTGGCCGTCAGCACGCTGGCCTGCATCGGCAATGTCGCCGACGCGGTGCACCTTGATGCTGTTGGTCGAGCCGGCCTGTCCGGGAGGCGAACCGGCAGCGATAACCACCAGGTCGTCGTCTTCCACCAGGCCCTCTTCGAGCAGGGTGCGGTCCACCTGTGCGGTCATCTGGTCGGTGTGCTCGGCGAACTCGACGAGCATGGGTGCCACGCCCCAGAACAGGGTCATGTAGCGGTAGGTCTCCTCCACGGGGGTGAAGGCGAACACCGGCTTGGACGGGCGCAGGCGGGACAGGCGGCGGGCGGAGTCGCCGGACTGGGTGAAGGTACAGATGTACTTCGCATCCAGCTGCTCGGAGATCTCCACCGCGGCGCGGGTGATGGCGCCGCCGCGGGTCCGCGGCTTGGAGCCCAGCGGGGGGACACGGTTCAGGCCGTGCTTTTCGGTGGACTCGATGATGCGGGCCATGGTTTCGACGGTTTCGATGGCGTACGTGCCCACCGAGGTTTCGCCGGAGAGCATCACTGCATCCGCGCCGTCGAGCACTGCATTGGCGCAGTCGGAGGCCTCGGCGCGGGTCGGGCGGGGGTTGTCGATCATGGACTCGAGCACCTGGGTGGCCACGATCACGGGCTTGGCCCAGCGGCGTGCCAGCTCAATGGCGTTCTTCTGCACGATCGGAACCTCTTCGAGCGGCAGTTCGACGCCGAGGTCACCGCGGGCAACCATGATGGAGTCGAACGCGTCGATGATCTCTTCGAGGTTCTCCACGGCCTGCGGCTTCTCGATCTTGGCGATGACCGGCACGCGGCGGCCTTCCTCGTCCATGATCTCGTGCACGCGGGAAATGTCGCCGGCGTTGCGGACGAAGGAAAGGGCAACCATGTCGACGCCGCGGCGCATGGCCCAGCGGAGGTCGTCCTCATCCTTTTCGCTCAGTGCCGGAACGTTGACGGCGACACCGGGGAGGTTGATGCCCTTATTGTTCGACACCTTGCCCGGCACTACTACCTCGGTGACAACGGTGTTGGCCGTTACCTCTACGGCACGCAGCTTGACCTTGCCGTCGTCGATCAGCAGGAAGTCGCCCGCCTTCACGTCGCCGGGCAGGCCCTTGTACGTGGTGGAGCAGATTTCCTTGGTGCCGGGAATGTCATCGGTGGTGATGGTGAAGGTATCGCCCACGTTCAGGAAGTGGGGTTCCTCGGTGAACCGGCCGAGCCGGATCTTGGGGCCTTGGAGGTCGGCGAAGATGCCCACGGGCATCCCCAGCTCGGCGGAGGCCTTGCGCACGTTTTCATACGTGGCGTTGTGTACGGAGTGGTCGCCGTGGCTCATATTCATACGGGCGACGTTCACGCCCGCGCGAAGAACCGCTACGGTATTTTCATAGCTGGCGATCGCTGGTCCAAATGTGGCAACAATCTTTGCGCGTCTCATACTTCTAGCCTAGTCTCCCTTGCCAGTTTGCGCATGGGAACGGTCCACGGGGCCTGTCGGATCCCCCACGTCCGCAGCCGTGGTAGGCGACTGTTTGCCCCACCGCCAGAGGCAGCGCCTGCACAGATTCCCATAATGCGGGACGAACCAGCGGATCCGACGGGGCGTCAGCTGGAAAACGTTTCCGCCGAATGGGAATGTGTGCAGGCATCCTGCGCCGTTCAGCCCACCCGTCGCCGGTAGACGGCCGTGGCGACGGCGTAGCCTCCACCCAGGATGCCGGCCAGCCAGAGAAGCGCGACCCAGAAATCGCTGCCGACGGGCTCCTGGGCAAGCAATGCCCGGAGGGTGTCCACAATGGAAGTCACGGGCTGGTTCTCGGCAAACCACGCCACCGGCCCGGGCATGGTGCTGGTGGGCACAAACGCCGAGCTGATGAACGGCAGGAAAATCAGCGGGTAACTGAACGCACTCGCACCCTCCACTGTCTTCGCCCCAAGCCCGGCAATCACGGCCAGCCACGTCAGGGCAAGGGTGAACAGGACCAGGATGCCGACGACGGCGAACCATGCAGCCGGCGACGCACCGGTGCGGAAGCCCGCGATCAGGGCCACGCCGATAACGAGAGCGAGTGAGGCCAGGTTGGCGGTCACGGAGGTGAGGACGTGTGCCCAGAGCACACCGGAGCGGGCTATGGGCATTGTTTGGAAGCGTTCGAAGATCCCTCCCTGCCGGTCGAGGAACAACCGGTAGGCGGTGTAGGCCACGCCGGAGGCAACCGTGATCAGCAGGATGCCCGGCAGTGTGTAGTTGATGTACGACTCCCCAGATCCGGTGCTGATTGCGCCGCCGAAAACGTACACAAACATCAGCATCAGTGCGACCGGCGTAACCGCCGTCGTGATGATCGTGTCCGGACTGCGGAGGACGTGGCGCAGGGAGCGGCCCGTGAGGGCGGCAGTGTCCTGAAACGTCTGGGTAGTCATCGGTTTCCCTCTTTCTGCTGCGCCGGGGGAAGTCCGTCCGGCTGCGCGGTGCCGTCACCGGTATCGCCGGTGAGGGCGAGGAAGACGTCCTCGAGGGACGGCTGTTTTGTGACGTATTCGGCCTTTGCCGGCGGCAGGAGCTGCTGCAGTTCAACCAGGGTTCCGTTTTGGATGATGACGCCCCGGTGCAGGATCCCGATCCGGTCCGCAAGCTGCTCCGCCTCGTCGAGGTACTGCGTCGTGAGCAGCACCGTCGTCCCGCCGTCGGCAAGCTCCCGGATGGTCTGCCACACCTCGTTGCGTGCCTGCGGATCCAGGCCCGCAGTCGGCTCGTCGAGGAAGATGATTTTCGGATCCCCGACCAGGCTCATGGCAATATCGAGCCGGCGGCGCATGCCGCCGGAGTACGCCCCTGCCTTCCGGTTCCCCGAGTCGGTGAGCGCAAAACGGGCCAGCATGTCGTCCGCTACCACGCCCGGATTCTTCCGGTGGCGGAGCTTCGCGATGAGGACCAGGTTCTCGCGGCCTGTCAGCACTTCGTCAATTGCAGTAAATTGACCGGTCAGGCTGATCAACCGGCGCACATCGCCCGGGCGGGCTGCGACGTCGAACCCGTCCACAGCGGCCGTACCGTCGTCGGCCTTCAACAGCGTTGAAAGGATCCGCACCAGTGTTGTCTTGCCCGCTCCGTTGGAGCCCAGCAGGGCGAAGATGCTGCCGGCAGTCACGTCAAAGTCGACGCCGCGCAGCACCTGCAGATCCCGAAAAGACTTCTTGATGCCCTGTACCCGGATGGCGGGTTCGAGGGTCTGGTTGGTATGCATCTCCGGTCTCCAATCCGGTGTTTTTATACCTCTTCAGCGGACCGGTCGATGGTCTCGACAAGGCGCCTGCGCTCCTTGTCGATCCACTGGCCGTCCGCGTAATTCGCAATGAAGGCCTCCGCGAACTCCACAGGATCCTCACCGACAATGCTGCGGACCGGGGTGCCGTCAACAGCGGCACGCTCCACCAGATCAACAAGGTCTTCGAGCATCTGGACGTAGACATCACCCTTCGCAATCGGCGCCGCATACATGAAGTAGCGTTCGAGGCCGTCCATGGCCCTTCGGTATCCGGCGGGCAGCTGTTCCTTGCGGTGCTTGAACCTGCGCCAGCGCCTTTTTTCCTCCAACGGTCCCGTGACCAGTTCTATCCATTTGGCGGTCATGATGGGTCTCCTTCATGCGGGTGCGAGGCGTGCTGTTGGAGTTGTTCGATCCGGGAAGCCAGGAAGCTCCACGTTCCCCAGAACTCATCGAGGTATTCGGCGCCCTGGGTGTTCAAGGTATAGACCTTCCGCGGCGGCCCCTTTTCCGAGGGAACCTTCTCGACGTCGACGAGCCCGCGTTTCTCGATCCGGACCAAAAGCGCATACACGGTCCCCTCGGCAATCTCGGTGAAGCCCTGCTCGCGCAGCCGAGCCGTGATGTCGTAGCCGTAGGCCGGCGAAACGGCGAGGATCCCCAGGATGATGCCTTCGAGGGTCCCCTTGAGCATCTCCGTCATCTGCTTGCCCATGGGTGTTGCGCCTATCTACCTAGTGATGCTATCTACCAGTACACAGTACCACTAAGTACTGGCGGGGCAAGGGGTTTCGGCAAAGAAAAAGCCCGGAGATCACCTAAGTGATCTCCGGGCTTTGAGTCAGACGGCGCTTACCTACTGCTTGTGCGGGGCCGGGGCCGGGGGCGGCGGAGGAGTGTAACCCGCCGGGGCGTTGGCGAATCCCGGATACCGGGGCGGCGCCGCCACTCCCCCGTAAGTCGGCGCCGTCGCTCCCCCGTAAACCGGAGCGGGAACCGGCTTGGGGTTCAACTCTGCACCAATCCCTACGACAACGAAGGGCAATCCTGCCTTGGAAAGGTAGAAGGGACGTGCCGTGCCGGCCAGCAATATGAGCGAGAACGTCACTGCGAAGATGGGCAGGTCCCGATAGACCACCAGGAACAGACCCAAGCAGACTGCCAGCAGCATCGCTCCAACGAGCAGCGCCAATCCGCCGAGGCCCTTGGGGCTGAACCGGACCTCCATCCGGGGGCGGGCCGGGTGCCGTTTCAGTTGGCCGAGCTTCATCAGGTAGATCACGAGCACGGCGATCCCGAAGGCGACCACCGCCCCGATCACCAGCATCGCAAGAGCAATCCCCATTTTCCTGTCCCCCAACATAAGTGTGCTTGTGTACGTGCACCGACACACTATCCGATGTCGCGGCAGGCACAGCGCAACAACAGCAGGCGCCGGAAGAATCTCCAACGCCTGCCGTTATTCGTAGGGTTCCTACAAAACGGCGATAGCCCGGTCCGTCGGTGCCACGGGTGCGGGCAGCCGGGTGGAGCCCATCAGCCACTGGTCGACGGCGGCCGCGGCGGCCCGTCCCTCCGCGATGGCCCAGACAATCAGGGACTGCCCGCGCCCCGCGTCACCGGCGGCGAAGACCCCCGGGGTTCCGGTCATGTAGTAGCCGTCGCGGGCCACGTTGCCGCGGTCGTCGAACTCCGCGTTGACCTGTTCCGCCAGCCCGGCCGGTTCCGGCCCGGTGAAGCCCAGGGACAGGAAAACCTGGTCCGCCGGAATAATCCGCTCGGTACCGGCCCGCGGCAGCCGCCGGCCGTCCACGAATTCCGTCTCGGCCACCTTCACCCCGGTGAGCTTCCCGTCCTCCCCCACGAACTCCACGGTGGATGCCAGGAACGTGCGTTCCCCGCCTTCCTCGTGGGCGCTGGCCATCTCGAACAGCGTGGGGTACATCGGCCACGGCTGGTGCGCGGCCCGCTCGGCGGGCGGCTGCTGGCCGATCGCCAGCGTGGTCACCGACGCGGCCTGCTGGCGGTGCGCAGTGCCCAGGCAGTCCGCGCCGGTGTCGCCGCCGCCGAGGATCACCACGTGCTTGCCCTCGGCGCTGATCTGGTTCTTCACGTTGTCCCCGGCCACGGCACGGTTGGACTGCACCAGGTAGTCCATGGCGAAATGCACGCCGGACAGTTCCCGGCCCGGGATGGGCAGGTCCCGGGGCACGGTGGCGCCGGTGGCGATCACCACGGCATCGTAGCGGCGGCGCAGCTGCTCCCAGCTGATGTCCTTGCCCACTTCTACGCCGGTGCGGAAGCGGGTGCCTTCGGCGCGCATCTGCTCCAGCCGGCGGTCCACCTGGATTTTTTCCATCTTGAAATCCGGGATGCCGTAGCGCAGCAGCCCGCCGATCCGGTCATCCCGCTCATACACGGCCACGGTGTGGCCGGCACGGGTGAGCTGCTGCGCAGCGGCCAGCCCGGCGGGGCCGGAGCCGACGACGGCGATGGTGCGGTCGGTCAGCCGCTCCGGCGGATGCGGCGTTACCCAGCCCTCACCCCAGGCTTCGTCGATGATCGAGACCTCCACCTGCTTGATGGTGACCGGCGGCTGGTTGATGCCCAGCACGCAGGACGCCTCGCAGGGGGCCGGGCAGAGCCGGCCGGTGAACTCCGGGAAGTTGTTCGTGGCGTGCAGCCGTTCAATGGCCTCCGCGCCCTTGTCCCGCCACGTCAGGTCATTCCACTCCGGAATGAGGTTGCCCAGCGGGCAGCCCTGGTGGCAGAACGGGATGCCGCAGTCCATGCAGCGTCCGGCCTGGGCCTGCAGCACGCCCTTTTCCTGGGCTTCGTAGACTTCCTTGTAGTCCATGATGCGCACCGGCACCGGACGCCGCGGCTGCGTTTCCCGCTCGCGTACCTTCAAGAATCCGCGTGGATCAGCCACCGGTAACCTCCAAAATCTTGTTCCAGGCCTCGGCGCCGTCGGGATCCAGTCCCGCTTCGGCGGCGGAGGCGCGGGCGCCGAGCACTGCCGCGTAGTCCCGCGGAAGCACCTTGGTAATACGGGAAACCGTGTCCTCGAAGCTCTCCAGCATCTTCTGGGCCAGGTCGGAGCCGGTCTCCTCCAGGTGCCGGACCAGCAGCCCGCGGATGATGTCGACGTCCTCGGCGTCCGGGGCATCGAGCAGCAGCTCGCCACGCTCCAGGGACTCCTTGTTGACGCGGGCGGGTTCCAGATCCACCACAAACGCGGTGCCGCCGGACATCCCCGCGCCGAAGTTCCGGCCCGTGGGCCCCAGGATCAGTGCCTGCCCGCCGGTCATGTACTCACAGCCGTGGTCGCCGATGCCTTCGACGACGGCGGTGGCCCCGGAGTTGCGGACCAGGAAGCGTTCGCCCACCTGGCCGCTGAGGAACATTTCGCCGCTGGTGGCCCCGTAGCCGATCACGTTCCCGGCAATGACGTTGCGTTCGGCTGCGAAGACGTTCCCGCGGTCCGGGCGGACGATGATCCGGCCACCGGACAGGCCCTTGCCCACGTAGTCGTTCGAGTCGCCGAACAGCCGCAGCGTGATCCCGGCGGGCAGGAACGCGCCGAGCGACTGCCCGGCCTGGCCGGTGAGGGTGATGTCGATGGTGTCGGGAGCCAGGGTGTCCACGCCGAAGGTCTTCGTGACCGTGTGCCCAAGCATGGTGCCCACGGACCGGTCGGTGTTGACTACGTCCAGCGCAATCCGCACCGGCGCCCGGTTCTGCAGCGCGTCGGCGCTCATCTCGATGAGCTTATTGTCGAAGTGCAGATCGAGTTCGTGGTTCTGCTGCACCATGTTCCGCAGCGGCGCACCGGGATCCACCTCGGGTCCTCGAAGGATCGGTTCCAGGTCCAGGCCGTCGGCCTTCCAGTGGTCGACCGCGGCCTGGGTGTCCAGGAGCTCGGTGCGGCCAATGGCCTCCTCGAGGGTCCGGAACCCGAGTTCGGCAAGGATTTCGCGGATCTCCTCGGCAATGAACTCGAAGAAGTTCACCACGAACTCCGGTTTGCCGCTGAACCGGGCCCGCAGTTCCGGGTTCTGCGTGGCCACTCCCACCGGGCAGGTGTCGAGATGGCAGACGCGCATCATCACGCAGCCGGAGACCACCAGCGGCGCGGTGGCGAAGCCGAATTCCTCGCCGCCCAGCAGCGCCGCCATCACAACGTCGCGGCCGGTCTTGAGCTGGCCGTCCACCTGGACCACCACCCGGTCCCGCAGGCCGTTGAGCATCAGGGTCTGCTGCGTCTCGGCCAGCCCGAGTTCCCAGGGAGCTCCGGCGTGCTTGAGCGAGTTCAGCGGCGAGGCGCCCGTGCCGCCGTCGTGCCCGGAGATCAGCACGACGTCGGCCTTCGCCTTGGTCACGCCGGCCGCCACGGTGCCGATCCCGGCTTCGGATACCAGCTTCACGTGCACCCGGGCGCTGGGATTGGAGCGCTTCAGGTCATAGATCAGCTGCGCGAGGTCCTCAATGGAGTAGATGTCGTGGTGCGGCGGCGGGGAGATCAGCCCGACGCCGGGCGTCGAATGGCGGGTGCGGGCCACCCACGGGTAGACCTTCTGGGCCATCAGCTGGCCGCCCTCGCCGGGCTTGGCGCCCTGGGCCATCTTGATCTGGATGTCCTGCGCGTTGGTCAGGTACAGGCTGGTGACGCCGAACCGGCCGGAGGCCACCTGCTTGATGGCCGAGCGGCGCTCGGGATCCAGCAGCCGCTCCGGGTCTTCGCCGCCCTCGCCGGTGTTGGACTTGGCGCCCAGGCGGTTCATCGCAATGGCCAGCGTCTCGTGCGCTTCCTGGGAGATGGAGCCGTAGCTCATGGCGCCGGTGGAGAAGCGCTTCACGATGCTGGAGACGGGCTCCACCTCGTCCAGCGGCACGGGTGTGCGGTCACCGGTACGGAAATCCAGCAGCCCGCGCAGCGTCATCAGGTTCCTGGACTGGTCGTTCACGCCGTTGGTGTAGGCCTTGAACACGTCATACCGGCGTTCGCGGGTGGCGTGCTGCAGCCGGAAGACCGTCTCGGGGTTGAACAGGTGCGGCGGTCCTTCGCGGCGCCACTGGTATTCGCCGCCGTTGTCCAGGGCGCGGTGCGGTTCCTCCACGCCGTCGCTCGGGTACGCCTCGGCGTGCCGGGCAGCGGCTTCGGCGGCGATCACGTCCAGGCCGACGCCGCCGAGCTGGGTCTGGGTGCCGTGGAAGAACTCGTCCACCAGTTCCTGGCCCAGGCCGAGCGCCTCGAAGGTCTGCGCGCCGCAGTAGGACGCGACGGTGGAAATGCCCATCTTGGACATGATCTTCAGGACGCCCTTGCCCAGGCCCTTGATCAGGTTGGCCACGGCCTCTTCGCCGGTGACACCGGTGATGTCGCCGTTGCGGACCAGTTCCTCGCAGCTTTCCATGGCCAGGTACGGGTTCACGGCGGAGGCGCCGTAGCCGATCAGCAGGGCCACGTGGTGGACCTCGCGGACGTCGCCGGCCTCCACCAGCAGGGAGATCTTGGTGCGGTTGGCGCTCTTGAGCAGGTGGTTATGGACCGCGGAGAGCAGCAGCAGGGAGGGGATGGGTGCCCACTGGGCATTGGAATCCCGGTCCGAGAGCACGATGTACTGCACCCCGCGGTTCACTGCACCGGAAACCTTTTCGCAGATCTCGCTGATCCTTGCCCGGAGTTCGGCTTCGCCGCCTTCGGGACGGTAGAGGCCGCGGACCTTCAGCGCTATCCGGTCGCCGTCGTCGTCGGTGAGGTTGGCGATCTTGGCGAGCTCGTCGTTGTTGATTACCGGGAACTTCAGCGCAACCTGGCTGGTTTTCACCTGCTTCAGGGACAGCAGGTTCCCGTTGGGGCCAATCGAGGCCTGCAGGGAGGTGACCAGTTCCTCGCGGATGGAATCCAGCGGCGGGTTGGTGACCTGGGCAAAGGACTGCACAAAGTAATCGAAGAGCAGACGCGGCCGCTTGGAGAGCACGGCGATGGGGGTGTCGGAGCCCATGGCGCCGAGCGGTTCGGCGGCGGTGCGGGCCATCGGACCCAGCAGGATCCGCAGTTCCTCCACGGTGTAGCCGAAGGTCCGCTGCCGGCGGTTGATGGAGGCCTTGGTGTGCAGCACGTGCTCGCGTTCGGGCAGTTCCTCCAGGCGGACCTGGTTTTCCTTCACCCATTCCGCCCACGGGTTGGCCGCGGCAACCTCGGCTTTGATCTCTTCGTCTTCGATCAGCCGGCCCTCGGCGGTGTCCACCAGGAACATCTTGCCCGGCGAGACGCGGCCCTTGCGGACCACCTTGGCGGGGTCAATGTCCACCACGCCCACCTCGGACGCCAGGACCACCAGGCCGTCGTCGGTCACCCAGTAGCGGGCGGGACGCAGCCCGTTGCGGTCCAGCACCGCACCCACCTGCACGCCGTCGGTGAAGGACACGGCGGCGGGACCGTCCCACGGTTCCATCAGCATGGAGTGGTACTGGTAGAACGCCCGGCGGGCCGGGTCCATGGTTGCGTGGTTTTCCCAGGCCTCCGGGATCATCATCATGATCGCGTGGGTGATGGGCCGGCCGGAGAGCATCAGCAGTTCGGCCACCTCGTCGAAGGACGCGGAGTCCGAAGCGCCGGGGGTGCAGATGGGGAAGAGCTCTTCCGGGGTCTGTCCCAGCAGCGGGTTCTTCATCTGCGACTGCCGGGCGCGCATCCAGTTCCGGTTGCCCTTGACCGTGTTGATCTCGCCGTTGTGCGCGATGGCGCGGAACGGCTGGGCCAGGGGCCAGGACGGGAAGGTGTTGGTGGAGAAGCGGGAGTGGACAATGCCCAGACGGGTCTTGAACCGCGGGTCGGACAGGTCCGGGAAGAACGGTTCCAGCTGCGCGGTGGTCACCATGCCCTTGTAGACCATGGTCCGAGAGGACAGCGAGGGGAAATACACGCCGAACTTGTTTTGCGAACGCTTCCGGACGCGGAAGGCACGGGCGTCCAGGTCCTCGGTTCCGATCCCCTCTTCCGGGGCCAGGAACACCTGGACAAAGTACGGCATGCAGGCCCGGGACATGGCTCCCACGAGTTCGGCCACAATGGGCACCTCGCGCCAGCCCAGCACCCGCAGGCCCTCGCTGGCTGCAATGAGCTCGACGCCGGCGCGTGCGGTATGCCGCTCACGGTCCTCGGTGGGCAGGAAGGCGGTGCCGACGGCGTAGCCTCCGGCCTCGGGAAGTTCAAAGTCCACTACTGCGCGGAAGAATTCGTCCGGGACCTGGGTCAGGAGGCCGGCGCCGTCGCCGGTACCTTCATCGGCGCCCACGGCACCGCGGTGCTCGAGGTTGCGCAGGGCGGCCAGGGCGGCGTCGACAATTCCGTGGGTGGGCTCGCCCTGCAGGGTGGCAATGACGGCCAGGCCGCAGGCGTCCTTTTCGTTCTCGGCACGGTACAGGCCGGAATCCTCCGGGAGCGCGGCGAAGCGGGTGAACGGTGACACCACCGTGGTCGGAAAAGCAGACAGGGAATCAGTCATAAGAGTGAGTCCTTCCCCCTAGTAGAGCGTTGGGAGGGGACAGCGCTGGCCCCTGCGGAATCCACGAGGGGATGCTCCGCGGCGTTGATTGATTTTACGGCTCACTTCGCCCCGGTAAACCCGGAAACTGATCCGGTTTTTACTGGGAATCCCTGGTGCCGTTAACCGCCGCTTTTCCGGAGGGGTGTCCCGGTGCTGCAGCCGCCTGGCGCCACGTCAATGTGGCTCCGCCTGCAGCGCCTTCGAGGGTAACCCGAAGGGTCAGGCAGAAGGTCCGTTGTCCTTGGACCGGTGAGGAAGGGACTCCTCGGTTTTTGTCTCTGCGAGATTAGCACGCACGGGGCGTTCGGTTGATGCCGATTCCGCATTCCCGGCTTCTGTTTCGTTCTTGTTATCTGCGGCGGTAATACCGCCCTGAGGTGCGGGTTCGTGGCCCGGCAGGTAAAGCGAGCCCTCCCCGCCCTTGCGGGCCTTGAAAGTCAGGTAAATGAACATTGCGATGGAGGCAATCAGGATCAGCAGGCTGGTCCACACATTGAGGCGTTGTGTGACGCCGAGCAGCGTAATCATTTCGGCATCGTCAATGCGCAGGAGCTCGATCCAGAGCCGTCCGGCGGTGTAGAAGGCGGCGTAGATCCAGAACAGGCGGCCGCCGCGGAGCCGGAAGCGGCGGTCAAGCAGCAGGAGCAGGGCGACGCCGGCCAGGTTCCAGAGGGACTCGTAGAGGAACGTGGGGTGGAACGTGGTGCCGGGTGCGGCGCCGTCGGGGAAGTTGGCGTTGTCGGCGTCGATCTCGAGGCCCCAGGGCGCGTCCGTTTCGGAGCCGAAGAGTTCCTGGTTGAACCAGTTGCCCCAGCGGCCCACGGCCTGGGCCAGCAGCAGGCCGGGGGCGCCGACGTCGGCGAACGTGGAGAGCTTGATGCCCGCACGGCGGCAGCCGATCCAGGCGCCGACGGCGCCGAGGGCCACCGCACCCCAGATGCCCAGTCCGCCCAGCCAGATCTGCGGAATGAGGGACAGGTCCCCGTCCGGACCGAAGTACGCGTCCGGTGAGGAGAACACGTGGTACAGCCGTCCGCCGATGATGCCGAAGGGGATGGCCCAGATGGAGATGTCCCAGACGGCGTCTTCCGGCAGTCCGCGCCGTTTCCAGCGCACGGACGTCATCCACAGGGCCAGGATGATGCCGGCCAGGATGCACAGCGCGTACGCGTGGATGGTCAGCGGTCCCAGCGAAAAGCTGCTGAAATCGGCAGGCGGGCTGGGGATGCTGGCGTACACGGACATCGGGTTCATTTGCTGGCCTTCGGGGCTCCGGTGCTGAGGTCACGGGTAAGGGTGGCGACGGCGTCGGTGCCGCCGTCGCGCAGGGCGGCCACCAGGGCCGTGCCTACGATGACGCCGTCGGCGTAGGCGCCGATTTCGCGCACGTGTTCGGCGCGGGAGACCCCCAGGCCCACGCAGACGCGCTGGGCGCCGGCGGCGCGGGCGGCGCTGACCACGCTCTGGGCGGCGTCGCTGACGCTGTCGCGGGCACCGGTGACGCCCATGATCGAGACGGCGTAGACGAAGCCGCGGCTGGCGGCCACGGTGCTCTTCATCCGGGCTTCCGTGGAGGACGGGGCAACCAGGAACACCCGGTCGAGGCCGTACTTGTCGGAGGCTTCGAGCCATTCGGAGGCTTCATCCGGGACGAGGTCCGGGGTGATCAGCCCTGCTCCCCCGGCTTCGGCCAGGCGGCGGGAGAACTCATCCACGCCCATCCGGACGACCGGGTTCCAATAGGTCATCACCAGGACGGCGGCGTCGGTGGCTGCGGTGATGCCGGCAACGACGTCGAACACCTGCGCCACGCGGAAGCCGTCCGCCAGCGCCTGGGTGGTTGCGGCCTGGATGACGTGGCCGTCCATCACCGGGTCGGAATACGGTATGCCGATTTCGATCAGGTCCGCTCCGTTTTCCGCCAGGGCGATGCCTGCGGCGATGGTGGCTTCCACGGTGGGGAAGCCGGCGGGCAGGTAGCCGATCAGCGCGGCACGCCCCTCGGCGGCGGCCCGGTCAATCGCGGCCGCGGACTTGCTCTGCATTACCTCGGTGCTCAAAGCTGTTCCCCTTCTTTGCCGATTTCGGCTTCGGCTGAGCGCTCGTCCAGCAGGTTGAACCATTCGGCGGCGGTGGCCACGTCCTTGTCCCCGCGCCCGGAAAGGTTTACCAGGACAATCTTCCCGGAAACACTTCCGTCGGAGCCGGCCTCCTCAGCGAGCCGCCGGCCCACCTTGATGGCGCCGGCCAGGGCGTGCGCGGACTCGATGGCGGGGATGATGCCCTCGGTGCGGCAGAGCAGCTGGAAGGCGTCCATGGCTTCGGCATCGGTGATCGGCTCGTAGCTGACCCGCCCGATGTCGGCCAGGTGGGCGTGCTCGGGTCCGACGCCCGGGTAGTCCAGGCCGGCGGAGATGGAGTGCGATTCGACTGTCTGGCCGTCGTCGTCCTGCATGAGGTAGGAGCGGGCGCCGTGCAGCACGCCGGGCCGGCCCAGGGTGATGGTGGCGGCGTGTCGGCCGGTTTCGACGCCGTCGCCGCCGGCCTCGAAGCCGTAGATCTTCACCTCGGGATCATCCAGGAAGCCGTGGAAGATGCCGATGGCGTTGGAACCGCCGCCGATGCAGGCACACACCGCGTCCGGCAGCCGGCCGGCCTGCTCCAGCATCTGGGCGCGGGCCTCTTCGCCGATGACTTCGTGGAAGTAGCGGACCATGGCCGGGAAGGGGTGCGCCCCCGCCGCGGTGCCCAGCAGGTAATGGGTGCTGTCAACGTTGGCGACCCAGTCCCGCAGCGCCTCATTGATGGCGTCCTTGAGGGTCTGGGAGCCGTTGGTCACCGGGATGACCTTCGCACCGAGCAGCTCCATCCGGGCCACGTTCAGTGCCTGGCGGCGGCAGTCCTCGGCGCCCATGTAGACCACGCACTCCAGCCCGAGCAGTGCTGCTGCGGTGGCGCTGGCCACGCCGTGCTGGCCGGCGCCGGTTTCGGCAATGACGCGGGTCTTGCCCATCCGCTTGGCGAGCAGGGCCTGGCCCAGGACGTTGTTGATCTTGTGGGATCCGGTGTGGTTGAGGTCTTCGCGCTTGAGGAAGATCCGCACTCCGCCGGCGTGCTCCGAGAAGCGTTTGGCCTCGGTGAGCAGCGACGGGCGGCCGGAGTAATTCTTATTCAGGTCAGCCACCTGGGCGGTGAACTCGGGATCGGCCTTGGCCTTCTCGAAGGTGTCTTCCAGCTCATCCAGGGCAGCGATCAGGGATTCGGGCATCCAACGGCCGCCGTACTCGCCGAAGTACGGACCGGGCGCGTGCCGCAGGGACGAGACTCCCCCGTTCAGGAAGGCCTCCGTAACGCTTCCGGTTCCGGTTTCTGCGGCAGCTCCGGCTGCCTGTGCCTGTTCCGACTTCCCGATCATGAGCTTTGTGTCCTGTCCTGCTTGAGCCCGGGCCGTTCCTGCCCGGACAAGGAGTTGGTGCTATGGGTCAGCTTTCACCGTGGTGCCGGGCGCGGGCGGCAATCGCCTTGGCGCCGACGGCGGTGAACTCGCCGATGGTTTCGGCCGGGGATGCGTGCTTCACGAGGGCCTCGCCCACCAGCACGGCGTTGGCTCCGTTGGACGCGTAGTGCTCGACGTCGGCAGCGTCACGGACGCCGGATTCGGCAATCACCACGGGACCGGCGGGAATGCCGCCGGCCAGGGAGGCGAACACCGAACGGTCTACGTCGAGGGTTTTCAGGTTGCGCACATTGATGCCGATGATCCTTGCACCCAGGGCCAGGGCCCGGTCCACTTCTTCGGCGGTGTGGGTCTCGACGAGGGCATTCATGCCCAGCTCGTGCGTGAGGCCCAGGAAGCGGCGCAGCTGCTCGTCCTCCAGCGCCGCGACGATGAGCAGGATCAGGTCCGCGCCGTGGGCACGGGCTTCCCAGATCTGGTACTCGTCGACGGTGAAGTCCTTGCGCAGCACGGGGATGCCGACGGCGGCGCGCACCGCATCCAGGTCCGCCAGGGATCCGCGGAACCGGCGCTGTTCGGTGAGGACGCTGATGACGGCCGCTCCGCCGCGCTCATAGGCTGCGGCGAGGGAAGCGGGGTCGGCGATGTCGGCGAGCTCGCCCTTGGAGGGGCTGCTGCGCTTGACCTCGGCGATGACCCGCAGTTCGGTCCGCGGTTGAGCGTTGCCGCCCAGTGCTGCGTAGGCGTCCAGCGGTGCCGTTGCCTGCAGCGCCTGCGCGCGGACCTGTTCAAACGAGACACTTTGCCGGCGTTCGGAAAGGTCTTCCCGAACGCCGGCAATGATGTCATCGAGAACGCTCACTCAGTGGCTGCTGTTCTTCAGCTTCGATCCGTTGACGCCGTAGCCTGCCTTGCGCATGATGAAGCCGACCAACAGGCCGATCAGCATCACGGCGATGCCGGCGAAGAAGCCGACGAAGCTGGCCATGATGTAGGCAACGGAGGACACAGCGGCGCCGATGATCATAATCAGCACGCAGGTCCAGGCTGCGGGGGTGTTGCCGTGCCCGATGGTTTCATCGTGGATGCTGGCGTGGCTTTCGCCCTCGTTTTCCTGGCCGGCTCCCAGGTGCTGTTCGGTGCTGCTTGTGCTCATGATGAATCTCCTCGTTAACGAATCTGGTTTCCATTCTGCCATTACTGGGAGGAAACCCTTTCACATATTGCGCCGGTGTTCGGCGCAATCTGGTGGCTGTGGGGGAAACCTACTTGGGGTCGGTCGGGTCCTCGCCCCGCGTGAGCCGGTCCCAGCTGTCGATTTCATCGACGGGCGGGCCTGCCCCGGCGTCCTTTTGGTTGCGTGCATCCGGGCTGGTGCCGGTGCCGGCTGCATCGGCATCGGTGGCCGCGCCGTCCGGCTCCGCCGTGGGGGCGTAACGGCGCGACGTCGTCCAGTGCCGGCCCGCGAGGGCGAGCCAGATACCCGCGAGGGCAATGAGGATGCCGATGACCAGTGCGGCGTAGGGCATGGGTGTCAGTTCCACCTGCGTGCCCTCGGCGGAGCTGACGCCGATGGCCTTGCCGATGGCTCCGGCCGCCCCCTGCAGGGGGTCGGCGATGATCCGGGAGCTTGCTGCGGCAACTCCCACGCCGGAAACCACGATGATGACGCCGATGATCCAGCGGGCAATCCGCCCGGCGATTCCTGCGGCCAGGGCGGCGGCCACTCCCACCACGGCAAACGCGGTGACGGCGGTGGCGGCATCGCTGCCCGAGACGGCGACGTCGGGCGTGACGACGTTCGCGGCGGGCAGGGTGACGTTCAGCCAGGTGCGGGTGGTGGTGCCGAAGGCCAGTGCCGCCAGCAGGACGGTCGCCATGATGACGATGCCCTTGCGCTGCCAGCGGGGGGTGGTGGTGCTCACTTGTCTGCTTCCTGTGCGATGGTGCCGGCGTCGGTTTCGGCGGGAGGTGCCGGGACGGTCTCCAGCGATCCGGCGAGGAGGGCGGCCCGCAGTGGCGCGGCCGCCTTATTGACGGTTTCCTGCGCTTCGGCTTCGAGGTCCGAGTCGTTGACGATGCCGCCGCCGGCCTGGACGTATGCCTTGCCGTCGCGCAGCAATGCGGAGCGGATGGCGATGGCCATGTCCATATCTCCGGCGAAGTCGAGGTAGCCCACGACGCCGCCGTAAATGCCGCGGCGGTGCGGTTCCACTTCGTCCAGCAGGCGGAGGGCGCGGGGTTTGGGCGCGCCGGACAGCGTTCCGGCCGGGAACGTCGCGGCGAGCACGTCATAGGCGGTGGACGTGTCTGCGAGCCGGCCGACGACGGTGGAGACCAGGTGCATGATGTGGCTGAACCGCTCCACCTCCATGAACTGGGTGACGTCGATGCTGCCGGGGCGGCAGACCTTGGACAGGTCGTTCCGGGCCAGGTCCACCAGCATCAGGTGTTCGGCCCGTTCCTTCTCGTCTTCCAGCAGTTCCTCGGCCAGCGCCCGGTCCAGTTCGGAGGTCTTGCCGCGGGGCCGGGAGCCGGCAATCGGGTGCGTGATGACATCCCGGCCGGTCACGGTGACGAGCGCTTCCGGGGAGGAGCCCACCACGTTGAACGGGTTGCCGTGCGCGTCCTCGAAATTGAACAGGTACATATACGGGCTGGGGTTGGTGGTGCGCAGCACCCGGTAGACGTCCAGCGCCTCGGCCCGGCATTCGGCCTCGAAGCGGCGTGAGATGACCACCTGGAAGACCTCGCCGTCCACGATGGCCTGCTTGCCGCGCTCCACCGCCCGGGTGTATTCGGGCTTGGGCCAGCTTTCCTTCACGTTGGCGGCGACATCGACGGCGGTTCCCGGCGCCAGCACGGACACGGCCTGCGGGGTGGGTGCGGCGAGCCGGCCGAGCATCGTGCGGACGCGTGCCACGGCGTCGTGCCACGCTTCGTCCACGCGTTCGTCGGAGCCGTCGAAGTTGATGGCGTTGGCCACCAGCGTGACGGTGCCGTCGCTGTTGTCGTGGATGGCCATGTCCGAGACCAGGTTCATCGCGATCTCGGGCAGGTCCAGGTCATCTGCCGGCGGGTTGGGCAGTTTCTCCCAGTGCCGTACGGTTTCCCAGCCGACAAAGCCGACCATGCCGGAGGTGAACGGGGGCAGCTCGTCGAAACGGTCGGTGGCCAGCAGCTCCACGGTGCGGGCCAGGGCCTCGACCGGGCTGCCGTCCACGGGGACGCCGGCGGGCGGTTCGCCGAGCCAGTGCGCCTTGCCGTCCAGCGTGGTCAGGGTGGCGCGGGACCGGGCGCCAATGAAGGAATACCGGGACCAGACGCCGCCGGACGCGGCCGATTCCATCAGGAAGGTGCCGGCCTCGCCGTTGGTGAGCTTGCGGTAGATGCCGATGGGGGTGTGTGCGTCCGCCAGGACCGTCAGGCGCACGGGAATCACCCGGCGGTCGGCGGCCAGGGCCCGGAATTCCTCCAGGGTGGGGCGGATGGCTCCTAGATCCTGCATGGTGGTGTTCCTACTTCTTCCCTAAGAGATGGGTGGAGCGGGTCTATGCGGCGCCGACGACGGCGGGCAGCTCACGGCCGTCGAAGCAGGTGCGGGTGCCGGTGTGGCAGGCCGCCCCCACCTGGTCTACGCGGACCAGCAGTGCGTCGCCGTCGCAGTCAACGGCTACGGACTTCACCCACTGCACGTGTCCGGAGGTGTCCCCCTTGCGCCAGTACTCCTGGCGGGAGCGGGACCAGAAGGTCACCCGGCCCGAGGTCAGGGTGCGGTGCAGGGCTTCGTCATCCATCCAGCCGAGCATCAGGACCTGGTTCGTGTCGTACTGCTGGATGACGGCGGCCACCAGCCCGGCGTCGTCGCGCTTCAATGACGCGCTGAGCTCGGGATCGAGGGAAGCCGGCGGATTCTGGGGGGAAGGTGTGGGAAGCATCGCTACCGATTCTACTGCCCGGCGGAAAAACGCCGCCCAACACGTTCTTTTGGGGCTGCAGCCCCGGCGAAAGACCGGGTTCCATGCTAGTTTCAGCAGTGATGCATTTTGTTGATCCGTCCCGTGAAGTCCTGGCCGAGACGCTGCTTGCAGCCGGGCCCAATGCACCCACGCTTTGCGAGGGGTGGCAGACCAAGGAGCTCGCAGCTCACCTCTATCTGCGCGAGCACCGGATGAGTGCTGCCCTGGGCACGTTCATCAAGCCCCTTGCCGCGCGCGCGGACAAGGCGCTGGAGGAAACCGCGCAGAAGGCGTCCACTACTGAGAGCTATGCCAAGCTGGTCCGCGCCTTCCGTGCCGGCCCGCCGCGGCTCTCCCCCATGCACCTGAAATCCGTGGACAACAGCGCCAACCTCAGCGAGTACTTTGTGCACACCGAGGACATTCGGCGTGCCTCCGACCGCTGGGCGCCGCGTGCCCTGGACTCGGACTATTCGGACGCCCTCTGGGCCGAACTGATCAAGCGCGCGGCCATCCTGTACCGCGGCGTGGACCTGGGCATTGTGCTGGTCCGTCCGGACGGCCCCCGGCATGTGGCCAAGCGCGCTCCGGTTTCGGTGGCGATTGTCGGCGAACCCTGCGAGCTGCTGCTGCACGCCCACGGCCGCACCGGGCATGCCCTGGTGATGTACGAGGGCCAGCCCGACGCCGTCGCGCTGCTGGAGAGCGCGGAAATCGGGCTTTAGGTTTTAGTTGTTGGAAGGGCGTTCCGCGTTTGCGGAGCGCCCTTCCTGCTTTCCGGCGCTGGGGCCTGGTTGCTTTCCGCGGCGGAAGCCCGTTTTCCTCCACTTTGTCCAGATTCCTACAGTTTGTGCAGATTCCTGCGCTGCGCAGCCCGTAGGCGACCCAGCTGCCGGCAGCGACTTCGCATGCGCCACCCGGTTGCGGGTCACCGGTATTGACAACCGTCCTGCCCCTTCCGGATCTTGGGGGTGTGCCGAACTACCGGCGGAAGCGAATCTGGTGCTGCGCCCAGGCACCGTTGTCCGGCGTCGTAGTACCCTCACCCCCAGGAGATGGCTATGAGCCGTGTACGCGTTGACCTCAATATCTCGCTCGACGGCTTCGCCACGACAACCGACCAGACTCCGGAGAACCCGTTCGGCGACGACTGGGGGCGCCTCACCGCCGCGTACGCCGCCACCCGCACCTTCCGTCAGCGGGTGCTGCACGACGAAAGCGGCGAGGGAACCACCGGCGTCGACGACCGCTATGCCGAGCGCTACTTCGAGGACATCGGTGCGGAGATCATGGGCGCAGGCATGTTCGGGCTGCATGCGAACCCTGATGACCCGGACTGGCGCGGATGGTGGGGCGAGGACCCGCCCTTCCATGTTCCCGTCTATGTGCTGACGCATGAGCCGCGGCAGCCGCTCGAGATGGCGGGAGGCACCACTTTCCAGTTCCTCACGGCAACACCCGAGGAGGCGCTGGATACTGCCGCCGCGGCCGCCGGCGGCGGAGATATACGGGTCGGCGGGGGCGCGTCGACCGTGCGCGACTTTCTTCGGGCAGGTCTCGTCGATGACCTCCACGTCGGCATTGCGCCCATCATCCTGGGACGCGGCGTGCGGCTCTGGGATGACCTGCGCGGACTGGAATCGGACTGTCAGGTCACCTCGGAGTCAGCACCGAGCGGCACCACGCATGTCACATTCCGGCGTGGAGAGCGGTCCTGACGCTGCCTGGTCTGCAACTGGATTGTAGAGAACCCGCACGCACGCAAAAAGGGGCGGCCCCCTCAGCAAAAGGAGGCCGCCCCTGAGACAGGAGTCCAGGTTAGCCGGCGGGGTCGGCGTCGGGTTTCCCCGAACTGTGCCCGGCTGCTGCCGCCCTGGCCTGAGCGTCTTCATGTCCGTCCTTCTTGCCGAAGGGCAGGACCTTTTTCAGCGGGTGCAGAATCGCCATGACAACCAGGCCCCAGGCCAGTCCGACGATGGCCGAACAGAGCGTGTTCACGAGCCAGCCCAGGATGCCGCCCACAACCGCAATACCGGCTACCGGATGTTCAAGGGCGTGGACCAGGTCGTACGGTGCGTGCCAGCCGAGGTCGGAGGCACCGACGAGCATGATGTGACCGCCCACCCAGAGCATGGCGACGGTTCCGACCAAGGTGATGGCTGCCAGCACGGCGGGCATGCCCTTCACCAGGAGTCCGCCGAGGCGCTGAGAGCCTGCCGATTCCTTCTTGGCGAGATGCAGGCCGATGTCGTCCATTTTGACGATCAGCCCCACGGCCCCGTACACGAGGATGGTGATCGCAATGGCCACAACCACGAGGATGGCGGCGCGGGCCCAGATGGACGCATCGCCCACCTCGTTCATGGAGATGACCATGATCTCGCAGGACAGGATGAAGTCGGTGGTAATGGCTCCCTTGACCACCTTGGACTCGGCGCCGGGCCCCCGCTCTACCGCCGGCGCCTCCTTGTCCTCGTGGTGGCCGAAGAACTTGTGCCAGACCTTCTCCGCGCCCTCGTAGCAGAGGTACGTGCCGCCCAGCATGAGAATGAACGGGATCACTCCCGGAATGAAGGCGCTGATCAGCAGCAGTGCCGGCAGGATGATCAGCAGCTTGTTCCGCAGTGAGCCCCAGAAGATCTTCTTGATCATCGGGAGTTCACGGGACGGGTCGGCACCGGAGACGTACTGGGGGGTCACGGCGGCATCGTCAATGACGACGCCGGCAGCCTTGGCTCCCGCCTTCGCGGCTCCGGCAGCAATGTCATCCACGGAAGCCGCGGCTATGCGTGCAAGCGCGGCAACGTCATCCAGCAGGGCGACGAGTCCCCCGCTCACAGTCCGGCTCCATGATGCGGGACGGGCAGGTGTTCGTAGATGGCGCCCTCGAGACGCAAAATTGGCATGTGCCCAATTATAGGCGGGCAGTGACTACGGCGGTTTACGCCGGCTTTACACGGATGGTGTTTCCTCCGGTACCCACCTTGCCCTTACATCCCCGTTGCCCGCACCAAACCTGGCTACACCTTAACGCAGAAACGCCCCGCCAAACGGAGGGGCGCCTCTGCTGTCAACTAACGGATTAGATAGTCGCCGAGTCAATGACGAACCGGTAGCGGACGTCGGACTTCAGCACACGCTCGTAGGCGGTGTTGATGTCCTCGGCCTTGATCAGCTCGATCTCGGGGGCAATGTTGTGCTCGGCGCAGAAGTCCAGCATTTCCTGGGTTTCGCTGATGCCGCCGATGTTCGACGCGGCGTAGGAGCGGCGCTTGCTCATCAGGGTGAAGACCGAGATGGGCAGTGCCTCGGGCGGAGCACCCACGCTGACCATGGTGCCGTCCAGGCGCAGCAGCGACAGGTACTGCTGCAGGTCGATCGGCGCGCTGACTGTGTTGATGATCAGGTCGAACGTGTTCGCGAGCTTCTCGAACGTGCTCTCATCGCTGGTGGCGTAGTAGTGCTCGGCACCGAAACGAAGGCCGTCTTCCTGCTTGCTCAGCGTCTGGGACAGCACGGTGACCTCGGCGCCCATGGCTACGGCGATCTTGACGGCCATGTGGCCGAGGCCGCCCATGCCGACGACGGCGACCCGCTTGCCCGGCCCGGCGTTCCAGTGTGCGAGGGGTGAGTAGGTGGTGATGCCTGCGCAGAGCAGCGGAGCGGCTGCTTCGTACGGGATGCTTTCCGGAACGCGGAGCACGAAGCCGTCATTCACGACGACGGAGGTGGAGTAGCCGCCCTGGGTGATGGTGCCGTCGCGGTCCTTGCTGGCGTACGTACCGACATTGCCGTTCAGGCAGTAGTTCTCCATGCCGGCCTGGCAGTTTTCGCATTCACCGCAGGAGTTGACCATGCAGCCCACACCTACGCGGTCGCCGACCTTGTGGGCGGTGACGTCGGTGCCGACCTCGGCGACGGTGCCTACGATTTCGTGCCCGACGACCTGCGGGTACGCGATGGGTCCCCATTCGCCGCGGACGGTGTGGATGTCCGAGTGGCAGACACCGGCATAGGCGATGTCGATGAGGACGTCATGCGGGCCGACCTCGCGGCGTTCGATCGTGGTGGGCACCAGCGGATCGGTGGCGGAGGTGGCTGCGTAGGCGCGTGCGGTTGTCATATTTCTCCAAGCTGTGGGGGAACAGTGCCATAGGGCACTTAAAGCACAAGTCCGATCCGGCGTCGTTTATTTCCGCGGGGTGCCGACGACGGCGGATCCGGCCCGGTTTGAGCCCAGCCGCCGGTATGCCAGACCGATGCCGCCGCAGACCAGGTAAGCCGCGCCAATGGACAGCCATCCGGCGAGGAAGCCGCCGGAGTATTGAAGCAGCAGGCCCATGGCCAGCGGGCCCAGCGCGAAACCGGAGTACATGCCCAGCGAGACGGCTCCGGACGCCGCGCCCACCCGCTCCCGGGGAACCTCGCGCAGGACGCCCGCCATCACCACCACGTTCACGCCGAGCACGGAAGCACCGTGGAAGACGACGCCGGACCACAGCAGCGCGGGCGCTCCGGTCTGTCCGGCAGCGAGGAGCAGGGCTGCACCGCAGACCGCACCGGCAGCCAGGATCAGCAGCAGGGTGGAGGCGCGGACGCCGTCGGCCATCCGCCGCCCCCAGAGCACCCGGGAGGTCACGCCGACGACGCCGGCCACCGCCGCCGTGACACCGCCCATGAGCAGCGAAAAGCCGATCTCCCGCTGGGCGAACAGGGGCAGGTAGACATTGGTGGCCTGCATGCCGGCGCCGGAAAACAGTGCGAACGCGGCCAGCAGCCAGACCGCGGCGGGGAACTTCCGGTCCGCGGGCTGCCCGGGAGCGCGCGGTGCAGGGAGCCGTGGTTCGGGCGGCAGCCGGAACCACGCGTACGCGAGCAGCAGGAGCAGGACTACGACGGCGCCGACGGCGGCCCCGCGCCATCCGGCGATCAGGGCGGCGGCCGGGAAGAAGAGACTGGAGAACAGCTGGCTGGCCTGCACGCCGGACTGCTTGATCCCCATCCAGCCGGGCCGTTTACCTGGTTCGACCGCGTGGATGATGATCCGGTTCGTGGTGGGGTTGGAGATGGCCTGCGCCGGGCCGGAAAGCAGCACGGCGGCCAGCAGCCAGAAATAGTTACCGGACAAGCCGGCGAAGCCCAGGGCGAAGGCGGTGCCGCCGAAGATGATCAGCAGCTGGGAGCCGGCGCTGATCCGGTCGCTCAGCCGGCCCAGCCACATGGAGGACACCGCTGCTCCGGCGAAACAGGTGGCGGCCAGAAGTCCGAACTGTGCATCGCTGATCCGCAGGTCCGCCATGATCAGCGTGCTGGTGGCGGAGAGCCCGTAGTTCATCATCGGGCCGGCGCCCATGGCGCAGACCAGCACAAAAAGCAGGCCGGGTCCGGCGGTGGAGCGCACGCTTATCCCTTCGTGGAGTGTCAGGACCCCATTGTGGCCTGTGAACACGAAGGTTACCGAGTGAGACCGCCGCGGCGTCCCGATATCATTGGTGGGCACCCGCCCCGCTTCGATGCAAGGAACCCGAAACCGTTGAACAAGAAATCACTCAAGGATGACGGCTTCACCGGTTTCCGGCCCATCGACGGTCTGGACATCAACCGGATCCCGCAGCGTCAGGGCATTTTCGCCGTGCTGCGGCCCGAGGGGTTCGAACCGCGGTTCCGCAAGGAAAGCACGGCCGGGGTGTTCAAAAAGAAGAAGCCAACCCTGTCCCGTGATGAGCTCGCCGCCGAGTGGGTGGCGGATGCCGACGTGCTGTTTCTCGGCAAGGCCAGCGCCGGCAGCCAGGGCAACCGCGGTCTGCGACGGCAGATCTCCGAATTCGTGGACTTCGGCAGGGGAAAGCCGCCGGGGCACTGGGACGGTCGGCTGATTTGGCAGCTGCTCGATGCAGAGGACCTTCTGGTGGCGTGGAAGGAACTGCCGCCCGACGCGCTCAACCCGGCCCTCGCAAAGTACCAGGCGGAGTTTGTCCGTTTATACGGCAGGCTGCCCTTCGCCAACCTCGTCCAGACCCGGGCTTAGGCCCTGCTCGAGCGCTTATGCATCCCTACGCGCTCACCCCAGCAATACCCGGTTATCCTCGTCGGCGGTGCTGAGCTTCTTGGTGAACAGCACATATTCGCCGTCCTGGCCCGTGGCCTCATAGCCCGCGCCCTGGTAGAGCAGGTGAGCCTGGTTGGTTCGGTACACGCCGATCTCCACAACGCGGGCTCCGCCTGAGCTGGCCTTCTGCTCGAACGCATCCAGAAGGAGCCGCCCGAGACCTTGGCGACGACGGCCGCCGAGGACACTGATCGAGACCAGGGTCGCGGTGTCACCGTCGAGGCTCCACATCACATACCCGAGCGGGTGTCCGTCTTCATCAACGCAGAAGAGCGTGTTGGGAAGGCAATCGATCCAGAGTTCAAGGTTCTGGTCGAGAACTGTCAGCCACCCCAGGAGTGCGTCAGGTTCGATGGTCTCCATGTACTCGCGCTCCTGGCGGAGGATGAAAGGCAGATCGCTTACTTCGGCGTGCCGAAGGCGTGTTGGCATAGTCATGGACGCGAGCATGCCACATTCATCCGCGCTCACAGCAGATGAGAAGCGGCCCCGCGCGCCCTCACGGCCGGGGCCGACCGTGAGGGGCTTCCGGCAGCTGCTAGCGGACGTCGAACCCGGCGTCGCGGATGGCCTGCTTGACCTGGTGGATCGCATCGTCCGGGCCGAAGTGGAACACCGAGGCGGCCAGGACGGCGTCGGCCCCGGCAATCACGGCGGCCGGGAAATGCTCCGGCTTGCCTGCCCCGCCGGAAGCGATGAGCGGCACGTCGACTGCGGCGCGGACGGCCCGAATCATCTCGATGTCGAAGCCCTCGCGGGTGCCGTCGGCGTCGATGGAGTTCAGCAGGATCTCCCCCACGCCGCGGTCGGCGGCTTCCTTCGCCCAGGCGACGGCGTCGATTCCGGTCCCGGTGCGCCCGCCGTGGGTGGTGACCTCGAAGCCTGACGGCGTGGCGCCGTCGTGCGTGCGCCGGGCATCCACGGACAGCGTCAGCACCTGCGAGCCGAAGTGCCGGGTGATTTCGTCAATCACGTCCGGGCGGGCGACGGCGGCGGTGTTGATGGAGGCCTTGTCCGCGCCGTAGCGCAGCAGCCGGTCCACGTCCGCGATGGTGCGTACTCCCCCGCCGACGGTCAGCGGAATGAAGACCTCTTCGGCGGTCCGGGCGACGACGTCGAACGTGGTGTCGCGGTTGCCGGAGGAGGCGGTGACGTCGAGGAAGGTCAGTTCGTCGGCGCCGGCACGGTCATACCGGTGCGCGAGCTCCACCGGGTCGCCGGCGTCGCGCAGGCCTTCGAAGTTAATCCCCTTGACCACCCGTCCGGCGTCGACGTCCAGGCAGGGGATAACGCGGATGGCAACACTCATGGCGTGTCCCCTTCCCTAGATCCGGCAGGCGTGGATGCTGCTGACCAGGATGGCACGGGCGCCGATGTCGTAGAGCTCGTCCATGATCCGGTTGGTGTCCGACTTCTTGATCATGGAGCGCACGGCCACCCAGTCGCTGTTCTGCAGCGGGGAGACGGTGGGCGATTCCAGGCCCGGGGTCAGCGCGGCGGCCTCGTCCACGAGATCCTTGCGGACGTCGTAGTCCATCATCACGTACTGGCGTGCCACCAGGACGCCGCGCAGGCGGCGGATCAGCACGTCGACGCCGGCGGGGCTGGCACCCTTGCGGCCGATCAGCACGGCCTCGGACTTCAGGATCGGTTCGCCGAAGATTTCCATGCCGGCGGCGCGGAGGGTGGTGCCGGTTTCGACGACGTCGGCAATCGCGTCGGCGACGCCGAGGCGCACCGAGGATTCCACGGCGCCGTCGAGCCGGACCACGGAGGCGTTGATGCCGCGTTCGGACAGGTAGGAGCGCAGCAGACCGTCGTAGCTGGTGGCCAGGCGCTTGCCTTCGAGCTGGTCGATGGAGGAGAAGTCCCCCACCGGGCCGGCGAAGCGGAACGTGGAGGCGCCGAAGCCGAGGTTCATCAGTTCCTCGGCGTCCACCTGCGCGTCCAGGAACAGGTCGCGGCCGGTGATGCCGACGTCGAGCGTGCCGGCGCCGACGTAGACGGCAATGTCCCGGGGGCGGAGGAAGAAGAATTCGACGTCGTTATCGGGGTCCACCATGACCAGTTCGCGGGTGTCGCGGCGCTGGCGGTAGCCCGCCTCGTTGAGCATGGCGGAGGCGGATTCGGACAGGGCACCCTTGTTGGGTACGGCTACACGGAGCATGGGAGCATCTTTCGCTGGAAGTTTTTTCGCTGAATTAGGGAGTAGTTCAACCGGCGGGCCACACGCTGATGGGTCAGCGCGCGGCTAGAGATGCTTGTAGACGTCCTGCAGGGTCAGGCCTTTGGCCAGCATCAGGACCTGGAGGTGGTAGAGCAGCTGGGAGATTTCTTCGGCGCATTCGGCATCGGATTCGTATTCGGCGGCCATCCACACTTCGGCGGCCTCCTCAACAACCTTCTTACCGATGCCATGCACGCCCGACTCGAATTCGGCCACGGTGCGTGACCCGGCGGGGCGGTCCTGAACTTTCTGGCTCAGCTCGGCAAAGAGGTCTTCGAAGGTTTTCACAGTGACAAGGGTACGCTGTGGCGCCGGGTGGGGCGGAATCGTAGGCCGTGGTGGGTCGTCATGTTGCATCTGGCATCCCCGGTCAGTGCTGCAGCAGCAGGCTCCGGGTGTCCGGCGAAAAAGCATTATCAAACACCGCACAGGCAGCACCGATGGCTCCCACGTCTGTACCGAACGCCGTCCCCTCTACCCGGATGTCCGAGGCATGTGGAGCTACGGTCAGTTTCCGCAGGGCAGCCGGCACCAAGGCAAGATACGTCTCGGAGAGCATCGGCCAGTACGGACCGCCGAAGATCACGCGGTCGAAATCCAGGGCATTGGTCAACACCGAGACGGCCTTGGCCACGCGCGTCGCCGAACGGTCGATGATCGTTCCGGCACCGGAATCGCCCCGGCGCGCTTTCGCACAGAGCTCCAGGAAAGCCTCCTCGACGGCGGAAGGGTCCGTTTTGTCGACCGGCCCCCGATGGACGCCGGCCCGGACGGCTTCCTCAACCAGGTTCTGCGGCATGCACGTCACGGCCACACAGCCCCGCAGACCGCAGAAGCACACCGGCCCGTCCGGGTCGACGACGATGTGCCCCACCTCCCCCGCGTTCTGGCTCGTCCCCCTCAGCACCGCACCGCCGGAGACAAGCCCCATGCCGATGCCGGTGCCCAGGTACACGAAGATGAAGTTTTCCGGCGACTCGCTGTGACTGCCCCAGATTTCTGCAATCGCCGTAGCGGCTACGTCCTTTTCGAGGACGACAGGGAAGCCCGTGGCCGTGCTGAGCGCTTTCCGCAGCGGAACCCGTTCCCATCCGAGCAGGTGCGGCGGATCGACCACAATGCCGTGGTCGGAATCTATTGGCCCGGGCGAGGCGACGCCGACGCCCAGCACGCGCCGTGCGTCCACTTCGGTTTCCGTGAGCAGGTCCGACACCGCCTCCACCATCACGCTGATCACGGCACTGGCATCCATCGGCTGCGGCGTCCGCCGCGTCGAATGGGAAACCACCCGCCCGCTCAGGTCGAGGATCACGGTGGTGATGACAGCCGGGTCAAGGTGCACACCGATAGCGAAGCGTGCCGAGGGATTGAGTGTGAGGAGTGTCCTCGGCTTGCCGGGACCCAGCTGGATCTTTCCCGACTCGAGAATGAGCCCCTCGTCCAGCAGACGGCGCGCAATATTGGACAGTGTCTGTGCGGAGAGCCCTGAAATATTCGCCAGCTCCACCCGGCTGAGCCCATTGGGAGAGCGCCGGATCGCGTCGAGGACCACTGTTTGGTTGAACCCGCCCATCCGCGGAAGGTTCGTGCCCCGGCGGATCGCGGCTCGCTGTGTAGCGCTCAGGGCACAACCTCCGTTGGACGTGTCGACCTCACCGGCCGGGGACACCAAATCTTAGCGTGACTAGCTCAAACGGCCGGAGCACAAGCTCGGTGTTGTTCACGTCGCTTTGCCGGAGCGCGGAACTTTCCCGGGGGCGCTCCAGCAGATCGGTTTCCGTGACGCCGTTATGGCTGAAATCGGCCGTCAGGGTCCCCCGCGCCCTCGTCCCGTGGGCCTCGTAAACGCGCACAATAACGTCGCCGGAACCATCCTCCGCCAGCTTGACCGCTTCCACCACCAGGGCCGGGTTGTCCAGCCGCACGAGGGGGTCCACCGTTGTGCGTTCCACCCCGCCGATGGTGCGCAGGGGAAGATTCAGCCGGTACCCCTCAGCAACGGCCTCAGGGATGCCTGCGCCCAGAACCACTGAGGTCGCCATCCGGTGGGTGCCCTGGTCCGCCGCCGGGTCAGGGAACACCGGTGCCCGCAGGAGTGACTGCCGCACTGTTGTGGTGGTGGCCCGGCCGGAGTGTGCAGAGCGGGTGATGTCGTGCCCGTAGGTGGAATCGTTGGCTACCGCCACCCCGTAGTCGGGCTCCCCGACGTGGACCCAGCGGTGGGCAACTGTCTCAAAACGGGCCGCATCCCAGGAGGTATTCGCGTGCGTCGGCCGATGGATATGCCCGAACTGGATTTCCGACGTCGCGCGTTCGGCATGGATATCCAGTGGAAAGGCGAGTTTGAGGAGTTTTTTCTGTTCGTGCCAGTCCACCTCGGTGCTGATCTCCAGCCGCGGCGCCCGGCTGTCGAGGGAAAGGTACTGGACCACCTGCGAGGAATTGAACGTGCGCTCGATCCGCAGCGCCGTGCCCGCGGGACCGTCCACGATCTCCAGGGCGGATACGTCCACCAGATCGACGGTGTTCCGGCGGTAGTGCTCATCGATGTCCCACGCATCCCACTGCGTCGGGGTGTCGCGGTGCAGCTGCAGCAAGTTGGCGGCGGAACCGGACGGAACGAGTTCCCGGTCGGCAATCTTGTCGTACATCGAGCGGATGAGCCCGGCTTGGTCAACGAAGATCCGGACGGCATCGTTTTCAAGGACGAACCCGTCCCCGGCCCGGGACACGTTCCGCTTTTCCGGAGCGGGCTCGGGCCCGGCACCGAAAGCAGCTATTCCCGCTACTGGATAAGGGGATGCGTTGAGCACTGCTGCGACCGAACCGCGACCCAGGAGCTCATGCGCCGCCGCCTCGATAATCGTTCCCAGTGTGGCAGCCACCTCGGCGTAGTTGCGCTCGGCCTCCTGATATACCCAGGCGATGGATGTACCCGGCAGAATGTCGTGGAACTGCTGCAGAAGCACGGTCTCCCAGGCCTTCCTTAACTCCTCCGCAGGGTAGGGCGCCCCCGCCCGGACAGCAGCGGTTGCCGCCCACAGTTCCGCCTCGCGCAGCAGGTGCTCGGAGCGCCGGTTGCCGCGCTTGGTCCTGGCCTGGGAGGTGTAGGTGCCGCGGTGGAATTCCAAATACAGTTCACCGGACCAGACCGGCGGCTCGGCATACTCCGCCTCGGCGGCCTCGAAGAAGGCGCGCGGGCTGGACAGCTCAACGGTGGGAGACCCTTCGAGGGACCGGGTGCGGCGCGCAGCGGCGATCATTTCCCGGGTGGGCCCGCCGCCGCCGTCGCCGTGGCCGAAGGGAACCATCGACGTCGTCCCGTTGCCCTTTTCCGCGTACTGCCGCTCGGCCCGCGCGAGTTCCGCGCCGCCCAGGTCCGAATTATAGGTATCGACCGGCGGGAAGTGGGTGAATATCCGGGACCCGTCGATTCCCTCCCACCGGAAGGTATGGTGCGGCATCCTGTTGGTTTCATTCCAGGAAATTTTCTGGGTGAGGAACCAGCGTGCGCCGGCTGCAGCCATGATCTGCGGCAGCGCAGCGGAGTAGCCGAAGGAGTCCGGCAGCCAGACCTCCTCGCAGTCAATCCCGAACTCCCGCAGGAAAAACCCCTTGCCTGCCACAAACTGCCGCACCAGTGCCTCCCCGCCCGGAAGGTTGGTGTCAGATTCGACCCACATACCGCCCACTGGAACGAAGCTGCCGGCGGCGACCTTTTCCTTCACCCGCGCGAAAAGCTCCGGATAGGACTGCTTAAGCCAGGCGTATTGCTGCGCCGACGACGCCGCGAAAACGAAGTCCGGGTTCTCATCAATAAGGTCGCAGACGTTGGAGAAGGTGCGCGCCACCTTGCGGACCGTCTCCCGCGTCGGCCAGAGCCAGGCCGAATCGATGTGCGCGTGCCCGACGGCGTGCAGATGGTGAGCGCTTGCCGCGGCGGGTTGAGCGAGCACCGGCTGGAGGATGCGCCGGCCGACGGCGGCGGTCCCGGACACGTCATCCGGGTCCATGGCGTCCACCATGCGGTCCAGGGCACGGAGGATTTCTGCGCGCCGCTGCGAAGACTCGGGCAGCTCCCCCATGAGTCCCATCAATGCCTCTACGTCCTGCTGGAGTTCCCATACCGGCAGGTCGAGGAGCCCCGCCTCGATCTGCGCCAACCGGTACAGCCGGGCATCCCCGGCGGTCGCCTTGTCCCCATAGGGTGTCGGGATGAAGAGGAAATCCTGGGCAACATTCGGATTGGCAGCTGCTTCAATAAAGAGGTCGATTTCGCCGCCCGCACCGACGTCGAGCCGGACCGCGCGGTTGAGCGGTTCCACCCCCTTGATGATGGTCCCCGAGGACGAATAGACGGTCCCCTCAGCCTGGAACCCGGGCTGCTGGGCGGTGAATCCCAGATCGACAACGAGCTCGGCGCGGGTGTCCTTTTCCTCCGCCCAGGCTGCGGGCACCTTACCTTCCGCGTGGAACCACACCGTGCCCCAGGGCTTGCCCCAAACCATGCCGTGCCGGGCCGGGAGGAACTGCTGCCCGACGGCGGTGGCGAAGGGTACGGGTTCATCGGGAACCTCCCAGAAGGCCAGATCGAGAGGCTCGGTGCGGCGGTAAAGGGCCGGTACGAGCCGTTCGCCGCGGAACCGCCGGACGCGGGCTTCAACAAGGGTGGCGTCATAGTGCATGGAGTGCTGCCTTTCGAGGCTGGTAAGGAGGGAGGCCGGCGCGCGGGGGTCAGCCCTTGAGCGCTCCGGCGGTGGCGAAGGACCCGCCGATGCCCTTGGTGACGATGACGTAGAGAACGATCACGGGCAGGGAATACAACAGTGAAAAGGCAGCCAGCTCTCCGTAGGCAACGCTCCCGTACTGCCCGAAGAAGTTGAAGACGGTGACGGCCGCGGGTTGCTTGTGGCTGGACAGCAGCAGGATGAACGGGATGAAAAAGTTTCCCCATGCCTGGATGAACACGAAGATGAACACCACCGCCAGACCCGGCCGCATCAGGGGTACGACGACGGTGCGGAGCGCCTTCATGGAGCTGGCCCCGTCAATCCACGCCGCTTCCTCCAGGCTCACGGGCACCGAATCCATGAAGTTCTTGGTCATCCAGATGGCCATCGGAAGGGACGTTGCAGCCATGAAGAGCGCAACGGGAGGCACACTGTCGAGCTGCCCCAGCCGGACGAACATGCTGTACACCGGGACCATCATGGCCGTGATGGGCAGCCCCGTGCCGAACAGCACCCCGTACAGGAAAGGCTTGTTGTAGCGGGCCTGGTAGCGGGACAGCGGATACGCGGCGAGGACGGCAGCAAGGACGGTGATCACAGCGCATCCGGCCGAGAGCAGGAAGCTGTTCCACAGCGGCCACAGGGTTTGTCCCGGCGTCAGCACCGCGGAGAAATTCGCCAGCGAAAACCGCTCGGGCATCGCCAGCGACGCACTCGCCCCGGGATCGAGAGAGGCAAGAACCAGCCAGGCCAGCGGCAGCAGGAAGCAGGCCGCAATAGCGAGCAGCACACCGGAGGCTGCGGCCTTCGACGCACGGCGTTGTGTGGTGGCGGTCCCGGCGCTCATGCGTTCCCTCCCGGCTTGAGGATACGGATATAGAGGAAGGAAAAAACCGCCCCCAGGAGCAGCATCACCGTCGCTATGGCGGTGCCGTAACCGATCTTCCCCAGGCCAAACGCTTCAGCGTAGGCGAACAGTGGGAGCGTGGTGCTGCGCTGATTCGGGCCGCCGCTGGTCATCACGAAAATCAAGGTGAACACGGACAGCGTCTGCAGGGTGATCAGCATGAGGTTCGTCGAGATGCTGTTGCGGATCATCGGGATGGTCACAAAGGCCAGCCGTTTCCAGCCGCCGGCACCATCAATGACGGCTGCCTCGGTGATTTCAGGGGCAACGTCATTCAGGGCGGCTTCGTAGATCATCATCGAGAACGCCGTCCCGCGCCAGATGTTCGCGAGCACCACGGCGGCCAGTGGATAGGCAAAAAGCCATTCAACCGGTTCAAGCCCGGCCAGGCCCGTGAGCGCGTTCAGTGTTCCGTCGCTGCTGAAAAATGCGTAGCAGGCAAAGGCGGCAACAATTTCCGGCAGCACCCAGGCTGTGACCACCGTCGTCGCAACGATCGAGCGGACCATTTTCGGTGCGTTGGCAGTCATTAATGCCAACGCCAGGCCGAGGAAGTTCTGGCCGATGACCGCCGAGACCAGCAGGAAAACAACGGTCAGCCAGAGGGCGTTCGGGAAGTCCGGGTCCGTCAGCAGCGCCACGTAGTTGTCGATACCGATGAAACGGGGTTCGGAAGCCGCTCTGCCCGAAAGCGCCGCATTGGTGAATGAACCCCAAATGGACCACAGAACCGGACCGAGCATAAACAACAGCAGCAGGACGACGGCCGGCACCAAGGGGACGGCGCGCCGGATCGAGCGTCCCCTGGAGTGACGCCGCCCGGCAGGAACGGTGGACCGCACCGGATGGCGCGGCCCCCGCTCCTGCACCGGCTGGGTGGGAGTGGTTGTCATCCCCGGCTGACATTCTCTTCGCCTACGAGGGAAGTGACGGCTTCGTCATATGCCGCCGCAGCCTCGTCCACCGATTGTTCGCCGGTCATGACCGCTTCCATGGCCTGCTGGATATTCCCGGAGATCTCTGCGTAGTCGGAAGTGGTGGGGCGGTAGTGCGTCACTTCCACCAAGTCGCTGAAGAATCCGCTGACCGGACTGGATTCGGTGAAGGCCGGATCTTCCGCGACATCGCTGCGCACCGGAACCTGGGACGCGTTCACGTTGTAGGACAGGCTGTTGTCCTTGTTCAGAGCGGTGCTGATGAAGTCGAAGGCCAGGTCCGGATCCTGGGTCCCGGCGCCGACCGCGAGGGTCCAGCCGCCGGACATGCTGGTGGCGCCCGGCTCACCGCCGTCCTGGGTGGGCATCGGTGTTACCCCCATCACCTCGGACCATTCGGGCCAGGGGGTCGGACCGTCCTCGAGCCAGTTCCCGGCAATCCATGAACCGTCGATCGAGGCGCCCACTTTGTTTTCCGGGTACCACTCGCCGTTGAGTTGCTGGTAATAGGTGGAATCAAGGGCTGTCGCGACGTCGGGTCCCAGCCCACCGGTGTAAACGTCGGAGATGAACTGCAGGGAGTCCTTGAAGCCCTGCGAACCGACAATCCACTTGCCTTCGTCAGTGTCGTAAAGGGTGTCGTCCGTGCCATAGAGAAGCATCTCGAAGCCCTGCATCGACGCTGCTTCACCCATGCCGGTGCCGGAATAGATATTGAAAGGCACGGCGTCGGGATCTGCTGCTTTTACCGCTTCTGCCGCGGCCAGAATGTCTTCCCAGGTCTGGGGTTCCCAGGGTACCGGCAGGCCGGCCTGTTCAAAGACGACTTTGTTGTACCAAAGCGCGCGGGTGTCAGTCCCCATCGGTACTGCATAGGTCTTGCCGTCGGATCCGAGTCCGGCCTGTTTTGCGCTTTCGATGAAGCCGGTATCCCAGTCTTCCCACTCGGCAAGATAGTCATCCAGCGCCAGCAGATAGCCCGCTTCCGCGTCCGGCCGGACCCTGAAGCTGTCTTCATAGAAGACGTCCGGCGCGGTGTCCGGGGACCGCTGCATCAGGGACAACTTGGTGGCGTAGTCGTTTTCCTCTGCTTCGATCGGCTCCAAGTTGACTGTGACGTCCGGGTTAGCCGCTTCGAAGTCTTCCTTGGCTTGCTGCATCAGTGCGTCAACCTGCGTATACGCACTGGTTTTCTGGTACGCGACGGTGATCGATCCCCCGTCTGCGTTTTCTCCTCCCCCGCTTCCCTCCGGCGCGCAGCCACTGGCTCCGAGGACCAGAAGGACGGTGGTGGGCAATGCCCAGGACATGGACCTTCGCATGGTGCTCCTTTGCTCCATTCGCGACCCACGCTGTCTGAGCAACCGTCCGCTGTGACCGGAACCCAAAATGTGTGGGAGGCGGCCCGGGTAGATATCAGCCGCCGTGCGGATAAGTAAAGCGACTGGACTAATTGCTGTCAACGGTTGTTGGGAACCAAGATCCCATCGAATTCGCCGCCCTGCGCGGCGTACCCTGAGCTATGGAATCCGAAGTCCGGAATCTTCCGCTTCACACCGGCATCACGGTGCCCTGCCTGGTCCAGGGCGACGCCGATGCACCACCGGTATTGCTGTTGCATGCCTGGGCTGAATCCCGCCGGAGCTTTGACCGCCTGTTGCCCGGTTTGGCCGGCTTCCGGATTTACGCTCCGGACCTCCGCGGCCAGGGCGATGCCGACAAACCGCAGGGCGGATACTCGCTGGCGGAGCAAGCCGAGGATGCCGCCGCGGTTCTGGATGCGCTGGAGGTGCCGACGGCGTCGGTCCTTGGCTCCTCGAGCGGTGGCTATGTGGCCCAGCAACTAGCTGTGGAGCACCCCGACCGGGTGGCGGCGCTTGTGCTGGTGGGCGCCCCTTTGACTCTGAAGGGCCGCCCCGGGTTCGCCGACGACGTCGACGGCCTGACTGATCCCGTCGCCGAGGACTGGGTGCGCGGTTTCCTCGCCTGGTTTCCCCTCATCCAAGAGGTTCCCCCGCGGTTCATCGAGGACCGGGTGCGCGACGGCGTCAAGATGCCCGCGCACGCGTGGAAGCTGAGCCTGCGTGGCTTGTACTCGGCCGTGCCGCCGACCGAAACGGGAGCCATCGAGGTTCCCACGCTGATCCTGTGGGGCGGGCAGGACAGCCTGCTCCCCCGCGCAGACCAGGACACCCTGGCCGCCAAAATTGACGGCGCAGAACTGAAGATCTATCCCGATGCCGCCCACTTGGTCTTGTGGGAATGCCCGGAACAGGTGGCAGCGGATGCGGCGGCGTTCCTGGGTTCTCGCTTGAGGCCCGGTCCCGCCCGCAAACCCGTCAGGCGGCGGAAGGTACCCGACGCGCCGTGCCGCGGTTGAGCGCCAGATGCCCGCCCAGGAACCCGGAACCCGCCAGAACCGCATTGCCCGCAAGGGCCAGGGCCACACCCAGCCCGTGCCGGCCGCGGGTCCGGGCGATCAGTGATCCGAGGTTGGCAAACACAGCCACATCGGTCCCCAGAGCATGAACGGCGCCGATTCGACGCGCGTCGCCGGTCATTCCCGCCCAGTCGCTGGCGCCGGCGATAGCGGTGGGCACGGCCGCGGCCAGCCCCGCGCCCACCAGGACGGTGGCACCGTGCCGTGACTGGGGTCCGCCCGCCAGATCAAGGATCGACGCGCTGCCCCAGCAGCCAAGCGTCAGATCGGTGAGCGGCGGATGGATCGAGTGGCCCAGGACGCCGGTATGGAACGGGCTTTTCCGCGCCCACTCGAGAACCGGCTTATAGAGGAACTCCTGCGCGGCGGCAACGCGTTCCGAGACCGGGCTGGTGCCCACGGCCCGGGCCAGACGCAACGGCAGCGAAACTTCTTCACTCACGCCTATTGACGCTACGCCCGCCGGGCACAGCTGCAAAGGCTCCGCCGAAACCCGCGGAGTCGGCCGCGGAACCTGCCCCGCGCCGTCATGTCGAAATCCCCTCCCCCGTTCCGTCCCCGGTACGAACACAGCCACAATGGCTGTGTCGTGGGGGAACAGTTGCAGTTGAACAAGGGAGACCGTCATGGCCAAGTACCTGTTGCTCAAGCACTACCGCGGCGCACCGGAAGCGCTCAACAACGTACCGATGGACCAGTGGACACCTGACGAAGTCGCGGCCCACATGCAGTTCATGGAGGACTTTGCCGAACGGCTGCAGGCCAACGGCGAATACGTGGAGGGCCAGGCCCTCTCCCCCGAAGGAACCTTCGTACGGTACGACGGCGAGGGCCGGCCCCCGGTGACCGACGGTCCGTTCGTGGAAACCAAGGACCTGATCGCCGGCTGGTTCGCCATCGACGTGGACGGCTATGACCGCGCGCTCGAACTGGCCGGAGAGCTGTCCGCAGCACCGGCCGCCGGCGGCAAACCGCTGCACGAGTGGATCGAGGTCCGTCCGTTCCTGGCCGCGCCCGTCACGATCACGGAATAACCGCTCGTGGAGGAAAGCCGGCTGCGGGTCCTCACCCCGCAGGTCATCGCCGTCCTCGTCCGCCGCGGAGCCGACTTCGCGGCGGCCGAGGACGCGGTGCAGGACGCCCTGCTCGAAGCCTTGCGCACGTGGCCGGAGAATCCGCCTCGGGATCCCAAGGGCTGGCTGGTCACCGCCGCGTGGCGCAAGTTCCTTGATGCCGCCCGCGCGGAGTCGTCCCGCCGCCGTCGTGAACTAAAGGTCGACGGCGAACCCGCGCCCGGCGTCGTCGCTTCCACTGACGACACGCTGCAGCTGTATTTCCTCTGCGCCCACCCGTCGCTGTCCCCGTCCTCGGCGGTGGCGTTGACACTGCGTGCCGTGGGCGGGCTGACCACCCGGCAGATCGCCGCCGCGTATCTGGTGGGCGAGGCGACCATGGCGCAGCGGATCAGCCGGGCCAAACGGACCGTGGCCGGCGTCCGCTTCGACACCCCCGGCGACATCGACACCGTGCTGCGGGTGCTGTACCTGGTCTTCAACGAGGGCTACTCGGGCGACGTCGACCTGGCCGCCGAAGCCATCCGCCTCACGCGCCAGTTGGCCGCCGCCGTCGACCATCCGGAGGTGCGGGGACTGCTGGCGCTTATGCTGCTGCACCACGCCCGCCGGGCTGCACGGACCGACGACGGCGGACGGCTTGTTCCGCTGGCCCAGCAGGACCGCAGCCGCTGGGATACCCGGGGAATCATTGAGGGCGTGGCCATCCTGCAGCGTGCCCTGGCCCGTGACCGGCTGGGCGAGTACCAGGCCCAGGCTGCCATTGCGGCCCTGCACGCGGACGCCCAGAAGGCGGAGGACACCGATTGGCCGCAGATTGTCCAGTGGTACGACGAACTGGTCCGGCTCACGGGCAGCCCGGTCGCCCTGTTGAACCGGGCCGTCGCCGTCGGGGAGGCGGACGGGCCGCGCTCCGGCCTGGCCGCGCTGGCGGAACTGGATCCGTTGCTCCCCCGGCACACCGCGGCTCTGGCGTACCTGCATGAGAAGGGCGGCGACGTCGAACAGGCCGCGCGGCTATACGCGGAGGCGGCGCTGCTGGCGCCGAACCTGGCCGAGCGCGACCACCTGACCCTGCAGGCGGCGCGGCTGAATGCTGCTGACCGGAACAGGCCCGGGTGAGTCGGGCTGCTCGTCGGCGACGCCCGTTCCCCGCCTTTCCGCGGCCACCCGGGAGTTCGATAGAATTGACGGCTCCCCCACCAACACCAAAGCACCGAGAGTAAACCCCACATGAGCAAGCATGCAGCAAACCCCGAACGTCCAGAACCGATGCCGATCCCGAACCCCGAGCGCACCCTCACCGTGTGGGAGGACGGGGTGCAGCTGGACTTCACCTTCGCCGACTGCATGAAGTACCACGGGCCCGGCTTCCCCGGCGGCGTCGCGCACGCCTTCGCAGCACTCGGCCGGGCATTGCCGGAACTGGCAGCCCGCACCCCCGGCGGCCGCGTCGAGCGCCGCGAGATCCGGATCCGCACCCCCTTCGGCGGTCCCGGCGCCCGGGACGCCTTCGAACTCGTGACCCGCGCGGTCACCGGCGACCGCTACGCCGTACTGCCGGAACTGGCCCGTCCCGAGCGCGGCAACACCCTGGCCCGCTATGTCTTCGAGCTGACCGCCGGGGATGCAACCGTCACCTGCGTGATCCGGAATGCGGGCATCGTCGCGGACGAGTTCATCGAGCTCACCGCGAAGCCGGAGAGAACCCCAGCCGAGCTGGCCCACTTGGAGGTCCTCAAGCGCGAAATGCGGGACCGTATCCTCGAGCGCGACCCGGCTCAGGTTTACGATCTGGAGGGCTGAGGCCCTACACCGCGTGCAGGTTGCTCCGCCCGGTGGCCCGCCCGCGGTGGTCCAGGATCTGCCCGAGCTGCTTGACGCTGCGCAGGACCACTGACCGGTCCGCCGTCGAGACCCCGGAGAGCTTCACCTCCAGATGCTGCTCCAGCCGCTGCACCTCGGCCAGGCTCTTGAGCCACACGCCCATAATCAGGTCATACGGTCCCACCGTGTGCGAGACGATCCGCAGTTCGTCCAGATGCGGCAGCCGGGTGGCCACGGCGTCGAGTTTGGAGGCCGGCACACGAAGGAAATACCAGGCGCTCACCGGCCAGCCCGAGGCGCCGCGGACCAGGTCGGTGCGCTGGTGCAGCCGCCCGGACGCGGACATCTGCGCCAGGGTTTCGCGGATGTGCCGAGCGCTTTCACCCAGCGCGCTGCCGATCGCCGTCGCGGTGGCCCGCCCGTCCTGGTTCAGGACGGCGATGATCTCCCGTTCCAGCTCCGCGTTGCGCCCGCCCCCACGCCCGCCGGCGGCAGGGTGCAGGGCCTGCACCCGGGATGCTTCCACGGCGTCCAGGGCCCGCACCCGCCAGGCGCTGCCGTCGAACACGTTCCGGGCTATCGGATGGCTCCGGACCGATTCAATGCCGTCGACCAGCGGCAGCTCGTCCAGCAGATACGCCCACAGCGCCGCTTCGCTGGAGGCCGCAATGGTGGCCACGATGTCGCGCCCGCCGGCGGTGAGGTCGACGCCGATCGCCTCCGGGGTCTCGGCCAGCGCCGCAGCCACACGCAGGTTGGCACCGGAATGGCAGCTGATCTCGACCAGCGCCCCCGCCTCCCAGCTGCCCGTGTCGAAGGTGCTGATCCACGCCGTGCCGGACGCGTGCAGGTCCCGCCAGCGGCGGTTCAGGGTGGCGGCGTCCGCGCCGAGGATCGGCGCCAGCTGGGTCCAGGGTGCGCGGGGATAGACCTGGAGCGCGTTGATAATCCGCAGATCTAGCGGATTCAGGGAACTTTCCGGCATGCCACCCTCATTTTGGCGAAACAATCGGCATTTTCTTCGAGCCCGGCGTGCACCGTCGGTACTTTGGCAGGACGATACCATCGCGCGTCACTACTTCCGGAACGGATGAGCATGAAGTCCTCCCCCAGCACCAGTACCAAGGCGGCCGGCGGCGCCGTCGGCTTCCTGATTGTTATGGAGTTCGGCTCCGGGCTGTTGCAGGGCTGGTTTCCGCCCCTGCTGGCCCGCATCGGCGAGGACTTCTCGGTGGACGACGCCGCCCTGAACTGGGTCAGCGTGGTCTATCTGCTGATGACCGTCGCTTTTGTGCCGGTCCTCGGCAAGCTCGGCGACCTCTACGGGCACAAGCGGATGCTGCTGGTCACGGTCTGCCTGGTGGCGGTCGGGTCGGTGATCGTGGCGTTTGCCCCCAGCTTCGGAGTGCTGCTGCTCGGCCGGGCACTGCAGGCACCGCTCGCGGCCTTCCTGCCGCTGGAATTCGCCATCGTCCGCAGCCGCAGCGAGGACACCGCCGGCCGCAGTATCGCCAAACTGGTTGGTGCCCTGACCGTGGGCGGCGCCATCGGCGCCATGGTTTCGGGCATCCTGCTCTCCGTGGTGGACAACCTGACCATCGTCCTGCTGGTCCCGGCGGTGTTTATGTTCCTCTGCATCCCGGTCGTGGCCTGGCTGGTTCCGGAGACTACCACCCGCAGCGCGGGCACCGTGGACTGGGCCGGCGCTGCCCTGCTCACCACCGGCCTGCTCTCCACCCTGCTGGGCATCGCCAACGCCAGCAGCTGGGGGTGGACCTCGGGCCTGACGCTCGGCTCGATCGCTTTCGGGCTGGCGGTCCTGGTGCTCTGGGTGACGGTCGAGCGCAAAGTCCGCTACCCGCTCGTGGACCTGCACGTCCTCACGACGTCGGGGATCGGCCTGCCTATCCTGGGCGCGTCCCTGTTCGGTGCGCAGATGTTCGGTTCCCAGACCGCCGGCTCGTTGTTCATCCTCAACGATCCCGATACGCACGGCTTCGGCCTGGGCCTCTCCGAAGCCACCGTCGGCGTCCTCTTCCTGGTTCTGGCGCTGGCCAGCTTCGCCGGCGCCACCCTCGGCGACCGAATCGCGGCGCGGATCACCGCCAAATCCACAGTGGTCCTCGGGGCGCTGCTGGGTGTGGTCTCCTACGTGGCCATGATCGGCTTCTCCACCAGCACGGTGCCCTTCCTGGCCGCGATGCTGCTCGGCGCTTTCGGCAACGGTCTGATACTCGGCGTCCTGCCTGCCATCGTGGTGAAGAAGGCGCCGGCAGACTCCGTCGCCGTCGCCTCGGCCCTCTACAACACCTCCCGCACCGCTGCCGGGTCGGTGGGCGGAGCCGTGTTCGCGCTGGTGATGTCCGCGTTCCTGGTCACCCTGCAGATCGACGGCGAAACCACCGTCGCCTCTGCCAACGCGTCCTACCTGTCCGTCTGGGGGATCTGCGCGGCTCTGGCCCTGGCTCTGGCCCTGGTGGCCCTGCGCTTCCGCGGCAACGACGGAGCTGCCCAGGACACGGTCCCGGCCGCCGACACCGCCCTGCCCGCTTCCGCCCAGGGGGAACGCACCGCATGAGCACCACGACGACGCCGGTCACCGTTGCCATCTCCGAACGCTTAGAGCGACACCGGCAGGCACTCCTGGCCCTGTCCGCCGCACTGCACGCCGACCCGGAGGTGGCGTTCGCCGAGCACCGGTCTGCGGCGCGGGTGGCCGACCTGCTTCGGGAGGAGGGTTTTTCGACGACTGTGGGCTGTTACGGGCTGCCGACCGCGATCGAGGCGGTGTATGGCACCGGATCCTTCCGGGTGGTGATCTGCGCCGAATACGATGCGCTGCCGGGAATCGGACATGCCTGCGGGCACAACATTATTGCCGCCTCGGCGGTGGGCGCCGCCCTTTCGCTCGCTGCGGTGGCCGCGGACTTGGATCTGACCGTGGTCCTGCTCGGCACCCCAGCAGAAGAAGAGGGCGGCGGGAAGGTCCTGATGCTCGAAGCCGGCGCCTTCGCTGCCGCCGACATCGCCCTGATGGCCCACCCGACGCCGGGCGTGGATCTGGACTGCAGCGGCACGTCCTCGCAGGGCTGCGACCGGTTCCGGGTGAAGTTCCGGGGCAAGGCCTCGCACGCGGCTGCGGCACCGGCTGACGGCGTCAATGCACTCAATGCGGCAACCGTGGCGCAGGTGGCCATCGGCCTGCTGCGCCAGCAGCTGCCCGACGGCGTGCGGATCAACGCGCTGGTGCCGGCGGGCGGATCGGCCATCAACGTCATCCCCGACTATGCGGAGTTGTTACTCGAAGTCCGCGCCCTTGATGCAGATGTGCAGCACGACACCAAGACACGGGTCCTGCTCGCCTGTGAAGGCTCTGCGCTGGCTACCGGGTGCAGCTGGTCCTGGGACCAGGATTCCCCCGCCTATCTGCCGGTGCGCCAGCACAAGGAACTGCTCGGTCTCTGGAACCGGAACCTGGCTGCGACCGGCCGCACGCTGGTGCGGCCGCCCGGAGGCGGAGGCGGCTCCACGGACATGGGCAACGTCTCGCACGCGCTGCCCGCGATTCACCCGGTGATCGCCGTACTGGGGGCCACGGCCGCGCCGCATACCGCGGGCTTTGCCGCGGAGACACAGGGGCCGGCGGCCGATGCTGCCGTGCTGGATGCCGCCCTGGCTCTGGCTTGGACGGCTGCAGACGCGGCGTCCGATCCCGCGCTGCGGGCATCCCTGCAGGAAGCGAGAAAGGCGCCGCAGGCTTAGTTCAGTGCCTACGGTATCGATGATTTGCCGCGGGAGTGGGATGTTCTTCGCAGATGGAGGCGACAACTTTGGTGCCCGTTTCATCCGGGCGAATCCGAATATTGACCGGCCGCCCGTACTGGTCGGTTGCCGGTATGTCGTAGAGATTCAGGCCGACCGTTGCCTTATCGGTCTGAATCAGGGTTTTCGGGCGGTCCACGGTGAAGCCGTATTCCCAGCGCAGCGATTCCGCGATATTGCGGTTGGCGGTGGATATTGCCTTCCGAAGTTTCACGCCAAGCGGGATCGCGACAATTAAACCCACAACCGCAGCAAGCAGAGAAATAAGGATTACGACGAACCAGAAGTCTTCCCATTGCCCACCGGCGGCATTTTCCATGGCGATGCTTGCGGCAATGAGAACTCCGAGCGGTCCCAGCAGCAGACCGATCAGCAACCCGGAGTTGGTCATCTTCGGAACAACGCTCTCGCTTGGCTGTACGCCGGGGAGTTCTTTCGCTTTTGACACTTTGAGACCTAACGGTAAAAGGCGCACGGAACTATAACTTCAGCAGTCGCACTGTAACGGTACGGCGGATTCGCACGGATCAAAGATTAAACCGAACATGTTCAAGCGGGACGGGGAATCACCAAAAGATCCCCGACCTCGCAGTCCAGCGCATTGCAGATCGCGGTCAACGTGGAGAACCTGATGGCTTTGGCCCGGTCGTTCTTGAGGACCGACAGATTCACGAGGCTGACACCGACCTGCCGGCTCAGTTCCGTCAGCGTCATGCCGCGGGCTTCCAGGAGTTCGTCAAGACGGCAGTGGATGTTCGAGGATTCATCCGCCGGCATCAGACCAGGCCATCCGTATCCTGCTGAATCCGGCGTCCGTATTGGAAGACTCCCGCAACCAGTATCAGGACGAGGCTAAGCACCAGCGGCCAGGGGCTCAGCGTGCCTTCAAAGAGGACCAGTTCGTCGCCCGTCTGGCGCTCCATAACAACCAGGTCCGCCACGCGGGGCACCGCGATGCCGTAGAGGCCCTGGCTAAACGTCCCTACCAGCAGCAGGACGATACCGCAGGCACCGATGATTCTCACGGACACCGCGGTGAACAGGACCGCACTGCGGAGCCGGTAGGCCAGCAGGAATACCAGCGCCAGGACGGCGAGCACACCTGCTTGGTGCAGCGCTGAAGAGCATGCGAGGAGCATTGCGGGACCGGAGGGAAGAGCGGGAACCGTAGCTGTCAGTGTTGTGTAGTGTGCGCTCACTCCGGCCGTCAGCCCGTCCACGCTCTGGTCCTGCGCGTTGACCGGGAGCTCCAGCGTCACCGGGCCGGTGAAGTACCCGACGATTTCGGAGATTGAAAAGACAGTACTCACGACCGCGCCCAATGCCGCCACAAGCATGAATACGGTCGCGTCCGTTCGCGAAACGATTCTCTTTTGGCCTGCCGGCGCGCCGGTGTTTTTCGTCAGCTTCATGGTTCCCCCATATCGACTTTCGTTAATAACGATTGTCGATAACTTACGCCGTTGCTGTACGGGCGTCAATGGCACCCCCTCCGACAACCGTCCCACTCTGGCGGCCCAGCCCGGCCGGCGCTAGGCTCCTGCACCCGGGGCCGGGCGGATCCGGAAACGTACCCTAATGGGAAGGACCGGAATGCGCGTTGTTCGGACGTGGCGCGGTGTTGTCCGCAGCGAAGACCTTGAGGCATACGTCGAATACGTTCGGGTGACCGGGATCGACGAGTACCGCGCCACGGCCGGCAACCTCGGTGCCTGGATCCTCACCCGCAGCCTGGAAGAGGGACGCAGCGAGATTGTCACGGTTTCGCTGTGGGTTTCCCTCGAGGCTATTCGCGCTTTCGCGGGCGACGACGTTGGCCGGGCCGTCTTCTATCCCGAGGACGATCGGTACCTACTGGAGCGTGACCGCACGGTGTCACACTACGACCTCGCCGGTTAACCCTGCCTAGTGCCGTTCGTAGGGATGGTTTGCCGCTGGAGTGGGATGTTCCTCGCAGATGGAGGCGACCACTTTGGTACCCGTTTCATCCGGGCTGATCCGGATATTGACCGGGCGCCCGTATGTGTCGGTCGCCGGTATGTCGAAGGGATTCAGCCGGACGGGGGCCTTGTCCGTCAGGATCAGAGTTTTCGGGCGGTCAACGGTGAACCCGTATTGCCAGCGCAGGGATTCGGCAATGTTCCGGTTGGCTGCTGATATGGCCTTCCTAAGTTTCACGATAAGCGGGATCGACACAACAAGACCCACAAACGCAGCGAGAAGAAAAACCAGGACCACTACGAACCAAAACTCTTCTGCCGGACCGCCCTCAGTCTCGTCCATAGCCACACCTGCGAGGACAAGACCAATGCCCGGGCCACCCAGCATGCCCATCAGCACCCATGAACTGGTCACCTTCGGAACGAGGCTCTCGCTCGGCTGCACACCGGGGACTTCTTTCGCTTTTGACACTTTGAGACCTATCGATAACGGGCGGACCTACTGGAGGATCAGCAGTAGCAGTCTAACTATTCCGGACCGGGCGGATTCACTCCGTTATGGGAAAAGCCTGCCGGTTTGGGAAATCCCTGCCGCTGCGCAGCGGAGGTTTTTTCCAAACCGGCAGCAGAATCGGTGCAGCCCGCCGCGGGGGCAGGAACTGGCGAATCAGTTACCGCCTGATCCCCGGCTAGGAGACGGGCGCCTATTTAGCCCCGGCGGTCGCGGCGGTAGCCGACAGCCTGAAGCATCAGCAGCGCAAGGGCGCCTGCCAGGCCGAAGGGCAGCAGATACACACCCATCATCTGGAAGTTCATCATCGCAACGTCCTGGGCACTCGTGACTGCACTGCCGCCGCTGTAAATGGCCGACGTGATTTGGAGGTTGCCGGAGAGCCAGATCAGTCCAAGGACAAGCATCATCGCCACAACCGCCCACGCGGCAAAGAGATAGGGGTTAGACCGGCGCCTGGGGGCAGCAGCCGGTTCGAGGGGCCCTTGAGCAGCGGCGCCGTCAACGCCCGCATCGCTGAATTCCGCTTCGGTATGGGTGGTACGACTGGACGCCTGTGGAGGTTCACCGCCGTCGGACACCACTTCCACCCAGTCCCCGCTTTCCCCGGGCACTGGCCGCGCGTAAAGCCGGTAATCCGATTTGCTGATGCTTCGCCGAGTTCCCATGGCCCGAAGCCTACTACGGGGCAGCTCCGACCCTGTGGAGCGGATGCGCGGAACGGTTTAAAGCCCGATACCCGTGTTCCGGTGAGGGAACACGGGCATCGATACCAAGCGGATAGGGGGTCAAGGCGGGCAAACCGTGCGCCGCCTAGCTCTCTTCCACCTCCGAGAACAGGGCCATGAAGGTGGTTCCGCTGGCCTTAAGCTGACCGAAGAGGTCCGCGGCCGCAGGTGTTGTCACGGCAGCCGAGGCGTCCTCATAGCTGTCGAAGTACAGGTCAAGCGTCCGGTGGGCAGGGGTGGGTGAGCCGTTTTCCTTCGGCCAGACCTTGCCGGCCTCGTAACGACGCAGCTTCGGGAGCTGTTTGGCGCTGTCCGCGATGCCTTTGTAGGCGGTCTCAAACGCGTCGGGGTCGGCGGGGTTGTCGATGACGAACGTGATCTTGGTGGGCATCGGATTCTTTCCTTTCGGGGGGTCGGGGTGGTTGAAGTTTCCGGGCACGTGGGACCGTTGTCTACCGTGCCGCGGTCTCCAGCAGCCGGAGCCAGATTTCACTGATCGTGGGATAGGCGGGAACCGCATGCCAGAGCCGGTCGATCGGCACTTCCCCCGCGATCGCAATGGTTGCCGCGTGCACCAGTTCGGTCACGTCAGGTCCGACGGCGGTGAACCCGACAATCGTGTTGGTGTCCTCGTTGATGACCATGCTCGCGCGGCCGGTATAGCCGTCGGCATGCAGGGAAGCACCGGCAACCGATCCAAGGTCGTATTCCACGGAACGGACCCGGAGCCCGGCGTCGACGGCGCCGGCCAGGGTGAGGCCGGCGGAGGCAATCTCGGGGTCGGTGAAGATGACCTGCGGAACTGCCCGGAGGTCGGCGGTGGCCGCATGACGTCCCCAGGGGAAGTCCTCAACCGGGGCGCCGGTTGCCCGTGCAACGATCGCCTCCCCCGCAGCCCGGGCCTGATACTTCCCCTGGTGGGTGAGCAGCGCACGACCATTGACGTCGCCCGCCGCGTAAAGCCAGCCGCCGTCGGGCACGGTACCGTCGGGGCCGATCACCCGGAGCGTCTCGTCCACGCTCAGCGAGCCGGAGGCCGCGAGCCCGAGGTGTTCAAGCCCGAGGTCGCCGGTGTTGGGCCTGCGTCCCGTGGCAACCAGGACCTCGTCGGCGTCGATACTCCCGCCGCCGGCCAGGGTTACGTGCACGGTGCCGCGCGCGTCACGGGTCACCTCGCTCGGGCTTGCGCCGATCAGCACCCGTACCCCGCTGCTCTCGAGGGACGCGACAACGTGCTCGGCAGCGTACGGCTCGACCCTCGGCAGGACGCCGTCGCGCGCGATGAGCGTTACCGCGGCGCCCAGTGCGCTGAAGGCGGTGGCCATTTCCGTGCCGACGACGCCGCCGCCGATGATCGCGAGCCGCTCCGGGATTTTCTTCACGGACACCGCTTCACGGCTGGTCCAGGGGGCGGCGTCCGCCAGTCCCGGGATCGGCGGAAGTGCCGCGCTGGTGCCGGTGGCGACGACGACGGCGTGCCGTGCCGTGATCGTGCTGACCGTGCCGTCCCGGCCGGTGACCTCCACGGTCCGCGGGGCACTGATCCGCCCGTGCCCGCGGACCAGGGTGATGCCGGCCTGTTGGAGCCACGCGACCTGGCCGTCGTCGTTCCAGTTCGAGGCGAACCGGTCCCGGCGGGCCAGCACCGCATCGACGTCGAGTCCGCCGGTCACTGCCGCGGCGGCGCCGGGCAGCTGCCGGACCGCACGGAGTGCGGCGGCGTCCCGCAGCAGCGCTTTGGTAGGCATGCAAGCCCAGTAGGAGCACTCGCCGCCCACCAGCTCGGATTCGACAATCACCGCACTGAGGCCGCCGGCAACTATCCGGTCCGCAACGTTCTCCCCTACGGGACCGGCGCCGATAACAATAACGTCCGTAACGGTCCCGGTCATCGTGTGCCTGCCTTCGCGAGACGCTGCAGCCGGATGGCGGAGAGGAGGAAGAACACGCCGCCGAGGGTGGCGTATCCCGCGACGCCGGTGAGGGCCGCCGCGGAGGTGCCGGACATCAGAATGAATCCGGTGCCGGCCAGGGTGGAGATACCGCCGCTGAGGATCATAGGCCACTGCCCGCCCAGCCGCAGGCGGGAGATGGCTACGGCGAGCTGGACGGCGCCCGCGGTAATAGCCCAGACACCCCAGACGACGAGTACTGCGGGAACCCCCGAGGTGACGGCCACGCCCAGGGCGACGGCGGTCAGCAGGCTGAGTGCCATATTGACCAGGAGCAATGGCCCGGGACGGGAGGCGCGAGAGGCGCGGTGGTCGACGACGGCGGCCGCGACGTCGAACAGCGGATAAAGGATGAGCAGGGCGATGCTGACGGGTCCGAGGGTGGAGGCGGTCAGGGCAATAAGGACTGCCCAGACGATGGCGAATCCGAAGCGGACGAAGTACAGCTTCCGTAGGACCGGCGAGATCGCGGGTGGGGTCTGGATGGTTGATGTGGTCATGACGTTCCGTTCTGTTTGAAGTGTTTGAAAGCGGGAAGGGGGTGTCTGGTGAGGGGTCATCGGACGGTTACAGCCGACGTCGCGGCTTGGAGAATGAGACCAGCGACGGTCGAGGGAAGGCTGACCATGACGGCATGGGAGGCCTCGACCTCGACGACGGCCGCGCCGGTACGATGCGCCATCATCCGCTGCACGTCCGGGTCGATGGCCCGGTCCGCCGTGGTGACGAGTACGTAGGCGGGCACGGTGCGGAATGCCTCCCGGCTGATCGGTTCCGCGACCGCCCGGACGTTTGCAGGACGCTGGACGATGCCGAGGACACCTGCCGTGCGCTGGTCGACGTCGGCGGCGAACGCCTCGCGGAAGCCCTCCGGGCTGATGTGAACCTCAGGCCCGCCCGGTGTCTCGACTGTCACCAAGGGCAGCGGGGTCGAAGACTGGGCGGCCAGCTGGCCGACCGTCTCCCCCGCAACCGGGATAAATGCCGCGATGTACACGAGGGCCCGTACATCGAACGCACTCGTATCGACGTTCGTGATGATTGCACCCCCGTACGAATGGCCCACAAGCACCACGGGACCCTCGATCGCCGCAAGGTAGCTGGCTAGGTAGGCCGTGTCATGTTCCACGCCCCGCAGCGGGTTCGCAACCGCCCGGACGGGAAATCCTGCATGCAGGAGCTCGTTGATCACCGGCTCCCAGCTGGAGGAATCGGCCCACGCACCGTGCACAAGCACGATGGTCGGCAATCCCTGGTTTTCGGCGGCGGCGGTTTCGGCGGCCTCGGAATCGGCGGTGGACCCCACTCGGGGTGAATTGTTGAACATCTGGGTTGTCCTTTCATCGGAGTTGAAGCCGCCCGGCGTCCACACGGAAGGCCGTTCGCGACTGGTAGAATGACCAGTCACTCTACTTACAAGGAGCGTAATGTGGATCACGGGGACACGCAAGGGCAACGGGAAGGAAAACCATGGCGGAGGCTGTGAAGGTATCGATGAGGGAACGACTCGTCGAAGCCGCGACTGAGCTGTTCTATGCCGAGGGGCTGCGAGCGGTCAGCGTTGATAAGGTGATCGACCGTGCCGGCACAACGAAAGTGACCTTCTACCGGCATTTCAAAAGCAAGGACGACCTGGTGGTGGCCCATCTGGAACGCCGGGCAAAGATTGAGCGCGAGGGAATCGGCGCTGCAATGGAACACGCAGGCGGAGATGCCGATAAAACGTTCCAACTGATTGCGGAACATTTAGGCGCGATGTCGTGCGAGCCCGGATTCCGCGGGTGCCCCTTCATCAACGCCGCAGCAGAATATCCGGATCCCGCCAGTGCGGTCCGTAGAACCATCAAGGACCACCGCGAATGGTGCAAGGCTGCGTACACGGAAATTGTCCGCCCCCTGGCTCCCGCCGACCCGGACGCTGCGGCCCAGGATCTGATGCTTCTTCACGGCGGCGCGATGATTGCCGGCTACCTTGACGCCGACGGCGATGACCTCGCCGCTTCCTTCCTGCGCAGCTGCCGTGCGGTCGTCAAGGCTGGCTAACCAGCTGCCAAGACCGGGAGCACGAATGGCTTCCCGGGACCGGGTGAGCCCGGCACCCTAGTATTCGTTCATGACCAGCGCGGCCAGCAGCCCCTCCGGCAACACCCGGCTGCTGGCCGTCGCCATTCTCGCCACCTTCGTGGCGTTCCTCGACGGGTCCATCGTCACCGTGGCGTTGCCTGCGATCAGCGGGGAACTCGGCGGCGGCCTGCCCACCCAGCAATGGACCGTGAACGCCTATCTGCTCACCCTGGGTGCGTTTATCCTGCTGGCCGGCTCGCTCTCGGACTCCTTCGGCAGGCTGCGGATCCTGCGGATCGGCATCCTGGGCTTCGGGCTCTCCTCGCTCACCTGCGCGTTTGCGTGGACCCCCGGCGTCCTGATTCTGGCCCGGGGCATCCAGGGCATCACCGCCGCGCTGCTGGTGCCCGGTTCGCTGGCGCTCATTACGACGGCGTACCGCGACGCGGCGCGGGCCGCCGCGATCGGCAGGTGGACGGCATGGACGGGTACGGCCGCAATCATCGGTCCGCTGCTGGGCGGGGTGCTGGTGGATTTGGGAAGCTGGCGGCTGATCTTCGCCGTGAACGTCCTGCCGGTGGCCGCCTGCCTGTTGCTGATGACCGGTCTGCAGGAGAGCAGCGGACCGAGGCGGGTTGCGTTCGACCTGCCCGGCGTCGTGCTGGCGGTCGCCGGACTGGCCGGTCCCGTCTATGCATTGATCGAACAGGAGCGGCTCGGCTGGGGGCATCCCGCCGTCGTCGTCCCCCTGGCCGCAGGACTGCTGGCCCTGGCGCTGTTCGTGCTGCGCGAGGCGCGGGCACCGGCTCCGATGATGCCGCTGTCCCTGTTCCGGGCGCGGAACTTCCGCTACGGCAACGTGGTTACCGCGGGCGCCTACGCCGGGCTCTCGCTGGGGACCTTCGCCGTGACCGTTTTCGTGCAGGAGGCCGCCGGGTTCTCCGCGACGGCCGCCGGCTTCACTGCCCTGCCGCTGCCGGTGGCGATGCTGCTGCTGTCCGCCCGCGTCGGCAGGCTGGCCGGGATTTACGGGCCGCGCCTGTTTATGACCGCCGGGCCGGTGATCTGCGGGGCCGGGTTCCTCCTGATGCTCACGGTCCAGCCGCCGCTGGATTTCCTCACAGAGCTGCTGCCTGGGCTGCTGCTGTGCGGGCTGGGCCTGGCGCTGATGGTGGCGCCGCTGACCTCCGCGGTGCTCGGCGCGCTGAACGAAGACGACGCCGGGATCGGGTCCGCCGTCAACAATGCCGTCTCGCGGGTGGCCGGGCTGATTGCGATCGCGCTGGCCGGCACCGTGTCCGGCGGTGCCCTGGACTTTCCGGGTTTCCGGCAGACGGTGCTGGTGACCGCGGTCCTGTTCCTGGCGGCCGGGGCGGTCGCGTTTCTGGGGATCCGGAATCCGACGACGGCGGCCCCGCCCTCCCCTGGGTGACGCGGGGCGGGTGCGCCGTCGTCGTTCCCGGGCAAAGAGAACCAGTATCGAGAAGGGCAGCATGTAGCTTGTAGCGCGGCTACCCATCGAGGTCCCGGCGGCGAAAACCAGTGAAGCCGATCAGCAGGAACACAGCGGTGACGGCGGAGATTCCCGCCAACCCGGCCCACCCGGCGTCGTCTACGGAAACGTTGGGAACGTGCCAGAACGGACTGATCGCCAGGACCCAGTCCCAGAGCCTGAACGTCGGACCCAGCAACGTGAGTACGAAGGAAATAAACACACCAGCCCAGGACGCGATCAGCACCTGCGGCCGCGCACCGACAACCGCCACCGACACGGCGGTCGCCGTCCAGACGGCCGGAACCGTCACTACGGCCTGCAGCAGAACCTTGCCGGCGTCGATGCCCAGGTCCCCGGAGGCCAGCGCCGTGATGATGGCTCCAGCGAGAAGCAAGTAGATGGTTGGTGTGGCCAATGCGAGCAAGACGTTTGCCGTGAAGTAACGGGAGCGCGGAACGGCGGCGGCCAGAACGGGTTCCAGCCGGCCCTCCAGTTCCTCGATCCGCACCTTCTGCAGGATCTGCACGCCGGGGATGGCGGCGAGAATACCGACCAGGCTCAGGATCGTCACCAGGAAGGCCGGCGCGAGGCCATCCGGTGTGGCCGCACCGGATGCGAGAACCGAGGCGGCTGCACTGTCACCGCTCAGGATGTCCTTAAAGGAACGGGCAAAAAACCCGAAGACCACCCCGATAATCAGGAATGCAACGGTCCACGTCAGCAGCGGGCCGCGGTTCAGGCGGACCGCCAGGCTCCACGGAGTTCCAACCCTGCCCCGTGCGGGGCCTGGTCCGGGGGCGATTGCCCCCTGCCCGAAGTCGCGCCGCGACTGCAGCAGGAACGCTATACCGAGCGGGACCAGGGTGAGGGCCATTGCAGGGAGCAACGGCCACCAGTGGCTCCCGCTGGCCGGCCGGGTTTCCGTCATCCAACTCAACGGATTTATCCAGGACGTCCAGTCCGGTGCATCCACCGAATACAGGAAGCCCCGCAGCAGGAACAGCGCGCCGAAGGTACCCACGGCCAGCGAGTTGGCCGTCCGCGCATCGGATCCTAGCTGCGCGGTCACAGCGGCGACCGCAGCGAACATCCAACCGGTGGCAGTGAACGTTGCTCCCAGCAGCAGGGAGGCATTCCAGCCGCCGCCGCACCAGGAAGTGACGACTCCGGCGACGCCTCCCAGAGCAACCGAGCCGATCAGTGCCAGGCTCACTCCAGCCAGCAGGCGGCTGCTCCGGCCCAGGACACCGGATGCCAGAAGCTCGGCCTGTCCGGAGTCCTCCTGGCCCCGGCTGGACCGGGTGACGGTGAAAATCGATCCAAGTGCGGCGAGGAACCCGCCCAGGGCGAGGCTGCGCCAGGCGTTGAAACCGTCGTCGGTGCTCAGATCGTAGGCCGGTCCGAAGATCAGGCCCAGTGCCGGGTTGGAGCCGATGGCAAGGGCTAGTCCGAGGCGGTCCTGCTGGGTGGGGAAAACCCATGGGTAGACGAGCACGGAGGACGCAGAGAGCGCCGTCGCGATCAGGATCCACGGTACAAAGCTACGTCCGTCGAAGCGGACGGTAGCACGCAGCAGGGGCCGGGTACCCGTCAGGGCGTTGCTCATGGGCGTGCCCGTGTGGAGGGGGTGTCGTCGTCATACAGCCGCAGGAAGAGGCTCTCCAGCGAGGGCGGTTCAACGGTCAGCGATGTGATGCCGAACGGGGTGAGTGCTGCCATTGCCTCACCCACCCGTGCGGACTCCACCACAGCCGTGAGTTTGCCGCCGTCCAGGTGTACGTCTTCGAATGCGGCCAGCTGGCCGGGCTGTGGGTTACGTTCCAGAGTGGCGTGGACGGCGGTGGTGGTATGCCCGCGAAGCCGGGCCAGTGTGCCTTCCTCCACGATCCGTCCGTCCCGGATGATGCTCACCCGGTCCGCGAGGGTTTCGACTTCGGCGAGGATATGGCTGCTGAGCAGCACCGTGGTGCCGCGTTGCTTCGCCTCACCGATCACTTCCTGGAAGACGTTCTCCATCAGCGGGTCCAGACCGCTGGTTGGCTCGTCCAGGATGAGGAGTTCGACGTCGGAGGCCAGGGCGGCGACGATGGCTACCTTTTGCCGGTTACCTTTGGAGTACTGGCGGCCCCGCTTCGCGGGATCCAGCTCAAACCGCTGGATCAGTTCCGCCCGCCGCCGCTCGTCCAGCCCGCCGCGGAGCGATCCCAGCAGGTCGATGGCCTCGCCGCCGGTCATGCCCGGCCATAACGCGACATCGCCCGGCACATAGGCGAGCCGCCGATGCAGGGGCACGGCCTCCCGCCACGGATCCTTTCCCAGGACATGCAGGTCTCCGGCGTCGGCCTTCAACAGCCCCAAGAGCACGCGGATAGTTGTTGACTTCCCTGCACCGTTTGGCCCCAGAAAACCGTGCACCTGCCCACGCTGAACCTGTAGGTCCAGCCCGTTCAGGGCCTGGAATCTCCCGAAAACCTTCTCCAGCCCCTGAACACTGATGACCATCTCCGCGCTCATAGCCTCCCCGTCCTCTATCCATCCCTACAGCTAGTGTGCTGGCAAATCCACCGTGGTGGGGATAGCAGCAAGTAGTTCCCCGAGGACCATTGGCCGACCCGGCAAGTCTGTGAGCCGCAAGGCAGCCGACCGATAGAAGTCGGAGGAAGCAAAACCTTTGATCGGCGCGGCGGTTGTCATCCGCGCACTGGCTCAGCCGCTTGAGCATTCGTCGGGACCACGATCCCAGCGGCATGGTTCTGATCAGCAAAAGGTTATGGGCACGGTGCCCGGCGTTACGCTCATGCGATGGACTCAGCAGCGTATCTTCGCGATCTCTTCGGCCTGCATGGGCGCGTGGCACTCGTGACGGGAGGCAGTTCAGGCATTGGCAAAGCGATCGCACTCGCGCTCAGCGCAGCCGGCGCACACGTCCTCATCGCGGCCAGGACCGCGGCGGCGATCGACGCGACGGTAGAGGAAATACGCGAGGCGGGAGGGTCCGCCGACAGCGTCGTCGTGGACCTCTCAACCCGCCAGGGAGCACATGCTCTCGCCGATGCTGCCGGCGACGTCGACATCCTGGTCAACTCAGCCGGTATCAATCTTCGCCCGCTGATGCCCGAGCTCGACGAGGTCACCTGGGATAAGACCATGCGAGTCAACCTCGAGGCGCCATTCATCCTCGGTCAGCGCTTTGCGCCCGGAATGGCCGAACGCGGTTTCGGCCGGATCATTCACATCAGCTCTCAGCAGGCACATCGGGCGTTCGCGTCAAGTGGTGCCTACGGAGTATCGAAAGCAGCCATCGAGGCTCTGGCCCGGTCCCAATCCGAGGCCTGGGCACCATACGGTGTCACCGCAAACGTATTGGTGCCGGGCTTCGTGGAAACCCCCTTGAACAAGCGGCTCAGCGCGGACCCAGCTACCGTCCAAGCACTGGCCAGGCGCACACTCGCCGGGCGAAACGGCATGCCCGAGGACTTCGCAGGCGCAGCTGTGTTCCTGGCCAGCGCTGCGTCGACGTACGTCGTCGGGCAGTTGATCACCGTTGATGGAGGTTTTTCGGTCCACTAATTCCTGGTTATGGCGAGGACTCCTTCGTGGAGCGGACGTGCGTCCGCCGCGCTCATCTCGACGCCGCACCGCCGGCTCAGACTGCTGCGGCGATCGGAGCCGACGGCGCAAACGGGTACAGCTCCACCTCGCCTCCGTGTACGACGGCGCACGTGGCGTCCGGTACTTCCTGCCACGCTCCGTGGAGATCCCCCAGCGGTTCGGAGACCACCAACCGAGTGTCGTCCGAGAGTCCATGGAGCATCGCATGGTCCGGGTACTGGGCCTGGAGGGTCGCGATGTCATTACTGTGGAAGAGCGATCGCGAGTTACCTTCGCTGGAGTAGCGGAAGGCCCAGGTCGAGTCACCGTCGGTGGTTGCGACCGTCATCTGAATGGGGTGCTCGACGCCGTGGCGCCGTCCGGCATCCTCGATGAAACCCACTGCCTCGGCGACCGCCGCGCGGGGGTCCCGCTCCAACCCGAAGGTCAACGCGAGGTAGAAGAACAACTCGGAGTCTGTTGACCCTTCGATCTCGGGATAGAGGCTGGGCTCGACCGCCATGGCCAGATCACGCTTCACTTTCGGGAAGTCCGCGAGCACCCCGTTGTGCATCCAGAGCCACTGGCCGTGGCGGAACGGGTGGCAGTTCGTTTGTTGGACCGCCGTGCCGGTCGTGGCGCGGATATGCGCAAAGACGTGGCCTGCGGAGGCTTGCCCTGCGAGCTCGCGCAGGTTGCGGTCGTGCCAGGCAGGCTCCGTGCTGCGGAAGATCCCGGGAATCGGTTCGGTGCCGTACCAGCCGACACCGAACCCGTCCCCGTTGGTGGTCTCGGCTCCCATACGCGCGTGTTTGCTCTGCATGACGAGGGAGTTGGCCGGTTTGTAGAGAAGGTCATCCAATCGGACGCGGGAACCTGAATACGCTAGCCAACGGCACATGTCGTCTCCTTCGGATCGGGCCGGATTTCCAAACCGTGACGGAGCCAGTGTCGACCAAAGGTGGCGTAGGACGGGATGGGCTGTGACGATCGTCGCAACGCTAGTCGACCACAGAACGAGGGGAAGTTCGACTAGCACCAGTAACCTTTTTTCGTAGCCGTTCCTGACGCAGGTGGTGCTGTGAAGGATCGCCTATCGTGTGCCTCGTCTTGGAATCTCTGCCGCGGTTAGGCTGTGGCTATGACTGCATGGAGCCGCTACCCGTTCGGGGTCTCGATCGTTTTCGCGGTGGGCACGATGATGCTGTCGAGCAGCTGCCGGAATGGTGGAGCCCAGCGTCGATCCTCGTCATGGTCTTGGCAGCTTCTGCGCTCCTAATCTGCTCCGTGCTGGAGTACCGACGCGCCCCGTCCGGAAAACGCCGTCCCAAATCCCCCTAGTTTGCCGACTACCGGAATTCCGGCCCTTCTTCCGTACTGTCATAAATGGAAGGAACATGGTCCCATGAGCACCAGTTACTACGGACCTGTCGGTGAGGACGAGGGACTCCTGATTCGCTTCAATGACGCGATGACGGCACGGACGGTTCTCGGGCCGCAATCAACGGCGGACTCCTTCTCGGTTGTCGAACACTTGATCGCGCCGAGAGAACTTGCAGCGCCCTTTCACATGCACAGCCGCGAGGATGAGTTCACCGTAGTCACGAAGGGAAGAATTGGCTTCCTCCTAGGAGATGAGGTCTTTTACGCCGGCCCCGGCGAACTTGTTAGGAAACCCAGGAACCAGTGGCATACCTTTTGGAACGCCGACGACGAACCGGCGCGCGTTCTGGAAATCATCTCGCCTGCGGGTTTCGCCGGGTATTTCCAGGAGATCAGCGCGTGTTTCCCTGAGGACGCCCCTCCGGATCTCGACACGCTAGCAGCAGCGAATGCAAAATACGGGCTGCAAATGGACTTCGACTCACTTCCACTTCTGGTGGAGCGATTCAACCTCGCCAGGCCGGCGGAAATGGAAGGGACGCCCGGAACTGCTGAGGGCTGATTACGCCGGGGCTCTCAGAAGAAGTCGCAACCGCAATCTTGTGGCGCATACCCAGTGATGAGATGCAGGGCTGAACGGCTGATGAGCACCAGTCCGGTGACCCTGGCTAAGAACGGCCCGGATCTGTCCCCCGCCCAAGCCCTCCGTCAGAACCGGGAACGCCAGTCGAGGATGATGTCCGCAACCTCGTCGAGGTGTGACTCCAGGAGGAAGTGGCCGCCGTCGAGCAGTTCCACGCGGGCCTTGGGGACATCGCGCAGGAACGCTTCGGCTCCGGCGGGACCGAAGATTTCGTCATTCCGCCCCCACACGGCAAGCACCGGAACCTGGCTGGAACGCAGCCATTCGTGGAGCGCCGGATACAGCGCCCGGTTGGTGTGGTAATCGCCGAAGAGCGCCAGTTGGGCCTCGTCGATGCCGGAGCGGGCCAGGAGCGCCAGATCGTGCTCCCAGGCGTCCGGGTCCACGGTGGTGGGATCCGGAACGCCGTGCTTGTACTGCCACTCGACTGCCTCCCGGCCCAGGGCCGGACGCAGGGCCGCCTTGTTTTCCGGCGAAGGGTCCGCACCGTAGGCCCAGATGGGAGCCCAGAAGTCGGGCACAAAACCCTCTTCGTAGGCGTTGCCGTTCTGCGAAATCACCCCTTCCACCGCTGCCGGGTTGGTCAGCGCCAGCCGCCAGGCGATGGGGGCGCCGTAGTCCTGGGTGTAGACCGTGTAGGCGTCCACGCCGAGTTCCGCCAGGAAAGCACGCGTCACGTCGGCCAGGACGTCGAATGTGTACGTAAACTCCTCAACTGACGGCGCCGACGACCGGCCGAAGCCGATATGGTCCGGGGCGATCACCCGGTATTGTTCGGCGAGCCTGGGGATGAGGTGGCGGAACATGTGCGAGCTTGTGGGATATCCGTGCAGGAGCAACAGCACCGGGGCATCCACGGGCCCGGCTTCGCGGTAGAAGACGTCTAGGCCGTTGACGGAAACGGTGTGGTGATGGACGGCAACCATGGACTAACCCCTATCAATCGTTTTAGTGGTTATCGGCACGCTACCATGGAACGAGTGCCGTGCACCCGCGTGAACCTGGAAAGCGTGCCGTGCTCCCGAGAAAGGAACCCGATGCTCGAGGATGAAGACCTGCTGCTGGCGTTGCTGAACAGCACACCCGTTGTCTCAGGCCGTTCCACGGACGAACTGGCAGGCGCCTCCGGCAAGGGATTCGTTGCACGCTACGGTGGCACGGGTTCCCCAGCCGAGCTTGAACATCTTCGCCGGATGCGGGAGTGCCTGCAGGACGCCGTCCGGGGGTCCGGGGATGCACTGTCCCGCCTTTCGACAGCGCTGGGCGACGGGGTCCTGGTCCCCCGGGTCACTCCGGAGGGACTCCGCTGGGAAGTGCGTGCGCCGGAGGACGAGCGGCTAGCCTTCCGTGCTGCCCTTGCCTGGTCGCGGGTGCTCAAGGAGCTCCCCGGCCGTCTTCGTCCCTGCGCCAACAACGAGTGCAACCTCTTCCTCATCGACAGGAGCAGGCCGGGCACCGCCAAGTGGTGTTCCATGGCCGTCTGCGGCAACCGGATGAAGGCCCGCACGCATGCCGGCCGCCAGCGGGCGGCTGCGGAGCAGCAGCAGCTGGTGGACAGCATCCCGGACTCGCAAGCGGTCGCCCGGACAAACGCCTGGCTCCGGGAAAGCTTGTAACCGGTGGACTCCAACGAACCTCGCTACCGGACAGTTGCGTTGCGCGTTGTTGTGCCCGGCGCCTGCCTGCTGCTTGGGCTCGCGTTTGTCCTGTCATCTCCCACCGGGTGGATCCTCGTCATCGGCTCCCACGTCGTCAGCCCCTGGCTGGCGGCCGCCGCGCTGCTGCTGGCCTCCGTGGCGATTCGGTGGCTAGGTTCTCGGAACCGGACCGGCGACCGCAAGAATCCCCGGTTGCACTCCCCCGTTCTGGCACTGCTGGCGGCCGCCGTCGTGGGGGTCGGAATTGCCGTCGGATCTCTGCTCGACGCAGGGACCGAGAGCTTCATTCTGGATCCCCAGGGCCCGGAGGGCTGCCGCGCCGCAGTGCGGGAGTCCGCTTTCCTCATGTCAGGAGGCGGCAAGGTTTACGCGGTAGGCAGCCACGGAATCGGCAGGCTGGCCGGTGAGTGGAACACCGACGACGGCTACCGGCCGATCGAAGCGGGCAACTACACCCTGGAGTGGAGCGCCACCGGCGGAGAGCTCACCGTCGACGGCGCTTCCACCGTCAACGGATACCGGCTGGTTGAAGCCAGCGAATACACCGTGCAGCTCGACGCCGACGGCAGCGAGCTCAGCGGTTACGTGGCGGTGGGACCGACAGAGTTTGAGCAGCAGCCGGTCGCCTGCCGATAAAGCCCGTTTTGTCCGGGCTGGTTAACCCATAAGAATCTCCTAGCGCAAATAGCCTTCTCATTGTTGACTAATGCTTATGCCAGCCGTTGAAATCCGCCGAGCCACCGAAAATGACGCCCACGACCTCGCGCAGGTCCATGTCCAAGCATGGCAATGGGCCTACCGCGGATTGATGCCCGATTCCCTCCTCGATGGACTGGACATTGAGCGGAGGGCTGCGGGCTGGAAGCGGATGATCCACGAAGGGCTGGTGCCGCAACCGCATCTGGCCCTGATCGGCTCGAACGTCGTGGGATTCGCCCATGCGGACACCAGCGGCGACGACGACGCCGATCCGCAGGTCGGAGAGGTCACCGCCCTCTACCTCCTGGAGGAATTTGTCGGTACGGGAGTCGGGCGCCGCTTGTGGGAGGCAGCGCTGAACCAGTTACGCGAAAGCGGACACACCGCTTTGTCACTGTGGGTGCTGGATTCAAACCAGCGCGGAAGGAATTTCTACGAACGAATGGGAATGGCCCCGGACGGAACAACTAAGCAAGAGCTGATTGGGGACTCAACACTGACGGAAGTCCGCTACTGCTCTTCGTTCAGGGATGCAGATTGATCCCGTCTGAGGGCGCAATGCTGAAGTCCGTGAAACGGACGTTTAAGCCGCCGCGTTCCGGAGAGCAGGCCATCAGCCCTACCTTGCAACGGCTCTCCAGGGGAAGGTAGCCCAGCCGCAGACTGCTCCACTGCTGCCCGTCCGTGCCGCCGCGTTCCAGGTACTGCACATGGACCGCGGTGGCCTGCCGGGTCAGCCGCAGGGTTATCTCGTCCCGGCCTGTGCCGAGAGGACGCAGAGACCAGTCGGAAGTGCCGTCGGTAATCACCGTACTGAGCTGAAGCGCGCCGTCGCTGTACTCGACTCCCGTCTTCAGCCAGGTCCGCTCGTCGGTCCGGAGCATCAGTCCCGCCTGATCATAGAGCGTGGTGAAATCGCCGGAAAATGTCGCGGTAGCCATGAAGTCGCCGGTCACTTCAGTCGAGAAGAAATGTCCGGTGTCGCGGATGAATCCGTAGTGGGTTTCGCGCCAGAAATCCGTGGAGCCAGCAGTTTCCAGGGCCAACGAATCCCTGCCGACTTTCCAGCTCGCGGGCTCGTTCAGCCATGACATGTTCTCGAACATTTTCATCCGTTTCTTGGTGCAGGGATGGAAAGGATACGACGAAGCATAATCGGCGCAAGGAAGATGAGGACGACGCCGGTCCCGCCGGGCGACCGGGGCCCCCACAGCACTCTTGACAGCGGCAAACATGTAAAGGAAACTAGACATGTAAAGCAAGCTGTACATCCGAGGAGGCCGGCAATGTCTGTTGAGCAAACCCGCACAAATTGGGGATATGCCAAGTTCGGAACCGGCCGGATACCGGCCGCGGCCATCGCTGTTCCCTGTGGGTTAGCTCTGGGAGCAGCAGGAGGTTTGCTGTCTGTCTTGCTCGGCATCACCGATCCGAATCCTGCCCTCGGCTTTTGGCTCTTTTTTGCCTGCATCGCCATGCCCGCTGCGGCCTTGATTTATGTCCTGGTCGTGGATCGAAACACTTTGATAGGTGCAACCGAACGGCCTGACGACTCCGTCGAATCCGGGTGGTTCGATAAGGCGGCTTCGGGGTCATTCACGGATTTGATCCTGGTGCTTGGGGTCGCGGCTACCGTTCTGGCCTTCATCCCCAGGGACATTTCCGTCGACCTGAAGCTCGTCCTTCCGGCCGTGATCGCTCTGGGCTTCGCCTCCTTCGGCATCCGGTACCTGGTGCTGCGGTGGAAAGGCTGACGTGAAGAACCTGGTACATGAGTCACGTCAGCGCCTGGCCTGGTCCCAACAGCGGCTCGCTGACGAGTTGGGCGTATCCCGCCAGACCGTCATCTCCATCGAACGCGGACGTTTTGACCCTTCGTTGCCGCTGGCCTTTCGGATCGCCGCCGTCTTCAACTGCACAATCGAGGACCTTTTCTTTCCCGACGAGCAGCAATGAGATCCGCGGGCACCAGCAGCATTCCGGCAGCGGAGAACTCACTTCATTTTAATGACTCCCCCGCTGACGAGCTGCGCGTTGGCTTGGTCCCAGTGCTTCACGATGCTCCCGCCGCCGTGGCCGTCCCCCTCGTCGATAATGAGCTTTGATCCCGGCCACTGTTGGTGGAGCTCCCAGGCTGTGAGCGCTGGGCCGGAGATGTCGCGGCGCCCGTGGATGAGTATCCCCGGAATGCCGTGCAGGCGGTCCATGGCGGCCAGGATCGGCGGGTCGCTGATGCCGGCAGCAGTCCAGTAATGCGCCGTGAGTCGGGCGAAGGCGGTCCGGTAGCCGTCGTCGTTCCATCGGGAATCGCGGCGGAAGCCGCCTGTGCCGATGGAGATATGGGTGTCCTCCCACCAAGCCCACTCGCGGGAGGCGGCGTCGCGGATGGAAGGATCCTGTGAGTTCAGGAGACGCAGGTAAGCCTCGACCAGCCGTCCGTGTCCGCGCTCATACCCAATCCCGCTTCGCTCGGCGTGCACGGCGAACCGATCCCAGGCTTCCGGGAAGATCGCACCGACGCCTTCGGTGATCCAGTCCACTTCCCGCCGGCTCGTCGTCGTGACCGCCACCAGCACCATACCCAGGACACGTTCGGGGTGCGCCTGCGCATAGGCGAGGGCAAGGGTCGATCCCCAGGACACTCCGTTGACGATCCACTTCTCGACGCCGCGGGCTTCGCGCAGGGTTTCGATGTCGTGAATCAGGTGGGCAACTGTGTGAGTCTCCAGGGGTGTGGAAAGATCCGACGCATGCGGGCGGGAACGTCCGCAGCCGCGTTGATCCAGACCGAGCAGTCGGGTGCGCGTGAGGTCGAAACGGTGCCGGTACCCGCTTGTTCCCAGCGTGCCACCGGGGCCGCCGTGCAGATAGAGCGCGGGCACGCCGTCGGGCTGCCCCCACTCTTCCCAGTAAATGCTCTGACCGTTTCCAACATTGAGCATTCCCTGCTCCCGCGGCGTCTCACTCATCAACTCCCCCTTTTCAGTCTTCCCAGCGCCGAGTTCACCGCTGAGGTCCCGGATCAAGCTCCAGGACGCAATGGCTGAGACGGAAGCCCCGGGGCAATCCTCCACCGTGAGCCGGCAATTCCGAAACGCAGGCAGGCCGGTACCCGGCGGTGCCCACACGGGTCCGCTACGGACGGGAGTTCAGTGACCCCCGAGATCCGGGTCCAGGCTTGGTCACAGCAGCACACCGCCGGACACCTCGATGCGCTCCCCGGTGGTCCAGCGGAACTCGTGGGACACCAGGGCAGAGATCGCGTCGGCGATTTCCTCCGGCTCACCCACTCGCCCGAGAGCGGTTTGCCCGGCCAGTGCCGCACGCATGTCTTCGCTATCGCGCATGGCTCCGCCGTTGAAGTCGGTCGCGGTCGGCCCGGGTGCGATCGAGTTGATCCGAATGCCCCTCGGGCCCAGCTCGACGGCGAGACTCCGGGTAAGTGCTTCGAGTGCCTTCTTCGATGCCGCATAGACGGAGGTCGCCGGACTGACGTGCCGGCTGAGCGAACTCGACACGTTCACGATGCTTGCTCCCTCAGACAGGTGGGGCAGGAAGGCCTGCGTGACGAAAAGAGGACCACGGACGTTGACGGCGAAGGTGGCGTCGAAGTCTTCTGCCGTGATCGCGCCGAGCGGCGCGAACAGTCCCACCCCCGCATTGTTGACCAGGACATCGATAGTGCTGGCGTTCCATTCCTGCTCAATGCCAGCAAGCACCGCGACGCGGGCCGCCTCGATGGAGGGCAGGTCTGCGACATCCAACCGGACCGCAATGGCTTCGCCGCCCAATTCGACGATTTCGTCCACGACGTCGCCCGCACCACCCCGCGAGGCGGCGACGACGTTGATCTTGTTCCGGGCCAAAGCAAGCGCTGTGGCTCGTCCCAGTCCGCGGTTGGCTCCGGTCACGAGGGCAATGCGGGTCATGGCATCTCCTATAAGTAAATGAATACTTACTTGTAAGCTAGTGTTCGAGCGCAGGCTCGTCAATACCTACCCGAGGGGAAACGCATGGCACGTGACGCTGAAGCCACGAGGGAGCGGATACTCGCCGCGGCGACCGTGGAGTTTGCGGCCCACGGTTTCGCCGGCGGGCGCGTGGAGCGGATAGCCTCCCAGGCGCAGAGCAACGTTCGGATGATCTACGCGTACTACGGCAGCAAGAGCGGCTTGTTCGATGCAACGGTTGCTGATGCGCTGCGTCGCATGGCCGAGAACGTCCCGCCGCGCCCCGACGACCTCGCAGGCTGGGCCGGGGACGTGTTCGACCATCATCAGCGCTTCCCCGAGGTCCTCCGCCTGAGCATGTGGGCTCAGCTCGAGCGGCCGGAGGCCACCGCCGAGCCGAGCGATATCTATCGGAACAAAACGCTCGCCGTCGCGACGGCTGCCGCACACCCGCTGTCCGCCGTCGACGTTCTGGTCTTCATCTACGCCATCGCACAGGCTTGGCAGCTCTCTCCGGAAGGGCTCACCGGTCTCGCGGAAAACCCGGCCAGAGGTGAGGAAATTGCCGCTCGCCGGCAAGCCGTCGTCACCGCCGTCGAGCGAATGCTGCAAGCTCAAACCTGAGTCCAGTCACAGAGGAGTCCTAATGTTGCCGCCACACAATACAGTTACGGCCGATGCGTTCGAGGCCCGCCCGTGATTACAGCTGAAGGCAAGCAGGTTGAGCGCATTGTCGTGGCCGGGGACAGCATCGCCTACGGCCGCGGAGACGGCTGCGGCACCGGATGGGCCGGAATGCTGCAGAAGGCCCACCTGGCGCGAAACCCGGAGCAACACCGTTATTTCAACCTCTCCATACCCGGGATCGGTACGGCTGAAATGTCCCGGATTGTCCGGACCGAAATTCAGTTCCGCACCCCGGATCTGGTCATCCTGTCCTACGGAATCAATGACTCCCGGCGGATTGGTTCACCGGACGGTCCCCGCCCCGCGACGCCGGAACAGGTTGCGGACGGCTTCGCCGCCAATGTGGAGCACCTGAGAACTATGGGAGCGGCCGTATGCGCTGTCGGTCTAATTCCGCCCGACACGTCCCGCACCACGCCGATCTTCGGAGATTATTTCGACGCTGAACCGGCACGGGAAGTGGAAATGCATCTCGCCAAAACCTGTGGTGGTCTAGGGGTCCCCCGGGTACTGCTCTGGGATCTGTTCACCGATGCCCCGGAACGGCTAACCGACGGCCTCCACCCGGATGCCGAAGGGCATGCTGCCATCTTTCGTAGGCTTCAGGAGACGCTCACCCGCAAACCGGGAGACGTCACGTGCCGTTCACAGCGCCCAGTTCGATGAGCAGCACACCGCCGGCGATAAGAACTATCCCCAGACCCATCAGCCAGGTGAAGGGCTCCTTGAATAAGACCCTGCCGATGACCGCAGTCAGGGCGACACCCGCTGCAGCCCAGATCCCGTAGGCGACACCCAGCGGCAGGCCGTTGGCGAGGGTGAGAGTGAGCATGCCGAACGCCACCACGTAGCCGACGGCGACTCCGGCGTACCAGCGCTTGTCGTCGACGGCGAGACGGAGGGAAACGGTGCCCGCCACCTCGAAGAGGATCGCGCCGATCAGGAACAGGTAGGCCACTACTCGGTCCCGGCTTCCGCTGATGCGGCTTGGGACCCGAGTTCAACACACAAGACCCCGGCGATGACAACGGCAATACCGATGCCCATCAGGAGGGTGAGCGGTTCGCCGAAGAAGACCAGAGAGCCGATAGCGGTCAGGGCGACGCCGCTTGCTCCCCAGACGCCGTACGCGACACCCAAGGCCATACCGGTACGCAGCACGCCGGCGAGCAGGACGAAGGAGCCAAGGTAACCGGCCGCGACCACGGCATAGAGACCGGCATGCTCCAGCGCACCCTTGAGCGAGAGCGACGCAGTCACTTCGGCCAGGATGGCGGCAACCAGGAGCAGCCACCCTTTTGCGGCATTGTTCATCGTCCGGTTCCTTCCGGGACGTAGTAGCGGGCGGACTGCCGCATCGTATCCCGGAACTAGTTCCCCTGTTCCCCGGAGCGGCCGTGTTCGAGTCCGGTAGGAATACCGAGGAACGCCGGTTCCGGCGCCGAACAGCAAGACTCAGCGGCGGGCGCAGCAGCAGCCGGCTCCGGTGTCCCGCAGCAAGACTCAGCAGCAGGCGCAGCAGCAGCCGGCTCCGGTGTCCCGCAGCAAGACTCAGCGGCAGGCGCAGCAGCGGCATCCGTATCGCAGCCGGCCACCGTATCGCAGCTGCCTCCCAGGTCCGTGGAACAGACCCCGGTTTCGGGCAGGACGAGTTCGACGTCGTCGGCCGCCTTCTGGTCCCCGGCAAGGGCCGCGGCAATGGAACGGACCTGCTCGTAGCCGGTGGCCATCAGGAACGTCGGGGCCCGGCCGTAGGACTTCATTCCGGTGATGTAGAAGTCCTTTTCCGGGTGCGACAGCAGCCGGGCGCCGTGCGGCGTCACGGTGCCGCAGCTGTGGAATTCCGGGTCGATGAGGGGCCCGAGCGCCCGTGGTGCTTCCACGGCGGGATCGAGATCCAGCCGGATTTCGCGCAGCATCTCCAGGTTCGGCCGGAAGCCGGTGGCCGGAACCAGCAGGTCGACATCGAGCTGCGTCTCCCCGCACGGCGTGCTCCCGACGACGGTCAAGGTGTCGGCGCTCTTGAAGCCGGTGATGGTGAACGAGGCGTGCAGTTCGATGCGGCCTTCCTCGACCAGGGTCCGCAGGCGGCTGCCCAGCGCGCCGCGGGCCGGCAGTCCGTCCAGGTCGCCGCCGCCGTACACGCTTGCCGCCGAAGACCGGCGGATGGCCCAGCTGATCCGGGTTTCCGGTTCCTGCTCGGCCAGCTCTCCCAGTGCCAGCAGCGTGTTGGCCGCCGAATGGCCGGCGCCGACCACCAGGATGTGCTTGCCGGCGAACCGGTCGCGGTCCCGGCCGGTGACATCCGGCAGCGGAGCGGTGATGAAGCCCTCTGCATAGGCGGCGGACTCCCCCGGTGCTGCAAGTCCGGCCGAGCCCAGCGGGTTCGGGGAGTTCCAGGTGCCGGACGCGTCGATGACGGCGCGGACCCGGTGATCGGCGGTTGTGCCGTCGGCGGTCCGGACGCGGACCAGGAACGGAGTGGTATCCCGTCCCCCGGTGCGGGTCTTGTCCAGGCCTTCCCGGCTGACGGCAACAACCTCGCTGTTCGTGTGCAGGGCGTTCCGGATGGCGGGGACGGCAGCCAGCGGCTGCAGGTACTGCTCGAGGAGTTCCGCGCCGGTCGGCAGCGTTTCGGCGTCCGGTTCCTGCCAGCCGCTCCCGGTGAGCAGGCGGCGGGCGGCGGCGTCGACGTCGTACTGCCACGGCGAGAACAGCCGGATGTGTCCCCAGGCGCGGACGGCCGCGGCAGGCGCGTCGCCGGATTCGAAGATGACCGGCGTCAGTCCGCGTTCGAGCAGGTGCGCGGCGGCAGCCAGGCCCACGGGACCGGAGCCGATGACGGCGACGGGAAGCTGGGACAGATCAGTGTTCATTGGTGCTTTTCCTCAGGGAGTACGAAGGTTTTGCTAAGCCGGCAGGAGGTCGGCGATGAGTGCGGTGATCCGGGTCTTGATGTCGTCGCGGATGGGGCGGACGGCGTCGACGCCTTGGCCTGCGGGGTCGTCGAGTTTCCAGTCCTCGTAGCGCTTGCCGGGGAAGATCGGGCAGGCGTCGCCGCAGCCCATGGTGATTACGACGTCGGACTCCTTCACGGCCTCGGTGGTCAGCACCTTCGGCAGCTCGGCGGACATGTCGATGCCCTCTTCGGCCATCGCTTCAACGGCGGCGGGATTGACCGAGTCGGCCGGCGCGGAGCCGGCGGAGCGGACTTCGATCCGCCCCTCGCCGAGGTGTCGCAGGTACGCGGCGGCCATCTGCGACCGTCCTGCGTTGTGCACGCAGACGAACAGGACGGAGGGCTTGGCGGCGGTTTCGGTGCTCATCGGGTCGTCTTTTCTGTGGAAGCGTTTGGAGAGGGAGCAAGGGCAGGGGTGGCGGCGGGCCAGTATTTCTTCTGCGCCCAAAGGGCGACGTAGACCAGGGCGACCAGGACGGGCACTTCGATCAGGGGGCCGACGACGCCGGCCAGCGCCTGTCCGGAGGTCACGCCGTAGGTGCCGATCGCCACGGCGATGGCGAGTTCGAAGTTGTTCCCGGCGGCGGTGAAGGCCAGCGTGGTGGTGCGGGCGTAACCCAGGTCCAGCAGTTTGCCCAGCAGCATGCCGGCGCCGAACACCACGAGGAAGTAGACCAGCAGTGGCAGGGCGATGCGGGCGACGTCGAGCGGGTTCGAGGTGATTTCATCCCCCTGCAGGGCGAACAGCAGCACGATGGTGAACAGCAGGCCGTAGAGCGCCCAAGGGCCAAGCTTCGGCAGGAACGTGGCCTCGTACCAGTCACGGCCCTTCGCCTTTTCGCCAAGGGTGCGGGTGAGGAAGCCGGCCAGCAACGGGATGCCCAGGAAAACCAGCACGCTTACCGTGATGGCCCAGAAGGAGAACCCGGCGCTGGTGGTTTCCAGGCCGAGCCAGCCGGGCAGGACCTGCAGGTAGAACCAGCCCAGCGCGCCGAAGGCCAAAACCTGGAAGACGGAGTTGATGGCGACCAGCACGGCGGCGGCTTCGCGGTCACCGCAGGCCAGGTCGTTCCAGATCATCACCATGGCGATGCAGCGGGCCAGCCCCACGATGATCAGCCCGGTGCGGTATTCGGGCAGATCGGGCAGGAAGATCCAGGCCAGGGCGAACATAAATGCCGGAGCGGCGACCCAGTTGAGCACCAGTGAGGTGACCATCAGTTTCCGGTCGGCAATCACCCGCGAGGTTTCGTCGTACCGGACCTTGGCCAGCACCGGATACATCATCACCAGCAGTCCGACGGCGATGGGCAGCGACACATTCGACACCTTCACCGAGTCCAGTGCGGGACCAATGCCCGGAACCAGCCGGCCCAGCAGCAGCCCGGCAGCCATCGCGGCGAGGATCCAGAGCGGCAGGAACCGGTCGAGCGTCGAAAGCCGGGCGGTGACCTGGCCGGTCTGGGGTGGTGCGGTGGACGTGCTCACAAAGCTCCTCGGCGGGACATCGGGACGGGACATCGACAGGCGAACTATATTGAAGAATATCGATATCCTTCGATGTCGAGTATCCCGGGATATATCGATACCTGTCAATCTGTGCATAATGGGCAGGTGACCTCTGCACTGACAGTTCCCGCTCCGGCCGTCGAGGCCTGCTGCACCCCGCTGACCTCCGAAGCGCTGAGCATCGAAGACGCCCAGCGGTTCGCCCAGCTGCTCAAGGCCGTGGCCGAGCCGACCCGCCTGCGCCTGGTCTCACTGATCGCCGCCCAGGAGAACAAAGAAGCGTGCGTGTGCGACCTCACCGAACCGATCGGCCTCGGGCAGCCGACGGTGTCCCACCACCTGAAGATCCTGGTCGACGCCGGCATCCTGCACCGCGAGAAGCGCGGCGTCTGGGCCTACTACTCCATCGTGCCGGGTGCGCTGGAGCGGGCGGCCGCGGTCCTCTCTCCCCGGTGAGCAGCACCCCTGCCGCTGTGCCGGAAGGCGCGGTACTCGTCCGGCCCCTGCTGGCTTCGGACTGGCCCGCGGTGCGCAGCATCTACGCGGCGGGGATTGCCACCGGGCAGGCCACCTTCGAGAGCGCGGTACCCGAATGGGAAGCCTTTAATTCCGCCCATCTGGCCGGACTCCGGCTTGTCGCCGACACAGGAAGCGGCATCCTGGGATGGGCAGCGGCCTCACCCGTTTCCACCCGGGATGCCTATCGCGGCGTCGTCGAACATTCTGTTTACATCGCCCCCGCCGCCCGAGGACGCGGCATCGGAAGGCTTCTGCTGCGTGCCTTGGTGGTGTCCGCGGAGACCTCGGGAATCTGGACGCTTCAGTGCAGTATCTTTCCGGAGAACATGGCCAGCCTCGCCCTGCACCAGGCAGCGGGCTTCCGCGTGGTTGGCAGGCGCCAGCGCGTGGCGAAAATGGGCCACGGACCGCACGCCGGTGAATGGCGGGACACCCTGTTCCTGGAACGGCGCAGCGGTTCCGCCGGAACCGACTAAGTCGGCCCCTCAACCAAGGCAGCGGAACCGGCCCGGAGATCAAAGCGGTAGCCGCCGTCCGCGACTAGTACCTTTCCACTGCCTTGCTGCGCCGGGCCCAAAACAGCACCGGGATCAGCAGCAAGGCCAGGATGCCGCCCGAGAGGGCAAGTACGGCGTAGCTGGTGCCGGCCATAACCACACCGGACAGGGTTCCCCCACCGGCCCCGGCCAAGGCAACCAGCACGTCGATCTTGCCTTGGACGCGGGGACGGATCTCCGGCGACGTGTTATCAACTACCAGTGCCGTGCCGGCAATCAGGCCGAAGTTCCAGCCCATGCCGAGCAGTGCCAGGGCGAGGAGCAGCAGGCCCAGGGATCCACCCGGCGCGAGGGCCGCAGTGACTCCGGCCAAGAGCAGGGTGACCCCGGAGGCGATAGCCATTGGAGTACGTCCGAGTTTGTCCACCAAGACACCCGTGACAAGCGACGGCAGATACATCGCGCCGATGTGCACCCCGATGACCATCCCGACCGCGGCAAGGTCATGGTGATGGGCCCGCATATGCACCGGCGTCATGGTCATGATCGCCACCATCGCGATCTGGGTCAGCACCATCACGGCGGCACCCACGTAGACTCCGACCCCCGGCCGGGCTGCCGGCGCACCGACGTCGCCCGGCACGGTGTCCGCCGTCCGGTCCTCCAACCGGCGTGCCAGAAAAAACGGATCCGGGCGCAAAAGTACCAGCAGGACGACGCCGGCGGCCAGGAACGCTGCTCCGGCAAGGAGGAAGGGGCCGGCCAGGGCAGGGATACCGAGGTCCTCGGCGAAGCGGCCCATGGGCGTCACCAAATTGGGTCCGGCAACCGCCCCGAACGTCGTCGAGACCATCGCAATGCTGATGGCCTGTCCCCTGCGGTCCGGCAGCGCCAGGTCCGTTCCGGCATATCTGGCCTGCAAATTGGTGGCCGTTCCCGCCCCATAAAGGAACAGGGCCGCAAACAGCAGAAGGGGGCTGTCCACCACGGCAGCCAGGACCACGCCCAGGGCACCGAGGCCGCCGGTCAGGAAACCGGCTCCGAGTCCAATGCGCCGTCCGGCCCGCTGGGTAACCCTTCCTACGAGGTAGGCAGCCAGTGCGGAGCCCAGGGTGATCAGCCCCGCCGGCAGGCCGGCCAACCCCTCCGATCCAAGCATGTCCTGAGCCAGAAGTGCCCCCACCGTGACACCTGCGGCCAGTCCCGCCCCGCCGAGAATCTGGCTGAGGACAACCACGGCGAGGGTACGCCGCTGAACTGAGACGCGGCGCGCCTCGTCCAGCACGTTGGTCTTCATCCCCCGAGAATAGCCCGTATCAACGCGGGCATCCCAGCACTTAAAGCGCCGCGGCAATTACCCCTACCGCCGGTACTGTTCCACTGGTACAGTCCCCGGCATGGACACAAACACCCTGCCTCAGGCCACCGTCAATGCCCGCTCGATTCTGCTGCCGTACACACTCGCCCTGGTTGCGGCCATGCTGCTCGTCCAGGCGGTGATCTCCCTGACCGGGGGCGATGTCGACCTCCTCGCAGGGGGCCTTACCGCCGTCGTCGCCGTGGGGATTGCCCTTTGGATGTGGCGAAACGCCCGGAAGGTCACCCGGATCCGCTTCGGTTTCGCCGTCGCGCATGCGATCGCCTTCGTCACCGTGACAACCTCGTTCAATGTGCACGCCGTGCTGCGGGCGTTCACCGCCGGGGGCGACGGAGCTGCTGCCGCCGAACTTCTGGCAACCCCCTGGTTCGGCGCGACCCTGGTGATGAGCGCGGCATGGGGGCTCGGCCTGCTGATCCACCTCACCGGCGCAGTCCTGGGCCGCGGCTGGGAGGACTGAGATGGCCCGCCCCACGGAGGACGAGGAATGGGTGGAAGCCCGGATCGAGTCCTGGGTGGAGACGTATAAGAAATCGATGCTGACGCCGGTGATCCTGCGGGTCGTTGAAGCTGCGCAGCCGGTGACGGTCGCCCGGATTGCAGCCGGCGTCGCGTCGGCCACCGGATGGACGATCACCGAACGGAGCATGTACCGGAGCCTGAAACGGCTTCAGGATTCCGGCTTCCTACAGAGCGCGGAGGTTGCCGCACCCCGGACCGGAGCCAAGCGCAAGGAAATTTCGCTGACCGCGGTGGGCGCACGGTTCCTGGCCGGCATCAACGACAGCCTCGTCGGTTTCTCCCCGCCGCGCAGCGGGGAGGGTGCCGGAAACTAGAGCACCAGCTCAAACTCCAGCCGCCCGTGCCGGACGCCGTTGACCTGCACCTCCAGGGCATGCGCTCCGGCATAATGCCGCCGGGTGGTCATCTGCCGGAAGCCGTGCCGTCCCCGCAGCGGCCGGGACTCCCCCGGTTCCAGGGACACGGTGGTCAGCTTGAAGACCTTCTCCGCCGTGGACCCGTTCGCCTTGACGTAATGCACGGCGTAATCAACCGACAGGCGGGCCGGAGCGTCGCCGGTATTGGTCACGACAAAGTCGAAAGCGAGCACACCGGGCAACTGCAGGGCAGCTGTTTCAGCCCGCAGTTCGGTGATGCCCACCTCCGCCGGTGTGAAACCCATCAGCTCAAGTGCGACGGGATGGCCCTTTTTAACCAGGGTGCGCAGGCTGCGCCGCACCACCCAAGCGGCGCCGGGCGTGCCGGTCTGCTGCCAGCGTGCGGCCGCCGTCAGCACCAGCTCGGGCGCGTGCCGCGCGAGATCGTTGGCGTGGTTGGCGACGGACCGGCGCACGTATTCGGACTCGTCGTTGTGCAGCGCATCCAGGATCGGCAGCGTGGCCCCGGATGTAGCGAGCAGCAACGGTACCCGGACGGCCCAGGGCAGGTAGGGCCGGGTTCCCTCGCTGGCCAGCCGGCGCACATGCTCGTTGGGGTGGGCGGTCCAGGTCCGGATGATGTCCAGCGCCCTTTCGTGGTCGGCCTGCAGCAGCCGCCGGATGGCGAACTCGCTGGTGAGCCGCGGGGTCAGTTCCGCGAGCAGGGCCAGGGCATCGTCGAAGGCCGGGGTGCCGCCGTCGGCCAGTGCCAACGTGACTGCTGCCTCGGTGACCGGCCACAGCGCCCAGCCGGTGAAGGTCGGATCCTCCAGCGCGGAACGGAACGCCGTGGCAGCTGCCGGATAGGTGCCCAGGGCGTCAACGAGGACGGACGCGACGGCGTCGGTCCGGCCGCGCAGCGACAACGGTTCCAGCCGGGCCCGGGTGGCCAGCACACCGCCCCACTTCACGCCCGGAGCGGCAGAGGCCAGCGCATCATGCAGCACTTTCACCTCGTTCGGACCCAGCAAATCATCCATCGCGCCCATGGTGCTCCCCCGTTTTCCATTGCCTCTGATATCCGGCGGGCAGCTAACTGGATCCGATTGCCCTTTGCCCGGGCCGGGTAGGCCTATCCCTAATCTACTGGTTACCGGATTCAGCCACCGCTGCCGAAATCATCTGCGCTGACGCGACGGTAGGACTCGGCGATAATGTCCTCCAGCACGGACATGTCCACGTTGCCGAGATCCGTAAGGTAGAGGCACCCCGCACCCGTCTTGTGGTCGCCGAGCCGGGACAGTTGCTCCGTGTACGCGTCCAGGCCGTCAGGAAGGTAAACCGTGGTGGCGCCCTTGCGCGGCGAGAATGCCGCCGCGCCGGCGTCCCCCTCCCGGCCGCTGGCGTATTTGTAGTGGTAGCTGCCGAAGCCGACAATCGACGGCCCCCACATGGCGGGCGCCTCGCCGGTGATCCGCGTCATCAGCTGGACCAGCGTTTGGGCGTCGCGCCGGCGTACGGGCGATGCCACACCGTCGATGAAGCTGCTGACGCTGGTGCTTGTTGGTTCCATGATCTGCCTCCTTGTTGCCGTGCCGGTTTAGACCCCCGCCCCGCGCAGCGCAGCCACGGTGGTCACCGCAGCTGCCACCGCCTCGTAGCCCTTGTCCTCGGATGAACCGGGCAGGCCGGCGCGGTCCAGGCCCTGCTGCTCGGTGTCGCAGGTCAGCACGCCGAAACCGATCGGGGTGCCGGTGCGGACGCTGACCTCGGTCAGGCCGGTGGTGGCCGCCGAGCAGACGTAGTCGAAGTGCGGCGTGCCGCCGCGGATCACGACGCCGAGTGCCACCACGGCGTCGTAGTGCGGGGCCAGCCGGGCGGCGGCGACGGGCAGTTCGAAGCTGCCCGGGACCCGGATCAGTTTCGGCCGCAGGCCGGCATCTTCCACTGCACGCAGCGCCCCGCCGATGAGGCCGTCCATGATTTGAGCGTGCCAACTGGCGGCCACGATCGCCACCCGAATCTCCAGGCCCTGCGCCTTGATGCTGCTGACGTCGTTTTCCGGTGCGCCGTGTCCGCTCATGGTGTATTGCTCCTTGCTCGAAGTCGGTTAACTCTGCTGCACGGGTTTGGTGCGCAGCAGGGTGAGGTGGTGGTCCATCCGGTCCCGCTTGGTCTGCAGGTACCGCTCGTTTTCGGCCCGGATGGGCACCTCGGAGGGCACCATGGCTTCCACCTCGATGCCGAAGCGGCGCATCCAGTCCCGTTTGGCGGGGTTATTGGTCAGCAGCCGGATTCGGTGCAGGTCCAGCTGGTGCAGGATGTCCGCGGCGGCCTGGTAGTCACGGGCGTCCACGGGCAGTCCGAGCTGTTCATTGGCTTCCACCGTGTCCGCCCCGGCTTCCTGCAGGGCGTAGGCCCGCAGCTTGTTGGCCAGCCCGATCCCCCGGCCTTCCTGGCCGCGCAGGTACACGATGGTGCCGCCGTGCAATGCCACCAGTTCCATCGCCTGCTCCAGCTGTTCCCCGCAGTCGCAGCGGAAAGACCCGAAGACATCCCCGGTCAGGCATTCCGAGTGCAGCCGCACCAGCGGGGCGCCTTCGCCGAGGCCGCCGGCCAGCTCAGTCTCGGTGCCGGGCGCGGAGAGAGTCAGGTGTTCGACGCCGGTGCGCGTGTCCGTCCACGCGGTGGCAGTGAAGTCGCCGAAGGCGGTGGGCAGCTGCACCGGCGGTCCGGGCAGGACAGGCGCGGAAGCTGCTGCTTCGCTCATTCGCCGCTTCCTTTCCGCAGGTGCAGGTGCTGGGCCAGGTCCTCGATGGAGATCAGCGGAAGGGCGTACGCGTCTGCGAACTTCCGCAGGGCCGGCAGCCGCATCATCTCGCCGTCGTCGTGGACCAGTTCGGCGATCACACCCACCGGGGTGCAGCCGGCCAGCTGCGCGAGGTCGACCGCGGCCTCCGTGTGCCCGCGGCGGACCAGGACCCCGCCGTCGGCGGCGCGCAGCGGAAAGACGTGGCCCGGGCGGTGCAGGGATCCCGGATCTGCGGCCGGGTCGGACAGGACGCGGGCGGTGAGCGAGCGGTCCGAGGCGCTGATCCCGGTGCTGGTGCCCGCGGCGGCATCGCAGGAGACCGTGTAGGCGGTGCCCTTGGCGTCCTGGTTCACGGCCGTCATGGGCGGCAGCTCCAGCCGGTCCGCGTAGCTGCCGGGCAGCGGAACGCAGACGACGCCGGAGCTGTGGCGGATGGTCCAGCCCATCAGTTCGGGGGTGGCGTGCTGGGCGGCGAAGACAATGTCGCCCTCGTTTTCGCGGTCGGCGTCGTCCACGACGACGACGGCGCGGCCGGCAGCGATGGCCTCGACGGCCTCGGACACGGAGTTCAGCACGATGGCCTGCGCGCTCACTGCGGGCTCCGCGTAAATGCCAGCAGACGTTCGGCGTATTTCGCCAGCACGTCCACCTCCAGGTTCACCCGTCCACCCGGTTCCAGCGCGCCGAGTCCGGTTTCGGCCAGCGTGGTGGGAATCAGGCCGACCTCGAACCAGTGTTCCCCTGCGTCGGCCGGACTGACCGCCGTAACGGTGAGGGAGACGCCGTCGACGGCTATCGATCCCTTCTCCGCGATGTACCGAGCCAGCCGGGCAGGCACGGCGAAGCGCAGCCGGTCCCAGCTGCCTAGGGATTCGCGCTCGAGCAACGTCCCCACGCCGTCCACGTGTCCCTGCACCACGTGCCCGTCCAGCCGTCCGCCGGCGGGCACGCAGCGTTCCAGGTTTACGTTCCGGCCGGCCTGCAGGTCTCCGGTGGTGGTGCGGGCGAGGGTTTCACCCATCACATCCATGCTGATGGTCCCGTCCTCGATCCGGGTGGCGGTCAGGCACACGCCGTTGACGGCAATGGATCCGCCGGGCTCCAGGGCCGCGCCGGCGGCGGGTGCCGTGACGACCAGGACCGCGCCGTCGCCGTCGGTATTCGGGGACAGGGAGACCACGCTGCCCTGTTCAGCAACTATGCCGGTGAACATCTATGAGTCCTTTGTGTGGGGGGTTGTTGAATGAGTCGGGCTCCGGTTCCAGCCGCAGGCGCAGGTCCCGGCCCAGCTGCACGACGGCGCCGCCCGCCGCGGTGTCCCACCGCCAGCGCGGGGCATGGCCGAGGGTCTGCACGCCCAGGCCGGCGACCGAGGCAATCCCCGCGCCAAGCAGCAGCGGAGCGGTGTAGACCACGAGTTCATCCACCAGTCCGGCCCGCAGGAAGGCGCTGGTCAGGGTGGCTCCGCCCTCAATGAGCACGTGGCGGACCCCGCGGGTGTACAGGCCGGCGGCCACGACGGCCGGATTGTGTTCCTGCAGCTGCAGGAACCTGCCGTCGGAACCGCGGACGGCGGCGTCCGCCGAAACGGGGCGCCGGCCGACGACGACGCGCAGCGGCTGCTGTGTGTCCTCCGCGCCGTCGGGGGTCCGGGCGGTCAGCAGGGGATCATCTGCCAGCACGGTGCCGGTGCCGGCCAGGATGGCGTCCACCCGGGAGCGGATCGATTGGCCGTCCTGCCGCGCTTCGGGCCCGGTGATCCACTGGCTGGTGCCGTCTGCGGCGGCGATCCGGCCGTCCAGGCTCTGGGCGATCTTCGCTGTCACAAACGGGCGATGCTCGGCAGCGGCGCGGAACCAGCGGGCGTTGAGCTGTTCGGCGGGTCCGGCCAGCAGCCCGGAAGCCACCTCCACGCCGGCGGACCGAAGCGCGGCTGCTCCCCCGGCGCCGGCCTGCGTGGGATCCGCGGCAGCGAAGACCACCCGGGCCAGGCCTGCGGCAAGGATCGCCTGCGTACAGGGTCCGGTGCGTCCGGTGTGGTTGCAGGGTTCCAGGGTGACCATCATCGTGGCTCCCCGAACCTCCACTCCCGATGCTGCAGCGCGGGCCAGCGCGTCGGCCTCGGCATGCGCCGTGCCCGCGCCGCGGTGGTAACCGGTGGCGAGGATGCCGCCGTCGGCGTCGAGGATCACCGCGCCCACCAGTGGATTGGCGCCGCGCACCCCCTGGGCCGCGAGGCCCAGGGCGGTTTCCATGGCCGCTGCTTCGGCCGCGCCGAATCCGGGCATTACCGGGTCCGCGGGTCCGGCATCAGGACCTCCACCTGCGGCTTCTCGTTCCGCTTGGCTTTCCACCAGACGAAGAACCCGGCAAGGGTGAAGCAGCCGTAGAAGAGGTACATAAAGGCAGTGGCGTAGTAGCCGGTGCTGAAGAGCAGGGGCACACCCACTATGTCCACGGCCACCCAGATCAACCAGAACTCAACCCAGCCTTTGGCCATACCGTAGGTGGCCAGCAGCGACCCGACAAAGGTCCAGGCATCCGCCCACACCGGTTCGTAGGAACCCAGCCGGGCGAAAACGGGGGTCAGGGCGACGGTGCCCAGCAGCATGATGGTGACCAGCCCGATCCGCTGACGGCCGGTGGCCCACTGCGGGGTGACGGCGGCCTCGCCCTTGGTTTTGCTCTGCTGCCAGCGCCGCCAGCCGTAAATCGATACTGCGATGAACATGATCTGCCGGCCGGCCTGGCCCAGCAGTGTGGCGGTATCGGCGCCGCCGAAGACGGAGCCGAGGAAGACGGTCAGCAGGAGCAGGTTACCCAGGATGCCGACGGGCCAGGCCCAGACTTTCCGGCGCATACCGCCGAAGGCGCTGAGCAGCCCGAAGATGTTGCCCACAAGTTCGCGCACCAGCAGTGAGCTTGAGCCCACCGGAAGCTGTGCCTCGAAGAGCCACCGTAGAAAATCCATGTCGTCCTATCCCTGAGCGGGTGCTCCGGGGGTACGACAGTACGATGCGTCGCCGGGGTGCGACCGGTTCGAGGGGTCACCCCTGCAAAAGGGGACCTCGAAGGGTCGGCAAAGCCGGCGGAACAACAAACTGCACGTGCTTCTCCCATCCAGACTTTAACTGTCGGTATCGGAGTTTCACCGATTCAACCGAACCGCTGCCCCGATTTCTCGGATCAGCAGTGCGGGTCGCGGACTATAACCGCCGGTTCGGAATTACACCGACCCCGGAGCACGTTTGTTGCTAACTATTCTTGCACAGCCGCTTCGGCAGATGCGCGCAGTTTGCGGATAGCGTCATTGGGATCACCTGTCCCGTAAACGGCCGAGCCGGCCACGAACACGTTCGCTCCGGCCTCCGCAGCCCGTTCGATGGTCTCCGCGGAGATTCCGCCGTCCACCTGGATGGCCAGCGGCAACCCGGAGCCGCGAACGGCCTCGGCGGCCCGGCGGATCTTGGGCAGCGTCACGTCCAGGAACTTCTGTCCGCCGAAGCCCGGCTCCACGGTCATGATCAGCAGCATGTCCAGCTCGGACAGCATGTCCAGGTACGGCTCCACCGGGGTGGCCGGACGCAGGGCCATGCCGGCCTTGGCGCCGCGCTCCCGCAGGTCGCGGGCGAGCTTGATCGGGGCCGTCGATGCTTCTACGTGGAACGTGACCGAGGCGAGTCCGGCCTCGGCATACAGCGGCGCCCAGCGGTCGACGTCGGCGATCATCAGGTGCGCGTCCAGCGGCAGCTTGGACACCTGCTGGATCCGTTCCACCACGGGCAGGCCGATGGTCAGGTTCGGCACGAAGTGGTTGTCCATAACATCCACGTGCACGGCGTCCGCGGCACTGATCCGCTGCAGCTCGGCTTCGAGGTTCACGAAGTCGGCCGAGAGGATGCTCGGGTTGATGCAGCACTTGCTCACGAAGGGTCTCCTAGATTTTGCGGCGGATCAGCGCCAGGAACATGGCGTCGGTGGCGTGGATGTGCGGCCACAGCTGGGCGGTGGATTCGTGGCCGGCCTCCAGCGCGCCGGGCAGGCTGACGGCGTCCAGTGCGGCGCCGGCGTCGAGCAGTTCCAGATCGTTGCGCTTGCGCATCACGTCGGCGACGACGGCGGTGGTTTCCGCAGGGTGCGGGGAGCACGTTACATAGGCCACCACTCCCCCGGGCTTAACCGCGTCCACGGCGGTGGTGAGCAGCTCGCGCTGCAGGATGCCGAGTTCGCCGACGTCGGTGGGCTTGCGGCGCCAGCGGGACTCCGGACGGCGGCGCAGGGCGCCCAGACCGGTGCAGGGTGCGTCGACGAGGATCCGGTCGAAGGTTTCCGGGTAGTCCTCGGCGATGGTGCGGCCGTCTCCGGTACGTACGTTCCAGGTTTCCCCGGGCACGGCGTCCAGGGCCTGGCGGACCAGCTGCGCGCGGTGCGGGGCGGGCTCGTTGGCCAGCAGCACGGCGCCGGATTCGTGGGCGAGGGCAGCGAGCAGTGCTGCCTTGCCGCCGGGGCCGGCACACATGTCCAGCCACTTTTCCACGCCGTCCTCATCGACGGACGCGCCGCCGAGGTCCAGTTCGGCCAGGGCGCGGGCGACCAGCTGGGAGCCGGCGTCCTGCACGCGGGTGGTGCCGGCGCGGACCGAATCCAGCCGGCCGACGTCGCCGGCGGAGAACAGGGCGGAATCCTTCACGAGCTCGCCGTCCGTCGCTCCGGCGGCACGGGCTTCATCGAGGTCGCCGAGGCCAGGCAGTGCGACCAGGTTAACCACGGGAGCGTCGTTGTCCGCACGCAGCAGGTCGGTGATCTCATCGACGCTGCGACCGTGGGCCACGAGTGACTGGCGCAGTGCCCGGACGATCCATTCCGGGTGGGAGTGTTCAATGGCGGAGCGTTTAACCGCGTCGATTTCGCCTTCGGTGAGCAGTTCCACCCACTCGTCCAGGCTGCGGGCGGCGACCTTGCGAAGCACCGCGTTGATCAGTGCCGACGGTCCGGCGCCGATGACGGCACGAGCCAGGCCGACGGTCTGGTCGAGGGCGGCGTGCGCAGGGACGCGCATGGCCAGCAGCTGATGGGTGCCGATGCGCAGGGCATCCAGGACAGCGGGGTCCAGGCGTTCCAGCGGGCGGTCCACGCACTTGGCGAGGATGGCGTCATAGGTGCCCTGGCCGCGCAGGGCGCCGTAGGCCAGCTCGGTGGCAAAGCCGGCGTCGCGCTTGTCCAGGCGGTGCTTGCGGATGCTTTTCGGCAGCACGAGGTTGGCGTAAGCGTCCTCGCCGGAAACGGCGCGGAGCACTTCAAAGGCAACCAGCCGGGCCGGATCGGCGGCGCGGGTGCGCTGGCCGGGGGCGGCGGCGGTGCGGGTCTTCACTGCGGCGCGGCGGCGTTCGTGGCCCTTGTCGTTGCGGTGTTTTTCAGGTTGGGGGGTCATTCGAAGACCACGTCCTCACGGTTGGCGAGGCCGCGGGCCCAGTCTGCCCCCGGCATCATTTTCTTGCCTGCGGGCTGGACACGCAGCAGTTCGAGTCCGTGTGAGCCGGTGCCCACGACGGCGGCGGCGTCCCCGCCGCCGGTGAAGCGGACCTGGCCGGGGCGCAGGTCGGTGACGTCGGAGCGCAGCGTGGCCGCGCCGATCTTGAACCGGGCGCCGTCCCAGATGGTCCACGCGCCGGGTTCGGGGGTGACACCGTTGATGCGGCGGCGGATAGCCAGGGCGGGCTGCTGCCAGTCCACGCGGGCGTCGTCGATAGTAAGCTTTGGCGCCAACGTGATGTCCCCCTCCTGGGGCACCGGCACGGCCGCGCCGGCGTCGACTGCGCTGAGCGTTTGGGCCAGCAGCACCGCACCGGAATGCGAGAGGCGTTCGAGCAGGTCACCGCTGGTGTCCTCGGGCCGCACCGTTTCGGTGAGCGTGCCGTAGACCGGGCCGGTGTCCAGGCCTGTTTCGAGCAGGAATGTGGAGGCACCGGTGATGTCGTCCCCGGCAATGACGGCGTGCTGCACCGGAGCGGCGCCGCGCCAGGCGGGCAGCAGCGAGAAGTGCAGGTTGATCCAGCCGTGCTTCGGCACGGTGAGGGCACGCGCCGGAACGAGGGCACCGTAGGCAACGATCGCGGCGACGTCGGGCGCCAGGGCGGCGATGGCCGCGATGGCTTCGTCGTCCACCTTCGCGGCGCGGATCACGGGCAGACCCAGTTCCTCGGCGCGGGCGGCCACCGGGGACGGTGTCAGGACCTTCTTGCGGCCCAGCGGGGCGTCGGGGCGGGTGAGGACGCCGACGACGTCGAACCCGGCGTCAATCAGCGCGTCGAGGGACGGTACGGCGACCGCGGGGGTGCCGGCAAACAGGACGCGAAGTGCCGCGGCCACCTAGGCTCCGGCCTGGGTGCCGAACGTACCCTTGGCCGCCTGGCCGAAGGTACCGAAGCTGGAGCCCACGCTCTGGGCACGCTGCGCTGCGGTACGGTCCGCGATCGCGTCGTACTCGCGCTGCCGGATGGCCCGGAGTGCTTCCTTGCGGTGCTCGCCTTCGAGTCGGTCGATATAGAGGGCGCCGTTCAGGTGGTCCGTTTCGTGCTGGAAGCACCGGGCCAGCATGCCCTCCCCTTCGATGCTGATGGGGTTTCCATGCACGTCCTGGCCGGAGACGCGGGCCCAGCGGAAGCGCGGCGTCTGGTAGCCAAGCCCGGGAATGGACAGGCAACCCTCCAGATGGTCCGGCTGGAGGTCGTCGCTCAGTTCAAGGACGGGATTGACCACATGCCCGGCCTGGCCCTCCACGCGGTAGGTGAATACGCGCAGGCTGACGCCGACCTGGGGTGCTGCCAGCCCGGCACCTTCGACGTCCTCCATGGTTTCCTCCATGTCCGCTACCAGCTTCGCCAGTTCGGGGCCGAAGTCGGTCACGTCTTCGGCGCGGGTCCGCAGGACCGGGTCGCCGAGCGTGCGGATAGTCAGGATGGCCATCGGGGGTTTGTTCCTTACTCTTGCTGCAGGGGATCGGAATCCAGTCTAGTTGGCTCCGCCGCCCGCCGGGACGCTCAGGCCTGAGGAGCGCCCGCTGCCACCGAAGTCTGCGGATCTGCCGTCGGTGCAGCCTACAGGGTTGAAGTCTGTGCAGCGGGGGCTTCGTGCGCTCCGACCGGGGGCGGCGGCACGGGCAGAAGGGCACGGCCTGCGGCAACGGCGTCGATGTTGGTCTGCCAGACCCGGCGCAGTGCGCAGAACTTGAACCAGTGTTGGGGCAGCACGTCCGGGTTTGCGCGCATGGGACGCACCTCGGTCTGGCCCACGGCGACGCCAAGCAGCAGCGGATCCTGTCCGTAGGCCCACGGCTCCCAGGTGCCGGCACCGGCGTCGACCAGCGATTCCTGTGCCTTCATCCCAGCGACGAGCTGCATCACGACCTTGTCGTCCAACTGCTTCACCTGTCCGTCGCGGTCGGTGTTCTTGGTCTTGTAATCGATCAGGCACAGCCGGCCGCCGATCCGAGCCACCAGGTCCAGGGTGCCGGCGTAGCCAAGCTCGGCGTTCCACACAGTGATTTCCGGGGCGATGGGCTGGACGTCGTAAAGCTTCCACCATTCGTCGAACCGGTCCGCGAACTGGTGCTCCCCGCGGGCGGCAAGCTCCTCGCGGGCACGCTCGAGTTCATGCGGGCGGTCCAGGGCGCGGAGCGCCACCTGCTCACAGTAGTAATGGACGCGTGTGCCCCGCTGCGCGGCGGCGTCGCGGTAGCGTTCGGAGGCCGAGGAGGCCTCCTTGACCACGGAGCGCAGCTGCGACGGACTCCCGAGGGCGGCGGTGAGTTTGGGATCCTTGACGACGGCGGAGGCTGCCATATAGCTGTGCCAGCCGTCCAGGGACGTTGAGCCCTGGGAAATGACCGTGGTGATGGACGGGACCGTGGGCGGCTCGGAAAGGGACCGCGAATACATGCGTCCGTATTCGGTTGCGTGTGCCAGTGCTGGTTCAGTCATGTCTCCAGTCTGCCACCCGGCGGTGACAGTCTGCTGTCGGCCGTCCGCCGGACAGACGCAAAAAAACCGCCACCTCCCCGGAGGAAAGTGACGGTCTTTTGAAGGGTGGGCGATACTGGGTTCGAACCAGTGACCTCTTCGGTGTGAACGAAGCGCGCTACCACTGCGCCAATCGCCCTTCTTTTGCTAAATCACGTTGATGCGCCCGGAAGCACTCCAACGTCTAAAGATGCTAGCCCAGATCCCGCCCCAGTCCAAACCTGGGCCGAACCCGGGACCGATTGGACGAACCCGCAAACGTCCTATAGAGTTTTTCTTCGTTGGAAAGCGGGGGTTCGCCGCGGAAAGCGCAAGCAATCCGGGGCAATAGCTCCCTCACCTGATCAACATGCGGACGTAGCTCAGCTGGCTAGAGCACCACCTTGCCAAGGTGGATGTCGCGGGTTCGAATCCCGTCGTCCGCTCGCAAGTCACTGTACAAGCCGCTCCCGGTTTCGCCGGGTTCGGTTCTCCAAAGCTTTATGCGGCGGTTACGGTGGGGTGGCCGAGAGGCGAGGCAGCGGCCTGCAAAGCCGTATACGCGGGTTCGAATCCCGTCCCCACCTCCACAGTGGATTGTAAGAAACCCATTTATGGGCGCGATTGGCGCAGCGGTAGCGCGCTTCCCTGACACGGAAGAGGTCACTGGTTCGATCCCAGTATCGCGCACGAACAGTACTGTTTCAGTGCTTTTCTTGCGGACGTAGCTCAGCTGGCTAGAGCACCACCTTGCCAAGGTGGATGTCGCGGGTTCGAATCCCGTCGTCCGCTCTCCCTTCTGCTTATGGTTTTCCAGGAGTAATCCTGAACGGGCCGAGCAGTTTAGGGCGCGATTGGCGCAGCGGTAGCGCGCTTCCCTGACACGGAAGAGGTCACTGGTTCGATCCCAGTATCGCGCACGGACAGTTTCGACTGTTTGCATTTGCGGACGTAGCTCAGCTGGCTAGAGCACCACCTTGCCAAGGTGGATGTCGCGGGTTCGAATCCCGTCGTCCGCTCTCCCCCGGCGTTGATTGCCGGCTTAGAAGGAACAGGTTTTTGCCTGTTCCTTCTTTTGTTTAAGCCGCAGGTCATTCCGGCCTGGTCTGCTCGGCGATAAAACTAAGTTTGCTTATTAGCCGGCCTATCGATAAAGTCTTTCCAGTAGAGAAAATGTCGACATGGTTTCAGTAGCGGGATCAAAGTTGCATGGCCACCAGGCCGCTCACACCACTACTTGAGGAGAACCACATGGCTAATACACAGACTCACAACGATCACACGAACACCACCGTTCGCAACGCCAACGACATCAAGGTGTCCACGCGGACCCTCGAATTCGCCGTTTACGTCCTGGCCGTTATCGCCACGATCATCACGGCAGCTGTCGTTGGCGACAACGCCAGCGAAAACGGCCTTGACGCATTCAACGCCTCACAGGCAATGCAGTACATCACCTTCCTCACGGTCGGCCTGATGGTTGCCCGCGGCCTGGCCAAGTCCGGCCACCGCGGTAACAACAACCACAACGCGTAACACGCGTTTCCGGCCTTGAGCCGGACGCTTATTCCGGCGTGGAGCTCTTTGAGCTTCACGCCGGTTTTGTTTTAAGCTGGCCTTTTGCCCTAGGCAACTTTCCCGCGGTCGGCGCCGATAAACATCCCTGAAGCCCTTAGAGTGTGGCCTATGGAAATCCGCCCGCTGGACCTCGATAATGACAGCGCCATGGCCGAGGCCTACCGCATTGAATGCGCGGCAAACCAAAGCGTAAGGCCCGGTTGGATTTCCCCCAGCAAGGAAGCCCGGATTCTTGGCTGGCGCACACCTAACGGATGGCAGCACCATTTGCTTGGTGCATGGAACGGCACCACATTGATTGGTTTCGCGGCCGGCATGCATTCACCCGACACTCCGGACACCACATGGATATTCGTTTGGGTCGACCCCGTTTACCAAAACGCAGGAGTTGGTTCTGCATTGGCACGTGCCGCGGAAGACGCCAGTCCTGCGTCCACGGTCAGGTTCGTGGCAAGCGCCATCCGGGCGACCTCGGCCGAAATGGGCGCTCTTATGCAGAATTTTGCCTCCCCTCTGGGCTATTCCCCGGCAACCACCGAAACCGTCGTCGAACTGGATCTCCGTGACACACAGCTTGCCGGTCCGACGACGGCGCCCGGCTACGAAATCTCAACGCACGTCAACGGCGTCCCTGAGCGGTTCCGGGAACAGGTAGGGCAGATCAAGGGCCTCGTGGATGCCGAGGCGCCCAACGGCGAGCTCGCCTGGGGCGAGACACCCGTATCCCCCGATGAGTATGCCGCCGAGATGGACCTCTGGGTCGCCCAAGGGTCCACGGTATTCGAATCGATTGCCGTGGACGCAGCCGGAAACGTTGCCGCCTGGACCTGCCTGGTCGCTGATGCCGATACCGAACGGCCGGCGCACATCGAAGGGACCCTCGTGGTCTCCGGCCACCGCGGCCACGGCCTCGGAGCGGCCGTGAAGCTGGCTTCCCTGCACCGCGCCGTCGAACTGGGAAACGTCCGCAAAGTCAGGACCAGCAGCGATGACCGGAATATATGGATGCGTTCCATCAACACCCGCCTCGGGTTCACGCCCGTGGAGACCGAGATCATCCTGCAGAAGGAAACCGTCAGCCCTTGATCGCGTCCGCTTCCACGCGTGCGCCATACAACGTCTCGAAAGTGGCATGCAACGGCCAGAACTGTCCGGCAGGAATTGCAGCGCCGGCGACGGCGCCCTCCAGGTATGTCAAGTGGGTAATCCAGCCGGGCCCGTAGGAATCGACGAGGGCCCCCAGATCATGGTGCCTGAAGTCCAGTCCGGTCCCCTCCTCCGCGTCACGCAGCCGGATCTGGATCCGCGATTCGGGTTCCTCGGGAAACTCCCAGCTCATCGCCAAGCGGCGCGGCTCGTCCACGTCAGTAATGACGCTACGGGACAGGTAGCCTCCGCTATGGTCGACGACGATTGTTCCGCCCGTTCGAACGTCGCATTCCACAGGAAGGCCCAGCCACTGGGACAAAAGGGCGGCGTCAGTGAACCCCGCCCAGACGGCCTGCGCGGGGGCGGGAAACGTCCAGGAAATCCGAAGGGTACCGTCGGCGGTCGAAACAGAAGTGAGCGGCATGGCCACGATTGTGGCACACCGGCGTGTTCGCAGCACCGATCAGTTTCCGATGGCCAGTGCCATCTGTTCGGCGGACGGGAGATCAGCCAGCACCACCTGGTAGCGGTGGCCGGCGGCGTCGGAGAACGTGACGGCACCGGTGCCGCCCATGTTCAGTCTTGTCAGGGAGCCGCGTGCGTGCCGCGTCACCGGCCAGTTCACGAGCCCGGAGTTCAGCCCGTTGTCTTTGGCCACCGTGATGTCCTGGACGTTTCGGCGCTCAATGGAGCGCTTCCACAGCGGTCCCCTTAGGGTGACGTACTGCTGGTCCACTGCGACCGTAACCCGCGCAAGGAAACACCACCAGCCGGCAGCGAGCAGGAGCGCCGCGGCAGCTAAATACAGCGGCCAGACCGACTCGGCGGCTGCCCCAACGGCCAGCGCGGAACCCACTGCCGCCAGCAACGCGCCGCCTCCCCACCTAAGCCAACCGGGCGAACGTTCCACGAACCTGACACTGCTTGCCGGTGCCTGCGGCGCCATGGCCTTCCCCCTCATCGTTTGCGCGGGCGGTCCTGATTAGGGAACGCTACCCCATTTACCTGCCGCGCCGAGGTGCAGCCGCCTACCGCATCCGTTCTTCCAGCTCGGCCAGGAACTCGCGCGCAGCGGGCATGCCGGGGTCCGCGGCATCGGCACGACGGATGGCACCTGCGAGGATCTTGGCGGCCTGGGCCGTATCGCCCTTGCTGTCAGCGAGGACTACGGCGTTGTCCAGACTTCGGCCAAGTGGTGAGGGCTCTGCCTCAGCCTGCGGAACCGGGCCTTCGTTCATGATTCGGATCCAGTTTCCTGCCGGATCGATCAGGCTGAATCCGGTCCTCCCGTCGGCATTCGTTCGCCGGCGCGGGCGGGTGATGCGGGGATAGCCCGAAATCGGCAGCTTGCCGTAGGCGGCCTGCAGACCTGCTGCGAACGAGTCAAAGAGCGTTCCCGTGTCTGGCACAAGGATCCCGCAGGTGCTGTGTGAGTCTTCGGCGCGGTGCCCGTCCAGCACGTAGTAGTGCAACGGAAAACCGTATCCTTCCAGGGCCAGGTAGGGGTTCGGCTTAGTCTGCCGGTACGCGATCCCAAACCCCAGCACGGAGAAGAAGGCAGCTATCTCGTCAATGTCCGCGCACGGCAGCATCGGAATGACTTGCGGAGGCATGCCTTCATTCTGGCACCGCCTTGCAGTTCGCTAACAGGGGGCAGTGGTCCTTCCGGGCTCCTGTTGACGGCTGCGCACATCGGCGTCGACCCTCCACCGCAGCTGTCTCGCTGGTGACCCAGCCGGTCCGGGCATAGTCTTTCACCACTCCCGCGGGCCCACCTGAAAGGAACCTTCATGACCATTGCCATCTTCGGTGCCACCGGGCAGCTCGGCGGCCGCACCATCGACTCCCTGATCGCACGCGGCGTCGCGCCGGGCGATCTCCTTGCCCTGGGCCGGAACCAGGACCGCCTGGCTGAGCTTACGGCCCGCGGCCTGCGCACCGCACGGGTTGACCTCAACGACGCCGCCACGACACCCGGGGTGCTGGACGGCGTCGAAAAGGTCCTGCTCATATCCATGAGCGAACCGGGACGCCGCGTTGCGCAGCATGCGAACGCAGTCGAGGCAGCACGGAACGCCGGCGTCCGCCAGCTGGTTTACACCTCGGTTCTTGAGGCGTCGACGACGATTCTCGCCCTCGCTCCGGAGCATCGTGCAACCGAGGAACTCATCACCGCATCCGGCATTCCATCGACCTTCCTGCGCCACGGCTGGTACACGGAAAACCATCGGCAGGAGTTCGACGCCGCGCGGCAAACCGGCGTCGTCGCCAACAGTGTGGGTTCAGGGCGCATTGCCAGCGCTCCGCGACGGGAATATGCCGAAGCGGCCGCAGTGGTGCTCAGCACGCCAGGCCACGATGGCAAGGCCTATGAACTGTCCGGCGATACGGCCTGGACCTACACGGAATTCGCGGCGGCCGCGCAGGAGGTGCTTGGAACCCCCGTGCGCTACGAGGTCCTGGCTCCGGAGGAGGAACAGAAACAGTTGATCGGCCTCGGAATTGATGAGGCGACCGCAGGCTTCCTGGGTACGCTCAATGCCAATATGCGCGACGGCGCGTTGGCTCCGGCGCCCGGCGAGCTGGCCAAACTCATCGGGCGGCCTACCGAGCCGCTGATCGAAACTATGCGGGCCTGGGTCCGCTGATACTCGCTCCGGCATCAACCTGCGGCGTCAGGAATGGGTCAAAGCCGTCTCGATAATGTGCCGGCTGGATTGATGCAGGGCTTCCGCCGCACTGAGCCCGGTGGCCGCCAGGAAGCGGTCCACAAGGCGGTTCCCTGCGGCGTAGCCTGCCCCCGCCGGAAGGCCTACCGGCTCAGCCCCGAACCGGTCGGCCGCTTCATCGCCGTGCACCCAGGCGGTGAAGTTCTGCATCCCGCCGATATCCAGCCCGGACAGCACCTTCTCGAAAACCGCGTCATCGTGGAGGTGGGGTACGCCCATAGGCGTGTAACCCATTTGATCCCCGTAGAGCTGGCGGGCAAAGGCATCCGCCAGCCCCTCGGAAACTACCTGCTCCCCCACCGTGACTACTGCCGGGTCCCAAACCACTCCGCCCGGCGCATAGCGCAGGTTGTGGTTCAACTCGTGCACGGCGGCAGCCTCGAGGCGGTCCAGGTTCTCGTCGTTGGGCCACAGGGTCAGCGAGATAAAACCTGTGGCACTGCCGTTTCCGCTGAGCCCCCTTGCCGGACCCATGAAGTACTCGTCCGCCGGGTCGCCAAGCACCAGCAGGACGGTAATGTCCGGCACCATAACTTCAGGAACAGCCTGAACCTGCACCTCAACTGCGTTCGCCAGCGCGTTCTCGATCCGCCCCCAGGCGTCCGCCGTCGTCAACCGGGCGAGCCCCTCACGGCAGCTTTCACTGTCGCGGTCCAAGGGAAAACCAAAACTCAGACCGTGCATTGCCGCCAGGTCCACCTGCCCCGGAAAGTACCGGTACATGCCTTCCATCGGAACAAGCATCGAGCGCAGCAACCCGCTGCGCTCCCCCTCGGCGGCCTGCAGCACCGCTTCCATTCCCGCGGCAGTGTCCAGCACGTTGATTGTCATACCGGCACCCTAGCGCCTCGCGTGTTTACCTGCCGGCCCAGGGCGCCTCCGTCATAGCGGAACACTAACGAACCAAATGGTTTGTTAGTCTTGGGGCATGAGCGCAATTCCCTCCATCTCTCCCACCATGGCGGGGCGCAAGGAATGGCTCGCTCTCGTCGTCCTCATCCTCGCCGTAACCCTGCTCGCCATCGACGGCACCGTCCTTTATATGGCAGTCCCTGCCCTAACAGCGGACCTGTCGCCGTCAGCCACACAGATTCTCTGGATCGGCGATATCTACTCGTTCGTCCTGGCCGGCCTCCTCGTGACGATGGGGAACCTGGCGGACCGCATCGGACGTAAACGTCTTCTAATGATCGGCAGCATCGCCTTCGGCGTCGCTTCGCTGCTGGCTGCCTTCGCGCCGTCCGCAGAGGTGCTGATTGCGGCACGCGCCCTGCTGGGCATCGCCGGCGCGACCATCATGCCCTCCACCCTGTCGATCATCCGCAACCTGTTCCACGACCCGGTCCAGCGGACACGCGCCATTGCCATCTGGTCTGCGGGAGCGATGGCGGGCGGCGCCGTCGGACCGTTGGTCGGCGGTGCCCTGCTGGAATTCTTCTGGTGGGGTTCGGTCTTCCTGATCAACGTTCCGGTGATCGTCCTCATCGTGGTGCTCGGCATCTGGCTGCTGCCCGAGTCCAAGAACCCCAATGCCGGAAGAATCGACCTCGTTTCCGCAGTGCTCTCCGTACTGGCCATTGTGCCGGTGGTGTACGCCGTTAAGCAGGTGGTGGGCCACGGACTGGATTGGTCCGTCCTTCCCACCCTTCTCCTGGGCCTGGGCGCAGGATGGCTGTTCGTCCGGCGGCAGCAAAAACTGGAAACGCCCCTCGTGGACATTAGCTTGTTCCGCATCCCTGCCTTCGGCGGAGCAGTGGCGGCCAACGCCCTGTCCATCTTCGCCTTCTTCGGGCTGCTGTTCTTCTTCTCCCAGTACCTGCAACTGGTCCGCGGTTACTCTCCCTTCTGGGCGGGAATGGCGGAAATGCCCGCAACCGTCGCTTCCCTGGCCGTAGTAGGAGTGGTCGGTTTCGCTTTGTCCAAGCTGGGCTTGGGCCGTGCCATTGCAGCCGGCCTGCTCATCGGCGCCCTGGGGCTGGCACTGCTTGGCCTTACGGAAGGACTGCCCAGTTACGCGGGCATCGGCATTGCCCTGGCGGTAATCGGCTTGGGAACGGGCCTGGCCATGACGCTTTCCACAGATGCCGTTGTGGCTGCGGCCCCGCCGGCACGGGCGGGTGCAGCGTCGTCCATCGCGGAAACGGCTTACGAGCTGGGCGTCGCGCTGGGCATCGGTGTCCTCGGATCGGTCCAAACCGCCCTCTACCGAGCACAGCTGGAGATCCCCTCGGGCACCTCGCCTGAAGCGGCGGCAGCCCTGCAGGATTCCCTGGCCAGTGCAGCCGGTGAGCTGGGCAAAACCGATGATGCTTTGCTGGCCGTGGCGCAGCAGGCGTTCACGCATGGCATGCAGGTGACGTCGTTTATTGCTGCCGCACTGCTGGTGGTGGCAGCGGTCATCGCCTGGCGCCTCATCCCGTCGACTACCCCTCTGGACAAGCGCACTGGAGAACCGCGTGAAACCCACTGAATCGACGGCAACGCGCGACAAGGAACGGACCCGGCGGGCGATCATCGATGCCGCATCCCAGATGATTTATTCCCACGGCGCAAGCGTCAGCCTCGCTGACATCGCTTCAGCCGCCGGGGTATCCAAGGGAGCGCTGACCCACCATTTCACCAGCAGGAGCGCCCTCGAGGAAGCAATCCTGGTGGACGTGTCGCAGCGTTTATGGGACGCGGTGCACGAGCGCCTGGATTTCTCGGAAGACCGGCCGGGGAAACTGCTCCGCGCCTACATCTGTGCACTAACCGACGACGACGCCGCCGCCGTACGGGATGTTGTCTCCCCCGGTTCGCTTCTGCTCATTATCGGGAGTGACCAACCCGGGCAGGAGGCGCTTAAAGCCGACGCTGAGAAATGGCGGAAGGCTTTCGACGACGACGGTATCGATCCTGCGCTGTCGCTGACCATCCGCTACGCTGCCGAAGGGCTTGCGGCCTCCATCGGAACCCCATATCTCACTCCGGCTGAACTCAGGTCAGCCCGAACGCGCCTCCTCGCGATGGCGGAACCCGCCTAACGGGGACCGGCTCCCTCGCCTGCAGCGCTGGCTCCGCCGGTCCGGCGCTGCAGCCGCCGGCGTACGGCTATGAAGACCACGCCGGCAAGAACGATATGCACCAAGACCAGGGCAATCGCATCCGGCTCCACCCAGGTGATGGTCCATCCCGAGTCAAGCCATCCCGTTCCGCCGAGCATCGTGCGGGTGACGGTCAGTTGCGTCCAGTGGAAGGCGACCGCCACCAGCAACGCCCCGGGCACCGGGATACGCCGGGCCGCCACGAGCGCCAGCCCGAACAGAACCAGCTGCACGATGTAGATGATGGGGTCATTGCCTGCGGGAAACACTTCGATTCCCCCTCCGTCGCCGCCAAGCACCGTGGTGATAGCCCACCGCACCGGCCCGACCAGCAGTCCAATGAACGGGAACAGTGCCGTCGTCACCAGCGTCGCAACAGCCAGGCCCCAGCCGTCCCGCAGGTTCGTCCAGACGTACCCGCGCAAGGCAAGTTCCTCCGGAAGCGCCTCATAGAGGGCCAGCACCACGCCGTTCAGGAGCAGGAAGCCCAGGAAGGCGGCCACGTTCAGCTCTTCCACCCGTATCCATCCGACCAGGCCGGCGGGTAGCCAGACGATGAGGCCGGTGAGTGCGCCGACGGCCACGCCGATGGCCAGCGGCCGGGCGACTGAGCGGCTGAGACCGAGCCCTTCCAAGCGGCGGTGGTCCAGCCGGCGACGCAGCAGCACGATACCCGGCACCACGACGGCGGACATCAGGACCGCCTGCAACAGGACTACAGCCAGCCGTCCCCAGCCAAAAGCCAGGCCCAGGGCTTCGGCAATCCCTATGGCGGCTCCAAGGGCGACGCCGAGGAACACCCATCCAAGGAGCGTAGCCCGAAGTGCGCGTCCCCGCTCGATCGGCTGGCGTGCCTGTTCCGAAAGCGGAGACGGCGTCGCGGATGGCAGCATGCGTGCAGGCATCGAGGGTCCTCATTTATCGCGTCGGGGCGGTAGTGCAGGATCAACGCCAGTCCACCACGAAGACCCGGGCAGTCTACGCAGCCACGCCCGCTGGGGTGATTGCCGCGGCGACCGCAACGGTGGCAGTTCGAATCAGTTCAGTGACGGTGGGGCGGGACCCTAAAAATTACTCGCATAGGCACCCCGTCGACTACTTGGTTTTTCTGACCGCCTCGGCGTCGCATGTGCCAAAACTACGTGTTCGGCATAGTCGGCCGCCCCTAGGCTTTGAATGCCTTGGCCGGGGGCGTGGCCGGGAACCACGGGAGGCCAAGAGGCGAGTCTCGCATTGCACCGCACCAATGCTGAGGAGATCACCGTGAAGAAATCATCACCTACCCTCGCTGTCCTTGCCGCAACCGCAGCTCTGGGGCTGGCAGCCTCACCTGCGGCCGCCGGCGGACGGCACCACCCACCATCACCATCACCCGTACCTGTTGCCGGGGAGGTGACCACCGTTGCCGAGGGGCTGCTCGGTCCCTTGAGTTTCGCCGTCGGCCGTGGCGGCACCCTCGACGTAGCCCAATCATTCACTACGCTCCTGACCCGCATCACTGACGGCGGAGAACCCGAAGTCCTGGCAACGGCACCCGACGGTTATTCCCCCGGTTCCGTTTCCCGCGACCGCGGAGCTACCTATTACACGGTTGCTACCGGCGCCGGAAGCAACGACCCGGTAGCCAACGTCACCTTGCTGCAGTCCATTGACCGGGACGGCAACATCGAGACCGTCGCGGACATTTCCGCCTACGAATTCGCCGAGAATCCGGACAGCATCAACACTTACGGCTTCGAGGAGGCGCTTCCCGCCGAATGCGCGGCACAACTGCCGCCCGGTGTTGCCCCTGCTCCCTACACCGGCCTGCCGGACTCCAACCCGGTAGCCTCCCTTCCCGGCCGGTACGGCGGAACCATCGTGGCCGACGCGGGAATGAACGCCCTCATCCAGGTAGGCGACGACGGCGAAATCGTGACGATCGCGGTGCTGCCTCCTGTGCCATTCACGATTACCGCCGAAACGGCCGCAGGGTTCGGGCTGCCGGCCTGCACGGTGGGACTCAACTACAACCTGGAACCGGTGCCGACCGACGTCGAACGCGGACCCGACGGCGCCCTGTATGTGACCTCGCTGCCGGGCGGGCCGGAGGGAGGATCTCCGGGATCCGTGTTCCGGGTAGAAGGATCCACCGGTGCTACGGAACTCGTCGCCACGGGCTTTGCCGGAGCGACCGGACTGGCCGTCAACGACAATGGGGACATCTTCGTGGCGGAACTGTTCGGCAACCGGATTTCGGTAGTGCCGGCCGGATCAGGGACCCCCGAGCTGTTTCTGGAGGCCAATCAACCGGCCGCCCTGGAACTGCGGGGGGATGCCCTGTACGCGTCAGTGGATGCTCTCGCCGGATTCCCGGCCGGACCAGGCCCGGAGGCCCCGCCGGTTGCGGAGCCTCCGGCAGAACCGGCTCCGACGTCCGCCAGCATCATCCGGATCGAACTCGACGACAACTGCCGCGGCTACCATCACCACCATGGCGGTTCGGATCGGCATTCGGGTGACGGCGTCCGGGAGGACGGGTCCGGGGAATAGCGAAGGATATGCCCGCAGAGGAAAGTCCTTTCCTCCAACCCCTGCGGGACCTAACATGGAGGCGAACGGGAAACGAGCGGGTTTCCCCTGTGAAAGGAGGTGATCCGTGTCTGTATTTGACGAGCTCAAAGGCAGGGCCGGTGAGCTGAAGGAAAAGGCCACCGGATATGTCGGACAGAATGCCGACAAGATCAAGGGCGGCATCGATCAGGCAGGGAACTTCGTCGACCAGAAGACCGGCGGCAAGTACTCCAGCAAGATCGATGGTTTCCAGAACAAGGCCTCGGAAGCAGTTGATAAGACCAACCGCAACCGCGAGCCGGGAACCGGCAACGGTCCCGGGCAGACGCCTCCGGCCTAACAACCCGAGAGCACGACAAAGAAGCGCCGGTCCCGCCGAGAGGCGGCACCGGCGCTTCCGCCGTTTAAGCGGGTCCTGCTACGACGCTTCGCCCGTCTGGCCCTCGCGGGCCAGTGCGGTCAGGCGCGAGACGGCGCGGAAGTACTTCTTCATGTACCCGCCGGCCATCATTTCCTTGGTGAACAGCTGATCAAACGGCACCCCGCTGGCCAGGATCGGCACGTCCTTGTCGTACAGCCGGTCGGCAAGGACCACAAAGCGCAGCGCCACGGACTGCTCGGTGATGGTCTGGACGTTGTGCCAGGCAACAGCTTCCACCCCGTCGAGCAGCTGCCGGTACCGGCTCGGGTGGACCTGGGAAAGGTGGTTGATGAGTTCGGAGAAGTCATCAACAGCGACGGTCCGGCCGGAGAATTCGGTTTCCATCCGCGCTTCCAGCTCCCCGTCCTGCAGCGGCTGAGGCGACTCAGGCAGACCGCGGTGGCGGTAGTCCTCACCGTCAATGCGGACGACGTCGAACTGGTCCGCCAGGACCTGGATCTCGCGCTGGAAGTCGACGGCGGCAAAACGGCCCTCACCCAAGGAACCCGGCAGGGTGTTGGACGTAGCCGCAAGCTTCACGCCGGCGTCGGCCAGTTCACGCATCAGGCGGGACATCAGCACCGTGTCGCCCGGATCGTCGAGTTCGAATTCGTCAATGCAGACCAGCTTGTAGGCGCTCAGCGCCTCCACGGTCTTGCGGAAGGTGAGCGCACCCACGAGGTTGGTGTACTCCACGAACGTGCCGAAGGCCTTGGGCCCTTCCACGGCATGCCAGAGCGAGGCCAGCAGGTGGGTCTTGCCGACGCCGAATCCGCCGTCCAGGTAGAACCCGGCTTTGCTCTCGGGTTTCTTGCCGCCGAAGAACTTCCGCAGGCCGCTTGGCTCGGGGGTGTCGACGTCGGCCGCGAAGGAACGCATCGCGCCCACGGCTTTGGCCTGCGAGGGCTGTTCCGGATCGGGACGGTAGGAATCAAAGGACACGCTGCCGAACCGGGGCGATGGGAAGAATCCCTGCAGCAGTTCATCCACCGATACCTGGGGAGTCCGTTCTGTCAGGTGCTCGAGTTGTGCCACTGCGCGCTTTTCCGTCCGTTTGATGCCTGCTTCCGGCACGAAACGTGCCGGTTCTGCGGCGTTCTGCCGCCCTCGCTACGATACGCCAACGCGTTCGGGAATTTGGAACTGCGGCCGGTGGACCGCGACTGTGTCTGCAGTCCATAGTCGGAGCATGATGCGGCATCAGGACGCGGTGGGCGCTCCAAGGTATTCCCGCGAAGAGCGGACCCTGATGGGACTGGAGTTCGGCACAGCTGGAGCAGCGCTCGGCGGCGGCATCCTCCTGGCCCTGCGGCCTGACGGCGCCTTCCTGCACGCTGATCCGTCCGTGCTGCGACGGACCCCGTTTCGAAACTGGCGGCTTCCGGGCCTCCTCCTTGCCGTGGGTTGCGGCGGCGGATACCTCACCGCCGGCATGCTGCACCTTCGGCGCCACCGGGCTGCACGGCCGCTTTCCGTCGCCGCCGGGCTCGCCCTCATCGGTTTGGAGGCTTGGGAAATAGCGTTCGTTGAGTTCCAGCCGCTGGAAGCGGTGTTCGTGGGAATCGGTGCCGCCGTCGTCGTGCTGGCGCTGCGCCTGCCCCGGGAGGGTGTGCCCTGCATGCGCACCCAACCCTGACGCGAACTGGTCAGAACGGCGGCACTTCTTCCAGCACTGGATAATTCCGCGCTGGATCATTCGGCGCTGATTCTGCCTGTCTCGGATCCTCCCGCTTTGAATCCGGGCTCCGCCCCGGTGCCGGGGCCTGCGATGGATCCAGTTCCAGGAACGGTTCGGTCCGATAGATCCGGCCGGTAGGCGAAGTCCACTCGATCACTCCGGGGGTGGGTTGGGATGCTTTCCAGAACCCCAGGGTCTTGTACCGGTGGTGGCGTCGGCAAAGGTGCTCCAGGTTTCCATGGTCGGTGGGTCCGCCTCGGGCCCAATCGATGGTGTGGTCAATGTCCGAGTTTGCGGTGCTGACCCTGCATCCGGGGAACCTACACGTCCCGTCGCGGGCGCGGAGCCAACGTTTCAGCCCGGCAGGTACTTTCCGCCGCCGTCCCACGCCCAGGATCTCTCCTGTCTTTGGGTCCTGGGCCAGTCCGGTCCAGCCGGCGGCGTTGCGGGCGAGCCTGCGTGCCGCTTCGGCACTGATCGGACCGTAACCGTGCAGTTCAGCCGGCTGGTCGTCAGCTCCGAAGAGGGTCTCTGCGTTGATCAGGACCATGATCTCCGCCCGAGGGACAATCCCTTCGTCCGGTCCGGGTTGGCTATCGGAGGCTCTTTCTGAGCCGCCGCCGAAACCGGTGTTTTCCTCGCCCTGGCTGGCTGCGCCAGTGTCGTCGCCGGTGCGCCCGGAACCGCGGTAGTCTCGGGACCCGCCGGTGGACCCGCCAGGATGCCCGGACCCGCCAGTTTCACCGGGATCGCCGCTCCCACGTCCGGTTCCGGTCCTGCCGTCGGTTCCGGCCTCGTCCGGGGTTCCGGGCGTCGCGAAAAGTCTCCGGCTGCCGCCCATGAGCAGCTGCGCCAGAATATCCGCACGCAGCTGATCCCTGGTCCGGGAATCCCCTCCCGCCTGCTCACCCCGCGCCGCAGCGCTTAGCGCCGTATAGATCTGCTGCGCTTCCGCTGCACGCAAATAGGCCGACAGGCAGGACATGCCGTCCTCCTCCCGGTCCAGGGTGACCTTGCGCTGCTCGAACGCGGTCAGGTGCCGTGTGCTGACGGTCTCCGGATAGCATTTCTCCCGCAGCCGGCGGGCCTTGGCGGAGAACTGGGACCGGGTCTGGCCCTCCGCGGCCGCCAACAGGTCCGCTTCGAACCCGGGGAGTTTCTCCGCAGGAACGTTCTGGCACTGGTCCAGCACCACTTGGGCGTGCTGGTAGGAAAGGCGTCCCTCTTCCAACCCGGTCAGGGTTGCCGTATGGGAAGTGCAGAGGCTTATCGCTTCGCTGAGGAGGCGCTGTCCGGTGACCTGCGGGACATTCAGGATGGTCGCACATTCGGAAGCTGCGAGGCTGAAGGCCAGCCCCGGGTCGATCCATTTGGAAGCGGCATACATTTCGTCGCGGAAGAGCTCCCCCATCCGGTTGACCAGGCGGGCTTCCTGCGCCTGCATCCAGGACATCAAATGCGCCATCCGGTACAGGACCTCGGCGACCGTCTGCGCATCAAAGGCTTCAACGTTCTTCAGGGCCAGCGTTCCGGTGAAACCGTCCGGGAAATCGGAGGCAGAACTATCGGCTCCGGAACTGTCGGCAGGACCGGCTCCCGAATCGGGGGCGGCGGAAGCTTGGGGATCGGCAGGACCGGCGTCAGAATCGGAGGCGGCGGAAGCTTCGGGATCGGCGGGGCCGGCGTCAGAATCGGGGGCGGCGGCAGGAGCTCCGGGATGGTCGGCCTTGGCGTGCTCGGCAGGGCCGGGACCTTCGGCAGGGGCGGGATGGTCAGCTGGCTCGGTGCCGGGGACGGCTTCAGCGGCCACGGAAGGCTCGGCTTCTAGTTCCGCCCGGTAAACCGACAGAGTGCAACTTGTGCGGGGCGCATCCGCTTTCCCAACATTGCCTTCCCGCTGGGGGTCTTCACTGCCTGGTTCTTCGGTTGTCCATTCGGTGTTCCCGAGCTTATCCATGCCTTTAGGATTTCACCCGGCACTGACATTTCCAGGCTGAAAACAGGCCCAAACGAGCCCTTACGGAAACCTAAAATACGCGTCTTTTTGAGACGGCTACGTGCTGCGAAAACCGGGCATTTTGACCTGACAGCGTGCCCACACCGGCCCCAACCGAATAGGACCTCAGGCCTTCCGCCTCGGGTCTCCGGTGCGGCCGGGAAGCTGGCCTACCGAGAGCCTTTGGCGCCCGCCCAAGGCTGGCAGCACAGCATCCCACTGGGTGGTGCTCCTGGTGCCAGTGGGACCTCAACAGACACCAGCGACCCCAAACCGTGGGACAGCGTGCCGGATGGGTTCACCCAGGCCAGCACAGCATCCCACCGGGTGGTGCTCCTGGTGCCAGTGGGACCTCAACAGACACCAGCAACCCCAAACCGTGGGACAGCGTGCCGACCAGGAATCCCGCCAAGGTTCGGCGCATGGAAGTTTTCGACCCCCGTCATCGTTAGGCTAGGAAGAAGCCCAATTGCCGAGGAAAGAAGTTCCGCGTATGTCGATCGCAGCTGACAGCAGCCCCAAGTTCTCCGCCTATGCCCATCCGGAACGCCTGGTCTCCACACAGTGGCTGGCGGACAACCTGGACGCTGAGAACCTGGTGGTCCTTGAATCCAACGAGGACATCCTGCTGTACGAAACGGGACACATCCCCGGTGCCCGGAAGATCGACTGGCACACCGACCTCAACGATGCCGATACGCGGGACTTCGTAGACGGTAAGGCCTTCGCCCAGTTGATGGCCCGCAAGGGCATCACCCGGGACTCCACCGTGGTGATCTACGGCGACAAGAGCAACTGGTGGGCCGCCTACGCCCTGTGGGTCTTCACCCTCTTCGGCCACGAGGATGTCCGGCTGCTGGACGGCGGCCGCGACAAGTGGATTGCCGAAGGCCGTCCGGTCACCACGGACAAGGTCTCCGTGGAACCCGCCGAATACCCCGTGGTGGAGCGTGACGACGAGAAGATCCGCGCGTTCCTGCCCGACGTCGTCGGACACCTGGGCAAGGGACCGCTGATCGATGTCCGCTCCCCCGCCGAATACACGGGCGAACGCACCCACATGCCCGACTACATGGACGAGGGCGCCATGAAGGGCGGGCACATCCCCACCGCGAAGTCCGTCCCGTGGAGCAAGGCCGCCGCCGAAGACGGAACCTTCCGCACACGCGAGGAACTCGAAGCGCTCTACAAGGACGACGCCGGGCTGAAGGAAGGCGACGACGTCGTGGCCTACTGCCGCATCGGCGAACGTTCCAGCCATACCTGGTTTGTGCTCAAGCACCTGCTCGGCTTCGAGTCCGTACGCAACTATGACGGATCCTGGACCGAATGGGGCAACGCCGTACGCGTCCCGATTGCCCGCGGTGAAGAACCCGGCAACGCCCCCAGCTGAAGCACCAAGTAAGAGAGATTTACCCATGACTGCCACACCCGAAAACGCTGTCCCGGATTCCCTGGCCGAGATCATCGACGACTTCCAGGCCATGGAGGAATCCGACCGCCTGGAACTGCTGCTGGAATTCTCCCGCAGCCTGCCCGACCTGCCGGCTGAAATCGCCGACCGGCCCGAGCTCCTCGAACAGGTGGTGGAATGCCAGTCGCCGGTGTTCCTCAGCCTGGACGTGGACGACTCCCCCGAGCATCTGGTGTCGCTGTTCTTCAAGGCACCGCCGGAGGCTCCCACCACCCGAGGGTTCGCCAGCGTGCTTTACGAAGGCCTAAACGGGCTTCCGGCCGCCGCCATCCTGGCGGTTCCGGCCGATGTTCCTGACCGTCTGGGCCTCACCCGGGCCATCACCCCGCTGCGCATGCGGGGAATGTCCGCCATGCTGGGACGCATCAAGCGTCGGCTCGCCCAGCACGAAAAACTGGCACAGCAGCCGGCGTAGCCCGTAACCGGCCGGGTGTGCGGCGGCCGCAGGAGCACAGGAGGCGCAGCCATGGCAGGAAACCGCGACAAGCATCCGGGTAAGGGCGCGACGCCGGCCACCAAGGTACTGGACGACGCCGGGGTCAAGTACACAGTGCACCACTACGAGCACGACGCCGGCGCGCCGTCGTACGGGCTGGAAGCCGCCGAAAAGCTCGGGTTGCCGCCGGACGCCGTCTACAAGACGCTGATGGTGGATCTGGGCGGGCATTTGGCCGTGGCCATGGTTCCGGTGGCCCTGAACCTGGACCTGAAGAAGTTCGCTTCCCTGATGGGTGCGCGCAAGGCAGTGATGGCTGACCGACGGGACGCGGAGCGGCGCACCGGCTACGTGGTGGGCGGCATTTCACCGCTGGGGCAGAAACACTCCTCCCCTGCCGGAATCGAATCCCGGGTGGAACTGCTGGACACCGTGTATGTCTCCGGAGGCCGGCGGGGGCTGCAGATCGGGCTCTCGCCCTTTGACCTGCTCCGCCTCACGCACGCCGTCACGGCCCCCATCGCCGCCGCGCCTGCCTAGCGGCGGTTCCGCTCTCCTTTGCAGAGGTGGTGCAGGGCGTACCCGTAACTGAGCCGGACCCGCTGCGGATCCTGGGCTAGCCATTCATCGGCCGTCCCGTTGGGGAATTCCATGCTGATCACGTCAACCAGGTCCTGAGGATTGTCAAAGGTCCAGCTGCTCATGACCAGGGACGTGGAGGCACCCTGCTGCGCCCACCAGTCTTTGATGTACTTGCCCCCGCCCTGATGCGCCGATGCGTTGGCCGCCTCAAGCAGGGCGGCAAACTCGCCGTCGTGCTGGTCGTTGTCGATGACGACCAGCGATCCACCCGGACGCAGGACCCGCAGGACTTCCGCCAGCCCCGCGGAGCAGTCGTTCTGGGGCGAGGGAAAGAAATAGGCGAACCGGGCATGGACAACATCCACCGAGGCATCCGGGAGCGGGATGTGTTCGGCCGAGCCGTGCAGGACCTCTGCTCCACCCGGCCTGGACCGGGCGGCCGTCAGGAGGCGCGGATCGGGTTCGACGCCGATGACGGACTTTGCGAGTCCGGCATAACGCGGCAGCCAGAAACCGGTGCCGCAGCCGAGATCGAGGAGAGTCTTCCCGGCCCAGGGCGCCAGGCCCGCAAGTGCGTCCCAGACCGCCCCTTCGCGGTCAAAGGCCCGGTTCTCCAGCTCATACAGATCGGGATGTGCACCCTGGTTCCAGGCCGGGAAAAAGTCGTCCAGTGGAGCGGTCCCCTGTTGGTCGTGCATTATTGGTCCCCCGTCAATGTGTCAGTGCGCCTTTAACCTACTCTGTGCGCTGACACTGTCCCGGGTCCGGTCCGACGCCCGGCGTGCATTTCCCTGCGGTTTGGGCATTATCCTGCGGTTTGTGCATTTTCCTGAGCCGCGCCGCGCAGGGATCGTCACAAACCGGAGGGTTTTCCCCAAAGCGCAGGAAAACTACCGGTAGTACATGGCAGGAGAGCACTCGGCGCGGCCGTAATCCGCACCGCTGAAGTAACCCGCTACTCAGCGTCGAGACGGTGCTCCGAGGGATGCCGGGTGCGGCCAAGGGCGTCATTGAGCCAGCCCAGGACCACACGCTCCCACCGCTCGGGATCCACGTTGTATTCCTTGGTATGCCGTGCCCTGGTGAACGCCTCGAACGTGATGACCTCCGGGTTCTTCTCCGCCAGTTCCGCAGATGGCCCGTACGGCACAAAATCGTCGTCCTTGCTGTGCAGGATGAGGGTGGGGATCCGGATTTCCTCCGCACGGGTCACCCAGTCCATGCTCTTGAGGTCCAGCGGAGCAGCCAGCCCGGTCAGTGCCCGTCCGGCGGCGTTGGAAATCAGCCACTGTCCCAGCCTGCCGGCCTGCGCCGGAATCCGGTTCACCCGGGCATGGTGGGCCAGCACGTCCACCCAGTTGATCACCGGCCCGTCCAGCACCATGGCACGGATGTACCGGCGCAGCGGCGAGCGGTCCGCAGCCTGCAGGCTGATCGCCCCGCCCATGGACCAGCCGAACAGGACCACATCCTGGGCGCCGTGGTCCAGTGCGTAGCGGATGGCCGCCTCCACGTCCTGCCACTCGGTCAGGCCCAGCCCGTACCGGCCGTCGGAGGCGTAGGGGGCCTCGCCGTCGTTCCGGTAGGAAATCACCAGGCTGGTGAGCCCGGCTTCGCGGGCGGTACGCAGCGCCCGCAGGCATTCGGTCCGCCGGGCGCCTCGGCCGTGGACCATGATCGCCCACGTGTCGGCACCGGGAGTACGCACCAGCCACGCCGGTGCCGTTCCGTTTTCGACCGGGATGTCGACTTCCTCCTCGGGAAGCCCGACGGCGGCCGGCGAGGGATAGATGGAACCGCTCCACCAGCCGCGGCGCGCCTTGCTCAGGTCGCCGCTGTACACCTCTTCCACATCCCGCTGCACCGTGCCCTCACGGGGCACATAGGAACGGATGGCTCCGATCCGGGCATGCCCGTTGCCGTTGTCGAAGTACAGGCTGTACGTGCCTTCGACCGTGGTGTCCAGGTTTGCCGGCAGGATGACCTGCCGGCCGTGCTCGCTGTCCATGACGGCCAGGATCTCCAGGTTCGCGTCCCGCGTGCGGGCCGGGGTGACCACCTGGCGCGCGAAGTAGATGCCGAGTCCGGAGGCGGCGGCTACGACGGCGGTGGAAGCCGCAGCACCGACGCCGGCGCCGAACGCCGTCCAACGGACCCACGGAACCGAGAGAACCGGGGTGGTGCCGGAGGATGCATCGGAAGGAACGGAGATAGCCATAGAACATTTTTACCGGATGGGTGCCGGGTCCGTGTAACGGCAGGCCGGTGCGGCCTTGGGCGGCCTGCCGGGACAGGCGTACTAGGCTGGTGCGCATGACTTCGACAATTGTGGTGCTGACGGAAGAATCGCTGGGTAGCCGCGACATAGAGAACCTGCGTGCCGTTGCAGGAGAGAACCCCGTCCGCTTTGAGGTTCTGGTGCCCGCTGATCCGGGCCGGAACCTGCTGGTGGACGTGCTGGACAACCTCAGCCTGCTGGATTTTGCAGAAGCCTTCCGGAACCTGACCGGCGGCCGGCCGTCCAAGGCCGACGAGGTGAAAGAAGCGGTCACCTCGCTCGCCGACTCCCTGGAACAGCTGCAGGCAGCCGGCCTCGAGGCCACCGGCACGGTCACCGGCGAAGACCCGGTTGCCGCCGTCGTCGAAACCGCCAAGCGCACGCACGCGGACCAGGTTGTAGTGGTCACCACGCCGCACGCCGTCGAAGACACCTTCCGTACGGACTGGGCCAATGAGGCGCAGGACCGGCTCGGCGTTCCCGTGCTGCATCTGTACAGCGGCTCGGGATTTATTGGCGACTCTTAAGCGTTGACGCTGACATGACTACCGAAGAGAACACCGGAACCGTCCCGGTCCAGAAAACCGACCAGCAGTGGCGCGAGGAACTCACTGAGCAGGAGTACGCCGTGCTGCGCAAGGCCGGCACCGAACGGCCGTACACCGGCGAGTACTGGGACACCAAGACCGCCGGCGTTTACCAGTGCCGTGCCTGCGGCAGCGATCTGTTCACCAGCAGCGAGAAGTTCGATTCGCACTGCGGCTGGCCGTCCTTCTTCGCCCCGCTGGCCGAGGGCAAGGTCCGTTACCTGCATGACCGCAGCATGGGCATGGACCGGATTGAAGTCCGCTGCGCCAACTGCGATTCGCACATGGGACACCTGTTCGAAGGCGAAGGTTTCGACACGCCCACCGACCAGCGGTTCTGCATCAACTCCATCTCCGTGAAGCTGGTTCCCGCCGCCGATACCGCGGAATAGGGAGTCATGGAGCACGGAGTCTTTCCCGGGGAGCCGGTTGCCGGGCCCGACCTCCCGGACGAGGTGATCGACCGGTACCGGGAGCTGAGCGCGGACATCGCGTCCGGCGTCGGCGTGGTGTCCACCCGCCTTCGCGGGCGCGATTACGCGGCGACCGTCAGCGGGTTCCTCTCCGTCTCCTACGATCCACCCACCCTCCTGGTGAGCCTGTACGCCGAGGCACGCATTGCCGAGGCAGTGATCGACGCCGGCAGCTGGGCCCTGAGCCTGCTGCCGGCGCGGCTGCGGGGCACTGCCAACTGGCTGGCCAGTCCCGGTTCGCCCCTGGAAGGCCTGCTGAACCAGGTTAACTACGGCCGGGCGCCGGAAACCGGTGCCGCCGTCATCGAGGATTCCATCGCCTGGTTCGAGGTCCGCACCACGCAGGTGACGACGGCGGCCACCCACCAGCTGATCGTGGGCGAGGTGGTGTCCATGGGCCGCCGAGCCGGGGCCGACGACGAGGCCGACCCGCTGCTGCACTTCGCCTCCGCCTACGCCCGGCTGGCCCGCTGAGCTTTTGATCCGTCCGGCGCGGCCGCCTGACCCGGCCTAAACCATTGTTTCCCCACCGTGCCCCCCGTAACGTCGATCAACGGGGGAACGTTTCGCAGCCGGCTGGACGCTGCGGAGCCACCGGTCCTCAGGAGAGACAAATGGGCACAGACCAGTACCATGAGCCGCCTTCCGAACTTCCCGCCGAGACGCGGACCTTTGCGCGCATGTGCGCCAGCCTGGCGGAGGAAGCCGAAGCCATCGGCTGGTATGTCCAGCGGATGGCCGTGGAGCCTGACGCCGAGTCGCGGGCCATCATGCTTGATTCGCTCGGTGAGGAGTTCAAGCACTTCAGCATGGAGCTTGAATTCCTGCTTCGCCGGACTCCCCTCTGGCGGGAAATCGCCCACGGCATCCTCTTCACAGAGGGCGACATAGTCCGGCACGGCGAGGCTTCGGAGGCCGAAGCCACCGGAGACTAGCTTGCAGCAACCCGCAACTATCCCTCCGCTCAGGGAGGTGCCGCATGGCACGCAACAGCCTGCTGGACCGTTTCCGACCCGTCGGCGCGCCAGGACCGGCCGGTCCTGCCGGCGTCCCGGCTACTGACGACGAAGGCACAGCCGCGGAGCTCATCCCCGTCTTCGAAGCACTTGAACCAACGATCGCCGAGGGCAGCGAACAGACCCGAACCGCCGGAGCCCAGGCACAGCAGACCGTCGCCGCTGCCCGTCGCCAGGCCGCTGCCCTGGTGGAACAGGCCCGGATGAACAGTGGTGCCGTGCGTGCCGAAGCCGCAGCGCGGGTTTCCGCCGAAGCCGCAAGCGAAAATGAACACCTGCTTAGCGAAGCCCGGGAAGAGGCACAGAGACTCCGCAGCCACGGCGAATCACGGGTGCCGGAACTCGCTTCCGCCATTGTGGCGGACCTGGTACAGGACCTGCTGGGCCGCGGAACGGACACCGGCTGATGAGAGCAGACTGGGTGGCGGCCACCGTGAGGGCACGGTCCATGGCGCAGCGGAGGGCAGGCGCCGGCACCTGCCGGGAACTCTCCGCGCTGCCGGACCTGCCGGCCGCCGTAGAGGCCTTGGAAGGATCGGTGTACGCCGATCAGTTGGCCGGCACCCGAACACTTGGAGCTGCGCAGCAGGCCACCCGGCGTACCGTGCTCTGGCAGCTGCGTGTCCTGGCGGGCTGGCTGCCGGCCGGCCAGGACACACAGCTGGTCCGGGCTGCCGCCGCACGGTACGAGGCGGACAACATCGTTGCCCTGGCCGCCGCACTGCGGCGGAACACCGGCACCGGGGCCGGGTTGGAGCCGGGCGCCGATTCGGCCCCAGTGTTCGACCTGGGCGGGCTGGCCACGGCCTGGCCTCGGCTGCAGACCGCCGATTCCCCCGAGACGCTGCAGGCGATGCTGGCCGCGTCGCCCTGGGGTGACCCCGGCCCCGCCGTGTCCCTGCCGGATATGCTCACGGCCGTCTGGCTGCGCCGGCTGGCCTCGGCCGCCCCTGCAACACGCCCGTGGGCTGTTGCCGGTGCCGTGCTGCTGGCCGCCCGCCTGCTGCTGGTGACCGGAACCGGCACCACGGACCGGCTGGTATCCCTGCTCCGTCCGCTGATCGGCACCCGATGGACCGAAGCTGCGTCGCTGCCGGAGCTGACCGCGGCACTGAGCCCGGCGGCCGGACAGGTCCTGGCCGAGGTGCAGGAACCGCAGGAGCTGTGGCGGGCGGAGGCCCGTCTCGCCGCGCAGGTGGAAACGGACGGTTTCGGCCTGCTGCGGGCCGGCCTGCCCGGCCCGGACGTCATTGTCGGGGCCATGGCGGTCCTGGCCGCGGATGCCTGGCGGGTCCGGGCCGCCCTGGCCGCCGCAGCGACCGGCACCGGGAGAAGCGAGGTGCTCGATGCCGTGGCGTGAAACCCTCAGTCCGGTGCGGATGGAACGCATTGCCCTGGTCTGGCCCGTGGACGCCGGCCGTCCCGTGCTGACCGAGGTGGCGGGCAGCGCCGCCGTCGAACTGGATCTTCCCTACGACCCCGGTGACGGACCCGACGAGCTGGACCGTGCCGCGGATGCCGCCGTCGTGCACGGTCCCGTGGCCGCGCTGGTTGGCTGGTCCCCCACCCGGCAGCTGCCGGAACTCCGGAAGGCCCTGGAACCGCACGGCGCCTCGGCGGTTCCCCTGCGCCGGCCGCACGGCGTGCAGCCACCCACCCAGCTCACCGGCGAGGAACGACGCCGGCCGCGGCTGTCCCGGCTGCTGGTGGACACCTACACCACGGTCCCCTACGCGGACCTGGACCCTGCGCGGATAGCCGCCGTGGCGTACGTGGTGATGTTCGGGATGATGTTCGGCGACGCCGGGCAGGGGGCGTTGCTGGTGATTGCCGGGCTGCTGGTCCGGTTCCTTCGCGTGCCGTGGCTGGACCGCTACCGCCGGACATGGCTGTTCATTACCGGCGCGGGTGCCGCTGCAGTGTTTTTCGGGTTCCTGTACGGGGAGTTCTTCGGTCCCACCCATGTGCTGCCGGTGCTGTGGCTGGAACCGCTCGAAGAACCCATCCCGCTGATCGTCGCCGCCCTGGTGCTGGGCGCCGTCCTGCTGGCCGGGTCCTACGCGCTGGGGACCATCAACCGGGTCCGCGAAGGCGGCTGGGCGTACGCCCTCTACGCCCGCTCGGGGCTGGCCGGCGCGTTGCTGTTCGCCGCGATCGGGCTGGTGGCCTGGGGTCTGCTGGCCGGCAGCGCGGTGATCCTGGTGGCTGCCGGAACCGCGGCACTGATCGCATTGGTGTTCATCTTCATCGGCCTGTTCGTGGAATCCGGCGGCGGGCCCACCGGCGGGCTGCAGGCCACCGTGGAGCTGGTGGACACCGTGGTGCAGCTCGCCTCCAATCTGGTGTCCTTTACCCGGCTGGCCGCGTTCGGCCTTACCCACGCCGCCCTGATGATGGTGGTCTGGCAGGCAACCACGGCCATCTGGGAACCGGGCTGGCGGATCATTCCCGCCATCCTGATGTTCGTGCTGGGCAATGTGCTCACCTTCGCACTGGAAGGCCTCGTTGCCGGAATCCAGGCCCTGCGGCTGGAGTACTACGAGCTCTTCTCCCGCGTCTTCACCGAGGAGGGACGTCCGTTCCGCCCCTGGACCCCCGATCTTGGCCCCGCCTCTGCCCCCGCCCCTGCTGAAAGGCATCTGCCGTGAATCCCTGGTTTGCCGTCCTTCCACTGGCCCTGTTCCTTACCGTCCTGCTGGCCGGAGTTGCCCTGGCCCTGATGCGCCGCCGCCGCCGGGCGGGGGTCCGCGCGCTGCTCGGGTTGAACGGCGTCCTGATGGCCGGAGCACTGGCCCTGCTGGTCTCCGCCCTGAACGCGGCCCCGGCCACGGCGGGCGACGGCGGAGCTGCCGCCACCGCTGTCGCTGCGGCGACCGACGGCAGCGACAGCAGCGGTGCGGCCCTGATCGGCGCCGCGATCGCCGTCGCCGGGTCCTCCATCGGCGCGGCCATCGCCGTGGCCTACACCGGCTCGGCAGCCCTGGCGGCAATGAGTGAGCGGCCGGAAATCTTTGGACGCGCCATGGTGGTGGTTGGACTGGCAGAAGGCATCGCGATTTACGGGCTGATCATTTCCATCATCCTCATTGGCCAGGCATGACCCGCCGGGAAGGAAGTGTGGCCGCGGTGGGCAACCCTGCCCTGCTGGAGGGGTACCGGCTGGCAGGAGCGGTGCTCTACCCGGCCGCGGGAGCAGCGGACGTCCGGGCGGTCTGGGCCAGCCTGCCCCACTCGGTGTGCGTTGTCCTGCTCACGCCCGACGCCGCCGCGGAGCTGGGCATCGAACTGGCGGATCCGGCGTCGCCCCTCACTGCGGTGCTGCCTTCATGACCCGGCTGCCGCAGGGCGCCGAGACAGCCCTGGACCCGGTGCGCCAGGCACTGCGCCGAAACGCCGGGACGGAAGCCGCCCGGCTGGATTCCGAGGCCAGGCAGCAGGCGGCGGATCTGCTCGGCCGGGCGCAGGCGGAGGCGGACGCCATCCGCCGAACCGCGCAGCGCGAGGGGGCCGAGGCGGCCAGGGCCGACGCCGCTGCGTCCTCCGCCCGCGCCCGCCGGCAGGCACGCCGGACGGTGCTGGCCGAACAGGAACGCCTGCGGTCGCTGCTGGCCGAGCAGGTGCAGGAACAGGTGCATGAAGTCCGTAGGGACCCGCGCTACCCGCAGATCCTGCGGCGGCTGACCGCGCAGGCGGACCGCGTCCTCGGCCCCATGGCATCCGTGACCGAAAGCTACAAGGGCGGCGTCATCGGAACAGCCGGCTCGCGGCGGCTGGACCTGTCGCTGCCCACCCTGGCAGACCAGGCACTGGAGGACCACGCCGGGGAGGTGCGGCGGTTATGGGACGACGCGTGAGGACTCCGGACCCGGCTGAATCAGCAGGCGACGGCCGGATCACCCGGGTGAGCGGACCGCTCGTGGAAGTCAGCGGACTGCCGGGGTTGTCCATGCTTGAGGTGGTCAACATCGGTCCGGACGGCATTGCCGCGCAGGCGATCGCCATCAACGGCGACGAAGCCACCCTTCAGGCGTATGAATACACCGGCGGGTTGAAGGCCGGCGACCGTGCCGAGCGGACCGGCCATCAGCTGGCCGGGCTGCTGGGGCCGGGACTGCTGGGCACGGTCTTCGACGGGCTGCTGCGCCCCCTGTCCTCGGCTCCGCTGTGGCTCACGCAGGAGCGGCAGAGCTCGGCCGAAGACCCGGCAGTGCTGGAAACCCGGTGGGAGTTCGCGCCGTCGGTAGCCGTCGGCGACATGGTGCGGGCCGGCCAGGTCCTCGGCACCGTGCCCGGCGTGGGAACGATCGAATTCCGCGTGCTGGCACCGCCGTCGGTCTCCGGGGAACTGACCTGGCTGGCCGAGGGCAAGGTCCGGCCGTTGGATCCCGTGGCCAGGATCGGCGGCGTGGAGGTGCCGCTGGCGCAGCGCTGGCCGGTACACAGCCCCCGGCCTTTCGGCGAGCGCATCGCTGATGTGGTTCCGCTGCAGACCGGGCAGCGGGTGCTGGACCTGCTCTTCCCGGTTCCCCGCGGCGCGGCAGCCGCAGTACCCGGCGGCTTCGGCACCGGGAAGACCCTCACCCTGCAGCAGATCGCCAAGTGGTCCGATGCGGATGTGATTGTCTATGTGGGCTGCGGCGAGCGCGGCAACGAGATGGCCGACGTCCTGGAAGGGCTCTCCGGGCTGGACGATCCCCGTACCGGCGGGAAGCTGATTGACCGGACCGTCATCATCGCCAATACCTCCAACATGCCCATGATGGCCCGGGAAGCGTCCATCGCCACCGGTGTCACCGTGGCCGAGTTCTTCCGGGACATGGGTTACGACGCCGTCGTGATTGCCGACTCCACCTCCCGCTGGGCCGAGGCGCTGCGCGAGTTCGCCAACCGCAACGGCGACCTCCCCGCCGAGGAAGGGTATCCGGCTTCCCTGGCCAGCGAACTCGCGGCGTTCTACGAGCGTGCCGCCCGGGTACGCACGTTGGGCGGGGCGACGGCGTCGGTCACCGTGATCGGAGCGGTCTCCCCTCCGGGCGGGGACATGAGCGAACCGGTGACCACCGGCACCCAGCGCTTTGTCCGCACGCTGTGGCTGCTGGACCGGGACCTCGCCTACTCCCGGCACTACCCAGCCGTCAGCTGGCGCGGTTCCTTCTCCCGGGATGCTGAGTCGCTGGGCCGCTGGTACTCCGCCCACGGGGATCCGCAGTGGACGCAGCGCCGTGCGCAGGCCTCCCTGCTCCTCTCGGAAGCTGACCGGCTGACCGCCCTGGCGGAAATCATCGGTGCCTCCTCCCTCCCCGGACATGAACAGATGGTCCTCCTGGGCGGGCGGCTGATCCGTGACGGGGTGCTGCTGCAGAACGCGCTCAGCCCCAATGACGGTTACAGCTCCGAGGAAAAGGGCGCCGCCCTGCTGCAGGCGGTGCTGGACGTGGTGGAGACCTGCCAGACCCTGGTGGCCCGCGGGGTGCCGCCGGCCGACGTCGACCGCTATGACTTCTCCCCCATCCTGCGCCTGCGCGAGGACACCGGGCCCACGGATGCCGCCGGCGTGCAGGAGCGCGGCCGGGCCTTCGTTCGGCAGCTTACCGAAACACTGGATCAGCCATCGACGGGAGATGCCCATGGCTAGCGGCAACCGGGCACGGGTGGGCCACAGCGATGTGCGTGAACTGCGCGGACCCCTGCTGGTTCTTGGCGACACGGAGGGCGTGGGCTGGGACGAGTTCGCTACCGTCGACGTCGACGGCGGTCCCCAGCGACACGGGCTGGTGCTGGAGATTGACGGTGACGAGACCACCCTGCAGGTCCTCGAAGGCACCGAGGGCATGGCACTGGGCGGAGTGGAGGTCCGGTTCCAGGGCCGGCCGCTGGCGGTCCCGGTGGGCACCGGCTGGCTCGGCCGGGTATGCAACGGGCGGGGGGAGCCGCTCGACGGCGGCCCGCCGGTCACCGCGGAGCACACTTCCCCGGTGGGCGGCTGGCCGCTGAACCCCGTCTTCCGGGAACCGCCGCAGGACCCGGTAATCACCGGCATCTCCGTGGTGGATGCCCTCACCACCCTGGTCCGCGGCCAAAAGCTGCCGATCTTCTCCATCCCCGGGCTGCCGCACCTCACCCTGGCCACGCAGATCGCCGCCCAGGCGACCGCATCCTCCGGGCGGGCCTTCCGGGTGGTGTTCGCGGCCATGGGCATGACGCATGCCGATATCGCCTATATCCGCGACCGGCTGGAGGAACGCTCTGCCGCCGGTGAGCTGGTGCTGCTGCTGAACGCCGCGGACGATCCGGTAATTGAACGGATCCTGACCCCGCGCATCGCCCTGACCATCGCGGAGTCCCTGGCCTATGACGACGGTTCCGACGTGCTGGTGGTGATGTCGGATATGACCAGCTACGCCGAGGCGGTGCGCGAAGTGTCCGCTGCGCGCCGGGAAATCCCGGCCCGGCGCGGCTACCCGGGCTATCTCTACAGCGACCTGGCAACCCTGTACGAACGCTGCGGACGCGTCCGGGGCCGGGAGGGATCGGTGACCATTGTGCCGGTGCTGACCATGCCCGCCGGGGACATCACCCACCCGGTGCCGGACCTGACCGGCTACATTACCGAGGGGCAGGTGGTGCTCGACGGCGACATCGACGCGCGCGGCATCTATCCGCCGGTGGATGTGCTGTCCTCCCTGTCACGGCTGATGCGCAGCGGCGCCGGGCGGGGACGCACCCGGGAGGACCACCTCGACGTCGCCGCGCAGATCCTGTCCGCCATGGCCCGCGCCCGGTCCGCAGCGGAACTGGCCGAACTGGTGGGAGCCGCCGCGCTGAGCGAGACCGACAAGGCCTACATCGAGTTCCGCACCGTAGTGGAGAAGGAACTGCTCAACCAGGGCCGGGACGAGCTGCGCACCCTGGAGCAGACGCTGGACCTTGCCTGGCAGGCACTGTCGCTGCTGCCGCGGCGGGAACTGACCATGCTGTCCGCCGAATTCCTGGACCGGTACCTGCCCGGAACGGGCGCGACGGTGCCATGAGCGGAGTCCAGCTGTGAGCGGGTTCCGGTCCGGCGGCAGCCGCGCCGAGCGGTCCGAGGTGCAGCGGCGGCTCGCCACGGCCCGGCGCGGGGCCGAGCTGCTGGACCGGAAGCAGCGCATCCTGCAGGCAGCCATCGACGGGCTGCAGGAACGCGCTGATGCGGGTATCCGTGCCTGGGAAACCAGCGCCCGGACGGCTGCGGTGTGGCTGCAGCGCAGTACCGGGCTGGACGGTGCGGACCGGCTGCTGGAGGCGGCCCCACCGGACCCGGCGGTCGCCGTGGTGCAGTGGGGCGGGGCGATGGGCATCTCGTATCCCGAATCCGCATCCTGCACGGTGCCGACGTCTCCGCCGGCCGGCGGCAGCTCCGCCCTGGCGTTTGCGGCGTCGGCGCACCGGGCAGCCTTGGAAGCGGCCGTGGCCGCGGCGGCCGGGCAACGGGCGTTGCTGCTGGTGTCGGAGGAACTCGCGGCCACCCGAACGCGGCAGCGGGCTGTAGAGAATCGGTGGATCCCCCGGCTGGAGGAACAGTTGACAGCTATCGAACGCCGGATCGCCGAGCAGGAGCTGGAGGAGAGCCTGCGCCTACGCTGGGCCGCCGGGCTGATGTGAGGGCGGGAAGCTGCTTCATTCGTGCGGGCCATAGCGTTGAGTCCGCATGGAGACCACGGATACCGCGGCCATTGCGGCAGCAGTCAGGGCGAAAACACCGGCAGCCCCGCTAGTCGCAGCCAACAACCCGACGGCAGCGGGGATAGTGGACTGGCCCAGTCTGTTCGCGCTGAGGCGCAGCCCCAACCATGTGCTGCTGGTACCCGGGCTTGCAGCGAGCGTAATAGTGGTCATGGTTAGCGGCTGTCCAATGCCCAGGGTTACGCCGACCAGGGCGATGACGACCGCAAGGACCCAGGTATCCCACGGCGGCACCAATGCTCCGATCAGCAGCGCAGAGGCAGCTGTGGAACCGATGATTAGCGGATTGCGGCCGAATCGCCGGACCAGCGGGCCGATCACTGTACGGGACGCCATGGTCGTCACGGCTCTCAGGCTCAGCAGCAATCCGACGGTAGACGCCGGTATCTCTCGTTCCACGGCCAGTGCGGGCAGGTAAACGGTGAGCAGGTCAATGGCGCTCAGAACCATCATGCTGACTCCCATGGCTGCCAGGATCGAATACCTGGTGGAGCGGGGAGTCCTGAGCGCTTGCCGCAGTGATCCCGCCCGGCGGGGAACGACTGCAACTGCGCGGGGTGACCGGAGCATAAAGACCGTTGCGACGGCCAGACAAACGGTTCCGACAAGATAAGCAGTGAAGAGGAAATCAGTGTCGGGAATAGTGGCGGATCCGCCCGCCACCGCAATGAGCGCAGGACCGAGTGCTTGCCCGGCCGACCCGGCGAACGTATAGACACCGAACGCGGAGTCGAGCTTGGCACGTTCCCCCCTGGCTACACGGCCCTGTTCGGCAACTACGCACAGAACGTGCCCGAGGCCCAGCGTGATATTCCAGACGATCAGGAGGAACAGGGACGGCGTCCACAACAGGAATCCCATTCCTGCCAGAAGCATCAGTCCGGCTCCGCAGATCAGCATTTTCCCGTCATGCCCCCGGTCCGATGCACGGCCGAGGAGTACCGCCGCAAAGAGTGGCAGTACGGCGAAACTCGTGGAAACGAGTCCCAGGAGGGCCGGTTCGACACCTATTTCAAGTGCCCGGTATGCGGTTGTGGGCCGGACGATGTAAATGGTGAGTTGAAGAAAAAACGCGTGGATCAGCAAGGACCACGGCCACTGCTTCATACAGGCGTCCTGCGGTTAGACGCGTCATGTCTCACTGCTTGCACCGCTTCCGACGTTGCTCATGGGAATGGCAGGCCCACCACAGCTGCGGTGGGCCTGCCGCTGACCAGCGGGCTAATACAAGCGCCTGCTAACCCGTGTAGCCGAACACGGTCTTCCAGATTTCGGCATCCGGTTCGAGGTTCTCAATGGACTCCTCCATCGTGGAGCGGTAGATGGCATCCGCTTCCGGCAACTCAAGATCCCCAGCGGTTGGACTTTCGAGATCGGTCCTCGCCGGATAGTCGCCCTGGGCTGCGGAAACTGCCAGTGCGCGCTTCGAGAGGAGCCACTTGGCGAACACCTCGGCAGCAGCCGGGTGGGGCGCACTTGTTGTCCTGCCGACGTAGAAGGCGTAGCCGGCCATGCCTTCCTCCGGCGTGGCGAGGGTGATCGGCGCCCCCGCTTCCTGGGAGCTGTACCCGGTAGCGATGGGTACTGTGGCGATACTGATTTCGCCTCGTGCCAGTGCATCGGTCTGCGCGGCGACGGAGTCGAAGATGCGGGGTTCCTGGGCGGCGTAGCCTTCGAGGTACTCCTCGCCCAGGGTGTCGAGCTGGAACCGGGTCAGCGCCGAGGTACTTCCTCCCGCACCAACCTGCACAATGCCCAGTTTCCCCTTCCATTTCGGATCCAGCAGATCAGACCAGTTCTCCGGCGCATCCTCGGGGGAAACAAGTTGGTTGTTGTACGCGAAGCTGTACACCCGGTCGAATGACCGGTAGTAAAGGCCGTCTTCATAGGTGGCGTCGTCTGTTAGTTGGTACTCGGACGGCACTTCGAAGGGTGAAAAAGCGCCTGATTCCGCAACAGCCAGGGTCAGGTCCTCCCCCGAAATACGGATGACGTCGGCACCGAGCTTCCCCGCACCCTGCTCGCTAAGGATCCTTTCACTCAGCCGGTTCGGGGCTAGGCGGATGGTTTCGACGCTGATACCGGTATCAGCAGTGAACGCTTCCGTTACCTGGGCTTCCGATTGTTCGCTTCCACCGGTGTAGAAGATAACCGAGCCCTCGTCCTTAGCCGCTTCGAATAGCTCGGCATCCACCAGGGTTTCTCCTTCTACCACCAAGCCGTCGCTTGTTTCGACCTCAGCATCACTTCCCGGATCGGACCCGCCTCCGCACCCGGTAAGCAGGAACGATGCCGCCATGAATCCGGCGAATAGTCTGTATTGCGTCGATTTCTTCAAGGTGTTTCCTCTCTAGGAAAATTTAGGCTTCTTGCTTTGCGCCGAATCGGCGGGCAAGAAGTGAAATCACGAGCAGGACCAGCGAATAGAGAATGCTTATTGCGGCAGAACGTTGCAGGACTCCATTGTCAAAATCATCAAAGATGACGATCGAAAGGAGTCGCGTATCGGTAGTGAACAAAAAGAGCGGGACGGTAAGTTCACGCATAGAGAGCATCAGGAGCAGCAGGAAAGTCGATGTAAGTCCCACCCGCATCAACGGCAGGGTAACTTTTGACACCGCACGCACCCTGTTTGCGCCGTGCATGACTGCGCTGTCTTCGAGGTCCCGATCGATTTGGAGAATCGATCCGGCTATCCCGCGGAAGCCCTGCGGCAACTGTGCTGCGGTGAAGGCGATGACCATGAGTGCCAAGGTGCCGTAGATCGGAATGGGCATAATGAGCCAAGTCCAGAGCAACCCCAGTCCGAGAACAATCGACGGAACCGCAAGCGGCAGCATGGCAATGTACTCAAGAAGCTGCCGGCCTGGCAGCTTCGTCCGGTTGACGACGTACGCGAGAATGAAACAGAGCGCCGTGCCAATGATGGCCGCGCAGATACCGACAATAATTGAATTGGCGGTCGCCTTCAGCACAATATCGGAGGTGAATGCATCGACAAAGGTGGAAAGCGTCAAAACCCCCGGCTCAAACATCTTGGTGAGCGTCGAGATGTACGGAGAATCGTGAAGTGCGACCGTCAACAGCGCCAAGAGGGGCAGCACTGCCGAAAGGACAAAGTAGACGATTCCGAGCAACAGGGCCGGGGTTCGGAATTTCCCAAGACTGACCTTGCGCGGTTTGATGCCCTTACCCGAGACCGTCGTGAAATTGCGTTTGGCGAGCATTCTCCGCTGCAGCATCGTGACAGCCAGGACCACCAGGACCAGGCAAACAGCAACTGCCGCCGCTTCATTGCCCCGTGAAGGCGCGCTGTTCATCAACCGGTAAATGTAGGTGGGCAGCGTATCAACGCCTCCTGCTCCTCCGATGATTTGCGAGACCGGGAAGTTCTCCACCGTCAATGTGAAGACCAGGATCAGTGAGCCTAGGATGGCTGGAGTCGCTAGTGGGAAGGTGATTCTCCTCATGACTTGGGACAACGGAGCACCATGTACGGATGCGGCTTCTTCCAAGTCCGGATTCATCAGACTGAACGAACTATGAATCAGCAGGAAGGCGTAGGGCGCGTAGTAAAGGCCGAGGACAAAGATCAATCCACCCAAGCCGTAGATATTCACGACATTGCCGAAGCCCAGGTCCCGGGCCAGCGTGTTCAGAAGACCGGCATTTGGTGCACCCAGAATTCCCCAAGCTAGCGCCCCCACGTACGAAGGCAGGAGCATGGGCAGGAAACCTACGAAATATAGGAACCTTCGGGCCCGCACATCGGACCGGGCAGTTATAAACGCGAGGAAGGCCCCGGTTACGAGCGCTATCAGGGAAGATCCCAGCCCTACAAGCAGGGAGTTGATGGTGGCTTGTCCCACTCCGGCGGTAAAGAGGCTGACGTAATTCCCCATCGTCAACCCCCGCAGCGAGATGTTGCCGGGCCGCGGAGTTTCGGAGGTGAAGGAGGACAAGACCACCAGTGCCATCGGAAGGATGACAAGGATGACAAGCAGGACGAGCAATAGGATCGGAACAGGGAACCGCCGCAGTCCGCGGCGGGCATGACCCTGGGCCGATCGCCCGGCCGGGCGTGTAGTGCTGTTTTCCGCAACGTTCGGAGGGTTGCCCACCGACGTACTCATGCCGCTGCCACCTCGGTGGGGAGTACCTGCACGCCGGCGGATGGAATGCGGACGGTCACCTCGTCATGGAGCTTGAACTGCATCGCCGCGGCTTTCGGAGCAAGAACGTTGAAGGTCAATCCCTCATTGGTCTTTACATGGAACTGGACTGTTGGTCCCTGGAAACTCTGAACCGTGATGATCCCGGGCACGGAGTTCATCCCTGCCGCCTCGGGAGCCGCCAACTCCAGATCCTCGCCTCGGATACAGGCCTTCAGGTCGGACCCGGAAGTGCTGTACGGCCCGACTTTCAAGGCGATATCGGAGCCGGACAGCTTGATGGTCGAACTATCGACTTCCGTCACCGGAATGATGTTGGATACGCCGAGGAAGTCGGCGATGGAAGCGCTCAGCGGGCTTCCATAGATATCGGTGGGTGTGCCGATTTGGACAATGCGCCCGTGCTGCATCAGCGCAATCCGGTCAGCAAGTGCCAGCGCTTCGTCCTGGTCGTGGGTGACATAGATGGACGTCAAACCCAACTCCAGTTGGAGTTCCCTCAGCTCGATGCGCAGCCGGTCGCGGAGTCGGGCATCAAGGTTGGACAAGGGCTCATCCAGGAGTAGCACCGACGGCTGCATAACGAGACTCCGGGCCAGGGCAACCCTCTGCATCTGTCCTCCGGAGAGCATGCTGGCTCCGCGCTCGGCGAGATGGTCCAGCCCCACCAGCTTCAGGGTCTCAGTGACCCGCTGCCGCATTTCGGATTTGGGCGTCCGTTTCATCGTGAGAGGGAAGGCCACATTTTCAAACACAGTGAGGTGCGGCCATATGGCGTAGGACTGGAAGACCATGCCAATGTTTCGCTGATGCGGCGGCTTATCTATCCCTTTCGCGCTATCGAAAACATAGTCTCCGGCAATGCGGACACTTCCCGACGCCGGCTCCTCGAGCCCGGCAATACATCGCATGGTGCTTGTTTTCCCACATCCTGATTGCCCAAGGAGCACGACAGCTTCGCCGTCTTCAACGGTCAGGTTCAAGTTGTCGATGGCGGTGCTGTCGCCGTACTTGAGCACTAGGTTTTCAACTTCGATGTTCATGTCGGGTCTCCGGTAGTTGAGAGGTAGCTGGTTAGCACTGGGATTACGGCACAGGACGAGTCAGTTCAGCGTTCCCGCTGGGAGCCAGGGAGGAAATCCATTTCAAGGTGCCTTGAGTCATCCACGATTCGGTGCCCAGGTCCCGGAGGAATTTCAGCGCATCCTCGACTTCATGCCGCCGGCGCTGAGCATGCTGGCGCGATCCGACAAGGAGCCGGTCCACAAATTCCCCGCCCTGGGGACCAAGCTCCGTCGCAATCTCGGCCAGAAGCCAATCGGAGCAGTCAGCAGCTTCACCCGCTGCTTCACACTCGAGAACCAGCCCCGCCAGCCCTTTCATGAACACGCTGCGGAGCAGTTTCCTGCCGGCTGCGGCGCCAACCGGCCCGGCCACGATTTCAACCGGCGACTCCAAGGCGCGAAAGACCCGCGCGAAGTCTTCGGCGCCTTCACCGCTGGCCAGCAAGGGTGTTTTGCTGCCTGCCCGCGGCACGGGAGCCATCACTGCGACGTCCGCCATGCCCACGCCGTGTTCCGATGCCACGGCTGCCAGCTGGGCTTTCACCCAAGGACCTGCAGTGTTGAAATCCGCATAAACCGCGGCCCGCGGCAGGAGCGGAATAACGTCCTCGGCGACCTGCAGGCAGACGCCGGCGCCGACAAGACTGATAACAACGTCAGCCGCGTCTACCACCGACCGCAGACTGTCGACCTGGTTAATGCCTTCCGCATCAACGAACGGATCGTACCCGCGAACGGTTGCGCCAGCTTGGGCGAGCCCTTTCGCATAAAGCTGCCCTGCCTCGCCTAGACCCAACACAGCAATGACACTCATGCGATTTCTCCGAAACGACGTTGTTGACAGAATGATTTACAGTATTGTCAACAAAATGTGATGTGGTCCACCTCACATAGCGCTTCGTTACCCAACCGTTACCACTTGCGCCAACAGGACGGCGCTCAGAGGAGTTCCGATGACCCCAGACCCCGCCCGCGCGGCCCCGCGCCCCCTTTCCCTAACCGATGCACTACGCGAGGGAATCATCAGGGGAGACTTCGTACCGAACCAGCGGCTCATCGAGAGTGATCTCACCGCCCAATACCGAGTAAGTCGCAGCGCTGTGCGCGATGCTTTGTCCGAACTGGCAGTCGAAGGCCTTGTCCAACGTGTACAGAACCGCGGCGCCCGCGTGCGCTCTGTGTCCATTGAGGAAGCCGTGGAAATTATCGAGGTGCGAAGCGCTGTCGAGGCTTTGTGTGCAAAAAAGGCCGCGGAATGCGTCACCGATGCGCAGGTTCTGGAGTTGCGGGAAACGGGGCAGAAAATGCAAGACGCTGTAGCTACCGGTGAGCTCGAACACTATTCATCGCTGAATAAACGCCTTCACCGACGCATAGTCGAGATCAGCGGGCAGCTGACCGCCTCAGCGACCATCGAGCGGCTGAGAGCACAGAGCGTTCGACACCAGTTCCGTCTCGCTATGCAACCTGGCCGAGCCGCCGTCTCCCTTCCTGAGCACCTGGAAATCATTGAAGCAATTGCGGCACGGAATCCGGAAAAGGCAGTGAGGCTGATGGAAACCCATATGGACAGCATCGCCCTGGCCATCAGCAATACCGGCCGATAGCCATCCTCCGACCCCTCTTTCAACCGGACCGACCGGTCGATCGCATACAGTGGCGGCATCGAAACTTCACGCCTGCGCCGCCGCACTGCCCTTGCCTGCGCCGCCGTCGCGGTCCTGGTGCTGGGCTTGGTCGCCCGCACCGGGCTGCCGGGGATACTGGGCGACGCGTCCGGCGGGATCCTGTATGCCGCGCTTCTGTATCTGCTGCTGGCCTTCGTTCTCCCGGGGGCACGGCTGTGGCGGGTAGCAGGTGCCGCCGTCGTGTTCTGCGTCCTGGTCGAGCTGTTCCAGCTCACCGGCTATCCGACGACGTGGGGAACCACGTGGCCGCCGCTGCGGCTGGTGTTCGGCACTACCTTCAACTCCTGGGACCTTCCCGCGTATCTGATGGGTGCCGCGGGAGCCTGTCTGGGTGACCGGCTGCTCGGCCGCATGCAGGACCGCCGGAACCGGGATCGGGTCAGGGCTTAAACGCCACGGCGCGCACGGGCGAACCGTCCAGTCCCTCCAGCCGCAGGGGCAGCGCCGAGAACCACGGTTCCGGCCACGGCACCGTGTCCAGGTTCGTCAGGTTCTCGACAATCCCGCCTCCTGCGCCCAGGAACACATCGTGGAACGGCAGGAACGTTCCACCCTCGGCATGTCCGGGTTCCGCCGGCCCCGGCGTTGGATCCGGGTTGAGGGTGTCGACGCCGACCAGCCGCACCCCGGCCTCCACAAGACGTTCGGCGATTTCGGCGTCGAAGGTCGGGTGCTGCAGGTAGGTGCGGGTGTTGAAGTGCCGGGACCAGCCAGTGCAGAACAGCACAACCGTTCCGGGCAGCAGGCCCGCCAGTTGCCCGCTCACGTCCTTCCATCGGAGGACGGTGTTGGCGGCGGGCTCGGGCAGGGAGACTATCCGTGCGGGACCCATGAGGGCCTCCAACGGCATCGCGTCCACGGGAGTACCGTCCTGCACCGTATGCAGCGGCGCGTCCAGATGCGTTCCGGTGTGGCTGCCCAAGTGCAGCTGCGCCACGGCGAAGCCGTCCGCAGCCACTGTGGCCGCACTGTTTAGCTCCACGGACGGGTCGCCGGGGAAAACCTGCATTCCGGTGCGGACCGGATGGCTGAGGTCGACAACCTGCATCGGCTACACCGTTCCGTCCGCAACCGCGGCGGACTCGCTCAGGTGGAGGGACTGCGGCCGGCCTGCAACCACTCGGCCGGTCACCGCGCACCAGCCGAGGTAGAGGACAAAGGTGAGCGCAAAGGTGGGAATGGTGGCCCCGAGCGGACTGGGCAGCACATAGGTCAGGAGCACGGAGGCACCCGCGCCCACCAGCCAGGCCACCAGTGCCGCGGCGTTGATGCCGCGCCGGAACCAGTAGCGCCCGCCGTCGCCAAGCAGGATGTCCGCGCTGTACGAACGTTTCTGCACTACGTAATAGTCCGCGATCATCACCGCGAACACCGGAATGAACAGGGCGCCGATGACGGTCAGGAAGGACGTGAAGCTGTCCAGCAGGCCCAGCCAGGTGGAACCGAGGACGGACACGGCACCCAGCACCACGGCCGTGGGAAGGAAGCGGATCCGCCGGGACGGCACCATGTTCACCACGGAGGAGACCATGCCGTACACCACCATGGTGTTCGTAGCCATCACGGACAGGAAAATCACCACGGCCAGCGGCGCGCCGAAGATCGCCACGATCAGGGCCGGATCAAACCCCACCGCCTCGCCGCCGTCGAGCACAACGTAGCCAATCGCGGTGGCGCCCAGCGCCATGGCCAGAACTGTCGAGACCACGTAACCGACGGCGGAGCCGGCCACACCGGCGGTCTGGGACTTCGCCAGCCGGTTGAACTCGGCGGAAAGTACAGTCCAGGAGATGGCTGTGGCAATGACGACGTCGAGCACGGAGATCGCCGACATCCCGGCGTCGGCGTCCCGGGGAATGGCAGCGAAGTCGGCCACCGGGAATTCCCGGAACGCGACGGCGAAGACGTAGGCCATGATGGCCAGGATCACCAGGGCCAGCCACGGCTCCACCCGGGCGATGCCCTTATGGCCGAAGATGGCCAGGGCCACCACCAGCAGCTGGCAGAGCACGGAGAAGAGGACGGGACTGGAGAAACCGGTGGCACGTTCCACCAGGAAGTTCACCGTGACTCCGGCAAGCATGGCCTGGACCCAGCTCCAGCCCATCAGGATGACCACGTTTGCGGCCACGGGCAGGAACGAGCCACGCAGTCCGAATGACCCCTTGGTCAGGGACATGGTGGGCAGCCCGGTGCGGGTGCCCATGTTGCCCACCAGCACCAGCACTGCTCCCCCGATCAGGGTGCCCAGAACAATCATGCCCAGGGCCATGGGCCAGCTGACGCCGGGAACGAAGAGGGTTCCGGTGAGCAGGGTGGTGACCACGAGGTTGGCGGCCAGCCAGATCATGCCGATGCGCCCGACGCCGAGGGTACCGCGGAGCGGGCCGTAACCCTCGGCGTCCTTGTCGAGGCGGCGGGACAGACGGGTCCAGGCGGACGGCTGCGCGGTTGCGGACATTTGGATTCCCCTTAGGCGACGACGACGACGGGCGTGGCGCCGGCGTCGGCACCTTCTGCGGCACCCGCATCGGCCGGCTCGAGACTGAAGCCGGGGTCCGGCACCGGGGACAGATGCTCGTGGACTGCCAGGATCCGGTCACCGGACCGGGTGAAGACGATCGTTTCCCGTTCCCTGGTGGTCGCCGCGGCGCCGGGCGTGCCGGCCGTGGTCAGCACCGTATGGCTGAACACCGCGCTGGTGCCGTACACCTGCACATGCGCCTCGGAGCTCTCACACGCAGTGACCGACCAGCCGTCAGCTAGCCAGAATGCCCAGAGCGCCTCGTATTCGGCACGGCTTTCAAGCCTGGCCGGCTCTGTATGGAAGACGAAGGTTGCGTCCGGAGCGAACGCCGCGAAGTACGCCTCCGTGTCGGTACGGGAGAACGCGGCGACCAGGCGGGCCGCCGCGTCGAGGACGTCGTTTTCGGACAGGGACCGGGCCGGAGCGGGGGTATCCATGGGCCAGCCTTTCGGAACGGGCTGCAGGCAGCGTAAGCGGATGGGGCGTTTCTGAAACGCACTCTGAGGAAACAACTGGTGCGTATTAGAAAACCTGCTCCAGTCTGATGTGAGCGCTGTCACGTGTCAAACGGAGCGGGGCGGCCCGGTGGGGGCCGGCGCCGCGAGCGCCGGCCCGTCCCGTACCGCCTACAGCCGGAAGCCCTCGTCCAGCCGCTCGATGATGGTGACGTTCGCCTGGCCGCCGCCCTCGCACATGGTCTGCAGTCCGTAGCGGCCGCCCGTGCGTTCGAGTTCATGCAGCAGGGTGGTCATGATCCGCGCACCGGTGGCGCCGATCGGGTGGCCCAGGGCGATGCCGCCGCCGTTGACGTTGACCTTGTTCATATCCACGCCGAGCTCACGCTGCCAGGCCAGCACCACGGAGGCGAAGGCCTCGTTGATTTCCAGCAGGTCCATGTCCTCGATGCTCATCCCCGTGCGCTTCAATGCATGGCGGGTTGCTTCGATGGGGGCGCTGAGCATCATGACCGGGTCATCCCCGCGGGCGGAGATGGAGTGGATGCGGGCCCGCGGCTTCAGGCCGTAACGGCGCACGGCATCCTCGGAGGCAAGCAGCAGGACGGCGGCGGCGTCGGAAATCTGCGATGAGGTGGCTGCAGTGAGGTGCCCGCCCTCGGCCAGCGGAGCCAGGGTGGCGATCTTCGCGCGGTCGGGATCGCGGGGACCCTCGTCTGCGGTGACCCCGTTCATGGCGAGGATTTCCCGGTCAAAGCGTCCCTCGGCCTGCGCGGCGATGGCGCGGATGTGGGATTCGACGGCGAAGTCCTCCATCTCCTCACGGCTCAGCCCCCACTGCTTCACCATCATTTCCGCACCGATGAACTGTGAGATCTGCTGGTTCCCGTAGCGCTTTTCCCATCCCACGGAACCGGCGAACGGATTCGGGAAGCCCAGCTCCTTGGCCGCTGAGTTGGCGAAGGACAACGGGACGGAGGACATGCTCTGCACGCCGCCGGCGATCACCAGATCGCTGGTGCCGCTCATGACGGCCTGCGCCGCATAGGACACGGCCTGCTGGCCTGAGCCGCACTGGCGCTCCACGGTGGTGCCGGGGACACGTTCGGACAGGCCCGCCGCGAGCCAGGAGGTGCGGGCAATATCCATGGCCTGCGGTCCCACCTGGTCGATGGCGCCGAGGATGACCTCGTCATACTCTTCGGAGTCGATCCCCGTGCGCCGAACCGTTTCGGCAATCACGTGCGCGGCGAGGTCGGCAGGGTGGATTTTACTCAACCCCCCGTTGCGCTTGCCGACGGGAGTGCGGACGGCGTCAATAATGAACGCTTCAGCCATGGTCGAGGGCCTTTCGTCGTTGTAAGGCAGGTTGGTCGCCAAGTCTTCGGGACCCGGGGCGGCACGCGATGCGCAAGGCATGTGCCGTGCACCACAATAAGCGATTCCGGCGCGCCGGTAACCAGACCGGCGGTATGTGTCCGGCCGTGCCGTCGTGCCGGTCCGTGCGCGTCGCTCCGCCCTCCGGAACCCTGCGGTTTGTCCGGATTCCTTCGGCTTGTCCACGCCCCCCACTCCGAATCCCTGGCTTTGTCCAGATCCCTTCGGTTTGTCCGGATTCCTTCGGTTAGTCCACGTCCCCCACTCCGAATCCCTGGCTTTGTCCGGATCCCTTCGGTTAGTCCACGTCCCCCACTCCGAATCCCTGGCTTTGTCCGGATCCCTTCGGTTTGTCCACGTCCCCCACTCCGAATCCCTGCGCTTTGTCCAGATCCCTTCACTTTGTGACAATCCCTGCGCCGCGCGGCGTAGGGATCGCGACAAACCGCAGGGATTGCGACATAACGCAGGGATTCAGCACCGGCCCCGCACCATCCACGCCATCCCCGCACACCAGCACCAGCACCCACCCCGGCCCCGCGACCCCGACCCCCGCACCCAGCACCGGTCCACGCCATCCCCGCACCCCGAGCACATGCTCCAGTTCCTCAACCCCAAACCCAAACCTAAAGAACCCTTGCTAAAGACTCCTTTAGCACCTAGCCTCAACCCATGACCCAGACCCCGGACCCCGCCGAACCCGGCCCTCGACAGCATGCGGCAACCCCGGGAGCGCCCGGCGAGCAAGTGTTCGCCGATCCGGTGCAGATCCGGGCGCTGGCGCATCCGGTCCGACTGGAACTGCTCGGCCACTTGGACGACGCCGGGACGGCCACGGCAACTCAGTGCGCCGCAGCCATCGGCGAATCCGTAGCCAGCTGCTCCTACCACCTGCGCATCCTGGCCAGGCACGGCTTCATCGAACAGGTCCAGCAGGCAGGGCGGGAAAAGCCGTGGAAGACGGTTGCACTCCACCGCTCGCACGTCATCGATCCGGAGGCGCCCGGCTCCGTGCACGCGGTTTCCGCCGTGGCAGCCATAGAGGTGGACCGCCAGCTGGCACGCATCCAGTCCTGGCTCCGCCGCTCCCCCGCACTTCCCCCGGAGGACCTCGAGGTGTCCACGGTGCACGAGGCCCGCACCTACGCCACCCACGAAGAAATCCTGCAGCTGCGCGAAGACCTGTGGCAGCTGGCCCGACGCTTCGAAGGCCGCTGGGAGAACCCGGACCAACGCCCCGAAGGAGCGGTCCCGGTCCGCCTGTTCTCCGTCCTCAATGTTGATCCGGGGCCGGAATGACAACGACGCCGCCGGCAGTGGGAACCAACCGTGAGGTCCTGCGCGTTCCCGGCTTCCGAAGACTGGCGTTCGCCTGGGTGTTCTCCAACTTCGGCGACTCGGTGCTGTTCCTGACCGCCGCCATCTGGGTGAAGCAGCTCACCGGCAGCGACGCCGCCGCAGGCCTCGTCTTCGCGGCCCTCGGCCTCCCGGCCCTGCTGGCACCCTTCACCGGCCGACTGGCAGACCGCTACCGGCGTCGACCGCTGCTCATCATCAACAACCTGGGCGCCGGCGTCGTCGTCCTGGCCCTCCTGGCTGTCCGCGGCGTCGACACCGTGTGGCTGGTCTATGCCGTCATCTTCGTTTACGCCATTTCCTCCTACATCACTGCAGCCGCCCAATCCGGACTGCTCCGCGACCTGCTGGACACCCGCCTCCTCGCCCCGGCAAACGGCATCCTGAGCAGCATCGACCAGGGCCTGCGCATCGTCTCGCCGCTGGCAGGCGCCGGAATGCTCGCCCTCTGGGGAATGCACACCGTTGTACTGCTCGCCAGCGCCTGCTTCCTTGCGGCCGCGCTGATCCTGGCCACCTTGAAACTGGCCGAAACGGTCACCGTCCGGGATGCCGGTGAGACGTTCTGGCAGAGCACGACGGCGGGGGTCCGTTTCATGGCACGGCACCGCCTGCTCGGCCGCGCCCTGCTGACCCTGGGTATCGCCATGGGAGCCACCGGAATCCTCAACGTGACGGTCTTCGCGACGGTGGAGCAGGGCCTGGGGAAGCCGCCGGAGTTCCTCAGCGTGCTGCTGGGCGCGCAGGGAGTCATGGCGGTTCTGGGCGGGCTCACGGCAAGCCTGGTGATCCGGCGTTTCGGGATCCGTCGCTGCATGGTCTTCGGCGTCGCCCTGCTTGCCGGCGGCGTACTGACCACCGCGCTTGCCTTCCTACCCCTGGTGATGGCCGGCGCCGCGGCGGTGGGCACGGGCGCTTCCTGGATGATCATCGCCTTTGTCACGCTGCGGCAGGAAGAAACACCGCCGGGCATGCAGGGCCGGACCGCGGCCGTAACGCAGGTAATGACCAACTTTCCCCAGGTGGGGGCCTCGATGCTTGCGGCGGTACTCATCGGGATCCTGCCCTACCAGGTGCTGGTGACGGCCATGGCCGCCGTGTGCCTGCTTGCGGCAGTGCCCCTGCTCTCCCGGCACGCACACCCGGCCGGCAACGCGGGTGACGGCGACGACGGCGGCACCGACACACCCGTCCGGGTGCCCGACACAGGGCGGGTAGAATGAAAAAGCTGTGTTCTGAGCAGCCGACTGCCCGGCAGCAAGCAGTTCCCCCGCCGGCAGTCCCACCCACCAGAGTCTGAAAGCAGCGGAGTGTCCCAACAGGTTTCCACCCCCGTCAGCGCCACCGCCACCAAAGAGATCGTTCGGGAGTCCGCCCGCCGGCGTACCTTTGCCGTGATCTCGCACCCCGACGCCGGTAAGTCCACGCTTACCGAAGCGCTGGCCCTGCACGCCCGGGTGATCGGCACGGCCGGTGCCACCAACGGCAAGGAAAACCGCCGCGAAACGGTCTCCGACTGGATGCAGATGGAAAAGGACCGCGGCATCTCCATCAGCTCCACGGCCCTGCAGTTCGCCTACCGCGACACCGTGATCAACCTGCTGGACACGCCCGGCCACGCCGACTTCTCCGAGGACACCTACCGCGTCCTCGCCGCGGTGGACTGCGCCGTGATGCTGGTCGACGCCGCCAAGGGCCTGGAAACCCAGACCATGAAGCTCTTCGAGGTCTGCCGCGCCCGGAACCTGCCCATCATCACCGTGATCAACAAGTGGGACCGGCCCGGCCTGGATCCGCTGGCCCTGATGGACGAGATCACCGAACGCACCGGCCTCGAGCCGATGCCGCTGACCTGGGCCGTGGGCATCGCCGGCGATTTCCGCGGCGTCTGGGACCTGCAGAAGGACGAATACGTCCACTTCGAACGGCAGAACTCCGGCGCCTCGCTGGCGAAGGAAGAACACTTCAGCCCCGAAGACGCCCTGGCCCGCGAAGGCGACGCCTGGACCGATTCGCTGGACGAAGCCGAGCTGGTCATCGACGGCCGCGAGTTCGACCGCAACAAGTTCCTGGACGCCAAGGCCACCCCCATCCTCTTCTCCTCGGCAGCCCTGAACTTCGGCGTCAAGCAGATCCTGGACGCCCTGGTGGACCTGGCGCCGTCGGCCTCCGCCCGCGAGGACAAGGACGGCGGGCTCCGCCCCGTCGAGGCGCCGTTCTCCGGCTTCGTGTTCAAGGTGCAGGCCGGCATGAACAAGGCCCACCGCGACCACGTGGCGTTCATCCGTGTCTGCTCCGGCATCTTCGAACGCGGCATGGTGGTCACGCACTCCAACACCGGCAAGACCTTCGCCACCAAGTACGCCCAGCACCTGTTCGGCCGCGAACGCGAAGTGATTGACCAGGCCTACCCGGGCGACGTCGTCGGGCTGGTCAACGCTTCCGCCCTGCGGGTGGGCGACAGCCTCTACGTCGAGGAACCGGTGGAATACCCGCCCATTCCGTTCTTCTCCCCCGAACACTTCCGTGTGGCCCGGTCCCAGGACCCCAGCCGGTACAAGCAGTTCCGGCGCGGCATCGACCAGCTCGAGCACGAGGGCATCATCCAGGTGCTGCGCTCGGACCGGCGCGGCGATCAGGCACCTGTCCTGGCAGCAGTCGGCCCGATGCAGTTCGAAGTGGTCGAGGACCGCATGACGCAGGACTTCAATGCGCCCATGCGCTACGAGCAGCTCTCCTACTCGCTGGCCCGGCTGACCACTGTGGACGCCGTGGAAATCCTGTCCAACGTGCATGGGGCCGAGGTCCTGGTACGCACCGACGGCGCCTACGTGGCCGTTTTCAACGATGTCTGGGCGCTGCGCCGGGTGGAAAAGAACCACCCGGAGGTGTCCCTGACGGTCATCGGAACCGAATCACCCAACAGCAGCCGCGGCTACTAGGCATCCGTCACCTGTACAGCAGGTGAAGGACAGGCCGCGTCCACAAAAGAAACCGAACTGATTCCGCATTCCGCACCGTAGGCTGCCCAACTGCGCTAGCCTGCCCGAATGATGCGTAAAGGGATAGCGGCATGCTGGGTACTCCTGGCTGCCGCACTGCTAACCACTGGATGCGGGGGCGGCGCGGACTCGGCGCCGGCTGAGCAGACCCGGAGCATCGAACCCGCACCGGCGGTCCTCCCTGGCCCGCCGATCGAGTGCCCGAGCAGTGCGGACGCAGCGCCGGCTGGACCGGTGGACGCCATAGAACCCGTGCCTGCGGGCCAGTCTGTCCCGGAACAGCCGACCCCGCCGGACAAGGCTGCCCCCGAGGCAACGCCGACTGACCCCGACCCCTGCGCGCTGTCTGTCTCCCGGACCGCCGAACCCGGCGAGGCTGCCGAGGCGCTGGAGTACTGGACACCCGAGCGCATGGACAGCGCCATCCCCGAGATGCCCATCGAGAACGAACCCCGGCGAGAAGGCGGCCATTCGCCGTCGGACCCAAGCGAGACCACCGGAGTGACCCCCGCCACATCTCGTTGAGCATAAGGATTGCTAATTTATCCGGTGCTTTCAGGTAAGCGTTAGGAATTTGTGAGTATGCTGGCCGCAACTACTCCACCTGCCGCCCCCGGTCTCACGGGAAGGCCCTTCCCGGAAGGCACTGCACCATGTCCTCCCCAGTTTTCCCCTCACTCTCCCGCCCGGTTTTCGCTGCCGTTACCTCCGACGTCCGGCCCGAGGAATCCGAAGCCTGGAAGGCGCTGAAGGCGGCGGCCACGGCCCTGCAGCCCCTGCAGAACAAGAACGGTTCCGTGGATCCCGAGCACCACGGGCACGCAGTCGAGCTGATCGGAACCATTGCCGCTGCCGTCACGGCCCTGGCGCCGGCCTTCCCGCACGACGCCGGGTACCTGCACCTGGTCGTGGAAGACTTTGAGCGCTGGGTGGACGGCGGACTGGACAAGGAACCGGATTTCCTGGATTCACTGATGGCCTTCGCCCCGCAGCAGGACCGCGTGAACGGGCTGTCCCATCTGGTGGTCTTCCCCATGTACACCCAGAACGGCAGCACCAACCGCCTCGTGGAAGCCGTGCTGATCGAGGTCATCTGGCCTGAGTTTGTCGCCGAGCTCGAGGCCGGCGAGTACTCGAACGGGCTCTTCGTCCCCATCCGCTTCCTGGACTTCACCCCGGGCTACGACACCAACTCGGCCGTGCTCTTCCCGGAAACCGTGGCCGTGCGCGAAACCCCCGCCTTCACCTGGGGCGCCATCTTCGCCGACCGCGAGGCCGCCCGCTTCCGCAAGGTCCTGGCCGCCGCCGCGGACATCACCTCCCTGCAGCTGCCGGCTGAGGCCGCCGAACTGCTGAACAACCAGCAGCTCACCGAGGAAACCTTCATCATGTGGGACCTCATCCACGACCGCACGCACATGCGCGGGGACCTGCCGTTCGATCCGTTCATGATCAAGCAGCGCATGCCCTACTTCCTCTACTCCCTGGAGGAACTGCGCTGCGACCTCACCGCGTTCCGCGAAGCCGTGAAGATCCAGCGCAACGAGGACGCCCCCGAGGAAACCCGCCGGCACGCCCGGCTGGTGCAGTACGCGGTGATCTTCGACCGCATCTTCCGCTTCGCGATCACCGGCAGCCGGGTGCGCAACTACGACGGCCTCGGCGGCCAGCTGCTCTTCGCCTGGATGCACCAGAACCACGTACTCCACTGGACCGACGGAAAGCTCAGCATCGACTGGGAGGAAACGGCCGACGTCGTCGTCCGGCTCGGTGCCGAAATCGAGGAACTCTACTGGCGTTCCATCGACCGGCCCAAGACGGCGCACTGGCTGGCGGCGTACGATCTGGTGGCAGGAACACTGACGCCGAACCCGGCCTCGGTCTGGGCCCGCGGCCCGCAGGCCCTGCCGCTGGACGGACCGCCGCGCGGCCTTACCGACCAGGTGCTCGACGACGAATTCCCGCTCTCCATGTTCTACGAAGCCCTGTCCAAGAAGATGGCCCCGGTGATCGAATCCACGGCCGGGATCACCGGCTACAGCACGGGAGGCACCCCCGAATGAGCACTGAACCCGGCACGGCAGCCGCGGCCCCGCTGAAGGGCCGGACCGTCTTGGTGGCCGGCGCCGGGAGCCCCTCGGGCACCGCCGTCTGCGAAGCCCTGGAGGCGGCGGGCGCCAAGGTGGTTGCGGTTGGCCGCGATGCCGCACGGCTCGAGAAAACGCTGTTCCACCTGTACGACGCCGACCTGCGCACCTGCAACCTCAGCGACGCCGGCGAAGTGGCGGCCCTGGCGGCCGACATGCAGGAAATCTACGGCGGGATCGACGGCCTGATCCACCTCGTGGGCGGCTGGCGGGCCGGCACCGGCATCGGCTCCCAGAGCGAGCAGGACTGGGACTTCCTGGAAACGAACATCCTGCGCACCCTGCGAAATGTCAGCCGCAGCTTCTACGACCAGCTCGAGGCCTCCCCGGGCGGACGGCTGGCGATCGTCTCCTCCACGGCGGTGGAGTCCCCCACGGCCGCCGGCGCGGGATACGCGGCTGCCAAAGCCGCGGCCGAAGCCTGGGTCCGGGCCATCGCTGCAGGGTTCCGCGGCGCCCAGTCCGGACGGAAGGATAACCCGGAACCCCAGCGCGCCGCCGCCGTCGTCTTCGTGGTCAAGGCACTGGTGGACTCCGCTGAGCGCGCCGCAGCCCCGGACCGCAGGTTCCCCGGCTACACCGACGTCGCGGACCTGGCGGCCGCCGTCGTCCGGCTCTTCCAGCAGGATGCCGCAGAGGTCAACGGGCAGCGGATTCGCCTCGTACCGTCGACGTGACCTGAACTACATCAACGTAAGAGATACTAGGAACCGTGACTGACATACTCCCCCTGCACGACACCGCAATTAAGGCTTTTGCTTCCGACAACTACTCCGGTGTCCATCCGGAAATCCTCGCCGCATTGACCGCCGCGAACCAGGGCCACCAGGTGGCCTACGGCGAAGATGTGTACACCGCGAAGCTGCGCGAGGTCCTGACCGACCAGTTCGGCAACCACATCCGCGCGTTCCCGGTCTTCAACGGCACCGGCGCGAACGTCACCGCCCTGCAGTCCCTGCTGCCCCGCTGGGGTGCGGTCATCTGCCCGACGACGGCGCACATCAACGTGGACGAGAACGGCGCACCCGAGCGGATCGGCGGCATGAAGCTGCTGGGCATCCCGACCGACGACGGCAAGCTCACGCCCGAGCTGATCGACCGTGAGGCGTGGGGCTGGGGCGACGAGCACCGCGCGCAGCCGCTGGCCGTCTCCATCACCCAGTCCACCGAGCTCGGCACGCTGTACACGGTGGAGGAGATCGCCGCGATAGCGGACCACATCCACGCCCGCGGAATGAAGCTGCACATGGACGGTGCCCGGCTGGGCAACGCGGCCGCAGCGCTGGGCGTGTCCTTCAAGGAAATGACCGCCGACGCCGGCGTGGACATCCTGTCCCTGGGCGGCACCAAGAACGGGATGATGTACGGCGAATGCATCATCACCTTCGACCCGGAAGCCTCCCCCGGACTGGACTACCTGCGCAAGATGAACATGCAGCTGGCCTCCAAGATGCGGTTCATCTCCGCCCAGTTCGTCACCCTGTACGGTACGGACCTGTGGCACCGCTCGGCCTCGCACGCAAATGCCATGGCGAGTCGTCTGCGAGCCGCCGTCGAGCAGATCGACGGGGTGGAAATCACCCAGCCCAGCCAGGTTAACGCTGTCTTCGCCAAGCTGCCTGCCGGTGTCGCCGACCGGCTGCGCGGCGACTTCCGGTTCTACGACTGGGACCAGTCCACCGGTGAGGTGCGCTGGATGTGCACCTTCGATACCTCCGAGGATGATGTTGATGCCTTCGCTGCGGCCATCGCCCGCGAAGTCGCTGCGGATACGGCACCGCTGGCCGCACGCTGAGCCTTCCGTTGCCTGCCGTCCGGCCGCTTGCGCGGCATGGACGGCAGGTAACGAAACGGCCACAGCGGCGAGCCTGCCCCGCCCCCGGCGCTGCACAGCCCGTAGTCTGCGGAGGTGAGTGCAATAGGTGACCTGTCCCAGGTGCCCCCGGATTTCCTGACCGCGCTCGGTGCCCTGCGCCGGGCGGCCTGCCGGGCGGAGCTGAAGCTGGAAGAAATTCCGGCACCCACGCGGCTGGCCCCGTATGCCGTCTCCCTCGGCGCCGAGGTTCTGGCTCCCGGCCCCGTCGGTCCGGGCAGCCTGCACGGACCCGCCGCACCGCCGGTCCCCGACCAGCTGGAGCTGGCCACCGGACGCTTCATCCTGCTCCACGATCCCGCCGGCTCCCCCGTCTGGAACGGCACCTTCCGCATCGTCACCTATATCCGCGCCGAACTGGAACCGGACATGGGCAATGACCAACTGCTCGGCTCCGTCGCCTGGACCTGGCTGGTGGAAGCGCTGGAGCAGCACAACGCCCGATACTCCATGGCCGGCGGAACGGCCACCCGGGTGCTGTCGGAGAGTTACGGCACCCTCGAGCGCCGGGATGATTCGATCGACATTGAACTCCGCGCCTCCTGGACTCCGGCCGACGCCGACGTGCAGTCCCATCTGGAAGCCTGGTCGGACATGGTCTGCACCTTCGCCGGCCTGCCCCCGCTGCCCGACGGCGTCACCCCCCTTCCCGGCCGACGCCGGAGCTGAGCGCCGCACCTGCCGCAGGCGCGGACCCGTGGGCTGTCCCCGCTGTCCGCAGCCGCTGGCTTCCTCGGTAGAATGGAATCCTTATGACCGCGCACATACCCGGCACGACCGAAAACCAGTCCAGCACCACACCCGCTTCAGCCGGGGAACAGCCGGAGCCGCAGCCGATTCCGGTGCTGGAAATGCCGCGGGACGGCGTGCCGCTGGTCATTGATTCCCAGCGCGGCCTCGAACGGGCCGCCGCCGCCCTGGCCGCGGGCACCGGCCCGGCCGGTGTCGATGCCGAACGCGCTTCAGGATTCCGCTACGGCCAGCGCGCGTTCCTGGTCCAGATCCGCCGCGAAGGTGCCGGTACCTGGCTGATCGATCCGGAAGCCTTCAACGACCTGCGCATCATCAACGAGGCCCTGAGCGGCGTCGAGTGGATCCTGCATGCCGCAACCCAGGACCTGCCCTGCCTTTCGGCCCTGGGCATGTGGCCCGATAAGCTTTTCGACACCGAACTGGCGGCCCGCCTCGCCGGACTGCCCCGCGTGGGCCTGGCCGCCGTCATCGAAACCCTGCTCGGCTTCTCGCTGGCCAAGGAACATTCGGCTGCGGACTGGTCCACCCGCCCGCTGCCCGAACCGTGGCTGCGCTACGCCGCGCTCGACGTCGAGGTCCTCGCCGAGCTGCGCCTGGAACTGATCCGCGTTTTGGAGGAAGCCGGCAAGCTGGAACTGGCCGAGGAGGAATTCGAAGCCATCCGTACCGCTCCGCCGGCGTCCCCGCGGGTGGATCCCTGGCGCCGCACCTCCGGCATGCACCAGCTCCGGGACCGCCGCCAGCTGGCCGCCGTCCGCGAACTCTGGACCGAACGCGAGCACCTGGCCGAACTGCGGGACACCGCCCCCGGCCGGCTCATTCCGGATTCCGCTATTGTCGCCGCCGCCCGGGCCATGCCGACGACGGTGCCGCAGCTGCTCAAGACCCCCGGCTTCCACGGCCGTGCCGCGCAGAAGGAGGCACCGCGCTGGCTCCGCTGCATCTCCGCGGCGCGCTCTACTGCGGACCTGCCTCCGCTGCATATCCCGACCCATGCCCCGCCGCCTCCCCGCGTCTGGGCCAAGAATGATCCGGCTGCCGCTGCCCGTCTGCAGACCGCCAAACCGCGGCTCACCGCGCTGGCCGAGAAGCTGAACCTGCCGCTGGAGAACCTGCTCACGCCGGACCATCTGAGGCGTCTGGCCTGGCGGCCGCCTGCCGAGATCAATCTGGAGACCGTGGGCGCCGCGCTGCGCGAACTCGGTGCCCGGGAGTGGCAGATCGAGCAGACCGCCGCTGTCCTCACCGTGGCCTTCCTCGATCCGGACCCGCTGGAGGAAAAGCCGGCTGAGGACAAATCCGCCGGCCACCGCGGCCGCTAGCGGGTACTGCCCCGGGCAGGCTTCCCTACTGCTTCCCTACTGCTTCCAGGTGGTAATCCGGTGGGCATGCTCCGGCAGCCACTCCTGAAGGGGAGCCACCAGTTCCGGGTCCACAACGACGTCAAGGTCCATGGAGGACTCCAGGATCGGCTCGACGGCGTTGGGTACCTGGTTCGGGCCCTTGTACAACGGCTTCAGCATGGGAATTGCCGGCTGGACGCCTTCTGACCAGATACCCTGCAGCGTCAGGGACCACTGGGCCATCAGCAGCGGATCAGTGCCGACATCGTGCCCGACATAGATAAACGGCTGCCTGCCTGGAACGGCCATGGCCTCAAGCTTCTCGATTGGCTTAGGGAGCGGCCCGGACAGTGACTTGTCCTGGTTGACAGCAACCTCCGAGCCAAATGCCGAGGCCTTCAGTCCCTTTTCGTCCAGGCCCGTGTACGGGGCCCCAAAGAAATGGGTGGCGCAGAGCGTTGCAAGGACGGATGCCGCGGTAACCGTACGCCGATCCGCCATTGCGCGGATCCGCGGGAGTAGAAGTTCACCGGCGCCAATGACTGCGCAGACCACCGCAACCAGTTCCACTGCCAGCATCGACTTGTGGAAGTAATACGTGATCTCGTCAGCGCTTGTCAGCTGGAACACCGCCAAGGCGATGAGCAGCACGGCCGCGTAAAGCGGTGTGGCCAGAAGCCAGGCCGAATGCCTCTGCATGGTGCGGGATCGGGTCCCGCGTGACGCTGCCAGCGCCCAGACCACCGCGGCAGTCGCGATAACGAAAATGAGGGTCAGGCCGGGATCCGTTTCATGCATCCCGCCATCAGTGTTCAGCACTTCCCCGGCGGACATTTTCCGAAGCTGCCAGGCCGCCGCCAGTACGCCTGCAAGGCCGATGCCGATAATCAATACCTGGCCCGTGAGTTCCGGCCAGCGCCAGTCGCGGCGGTGCGACAGCAGATACGCGGCATAGACGATAACCGCCGGGAGGCAAAGGACGAGCAGCAGGATCCAGCCGTGTGCCACTCCTACGACGGCAAGCACCAAAGCCGCTGACGAGACAAGGGGATGCAGGAGTGTCCGCAGGTGTACCAGCGCTATGGCAGCAATGGAGAGGGCCACGGCGAGTCCAAAGTTGGGGAACGCGTTGAACACCGGGATACCTCCCGGGCCCACGACCCAGGCGGCGCACGCCAACGCCGTCAACGGTGCCGTCACTGCCAAACGGCGCCGGAATACCGGCAGGGCAGTCAGCGCCGAAACCACCAGAACGGTCCCGAGGATGGAACTGACCCCTACAAGCTTGAGGAACAGGGTAGCTTCACCGGCAACGTCCATGGCTTCATTGCCCATGGAAATCTCCGCGAGGGACGCCAGCAGGGCGTGATACCCCTGCGGATAGGCTGAGGCGGTCCACGCGCTGCCGTCGAATGCCGGTGGAAGCACCGCGATCACTGAGCCGTGGTTCCGGATCATGTTGAACATGTTGAAGTGCGGGGCAAAATCCCACGACCGCGTCAGGAGGAACAGGGTGGAGTCGAGGCTTCTGGACAAGAGGTAATTATGGACAACCCAGGTAGACGCAGCGCCGGCAAGGATCGGGAGGGCGTCCATGGAACGGAACTCCGGCAGCAGCCTCCGCAGGGACAAGCCCCTGACAGCCCCGGCGCCGGCTGAACCGCACAGGGCCCCCGCTGCCAGCGCCAGAAGGATAGTGCCCCGGTCCGTAAACAGCACGTCGGCTTTGATCCACCACAGAAACGGGGAGATACCGGCCAATCCGATGATGCCGAGCAGGATCCGAAGCGAAAAAGACCTGGCTACGGGAGTAAGTATGATCATCCCGGCCAACAGAACCAAGCTGCCCCATCCGACGAGGCCTCCGGCTCCCCGGACTGCCACGACTGTCCCAAACCCGGCAGCGGAGCAAACCAGGGCGACCAACACCCACGTGAATGTGGCACGGTTGGTGCGGCGCGGAGCCCGATGCGAGGACGACAAATGACGTGGGAGCGCGGTGCTCTGTTCGTCGGTGGCTGTTGTTCTGATCTCGTCCCCCATTACCTAACCCGAAAAATCCCGGCGTCTTACAGTACCAGCAGTGTGGCATCGGCCTGCCCGCACCGCCATGCACGGGACGGCGCCCGTTGCCTAACCGTTGGCTGCCGGCTCCCCCAGATCCAGTTCAAGCACCCAGGCCTCCGCGGTTTCCCCGCGTGGATCGATCACGAAACCCAGCTGTTGGTAGGCCCGCAGGGCGACGGTGTTCCCCTTGATGACCCTCAACCCCGCGCTCCGGGCGCCCTGGGCGCGGGCTCGTCCCACGACCATCCGCATCAGCCGTTTCGAAAGCCCCTGCCCCCGAAATAACGGGTTTACGATGACCCGAGCAATATGCGCGTGCCCGTTCCGTACGGTCAGCTCGGCATGCCCAAGCGGCGGTGTCCGCCCGGCACACATTACCCAAGAGGTGAGTCCCGGCACGGCAGCCGGTTCCGCGAACTGTGCACCGGTTGGCGGCCACGACAGCCGGGGGCCGGCAAACATCAAAAGCGCGGCGTCGTCGGGAATCCAACTGATGATGGTGTCCAGGTCCTGGGCGGTACGTGGGCGGAGGGATAGCGGTTCGGGCATGTATGGATTATCGTCACCCGCGACGGCACCCGGTAGTGCCACCCCACAGGAAAGCGGATCCACTATGGACGAGACAGCTTCGACGATCTACCGCACGCACATCGCAGCACCTCCCGGCCGGATCTGGGCAGAGTTGACTGCCGCCGACACCCCGAAGGCCTGGATGTGGGACTCGGTCCTGACCGGATCGTTGGCGGAGGGCAGCTCCTATGCCTTCCGCTACGACGGCGAGGACCTGATCACCGGAACGGTCCTGGCAGTGGAGGCCCCCGTACGCCTGGCCCTGACCTTTAACCCGGAATGGGATGGAACGGTGGCCGGCGAATCTCCCGGTGTCCTCGAATACACCCTGGAACAAGCCGGAGACGGGTGTGATCTGACCGTCCGCATCACCGGGCTGCACGGAGCCTCTGCCGTTTCCGTAGACCACGACACACCGGGCATCTACGCGGGGCTGAAGACCCTGTTGGAAGCAGTTCCCGTGGCCGGACACGCGGAACCTGCCTGAGGGGTTGGGTAGCCCTGACTGAGGGCGCAATAATGGCGGATGCCACTTCTCGCGCAGACCCCGGACACAATCCAGGTGGGGAGGTTCACCCTCCACATCCTGACGGCGGCGGACTGGCGCCTTGAGCAGGCCCTGTCCAGGGACGGCGACGTTATCCGCTGGACCCTTTTCCCGCCGGACCTCAGCGAGGATCGGGCCCGTTACCGTATGAGCCGGGCAGCGGAAGCCCGCGGCGAGAGCCTCCTGGCCCGGTACTCGCTGCGGGAGGGCAAGGAGGTGCTGGGCACAGCGGGAATCTCATCCACGGTGGACGGCACGCCGGAGCTTATGTATGCACTGTTGCCCTCCGGCCGCGGCCGAGGCGCCGCCACTGCCGCCACGCGTGGACTCAGCGACTGGGCACTGGCCAGCGGCATTCCCCAGGTCGCCCTGCGCACCATTTACGGAAACAGCCTAAGTGAGGCGGTTGCGCGCAGGGCCGGATTCCATCCGGTGCGGACCGAGCAGCAGCGCCAGCGCGGTGCACTCGTCAAGATGTACTACTGGACCAGGTCCGGTTCGGACGGTGCTCGCCTGACGGACTAGTCGCCGGTGGAGCCGTCCAGCAGCTCGCGCAGAATGTCCAGGTGTCCGCAGTGCCGGCCGGTTTCCTCAATCATGTGCACCAGCACCCAGCGCACGCTCTGTCCCCCGTTGCCGCCCCGGCAGCGGTCCTCCAGGTCGTACCGCGCCAACACTTCCCGCGACCGGCTGCAGGCAGCGCCATAGTCGGCGAGCAGCCCGGCCAGGCTGTCTGACTCGGAGACGCGGAACTCGCCGTCCGGGTCCTCTTCGGACCACCGTGTCGGCACCCCCTGCTGTCCGTCTATCCGGTCCAGGAACCAGAACTGCTCGACGTCGGTCAAGTGCTGAACGAGTCCGGAGACCGTTGTGAGGGACGGCAGTAGCTGCTTGGCGCCGTCGGCGTCGCTGAGTCCTGCCGCCTTCAGGTGCACTGTGGCCCGGAAGTAGTCCAGGAAACCGATCAGGGTCTCACGTTCGCCTGCTGTCTCGGGCGGTTCCACTCGGGTGTCATTTTCCATGGCCCCAATCTAAGTGAACCTTCCCCCTATCGGCCGTATTTACATAGGGTGCCGAACAGGTTAGGGTGGTAATCCCTTGGTTTAGACGCGGGCCCGGGTTCCTCTGTTTAGGATGCTCAATGACCCAACGTCCCATTGTTTCCATTGACCTGTTTGCGGACTTTTCCGCAATGACGGACAGCACGCTTGAATCCCTGTGCGATCAGGCGTTTATCCAACTTGAAGACGGCCCCCTCGTTGAAGGGCTTCTGGCGTTCTACCTCTCCCTTCAAGCGGAGATTCAAGATCGTGAGGCCCAGGCCGCACCGAGGTCGGAACTCCCGGCGCAACGGCAGAGCAGCCGGCAGCCCGTATCGGCCTAGACCGGGCCCGAACCCTCAACATTGTTTCCGGCTGAAAAAGCAGCCTTAAACCAAGCCGTCCCGGCACTCAACGCGTTGTACGCGTCGAGTGCCGGGACGGCTTGGTTAATGGTGCGGTCTAGCGGCGGACCTGGTTGCCCTTGCCGCGCCCGGCAACGCCCTCGGCGACGCCGATCAGCAGGATGGCGGCGACAACGGCGACGATGAAGCCAAGGATGTTGAGCTCCCAGATGTCGCCGGTGCCCAGCAGGCTCGCGATGACTCCGCCGATGACGGAGCCGACAAGGCCCAGAAGGAGAGTCGCAACGATTCCCAGGTTCTGCCGGCCCGGCTTGATCAGCCGCGCGAGGGCTCCGATGACAAGCCCTGCAATGATGAATCCGATCATGGTTCTGGTCCCTTCGTAGCGGTGCATGCAACGGGAGCACGAGGCGCCCGCGCGTTCTGCAGTTAAGCTTAGACAAAACCCGCTGGATTTCCTAAGCGTGCTGTCTAATTCGGCTTGGGCACGCCCGGATAACCGGACGATTGGGTCCGGCCATCCCGGCCCTGTCAGCTGCCCGGCGCCCGGCTATTCGAAGACAGGCACCCCGTTGCGTACCAGTCGCCAGTTGTTCTCGGCAAAATCAGCCGGATCCACGGTCCCCTGGGCCACCACATAGTCGATGAGCAGCTGCCGGATTTCCGTCTGCTGGTTCACCAGCACCGGAGCCGTGGAAATGTGCGGGAAGTTCCCGCCGCCGGACTGCCGGTAGTTGTTGGTTGCCACGGCAAACCGCTGGGCCGGATCCACCGGAGCCCCGTTGAAGCTCAGGTTGACGATGCGCTCCCCCACCGGGCGGCTGATGTCGATGTCGTAGTCGACGCCGGACATCATGTCGTAGTTGTAGTCGGGGGTGCCGCCCGCATTGGTCAGCGTGGCGGGATCCACCGGTGCGCCGGGGGCGGTCTGGGTGAAGTACTTCGCCGAGTACTCCAGGTACTCCTTGACCTGTGCACCGGTCATTTCGACGCCGAACAGGGTGTTCGGGAAGACGTACAAACCGGCAAGGTCCCGGATGGTGACCGGACCGGCGGGAATTTCCGCGGTGCGGCTGAAGGGTGCCACCAGGGAGAGCACCGGCAGGTCGGCGTTGGGGCCGCCGTCGAGCGCCCGGTCCATCGCCTGGGCCTGGACGGAATTCACGAAGTCCATCACGGCGGTGTCGCGGTACCGGGACTCCTCCGCGGGCATCGACTCGGTGGCATTGCCGACGGGCGTGTTGACGTAGTCGATCACGCGCTGGTGCTGTTCGGCTACCAGCTTGGAGACCACGGGGTCCGCCTCGACGGTGTTGGCGTTCAACAGGGACGCCGACGCCGAGGTCACGTCCCACTGCCCGCGCACCTTGGTCAGTTCGAAGTCCATTACGGACAGCCGCATGCCCCAGTTCAGCGGCTCGGTCAGCAGGACCTTCTCGCCAGTGGTCTTGTTGGCCACGAAGCGTTCCGGGATTTCCTGATGGGCATGGCCCACCAGGATGGCGTCGATGCCGGGCACGGTTTCAGCCAGCTGGGTGGAGGCGTTTTCCAGCGGCAGGTCGTCACCGTAGGAGGAGGTGCCGGAGGTTCCCGAGTGGGCGCTCACCACCACCACGTCGGCGCCGCGGGCCTTCATTTCCGGAACGTATTTCTGTGCCTGCTCCACGATGCCGGGAAATTCGAGCTTCCCGTCAACGTTGTTCTTGTCCCAAATGGCCACCCCGGGATTGGTGAGTCCCAGAACCCCGACCTTCACGGGTTTGTTGCCCTTGGTCTTGACCGTCTTGATGATGTACGGGGTGAAGGCAGGTTTGTCCGTTGCGGCGTCTACGGCGTTGGCTCCGAGCAGCGGGAAGTCCAACTGGCCTTCAAACTCGCGCAGCAATTCGAGGCCGTAGTTGAATTCATGATTACCCAGCGCCGCGGCGTCGTAGTCCATGGAATTCATTGCCGCAGCCATGGGATGGATTTCCCCGGTCTCGGTGATCGGCTCCGTGTTGGCGAAATAGTCGGTCAGGGAGGTGCCTTGGATGGTGTCACCGGCATCTATCAGCATGGTGGATTCCACGCCGCGGTCAGCACGGACAGAGTCCACCAGAGTGGAGACCTTTGCCAATCCGACGTCGTTGTGTGCGGCGTCGTCGTATTCGCCGTCCTTGAAATAATCCCAGTTCTCGACATAGCCATGCATGTCGGAGGTCCCCATAACCGTGACACTGGTTTTCTGGTCCTTGCCGGCATGCTCAGGCGGCGCGGCTGCTGCGGGTGTCATCGACACGAGTGTAACTGCCACGGCCGCGGTGACTGCGGTGGCAGCACCCCGGCGACGGACGGATGAATGCATCAAACTAAACAACTCCTCATAGTGCGTGTAAATGTCCCCTTAGGCACCCTTACAGGTAAAAGTCCCATTCCGGAAGACCTCGGTGTTCTTTTGCTTCCACTTTTTCCCAAATAAAAAAACACCGGCCCTTCTCGCCCGAAAGGCGACATCCAAAACGTAACGTAATCCCACCTCACTCACACGCTGCACTAAGGGGAAGCCTTGAAAAACGAAAACAGGCACCGGAGTTTCCGGTGCGCATTGGTGTTGGCCATCGGCAGTGCCGTTGTCCTCTCCCCGGTGGCGGCCGTAGCCGCCCCGGCCAAACCGGCGCCGGCTCCCAGCGGGTTCTCCGCCGCACCGGGGCCGGACGGGAACGCCGCCAAAGCAGACGACCGTTCCGATCCCGCGGCCGACGAACGCCGTCAACTGAACCAGCAGGCTATTGAAAAGGTCCTCCGCTCAGAAGCGCCCGTGCAGACACGCGGCGGTTCGAAGGCCGTGCAGGTGGCGCCCGGGCAGTGGGCGGAGTACGGGTTGGAGGACAGCGACCAGATCCTGTCCTTCCTCATCGATTTCGGCAACCAGGTGGATCCGCGCTTCCCTACTGCGCCCGCCGGGCCGCAGCACAACCAGATTCCGGAACCGAACCGCGCGGTGGACAACTCGACGTACTGGGAGCCGGACTTCGACAGGCAGCACTATCTCGATATGTTCTTCGATCCGCAGGAAGAATCATTGAAAACCCTCTATGAGGAGATGTCCAGCGGCCGCTACACGGTCGACGGCGATGTCAGCGACTGGGTTACGGTCCCCTACAACTCCGCCAGCTACGGCGAGACCGAAAGCCAGCAGGACATGACCCGCTTCGTGCAGGACGCCGCCGATGCCTGGTACGAAGCGCAGATTGCTGCCGGCAAGAGCGCCGCTGACATTGACGCCTACCTGGCCGGGTTCGACCAGTGGGACCGCTACGACTACAACAACAACGGCAACTTCGATGAGCCCGACGGCTACATCGACCACTTCCAGGCAATTCACGCAGGCGAGGGCGAAGAGGCCGGCGCTCCGACGTCGACCATCTGGTCACACCGCTGGTCAGTGGGCCAGGCCGGCGCCGGCACGCAGGGACCCGCGACCAACCCGTTCGGAGGTATCCGGATCGGCGATTCCAAGGTCTGGATCCGCGACTACACCACGGAACCGGAAAACGGCGGCCTCGGCGTGTTTGCACACGAGTACGCCCATGACCTCGGCCTTCCGGATCTCTACGACACCAGCGGCGGCGAAAACAGCACCGGATTCTGGACGCTCATGAGCTCCGGTTCCTGGCTGGGCCACGGCGACGGAACCATCGGCACCACGCCGAACCACATGGGGGCCTGGGAAAAGCTGCAGCTCGGCTGGCTGGACTACGACACCGCGGCCGCCGGCACAAAGTCCACCCACAAACTCGGCCCGGCCTTCCACGCAACCAAGAAACAGCAGGCCCTGGTGGTTACGCTGCCCCGGGATGCCGCCGGAAACGGCCGTTACTACATTGCCGAAAACCGGCAGTACATGGGTTATGACGACACACTGCGGACCGGACCGTACAACTTCGGCTGGGCCGTCAGCGCCCCGGACCGGGTGGAGCACTACCCGTACCAGGACGGCCTGCTGGTCACCTACTGGAACGCCGGACAGCGGAACAACAACACCCGCCAGCACCCGGGTGCGGGTCTGATCCTTCCGGTTGATGCGCATCCGCAGACCCTGCGGTGGTCCGACGGCACCATCGCCCGCAACCGCATCCAGAGCTTCGATGCCACCTTCGGCAAGGAAGCCACCGACCCGATCCTCCTGCACCGGGAAACCGCCACCGTGATGACCACTCTGCAGGCACCGTCCCGTCCCGGCGTTCCGGTATTCGATGACACCAATCCGAACGCCTACTACGATCCGGCGAACCCGCAGGCAAGCGTGGTGGTGGCCGGAACGGGCACGAAGATCACCGTCGTGAACAGTAATCCGAAAGGCATGATGACGGTGCGGGTGAACTAGTTCACCCCTGGCTGGTTCCAGCGGCTTGGCCCGCCTACGGGCCTGACTCCGGCGGCAACGAAATTCCAAAGCTCGCAGAGCTCGCTTGGAATATTAAAGCCGCCTCCGCCAGACCCTACGGCTAACCCGGCAGCGTCACCGCACGATCGAAAAGGCAGGGCCTCGATACGCTTCGAGGCCCTGCCGTTTCGTTGGTGCTACGTCCTTAAGCCGTTAGGAGGGAGTCATCCCATTGTTCTTCGCCGTCCTCATCGAAATGGCCGGTCGGGGTGAGGCCCAGGTGGCGGGCGACAGAGGCTGAGGCAGTGTTCTCCGGATGGATGGAAGCCGTGATCCGGACCGATGGTTGGTGGTGCCGCAGCCAGGCGGCCATGGCTCGGGCGGCCTCGGTGGCAGCACCCCGGCCCTGGAACTCCTCACCCACCACCCACGCAACGTCCGACGTCGGCCCGTCCGCTTCCACCGTGGCCTGGACAAATCCGATGCTTCTGCCCTGTTCACGGATAATCCAGTTGAGCCAGGTCTGACGGCCGTCCGGCGAGGATCCCACCGATTGGGCGGCATACCGCTTCTCCAGCTCCTCAGCTGTCGGTGCCTGACCGCCGATGTACTTGTAGATGGCTGTGCCGGCTAACGCCTTCGCCATTTCCGCCGCGTGGTGCACACCCAAAGGCTCCAGCGTGAAGCGCTCCGTGGTGATCAGGGCGGCCCGCAGGTTACCTCGCATCGCTCCCCCTTAAAGGATCCGCTGGAAGAGCAGATGGTCCTGCCACTCTCCGGCAATTCGCAGGTAGTCCGGTGCCATGCCGATCCGCTCAAACCCGGAGCGGTCCAGGACTCTCTGCGACGCAGCGTTCTCCAGCAGGGTTGCCGCCTGGATCCGGTGCAGCCCGAGCTGGCTTCGACCCAATTCGACGACTGCCGCCACCGCTGCTGTGCCGATCCCCCGTCCGGCGTAGTCGCCGTCAACCCAGTAGCCGAGGTTGGCCGACTGGAAGGGACCGCCGACGATCCCGGTGAGGGTGATGGTCCCGATGATCCGCTCCTGATGAACCAGGACCCAGGGAACCTCCGTTCCCGCGGCATGCTGGACCAGCTTTGACCGGATGACCGAGCGTTGGCCTGCAGGAGTGAAGAACGAATCCTCCCGGAGCGGTTCCCAGGGCGCCAAGTAGGCCCGGTTCCGGTCGTAGGCGGCGGCGAGCGCATCGGCGTCGGACAAGTCCGCGACCCGAAGCCGGACACCGTGCAGCAGCTGTGTGGCGGGAAAAGGTTCGCTAAGCACACTTCAGGGTAGCCGCCGTGTTCCCGGTCACTGCGTTAAGCGCATACCCCCCGCGCGTCGCCTCTGGAGCGTCAGCCGGCTAATTCCCGGAGGCAGCGCCCAGGTCCCGGAGTCCTGCGGCAAGGACTTCGGCCAGCAGGCGGGCGTAGGCACCGTCCGGATCCAGGTCCGGATCGAAGATGGTTACTTCTGCGCCCACGGCCCCGGGGGCCAATGCCTGCAGCAGCTCGGTCAGCTCCTCCGGGGTGAGGCCGCCGGGATCGGGACTGTCGACTGCCGGCAGGTAGGCCGGGTCCAGGACGTCCACGTCGATGTGCAGCCAGTATCCGTTGCTGCCGCGGCCGGCAACAGCTACGGCCCGGTCCGCTGCCGCCGCCGGACCAGCGCTGCGGACGTGGCTTGTCGGCATGGTGGCTCCCAGCAGGGCAGTTGCCTCGTGGAGTTCCTCATCGTTGTCCCGGCAGCCGATGTGCACTGTGTCGGAAGGGGCGAAGTAGGGTCCATAGCCGTCGAGGTCCGCGAGCCGGGGCCAGTGCAGGCCGACGGCGGCGGCCAGATCTTCGCCGCCCACGCTCGCGCAGACGCTGCTGTTGCCCGGATGCCGAAAATCGGTGTGGCCGTCAACATGGACCAGGCCGAAGCGGCCGCGGCGGGCAAGGGCGAGGCCGGCGCCCAAAAGGATGCTGCAGTCCCCGCCCAGGACCAGCGGTGAGCCGCCGTCGTCGAGCAGCGCTCCCAGCCGGTCCGCTAAGCGCCTTGCATGATCAACCAGCGCTTCCTGGTTCCGCACCCGGCCCTCTCCCGGCACCCAGTCGGCGGCGTACCGGCCGCTGAGCACCACGCCGGCGTCGATGCTGCCGGCGTCCAGGAAGCTGCGGAACAACCCTGCCTCGCGCAATGCCTCCGGAGCCTTGGCACAGCCGGGTACGCTGCCCGTCTGCGGCGGGCGGAGGCCAAGGTTCGAGGGTGCCGAAAGGAGGGCGATCACCGGCCCAGTCTGCCACCCACGGCGCCTGCCGCCCATACCCGGTTCCCTCCTGTGGGTCGTTGCGGGCGGCAGCGCGGCCAACTCGCAGGTTGGTGTGGAAAGCTGGCCCCATGAATAGGACGGAACGGATTCCAGCGTGGCTGCGCCGCACCGGCATTGAGGTGGCCGGATGGTCCCTGGTGATCCTGGGCCTGGCCGCCCTGGTGCTCCCCGGCCCGGGCCTGCTCATGGTGGTGGCCGGGCTGGCTGTCCTGTCCCTGCGCTATGCGTGGGCCCACCGCTGGCTGCATCCGGTGAAAGCACGCGCTTTCCGTGCGGCCGCACAGGGGGTGCAGACCACGCCGCGGATTGTCGCGACTGTCAGCGGCGGCCTGGCAGTCATGGCCGCCGGCGTGATCTGGGGGCTTTGGCGGCAGGTGCCGCATTGGTGGCCGCTGCAGGATTCCTGGTGGCTGCCCGGCGGGTGGGTCACCGGTGGAACGCTCATTGCGTCGGGTGTCATCGGCCTGGCCCTGATTGTTTACAGTTATGTGCGTTTCCGCCGTCCGGGGTCATCCCGTCATTAGGTCCTTGACGCCGGGTTGGCCCTTCTAGCGGAACCCGGCCAGCGACTTGGTGAAGGCGACCGGCAGCGCGGCCAGTCCGGCCAGCGCTGCCCACAGCCAGAGCACCGGCAGGGTGCCCGCTGCCGCTGCCGCCAGCCCGGCCAGCAGCGCTGCCACGGGCATCACGCCGAGGGTCAGCGTCCGTTGCGCAGCACCCACCGTGGCCAGTTCATTCCGCGGTACTGTCCGCGGCAGCACTTCCGCACCGGCCACGCCGGACAGAGCCACCAGGAAGCCCCAGGCCAGGGTGGAGCCCGCTAGCCACACCAGCGCCGGACCGGGGAGAACGGAACAGAACACCGCCAGCAGGACGGCGGGCACCGACAGCAGGGCGGCACCGCTCCTGGCCGCTTTCAGCCCCAGCCAGCCGCTGAGGTACGGTGCGGCCGCAGCACCGGAAACGGCTCCGAGAGCGGACAGCACGCCCAGTGCAGCAAAGGCCGACGCCGGGACAGCCAGGTCTCGCAGCACGTAGACCGGCAGGACGGTGTTGCCCACCATGGCGCCGGCATTCGTCAGGCAGGCGGACAGAGTCAACGCCCGCAGCGCCGGGGTGCGCCGCAGCGTGGCGAAACCCCGGCGTGCCCGCCCTCGTGCGGGCCGCCCGGAAACAGGCGCAGCCGCAGGCAGCCGGATTCCGTGTTGAAGCAGCCAGGACGAGGCATAGGCCGCAGCACCGGCCAGGAGCAGCACCGGCATCCCCGCCAGGCCCAGGACAGCGCCGGCCGTCGCAGCGCCGCCGGCCGTCGTCGCCTGGTTGATCATGGCCAGCCGGGAGTAGGCCCGCTTCATTCCCTCCGGTCCGGACACCACCGGGACAACGGTGGAATGGGCGGTGGTGAAAAGGAGGTCCGCGATGCCGATCAGCACGGCCGCAGCGAACAGCCCGGGTCCGGAGAGCCACCCCTGCCAGGCGCCTGCTGCGAGGAACAGCAGGACTCCGCATCGCAGCAGGGAAGCTGAACCCATCGCAAGCAGCGGTTTGCCGATGCGGTCCACGGCTACTCCGGCGCTCATGCCCAGCAGCAGGAAGGCTGCAATTCCGGTGGCGTTGAGAATACCCACAAATACCGGTCCCAGACCCAGCACCGCAACCGCAAGGATGGGCAGGACCGTGCGGGTCAGGGCGTCGCCGAACCCTTCCGCCGCGCCGGTGGAGGCGAGGAAGCGGAAGGGGCGTCCGCCCCGGGCCCGGGCCGTCACCGGCTCCGGAAGTTGTTCAGTAGCCACGAGGCTCCCCCCTCATCGTGTCAGGTAATGCCTGACATACTGTCAGGGCTTACCTGACAGCACAAGGGGTAGGTTCGATGGACCGCTGGCTAGACTGAGGCCATGCCTTCTGAACTGAGCGGCACGGACCGCGATCACCGGGGAAACGAGCCCTTCATGTGTTCGTTCTGTCTGCGGCCGCGGGAGGAAACCGGAGTATTGGCGGCGGCCCCCACGGCAGCCATCTGCCGGGACTGCGCGGAAGGGGCCCTCAAACTGTTGGAAACCCCTCGCCCGGCGGATCCCGATCCGCTGCCGGCCACGCCGTGGGAGGCGTTGAGCAATGACGAGTTGCTGGAACGGCTCCCCCGGGTGGCGGAAGCACGGGACCAGGTGGAGGAGCATCTTCGGCGCTGGGTGTCAGTGGCCCGCGGCAGGAGCATCAGCTGGGCCGTCATCGGCGCGTCGCTGGGGATGTCCCGCCAGTCCGCCTGGGAACGTTTCCGCACCGCACCCTAGGTTACGGGAGCAGCTTGAGCGCCGCCGATAGGTAGGGTGCCGTCCGGCTGGCATCGCACGCGGCGACGTCGTCGGCGGTGCCGGCGCAGATGATCCGGCCGCCTTCCTCGCCGCCGGAGGGGCCCATGTCGATGACCCAGTCCGCGGAGGCGACCACGTTCATGGAGTGCTCCACCACCACCACGGTGTTGCCGTTGTCCACCAGCCGGTTCAGCTGGCGCAGCAGCAGCTGCACGTCCTGCGGGTGCAGGCCGGTGGTCGGCTCGTCGAGCAGGAACAGCGTATGGCCGCGGCGGGCGCGCTGCAGTTCGGTGGCGAGCTTGATCCGCTGCGCTTCGCCGCCGGAGAGTTCGGTGGCGGGCTGGCCCAGGCGCAGGTAGCCCAGTCCGACGTCGAGCAGCGTCCGCAGGCTCCGGGCTGCCGCCGGAACGTCAGCCAGGAACTCGGCGGCGGTTTCCACCCGCATCGCCAGGACGTCGGCAATGCTCTTGCCGCGGTAGGTGACCTGCAGGGTTTCCTCGTTGTAGCGGGCGCCGCGGCAGACCGGGCAGGGGCCGTAGGTGCCGGGCAGGAACAACAGTTCGACGGCGAGGAAGCCTTCACCCTGGCAGGTTTCGCAGCGCCCGCCGGCCACATTGAAGGAGAAGCGTCCGGCGTTGTAGCCGCGGGCGCGGGCTTCGTCGGTGCCGGCGTAAAGCTTCCGCACCGCATCGAAGAGTCCGGTGTAGGTAGCCAGGTTGGAGCGCGGGGTGCGGCCGATGGGCCGCTGGTCCACCCGTACCAGCCGATCCAGGTGCTCCAGTCCGGCGATGCTGCGCACGTGGGCCCCGGGATCATGTCCTTCGGGAGCCTCCGGGTCCTCGGGCTCGGTCGGCACGCCGTTCACCTGCCGGCCCACCGTTTCAGCCAGGACCTGGCTGACCAGGGTGGATTTACCGGAGCCGGAGACGCCGGTCACCGCGGTGAACACGCCGAGCGGAATCTCGGCGTCCAGTCCGCGCAGGTTATGCCGGGTGATTCCCTTCAGGCTCAGCCACTGGTCGGGCGTGCGGCGGGCCGGCTTTGCTGTTTCGGCTTCCCCGAACAGGAACGGACGGGTGGCGCTCTCCTCAACCTCGGCCAGGCCCTCGACCGGTCCGCTGTAGAGCACGGTTCCGCCGCCGTCGCCGGCCTGGGGACCTACGTCCACAATCCATTCGGCGCTGCGCACCACGTCCATGTTGTGCTCAACGACGAACACGGAGTTGCCGGCGTCCTTGAGTTCCTGCAGCACGGTCAGCAGCGGCTCGGCGTCGGCCGGGTGCAGTCCCGCGGAGGGTTCGTCCAGGACATAGATAACCCCGAAGAGGCCCGAGCGCAGCTGGGTGGCGATCCGGAGACGCTGCATTTCACCGGGTGAAAGGGTGGGGGTGGCGCGGGAGAGGCTGAGATAGCCGAGGCCCAGGCCGATCAGCACCTCCAGCCGGCCCAGCAGGTCCCGTGTAATGGTTACCGCAACTTCAGTGTCTTCATTGGAGGCCGCCGCACGGGAGGCGGTGCCCGCAGACTTCAGTTCCGCCGTCGGCCGGATGATTTCGGCCAGCTCCGCCAGGGTGGCGCCGTTCAACTCGGCAATGTTCCGGCCGGCGAACGTGACGGCGAGAGCCTCGGGACGCAGGCCCGCTCCGCCGCAGACCGGGCAGGGACCGGACACCATGTAGGCCAGGACCCGTTCGCGCATCTGGGCGCTGCCGGAATCCGCGAGGGTGTGCATCACGTAGCTCTTGGCGCTCCAGAACCGCCCCTTGTACGGTTTGGCTACGCGGTCGCGCTGCGGGGTGATCATGACTACCGGCTGTTCTTCAGTGAACAGGATCCAGTCACGGTCCTTCTTCGGCAGCTTCTTCCAGGGCACGTCGACGTCGTAGCCGAGCTGGATGAGGATGTCACGCAGGTTCTTGCCCTGCCAGGCACCCGGCCAGGCGGCAATCGCGCCGTCCCGGATGCTGAGGCTGGGATCCGGTACCAGGGACTCCTCGGTGACGGTATGCGCAATGCCCAGTCCGGAGCACTCCCGGCAGGCACCGGCGGCGGTGTTGGGCGAGAAGGCATCAGAGTCGAGGCTGCCTGGTTCGGCGTTTGCCGGATAGGTGCCGCCGCGGGAGTAGAGCATACGCATCGAGTTGGAGAGCGTGGTGAGGGTGCCGACGGTGGAGCGCGAACTGGGGGCTCCGCGGCGCTGCTGCAGGGCGACGGCGGGCGGCAGCCCGGCAATTTCCTCCACCTTGGGGTTGTGCCCCTGCGAGAGCAGGCGGCGCGCGTAGGGGGCCACCGACTCGAAGTAGCGCCGCTGAGCCTCGGCGTAGATGGTGCCGAAGGCCAGGGAAGATTTACCCGAACCCGAAACCCCGGTGAAGGCGACAATCGCGTCGCGCGGGATGTCGACGTCGACGTTGCGCAGGTTGTTCTCCTGCGCTCCGCGCACGCGCACCATGCCGCTGGCATGCAGATTAGGGGCAGATTCCGGGGAAGTTTTCGCGCTACTCATCATCAACAGGTTACCGAGCCCCTGCCCCCGGGACTAAATGATCAGCATGCTTTCCGCCTAGAGCGTGAGCGCCGGATCGGAACGTTCTTACCCCTTGGCGTCACTGACGCGCCGCAGCGCCGTCCCGTAACGCCGCAGCAGGGCATCACCCGCCTGCCGGGCGGCCGGCGACACGGTGTCCAGGGTCAGGAAGCCGTGCACCAAACCGGGGTGGGCCACATAGTCCACGTCGGTTCCACCGCGCACCAGGGTTTCAGCCAGCAGTTGCCCCTCATCCCGCAGCGGATCGTGCTCTGCAGTAGCCAGCAGAGTCCGCACGGACGTCGACCGCCGTCCACTGGCAACGGCGACAGCGGCGACAGCCAACGGACTGTACTCGGCAAACATCTCCGGGGACGCCGCCGGCACCCACTGAGAAATGAAAAACGTCAGATCCCGCACCGACAGACCCCATCCCTCAGCCTTTTCGCGGGCACTGGGCAGGCCCAGGGCCAGGTCGGCGTTGGGATAGGCCAGCAGGAGCAACTGAGGCTGCAACGCGTTACCGGCCAGCCTGTCTGCGGCCAGGAAAGCAATCAGGCCGCCGGCGCTGTCACCGGCCAGCCCGACGCCGGGACGGACGGGCCCCAGTTCCCCCGGACCGTCCGCAACCCACGCCAGGGCACGCACTACGTCATCCACCGCCGCCGGCGCGGCATGCTCGGGGGCGAGCCGGTAGTCCACCGCCAGTACCGCAGTGTTGGCCAACAGTGCGAGGCGGCGGCAGAGCCTGTCGTGTGACTCGAGCCCGCCGAACACGAACCCGCCGCCGTGCACAAACACCGTCAGTGGCTGGATTCCGGCAGAAGAGCGGTACAGCCGGGCCCGAAGCGCGAGCCTTCCGGGGATGGTGACGTCGGTGACGCGGGCAAGTTCCGGGCCGGGCGGCCGGGCACGGTCCTTCCGCAGCAAACGGATGGTTTCGAGTGACGGCTGCACGCTTTCGCCGGTACGTATCCCATCCAACCAGGCAGCCAAGGCTGGATCAGCTATGGACTCCATGCGCACAACCTACCAGCGCCGTTAGCGGGACACCTTCCAACCGGCGTCCGCCGGGAGGAAAATGAGGACACCAGCGGGCTCCCCGGCTGCACTTCGACATATACATGGCCACGTACGGCGGGCAGGCCACGCACCCCCGGGGGAATTATCAAAGGAGATTGACATGAGCTTCTGGGAATCCATATGGAGCATCGTTGTGGCGTTCTTTTTCGTGGCCTATCTAATCCTGCTGTTCCAGATCCTGGCGGACCTTTTCCGGGACCGGGAACTTGGCGGTTTCGCCAAGGCGGCCTGGATTTTCTTTCTGTTCGTCGCCCCCTTTGTTACGGCGCTGGTGTACATCATCGCCCGGGGCGGAGGTATGGCTGAGCGGAGTGAGACCCGGGCCCGGGAGGAGGCGGAGGCAACCGACAGCTATGTACGGCGGGTCGCCGGAACAGCTTCCCCCGCCCAGCAGATTGAGTCCGCGCGCAGCCTCCTTGCCGACGGGAGCATCACCGAGTCCGAGTTTGACCGGCTGAAGTCCATGGCGCTTTCCGCCTGACCCCGGCCTCGTGAAAAATCTGCTGATGACCTGCCTGCTGCAGATACTTGCGGCAAGCGCAGCCCTTCTGCTGAGTATGTGGTGGGTGCCCGGGTTCCGCGTCCAGTGGCCCGGATTCGTCACGACGGTACTGGTGGTGGTGCTCGCCCAGGCCGTTATGACACCGCTGACCAACTGGGCGGCAAAGCGCTACGCGCCTGCTTTCCTCGGCGGGACGGGGCTCGTTGCTGCCCTGTTGGCATTGGTTATAGCCGGTGCTATCCCGGCGGGAGTCAGCAACACCGGGATTGGCAACTGGATCCTTTCGGCTCTCATCCTCTGGGTCGCATCAGCGGCCGGATCAGCGGTTGCCCAGGTTTTGGCCTCACGTCGCGGGGGCTCCCCGGGCCAGGCGGCCGGACGCGCATAGCCCTGCTCCCCCGTGTCACCTGTTCCGTTACTGCCCGGTGCGCCGGAATCCCGGCCGGACCACGGGTTTGTCGAACGCCGGTATGTGGGTAGGGTCGATTCGGAACCGGCGTGATCCACGCCATAGCGGATCAGTCCACGGCTGTCCGTCGATGTCCTTGCGGCCTATGTTACTCACGAGTAACATCGACTCGGACGTTGTTCCGTTTCATATCTCAAAGAGGAGTAAGTACGTGAGCCCACAAAGCCGATCACGGCAGATCAGGGACGTAGTTTTCGTTGACGGAGTGCGGACCCCGTTCGGCAAAGCAGGCGAAAAAGGCATCTACGCCGGCATGCGGGCTGACGACCTGGTGGTCAAGTGCATCCGCGAACTGATGCGCCGCAATCCCTCCCTTCCTCCGGAACGCATTGACGAGGTTGCCATTGCAGCCACCACCCAGTCCGGCGATCAGGGCATGACCATCGGGCGCACCGCCGCGCTGCTGGCCGGCCTGCCGCGCACTGTCCCGGGCTTCGCCATTGACCGCATGTGCGCCGGCGCCATGACGGCCGTGACCACCACCGCGTCCGGCATCGGCTTCGGCGCCTACGACGTCGTCATCGCCGGCGGCGTGGAGCACATGGGCAACCACCCGATGGGCAAGGACGCTGATCCGAACCCCCGCTTCATGACCGAGCGGCTGGTGGACCCGGCCGCCCTGAACATGGGCAACACCGCGGAAAACCTGCATGACCGCTTCCCCCACATCACCAAGGACCGCACCGACGCGTACGCCGCCGCCAGCCAGGAGAAGCTGGCCAAGGCCTACGCCGATAACGCCATTCAGCCGGACCTGGTCCCCGTCGCCACGAAGAAGCCCGGCTCCGGCTGGACGCTGAACACCGTGGACGAACCGCCGCGGCCGGGCACCACCGTTGAAGACCTCGCCCAGCTGCGGACCCCCTTCCGCGCCCACGGCCGGGTCACCGCCGGCAACGCCGCCGGCCTGAACGACGGCGCCACCACCGCCCTGCTGGCCTCCGCCGAAGCGGCCGAGGAACTTGGGTTGGGCGTCAAAATGCGCCTGGTCGGCTACGCCTTCGCCGGCGTCGAGCCCGAGGTCATGGGCTACGGCCCGGTCCCCGCCACCGAAAAGGTGCTGGAGCAGACCGGCCTGTCCATCGAGGACATCGGCCTGTTTGAGATCAACGAGGCCTTCGCCATCCAGGTCCTGGCCTTCCTGGACCACTTCGGCATCGCCGACGACGATCCCCGCGTGAACCGCTACGGCGGCGCCATCGCCGTCGGCCACCCGCTGGCCTCCTCTGGCGTCCGTCTGATGAACCAGCTGGCCCGCCAGTTCGAGGAAGACCCGAGCGTGCGTTACGGCATGACGACCATGTGCATCGGCCTGGGCATGGGCGCCACCGTGATCTGGGAAAACCCGAACCACCCCGACTACAACACCGATTCCACGGAGGCCACGAAGTAATGTCTGCTCCTGACTACCAGCGCCTCGCGGGACTCTTCCCCACCGAGGTCATCACCCACTCGTACGTCTCCGACATCCAGCTGCCGGGCAACCAGGGCACCTTCGCCCTGATCACCCTGGACAACGACGTCGACCACTCACGTCCCACCACGCTCGGCCCGAACACGCTCCTGGAGCTGGGCGAAAAGCTCGACGAGCTCAAGGCCCGTGCGGACAAGGGCGAGATTGTCGGCGTCGGCGTCACCGGCAAGCCGTTCTACCTCGTCGCCGGCGCCGACCTTTCCGCCGTGAAGTCCATCTCCGAATACGAAGACGGCGCCGCGATGGCCCACCTGGGCCACGATGTCTACGCCAAGCTCGGCAACCTGGGCGTGCCCAGCTTCGCCTTCATCAACGGCGTTGCCCTCGGCGGCGGCCTGGAGATCGCCCTGCAGTCGGATTACCGCACGGTCTCCACCGGTGCCGGCGCACTGTCGCTGCCGGAGGCCTTCATCGGCCTGGTTCCGGGCTGGGGCGGCGTGTACCTGCTGCCGCGCCTGATCGGACCCGAGAACGCCGTGAAGGTGATGATCGAGAACCCGCTCAGCAACAACCGCACCCTCTCCGGGGCTGCCGCTTACAAGCTGGGCATCGCCGATGCCCTGTTCGAGCCGGCGGACTTCCTGGAGCAGTCCCTGGCCTGGGCCTCCCGCGTGATCAGCGGCGAAGAGCAGGTTTCCCGGCCCAACGCCGTCGAACCCGCCGACGCCGGCGAAGCCTGGGACGCCGCCGTCGCCAAGGGACGTGCGTTTGTGGAGGCCAAGACCTCCAACGCGGCCCCCGCCCCGGCCCTGGTCCTGGACCTGCTTGAAGCCGGCAAGACCTGGACCCGCGAGGAATCCCGGGAGGCCGAGTGCAATGCCTTGGCCGAGCTCATGCAGACCCCGCAGTTCCGCTCCACGGTCTACGCCTTCCTGGACCTGGTCCAGAAGCGCGGCAAGCGCCCCGCCGGCGCGCCGGACAAGAAGCTGGCCCGCCCGGTCACCAAGGTGGGCGTGGTCGGCGCCGGCCTGATGGCCAGCCAGCTCGCCCTGCTCTTCGCCCGGCAGCTCAAGGTGCCCGTGGTGATGACGGACATCGACCAGGCGCGCGTGGACAAGGGCGTGGGCTACGTGCACGCCGAGGTGGACAAGCTCCTGGCCAAGAAGCGCATCTCCCCCGACGCCGCCAACCGCACCAAGGGCCTGGTCACCGGTTCGGTCTCGAAGGAGGCGTTCTCGGACGCCGACTTCGTCATCGAGGCCGTCTTCGAGGAACTCTCCGTGAAGAAGCAGGTGTTCGCCGAGGTGGAGGCCGTGGTCTCCCCCGAATGCATCCTGGCTACCAACACCTCCTCGCTCTCCGTGACGGAAATGGCCGCGGACCTGCAGCACCCGGAGCGGGTAGTGGGCTTCCACTTCTTCAACCCGGTCGCCGTTATGCCGCTGCTGGAAATCGTGCGCGCTCCCAAGACCGACGACGCCGTGCTGGCCACCGCCTTTGTCCTCGCCAAGCAGTTGAAGAAGACCGCCGTGCTGGTCAAGGATGCCGCCGCCTTCGTGGTGAACCGCATCCTGGGCCGCATGTTCGGCGAGATCACCATGGTCTTTGACGAGGGAACCGACGCCGCCACCGCAGACAATGCGCTGCGTCCGATGGGCCTGCCGATGTCTCCGTTCACCCTGCTCGCCCTCGTGGGCCTGCCGGTGGGACAGCATGTGCAGGAATCACTGCACTCGGCCTTCGGTGAGCGCTTCTGGCTCTCGAAGAACTCGCAGAAGCTCATCGACGCCGGCATCAAGTCCCTGTGGCAGAAGGACGAGGACGGCAAGGCCTACATCCCCGAGGAAACCCTGGCGATGCTGGACTTCGGCACCACGCCTTCCACCTCCGAGGAAGTCCTGCGCCGCACGCAGGATGCCCTGGCCGAGGAAATCGGGCTCATGCTCGAAGAGGGCGTTGTGGCAGCTCCGGAAGACATCGACCTGTGCATGATCCTCGGTGCCGGCTGGCCAATGCACCTGGGCGGCATCACGCCGTACCTGGACCGCGTCGGGGCTTCCGAGCGCGTGAACGGCAAGAAGTTCCATGGGGCGGCTGTGGCTGCTTAGTCTGTAGCCCAAGGTATCGCCCGCGCCGGGCGGACCGGAACGGCGGCAACGAAAATCCCTGCTCGCAGAGCTCGCAAGGATTATTAAAGCCGCCTAACCCGGTCCGTCCGGCGCTTTTGCGTTCCTGTCCCGGTACATTTCATTCGGGTCTGGTCAGCGGGCAGCTGCCGCGCTAGCCTCCCTGCATGAGTCAGGGCCCAGCATGGCCGCAGACGCGTACAAAGCGAATGGTCGTGTTCATGCTCAGTGCTTGCGTCTCGTTGTGGCTGGTTCTTCTCCTACCGTTCGACGAGCCGTGGAATTGGCTATTGATAGGTCTTTTCCTGGTACTGGGCGCTGCTTTCATCAGGCTGCTGGCAAGCTTCGTCCTACATCAGCGTGAGGGTTACCGGCAGGAACGCCGGGAAGAGACCGGCGGCTAGCGATCCCGCGAATCCGCAAAGTCAGCTCAGGATTTAGGAGAACAACCATGTCTTTCCAGGCCTACCTCGACGCCGTTGAAGAAAAAACAGGATTAACGCCCCGCCAGTTTATGGATATCGCCGCAACGAAAGGGTTCAGCGGCGGGAAGGTCAAGGCCGGGGAGATCCTCGAATGGCTCAAGACCGACTATGGAATCGGACGCGGACACGGGATGGCACTCGTCCACGTCATTAAGAACGGCGCCTCCATAGATCAGAAACATGTCGGCACCACGGGAACGCACCGGGACAACTCCGACACCCTCTGGCTCGACGGCAAAGCAACCAAGCCGGAATGAACCCATCACCCCACCGGCCCACTCAGGATTGCGTCCCAACAGAGCGGCAAATCTTCGCTCGTATGTTTGACTATTGCGCGTGAGCACACGCATGAACGCCGGGACGTTACTGACGGTCGGTGTTATCTGCCTGATGCTGACGGGTTTTTCTACAGTCGCGGCGTTCGGTTATGAATTCGAAATGGATCCCGATCACAGCGCCTGCTTCTACCGCCACCAGGTGCCGAGGCGCCAATGGGTATTGGCAGTTTCTCTGGTACCCCCGGCTACCGCGGCCACAGCAGCCGTGCTCGCCCTGGTCCTCCGCCCCTGGCAACAGGAACGGCTCGCCCCGTCCCTGGTACTCCTTGCGGCAGCAGCGCTGGCCCTCTGGATTACCTGGTCCATCGGCATAGACGCCATCGAACAGTCCCAGCGGCTTTCGGGTACCTCCCCTGCGCCTCGGTTTTGCCCGGAGGAGCTGGTGGGTCCGGGTTAGGCGGCTTTAATAATCCCGGCGAGCTGAAGCGAGCAAGGGATTTTCGTTGCCGCCGTTCCGGACCCACCGGACCCTCCAAGGTGACGAGCGGAACCTAGAACAAAGCAACCTTCGGCGTCCGCGGGAAGATCCGGTCCAGCTCTTCCAGGTCCTTCTCGGACGGGACCCAGGAAACGGCGTCGGCATTCTGCTGCACCTGCTCCACCTTGGTGGCACCGGCAATCACTGAGGCCACGGACGGCTGTGCGGCAAGCCAGGAGAAGGCCACCTGGACCTCGGTAAGGCCGCGCTCGGCCGCGAACCGGCCAAACTCGCCAAGCTGCTCGAAGTCCGCGTTCTCGAGGAGGTTGGTCCGGGAGTGCGTCAGCCGGCTGCCTTCGGGAGCCTTGCCGCTGCTGTACTTGCCCGTGAGGAGGCCGTTGGCCAGCGGGAAGTAGGGCAGCACGCCCAGTCCGTAGGCTTCGGCGGCCGGAGTGACCTCCAGCTCGGCCCGGCGGTCCAGCAGGTTGTAATGGTTCTGCGAGGAAATGAACGGCGTGAAGCCGCCCATCCGGGCCACAAACTCCGCTTCGGCAATCTGCCAGCCCGCTCGGTTGGAGTGTCCGATGTACCGGACCTTGCCGCTGGTCACCAGATCATCCAGGGCCGCGAGGGTCTCCTCGATGGGAGTCAGCGGGTCCGGCGTGTGGAACTGGTAGAGGTCAATCCAGTCCGTGTTCAGGCGGCGCAGGGAAGCCTCCGCAGCCTTGACGATGTAGCGGCGGGATCCCCGGGCACCGAAGTCTGCGCCGTTGACGCCCTTCATATCCATGCCGAATTTGGTGGCTACCACCACGTCGTCGCGGCGGTTGCCCAGCGCCTTGCCCAGCATTTCCTCGCTGAGCCCCGGGGTACGCCCGTAGGCATCCGCAACGTCGAACAGGGTGATGCCGGCGTCGACGGCGGCGTTGACGACGGCGTCGGTGCCCTCCTGCGATTCGGTGGGCGTCCCCGGACGGCCCAGGTTGTTGCAGCCCAGTCCGACCGTGGAGACGGTCAGGCCGGAATTTCCGAGTCTGTTGTAAGAAGTCATGGAAGCTACGCTACCCCCGTGAACCGCTCTCCTTGTGCGGACCCTTGAATCGCTGCGGTTTGGGGGAAACCCTGCGGTTTGTCCGGATCCCTGCTCCGCGCGGCGCGGGAACCCCGGACAAACCGTAGGGAAACGGACAGAATGCAGGGATTCGGGCTCCAGCCGGAATTCACGGCAACCGAATCGCTGCGGTTTGGGAAAAACCCTACGGTTTGGGAAATCCCTGCCGCTGCGCAGCGGAGGCTTTTCCCAAACCGGCAGCAAAGTCCCGGACCGGCAGCAGAATGCGCTAGCCCAGGAAGGTGTCCAGGCTGTTGTTGGGACCCGGGGCCTTATCCGTTTCCAGGATGTACTGGATGGGAATGGCTCCGGTGGGAAGCAGTCCGGTGTAGACCTGCTCGCTGCGCCGGCGCTCGGCCTCGATGCCCTCTTCCTGGACGGCGGCGGAAAACGCCTGAACTGCCAGCGGCTCGGTCCCCTGCTGCTCGCTCCAGATAATGTACATGCCGTACAGGTCGGCTACCGGTGTTGTTTCGTCATCCAGATCGCCCACAGTGCATTCAGCGAGAAAGCGTGGGACGTCCGAGGGCATGCGGTGTTCCATACATTCGACCCTATCCCCTGCGGGCCTCGTCGGGCACTCCCATGCGGTGATCACTTACGGGTTTGCTGCAGGTAATCCTCGAACCCCACTGGGGCAATACCGGTGAGCTGTTCGATGTCCGGGCTGGCCGGCGCCAGCTGGCCCTCAGCAATAGCCCGGTAGCTGCTGGTCCACGCCTCCGCCTGCCATCGGGCGGCCCCTGCCTTCATTCGGGAGGCCATGGCCTCGTCGTAGGTTTCCGCCTGGTAGCTCACGGGGCTTCCGGTGACCCGGGCCAGGATGCCGGCAACATCCTCCATGCTCAGCTCATCAGGACCGGTCAGGGTGTAGGTGCGGTTCCGGTGCTGCCCCGGCGACAGCAGGATCTTCACGGCGGTGCGGGCAATGTCCCTCCGCGCCACCGGGGCGAAACGCCCTTCTCCCGCCGGGCCGCGGATGACGCCGTCGGGGTGGACAAAGGTGGGAAGTACGTCCTGGTAGAGGCAGTCGCGCAGGAACGTGTGCTCCAGGCCCTGCCGGGACGCGATGTACTCCTCGGTGGCGGCATGGTCACGGGCCAGCGTGAAGACGGCGTCGGGCGCCGCACCCATGAAGGACGTGTACACGATGTGCTCCACGCCGGCGTCGACGGCCGCGTCCACAAAGGTGCAGTGATCCTCCACCCGGTGCGGGCTTTCAGCGGCCGACACCATAAACAGGGTGTGCACGCCGCGCAGGGCACTTACCGCCTGTGGCCTATCCATGTAGGAGGCCGCGAAGACGGGGGTATCCGGCAGCTCGGGCAGGCGGGCGGTGCGCCGCGCAAGCAGCCGCTGCCGGACACCTGCTTCTGCGAGCAACCGGGCAACCGCTCCGCCCAAGGCACCGGTGGCTCCCGTAACGGCAAGGGCAGGAACGTTATCCGCCATGGCTTACACCCCTTCAGAGTGGTCCGGCCACGCCGGACCCTGCGCGGCTACTGGATCTTCGGTACCTGCCCCGTCGGCATTTCGGAGCCCGGCAGCGGCCGGGCAAACGGCACCTTCGTGCCAAGGACCTGGGCGACGACGTCGTTGGCAATCTGCCGGGCGGTCAGCCCGACCCGCTCCAGCACCTCGCTGCGGCTGCCGTGGTCCAGGAACTCGGCCGGCAGTCCAACCTCGTTCAACGCGGTGTCCACGCCCGCGGCCCGCATTTCCTGCCGGATCCGCGAGCCCACGCCGCCGGCCCGGACGCCGTCTTCGATCACGATGACAATCCGGTGGTCGGCCGCAATGCGGATGATGGACTGCGGCACGGGCAGCACCCAGCGCGGATCCACGACGGTGGAACTGATGCCCTGCGCGCCGAGCCTCTCGGCGACGTCGAGGGCCATGCCCGCCATGGCGCCCACGCTGACAATCAAAACGTCATTGGAGCTGTCTTCGGTGGGGCGCCGGGCCAGGATGTCCACACCGTCGGAGGTCCGCTCCACGGCGTCGATGTCGCTTCCCACGGTGCCCTTGGAGAAGCGCACCACGCTGGGGGCGTTGGAGATGGCCACGGCTTCGCGCAGCTCCTCCTTCAGCCGGGTGGCGTCGCGCGGCGCGGCCAGGTGCAGCCCGGGGACGATCTGCAGCATGGACATGTCCCACATGCCGTGGTGGCTGGCGCCGTCCGGCCCGGTGACGCCGGCCCGGTCCAGGACGATGGTCACCCCGGCCTTGTGCAGGGCGACGTCCATCAGCAGCTGGTCGAAGGCACGGTTCAGGAAGGTGGCGTACAGCGCCACCACCGGGTGCAGTCCGCCGAAGGCCATGCCTGCGGCGGACGTGAGGGCGTGCTGTTCGGCGATGCCGACGTCGAACACCCGGTCCGGATGCCGCTCGGCAAACCGGTGCAGGCCGACCGGGATGAGCATGGCACCGGTGATCCCCACGATGTCCGCACGTTCGTCGGCGATCTCCGCGATCTCGGTGGCGAAAACGGACGTCCAGGATTCCTTGCCGCCCGGTTCCACGGGGGCGCCTGTTTCCGGGTCGATGATCCCGACGGCGTGGAACTGGTCTGCTTCGTGCGCGCGCGCCGGAGCGTAGCCGCGTCCCTTCTCGGTCATGGCGTGCACAATGACGGGGCCGGCGTAGTTTTTCGCTTTGTAGAGGGCGCGTTCGACGGCGTCGAGGTCGTGGCCGTCGATCGGTCCCACATATTTCATGCCGAGGTCCTCGAAGAGGCCCTGGGGGGACCACCAGTCCTTGATTCCCTTCTTCGCGGCGTGCAGGCTGCGGTAGGCGAACCGACCCGCAGGGCCGCCCTGCTGCAGGCGCTTCCGCGACCAGTCCAGGGTGTTTTCGTAGGCGTGATGGGTGCGGACGGCGTCGATGGTCGGACGCAGGGACGCCAGGTAGTCGGCAAGGCCGCCGATGGTCGGGGCGTAGGAGCGGCCGTTGTCGTTGACCACAATCACCACGCGGCGGCGCTGGTCCGCGGCAATGTTGTTGAGGGCCTCCCAGGCCATGCCGCCGGTAAGCGCGCCGTCGCCCACCATGACCACGGTGTAGCGATCGCCTTCGCCGCTGAGCTGCCGGGCACGGGAGATGCCGTCCGCCCAGGACAGGGAGGAGGAGGCATGGGAGCTTTCCACGATGTCGTGGACCGACTCGGCACGCGACGGATAGCCGGACATGCCGCCCTGCTGGCGCAGCGTGGCGAAGTCCTGGCGCCCGGTGAGGATCTTATGCACGTAGGACTGGTGCCCGGTGTCAAAGACAATGCTGTCCCGCGGCGAATCAAAGACCCGGTGGATGCCCATGGTCAGTTCCACCACGCCCAGGTTCGGCCCGAGGTGCCCGCCGGTCTGCGCGACGTTAGTGATCAGGAATGATCGGATCTCCTCAGCAAGCCGCTTCAGCTGTGTCAGCGAAAGCCTGCCGAGGTCCCGAGGATCCCGGATTGTTTCCAGAAGTCCCAACAGGGGTGCCTCCCTTGAGTCGTATCGGCGGCACTGCACACCGTCGCAATGGATTAACTCTAACGCGCGGCGTGCGCTCCGCGGTTCCTACCCAACGCTTCAGGGCCCCGTTTCCCTCCACCGCCCTTTGGACGGATCGGGGAAACGGGGCCCTGAACGTGGTGCGTTTACTGCTACTTAGCGGAGATCTGGCGCAGTACGTACTGCAGGATGCCGCCGTTGCGGTAGTAGTCGGCTTCACCCGGAGTGTCGATGCGGAGAACCGCGTCGAACGTGATGGCTTCGCCGTTTTCGGGGGTGGCCGTGACCTTTACGGTCTTGGGCGTGGTCCCGTTGTTCAGTTCGGTGACACCTTCAACCGAGAAGGTTTCCGTACCGGTCAGGCCCAGGGACTCGGCATTGACGCCGGCCGGGTACTGCAGGGGAAGGACGCCCATGCCGATGAGGTTGGAGCGGTGGATACGCTCGTAGCTCTCGGCAACTACGGCCTTGACGCCGAGCAGTGCGGTGCCCTTGGCGGCCCAGTCACGCGAGGAACCGGATCCGTATTCCTTGCCGGCCAGGACTACCAGCGGGGTGCCGGCGGCCTGGTAGTTCATCGCGGCATCGTAAACGGCAGCCTGCGGTGCATCGGCCTGGCTGAAGTCACGGGTGAAACCGCCTTCAACGCCGTCGAGCAGCTGGTTCTTGATGCGGATGTTGGCGAAGGTGCCGCGGATCATGACTTCGTGGTTGCCACGGCGCGAGCCGTAGGAGTTGAAGTCCTTGCGGGCCACACCGTGTTCCAGCAGGTACTTGCCTGCCGGGGTGTCGGACTTGAAGGAACCGGCCGGGGAGATGTGGTCGGTGGTGACCGAATCGCCCAGCTTCAGCAGCACGCGTGCGCCTTCAATGTTGGAGACGGGCTCCGGCTCGGCCTTCATGCCCTCGAAGTACGGGGGCTTCCGGACGTACGTGGACTCCATGTCCCACTCGAAGGTTGCACCTTCGGGGGTGGGCAGGGACTTCCAGCGGTCGTCGCCTTCGAAGATGGTGTCGTAGCTGTCGCTGAACATCTTCTTGTCGATGGAGGCATCGATGATCTGCTGGACCTCGACCGGGTTCGGCCAGATGTCCTTCAGGAAGATGTCGTTGCCAGCTTCGTCCTGGCCCAGCGGGTCATTCTCGAAGTCGAAGTCCATGGTGCCGGCCAGGGCGTAGGCGACTACCAGCGGCGGGGAGGCCAGGTAGTTCATCTTCACGTCCGGGTTGATGCGGCCTTCGAAGTTGCGGTTGCCGGAAAGTACGGCGGTGACTGCAAGGTCGGCTTCGTTGATCGCATCGGAGATCTCCTCTTCGAGGGGACCGGAGTTGCCGATGCAGGTGGCGCAGCCGTAACCCACCACGAAGAAGCCGAGCTTCTCGAGGTACGGGATCAGGCCGGACTTCTCGTAGTAGTCCGTAACAACCTTGGAGCCCGGAGCGACGGAGGTCTTGACCCACGGCTTGGACGCCAGGCCCTTGTCCACCGCGTTGCGGGCCAGCACGGCGGCAGCCATCATCACGGAGGGGTTGGACGTGTTGGTGCAGGAGGTGATCGAGGCGATCGTTACCGCACCGTGGTCCAGCTCGAAGCTGCGGCCGTCGGCCATGGTGACCGGGACGGAGTTGGTGGCGCGGTGGGCGGGAGCATCCGCCTCGGCAACCAGGTCGTGGTCATGGTCTTCAACCGTGGTGGCGTTGGCGTTGAACGAGGGGGCGTCGGAGGCCGGGAAGGTCTCTTCCAGCGTCTCGTCGACGGTGCCGTTCTCGGCCTCTACGGTCTCGTGGACGTAGTTCTTGAGGTCGTTGCGGAACTGCGTCTTGGCGTTGGTCAGTTCCACGCGGTCCTGCGGACGCTTCGGGCCGGCGATGGAGGAAACCACGGTGGACAGGTCCAGTTCCAGGTACTCGGAGTACTTGATTTCCTTGGACGGGTCGTGCCAGAGGCCCTGTTCCTTGGCGTAGGCCTCAACGAGGTCTACGTTCTCCTCGGACCGGCCGGTGAGGCGCAGGTATTCCAGCGTCACGTCGTCGATCGGGAAGATCGCCGCAGTGGAACCGAACTCGGGGCTCATGTTGCCGATGGTGGCGCGGTTGGCGAGGGGAACAGCGCCGACGCCTTCACCGTAGAACTCGACGAACTTGCCGACCACACCGTGCTTGCGCAGCATTTCGGTGATCGTCAGGACGACGTCGGTGGCCGTTGCTCCGGCGGGGATCTCACCGGTCAGCTTGAAGCCGACGACGCGCGGGATCAGCATGGAGACGGGCTGGCCGAGCATTGCTGCTTCGGCCTCAATGCCGCCAACGCCCCAGCCGAGCACGCCCAGGCCGTTGACCATGGTGGTGTGGGAGTCGGTGCCGACGCAGGTGTCCGGGTAGGCACGCAGGACGCCGTCGACTTCGCGGGTCATGACGGTGCGGGCCAGGTACTCGATGTTGACCTGGTGCACGATGCCCATTCCCGGGGGAACAACCTTGAAGTCATCGAATGCCGTCTGGCCCCAGCGGAGGAACTGGTACCGCTCGCCGTTGCGCTGGTATTCGATCTCCATGTTGCGCTCGAGGGCGCCGGAGTTGCCGAAGGCATCGATCTGCACGGAGTGGTCGATGACCATTTCGGCAGGTGCCAGCGGGTTCACGCGCTTGGGGTCCCCGCCGAGAGCGGCAACGGCCTCGCGCATGGTAGCCAGGTCAACGATGCAGGGTACGCCGGTGAAGTCCTGCATGATCACCCGGGCAGGGGTGAACTGGATTTCGGTGCTGGGCTCTGCGTCTGCGTCCCACTGCGCCAGGGCACGTACGTGGTCTGCCGTGATGTTTGCACCGTCTTCGGTGCGGAGCAGGTTCTCCAGCAGGACCTTGAGGCTGAACGGAAGGCTCTGGGCGCCTTCGACGGAATTCAGCCGGAAAATTTCATACTCGGAACCTTTGACGTCTAAGACGCCCTTGGATCCGAAGCTGTCCACATTAGTCATAACAGGACTCCTCTCGCCACCTTGTTATCTTTGTCCAGGTCACAACTGCCCGCCAGTTAGGTTTCCCTAAAAAGTCGGGCAAAGGGGGCGGCTTGGAAACCGGTGGTTCATTTCCTGCCGACACAGGCCCCCTGCCTGGGCAACGACTCCTCCGAAAAACCGAAACTTCCGGAGAACTCCCCCATAAAAGGCGCAGTACTGGACAACTGCTTCCCATCCTAGCCTTTACAGGGGCGCCCGGAGGAGATATGGGCCACGACGCGTCGTGACCGGCGTCGCCGGCGGCATTTCCGGCGCCGGCGACGGTACCCGCTAGCGCTTGCGCAGGACGGCGAAGGACTCCATGTGGTGGGTATGCGGGTACAGGTCGAAGACCCGCAGGCTGTCCATTTCCCAGCCCGCGGCGCGGAAATAGCCCAGGTCCCGGGAGAACGACGCCGGGTCGCAGGACACGTAGCCGACCACACGGGGCGCGGCTGCGTCGATCTGCTGCACCACCGCTTTCCCGGCTCCGACACGGGGCGGGTCCAGGAGCACGACGTCGAGGTCCCCGGCTTCGCGGAGCATCTTGTCCACCCGGCCCTGGCTGATCTGCACCTGGGGTGCGGCGAAGAGGTTCTTCCGGGCGTCACGGCTGGCACCCGGGGATCCTTCCACCGAGAGCACCCGGCCGGACTCCCCGGCCGCCGCGGCCAGCGGAGCGGTGAACAGCCCGGCACCTGCGTACAGGTCCGCCACGGATTCCCCGGACTGCACCTGGAGCCCTTCGAGGACCGCTGCGGCCAGCGTCTGCGGTGCGGAACGGTGGATCTGCCAGAAGCCGGCACCGGTGACCCGGTAGTCGTGGCCCAGCACCGTTTCCTGCACCCAGGTCCGTCCCTTCAGCCGGGTGAGCTCGTGGCTCTCCGGGTCCCAGGCGGCCACGGACACGCCGTCCGGCAGGTTGCCGGCAATCCGTGCAGGGATCCGCGGGTGGGTTCCCGCCGCCGGGATCAGGAGGACCAGGGGCTGTCCGCCGACAGCCGGAGCGGCTACCTCCACGCGGTCAATGCCCGTGAAATCCGTCTCCCACAGACGCAGGGCGTTGATCGCCGCGGAGGCCAGCGGCATTTCTTCGACGGGAATGAGTTCATCTGAGCGGTGGGCGTGCATGGCCAGCCGGCCGCTGGGCGCCACCGAGAAACTGACCCGGGTACGCCAGCCCAGTCCGTCGGCGCTTTCCTCGAGTGCGGGTTCGACCTCCGGCACCAGGTCGGTCCCGCCGAGCCGGCGCAGCTGCTCGGCGAAGACCTCGGCCTTCAGCCGGCGCTGGACCGGCAGGTCAATGTGGCCGAACTCCGCTCCGCCCACGGGCAGTTTTCCCCGTGCCGCGGCGCGCAGGGCGTCTGCGTCCTTCCAGAAATGCTCCCGGCGTCCCTCTGCACCCTCGAGGACCTCGACGACGTCGGCCCGCCAGAACTTGGCGTCCTCGCCGGATTCGGTGAGCCGGACCCGGACCCGCTCCCCCGGCAGGCCGTGCCGGACAAAGACGACGCGCCCTTCATGCCGTGCAACGAAGTGGCCGCCGTGGGCCGGGGCGCCGATGGTGAGTTCAATAGACATGGGGTGGTTGTACTTCCTTCATGGAACCTAAAACTCCATCTCACCACGGGAGCCGAGCGCGGTGCTATTTGGGCCGCCGTCGGGACTAAGCTGGCGTTGATTGTTTTTAATGCGCGGACAGCGGCGCGGCCGCTTTTCCGCGGCGGGCAGTCCGCGGCAGGACCAAACCGAAACCGAGGTAGGGCAGTTGGCCCATTACGTGATCATGGGGTGCGGGCGCGTAGGCGTCAGCCTCGCCCATACCCTGGACAATGCCGGCCATTCGGTCGCCATCATCGACCAGGACGAGCGGGCGTTCCGCCGGCTGCGGCAGACCTTCACCGGACGCAAGGTGACCGGCGTCGGCTTTGACCGCGAGACGCTGAAGGCAGCGGGCATCGAAGAGGCCTATGCGTTTGCCGCCGTTTCCAGCGGTGACAACTCAAACATCCTGGCCACCCGCGTGGCGCGTGAGACCTTCCACGTAGGCCACGTCGTCGCGCGGATCTATGATCCGGGACGTGCGGAGATCTACCAGCGGCTCGGCATCCCCACGGTTGCGGCCGTTCGGTGGAGTGCGGACCAGGTGCTGCGCAGGATCCTGCCCGAGCAGAGCATCAACGGTGACTTCAGGGAGTCCTCCGGCCGCCTGATCCTGGGTGAGCTGTCCCTGCACGAGGGCTGGCTGGGCCGGTCGCTGGTGAGCATCGAGACTGCCGCGGGTGTGCGGATTGCCTATGTCACCCGGTTCGGGGAAGGGACCCTGCCGCGCCAGGACAGCAGCTACCAGGAGGGTGATGTCCTGCACGCGATGATGTCCGTTGACCGGACCGCGGAAATCAGCAAGATCCTGTCCAAGGAACCAGCCAAGGAGTCCCTGTGAAAGTTGTTATTGCCGGTGCCGGCAGCGTGGGCTCGTCCATCGCCAAGGAACTGCTCTCCCATGGCCACGATGTCCTGCTGATTGACGAGAAGCCCGAGTGCGTGGGCCGCAGCGGCCTGCGCGGAGCGCGGTGGCTGATCGGCGATGCCTGCGAGTTGACCACGTTGAAGGATGCGCAGCTGGAGGAAGCCGACGTCGTCGTGTCCGCCACCGGCGATGACAAGGTCAACCTTGTGGTCTCGCTGCTGGCCAAGAGCGAATTCGGCGTTGCGCGCACTGTAGGCCGCGTGAACAATCCGAAGAATGACTGGATGTTCGATGATTCCTGGGGGGTGGACGTGGCCGTGAACACGCCCCGCCTGATGACCGCCCTGGTCGAAGAAGCCGTGGAGATCGGCGACCTGGTCCGGCTGCTGAGCCTGCAGACCGGGGTGTCCTCCATGGTGGAGTTCACCGTTCCCGCCGATTCGCATCTCGCGGGCCGGACCCTGGGATCGATCGACTGGCCGCTGGATGCCACCGTGGTTGCGATCCTGCGCGACGACGCGCCCATCACGCCGAGCAACGACGACGTCGTGGAGCCGGGTGACGAGCTGTTCTTCATCACCACGATTGCGGCCGAAGACGAACTGCGGGCAGTCCTATCCCCGGCCGCGGCCGCGGCGGCCGCACACGCCCGTCAGGAATCCCTGGACGCCGAGTCGGGCGCTGCCGAATCCCGTGGGGCGGAGTCCCCCGCAGCAGAGGAGTCCCCCGCAGCAGGGCCGGACCCGCTCGCGGATTCAGGGGCCACGACGGCCGAGGGCCGGGAGACCACCCATGCCAGCCAGAGTCCCAGCGCATAAAGCGGCACACCCATAGCCAGGCGCATGGTGCCCAGCGCGGCAACATTGTCCGCCAGGAACAGGGGCAGCTGGACGGCCAGCCGGAGGGCGAAGACCGCCACGATGATCCAGCTGGCCCAGGTGTAGGCCTTCAGGCGGACCGGCGCGGCGCGCCAGTCCAGGCTCTCGCCGCGGATCATCCCGAACAACAGTCCGGCAACCGGCCATTTGACTGCGATCGAGATCAGGAACGCCAGGATGTAGGCGCCGTTCAGGTAGAACCCGGGGACGAAGTACGTGGCGCCGTCACCGCTGCGCAGTGCCACGAAGGCGCAGATGGCGACGCCTGCCACACCGGTGAGCGACTGCATCAACGGGCGCCGCTGGAGAAGATTGGCCACTGAAAACACGGCTGCAGCGGCTACGGCCGCACCCAGCGAGAGGTTCAGCTCCGCCCCCACGGTGTAAAGCAGGGTGAAGAGAAGCCCGGGAACAATCGCCTCGGCCAGTCCCCGGATGCCGCCGACGGACTTGAGTACATCGATCTGCCCGTCATCGCGGCGTTCCACTCCGGCCCGGGCCGCATATTGTCCGGCGAGCTGGTTCAGGTCCGGCTGGCCCTCTTCCGGCTGCTTGGGTGTGCTCATGCGTCGGCCTCCGGGCGTCCAATGATTTCGTATCGCGGATTAAAGATGGTGGGGCGGCCGTCAACATTCGACACCATGCCCTCGAAGGCCAGACAGGTTCCGGCTTCGATCCCCGGCACCCTGCGCTGGCCCACCCAGACCAGGCGCACCTTCGCCCGGGTCGCCAGGGGGCTTTCGCGGTAGGCGGCCATCGAGTCTTCCACCACGGCGGTAAACCGCGGCGGGTCGTTGGCCGGAACCACTGTGATGGCCGAGACATAGCCGCGGCAGTATGCCCGGCCGCGCTCCGGGAGGGACTTGATGCTCGCGCAGTGCGTGGAAGCGGTAACGGCTGGCACCGGTTAGCCGATCGTCGTGATTTCCGGGCCGCGCTCGGGTGCGGCCGGCTTGGCGGCACCCTTGTCGGCACGCGGGAGCGGGGAAGCATCGCGGGGCAGGCGCAGCTGCAGCAGGTCGCGCGGCGGCAGGGGCTGCTCGCCCCGGACCACCACGACGTTGCGGAAGACTTCCTCGAGGGGGCCGGCGGCTTCGGGATTCATGGCCGCCGGGCCGCCGAAGACTCCGCGGAGGAACCAGCGGGGACCGTCAACACCGACAAAGCGGGCCACACGGTAGCCCTTGGAGCCGTCCTGTGCCTGCGCAGGCACCCGGGCCAGCAGCTCGGTGCCGAACGTACCGGAGAGTTCATCCACTGTGCCGCCCTGCGACCCCACGGACTTGCCGATCTGGTCCCGGATGTCGTCCCAAAGGGTCTCCGAGCGGGGAGCGGCGAAGGCCTGCAGCTGAAGGCTGGATCCCTCCAGGTCCAGCGTCACGGCAACCACGCGCTGAGTCTTTTCCTCAACCTCCAGGCGAAGCTGCAGCCCCTGGGAGGCGGCGATCCGGAGCGCTCCGAGATCAACGTAGCCCTCCTCGGAGGGACGCTCGCTCAGGTCGTAGGGACCACCGGCGGCCGGAGCCTGTACGGCGTCACTGCCGGCGTCGGCGTTTGCCGGGTCCGCGGCCGCTGCTGCTTCCGGCCCGGCGGTTTCCTCTGCCTTGGTTTTCTTACGGCGCCCAAATGCCATAACCGAAGTTCCTTCTCTCTTGTCTGCAAGTTCTTAGTACGGCCGCTGTCCGCGGTCCGGTTGCGGGTCAGGCTGGAACTGCGGTGAATCCTCCGGTGGATCCGAATCCCCCGGCTCCCCGGACGGAATCCGGGAGCTCATCGACGGGAACAAACTCGGCCATTTCCACGCGCTGGATCACCAGCTGGGCAATCCGGTCGCCGCGCCGCAGAGTCACCGGCTGCGTCGCATCCGTGTTGATCAGGGTGACGGAGATTTCTCCGCGGTAGCCGGCGTCCACGGTCCCGGGCGCGTTGACGATGCTGATGCCGTGCTTGGTGGCGAGCCCGGACCGGGGGTGGACAAAGGCTGCGTAGCCGAAAGGCAGGGCCAGCGAAACACCGGTGGGAATGAGCTGCCGTTCCCCCGGCGCAAGGGTGAAATCGATCCGGGAGCGAAGGTCGGCTCCGGCGTCGCCGGGGTGTGCGTACGACGGCGGTTCCAGCCCGTCGTCGAGCATTTTCAGCTGTACCTTCAGCGTGGTCCCTGCATCTTGCACCAGTTTCTCCGGTTTCAATAGATTCCAACAACAGCAGCCGGGACGGCTGCGGGGGCGGTGGAAGCATCCGGGAAGCAGGGCCGTTCGGCCCAGGCCCCCGGGCCAACCACCACACTTTAGCGCGTTTTCCTGTACGGTCGCCGGGCATTTGCCCACCGGCACGGCGCGGGATGAAATGCTCCGCCAAAGGTGAAAAGCTGGGGGTATGTCATCCCCTTCTGCAAAGAGCCCTTCTTCAAAGAGCTCGGCCGGCACCGTGCTGTACTCCGAACGCCTCACACCTTCCTTCGGGATCTGGTTCGTCGCCGCCCTCCTCGCCGCGGCCTGCATCCTTGTGTTTGTCCCGATCAGCCTGGCGGCCGGCATCACCGGCGCCGTAGTCGCCGCAGTCATCCTGGCAGTACTCCTGGTGATCTCGACTCCCCAGATCCGGGTTACCCCGGAAACCCTGCAGGTTGGACGGGCGCAGATTGAGCGGCGCTTCATCGGCAAGGTCGAGGCGTTCCGGGGCGAAGACGCCACCATGCAGCGCGGTCCGGCACTGAACGCTACGGCCTACATGTGCATCCGCGGCTGGATCTCGCCCGTGGTCCGCATTGAAATCACAGATCCGGCGGACCGCACGCCGTACTGGCTGACCTCCACGCGCCGTCCGGAAAAGCTGGTCGAGGCGCTCACCTCCGGGCGCTGAATCAGCCCTCACAGTCCACGCAGTAGAACATGCCGTTCTTTTCAAGGGCTATCTGTGACCGGTGACGGACCAGGAAGCATGAGGCGCAGGTGAACTCGTCGGCCTGCGCCGGAAGGACCCGGACCAGCAGCTCCTCGCCGGAAAGGTCCGCCCCCGGGAGCTCGAAGCCATCGGCCGCTTCTGCCTCGTCTTCGTCCACGACCGCTGTCTGCACAGGGGTGCGCCGCGTTTTGAGCACCTCTATCGACTCTTCTCCGGCGTCTTCCTCGGTCTTGCGCGGGGCGTCATAATCTGTCGCCATAGTGTCTTATCTCGCCGTCCGTTTGAGTGGTGTCCGCTACTGCCTGAGCCCCGGGCTGGACCGGCCCTTCCGGACCCGCGTCGGTGACTCGGAGATATCAACGCCACGGATACCTGTTTTGTGCCCGTAAAGCAGAGATTTTTACCCACATAGGGCCAAAAAGCGAACCGGCTGCTGCTCGGGACATGCGCTCCCGCGCAGGGACGGCAATCCTGCCCCCTTTCCAAATGCGCCACACCCGGCCAAAGCTTAGGTTTTCGGCGCCGGGGATGGCATTGTTTCAAGAAGGAATTGCTATCGGGTGGAGGACTTTTTGATGCAGGATCTACGGCTGGTGGGTGTCCATGAAGGTGGCGAACATCTGCTGTTAAGCGGCAAGGGCGGGGAAACCTTCCGTCTTCGGATTGATGAAGCCCTCCGGGTGGCGGCATCGCGCCCCGTACACCGGTCCGCACCGCAGGCTGCTCCGGCAGCCGGCACCACCATGACTCCGCGGGATATCCAGGCCCGCATTCGATCCGGCGCCAGCGCCGAAGAGGTTGCCGAACTTTCCGGCCACGACCTGGCGCATATCCGCCGCTACGAAGGTCCCGTGCTCGCTGAGCGTGAGTACGTTGCCAGGCAGGCGCAGGGCGTTGAGGTTGCTGCGCCCATGTCCGCCACCCATGACGGCTACCGCAGTGCCTTTGGCGAGAATCCGGTAAACCTCGGCGACATGGTGCTGCACCGGCTGCGTTCCTTCGGAGTTGACCCCGATTCCGTCGAGTGGGATGCCTGGCGCCGCCCGGATGGAACCTGGGAAGTGGTGGCCCGCTTCGAGCTCACCGAGAAGTCCCGGGTCGCCGTCGGCGAGGAACCGCCCGCCCGCTGGATCTTCAGCCCGCTGCGCAAGAGCGTTACGAACACCAACCGCTGGGCCCAGGTCCTGAGCGAACTGGAACCACTGGACACACCCGTGCCCACCCGCCGCCTGGCCGCCGTCGCGGACCGCGTCTTCGACTTCGAAGCAGAAGGCGGTGCGTCCTCCGACGACACCGACGACATCCTCGAAGTCCTGCGGTCGCGGCGCGGCCAGCGGCTGGGCAGCGATGAAGACGGCGACGATGCCCTGGCAACACTGCTGTCCAAGGGCAGCGTCCCCGCGGCGCACCCGCGGGAGGGCAGCCCCGATACGGAGGATGAGGACAGCAACGGCAAGCGGCCGCGTACCGGCCGCCTGACCCTGGCGCCGTCGGTCGACTCCGACAGCGATGATCCGGTAGATCCGGTAGCCCTTCCCGGCAGCGTTACCCAGACCCGGGAGATCAGCGTACTGGCGCGGCCCTTCCGCCGGCGTGCAACCCGTACCGAAGAACCTGCCGCGGGCGCTACCGACGAGGAAACGCCCAACCCGCCTGCGGAAGCAGAGACCACTGTTCCGGACGAGGCACCGGTGGAATCTTCCGCCCGCAAGAACGCCGGACGCGATTTCCCGTGGGACCGGCTGCCCAGCGGAGGCAAGGGCCAGCAGCCGTCCGACGCCGATAAGGCAGAGGGCAAGGACGACGGCGCCCAGGAACGGCGCGCCATCAAGCCCAAGCGGTCCTCGGTCCCGTCCTGGGACGAGATTGTCTTCGGCACCAAGGGCGACTAGTCCCGAAGAACAACCACCATCGGCATCGTTGGGGCGGCCGGGCCAACTATCCGGCCGCCGTCGAGCTAGTGGCCCGGTGCACCCGGCCCTGAACCGGGGCACCGGAACGGACCGCCCTGCGCGAAGGTCCTGCCTAGGGCGTTTCCGCCCTGGTGGACTCCACGCAACACACCGACGCTGATTCCTCTGCGTCTGTGAGGGCGGCTGCCTGCTGTGCGGTAACCCGGCGCATGTAGTGCCGGCGGCACAGTGTTTCGTAACCGATAACGGGGGCGGCTTCCGCCGACGTTCCGGCCGCAGACCCTGCAGCGCCGGGAGCCAGCAGGTCATCTGCGTCGAACAACGGTTGATCGTCAAACAAGGGCTGGTCCTCGAACAACGGCTCATCCGCAAACAGCGGCAGCTCCGCTTCGGCGGCAGCGGCCGGCGCCGGGGTGCGGGACTCGACGTCGCCAACCACCACCTGGTCCCCCTCCGTCACCATTACCCCGTCCACGGTGCGGGCGTTGTGGGTGGCGCGCCGCCCGCACCAGCACAGGGCGCGGACCTGGAGGACCTCCATGCGGTCCGCCAACTCGACCAGGCGCTGCGACCCCGGGAACAACCGGGTCCGGAAGTCGGAGGTAATGCCGAAGGCAAACACGTCAATGTCCATCTCGTCCACGATGGAGGCCAGCTGCTCAACCTGTGCGGCGCTGTAGAACTGTGCCTCGTCGCAGATCAGGTAGTCCACGTTGTGCCCCGTTGCCCTGCAGCGCAGCACCTCGGCCCAGAAATCCGTGTCGTCACGCACTTCAACCGCCGGCGTCTGCAGTCCGAGGCGGCTGGAGATCATGGACTCCCCCGCCCGGTCATTGCGGCTGAACAGGATTCCGCCGCGGCCGCGGGCGCTGTGGTTGTAATCCATCTGGAGCGCGAGCGTCGATTTGCCGCAGTCCATGGTGCCTGAGAAAAAGACCAGTTCCGCCATGGCTACTTTCCTCCCTGCACCGGAGAGGACGTGCGCTTGCGTGTTTCAGGCTGCGCCAGGACCAGGAGGGGGACTTCGCACTCTGCCTTGGTGAGCGACCCGTGCTGGCCGGTGACCTCCAGTGCCGAGGCAGCAACCCGGCGGGTGTCGAACAGTGCAATCCGCTCCCGTGCGGCGATCATGAGGTCGCCGATACGGGGCAGGACGGCAGCATCCACTTCGGGTCCGAAGTAACCTGCACGCACTGCTTCGTCGCGGGTGAAAATCCATGCCCGGGTGCCGTAGGCAGCCTGCCAGGCGGCTTTAAGCCGGCTGAGCGCATCATCTCCTGCGTCAGGTTCAAGGTACAGATGGACCATGCGCGGCTCGCCTGCCGTGTGCCGGACGCCGTCGATCAGTTCCGGCTGGGTACTGAAATCGAACCGCTGGGAAGCAGGGACATCCACCATGCCGTGGTCTGCGGTCAGCACCACCAGGGTGCCGGCAGGCACCCTTGCCACGAGCCGCTTCAGGGCGCTGTCGAGTTCTTCCAGCTCGTTGCCCCACTCCGGGGAAGCTGCACCGTACCGGTGCCCCGCCTTGTCCAGTTCATTCCAGTAGAGGTACATCAGCATCCGGTCCGCACCTGCCAGGGCGTCGACAGCGGCCGATACCCGGGCGTGCACCCCGGATGCCGGGATGAATGTGCCGCCTCGGAGCGCGGCCCGGGTCAGCGCGGAATCGGCAAAGCGCGGCAGGCTGACCGTAGCCACCGGAATGTGCTCCGCGGCGGTCTCCAGGATGGTGGGATAGGGCTGCCACTGCAGCGGGTCCACCCCCGGATCCCAGGAACCGAGCATGTTTACTACCTTGTCCTGGTTCGGATCCAGGACGTCGTATCCCACGAGTCCGTGCCGGCCGGGAGGCAGCCCGGTGCCCAGGGAAGCCAGCGACGCAACCGTTGTGGTGGGGAAGGATGCGCTGAGGGTGCGCGCGGCAGGCAGGAATCCCTTCAGGAAGGGGGCATGCCCGCCGCGTTTCTTGAGCAGCGACAGGCCCAGCCCGTCCACCATCACCACGCAGACCCGCCGGGCCGCCGGAAGGGACAGCAGGTTTTCATAGCCGGGCACGCCCAGCACGGCCGCGGCGCTGGACAGCACGTCCGCTACGGAACGGGTTCCGTAGGCCGGTGCTGCGGGCAGGAGGTCAGGAGCAGCGGGGTTTGATGCCACGGTGCTAGCGCTGCGGGTGGGCGCGGTTGAAGCGTCCGCCGATGCCGGGCATGCGCTGGCGCGGGTCGCCGCCGTCCATCGGGCGGGGAGCCGCAGTGGTATCCGTATTCACCTTGCGCAGGGCGCGGGCGAAGGCCTTGGCGTTCTGGACGGCCTGGGCGCCGTCGGCTTCCGCACTGACGCGCAGCACAATGTCTTCCTGGGCAATGGTTCCGGTGTAGCCGTGGTCTGCGTCGCACTGGGGATCCGCACAGCCGGCGGGACCCATGTCCAGGCGCTGTCCGCCGGACCAGGCAATGGCGAGGGTCATTTCCCGCGCCGGGTCCGACGGCTTGTAGTTCTGCGGCTGGGCGTACATGTAGCCCAGCACCACGGAACGGATCTGCGTTACCGGCACGGATTCGGTGGAGACCTGCGCCATCATCTGCTCGCCGGCCTCGTCCAGCTGCTGGTCATCGACGTGGGTGATGACGAGCATGTCCTCGGTCAGCACCAGGACCGTGATGTGGCGGTGCACCTCGGTACGCTCAAAATGGGTTTCGAGGTGGATCAGATGGGACAGCGGTTCGCGGCCGTCGAGGGCATCGTGGACCACGTCGGCCAAAAGCGTCGGGTAGAAGCCTGCCCGTTCCATGGATGCGTCAAGGCTGCGGCGTTCAGCGGAAAGTAACGGCGACATGCTTCCAGTTTCCCCCAGACCGCCCCTACATGCCTAAATGGCGCGCGGGTGGTGGAAAAGATCAGTCCCGCATTGCGCGCCGGGCACTGTCGGTGCGGCGCTGCGGGTTCCCCAGCCGGATGTCGGCGCTCAGCACCGTCACGCCGTCGGCGGAGACCAGGACCGGATTAATGTCGATCAGTGCGATCTGCGGATGCTCATCCTTCAGGACGGCCAGCCGGGCGATGAGGTCCTCCAGTGCTGCGATGTCCGCTTCGGGCAGTCCCTGGTAGCCGAAGAGCTTGGCAGCGGAACGGGGTGCCCGCACCAGGTCGGCAATGTCGCGGTCCGTCAGGGGTGGAACGCCGTGCGCCCAGTCATCCAGCAGGCTGGTTGCGTCACCGGCGAGTCCGAAGGAGATCACCGGTCCCAGCAGCGGATCCTCGATGGCCCGGATGCGGCAGCCCTGCCCGCTGTTGGCCATGGACTGGACTTCCATTTCGAATTCGCCGTAGCGGCGCAGGGCCTGGTGCATTTGCTCGATGTTGGTCCGCAGCGCTTCCGGCGTGGAAATGTTCAGCCGCACGCCGCCGAGGTCCAGGCGGTGGCGCAGGTGCCCTTCACGGGTCTTGACCGCCACGGGCCAGCCGAGCTGTTCGGCCGCGGCCACTGCTTCCTCCGGCGTGGAAAAACTGACGGCGGGGAGCACGGAAATGCGGTAGAACTCCAAGAGCCTTGCCGTCTGCTCCTGGTCCAGCCGGGTCAGGGCATCGCCTTCCACCCGGTCCATCAACGAGTCGAGGTAGGCCGAGGCTCCTTCGGTATCAACACCGGCAGGTTCCACGAAACTGCCGTGGTCCCGGTGCGCCCACTCCGTGTAGCGCACCACGGAGGCCAGGGCGGTGACCGCTGCGCCGGGGCTGCTGAAGCAGGGCAACCCGCCGCCTGGAACGTCGGGGTCCGCCGCGAGCAGGCCTTCGACATGCGCCCGGGGATCCACGATTCCGGTAAAGGCAGCGACCAGGGGCTTGCCGGTCTCCTGCACGCATTCGGCCAGAACGGCGGCTATCGCTTCCGTCCTCAGTCCCGGCGCCGGGAGGATGGCGACGACGCCGGCGTCCACCGTGTCGTCCGACAGCACCTCGGTGACCGTGCGGCGCAGCTGCGGCAGTGCCACGCTCATCCCGGTGTCCAGGGCCAGTTCCGTCTCGAGGCGGGTGATGTCCAGGTCCAGTCCGGTGCAGGCATCGGCCAGGACCCGGCCCAGGGCCGCCGAATTGCTGAAGACAGCCACCCGGCGCCCGCGCGGCAGCGGCTGGCTGACCGCGATCTGCGCCACGTCGATCAGCTGCTCGTTGGTGCTCACGCGGATGACGCCGGACTGGCGGAGCATCGCGTCCAGGGCGCCCGGAGGGGCCTGCGTGGTCCGCACGGCGTGGCCGGGCGGAAGCTGGAGGCCGGTCACGTCCGACTTGGCGACAATCACGGGTTTGGTGCGCGCCAGCCTGCGGGCCAGGCGGGAGAACTTACGCGGGTTTCCCACCGATTCCAGGTACATGGCCACCACGCGCGTGTCGGCGTCGTCCTCCCAGTACTGCATGGCGTCATTGCCGGAGACGTCGGCCCGGTTGCCGGCGGAGATGGTGGAGGACAACCCCAGCGCGCGCCGCTGGGCAGTGGCGTAGAGCAGGACGCCGATGGCGGCGGACTGGCTGAACAGCCCCAGTCCCCCGCGCCGGGGCAGGGCCGGCGCCATGGACGCGTTCAGGGACACGTCCGGCCGGGTGTTGATCAGGCCCAGCGACGCCGGCCCGACCACGCGCATGCCGTGGGCCCGTGCGCGTCGGACCAGGGCCCGCTGCCGGGCCAGCCCCTCCGGGCCCTTCGGTCCGAAACCGGCGGTCACCACCAGCAGGGCCTTCACCCCGGCGGCAGCGCACTCGTCCGCCACCTCCAGGACCTGTTCGTAGGGCACGGCAATGACGGCCAGCTGGACCGTTTCCGGCACTTCGGCGATCCGGCTGTAGGAAATCATGCCGGCCAGTTCGAAGGCTTCGGGATTGATGGCGTAGACGGATCCTTTGAAGCCGCCCTCGATGATGTGCTCCAGCAGCTGGTAGCCCACCGAGCCCCATTCGCGGCTGGCTCCGATGACGGCGATGGACGACGGCGAGAGCAGGTCGGCCACGCTGCGGGCCTCGGCGCGGTGTTCCCGGGCTTCCATGACCGCCAGCGATTTCTCGGTGGGGTCGATGTTGAAGTCCAGGGCGATCACGCCGTCGTCGAAGTGCCGGCTTACCTCGTACCCGGCGTCGGCGAAGACGTCGATCATCTTGCGGTTCTCGGGAAGGACTTCCGCGGAGAACCGGCGGATGCCGTTTTCGCGGGCGGCGGCGGCCAGGTGCTCCAGCAGGATGGACCCCAGCCCGCGGCCCTGGTGGCCGTCGGCTATGTTGAAGGCAACCTCGGCTTCGGTGGGATCGTCGAGGCGGTCGTAGCGGCCGATGCCGATGATTTCATCACCAATGGTGATGACGAACGCCACCCGGTCCCGGTAATCGACATTGGTGAAGCGCTCCAGCTCCTTATTGGTGAGCTTGGCCTTATACGTAAAGAACCGCAGGTAGATGGAACTCTGCGACTGCCGCATGTGGAAGGCCTGCAGCGCGTCCGCATCGGAGGGGGAAACGGGGCGCAGATGGCCGGTCCCCCCGTCCCGCAACACGACGTCGGCTTCCCAATATTCGGGGTAATGTCCCTGCTCCACCATAGAATCAGAGTAGTGGGCAAACTTCCCCATAGTCATCCACCCGCTCTGTACAGCGTGGCTCCCCACCGCGTGGACTATGTACGGCGCGCAATCCCTGTCCCCTAACACTGCAAGGATTCGACAAAAGCATGGCCCGGCGCCAACCCGTCTCCAAATCCGTACCCGGCGAAAAGATCGCCGAGAACATCATCGAGATAGATGTCACCACCGAGATGGAGGGCTCCTTCCTCGAATACGCCTACTCGGTGATCTACTCGCGTGCCCTCCCCGATGCACGCGACGGCCTGAAGCCTGTCCAGCGGCGCATCCTGTACATGATGTCCGACATGGGGCTGCGGCCGGACCGCGGGCATGTGAAGTCCGCCCGGGTGGTGGGCGAGGTGATGGGCAAGCTGCACCCGCACGGTGACACGGCCATTTATGACGCCATGGTCCGCATGGCCCAGGACTGGGCACTGCGCCTGCCGCTGATCGACGGCCACGGCAACTTCGGCTCGCTCGACGACGGTCCGGCCGCCGCCCGTTACACGGAGGCCCGGCTGGCGGCCCCGGCCCTGACCCTGACGGATCACCTGGACGAAGACGTAGTGGACTTTGTCCCGAACTACGACAACCAGCTCCAGCAGCCCGAAGTGCTGCCCGCGGCCTTCCCCAACCTGCTGGTCAACGGTGCCACGGGTATTGCCGTGGGCATGGCCACGAACATGGCGCCGCACAACCTCGGCGAGGTTATTGCTGCCACCCAGCACCTGATCGCCAACCCGGACGCCGGGCTGGAGGAGCTGATGCGCTTCATCCCCGGACCGGACCTGCCCACGGGCGGACGGATTGTCGGGCTGGACGGCATCCGCGATGCCTATGCCAGCGGCCGCGGTTCCTTCAAGACCCGCGCCAAGGTGGAGGTGGAGCAGCTCACCGCGCGCCGCACCGGCCTGGTGGTCACCGAACTGCCCTACATGGTCGGCCCGGAAAAGGTCATTGAAAAGATCAAGGACGCCGTCACGTCCAAGAAGCTGCAGGGCATCTCCGACATTGTGGACCTCACCGACCGCAGCCACGGCCTGCGCCTGGTGATCGAGCTGAAGAACGGGTTCAACCCCAACGCGGTGCTGGCCCAGCTGTACAAGTTCACGCCCATGGAGGATTCCTTCGGCATCAACAACGTCACCCTCGTGGACGGGCAGCCCCGGACCCTGGGCCTGGTTGAACTGCTGCAGGTCTACGTTGCACACCGCCTCGGCGTGGTCCGCCGCCGCACCGCCTACCGGCTGAGCCGGAAAAAGGACCGGCTGCACCTGGTCGAGGGCCTGCTGATCGCCATTGTGGACATTGACGAGGTCATCCAGATCATCCGCTCCTCGGATGAAACGGCCCAGGCCCGGGAACGGCTGATGGCCGTGTACGACCTGACCGAAGTCCAGGCCAGCCACATCCTCGAGCTGCGCCTGCGGCAGTTGACTAAGTACTCCCGCATCGAGCTCGAAAAGGAGCAGGACGAGCTGCGCAAAGCCATCGAGGAGCTTGAAGCGATCCTCGGCTCCGAGCAGCGGCTGCGCTCCCTGGTCTCGGACGAACTGGGCGAAGTGGCGGCAAAATACGCGACGCCGCGGCGTACGGTGCTGCTCGAATCGGAGGCCGCTTCACCCCTGAAGGGTGCGGCAGTGACCGCTGCCGCCGGCGTCGCAGGCAAGGGCGCCAAGGCCATCCTTCCGCTGGAGATCCCGGACGATCCCTGCTGGGCCATCCTGTCCGCCTCCGGACAGGTGGCCCGGACCTCGGACCAGGAACCGCTCACCGAAGGAGGGCAGCGGGTGCGCCACGACGTGTTCCGCTCGGTGGTGAAGACCACCGCCCGCGGCGAGATCGGGGCACTGACCTCCTCGGGCCGGATGATCCGGATCTCCGTCCTTGACCTGCCTGCCCTGCCCTCGACCGCCGGCCTGCCGAACCTTGCCGGAGGCGTGCCGGTCAAGGAATTCATGACCCTGGGCAAGGGCGAGAAGCTGGTGGGACTCGTTCCGCTGAACGCCGTGGTGGCCATCGGCACCCGCAACGGCGTGGTGAAGCGGGTCAATCCCGATTACCCGCTGAACCGCGATGACTGGGAAGCCATCACGCTCAAGCCCAAGGACGAGGTCATCGGGGTGTCCGTGGCTGCGGACGAGACGGATGAACTGGTCTTCATCACCCGGTCGGCGCAGCTGCTGCACTTCCCTGCCTCTACGGTCCGTGCCCAGGGCCGTACTGCAGGCGGCGTGGCCGGGATCAAACTGGCCGACGACGACGCCGTGGTGTTCTTCGGTGCCGTGGCCGCGGAGGATCCCGACGCCGTCGTCGTCACCGTTTCGACCACCACCGAGGCACTGCCGGGTACCCCCGGCGGCTCGGTGAAGGTGACACCGTTTGCCGAATACCCGGCCAAGGGCCGGGCCACGGCCGGCGTCCGGGCGCACCGCTTCCTGAAGGGCGAAGATTCACTGTCGGTGGCCTGGGCCGGACACGGTCCCGCGAAGGCGTCCGCGGCCAACGGCGTGGCGCGGGCCCTGCCCACCGAGCATGGCCGGCGGGACGGTTCCGGGGTGCCCCTGGCCAACGCGGTAGATGCCGTGGGACCAAGCCAGGGCTGACGACGGCAGACAGCAACAACGAAGAACGGGCCGGTCCGCGGGAGCTGCATGCTCCGCGGACCGGCCCGTTTTTTGCTCTCTGCCTGTCGGCCTTCCTATTTACCGAAACTGCGCAGCCGCAGCGAGTTGCCGACCACCAGCACCGAGCTCGCCGCCATCGCCGCCCCCGCGATCATGGGGTTGAGCAGTCCGAAGGCTGCCACCGGGATGCCCACCGCGTTGTAGAAGAACGCCCAGAACAGGTTGGTCTTGATGGTCGCCAGCGTCCGCCGGGAGAGTTCGACGGCGGTGGCCACCTGTCCCAGGCTGCTGCCCATCACGGTCAGGTCGGCTGCTTCCATGGCGACGTCGGTGCCGGAGCCCATGGCGATGCCCAGATCCGCCTGGGCCAGTGCCGCGGCGTCGTTCACGCCGTCCCCGGCCATCGCCACGGTGCGTCCCTGTGCCTGGAGCCGCCGGACGGCGTCGACCTTCCCTTCGGGACGGACATCGGCAAGCACGTCCTCGGCCGGGATTCCCACCTGTTCCGCGACCTGGGCGGCCACCACGGCGTTGTCGCCGGTCAGCAGCACCGGGTGCAGGCCCAGGCTGCGGAACCTTGCAATGGCCTCCGCGGAGCCTTCCTTGACGGTGTCCTGCAGGCTGATGATTCCCGCCACCCGGTCATCGACCGCCACCAGGACGGCAGTGGCGCCGGCTTCCTGCTCTTCCCGCAGCGCGGCGTAGGCAGCATCCGGCAGGTCAACCCCGTTTTCGTCCAGCCAGGCCGGGCGCCCGGCCACGATGCGGTGTCCGTCCACGGTGCCGCGGACTCCCCCGCCCGGTGCCGAATCGAAGTCGGTGACCGGCACGGTGCCTGGACCGGAACGTGCGGACGCGGCGATGGCCCGGGCAATCGGGTGCTCCCCGGCATCCTCGACCGAGCCGGCCAGGCGCAGCAGGTCATCCGCGGTGAGGTCCGCTGATTCATTGTCCAGCAGCCGGATCCGGGCCACGGACAGCCGGCCCGAGGTAATGGTGCCGGTCTTGTCCAGCACGATGGTGTCCACTATGCGGGTATCCTCCAGCACCTGGGCGCCCTTGATCAGGATGCCCAGCTGCGCGCCGCGGCCGGTTCCGGTCAGCAGGCCCACCGGGGTGGCGAGGCCCAGGGCACATGGGCAGGCGATCACCAGCACCGTGACGGCGGCAGTGAAGGCTGCCTGCAGGTCGCCGGTGAGGAGCATCCACAACACGAAGGTCAGGACCGCGATCCCGAGGACCACCGGAACGAACACGGCACTGATCCGGTCCGCAAGCCGGGCGATCGGTGCCTTGGACGACTGGGCCTCGCTGACGAGGCGGCCCATCTGCGCCAGGGTGGTCTCGCTGCCTACCCGGGTGGCCCGCACCTGCAGGCGGCCGGAGGTGTTGATGGTGGCACCCGTGACCGGGCTGTTGACATCCACCTCCACGGGCAGCGACTCGCCGGTGATCAAGGAGGCATCCACCGCCGAGCGGCCCTCGAGTACCACGCCGTCAGCCGGTATCTTTTCCCCGGGCCGGACAACAAACACGTCGCCGACTTCCAGCCGGTCCGCCGGGATGCGGACTTCCGCTCCGTCCCGCAGCACCGTCGCGTCCTTCGCGCCCAGGTTCAGCAGTGCCTTCAGCGCATCCGTTGCCTTGGTTTTGGCGTTGGCCTCCAGATAGCGGCCCAGCAGCAGGAACGTGACCACCACCGAGGCGACCTCGAAGTACAGGTGCGGGTCCGATCCCATGCCCGGATCCGCGGTAAGTCCCGGATCAACGGCCAGCTGTCCTACCGAGAACAGGTAGGCCGCCGCGACGCCGATGGAGACCAGGGTGTCCATGGTGGAGGCAAGGTGCCGGGCATTGATGGCCGCCGCACGGTGGAAGGGCCACGCGGACCAGGTCACCACGGGCAGCGCGAGCAGCGCCACCACCCATCCCCAGTTCGGGAATGCCAGTGCGGGAACCATGGAGATGAGCAGGACCGGAACGCTGAGGACCGCTGCCAGGATCAGCCGGGGACGCAGCTGTGCGGCAGTTCCGCCGTGGGACATGTGGTCGCCGCCGGACATGTGCCCTTCGCCGTGTTCCGCCGGCGTTTCATTACCGGCGTCCGCTCCCGGTGCCGCGGCGGCGTGCCCTCCGTGGGCGGACGGCCGGGCAGGGTGCCGGGTTTTCAGCCGGGCGTTGTAACCGGCAGCATTTACGGCGTCGACAATCTGCTGGTCTGAAACGGCTGCGGGGGCGGTGACCCGCGCACTTTCCAGCGGCAGGTTGACTGAGGCCTCGACGCCGTCGATCTTTCCGAGCCTGCGCTCCACCCGCGCCACGCAGGAAGCGCACGTCATGCCCTGGATCTCAAGTTCGACTGCCCTGGTTGCCGCTTGTTCGCGAGTGTCCATGATGGTTCCCTTCTCCTACTTCCTGTGCGCAGTATCCGCTTCGTCGCGCTTGGTGCAGCCGCTACGCGTCGGCATCGACCACCAAGTAACCGGCTTCAGCAACCGCTTCGCCCAGTTCAGCGGAGCTGAGGCTTCGGTTCGCGGTGACAGTCGCGGTTGAAATGCCGCCCGCGTTCAGGTCCACGGAGACGTTGTCGACGCCGTCGAGTGCCTCCAGTTCCTCGGTCACGGAAGCGACGCAGTGGCCGCAGGTCATGCCTGAGATGTTCAGTGTGGTGGTTTCCATGCGAATCTTCTTCCTTGGATGGGTGAATGGATCGGGTGCCGGTCCTACCGCAGCAGGCGGCCGATGGCGTCGGCCGCTTCCTGGACCTTGGCGGTAACAATCTCGGGATTGCCGGTTCGTTCGGATTCCTGCGCGGCATCCACCAGGCAGTGCGACATGTGGTCCTGGACCAGCCCAAGGCTGACCGCATGCAGCGCCTTGTTGATGGCTGCGACCTGGGTGAGGATGTCGATGCAGTATTTGTCTTCCTCGACCATGCGGGCGATTCCCCGCACCTGGCCCTCAATCCGGCGCAGCCGGCGGAGGTAGGCGTCTTTATCCGACGCGTAACCATGCGGCCCGTCGTGGGTCTCCACGGTTTCCGGAACATTCTGCGTCACTGCGTCCATTGCCTCTGCTCCAATCCTTGACTGCATCCAAGCTATACCCTGCCGGGGTATCAATTCAAGTACCCCTAGGGGGTATTTATTCCCGAGGGGCGGAGTCCTGCCAGTAAGGTGGAACCCGTGGCACACAGCGAACTCTCGACAGCAAGCCAGGATTACCTGAAGGTCATCTGGACCGCGCAGGAATGGACGGATGAACCCCTGACGGTGTCCGCGCTGTCCGTACACATGGGCTTCTCGCCGTCGTCGGTCTCCGAGGCGGTAAAGAAACTGACCGGCCAGGGCCTGTTGACGCACGCCCGCTACGGGTCGATTGCCCTGACGGACGCGGGCGAGAAGGCTGCCGTGGGCATGGTCCGCAGGCACCGGCTGATCGAGACGTTCCTGGTGGAGTACCTGGGCTACCGCTGGGACGAAGTGCACGACGAAGCCGAACACCTCGAGCACGCCGTATCGGACAAGATGGTGGATGCCCTGGCGGCGCGCCTCGGCAATCCCGTGCGTGACCCGCACGGCGACCCGATCCCGGCCCGCGACGGCAGTTTCCCCGTCCTGGATGCACAGCGGCTGAGCCGGTGCGAACCCGGTTCCCGCGGAACGGTGGCCCGTGTCTCCGACAATGAACCCGAACTGCTGCGCTACCTCGCCGGGCTGGGCCTTCACCTGGACACCATGGTGTCCGTGGTGCAGCGCCAGCCCTATGCCGGCACGCTGACTATTGAAGCCGGGGGCCGGACGCTGGACCTGGGCCTGCCCGCAGCGGAAGCCATCTGGATCCTCACGGTCCCGGACACGGTCCCGGACACAAACCCCACGGCAACGTCCCCGGACACGGCCCCCGCGGACCGGTAGCGCGCTCTTCCCGCGGCCCCTGCTACAGGACCGTTTTGTCGAAGACCACTTCCCGGTGCGTGGGCTTATAGCCCAGGCTTTCGTACAGCCCCAGGGCACCGGACGGGTTCTCCGTGTCCACGCCGAGCCCGGCGTTGTCCATGCCGCCTTCCCGGAAGCGGCGCATTGCCTCACGCAGCATCGCCGGAGCAAGTTTCCGTCCCCGCCAGTCCCGCCGCACCCCGAGGAGCATGGTGTAGCCCTCTTTGTAGCCGTGGATGTCCTTGCTCTCCGGGTCGAAGCTCGCCAACTGGTAGGCGGCAACTTCCCCGGAGCCGGTATCCACCACCGCGAAGCTCCAGTCCGGCCGGAACTGGGGATGGTCGATGGTGAATCCCCACCGCTCCTTGTTCCGCGGCTCGCTCCCCCAGTGGTCCTTGAACGCTTCGTTATGCGCCCGGCGTACGGCGTCGGAAATCTCCGGGGAGAAGGTGCGGAACTCCATACCCTCCGGCAGCACGGCGTCCGGCAGGCCGCCAGTCAGCGGCCGGCTCATCTCGGTGAAGTAGCGGACCACGTGGGCGCCTTCGGACTGCAGCAGTGCCACCTGGGAGGCGTTGGATTCCTCGGCGTAGGTGCGCAGGACGCCGTGTTTCCGGTGCTCCGTGAGCAGCCGCTGGCGCAGGCGGGTTTCCTGCCAGCGGTAGATCTTCGACCCGATGCCCCGGCGCCGCCACTGCGGGTCGACGCCGCCGAAGCCCGAGCCGGTCTCCGACCCGGGGTTCAAGGCGATCCGGCCGTACGCCCGCGCCGCACCGGTTTTGTCCAGCCCGATCAGCGTGTCCTTTGCGGGATCCCCGGAGGTGGTTTCCAGCGCCTGCTCCAGGTCCCTGCGGTCCTCCACCCATCCGGGTTTGTCCGCCTCCGCCATCCTGCGGATCAGGGCATACCAGGCGTCGACGTCGTCAGCTCCGATGGAGCGCCAGCGCAGGCCGGTTTCGGGCCCGGGGAACAGGGGTGGGGAAGGCATCTGCATCCATCCACCCTAGGACAACAGCACCGCTCCCAGTGAGACCTCCCGCCCGCACCAGGCAGCATCGGCCGGATTATGGGTCACCACCACAACGGCTTTGCCCTGCAGGCCGGATTTCAGGTCGGCCATCAGCTGCGCCCCCGCCTCCGCGTCCAAGTGGGCCGTGGGCTCGTCCAGGAGCACGACGTCGGCCGCCGCGAGGAGCGCACGGGCCACGGCAAGCCGCTGGCGCTGGCCGCCGGAGAGGAAATGCCCGCCGGCGCCGATGGCTGTATCCAGGCCGTCGGGCAGGGTGTCGAACAGCGGCCCCAGGCCAACAGCGCGAAGGGAGCCGATCATTTCGGCTTCCGTCGGGGCAAGGGCGCGGTCACGGGCCAGAAGCAGGTTCCCGCGGAGGGTCGAGTCGAACAGGTGCGCCTCCTGCGGGCACCACGCCATCCGCCGGGCTGCCTGTGGGACCGACTGCGCAGGAACGCCGTTGATCAGATAGGTACCGCTTCGGGGCGGCAGGAAGCCGAGCAGCACACCGAGCAGGGTGGATTTGCCGCTGCCGGAGGGACCGGTGACGGCTACCCACTCCCCTGCGGAGACCCTGAGGTCCACGCCGGTCAGCACATCTGCGGCAGCGCCGGGATAGCGGTACCGGATGTTATCCAGTTCCAGTACGTGGACCTTGCCAAAGCTCTCCCGGGCAGCGGTTTCCCCTGCGGTGTCATCGGGCGCGACGTCTTCCGTGCCCAGATCCGGCAGCACCTTGTCCCCCAGGGTGCGCCACGCGGAGAACTGCTGGATGGAGCCGTTGACTGCGACAAAAGGCTCAATCAGCGCCAGCTGCACCAGGACCACCACCGCGGCCACGGTGGCCGGCCCGTCCGGCGAAGCGCTGATCATGTAAAGCGCTGCAAGGGAGCAGGCGAGGGCGGTGACGGCATTGGCCAGGCCCTGGGCCCAGGCGCTGCGCCGGACCGCCCGAGCCGCGGCTGCTTCGAACTGCTCCTGGCGGGCCAGGACCGGGGCCGAGCTTGAGTTGGCTTCCAGATCGGGGGCAGCCGTGAGCAGGCGTGCCATGGAGGACATGGACCGGGCCTGGAGGTTCACAGTGGCTGCGCGGGCAGCGGAATCGGCGAACAGGGCAAGCAGCGGAGCGATGACCATCCCCACCACGGTCAGCGCCAGCTGCACTGCCAGGCCTTCCGGGACCAGCAGCCAGGTCACTACACAGGCGCCGACGGCGGTCAGCAGGCCGGTCAGGGGTGCGAAGACCACCCGGGGCGCGATGTCCCGCAGCTCGTCCACGTCACCCACCAGGCGTTCAAGGGCACCCGAACCCCGCGCCACGCGGCGCCAGCCTTCGGGGCGCTGCAGCAGCCCATTCCAGAGCCGGACCCGCAGCGTGTTGGTGGCACGGAAGACGGCGTCGTGCAGGGAGAGCCGCTCCAGGTACCGCAGCAATGCCCGGCCGATGCCGAAGAACCGCACGCCGACAATCGCCATAAGCAGGTACAGGATTGGCGGCTGCTCCGCGGCACGCACGATCAGCCAGGCGGACAGGGCCGTCAGCGCGACGGCGAACATGGTGGCCCCCGTGCCCAGCACCAGCGCCAGGACAAACTGCTTGCTCCACGGCTTCAGCACCAGGAGGTTCTTCCACAGCGGCTCATGGCCCGAGGTCGGCTCCGCGGCTGTGCCGGCTGCCTGGCTGCCGGATGCCGAGCCGCCCTCTTTCCCGGGACCGGCGTCGGCAGCAGCTGCCGGACCGGAACCGGCAGGAACCGCCACCGGGACCCTGCGGGCAGCAGCTGCCAGGGATGCCGCATGCTGGCCCTTGACGCGTTCCCGGGGCAGGCTTGCACCCGCCGCCGCTTCAACCGGAATCACGGTGTCGGCGATGGCTGCGGTGGCGGCGTCGTGGGCTACCAGCAGCACGGTGGTCCGTCCCCGCAGGGCGGACAGGGCTGCACGGACAGCCGAGGCACTGCGGAAATCGAGGTGTGCGGTAGGTTCATCCGCCAGCAGGATCCGGACGCCGGGATTCGCTTCGATGCGGGCCAGTGCCCGGGCCACGGCCACCCGGCGCTGCTCACCCGGGCTCAGGTCCGCGGTGGCGGAATCGAGCAGGTGCCCGGCGTCAATGCGGTCGAGTGCCCGGCGGGCTGCCGTGCGCCCCGCACTGTCCGGGCCTTCGGCACTGCCGGACCCGGTCACCGGGAAACCCGCGTAGAGGGCGATCTCCTCGGCAACGGTGTCCTCGACCAGGACGGGATGCTGGGGTATCCACGCCTGCGTTTCGCGGCTGATGCCCTGCACGCTGCCGTCCAGCCGGGTGTCGCCGCCGTTCCGCCGGAGCCCGGCCAGGACTTCCAGCACGGAGGTTTTTCCTGCCCCGCTGGAACCGGTCAGGGCGGCAATGGCACCTGCGGGGACCGTGAAACTGAGGTTCTCCACGGCAGGATGCGGCCGGCCTTCGTAGGCGATGGTCAGATCCCGGACCACGAGCGCCGACCCGGCGGTTTCCTCAGCGGCGGCTGAAGCGTCCGCCAGCGGCACGGCCGCCGGAGCGTCCAGCACCGCGTTGGTCCGGTTCAGTGCTTCGAGGCCGTCCTCGCTGGCGTGGTGGGCGGTACCCAGGTCACGCAGCGGCTGGTAGCACTCCGGTGCAAGGATCAGGGCCAGCAGCCCCAATTCCAGCGGCATGCCGCCGTGCACCAGCCGGACACCGATGAATACCGCCACCAGGGCCACCGAGATAGTGGCAATGAGTTCCAATGCCAGCGAGGACATAAACGCCACCCGCAGGGTTGCCAGCGTTGTGGTGCGGTAACGGTCGGCGACGTCGCGCAGTGCCCGGGTCTGCGCACGGGCGCGGCCGAGGCCCACCAGCACGGGCAGGCCCTTGGCCAGCTCCAGCATGTTGTCCGAGAGCCGGTTCAGCGCGTCCACCGCGGCGGCGGTCTTGTCCTCGGTGTGCAGGCCGATCAGGATCATGAAGACCGGGATGAGGAGTACGGTCAGCACGATCGTGACGGCGCTGATCCAGTCCGCGGCGAGGATGCGGGCACCCACCAGCAGGGGGACGACGGCGCAGGTCACCAGTGCGGGCAGGTACTTGGAGTAGTAGTTGTCCAGTCCGTCCAACCCGCGGGTAAGCAGGACGCTCAGCGCACCGCTGCCCATCCCCGGGACGGTCCCGCCGTCGGCCAGTACCCGCACGGACAGCTGCCGGCGCAGTTCGTCCTTCACCCCTGCGGCCGCACGCTGGGCCACGGTGTCCTGGCCCCATACAGCCACGGACCGCAGCACGGCGCCGGCGGTGCCGAGCAGGAACACGCGGTTCCACTCCGGACCGCCGGCGGCCAGGCCGGCGATGCCGCTGGCTACGGCGTCGGCCAGCAGTACCAGCCCCGCTGCCTTGATGGCTGCCAGCAGCCCGAGGAGGTACAGCGCACGGCGGCTGGTGGCGCTGACCGGGAGGACCGGCTTCACTGCGGTTTGAAGCTGTGGGGGGCGGGGATGGCCTCGGTGGTGACCCGCTTACGGAACACCCAGTAGGTCCAGCCCTGGTACAGCACCACTACCGGCAGGCCGAACAGGGCCACCCAGCTCATGACCTTCAGGGCGTAGGGGGACGCGGAGGCGTTTTCCACCGTCAGGTTCCAGGCTGCATCCAGCGTGGAGGGCAGCACCACGGGGTACATGGAGGCGAAGATGGTCGCCGCTCCGGCCACCAGGAAGATCCCAAGGCTGATGAAGCTCAAACCGTCACGGCCCCGGCGGGCGTAGATCCAGGCCAGGAGGGCTCCCACCACCGCAATCACCAACAGGGGAAGCGTGGCGGCCTTGCCGTTCATGAACTGCACGATGATGGCCCATGCCGCCAAGGGCAGGATGCCCACGGGCAGCCAGCGCGTCACGATGCGCTTGGCGCGGTCACGGATCTGTCCGTCGGTCTTGAGCATCAGGAAAACGCAGGCGTGAACCAGGCAGAAGGCCACCACGGCCACTCCGCCCAGCACCGCGTACGGAGTCAGCCAGGCAAACGCCCCGCCCACGCGGTCGCCGTTCTCATTCAGCGGCAGGCCTGTGGTGGTCAGTCCGAGCGCGGCACCGACGCCGAAGGCAGCCGCGAAGGAGCCCAGGGCCATGCCCCAGTCCCAGCGGTTGCGCCAGCTGTCGCTGTCATGCTTGCCGCGGTACTCGATGGACACGGCCCGGAAGATGAGCCCCAGCAGCACAATGACCAAGGGGATGTACAGGGCGGAGAACAACGAGGCGTACCACAGCGGGAAAGCCGCGAAAGTCATTGCACCGACCGTGATCAGCCAGACTTCGTTGCCGTCCCACACCGGGCCGATGGTGTTCAGCAGTACCCGGCGGTCCTTCTCGTCGCGGGCCATCAGCTTCATAAGCATGCCCACCCCGAGGTCGAAGCCCTCCAGGAAAAGGTACCCGACCCATAGGAAGGCAATCACGATAAACCAGAACAGCGGTAGCGACATTACTTTCAGAGCTCCAGAAGTGCCGGTGTCCGGCAGATTGCAGGGTGGAGGACCCGGAGGGCGGCCGTGTGCACGGCCTCCCCCCGGGGCGCCTTAGTAGGCAAAGTCGAGGACATCATGCTTCTTCTTTCCGGGGCTGCCGTCGGGATCGCCGCCGGCGGAGTCCAGGCCGCCCGTGCCGCCGTCGTCGCCGTGCAGCAGGTCAGGCATCGCTGCCGGAACGCCGCCGCGGACGAACTTGAACAGCAGCCGCACCTCCACGATCAGCAGGGCCAGGTACACGACGGTGAAGGTGATGACGGAGAACAGCAGTTCCGCCATGCTCACACCCGGCGAGACGGCTGCGGCGGTGAACATGAAGACGCCGTCGGTACCGGTGGGGTTCGGAGCCACCACAAACGGCTGGCGGCCCATTTCGGTGAAGATCCAGCCTGCGGAGTTGGCGCCGAACGGTGCCAGGATGCCGAAGACGGCCAGGCGCATCAGCCATTTGGACTCGGGGACGGTGCCCTTGCGGACCGCCCACAGGGCGTAGGCGGCGGCGACGGCGGCAACACTGCCGAAGCCGATCATGATGCGGAAGCCCCAGTAGGTGACGGCGAAGTTCGGCGTGTAGTCGATTTCCATGCCGGAGTTGGTGCCGTACATTTCGTTGTCCGGCAGGTTCGTGCCGTAGGCGTCGCGGTACTCCTCCAGCAGGGTGTTTACCCCCCGGATTTCGGTGTCGAAGTCGCCGTTGGCGAGGAAGGACAGCATGCCCGGGATTTCGACCAGGGTGTCCACGTCTTCACAGTTCTCCGCGCCGGGGTCACCGATGGACAGGACGGAGAAGCCGGTGCCGTCATGGCACGCCGCTTCCGCGGCCGCCATCTTCATGGGCTGCTGCTCAAACATGAGCTTGCCCTGCAGGTCACCGCTGACGGCGACGCCGGCGAAGGAGATCATGGCAACGACGGCGCCGATGCGCAGGGAGCGCAGCCACACGGCGTGGTCGGTCTTGTCGCGGCCGATTGCGGCGTTTTCGCCAACCACCACGTAGCCCCGGTCATCCACGGTGTCGATGCCGTCGCGGCGCCGCTTCCAGAGGTGGTACCAGGCGATGCCGAGTAGGAACCCGCCGGCAACGGCGAAGGCACCGAAGATTGTGTGCGGGAACGCGACGAGGAGGGTGTTGTTGGTCAGGACGGCCCAGATGTCGTTCATGACCGGGCGGCCGTCCACCATTTCCACGCCCACGGGGTGCTGCATCCAGGAGTTAGCGGCGAGGATGAAGTAGGCCGAGAGCATGGAGGCGAGCGTGGTGATCCACAGGCACGCCAGATGGATCTTCGGGGGCAACCTCTTCCAGCCGAAGATCCACAATCCCAGGAACACTGATTCGGTGAAGAACGCCAACAGTGATTCCAGTGCCAGCGGGGCGCCGAAGACGTCGCCGACGAAGCGGCTGTACTCGCTCCAGGCCATCCCGAACTGGAACTCCTGAACCAGGCCGGTGGCCAGGCCCAGGATGAAGTTAATGAGGAACAGCTTTCCCCAGAACTTCGTCATTCGCAGGTATTGTTCTTTGCCGGTGCGCACCCAGGCTGTCTGCATGGCTGCCACCACAATCCCCAGCCCAATGGTCAGCGGGACCATGAGGAAGTGGTAGACGGTCGTGATGCCGAACTGCCACCGGGCGATATCCAGTGCTTCCACGCTTGTAGTCCTTCAGTTGAGCAGTTTCTTCTACGCGTTGTAGAATTCCTAACTTCTACACAGCGTAGAACAAGTCGGCCAAGATTTCTACGTGATGTAGAACAAACGGGCGGAACGGGGTACATTAGTAAGTCTGGACCCGATACAGGGGTCCGCCGGGGTCTCGATCGAAAAAGGATGCACATGGCAACGCTCGGTGAGTTGGAACGCGCAATGATGGATCTGCTGTGGGAATCAAACGAAGCAGCCACCGCCAATGAACTCCGCGAGAAACTGGCGCAGCGTGAGGCTTCCGCTGACGGCAAGGGCCTCGCTGTCACCACCGTGCTGACCGTGCTGTCACGGCTGGAAAAGAAATCGCTGGTCCAGCGTGAACGCGACATCCGCCCCCACCGCTACCGTGCCGTGACCAGCCGGGCCGAACACACGGCCGAACTCATGCATGAAGCCCTCGGTACCGCCAATGACCGCGAAGCCGTGCTGGCCCGGTTCGTCGGTTCCGTCTCCGACACCGAGGCCGAAATGCTGCGCAGGCTGCTCGGCGCCTAGGCACCGGCACCTGCGGTGTTCTGGGCCTCCTATGCATTGGCGGCGCTGGCGATCGTGCTGGCGTGGCCCGTTCCGATTCTTCTCTCGCGGGCAGCCTGGCCGGCCCGCTCCCCCTTCACCGCAATGGTTCTGTGGCAGGCGATAGCCCTTGCGGGCGGCCTGTCCATGATCGGAGCCATGCTTACCTGGGGCCTGGAGCCGCTCGGGGACAATCTCCTGGCCGGACTCCACGGCTTGTGGCGCATCCTTCTGCAGGGCGCTCCGGCCAGCACCCTCGGACTGGTCCACGTTTTCGCACTCAGCGCCGCAATGTTGCTGAGTGCCCACCTGGTATTCACCCTGCTGCTGACGTACTACCGGATCCTCCGCGGCCGGCATCGGCACCGGGACATGCTCAACCTGCTCAGTTCCCCTTCCGCTGACACGCCTGCCACCCTGGTCATCCAGCATCCAACCCCGGTGGCCTACTGCCTGCCCGGCGGTGCACGGTCCGTCACGGTCCTCTCTGACGGACTGTTGAACATGCTCTCCGAGGATGAGCTTTCCGCGGTGCTCACCCATGAACGCGCCCATCTGGCCCAGCACCACCACCTGCTGCTGTGGGCCTTCGCGGCCTGGCGTGCGGCCCTGCCTTGGCTGCCGACATCAATGCTGGCCCAGCACTCGGTCAATGAGCTGATCGAGATGCTCGCCGATGACGAGGCGCTGCGGAAGGTGGACCGGATGACACTCGTCCGCGCCGTGGCAATTGTCGGGTCCGGGTCCCCCGCCGCACCCGGGGCACCGACGCCTCCGGCCGATCCGCAGGGCCGCCTGCGCGGGACGTCCCCGCTCGCTCTGGGTGCACCCGAGGGGTCAGAGCCGCTGGGTATTGCCGGCAGGCTCAGCCGGTTGCTCACACCGCAGCCACCCCTGCCCCGCTGGCAGCAGTGGAGCGTGCTGTGCCTCTCGGCCCTGCTGCTGGCAGTACCGACCACCCTGCTGATCGCCCCGGGGCTGCTGGATTAGGCCCGGGCCGCGCCTTCCGTGAGGTGCGGCCCCGGGCCGCGCCTTCCGTGAGGTGCGGCCCCGGGCCGACCGGGGGCTGGTCCCCGGGTCTCGGGTCCGGGCTAGGCGTCGATCCGGTCCCGGTCCAGCATGGCCGCCCCGGCGATGATGAAGTCCTTGCGCGGCGCCACGTCGCTGCCCATCAGCAGCTCGAATGCCTGCTCGGCCGCAGCTGCTTCGGAAATCCGGACCCTCCGCAGGGTGCGGTGCCGGGGGTCCATGGTGGTTTCGGCCAGCTGGCCTGCATCCATCTCACCCAGGCCCTTGTAGCGCTGGATCGGTTCCTTGTAGCGCTTGCCTTCCTTTTCCAGACGGGCAAGGACCTGGTGCAGTTCCTTTTCGCTGTAGGTGTAGACCATCTCATTGCTCTTGGAGCCGGCATTGATGACCTCCACGCGGTGCAGCGGCGGAACGGCTGCATAGACGCGTCCTGCATCCACCAGCGGGCGCATGTAGCGGAAGAACAGCGTGAGCAGCAGGGTCCGGATGTGCGCGCCGTCGACGTCTGCATCGGTCATGAAAATAACCTTGCCGTACCGGGCGGCGTCGAGCTGGAAGCTGCGGCCGGAGCCGGCCCCCACCACCTGGATCAGCGCGGCACACTCGGCATTGGACAGCATGTCCGCCACGGACGCCTTCTGCACGTTCAGGATTTTGCCGCGGATGGGCAGAAGCGCCTGGTAGTCCGAGGACCGGGCAAGTTTGGCCGTGCCCAGGGCGCTGTCGCCTTCCACGATGAACAGTTCAGAGCGTTCCTGGTCATCGATCCGGCAGTCAGCCAGCTTGGCCGGCATGGTGGAGGTTTCCAGCGCGTTCTTCCGGCGCTGGGTCTCCTTGTGCACGCGGGCGGAGATCCGGGACTTCATCTCCGCCACCACCTTTTCCAGCAGCTGCGAAGACTGCGCCTTGTCGGCACGCGCCGTGGAGTTCAACCGGGCGGTGATTTCCTTCTCCACCACCTTGCTCACGATGGCCCTGACGGCGGAGGTGCCGAGGATTTCCTTGGTCTGGCCCTCGAACTGCGGTTCGGCGAGGCGGACCGTCAGCACCGCGGTGAGCCCGGCGAAAACGTCGTCCTTTTCGATCTTGTCGTTGCCGGCCTTGAGTTTGCGGGCGTTGGCTTCGATGACCTTGCGGAAGGTCTTCAGCAGGCCCTGCTCGAAGCCGGTCTGGTGCGTTCCGCCCTTGGGCGTGGCAATGATGTTTACGAACGAGCGGATATTTGTTTCGTAGCCGATCCCCCAGCGCAGGGCGATATCCACCTCCGCCTCGCGTTCAATCTCGGTGATCCGGCTATGTCCGCTTTCATCGAGTACGGGCACGGATTCCTTGAACTTGCCGGAGCCGTGCAGGCGCCAGATATCGGTGACGGCGGCGTCGGCGGCCAGATAGTCGACGAACTCGGCGATCCCGCCGTCGTGGTGGAAGACTTCCTCCACGGGGCCGTTCTCGCCCGGGGTTCCGGGCAGGCGCCGTTCATCGCGCAGCGTGATGCGCAGCCCGGGGACCAGGAAGGAAGTCTGGCGGGCGCGGGCCTGCAGTTCGGTGTAGGAGAACTTGGCGTCCGGCGTGAAGATCTGCCGGTCCGCCCAGTACCGGATGCGCGTGCCCGTGACGCCGCGCTTGGCCTTGCCCACTACCTCAAGGCGCGAGCTGTCCAGGAACGGAGAGAACTTGGCCTCGGGGCCGGGCTTTTTGCCGGTGTCGTCGAAGTGCCCGGGCTCGCCGCGGCGGAAGGCCATCTGGTAGGTCTTGCCCGCCCGGTCAACCTGCACGTCGAGTCGGGAGGAGAGGGCGTTAACCACGCTGGCACCGACGCCGTGCAGGCCGCCGGAGGCAGCGTAGGACCCGCCGCCGAACTTGCCGCCGGCGTGGAGCTTGGTGAAGACGACTTCGACGCCGGAGAGCCCGGTTTTCGGTTCAATATCCACCGGGATGCCGCGGCCGTCGTCGTGGATCTCCACGGAACCGTCCGGGTGCAGGATGATCTTGATGCTCTGCCCAAAGCCGGCCAGGGCTTCATCGACGGAGTTGTCGATGATTTCCCAGAGACAGTGCATCAGTCCGCGGGAGTCGGTGGACCCGATGTACATGCCGGGACGCTTGCGGACGGCTTCCAATCCTTCCAGGACGGACAGGTGCCGGGCAGTGTAATCAGAACTAGGGGGCGCCACGTGCGTTGAAACTCCTTGGTGTCGGCTGTTTCGCCGGTAGGGATAGCCGGGAACAATCAGGAACTCCTACAAGGTTAATCCCCGGCGGTGACACTTCCGCCCAACGACTCAGTTGCGTGAGTTTGCCCACGGCGACCACGCCGGAACGGTACGCGTAGAGCGAAAGGCGGGCCAACCTGCAAGGGACGGGGTGCCAAAGGTGGTTATATGAAGTATCAACACCCTTGAGGAGGCAACTCATGACAGCAGCAGTAGCAACCCGTGAGCTGAACAGCCTGGACCGCTGCGACCGTTGCGGCGCACAGGCATACGTACGTGCCGTACTGGAATCCTCCGGTGGGGAACTGCTTTTCTGCGGGCACCACGCCCGTGCGGTGGAGGCGAACCTCCGTCCGCTCACCTCGGAATGGCAGGATGAGACCTCGCGCCTGAACGAGAAGGCACCGGTCTCTGCAGAGTAAACACGCAGTCGGCTGAATGGCCAGCGAAGCCACGGAGTAATGTCCGCGTCGACGCGGCGTACCAAGCTTGAAGAAGTCCCCTTCCGTGTCGGAAGGGGACTTCTTTTTGTCCAACTGCACCTGGGTCCGCCGGGCCCGCACACAACAGCACCCCGTCCGCAGACGCGGGCCGGGGTGCTGTTGGTGAAGCGGGTTGCCGGCGAACCGGCAGGTGCCTAATCCAGGTAGTCCCGCAGGACCTGCGAACGCGACGGGTGGCGCAGCTTGGACATGGTCTTGGATTCGATCTGGCGGATCCGTTCACGGGTCACGCCGTAAACCTTGCCGATCTCGTCCAGGGTCTTCGGCTGGCCGTCGGTGAGGCCGAAACGCATGGCGACAACGCCGGCTTCGCGTTCGGACAGCGTGTCCAGCACCGAATGCAGCTGCTCCTGCAGCAGCGTGAAGCTGACCGCATCGGCGGGGACAACGGCTTCGGAATCCTCAATGAGGTCGCCGAACTCGGAGTCGCCGTCTTCACCCAGCGGGGTGTGCAGCGAGATCGGCTCACGGCCGTACTTCTGCACCTCCACGACCTTTTCAGGGGTCATGTCCAGTTCCAGCGCCAGCTCTTCGGGAGCGGGCTCGCGACCCAGGTCCTGAAGCATCTGGCGCTGCACACGGGCCAGCTTGTTGATGACTTCCACCATGTGCACCGGGATGCGGATGGTGCGGGCCTGGTCTGCCATGGCGCGGGTGATGGCCTGGCGGATCCACCACGTGGCGTACGTGGAGAACTTGAAGCCCTTGGTGTAGTCGAACTTCTCTACGGCGCGGATGAGGCCAAGGTTGCCTTCCTGGATCAGGTCCAGGAAGAGCATGCCGCGGCCGGTGTAACGCTTGGCCAGCGACACCACGAGGCGCAGGTTGGCTTCGAGCAGGTGGTTCTTGGCGCGCTTTCCGTCATGGGACACCCACTGAAGCTCACGCTTGAGCTTGGGGTCCATGTCGGGATCCGCTGCCATCTTCTCTTCGGCGTACAGGCCGGCTTCGATCCGCAGTGCGAGGTCGACTTCCTGCTCAGCGTTCAGCAGGGCGACCTTACCGATCTGCTTCAGGTAGTCCTTGACGGGGTCGGCCGTGGCGCCGGCGGAGACGACCTGCTGGGCAGGCGCGTCGTCATCGTCGGCATCCGAGTACACGAAACCGGATCCGGTGGGTGCTGCTGCAGTGTCTGCACCTTCAACGGCGTCTGCGTCCGGCTCAACGTCGGCAGAGTCAACCTCTTCATCAACCTCGGCTTTGGCAGCCTTGGCGGTCTTCGCAGCGGTCTTTCGTCCTGCTGCAGTGGTGCCGGCCTTCGCCGGAGCCTTCCGGGCAGCCGGCTTGCGGGCCGTCTTGGCAGCGGTCTTTTCGCCGGAAGCAGCCTCCTTGTCGGCCACCGCTGACGGGGCCTCAGTTGCGGCAGTGCGCTTATTTGCAGTGTCAGTCTCTTCGACTGCAGTTGTCTTTCTCGGCGACACAGAAAACCTTTCATACGGCGGGTTGTGGCACCGCCATTGGGGGCAACACCACTATGACCCTGTCAAGTCCGTGATTCTATCCAAGTGTTCGGTTTGGCTTGCTCTGAATAGAACACGCCGTGCCGGTGTATTGTTCCGCTGGCCACAAGGACTGGCAGTTCAAAGGACACTTGATACACGAACCCGACCGGGTCTCGGTTCCCATTGTCGCACGTTTTCCGTCCCGCCACAGCACCGGCGCACCTCGTCGGCACACTCCGCGGGCCGTGTTCCGCCGCGTGGCTTTTCCCCGCCGGTTCTCTTTCAGCACCGGTTCATCCGGGTCTCGGGCTAGCCGTCCGGCGTGCCCGGCCATGACCCGTCCCGGGAGCCGGTCCAGTCCGGCAGGATTCCCGTACCCAGCAGTTCACGCAGCAGCAAGGCAAGACGGTATCCGGGGCATTCGTCGAGCGCATGCTGCAGATGGACGTGGGCACGAGAGCCGCGCCCCCTGGCCCACTCCATCCAGGCAAGCAGCGAAAGCAGCGCCGCTTTGGCGTCTTCGTCCGCCGCGGGCACGAGGTCCGAGAAAACGGCGTACGCCCGGTCCAGCAGGCTCCAATCCGGGGCGCCCCCTCTGCCCACCAGGATGCTGCGGAAATCCGCGGCGGCCGTGGACTGCCTTCGAGGGCGCGGCAGCAGGGGTATGACGCCGGATGCTGCCACGCCGTGGTCTACGGAACCGGGAAGGACAACAGGATGCACCTGCCGGCGGACCAGGCCGTTGGCCTCTGCTCCGTAAACAGCGGCGGCTTGGCCCGCAGCAGTCAGGACCAGCAGGGCATCGCGGATACCGCGGTCGCAGAGGCTGGCCAGGAGAAACCCGGCACATTCAGGATCGAGGTGCAGCCGGTTCCGGGAACCGGGGAACGGCTCGACCGTGTCTTCGGCATACGGCGCAGCACCGGTGTCGAGGCCGCCGCCTGCAAAACACTTGCCCCACAACTCCAAGGTGCGGTGGAACTGGTCCCGTTCGCACCAATGTGCACCCACCTGTTCCCCAAAGCGTGCCTGGCTGTCCGCTACCTCACCCCTGTTGGGCCACTGCATCGGGAAAGACTCCCCCACCGCCCTTTCCAGCGATGAGGCAAAGGCACTTCCCCGGTACACCAGTTCCGTGTTCAGCATGCTGTCCGCAATCTGCGACCTGGGCGCGCCCGGCCATGGGCAGCAGTCAGGCCGGGTGCAGAAATAGTCCCGCCAGGTGTCCGGACCGACCAGCCAGCCATCCTGCAGCGGGATGCCGGCCGCGGCCAGGTCCTTCCCGAGGCGGCGGACCAGCGGCCGGTACGGCGGATGCGCCGGGTCCTTCCAGGGCCGGTCCGTATACAGCGCCAGCAGTACCCCGTCAGCCTCGGTGTCGGACGCCAGGAACCGGCAGGCCGTGGCCGCATAGGCGGCATTCGCTCCGGCTTTGGCTCCCGGCCCCTGCCGCGGTCCTTTGCCCGGCACCGGAGGCAGGTCCAGCCGCAGCGTCGCGCCGAGCCGGCCACCGCATAATGCCATCAGCACCAGGGACTCGCGCGGCTCGAAGCCCAACGTGTGTGGAATCAGGCTGAGGATGTCTGCCGGAGCGTTGATGCGGTAGGGGTTGCGCGGGGTGCCGTCGGCCGGTTCTGTGCTCATGGCCCAAGGTTCCCCGGGAATCCGCGGTCGCTGCAGAGCCGGCCCGGGGCCTGTGCATCCGGTGCCGTGCGAGCCGCCGCTCCGGCAGCGGTGGAGGAAGAGTGGCCAGGTGCGACACAGGCCGGCAGGCATGCAGCCCGGCAGTCACGGAGAGGTCATTGCCAGCGGAAAACCTTCGCGGCCAACGCCGCGCATGAAACGGTCCAGACAAGCATCACAAGGAAGGGGGCAACCGTCACGGTCCCTCCGTACCAGGCGGCGGTCAGTGCCTGGGTCATGGCACCGAGCGGGGTGAAAGACGCGACCTGCCGGACGCCTTCCGGCATCAGGGGCCCGGGCGTCCACAATCCGGCAGTGAACATGCACCCCATAAACACCAGGAATCCGATGCCGTAGGCGTTCTGGGCGGTGCCGGCGACGGCGGCAATGAGTGATCCCACGGCCATCATGGCAGCGACGCCGAAGACCACCACGAGGACAACCAGTCCGGGACTGCTCGGCATCCGGCTGTCAAAGACAACCCTGGCGAGCAGGACGGTGACGGTCACCGCAACGGCGAGCGCTGCGCCGCTGACGATCCATTGGGCAAACAGGATGCGGTGCGCGCCGACGGGCGTCACCCCCAGCCGGCGCAGCACGCCCGTCTCCCGGTAGCCGCTGATCGCGGACGGGTAATTGGTCACCGCCACACTGGCCAGTGCCACCGCTATGGACAGCGGCACGAGCAGGTCAATGGGACGCAGGGCCGCATAGACGGGATCCGTGCCTCCCAGCGGGACCCGTGTGTTTGGAATGACGAAGCCCTGGAGCAGCAGGATGGCCGAGGGCAGCACCAATGCCATGAAAATGCTCACCGGATTGCGCAGATACAGTGTCGCTTCAGTGCGCGTCAGGGCTCCCAGCGCCCGCATGCTCCACCGTTCCCTTCACTCGGCTGCCGTCTGCTCAATGAAGGCCAGGTACGCATCCTCGAGAGCACCGGGCTCGGCGGCATTCCTGCCGGAAACGGCGAGCAGTTCCGCCGGCGTGCCCACGAACCGGGTCCGGCCGGCGTCGATAATCGCCAAGCGGTCACAGAGGCGCTCGACGTCGTCAAGGTAGTGGGTGACGAGGACAACCGTGATGCCGCCGTCCTTCACCCGTTGAATCAGCTGCCGCACATCGCGCCTGCCCTGCGGGTCCAGCCCCGTGGTCAACTCGTCGAACACGACGACGTCGGGATTGCCGATGAGCGCGAGGGCAATCGACAGGCGCTGCTGCTGCCCGCCGGAAAGCTTGCCGAAGGGGCGTTTGCGGTGTTCGTGCAGCCCTACGGTGCGCAGCAGCTCCGGCACATCGGCAGGCGCAGGATAGAAAGCGGCGAACAGCCGCAGCGCCTCCTCGACGCGCAGGGCGGGCGGCAGGGCGGCGGCCTGGAGCTGATAGCCGACACGCTCACGCACGGTTGCCCGGTCCGCTGCGGGATCCACGCCCAGCACCGTGACGCGTCCGCCGTCGGGCCGCAGCGTACCGGCCACACACTCCACCGTGGTGGTCTTGCCGGCGCCGTTGGGACCGAGAATTCCGAAGGCTTCACCCGCGTCAATCGAAAAGGTGACGTCCTCGAGCGCCGCGACATGCCGGAAAGCCTTGGATATCCCGCTCACGCTAACCACCGTGCCGGCAGGCACCTGTGCCCTGGTCATGCGGATCATTGTGGCGGCGGGGCTACTCAGGGGTCAAGGGTGGAGGGCGCCGCACTGCTACTGCGGACCCTGACCTCCGCGTTCCCCGCGGCGGCGCTGCCGTTCGCGGGCCAGTGCTGCACGGAGCGGCGGCAGCGGGGATCCTTCATCGGCCAGCCGCGAGCGGATCTGTCCCCGGGTCCGGAGGATGCCCGCAACACCTACCGCCATCACGGCAAATTGCACGGACAAGGCAATGCGGAAGGAATCCAGGGCGTACAGGTTCCCCCCTGAAAAGCCGCTGTTGTCCAGCACATCCAGCACCACGCCGATCAGGTACATGCTGACCAGCGAGGCAATAAAGCCGCCGATGTTCACAATCCCTGTGGCAGTTCCCAGCCGGGCGCTGGGGTTGTACGTCCGGGCAAAATCGAACCCGATCATGGATCCGGGCCCGCCGACGGCAAGCAGCGCCACGAGGAGGACCAACAGCCACAGCGGCGCCGGGCCGGGATACAGCAGCACGGCGGCCCACCCGGCCGCCATGGCACCTGCGATCAGCAGCACCATAGTGGAACGGCGCAGCGGATGCCTGCCCACCCAGGACCCCATCCACGGCCCGCAGACAATCGCGACCACCACGAAGAAGGTCATGAGGCCCGATGCAACGGCGGAAGACACGCCTTCGGCACTGACGAGGTACGGGAAGCCCCACATCATCACGAACACCGTGCCGGGGAACTGCACGGTGTAGTGGGTCCACATGCCCAGGCGCGTCCCCGGCTGGGCGAACGCCTCCGCCAGTGACGTACCCGTCTGCCGCAGCGGCAGCGGGACGGGGGCCTCACCGCCGTCGGGCCGGTTCCGCACGCAGGCCAGGGTCAGGACCAGGGCCAGCAGGGACAGGGAGGCCGCGGAGACGAACGCCGTGCTCCACCCAAAGCGGTGCAGCACATAGGCGAAAGGAATGGCGCTGGCAATCTGCCCCAGCTGGCCGACGATGCCGGTGTACTGGGTCAGGACGGGGATTTTCCTGCCGGAGAACCAGGCCGGAAGCAGCCGCAGCACGGAGATGAAGGTGAGCGCGTCGCCGGCGCCTACCAGGGAGCGCCCTAGGATGCCGGCGCCGACGGAATCGGCGGTAGCCAGCTGGAACTGTCCGGCAAGCATCAGCGCCGCTCCCCCGGCGATCAGCAGCCGCGGGCCGAAGCGGTCCACCAGCACCCCTACGGGTATCTGCAGCCCCGCATAGACCAGCAGCTGCACCACCGTAAAGACGGACAGGACGGACGCCGTCGCGGAGAAGCGTTCAGTGGCTTCGATGCCGGCCACTCCGAATGAAGTCCGCTGGGTCACCGCCACCATGTAGGCAAAGACGCCTACGCCCCAGACAATCCAGGCCCGTGTTCCGTTCACCGGCACACCTGCCCCGGACAGGAGCGGGGACGCGCCGCGTCAGGCCGTGCCGGTCCGTCCGTTCCCGTCGTCACTGCCGTGGCCCTCAACCGTGCCCTCGGTGGCATTTGGTGCATTCTCCTGATCCGCGTTTTCGCTCGGTTCGCCGTTCTCGGCTTCATGCTGGTTTTCGGGCCACAGTGCCTCGGATTCTTCTTCCGCCTGCGGGCTGGCCAGGTAGGCCTCCACAGCGGCCCCGATTTCCTCGGCGTCTGCCAGCTCGTCGTTGCCCTTGACCAGCAGGGAGCGCCGCACGGTGCTTTCGGTGTACTGGTCGTAACGCTTTTCGAGGGTTGCCACCACGCCCTTAACTTCCGCAGACGCCTCGACCTGTTCGGTGATCTGGCGTTCGACGTCGCGGCCTGCCTCGCGGAGCCGGTCCGTGGGCAGCACCAGTGAGGCGGCTGCACCGAGGTACTCGAGTCCGGCGACGGCTGCGGGCGGGAACTCCGCCTCGGCCAGGTAATGCGGTACGTGCACCACGTGGCCGACGACGTCGACCCCTGCCTCGACGAGCCGGAGCTCCAGGACGTGTCCGACGGCGGCCTGGACCTGGGCGATCGGCGTCCAGGAGCTGATCCCTTCGACCAGGTCGGGGCGGTTGCCGTGCGTGGTGACGCCGATCGGGCGGGTGTGCGGGACGGGCATCGGTATCGAATGGACCCAGCAGACCAGGCTCACGTCGAAGGCCTTCACAAGATGCACCACGGCCGCCGTGAAACGTTCCCACTGCAGGTCCGGTTCGAAGCCGGTCAGGAACAGGAACGGTTCGCCCAGCCCGTCGTACATCCGGTGCAGCTCAAGCCGCGGCGGCTCGTAGTCGCTGAGGTGGTCTTCGACGAAGGAAATCTGCGGCCGGCGGTTGCGGTAGTCGATCAACTGGTCCGAGTCGAACGTAGCCACCAGGTCATGGTCCAGGGCATCAAACAACTCGTCCCGGATCTGGCTGACCACGTGGCCGGCCTCGGCGAAGCCGGTGAAACCGACCAGGAGCTTCAAGCCGGAGAGGTCCCCGGATTCCGCGACCTCCGGATTCAGATTAAACAGGGTCAACGGATCCAGCATGTCTTACCCCTCCCGGGAACTCACGTGCGCTCTCGGCACAGGAAGGTGTAGACCGGTGAATCCGGCTGCTTTAAACCGTTGCTGTGCCCTTACTCAAGGGTAAACGCCCGGACGCGTGCGTTTCATTCCGGGACCGGGACCTGCCTTTACTGCCGGCCTTGTGCAGCAGCTAAGGAGCAGCGTTGCGGCATGCGGACGTTCTTCGGACTACGATCGGTGTGGTAAACGCAGAGCAACACAGAACCGTGAGGAAGCAGCTTCGTGAACAAAGCCAGTGAACCCAGCCTGTCGGCAGTATCCAGGGACGGGCGGAAGGTTGCCGCCAGCGCACTCGTGATCGGCGTCGGCCAGACCCCCGACGGTCCCGTCCTGATTGAAAGCCCGCTTTCCCCCAAGGCGTCTGCCGCCCTGGCTGCTTCCCTGCCGCTGCTCGGCGTCACCGGTGCCGTTGACGAAGTCCACCGCCTGCCCGGCCTGCCCGAGGCCGACGCCGACATGCTGGTCCTTACCGGCCTCGGCAAGGTTTCGGCCGGCGTCGCCCTGACCGAGGAAGCCCTGCGCCGCGCCGCCGGATCAGCCGTCCGCCAGATCGCCGGCACCGCGTCCGTCGCCCTCGCACTGCCGGCCGGCACCGTGGCCGACGCCGCCGCCGTCGCCGAAGGTGCCCTGTTCGGCGCGTACAGCTTCACCGAACACCGCAGTGCCGCCACCGCGGACAAGGTTCCGGCGCCGGTTTCCGAGATCACCGTTATCACTGCAGCCGCTGACGAGAAGGGCCTCAAGCCCGCCCTCGAACGCGCCCGCATCCTCGGCCGCGCGGTCAACGCCACCCGGACCCTGGTCAACCAGCCGCCGAGCCACCTCTACCCGGAGAGCTTCGCCGCCGCCGCCAAGGACCTGGCCAAGTCGCTGCCCGTGAAGGTCACCGTGATGGACGAAAAGAAGCTGGAACGCGAAGGCTTCGGCGGCATCCTCGGGGTAGGCAAGGGATCGGCCCGTCCCCCGCGCCTGGTCAAGCTCGAATACGCGCCGCTGCGCTCGAAGGTCAAGCTGGCCCTCGTCGGCAAGGGCATCACCTTCGACTCCGGCGGACTGTCCCTCAAGCCGGCCGCCGGCATGGAGGCGATGAAGTCGGACATGGGCGGGGCCGCCGTCGTACTCAACGCCCTGCTGGCCATCGCCGAACTGGGGCTTCCCATCAAGGTGACCTCCTGGCTCTGCATTGCCGAGAACATGCCCTCGGGCACTGCGCAGCGTCCCTCCGACGTCATGACCACCTACGGCGGCCGCACCGTCGAGGTCCTGAACACGGACGCCGAGGGCCGGCTGGTCATGGCCGACGGCCTCGTGGCTGCCAGCGAGGAAGCCCCCGACGCGATCATCGACGTCGCTACGCTGACCGGTGCCCAGATGATTGCCCTGGGCCGACGCGTTTGTGCAGTCATGGGCGAAGAAGGCGTTCGGGACGCCGTCAAGGCAGCTGCGGACCGTGCCGGCGAGCTGTTCTGGCCGATGCCGATTCCGGAGGAGCTGCGGGCGAGCCTGGATTCCCAGGTGGCGGATATCGCCAACCACGGGGAGCGTTTCGGCGGCATGATGACCGCCGCCACCTTCCTGCGGGAATTCGTCGGCGAAGTCAACGGAACCAAGATCCCGTGGGCACACCTGGACATCGCGGGACCGGCTTTCAACGACAGCGCCCCCTACGGTTACACCCCGAAGGAAGGCACCGGCGTCGCCGTCCGCACCCTGGTGGCCTACGCCGAAGACGTCGTGGCGCGCGCCTCATAGCATCCAATACGGTTCCGTGAAACGGAACTGACGGTTGTGGCAGGTGTTTCTCATTACACTTCGCCCCCTACTGCCTGTGTTCAAGTGGATGCCGGTGGTAGGGGGCGATAGGGTGAGGACTGATCACAAACGCCCAATAACTCATCGGCGCGCATGGGCGCGTCAACGAATACGCGAGGGAGCGTCCAAGTGGCCGATAAGGCAGCTGCGCAAGAGTTCGACATCCTGATCCTCGGCGGAGGCAGCGGCGGCTACGCCGCGGCACTGCGCTCCGTGGAGCTGGGATTCTCCGTAGGTCTGATTGAAAAGGGGAAGCTGGGCGGGACCTGCCTTCACAACGGCTGCATCCCCACCAAGGCGCTCCTGCACTCCGCTGAAATCGCGGAGAACGCCAAGACGGCCTCGAAGTACGGCATCAACGCCACCTTCGACTCCATCGACATGACCGCAGTGAACTCCTACAAGGACAACATCATTGCGGGCAAGTTCCGCGGCCTGCAGGGCCTGATCAAGTCCAAGGGCATCACGGTCATCGAGGGTGAAGGCAAGCTCACCAGCGAAAAGACCATCGAGGTCAACGGTGAGACCTACACCGGCAAGAACATCATCCTGGCCACCGGTTCCTACTCCCGTTCACTGCCGGGCCTGGAAATCGGCGGCAAGGTAATCACCTCCGACCAGGCGCTGAAGATGGACACCGTGCCCAAGAGCGCGGTCATCCTCGGCGGCGGCGTCATCGGCGTCGAATTCGCCTCTGTCTGGAACTCCTTCGGCGTGGACGTCACCATCGTCGAGGGCCTGCCCTCCCTTGTTCCCAACGAGGACGCAGCCATCATCAAGCAGCTTGAACGCGCGTACAAGAAGCGCGGCATCAAGTTCAGCACCGGCATCTTCTTCGACAACGTCCAGCAGAACGACGACGGCGTCGTCGTCACGCTGGCCGACGGCAAGACCTTCGAAGCCGACCTGCTGCTCGTTGCCGTGGGCCGCGGCCCCGTCACCGCCGACCTGGGCTACGAAGAAGCCGGACTGACCATGGACCGCGGCTTCGTCATCACCAACGACCGCCTGCACACCGGCGTCGCCAACATCTACGCCGTGGGCGACATTGTTCCCGGCCTGCAGCTGGCCCACCGCGGCTTCCAGCAGGGCATTTTCGTTGCCGAGGAAATCGCCGGCCTGAAGCCCGTTGTGGTTGACGATGTCAACATCCCCAAGGTCACCTACTGCGAGCCGGAAATCGCCTCCGTCGGCCTGACCGAGGCGAAGGCCAAGGACAAGCTGGGCGCCGAGAACGTCGAGGTCCAGGAATACAACCTGGCCGGCAACGGCAAGACCTCCATCCTCGGTTCCTCCGGCCTCATCAAGATGGTCCGCGAGAAGGACGGCCCCATCGTGGGCGTCCACATGATCGGCGGCCGTATCGGCGAGCAGATCGGTGAAGCCCAGCTGATCGTCAACTGGGAGGCGTACCCTGAGGATATTGCCAGCCTGATCCACGCGCACCCGACGCAGAACGAGGCGCTGGGCGAAGCCGCTATGGCCCTGGCCGGCAAACCCCTTCACGGTTAATACCTAAGATTCACTCCCCCGGGCCGCATCCGGTCTGCGGCTGCGGCCCGGGGGAACTCATCACCAGCACCAGCGGCACGGCTGGTCACAAAAGATCTAACAAGGAGAAACGGGGACAATATGTCTGAAACCGTGAACTTACCAGCCCTCGGGGAAAGCGTCACCGAAGGCACCGTCACCCGCTGGCTGAAGAACGTGGGCGACCGCGTCGAGGTCGACGAGCCCCTGCTCGAGGTATCCACCGACAAGGTCGACACCGAAATCCCCTCCCCCGTTGCCGGCGTCATCGAGGAAATCCTCGTAGCCGAAGACGAAACCGCCGAGGTCGGCGCAGCACTTGTGCGCATCGGCGACGGCTCCGGCTCCGGCGAACAGCTGGACGACGGCGGCAGCGCCGCCAACCAGGAAGCACCGGCCGAAGAGGCGGCTCCTGCCGCTGAAGAAGCCCCCGCGGCCGAAGAGGCACCCGCTGCTGAAGAAGCCCCCGCGGAGAGCGGCTCCGGCGAAGGCACCGAGGTCACCCTCCCCGCCCTCGGCGAGTCCGTTACCGAAGGCACCGTCACCCGCTGGCTCAAGGCAGTTGGCGACGACGTCGAAATGGACGAGCCGCTGCTCGAGGTTTCCACCGACAAGGTCGACACCGAGATCCCCTCCCCGGTAGCCGGCAAGCTGCTGGAAATCCGGGTCAACGAAGACGACACGGCTGAGGTCGGTTCCGTACTGGCCGTCATCGGATCCGGTGCTGCTGCCCCCGCCAAGGCCGAGCCCAAGGGAGCCGAGCCCGTAGCGGCCGCTTCCAAGGACGAGCGCGAGGCGCCGGCCGTCGAGCCGGAAAAGAAGGAAGAGCCCAAGGCCGAGGCCCCCAAGCAGGAAGCTCCGAAGGCTGAAGCTCCCAAGCAGGAAGCCCCGAAGGCTGAAGCTCCCAAGCAGGAAGCTTCCAGCGGTTCCAACGACGGCGGCACCTACGTGACCCCGCTGGTCCGCAAGCTCGCCAACGAACACGGCGTCGACCTCTCCAGCATCAAGGGTTCCGGCGTAGCCGGACGCATCCGCAAGCAGGATGTGCTTGAAGCCGCTGAGGCCAAGAAGGCCGCCTCGCAGCAGCCTGCCGCTTCCGCTCCTGCCGCCTCCGCCGCCTCCGAAAAGGCAGCACCGGCGCAGATCAGCGAAGCCAGCGCGAAGCTCCGCGGCACCACGGTCAAGGCACCGCGCATCCGCCAGACCATCGCGCGCCGCATGCGCGAGTCCCTGGAGGAGTCGGCACAGCTGACCCAGGTGCACGAGGTCGACATGACCCGCATTGCCGCCCTGCGCCAGAAGGCCAAGGGCAACTTCCAGCAGCAGAACGGCGCGAAGCTCACCTTCCTGCCGTTCATTGCCAAGGCAGTTGTCGAGGGCCTGAAGCAGCACCCGGTCCTCAACGCCTCGTACAACAACGAGACGCAGGAAATCACGTACCACGACGCCGAGCACCTCGCGATTGCCGTGGACACCGAGAAGGGCCTGCTGGTTCCGGTCATCAACGACGCCGGTGACCTGAACATCACCGGTCTCGCGAAGAAGATTGCCGACGTCGGCAGCCGTACGCGCAACAACAAGATCGGCCCCGACGAGCTCTCCGGCGGCACGTTCACCATCACGAACATCGGCAGCGTCGGAGCCCTCTTCGACACGCCGATCATCAACCAGCCGCAGGTCGGCATCCTGGGCACCGGTGCGATCGTCAAGCGTCCCATGGTCGTCACCGACGCCGAGGGCAATGACAACATTGCCATCCGTTCGATGATGTACCTCTCCCTGACGTACGACCACCGCCTGGTGGACGGCGCCGATGCAGGCCGCTTCCTGCAGACGCTGAAGGCACGCCTGGAAGAAGGCAACTTCGAGGCAGACCTGGGACTCTAGTTCCGGTTCCGCTTAGGCAGGGCGCTCTCCCGTTACCGGGAGGGCGCCCTGCGCCGTTTCTCCGGGGAACCGTCCCGTCGGCACTTCTCTACATGTTGTAGAAAAGTTACCCGCCTCCCGTGCTTTCCCCTGGGTTCCCGACTTCCAGTCGGTAAACTGGCCCTATGGACTTCCTTCACAGCTTCCTTGTTTTCCTGCACATCCTCGGTGCAGCCATCATTGTCGGCATCTGGTTTGCCCGGATCAAGAATCCGACCGTGCTGCCCGGCCAGTTCCACGCAGCACTGCTGCAGCTGGTCACCGGCCTGGCATTGGTGGCGCTGAATGAGATGGGCGACGGCGATGTCAACCACCTGAAGGTGGGCATCAAGCTGCTGATCACCCTGGTGATTGCCGTGCTGGCCTTCATCGGACAGCGCCGCTACAAGAAGGACGAGCCGGTCTCCTCCGGACTCGCAAACGGCGTGGGCATCCTCGCGGTCATCAACATTGCCGTAGCCACTATGTGGTAGTCCGCACAACAGCGGAAATAGGATGGGATGGTGCGCCGGCTTGTTGCCGGCCCCGTCCCATCACTGTTTAAGGAGACCCCCATGGCTACAGTCCGTTCAGCCCATACCGTTTGGAACGGCGACCTCTTCAACGGCAAGGGAGATGTCACCCTCGATTCCTCCGGACTCGGCACCTACGACGTCACGTGGAAGGCCCGCGCCGAAGAGGCCAACGGCAAGACCAGCCCTGAGGAACTTATTGCCGCGGCCCACTCGGCCTGCTTCTCCATGGCCTTCAGCAACGCGCTTGCCGAGGCAGGCAAGACGGCGGAGCGGATCTCCACATCCGCTGACGTGACCTTCGTTCCGGGTACGGGCATCACCGGCAGCCACCTTGTGGTCACCGCCGTGGTTCCCGGACTGACGGCAGAGCAGTTTGACGACATTGCCGAGTCGGCGAAGACCGGCTGCCCGGTCTCGCAGGCCCTGGCCGGCATCGAGATCACCATGGACGCCACGCTGGAGTCCTAGGAGCCGGCTACCAGCAGCGCAGAGGGCCCCTGTTCCGTCCGGAACAGGGGCCCTCCGCGCGGCGGGGCGGGCGGGGGCCCCGTTTAAACGGATACGGGCGTGGATGGCCGGGAACGGGTGGTCGTGGCTGGTACGTGCGCGTACGGTTTTCTGTAAGCGAGCCAGGCCGGTGCGCCGGGCAAGCGGGCCAGATACGATCGCAACTGCGTCTGAAGGTGAAGGTATGAACCTCACTCCCAAGGAAATAGACAAGCTCTACGTATACCAAGTGGCGGATTTGGCCCGTAAGCGGCGTGAGCGGGGCACCAAGCTCAATGTCAGCGAGGCCACCGCCCTCATCTGCGAGGCGATCCTGGAGGGTGCCCGCGACGGCCGGACCGTCGCAGAGGTGATGGAACTCGGTAAGACCATCGTCTCTGAAAGCCAGTGCATGGACGGCGTCCGTGAGCGGTTGCCCCTCCTGCAGATCGAGGCGACCTTCGTCGACGGCAGCAAGCTCGTCTCCTGTCACGATCCCATCGGGGTGTGACTTGACCTGGCCCACCGAGCCGGATGCAACGGTGGTGCTGGTCGGAGGACATGAGAGCGGCAACGGGACGGATCTTTCATTCGTCACGGCTTCCTTTCCGGACGCCCTCATTACCCCCGCCGGCCGACCTCTGCACAATGTCCTCACGCGGCTGCGCGAGGACACTGCCGACGGGGCGGACACGGCGCCCGTCGTCGTGCTGCCGATGACCTTCGGCCGCAACCCGACCCTCGTCGCGGACACGGCGAAGACGCTCCGCTGGCTTGAAGCAGGGGCAGTCCCGCACGGTGCCGCCCCGGCCCCGCTGGCCCTGGCGGACGAATTCGGCACCCCCGACCATCTCACGGCGTGGCTCCGGGCCGCCGCCGCGGAGGTGCGCAGGCTGGCCCCGGACGCGGCAGTGCTGATCGTCGCGGACGCCGCCAATCCCTTCGATGATGCGGAGCTCTACCGCATCGCGCATCTGGTGCGCACGCACGGGGCGGGCAACCTGGTGGAGGTTGCCGCTGTCACCGACGCGGAGGCACTCCTGGAGGCCGTACGGCGGCTGGGTCTTCTCGGCAGCACGGAAACGGTGGTTGTTCCCGCAGGATTTCGGCGGGTGCCCACCGTGCACGGTGAAGCGGTGCCCTTCGGCGAGGGAGGTTTCACCGAGGCCCGGTTCTACGGTGCACTGCTGAGCGAGCAGGCGGTGCTTCGCGTTATCGGCGAGCGTGTTCGCGATGCACTGCACAACCTCGGCCACGGCTCCACCGGTGTTGACGCCGGGCTGCAGGCTGATCACGGTCACGGTTACGCCCACTCACACGCCTTTGACGCGGACAACGGCCATTCCCACAACCACGGGGCGGCCGACGGCCACGCGCATCACCACCCCACCCCGATCGGTACGAGCTGACCGGAATCGCATCTAAACACACCACGTGCAGCGATGCTGCGCCGCAAGGGAAGGAAAAACCATGCTGGGCAGCCCCACCTACCACCACAAGCAAGAAGACATCGAGATCAACGCCGGCAGGCCGAGCGTCACCCTGCTGGTGAGCAACACCGGCGACCGGGCGGTGCAGGTCGGCTCTCATTTCCACTTCTTCGAAACCAACAAGGCGCTTTTGTTCGAACGCGAACTGGCCTACGGAATGCACCTCGATGTGCCGGCAGGTACCGGAATCCGCTTCGAAGCAGGTGACACCCGCGAGGTGACCCTCACCGCGTACGCCGGAAACCGGCGGGTCATTGGCTTCAACAACCTCGTCGACGGCGGGCTCGACTCTGCGGCAACGAAGATCCGGGCCATGGCGCGGATAAAGGAGCTCGGATTCCAGGACGGAAAACCGAGCTCCAAACCCAGTGCAAACAACGCGGGCCCTGCAGCACAAACGGGCCGCCCAGAAGAGGGGAAGAAGTGATGGCGAAAATCTCGCGCAAGCAGTATACCGATCTCTTTGGTCCGACCACCGGCGACCGGGTCCACCTGGCCGATTCCAATCTGGTGATCGAGATCGAGAAGGATTACAACGAGGGCCATTACGGTGACGAGGTGGTCTACGGCGGCGGCAAGACCGCGCGTGACGGCATGGCGGCCGATCCCCAGGCAACTTCCGCGGAAGGCGTACTTGACCTGGTGATCACCAACGCAATCATCCTGGACCCGGTGCTTGGTGTCATTAAGGGCGACATCGGTGTGCGTGACGGCAAGATCGCCGGTATCGGCAAGTCCGGCAACCCGCACACCCAGAGCGGAGTCGATCCGCGCCTGGTGGTTGGCCCCGGGACCGAGCTGCTGGCCGGCGAGCACTTCATCGCCACCCCCGGCGGCATCGACTCACACGTGCACTATATTTCGCCGGAACAGGCGCTGGCCGCCCTCTCCAACGGCATCACGACCCTCTTCGGCGGCGGCACGGGACCCACCGACGGCACCAACGGCGTCACCACGACTCCCGGCGTCTGGAATCTCGCCCGGCTGCTGGAATCGGCCGAAGGGATGCCGGTCAACATGGGCTTCCTCGGCAAGGGGAACGGCTCGCTGCCCGATGCCCTGATCGAACAGGTCGAGGCCGGCGCATGCGGACTCAAGGTACACGAGGACTACGGCACGACGCCGGCCGCGCTCAGCAACGCACTCTCCGTGGCCGATGACTACGACGTGCAGATCTCGGTGCATACAGACAGCCTCAACGAGGCCGGTTATGTGGAGGACACCCTTGACGCCATCGACGGCCGCACCATCCACACCTTCCACACCGAGGGTGCCGGCGGCGGCCACGCCCCGGACATCATCAAGGTGGCCGGCCACCCGAACGTGCTCCCGTCCTCGACGAACCCGACGCTGCCCTACACCGTCAATTCGGTGGATGAGCTGCTCGACATGGTGATGGTCTGCCACCACCTCTCCCACGACGTCCCCGAAGACGTCGCCTTCGCGGATTCCCGGGTGCGGGCCGAGACGATCTCCGCGGAGACGGTTTTCCACGATGAAGGGATCATTTCGATGGTCTCGTCCGACTCCCAGGCAATGGGTCGCATCGGCGAATCGTTTATGCGCACCTTCCAGATCGCCCACCACTGCAAGGACCAGCGCGGCGCGCTGCCGGAGGACAGCGGCGACAACGATAATTTCCGGGTGCTGCGCTTCCTCGCCAAGATCACGATCAACCCGGCCATCACCCAGGGAGTGTCCGACTATATCGGCTCGCTGGAGGCCGGCAAGATCGCCGACATCGTGCTTTGGCCGATCCAGTCCTTCGGCGCCAAGCCCCGGCTGATCGTCAAGGGCGGCCTAATCAACTGGGCGCTGATGGGTGATCCGAATGCCTCGCTGCCCACCCCGCAGCCCGTGTTTTACCGGCCCATGTTCGGTGCGCAGGGCAAGGCGCTGCAGAGCACACGGGTGACCTTCATGTCGAAGGCGGCCATCGACAAGGGCGTGCCGGAGCGGCTCGGGCTGGAGAGCCAGGTGCTGCCGGTGCAACGCTGCCGCGGCATCGGCAAGGAGCACATGGTCCGCAACAACGCGACGCCTGTGATCGAGGTGGACCCGGAGACATACGACGTGACGTACAACGGCACGCTGGCCACCATCCCGCCGGCCCAGTCCCTGCCGATGACCCAGCTGTTCTTTCTCGCGTAGGGACACGGCATGTCGGATGTAGGCCAATTGCTGACCAGCCTGCAGTTCGCTGACTCGGCGTTTCCCAGCGGCTTCTACACGATGTCGCACGGGCTCGAGGGCTACAGGCAGGCGCGGCTCGTGTCTGCTGACGGAGTGCAGCAGCTGCTGGCCGAGCTGCTGCTGCACTCCGTCGGCCCCGGGGACGCAACGGCACTTGCTGCAGCGCACCGCGCAGCGGACAACGGCGACATCGACCTCGTGCAGGAAGTCGACCAGCGGCTGTTCGCCTCGAAACTGAACGCCGAAATGCGCATCGCCTCCGTACGCAGCGGCCACCAGCTGATTGATCTGGGGGCCGAATTGATTGACCAGGGACTCCTCGCCGCGTATGGCGAGCGTGTGCGGCTGCGTAGCACGCCCGGCTGCCAGCCAGTCGCGGCGGCGGTGGTGTACGCAGCCAACGGAGTCGCGACCCGGCAGGCCGTTGCATCGGACCTGTTCGCTTTCTCGGCGAGCTTCGTAGGGGCCGCCCTTCGCCTGCGGCTGACAGACCACCGGCAGGCGCAGGCCATCCTGCTTCAGACATCCCCTGTCATGGAGCAGGTGACGGAGGCCGCCCTGGAGCGCAATCTCGCCGATCTTGGCGGCTTTGCGCCCATGGCGGACGTCATGTCAGCACAGCATGAGAGAGCCGAGGCACGCTTGTTCGCCAGTTAGGACACAGTCCGGACACGAACGAAACGGCGCCGATGGGCGCCCGCACGAAAACAGCAGATCCACCGGAAACGAGGACTTCATGAGTGAGAACGTGTTGAGGATTGGCATCGGAGGGCCCGTGGGCAGCGGCAAGACGGCGCTGACGGAAGCGCTGGTGCCGCTGTTGATCGAGGCCGGGCGCACCCCCGGCGTCATCACCAATGACATCTATACCCAGGAGGATGCCCACCACGTGCGCAGGGAGCTGGCCGGCATCCTCGACCCCGAGCGGGTGATGGGCGTCGAGACCGGATCCTGTCCGCATACGGCCGTGCGCGACGATCCGACCATGAACCTCGCCGTCGGCGCGGAGATGCTGGAACGGTTTCCCGACATCGACACGCTCATTTACGAGTCGGGCGGCGACAACTTGACGCTTACCTTCTCCCCCGCGCTTGCCGATGTGTTTGTGTTCGTGCTGGACACCGCTGAGGGCGAGAAGATGCCGCGCAAGCGCGGTCCCGGCATCACCGACAGCGACATCCTGGTGATCAACAAGATCGACATCGCGCAGTACGTCCGCACCGACCTCAACGTGATGGAGTCCGACGCCCACCGGGTCCGCGAGAATCGGCCCGTGGTGCTGACCAATTCACTCACCGGGTTCGGCGTCGATGAACTCCACCAGCAAATCATGTCGCAGTGGAACGGTGCCAGAACCGAGCTCATCGGATGATCCTCAAAGCGACGGAACAGCGAAGTGCGCCGGCACCCGGCGGGAACACCGTGACGGGTGCCGACGGTCTCGCGAGCGTGAGCCCTCTCCCCCGTCCTCCGGTTTCCCGCGACGCCGGACGGAGGGAACCAAACGCGGGCGGCTACCGACTCGAGCCGGCGTTCTATGAGCCCGTCCGGGTGCCAGCCGAAATTCGGCGGCACACAGAGGAAGAGTGGAGGAATCTGCCGGTCGGCAGCCCGGGCAAAGTCGGCATCCTGCAGCTTGGGTTCGCCTGCAACCGGGGCCGCACCGAGCTGGTGCAGCACTACCAGAAGTCACCGTTGCAGATCATGCATCCGCTCTATTTCAACCCGCTGCGCCCCGACATGGCCTACACCTACCTCATGTCCTCGGGCGGCGGCATTCTGCAGGGAGACCGGCTGCGCACCGATCTAAGCTTCGGCCCCGGCACTTCGGCGCACATCACCACTCAGACCCAGACCAGGGTCTACCGCATGGACCATGACTATGCCTCCGCGCTGATGAACATCACGGTCGGAGAAGGCGCCCATGTCGAGTACCTGCCCGAGCCAGTGGTGCCCTTCGCCGCTTCGCGCTATTACCAGCAGACATCGGTGGTGATCGACGAGTCGGCAACCTTGGTGCTCGGCGACACCATGTATGCGGGCAGGCTCGCCCGCGGGGAGCGGCACGCCTACGATGTGTACGCCTCCGACCTCGAGGTGCGGCGGCCGGACGGCGGGCTGGTTGCCCTGGACCGGGTTCGGCTCAGCCCGGGAGCCGACGGAGCGGTCTCCGGCGTCGGCGGACTGGGCGTGCTTGCCAACCACGACGTGCTCGCCATGCTCTACGTCTTCACGCCCCTGGTTCCGGCGGCCCAGCTCGCAGATACCCTGCACCGGGCGCTCACCGAGAGCGGCGGTGACCTGATCTTCGGGGTGAGCACCTTACCCGGTGATGCCGGCGTTTGGATGCGGCTGGTAGGCAACGACACCGTGGCTGTCGCGGCCGCAAACACGGCCGCCGCATCGGCGGTGCACGAGTTGCTGACCGGGAAGCGGGCACCCGCAATTCGGAAGAGCTAGAGAGGGGTCTAACGGTGAGTGAACAAGCGAACACGCAAGAGAAGGCTGTGGGCCCGGGACGCTCCTACCGGGCGCAGGTGGTGCTCGCCTTCATTCCGGTCGCGCTGCTGCACATCGCGGGCTTCGGACTGTTCTTCTTCCTGGTCGAACCGCTGCATCTCCAGCTGGGCTCCTCGGTCTTCGGGGTTGGCATCGCCGTGGTGGCCTATGTGCTCGGCGTGAGGCACGCCTTCGATGCCGACCACATCGCTGCGATCGACAACACCACCCGCAAACTCGTGGACCTGCGCAAGCCGGCCGCCGGGGTCGGATTGTTCTTCTCCCTGGGGCACTCCACCATTGTGTTCCTGATGGCTGCGCTTCTGGCCCTCGGGGTGAGCTGGGCGGTAGGGCTCAGCGATGACGGCAACGGTGTACGCGCCGGCCTCGGAGTCTTCGGCACGGTGGTGTCCGGGGTCTTCCTGCTGCTCATCGGACTCATCAACGCCGTCGCGTTCATCGGAATCCTCAAGGTCTGGCGGGCCTCGCGCAACGGCGACCTCGACGAGCTGGAGCTGGAGCGGCATCTGCAGGGCCGCGGCCTCATCAGCCGCCTCATCCGGCCGATGCTTCGTACCATCGACCGCCCGGGGAAGATGTATGCCGTTGGCTTTTTGTTCGGGCTCGGCTTCGACACCGCCAGCGAGATTGCCCTGCTGGTGCTGGCGGGAACCGGGGCAGCGACGGGGCTTCCCTGGTATGCCGTCCTCTGCCTGCCCCTGATCTTTGCCGCAGGCATGAGCCTGTTCGACACCCTCGATTCAGCCGTCATGGTGAAAGCCTATGGCTGGGCGAGCGTCAACGCGGTTCGCAAGCTGTACTACAACCTCACCATTACCGGGCTCTCAGTCATGATTGCCGTCATGATCGGTGGCATTGAGCTGGTCGGGTTGCTGAATGAGAAGCTCGGGCTGCGGGATCCACTCACCGGCTGGGTAGCCGCCATCGACCTTGAGAACGTGGGCTACATTGTCGTGGCCACGCTGATACTGGTCTGGTTGACCTCTACCGCCTACTGGCGGTTGGGCCATGTGGAGGAACGATGGGCGCTGGCAGGCGGGGCGGGCGCATCTGGCGCCTCAACCGCGCCCGGCGGGCCGGAGTTGAGGCAGAGGCCTGGAAAGGGCTCGCCGCCTGACGACGCCCCGCGAACGGAGCAAGGATGAGCAGCGCAAGTGCGGCCTCGCCGAACCCATCCATCTCGAGTGCTGGCTGGCTGAAGGGGTGGGGCCAAGGGCTATCGCAGATCTTTTTCCAAAGCAACATTTACACCGCTCTGCTTATTCTGGCTGCCTTCGTTGTGGCCGACTGGCGCATGGCCGTGCTCGTGCTGATTGGCTGCGCGGGAAACACAGTGGGAGGGCGCCTGCTCAAGGCCGACCCGTCCTCGGTGACATCAGGCCTGCAGGGTTTTTGCGGCGCCCTCGCTGGGGCTGCGACGTTCTCAACCATCGGGGGTCAGTGGGCGGCGTATCCCATCGCGCTCATCGGCGGCTTACTGTGTGCCCCGGTGACGTGGCTGGTGGTTGCGCTGTTCACCAGGACACCGCTGAGGATGTTCTCCCTGCCGTCCACGACGGCACCGTTCTGCATCGTGGCGACGGGCATTCTGCTCAGCACGGAGGCACTGCACGTGACCTCGGCGCCGTCGGCCACCATCGACTCGGAGCCGCTGGCCTTCGTCCGCTCGTTATTGACGAATGTGTCCGAAGTGGTGCTGATCAACAACGAATGGTCGGGAGCCCTCATTCTGCTCGGGCTGTTCGTGGCGAGTTGGAAAGTGGGGCTGGCCGGGCTCCTTGGCAGCGTGGTGGGGAGCCTGTGCGCGCTGGCAATGGGCGAGAACCTGACCGAGACCGCGAACGGCCTGGCCGGCTACTCCGGTGTCCTCACCGCGATTGCCCTCGCCGTGGTCTTCCTCCGCAGCAGCACGCTCTCGTGGGTTCTGGCCGTGATCGGCACGGTGGTCACTGCGGTGGTGACAGTGATCATGCATGATCTTTCAGCTCCCACCTACACCTGGCCGTACATTCTCACAACGTGGGTGTTCCTGGTCATCGCCCACTACATTCCCGCCGCCAAGCGCACATAAGCGCCCTTGTGCTTCGCTTCTTCTTACACCGAGGCACCCACCCAGAGGCCGATCACAGCGGCCGCCACTGAGAGCACGAGCATGACGATACCGCTGATGAAGGATGCACCGTAGCGGCCCTCCTTAATCAGCTGCACCGTCTCGTAGCTCGCGGTGCTGAAGGTGGTGTAGCCGCCGAGGAAGCCGGTCCCGATCACGATACTGAGGTCGGTCGACACAAAGTGCTCGATGGTGAGGCCGGTGAGCAGGCCGAGCACCACGGAACCGGAGACGTTGATGATTGTCGTCGCCCAGGCAAACCGCGTCTTGAGGTGGGCTCGAATGAGTCCGTCGATGACAAACCGCACCGTTGCACCTACCCCGCCGGCCAGCGCCAGCAGCAGGAAAATTCCGGGGGTCATGAAGCATCCTCCTGCTTATGCTGCGGATCCGAGCCGCGGGCGTGGAGACCGCTTGCGGCGGCGATGCCCGCCCAAGTGGCGCAGGCACCGACGATTACCGTGCCGAGGGCGTAGATTATGGCGGTCCAGGGAAAACCGTCGCGAAAGAGTACAGCGGTGTCGGTGGCCAGCGAACTGTAAGTGGTGAAGCCGCCGCAGAAGCCGGTACCGAGCAGCAGTTTGAGGTTCTTCCCGGTCGGGCCCGACCTGTCCAAGCGGGTCACAGCCTCGTAGAGGTAGCCGAGCAGAAAGGCACCGACCACGTTGATGATCGGGATCGCCACCGGCACTTCACCGAGGTTCGGTATGACCAGGGACAGGCCCTCGCGGCTGGCAGCACCGGCTCCGCCTCCGAGGGCGACCAGTCCGATGGGGCCCCAGCGCAGGTATTGTGGGCGCATTCCGGTACTCATTCCTTGCTTCGAGGATGGGTGGCATCGGCGCGGACTGCTTGGCAGGACACGTGCACGGGTTGTCCGGGGCCACGCCTGAGAATAAGGCGTGATTTCGCGGGGAATCGGGGGAAATTCCCCACGTTTGAGGCTACTCCTGCCTTTTCCTGTCTTCAACGGCAGGCAGGCCTTGATCCACTGTGCGGCGCCAATCGGGTATGTCTCCGGCCTGCCGCGTTCCATGACCGGGGCACCGTGCGGAACGGCCCGGACCGCTGGTGCAGCGGTCCGGGCCCATAAACCGGGTTTTCCGTAGCCTATGTGGTGGCTAGTGCCGGTTGTCCCGGCTCGTCCCGTCCGCTCCGGTACCGGCACTCACCGGTGAAGGCAAGGACGGGTCCGCCTCTTCCGTGTTCTCCTGGGGCCGCTTCGGCAACGGAGCGGGCTGGAGATTACGGTAGCCGGACATGGCCGGGGGCTCGTCCGTAGGCAGCTCAGACAGCATTTCGCGCAGGATGCCCACACCGTGTTCCAGCTGCGGGTCGTCCCCGGCCACATAGGCGTGCGGCGGGAAGGCCACCTCAATGTCCGGCTCCACTCCGCGGTTTTCCACGTCCCAGCCGACACCGCCCGTGAACCAGTAGGCGTGCCTCGGCTGGTTCACCATGGTTCCGTCCACCAGGTTGAAACGTCCGTCGATTCCGACGACGCCGCCCCAGGTCCGCGTGCCCACGACCGGGCCGATGCCGCGCAGCTTGGACACCTGGGTGACGATGTCGCCGTCGGACCCGGCGAACTCGTCCGTCAGGATCACTACGGGGCCGCGAGGCGCATGCGCCGGGTAGGGGGTGGGAGTGCCGCCGCGGGGAACGCTCCACGCGGTGACCTTCCGCCCGATCAGCTCGGCAACCAGCTGGGACGTGTGTCCGCCCCGGTTTCGCCGGACATCAACCACCAGGCCACGCAGGGACGCTTCCTGATCCAGGTCCCGGTGCAGCTGGGACCACCCGTTGGCCATCATGTCGGGGATATGCAGGTAGCCGAACTCACCGTTGGAGGCTTCCCGCACGAGGCGGCGGTTGGCGCTGACCCAGTTCTGGTAACGCAGGCGTTCCTCGCTTCGCAGCGGAACGACGGCGATCCGCCGCTGTTCCGGCGCACCGTCGCTGCCGGCGGACACAACAGTCAGTTCGACAGTCCTGCCGGCTGCTCCGGCGAGCAGGACGGCCGGTCCCTCGTTCGGGGGAACCGGCTGCCCGTCCACTGCGGCAATGACGTCACCGGGGTGGACGTCGGCACCCGGCGCGCTCAAGGGAGACGTGGCCGCCGGGTCCGAGGACTCGGCGCCGAGGATCCGCACCACTTCCCAGCCGCCGGCGCCGGGGCGCAGATCCGCACCGAGGAAACCCTGCCCGCCCGAGCCCTGCTCGGTGACCGGAACGGGAGTGACATAGGCGTGGGAAGTGCCGAGTTCCCCGTGCATTTCCCAAAGCAGGTCCACGAGGTCGTCATGGCTTCCGAGGTTCTGGACCAGCGGACGGTACCGGGCATGGACACCTTCCCAATCGAGCCCGCCCATGTCCGGGGCCCAGAAGAAGTCGCGCTGCAGGCGCCAGGCCTCGTCAAAGGCCTGTCCCCACACCTTCACGGGATCAATCCGGATCCGGATCCGTTCCAGGTCCACGCGGATGTTCTCGGCCGAGTCCTCTTCCACTCGGGAAACTGCTGGAACCATGCGGACGCTGCCTTCGTGCTTCAGCACCACCTTGGTGCCGTCGCCGCTGACTTCGAAATCGTCCAGCGCCGCAACCAGGACGGATACGTCCTTCTTCTCCAGGTCAAAGCGCTCCAGCCTGGCGGCCGGATCACGGTCCGCTGCCGATGCGCGGCCGTCACCGGTCACCCCGTAGATGTCCGAGGATTGCCAGAGAAGTCCACCCTCTGCAGCCCGGAGCTTTTCGTAGCGTCCCTGGGGTACCGGCACGGCAATCAGGCGGTCACCGATCCGCTCGGCGTCCACCTGCACAGGCGGCACCGTGTCCTGCGACGTGTCTGCCTCGGTTCCGGACGCCGCCGTGGTTTTGGAGGCTGCTGCGGAAGTACCGGATACCGACGGCCCGAACGGCGAAGGCGTCCCGGCGGCCAGTGCCACCAGGAAGGGTTTGGTGGAGGACGGGAAGCTGAGGTCGAACCGGTGGGTGTCGTACACCGGGTCGAAGCTGCGCTCCGAAAGGAACGCCAGATAAAGGCCGTCGGTGGTAAACGAAGGATCATGGTCGCTAAACCGGCCGTCGGTTATATCCACTACGGGCGCTGCTGCATCCCGCACGGACCGCAGGCGGATCCGCGACCGGCCTTCGCCGCTGGACGGTTCAGCCCAGGCGAGCCACTGCGAGTCCGGTGAGAAAGCCAGCTGGTCGACGGCCCCGAAGTCGGAAGACGCAACCGGGAACAGCTCGGCCGTCGCCACGTCCAGCACAAACACTTCACCGTATTCGGTGGAGACGCCCACGTGCCGTCCGTCCGGGCTGGGAACGAGCTGGCTGACGCGGGTGGGGCGGTCGAACCCTACCCGGATGGTCGCGGCAGCGGCCGCAGAATCCCCTGGTGCTCCTGTAGGTGCCGGTCCGGCGCTCTCCGTCCCGCCGTCGTGCCCCGATCCCCTGCTACCGGTTTCCCGGACGGCCGAAACGGCAGCTCCGGAAGCGGACACCGGGCTGGGCAGAACCAAACCGTTATCCTCACCGGCACCGGCAGCCGGAATCCCTTCGGAGACTCCTGCCTGGGCAGCCGGAGTGGCCGCAACCGTGCCGAGCCCGGCGAAAACGTCCTTGATGTAGATCGCTTCCTCGCCGTTGCGGTCCGCCACGTACACGGCGCGGGAGCTGTCCAACGGCCTGCCCAGACGGGCGCGGACGGTCGAATCTGCCTCGATCACGCGCGACGGCCCGTCCCGGTGGGTCAGCCAGTGCAGGGTTCCGTGGCTCTCCACCACGCTGGCGGTTCCCTTGGTATCAGGAACAACCGCTGACAGGTGCTTTGCGACGTTGAGCGGACGCGGCCGGCGGGCAGTGCCGGCCGAGCCTAGGACGATGTCCAGCGGCTCTGCTTCGGCGTCCAGCGAGGAAAGGAGCCAGATACGTCCCGCGGATTCGAACACGATGCGGCTGCCGTCGGAGGAAGCGTGCCGAACATAGAATCCTTCGAAGTCGGTGTGCCGGCGGAGATCCTCCCCCTGGGGTGTCACCGAGTACAGGTTGCCGTAGCCTTCGTGGTCCGAAAGGAAGACCACCCGGCCATCGATCCACATCGGGTCCGACAGGTTGCCGTCCAGTTCCGGCACGAGGCGGAGGAATTCCCCGTTGCCGTCGGCGTCGATCCAGAGCTTTCCTGCGGTGCCGCCGCGGTAGCGCTTCCACCATGCCTGCTCCCGGGTGAGCAGGCTGCCGATCACCATCGGGCGTTCGTCGCCGACTGCGGGCCCCTCGGCAATGGTTTCCACCGGGCCGTACGGGAGCTTGACCGGCGCCGACCCGTCGAGAGGAACCGCGAAGGCCCAGCGGAGCCGGTTATCTTCCTGTTCCACGGAGCACGTGGCAATGGCCTCTCCGGCGGAGTTGAATCCCTTCAGGCGGGTGCTCTGGCTGCCCCAGAAGGTCAGCTGCCGGAAGTCCCCGCCGTCGACGTCTGCCGTGACGATTTCCGGTGCCCCGCCCTGGACCACCTGCCAGGCAAGCCGGGTTCCGTCCGGGGAGAACTTCGGGCTACGGGCCGGCAGCTGCATCGCGGAAACCCGCCAGGCGCGGCCACCGCTCACGGGAGCCATCCAGACATCGTCTTCGGCGACAAAGGTGACGAGGTTCCCGTGCAGGTCGGGGTAACGGAGGTATGCGGTTGGACTCATGTGACGATCCTATCTTTCGCCGCTGACTTGTCCGTGTAGCGTGCTGCCTCATGGCGGAGCCAGGATCCGGCTGATCCGCCATTCTCCCCCGCTTCGCACCAGCACCAGCAGCACCTCCTGCTGCTGTGCCTGCCCGTAACGCAGCACCGCACCGGCACTGTCTACCTGCGTGTAGCCGGAAACCTGCATCCGAACCCGCAGTTCCGCCGTTGCTGTTCCCTGCGCCGCCCGGGCAGCCCCGCTGCCGTCCACCACGGCTACCTCCGTGACCAGTCCGGACAGGGCATGCCCTTCAGCAGTGAGCCGGGCAATCTGCTCCTGATCGGCCTGCAGCGCTTCCGACCCCGGAGCATTCACGTAGTGAAGCAGCGCCGGGTCCGCACTGGTAAAGGCCCGGCTCCGTAGTTCGGCGAGCGCGGGCAGCGCCTGTGCCGGATCCTCAGCCGCGGTCACTGCCCGGAGCGATTCCACGGTTTCTGCGGGGTCCACCGGTGCGGGTCGTGTTGGAGCTTCGGGTGTTGAGGCTTCGAGCGTTGGTGCCGGCGTTGGTGCCGGCGCAGGAGCTGAGGTGTCCTGGGCAGCCGCCTGGGAACCGCCGGGGGACTTATCCGGGGCACCGGCACCACGGGCACGCAGGAGATCAGGGGCGGCGAGCGCTATCCCGGCAAGAAGCAGGACAGCAGCAACCACCACCGCGGCTGCCACGGGGAACACCCTGCTACTCATGGGGGAACTGCGGGATCCGCGGCCGCGTACAGTGCCCTGAGCGTCCCTGCGGGTCCTCGGTGGCTGGTCCGGCGCGGCATTTCCTTCGATGCTCCGCTCCCGAACAGCCGGTGCCCTATCCGCGTCAGCCCCGCCGCCTGGCAAAGCGTTCCCCCGCCGACCGCTTCCCCACCATTCCCTTCCCGCTGCACCCGGCATCCCGCCCGTTCCACGCGCCTGCCTTCCTCCGTGCGCCTGCCCTAGTCCGCGCCCCCGCCTTCGCCCCAGTGCCCTGCTGCGGCCCCGTTCCAGTTCCGTTCCTCCAACTACTCCGGACGCACCCCGCTTGCCCCGCCGGCGCTTCCGTTTCTCCGTCCCGGATCCGGCGGAGCCGGTCCGGCGCGTCAGCAGCTCGGGATGAACATCCGGATGGACTGCGGCCACCAGGTCTACCGGCAGCGCCGGAGCGCCACGGTACGCTGCCGCCGCAAATTCGTCGGCTGCGGGCCGATCGGCAGGATCCTCCGCCAATCCCGCCTCCAGCAGTGCCGGCAGCTCCCGGCCCACACCCGGTACCAGGATCGACAGCGGGGGACGGTCGCGGCTGGGCGGAGGAGTCCGTCCGGTTAGCAGAAACCAGCCCACGGCGGCCAGCGCATACATATCCATTGCCGCACCCAGCCCGGGCTCTGCATCGTCCGTGCTCTCCGGCGCAGAGAACCCGGGTGTCCCCAGGCGCTGCGCCCCCGGCTCTCCCAGCAGCCGTCCCGAGCCGAAATCCCCCAGTAGCGGCCTGCCCTCGGAAGTGAACAGGATGTTTCCCGGTGAAACGTCCCCGTGGGCCGCACCCCGGGAATGGAGGTACCCCAGGGCTTCGGCTATTCCCACGAGGATACTGACCGCTTCTCCGGGCTGCACCGGCCCCCGGGCAGCCACCAGACCGGCAGCACTGCCGCCGGCCGCGTATCCGCAGATGAGGCCCGCGCCGTGATTCGTCTCGACCACCGCGTGCATCCGCAGCAGATGCCGGTGCTCCAGGCGGGCAAGGATATTCACCTCCCGTCGGGCTTCGAAGGCGTTCAGCGCCCCGTCTCCCCCGGTTACCGGGACTTTGAGGGCGAACGGAGCGCCGTCGTCGTCCCGCACCAGCCACACGGCGGCGCTGCCGCCCACTCCCAGCAATCGCTCTACCCGGAAACCGGGCACCTCGGGTGCGGGAGGTACTGGAATGCCGCCACTGGTCGCGGGATGTTCTGCCGGCTGGGTCGTGTCCATAAAAGCAAAGTCTTACCCTCCACCCAGGCCGCGGAGCAGTTATCCACAAGGTAGCTAAACCAGCGGGAAGACCAGGAAAACACCCCCGGCCGAGCAGCCCTGAAGTGTGGTCCACATTACGTCTGCGGGGGTCTAGGCTAGTGGCCATGGCTTTGGAGTTCACCCGCGTAGGCCTGTCTCCGCACTACGTGGAATATTCAGCAGGCTGGGACCTCCAGCAGCAACTGCACCGGCAGGTACGTGAGGGCAAGGCACCGAACACGGTGCTGTTGCTTGAACACACCCCTGTCTATACCGCCGGGCGGCGTACGGAGCCGCACGAGCGGCCTTTCGACGGAACTGAAGTAGTCAACGTGGACCGCGGCGGGAAGCTGACCTGGCACGGTCCGGGACAGCTGGTGGGATATCCGATCCTGAAGCTCGCCGATCCCGCACGCGTCCTGGCCTATGTCGACGGCCTGGAGGCGGCGGTCATCAGCGTGCTGCAGGACTACGGAATCCCGGGCGTCCGCGTCGAAGGGCGTTCGGGTGTGTGGATCCGCGGAGACGGGCAACCTTTCGGGCGTCCGGACCGCAAGATTGCAGCCGTCGGGATCCGCGTCCACGAGGGCGTCACCATGCATGGATTCTCGCTGAACTGCAGCAACGATCTGGCCCCCTACAGCCAGATCATCGCCTGCGGTATCAGCGACGCGGGCACCACGTCGATCAGCGTCGAGACGGGACAAGCAGTGTCCCCGGCCGACGTCGTCGCCCGCGTGGAAGACGAACTTGCCGCCCGTGAGGCGGACCTGACCGGCACCACCCCCTCGAAGAACTTCCCCGGCATCGGCGCCCTCCCTGCCGGCAGCCGGCCGAAAGGAGCCCTGCTGTGACCCTCGCCCCTGAAGGCCGGCGCCTGCTGCGCATTGAACAGCGCAACGCCGCCGTCCCCGTGGAACGAAAGCCCGAATGGATCAAGGCCAAGGTAAACATGGGCCCTGAATACGTGGAGCTGAAGAAGCAGGTGAAGAAGGAAGGCCTGCACACCGTCTGCGAGGAAGCGGGCTGCCCCAATATTTTCGAATGCTGGGAGGACCGCGAGGCGACGTTCCTCATCGGCGGGTCCGAATGCACCCGGCGCTGCGACTTCTGCCAGATCGACACCGGCAAGCCCTCGCCGCTGGACCTGATGGAACCCACCAAGGTGGCACGCTCCGTCCAGCAGATGAACCTGCGCTACGCCACGGTCACCGGTGTGGCCCGCGACGACCTCGCGGACGAGGGCGTCTGGCTCTACGCCGAAACGATCCGGAAAATCCACGAGTTGAACCCCGGCACCGGCGTCGAGATCCTGATTCCGGACTTCTCCGGGAAAGTGGAGCACATCATCGACATCTGCGAAGCCCGGCCCGAGGTCTTCGCCCACAATGTGGAAACGGTTCCGCGCCTGTTCAAGCGCATCCGCCCCGCCTTCCGCTACGAACGGTCCCTGGACGTCATCACGCAGGGCCAGAACATGGGCATGGTCACCAAGTCCAACCTGATCCTGGGGATGGGTGAGACGCGCGCGGAAATCTCGGGCGCGCTGAAGGACCTGAAGGACTCCGGCTGCGACCTGATCACCATCACGCAGTACCTGCGTCCCAGCGAACGCCACCTGCCGGTGGACCGCTGGGTCAAGCCGCAGGAATTCGTCGAGATCAGCACCGAGGCAGAGGAACTGGGTTTCCTCGGCGTGATGAGCGGCCCGCTGGTTCGGTCCTCCTACCGTGCCGGAAGGCTTTGGGCCGGGGCCATGCGCCGCAAGGGGCGCGAGCTTCCTCCGCAGCTGGCGCACATCGAGGATTCGGGAAGCACGCTCCAGGAAGCTTCCTCCATCCTCGCCCGCGGGTGACGGCGGCCCGGTTACCCGGGCACTGCGCCAACCCCTGCGTCCCCGACTTCCGCCTAACCGTGCAGCCTTCCTAACCGCACGCCTCACATCACGTAGAATGAACTCATTATGGCCAAAAGCACCGATTCAGACGCATCCCAGAGCGCCCGCAAAGGCGTCTTTTCCCGCAAGCCGAAGGGGGAAAAGAAGCCCAAGAAGGAAGGGCGCATGAAGCAGATTGCCCAGGTCTTCAAGATGACCCGGCGCAATGATCCCAACGTCGTGTGGCTGATGATCGGCGCGTTCCTCGGCATCATCGCCGTGGGCCTGCTGATCGGCTTCCTGATCGACAACTGGATCACGATGCTCATCATCGCCATCCCGCTCGGCCTGCTCGCGGCAGTGTTCATCCTGTCCCGCCGCGCAGAACGGGCGGCATTCACGCAGATTGAAGGCCAGCCGGGAGCCTCCGGCGCTGCCCTGAGCGTGCTGCGCCGCGGCTGGATCCTTGAGGAACAGCCCGTCGCCGTGAACCCCCGGACCCAGGAAGCCGTGTTCCGGGCCATCGGCCGTCCCGGCATCGTCCTGGTCACCGAAGGTTCGCCCGCCCGCGCCAAGGCACTTGCCGACGGCGAACGGCGCCGGATGAACCGGATCGTCCCCAAGGTTCCGATCACGGTCATCCACACCGGCCGCGGCGAGGGCCAGGTTCCGCTGTCCAAGGTGGCAACCACGGCCAAGAAGCTCCCCAAGGCACTGACCAAGCAGGAAGTCGCCACCGTCAACAAGCGGCTCTCGGCGCTTGGCACCCGGCTGCCGATCCCCAAGGGCATCGACCCCTACCGCGCCCGTCCGGACCGCAAGGCAACCCGCGGACGCTAGCCGATTCTCCACCAAAAGGGCCCCCTTACCGGGGGCCCTTTTGTTTTGCCCTTAGCTCCCTTCCGGCAGCAGGGAAGCCGCGTCCGCCAGCCGGGCCAGCAGGTCGTGTTCTTCCGCGGGGGTGAGTCCCGCTCCACGCGGACGTCCGACGCCGGCGGCTTCCTCCCAGGCGAGGGTGTCCTTAAGCGTCTGCCGCAGCGGTCGAAGCCGGAGTCCGGCGGAACGCGCCCGTGCATTGGACCGGGCGTTCATGCCGTGCCAGTCCGGGTCTTCCAGCCAGAGCGGCAGTGACCGGGGACCGGACCACTCGTTCACGCCCTGTTCGCGGAGCCATTGCGGCGTTGCCGGGACGGTGATCCGTGGAAGGGTTGATTCTGCCACCCGGGGGTTCGGTGCATCTGGTTCCCCGACTCCTGCTGCCGCCGCTGCCTCGGCCAGGTGCTCCGAGAACGGCACCGTCTCCCCCACGGCATTGAACACTCCGGCGGTCCGCTGCTCAGCCACCTGCACCAGCCAATGCGCCAGGTCCCGGACGTCAATGAGCTGCGTAGGCTGTCCCGGCACATCCGGCACGAGGACAGGGCCGCCCTGGGCGAAACGCAGCGGCCAGTATCCGCTGCGCCCCGAGGTATCCCCCGGGCCGCCTATCAGCCCGGCACGGACCAGGGCATGGGAGCCGGCACCAAAGCCTGCAGCGACGGCCTGCTCACAGGCGACCTTGGCGGGACCGTAGCTTTCCATGCTGTCCATGACGTCTGCCGCCAGGGGTGCCAGCAGCGGGGCGTCCTCCTCCTGGCCGAATTCCCGTTGGCTGGCATAGACGTTGCCGGTGGAAACAAACACGTAAAAGCCCCCGGCGGCCCTCAGGTCGCGGATGGAGCGGCGCACCTGTCCGGGCTGGCGGGAGACGTCGATGACAGCGTCCCACTGCTCCCCTGCGGCGGCTGCGAGGCCGTCGTCGGCGTCGCGGTCCACCCGCAGGAAATCCGCTCCAGCCGGCGGCTCGCCCGAGCTTCCACGGGCGGCGCATGTGACGTCGTGGCCTGCGGCCAGCGCGGCGACGGCGGTCTGATGGCCAAGCCAGGCGGTTCCGCCCAGAATCAGTAGTTTCATATGCAGGAATCTGCCAGATTCCGGCAATTCAGGGAAGCCTAGTGTTTAACCTTCACCAGCACCGTGCCCAGTGCCCGGTCGTGCAGGCCGCGCTGGTCGGCGTCGAACACCACCGCCGGAATCACCAGGCACAGCAGCAGCGTGCGGACCACTGCCGCCGGAATTCCCGCCGCGCGGCCGTCCATTTTCTGCACCTGCAGGCTGAACACACGGTGCCCGATGCTGTAACCGAGCAGGCTGACGAGCAGGATCTGCTCGACGGCGAAGATCGCCAGGATGGCGAAGTCATCTCCGCCGAAGAGCCAGTAGGCAATGAGCGAGGCGATGGCCCAGTCGATCACCAAGGCGCCCAGGCGGGGGCCGACGCGCGCAATGGACCCCGGGCCGGTACGCGGGCGGCCGAGGCGTTTGCCCGGCCACGTACTCTCGTCGGAGGGAGGGCCTTCCAGCCAGGAACCTATATCGCTTCTATCGACCACGGTTAAAGACTACCCGGGTGGCAACGGCGGAAATAAACACTCCGTTATCACTGTCCCCCGAGGTTGCGGATAGGGTGGAAGAGAGACCATCGACTGCGTAACGTACCGGAAACACATGTGTCACCGCCGGGAAACCCGACCCCTTTAGGGTCAAGGTGAGCCGCCGGACGTTCAAAGGGCCCGGCGCCAGCCAGGTCTTGCAGCCCGAGGTCTTCCACCCAAACAGTTGTATAGGAGTACATAAACGATGTTCAAGAACGCGGACGAAGTCCTCAGGTTCATCGCTGACGAGCAAGTGAAGTTCGTCGACATCCGATTCACCGACGTACCCGGAGTGCAGCAGCACTTCAATGTGCCGGCCAAAACCGTAGATGCCGATTTCTTCGTCAACGGTCAGCTGTTCGACGGCTCATCCATCCGCGGCTTCCAGGGCATTGCAGAGTCCGACATGCAGCTCATCCCGGATGTCACGACGGCGTTTATTGATCCCTTCCGCATCGAGAAGACCCTGGCGCTGAACTTCTCGATTGTGAACCCCCGCACCGGCGAGCCGTACCACCGCGACCCGCGCGGCGTTGCCGAGCGTGCCGAGGCCTACCTGGCCTCCACCGGCATCGCCGACACGGCTTTCTTCGGTTCCGAGGCCGAGTTCTACATCTTCGACAACGTCCAGTACGAGTCCTCCCCCAAGGGCAGCTTCTACAAGGTGGACTCCGAGGAGGCGCCCTGGAACAGCGGCCGCGAGGAAGAGGGCGGCAACCTGGGCAACAAGACCCCGTACAAGGGCGGCTACTTCCCCGTGGCACCCGTGGACAAGCAGGCCGACCTGCGTGACGCCATCAGCGTGGAGCTGGACAACGTGGGCCTCGAAGTCGAGCGTGCCCACCACGAGGTCGGCGGTGCCGGCCAGGCTGAAATCAACTACAAGTTCACCACGCTGACGCACGCGGCCGACGATCTGCAGAAGTTCAAGTACATCGTCAAGAACGTGGCCGATGCCTGGGGCAAGTCCGCCACCTTCATGCCGAAGCCGATCTTCGGTGACAACGGTTCGGGCATGCACTGCCACCAGTCGCTGTGGAACGGCGGCGTGCCGCTGTTCTACGACGAGAAGGGCTACGCCGGCCTGTCCGACCTGGCCCGCTGGTACATCGGCGGCCTGCTGAAGCATGCCTCGGCCGTGCTTGCCTTCACCAACCCGACGGTCAACTCCTACCGCCGCCTGGTCAAGGGCTTCGAAGCTCCCGTGAACATGGTCTACTCGCAGGGCAACCGCTCGGCTGCCATCCGCATCCCGATCACCGGCTCGAACCCGAAGGCCAAGCGCCTCGAGTTCCGTGCCCCGGACCCCTCGTCCAACCCGTACCTGGCGTTCTCCGCACAGCTGATGGCTGGCCTGGACGGCATCAAGAACCGCATCGAGCCGGCTGACCCGATCGACAAGGACCTCTACGAGCTGCCGCCCGAAGAGGCCAAGCACATCCAGAAGGCACCGGCATCGCTCGAAGAGGCACTGGTTGCCCTGGAGAACGACAACGAGTTCCTCCAGGCCGGCGGCGTGTTCACCCAGGACATGATCGACAGCTGGATCTCGTACAAGCGTGAATTCGAAATCATGCCGCTGGCACTGCGCCCGAACCCGTTCGAGTTCGAGCTTTACTACGGCGTTTAATCCGCCTCCAAGCTGCAGCCTCCAGCCGCAGCCCGGACACCCCAACCGCCTCCGCCCGTCACCGGGCGGGGGCGGTTTTGTCTTCCCTCGGGCTTTTCGGCGTCCGCAGGGTGTCCCACGAAGTGGGGCCGGTGTGACTGCTGTAACCACTTCGGGAAACATCCGTACCGTTCCGTGGGATGCTGTGCCGACGGCCGAACCCGCTGCAGGACCTGCAGGACCTCCCGGCGGCTACAGCGTCACGCCGTCGGGAAGGTCCGGTGCATCGAATTTCTGCCGGTCACACTCGGCCTTCAGCTGCGGGTAGGTGGCGGCAATCAGGTCAAGGATGCGGTTGCGGACCACCAGATAGGCCTCCCCGACGCCCACCACGCCCTTGAATTCCTTAAGCTCCTCCTCGTAGGAGGTCTGCTGGTGGCGCAGGTAGTTCACGGTCAGCCGGTTCAGCCGCGACGGTGCCGTGGAGAGGCTGGCCGGCGACTGCTTGCCGCGGAGCCGGCCGTTGAAATGCTCGATCGCCTTGCGCTGCATGGTTTCCCACGGCTCGGGAACAATGCGCAGCTCCAGCGCTTCGGCGACGGCGACCGCTGCCTTCTTCTTCACCAGGGCACGTTCCCGTGCCGCCAGCTGCCGGTTGCGGGAGGCTTCACGGGCTTTGGCGTACTCGGGTGTGGCCTCGATGGCTTCGACGCGTTCCAGGGCGTAGAGCTTCATGGGGGCTGCCTTGCGGGAAAACGGGTTCCGTGCCGTCTTATCCGGTTCGGGAAGGAAGGTCTTGATCTGCCCATCGGTCCAGCCCCGTTCCTTCTTCAGGTCATTGGCGATGAGCATGCCCTCGCTGTTTGCCGGTTTGGGACGCGGCGGATGGTGTTTGCCTCTGGGCACGGTGCTCCCCGGATGTAGAAGTGGTGTCCTCCCATTCTAGGAGTTCAACGGTCCCGGCCCGGAAACACAAAACGCCGCCATTCCCGGGCGGGAACGACGGCGGAGACTTCTTCTGCGCTGTGCCTTGTGCGTTACGCGGTTGCTTCGGCGATGACCTGGCTCGTGGCCGGTTCCGCGTTCAGCATCGCGATTTCGGCTGCCGATACTCCCCCGGCAACCAGCGCACATCCGGCGGCAATGGCCGTGATCTGTGCGGTGAATCGTGAAGTGGTGGTCCTGCTGCGTGTGACATTGACGTGCTTCAACATATAGCTTGATGCTCCCTTCGAGAGGCATGGGATAGCACTCCGGACACACTGAATCGATGTGCCGAAAAGCGGTGGCTTCTGCGCCGGAGTGGTGGTTTTGCGGTTCGTCGCCCAAGGCGGACCGCGGAATTCAGGAGAGGCTGCGCGTGCTGCACTTACTGGCTGCGCTTATGGGGCCTTCGGATCCTGTCCGCTATCAAGTCTACTGGTATTACCTTCTGTGCTCAAGGTGCGAAGCCCGGGATGGCAGTACGTTTGAACACATGCAAGTTGATCATCTTGACCTGACCATTCCCGTCGGCGAGGCGAACGTATCGGCCGTTTTGTCCCGTCCCGAGGGCTCGGCGGTCACCGTCGTCGTCGCCCATGGAGCCGGAACCGGGATGGAGCACCCCTTCCTCACCGGGTTCACCGGCGCCCTGAACGACGGCGGCGCGGCCACTCTGCGCTTCAACTTTCCGTACCGCGAAGCCGGGAAGAAGTTTCCGGACCGGGCTCCCGTGGCCGTCGAGACGTGGAAGGCCGTTATGGACACTGCTGCGGAGCACGACGGCGGCGGGCCGGTCTGGGCGTGCGGGAAGTCATTCGGCGGCCGGATGGCGTCCATGGCGGTGGCGGAGGGTATGCCTGCGGCCGGCCTGGTGTACCTGGGTTATCCGCTGCATCCGCCGGGCAAGCCGGAGAAGCTGCGTGACGAGCACTTATACGGCCTGACCCTGCCGATGCTGTTCCTGCAGGGCACACGTGACACTTTTGCCCTGCCCGGCGAGCTGGAACCGGTGGCCGAGCGCATTGGCCCGAACGCGCACGTACAGCGCGTGGAAGGCGGAAACCACTCCTTTGAGGTCCGCGGACAGAAGCGCACGCCGGAGGCGATCGGAGCTTCTCTGGCTGCGCCGGTCCTCGACTTTATCCGGGACGGCGCGAAGCCGTGAGCGCCGTGTCGCCCGACGAAACTGCAGGCCGGGAGGAAATGACACCCAGTATTGGGATGAGGCTGTTGACGCCGTATCTGCGGCTGACTCGGAAGCCTCTGACCGCCACTGCGGAACGCGCGGAGGCGAGACTGGCGAGGGGCAAACAGGCTGCCCCGCCACCCCGAAGCCTGTTGCGGAAGTACCGCGTGGAGCAGAGGAGCGTCGAGGGGTTCTCCTGCTATTCGGTGGTGCCCCGGTCCGCGGGCACCTCCGTGCCCGGAACTGCCGCCCGAGCGGTGTTGTACCTGCACGGGGGTTCTTACATCAGTCCGATCAGCGCCTGGCACTGGCGGTTCATCGGCCGTCTTGCGGCAGCGGGCCACCGGGTGGAAGTTCCGTTGTACGGTCTGGCGCCGGATTACAGCCATCGTGATGCACCAGTTCTGCTGGCGGCCGTGTACCGGAAGCTGCTTGAAGACTTCGATTCCCAGGATGTGGCTTTTATGGGCGATTCAGCCGGTGGCGGGCTGGCACTGGCCTTTGCCCAGCAACTGTCGGAATGGTCTCTGCCCCAGCCGCGGCGTTTGATTCTGCTCTCCCCATGGGTGGACGTGGCGATGGAAAATCCGGAGCTTGCCGCGGTTGAAGCGGTGGATCCGTGGCTAAGCCGTGCCGGGCTGCGTGTGGCGGCGCGTGCCTGGGCGTCGGGTGACGACTTGACGGATCCGCGGGTCAGTCCCTTCAACGGCCGGCTATCGGGCCTGCCGCCGACGGATGTGTTTGTCGGAACCCATGACCTGCCCTATCCCGATGTGCTCCGGCTGGAAAGTCTGATGAGGTCTGCCGGCATCCCTGTTTCGCTGCACGTTGCTGACGGCGCTGTCCATGTCTACCCCCTGCTTCCCGTGCCCGAAGGCCGGGCCGCACGGAAGAAGATTCTGGAGCTGCTGCAGTGTTGAGCCAATAGCTCCGGGCCCATCCCGGAACTACGGGGTGCGCTCGTAGCGCCATGAGGTCTTGTCCATCACGAGCCGGTGCCGTGCCGGCCTGGAAGCATCCAAAGCTGGAGCAGAAGCCCCGCCGGCAGCCGCGCCGGAAGTGCCGCCCGCGCCGTCGTACTCCTCATCACCGGCCCAGGCAAGGACCGTCATGGGCTCGTATCCGGTGAGCGGGCGGGTCCGGAAGGTTTCCGGTTCCGTTCCCGCAAGCCGGGCAAGGGCCGCACCGACGGAGGTATCGGAGGTCAGGGAGTGCAGCGTGACCCAGGTCGGCGCAACCAGCTGCATCAGCCCGTTGCGGTGCCGGTCCAAAGCCTCCGCCGGCAGGAGCCACAGGTGGTTGAGCAGCTCCCCGGGATTGAGGTGGATTTCCCCGGCCGGAGCCTTCGCGGCAAAGAACCACGTCTGGTAGCGCCGGGGAATGTTCTCCGGCGGAATCCAGCAGGACAGCGGCATGAGGTCCGCGGCAGCAAGGACCAGCCCGGTTTCTTCAGCGGTTTCGCGTACTCCGGCCCGCAGGGCGGCCGCTGCTTCCGGCTCTCCCTCCACACGGTCGTCCGGGTCCACCCGGCCGCCGGGAAAGACCCAGGCACCGCCGAAGGAGCCCGCGGTCGGCCGCTCCAGCAGCAGCACCTCGGGGCCGGCGTCGGAATCCCGCAGCAGTACGACAGTGGCCGCCGTACCGGTTAATTCGCTCATTGATAAGAGCATAACGAATACCGGCGGCGGCCACTGCGGGGGCGGGGTGGAGCGCTAGAGCACCTTGGCCAGGAAGTCCTGAAGCCGCGGAGCCTGCGGGCTGCCGAAGAGCAGCTCCGGGGTGTTCTCTTCGACAATGTGGCCGTCGGCCATGAAGATCACGCGGTCGGCGACTTCGCGGGCGAAGCCCATTTCGTGGGTGACAACGACCATGGTCATGCCTTCCCGGGCCAGGTCACGGATGACCTGGAGCACTTCGCCCACCATTTCCGGGTCGAGGGCAGAGGTGGCCTCGTCGAAGAGCATGATGTCAGGCTGCATGGCCAGCGCGCGGGCAATAGCCACACGCTGCTTCTGGCCGCCGGACAGCTGAGCCGGGCGTGCGTCGGCCTTGTCTGCCAGGCCAACCCGGTCCAGCAGTGCCAGCGCGGTCTTGCGGACCTCGGCCTTCGGTGCCTTCTTCAGCTGCACCGGAGCGAGCATGATGTTGTCCAGCACGCTCATGTGCGGGAACAGGTTGAAGTGCTGGAAGACCATGCCGATGTGCTGGCGCACCTCGTTCAGGTTCACCTTCGGATCGGTGAGGTCGAAACCGTCAACTTTCACTGTGCCGCCGGTGATGTCTTCGAGCTTGTTCAGGCAGCGCAGGAACGTGGACTTGCCGGAGCCGGAGGGGCCGATCACGCAGACCACTTCGCCTTCGGCCACGCTGACGTCCAGGCCCTTGAGGACCTCGTTGGATCCGTAGGACTTCCGCAGTCCGATGGTTTGGATCTTGCTCACTTGTTAAACCTCTTATCCAGGACGTCCGCCAGCTTGGTCAGCAGCGTAATGACGATGAAGTACAGGGCCGCCACGATGATCAGGACCTCCGCGGTACGGAAGTTCACCGCGTAGATCTGCTGGCCCTGGTACGTCAGCTCCGCAAAGCCGATAACGGCAAGCAGGGAGGTGTCCTTCAAGGTAATGACGAACTGGTTGATGAAGGAAGGCGTCATGATCTTGATGGCCTGGGGAATGATGACCTTCTGCATGGTCTTCCCGTAGCCCAGTCCGAGGCTGCGTGCCGCTTCCATCTGGCCGGGATCCACGGACTGGATGCCGCCGCGGACAATCTCGGTCATGTAGGCGCCCGCGTTGAGGCTCAGGGTCAGCACGCCGGCCGTCAGCACGTCCACCGGCTGGCCGATGATCTGCGGCAGGCCGAAGTAGAAGAAGAAGGCCTGGACCAGCACCGGGGTGCCGCGGAAAATACTCACGTACACGGTGGCGATGCCGCGCAGGATCTTTGACGAGCCGACCTTCAGGAAGCCGAAGAACACGCCCAGGACGAGCGCGAAGAGCAACGACAGTGCGGTTGCCAGCAGGGTCAGCCCCATGCCCTTGGCGAAGGCCGGGCCGTTGTCCGTGATGAGGGACCAGAAGCTTGAGTCCTTGGCACCGGCTTCCAGGTAGGTATCCAGGATTTCGTCGTATTCGCCGCTTTCCTTCAGGTCGGCGAGGCCGGCGTTGAAGGCGGTGAGGAGTTCGGGGTTGGCACCCTTGTTCACAGCGAAACCGTACGAGCTGCCGGCTTCCTTCTCGGTGACGGTCTTCAGGCCGTTGCCGGAAGCCACACCGTAGGCAAGCACGGGGTAATCATCAAACACGGCCACGGAGCCGCCGGCCTTGACGTCGTCGTACATCTGGGCGGACTGCGCGAACGCAACCACCTCAAAGCCGTACTCGTCCTTGATGGACTCGGCGAACGTCTGACCTTCTGTCCCGGTCTTGACCGCTACGCGCTTGCCGCGAAGATCCTCGTACCCGGCGACGTCGTCGTTGTTCTCGGCGACGGCCATCTGGATGCCGGACTCGAAGTACGGATCCGAGAAGTCGAAGACCTGCCGGCGCTCGTCGGTGATGGACATGCCGGCGATGACGCCGTCCACCTGGTTGGACTGCAGCGACTGCAGTGCCGCGTCAAAGCCGAGGGACTGGATTTCGACATTGAAGCCCTCCTCCTCGGCGATTGCGTTGAGAAGGTCCATATCGATACCGACCAGTTCGCCGTTTTCACGGAATTCGAACGGTGCGAAGGTGGTATCGGTGCCGATGACGAAGGTCTCACCCTCGACGCCGTCCGCTGCAAAGGCTCCGGCCGCAGGTATCCCCAGCAGCAAAGCCAGGGTTGCGAGGAAGGTGGTCAGCGGTACGGCCAGTTTAGCCGGGCCCTTTAAGGCCCGTTTGCCACTAAGCAAAGTAAACGTCTCCTAGCTCTTTCACTGCGGCCCACGCCGCAAATGCCCTCATAGAGCGTACCTAGAGCAGTGGCAATGCAACGAACTGGAAGGGCCTTCAGGAGCGTGACCTAGGTCCCGTATCCGTAGAAATACCGTTCGAAAACGGCCCGGGCATGCCGGGTGAGCTTGAGGTAATCCTCTTCCAGGACCCCGCCCTGGCCTGCGCCGTAACCGCACCAGCGGGCCACGGCGTCCAGTTCCCGGCGGGAGGAGGGCAGCACGTCGGCGTTCCGTCCGCCGCGGATAACATTTGCGCTTCGGACCCGGCTGGCGAGCAGCCAGGCCTGGCGGAGGGTGTCGACGTCGACGGCGGGAAGCAGCTCCGCCGCCTCGATCGCGTCCAGTGCGGGAAGGGTCGCCGTCGTCCGCAGCTCCGGCACGCGGTGCGCGTGCTGCAGTTGGAGCAGCTGGACCAGCCACTCAACGTCGCTGAGGCTGCCGCGTCCGAGTTTGAGCTGGCGGGAGGGATCGGCCCCTCGGGGCAGCCGTTCGGCTTCCACCCTGGCCTTGATCCGGCGGATTTCCCGTACGTCCTTGACCGTGACCTCCTCCGGGTAGCGGACCGGATCGATCAGGGCCATGAAGTCCTCGGCAAGAGCATCGCTGCCGGCCATCGGACGCGCCCGCAGCAGGGCCTGCGCTTCCCAGATCACCGACCAGCGCTCGTAGTAGCCGCGGTACGACTCCAGGCTGCGTACCAGCGGCCCCTGCCGGCCCTCGGGGCGCAGTCCGGCGTCGAGGACCAGGGGGCGTTCGGCCTGGACGGCCGGGCTGCAGGGCTGCTGCAGGAAAGTGGAGATCTGCGAGACAACCTTCTCCGCCTGCGCCTGCGCTGCCGCCGGGTCGACGCCGGGAAGCGGGCGGTGCACGTACATCACGTCGGCGTCGGAACCATAGCCGATCTCCCGTCCGCCCTGGCGGCCCATCGCGACTACCAGCAGATCGGTGAGCTTCTCGCTGCTGCCGAACACCTCCGACTCCGCAACATGCAGGGCTCCAAGGACGGCGGCACGGTCGGCATCGGCCAGGGCACGGCCGACGTCCTGCTGGCTGAGCAGGCCAGCGCTGTCGGCGATGGCAATGCGCAGCATCTCCCGCCGGCGGATCAGCCGGATCAGCCGCATGGCCTCCGCAGGGAGGGGATGGCGGGACATCTTTGACTGGATTTCCTGCCACTGCGTGTCAAAGGACGCCGGCACCAGGTCCTTGTCGGAGGCCAGCCAGGAGGTGGATTCCGGCGAGACCTCCAGCAGGTCGGTAATGAACCGGCTCGAGGACAGGATGGAGCACAGCCGCTCCCCCGCGGCCGAAGAGTCGCGCAGCATGCCCAGGTACCAGTGCGTATCGCCCAGGTTTTCGCTGAGCCGCCGGAATCCCAGCAGGCCGGCGTCGGGGTCCACGCCGTCGGCCAGCCACGCCAGCAGCACCGGAAGGAGCTGCCGCTGCAGCGCGGCACGGCGGCTGACTCCCACGGTCAGCGCCTCGATGTGGCGCATGGCGCCGCGGGGATCCGCGTAGCCCAGTGCGGCCAGGCGGGCCTGGGCTGCCTCGGGTGTCAGCCGGACCTCGTCCGCGCTCAGGTTCGCCGCGGTGCTCAGCAGCGGGCGGTAGAAGATACTCTCATGCAGCCGCCGCACCAGGCGCTTGCGGCGCTGCCACTGTTCCTGCAGGCGTTCGGCGCTGGGCCGCTCCGGGGAAAGGGACCCGGCGCTGGACTTGGCGAGGGCCCGCAGTGCGGCTTCGCTCTCGGGCATCAGGTGGGTCCGGCGCATGTGCACCATTTGGATGCGGTGTTCCAGCACGCGGAGGTAGCGGTAGGACTCGTCCAGTTCCCGGGCATCGGTACGCCCGATGAACCCGGCGTCGCTGAGCGCGGCAATCGCAGCGGTTGTGGTGCGCACCCGGAGGGATTCGTCGACCCGCCCGTGCACCAGCTGCAGCAGCTGGACGGTGAATTCGACGTCGCGCAGTCCGCCGCTGCCCAGCTTCAGCTGCCGCGCCTCTTCATGGGCGGGAATGTTGTCGGTGACCCTGCGGCGCATGGCCTGCACCGATTCGACGAATCCGTCCCGCTCGGAACTGCTCCAGATCAAGGGGGCGACGGCTTCTTCGTAGCGCCGGCCCAGGTCCCTGTCCCCGGCCATGGCGCGGGCCTTCAGCAGCGCCTGGAACTCCCAGCTGTGCGCCCAGCGCTGGTAGTAGTTCAGATGCGAGTCCAAGGTGCGGACCAGCGGGCCGTCCTTGCCCTCGGGACGCAGGTTGGTGTCCACCTCCCAAAGCGGGGGCTCCGGTGCTGAAGCGTTGATGGCGCGGGAAATCCCGGCGGCCAGAGCCGTGCCGATGGCGGAGGCCCGCTCTTCCGGCAGCCCGGAGGATTCGATCACGTAGATGACGTCGACGTCGGAGATGTAGTTCAGTTCGCGCGCGCCGGCCTTGCCCATCCCGATGACGGCCAGGCGCACGGCGGAGATTTCTTCGGCCGGGTAGCTTGCCGTCAGCTCCGCCCGGGAGACCGCCAACGCAGCTTCCAGGGCCGCGCCGGCCAGGTCAGCGAGCTCGCGTCCGGCCGCAGGCAGGAAGTCAGTGGGCGACGCCGCGCCAAGGTCCCGCACGGCAAGGTCCAGCAGGTGCCGCCGGTACCGGGACCGCAGCGCCACGTAGGCGTCCGTGCCCGTCAGGCCGGCCACGGGCGCTGCGCCCCTGCCCGCATGTACGGCGTCCAGCAGCGAGGCCCGCAGGGTGGGTTCATCCGTGCTGCCCGGTTCGGCGCGCAGCTCGCGGTGCAGCACGCCGACATCCCCGGGATGCCGCATCAGGAACTCCGCCAGGGCATCGGAGGCCCCCAGGAGCCGGAACAGGGCTTCGCTGCGCTCGGCGCCGCCGTTGACCAGTTCCACCAGCTCCGGGGCGCGGCCGATCAGCCGAACCAGCGACTGCAGTGCCAGGTCCGGATCCGCCGAGCAGTTGAAGCCCGCGAACAGCGCGTCCTCATCCACGCCTTCGAGTTCCGAAGCCGCCAGGAACCGCGTGCTTTTTTCCAGGTCGCGGAAACCCGTGGCGATCAGCCGTCGAGTCAGGCTCATCGGTGCCGGCCCTTCCTAGAGGATGCCCAGGTTCTTCTGCAGTTCGAACCTGGTCACCTGCTGGCGGTATTCGTTCCAGTCCGCACGCTTGTTACGCAGGAAATTCTCGAACACCTGCTCGCCCAGAATGTCGGCCACGAGTTCGGACTCCTCCATAACGCGCACGGCGTCATGCAGGGACGCCGGCAGCGGGTCGTGGCCCATGGCCCGGCGTTCTGCGGCGCTCAGGCTCTCGATGTCGTCTTCGGCGCCCGGGGGCAGGTCATAGCCCTCTTCAATGCCCTTCAGGCCAGCCCCGAGCAGCACCGCGTAGGACAGGTACGGGTTGGCTGCGGCGTCGATACCGCGGTACTCGATGCGGGCGGACTGCCCCTTGTTCGGCTTGTACAGCGGCACCCGCAGCAGTGCAGACCGGTTGTTGTGGCCCCAGGACAGGTAGCTCGGCGCTTCGCCGCCGCCCCAAAGCCGCTTGTAGGAGTTCACGAACTGGTTGGTGACGGCCGTGAATTCCGGGGCGTGCCGCAGGATGCCCGCCATGAACTGGCGTGCGGTGGTGGAGAGCTGGAACTCGGCACCGGCCTGGAAGAAGGCGTTGCTGTCGCCCTCAAAGAGGGAGAAGTGGGTGTGCATGCCGGAACCGGGGTGGTGCGAGAAGGGTTTGGGCATGAAGCTCGCGTAGCAGTTGGTCATCAACGCGACTTCCTTGACCACTGTGCGGAAGGTCATGATGTTGTCCGCGGTCTGCAGGGCATCGGCGTAGCGCAGGTCGATCTCGTTCTGACCCGGCCCGGCCTCGTGATGGCTGAACTCCACGGAGATGCCCACTGCCTCGAGCATGGACACGGCGGTGCGGCGGAAGTCCTGCGCGACGCCGCCGGGGACGTGGTCGAAGTAGCCGGCCTGGTCCACGGGAACGGGCTGGCCGTCTTCGCCGAGTTCATCGGACTTCAGCAGGTAGAACTCGATCTCGGGGTGGGTGTAGCAGGTGAAGCCCATGTCCGCGGCCTTCGCCAGCTGGCGCTTGAGCACGTTCCGCGGGTCGGCAGCCGACGGCTGGCCGTCCGGAGTGAGGATGTCGCAGAACATCCGCGAGGTCTGCTCCTCGTCGCCGCGCCAGGGCAGGATCTGGAAGGTGGAGGGATCCGGCTGGGCCAGCAGGTCCGACTCGAAGATCCGGGCCAGGCCCTCGACCGAGGAACCGTCAAAGCCCAGGCCTTCCTCGAAGGCGCCTTCCACTTCCGCCGGCGCCAGCGCCACGGACTTCAGCTGACCGACGACGTCGGTAAACCACAACCGCACAAACCGGACATCGCGCTCCTCGATGGTGCGCAGAACGAATTCCTGCTGGCGGTTCATCCTTACCTTCTTTCCTGTACACGGCTCAGAGACATGTGAAACCTTCTTCACTCTACCTACGTGTGCAGGATTTGGTCGGCAGCCCGCGGGGATCCCCGCAACGAACCCGCCGGGCGGGTCCCCGCGGTGCGTTGTTTAGTAGGCTCGAAGCATGACCAGTGCCGAACAGCCCTCCCCGTACGCAGCCAGTCCCGCGGACCCTTCCGTTCCTGAAGCACCGGTGCTGAAGAAAATCCGCATCTCGCACCTGCAGCAGTTGAAAGACAACGGCGGCCGGTTCGCCATGCTGACCGCCTATGACCAGTACGCCGCCGGCATTTTCGACGAAGCCGGCATCGAGGTGCTGCTGGTGGGAGATTCGGCCGCGAACAATGTGATGGGCCACGCCACCACCCTGCCTATCACCATGGACGAGATGATCGTCTTCGCCCGGTCCGTTACCGCCGGCGCCAGCCACTCGCTGGTGGTCTGCGACCTTCCCTTCGGCTCCTACGAGGTTTCCCCCGCCCAGGCCATCGAGTCCTCGGTGCGGCTCATGAAGGAAGGCCTGGTCCATGCGGTGAAGATGGAAGGCGGGCGGCATTACGTCGAGCATGTCCGGGCCATGACGGCGGCAGGCATTCCGGTCATGGCGCACGTGGGCTTCACTCCGCAGGCCGAGCACGCGCTCGGCGGCTACAAGGTGCAGGGCCGCGGCGATGCGGGAGCCGCAGTGGTGCAGGACGCCGTCGCCCTCGCGGAGGCCGGCGCGTTCTGCGTGTTGATGGAAATGGTGCCCGCCGACGTCGCCGCGGAGGTCGACGCCGCAGTGCGGGTACCCACCATCGGGATCGGCGCGGGCAACGCCACCACGGGGCAGGTGCTGGTCTGGCAGGACATGGCCGGCCTGCGCGGCGGGAAGCAGCCGCGTTTCGTCAAGGCGTTCGCGGACCTGCGGACCGAACTGTCCCGGGCGGCGAAGGAATACGCCGATGAGGTACGCAGCGGTTCCTTCCCCGGCCCGGAGCACAGCTTCTAGGGGCCTGGCCCCTAGTCTTCGTCGGCGTCCCAGGCCTTGTTCCGTGCCTGCACCTTCTGCAGCGCGAGCTCGGCTTCCTCGCGGGTGGGGTACGGCCCCAGCAGCTTTGTCCAGTCCGACTGCGGGCCCTCCTCCACCTCGTGGGTCACTACGTTGAACCAGTAATCGGTCATGGGGTCCTCCTGTTGACGTGCCTTGGAACTTGCTGATGCCTTGCGTATCCCGTGCGTGTGCGTTGCGCATGGATCGGACGTGCCCTGCCGGCCGCCCCGTCCCACCCTCGGGCGCGCTGGCGATAAGATCGATGGTATGCCCCAGAAACTTGCCACTGCACCCGTTGGACACCTGACACCGGGGAGCGTGAGCCCCCGGCTCCGGGTTCCGGCGTCGATCCCCCGCCCCGAATACGTGGACAGGGAAGCACCCGCACCGTTCACCGGGTCCGAGGTTAAGTCCGCGGAAACCATCGAGAAGATCCGGATCGCCAGCCGGATTGCCGCGCAGGCCATCGTTGAGGTCGGCCGGCACATTGCTCCCGGCGTCACCACCGATGAACTGGACCGGATCGGCCACCAGTTCCTGCTGGACTCCAACGCCTACCCGTCCACGCTGGGCTACCGCGGATTCCCGAAGTCCCTGTGCTCCTCCGTGAACGAAGTCATCTGCCACGGCATTCCGGACACCACGGTGCTGCAGGACGGCGACATCATCAACATCGATATCACCGCCTACATCAACGGCGTCCACGGCGACACCAACTGGACCTTCCTCGTCGGAGACGTCGACGACGAGTCCCGGCTGCTCGTGGAGCGCACCCAGGAATCGCTGCGCCGGGCCATCAAGGCCGTCGCCCCGGGCCGGGAAATCAATGTCATCGGCCGCACCATCGAGTCCTACGCCAAGCGTTTCGGCTACGGTGTTGTCCGTGACTTCACCGGCCACGGCGTCGGGGAAGCCTTCCACACCGGCCTGATCATTCCGCATTACGACGCCGCGCCCGCCTACAGCAGGCTGATTGAACCGGGAATGGTGTTTACGATTGAACCTATGCTCACTCTCGGCACCATCGAGTGGGACATGTGGGATGACAACTGGACAGTCCTCACCAAGGACCGCAAACGCACCGCGCAGTTCGAGCACACCCTGCTCGTCACTGATGACGGCGCCGAAGTTCTGACCCTTCCCTGATCTGCCGACCCGAGCTCAGAACTACTACTGGAGAATCATGGCCAAGAAGCATAAGTCCGACAAGCACGTCGACGCCGTCATTGGAATTGATATCGGGGGCACGGGCATCAAGGGCGGCATCGTCGACCTGTCCAAGGGCAAGCTGATTGGCGATCGTTTCCGCATTCCCACCCCGCAGCCTGCAACGCCCGAGGCAGTGGCCGGAGTGGTGGGCCAGATCGTCGCGGAGCTGTCCTCCCGTCCCGGCGGCCCCGGCCCCGAGGTCCCGGTGGGCGTGACCTTCCCGGCCATCATCCAGCACGGCATTGCCCGCTCTGCGGCCAACGTGGATAAGAGCTGGATCGACACCGACGTCGACACACTGCTCACCAAGGCACTCGGCCGCGATGTGCAGGTCATGAACGACGCCGACGCCGCGGGACTCGCGGAAGCCCGCTACGGTGCAGGCCGTGAAGTAGACGGCACCGTCCTGGTGATCACCCTGGGCACCGGCATCGGTTCGGCCCTGATCTACAAGGGCATGCTGGTTCCCAACGCCGAGCTCGGCCACTTGGAAATCGACGGGCACGACGCCGAAACCAAGGCCTCCGCCTCAGCCCGGGAACGCGACGGGATCGACTGGGAAGAATACGCCCAGCGGCTGCAGCGCTACTTCTCGCACGTGGAGTTCCTCTTCTCCCCCGACCTGTTCGTGATCGGCGGCGGCATCTCCAAGCGCAGCGAAGACTTCCTGCCGATGCTCGAGCTGCGGACTCCGATGGTCACGGCCAACCTCAAGAACAACGCGGGTATTGTCGGCGCCGCCCTGCAGGCAGCCATGCACTTCAAGTACATCAAGTAGCTGTTACAGCCGAAAAGCGGCGGAAGGGGTTCCTTCCGCCGCTTTTGCTATGCCTGAAATCAGTTATTGTGCGGTGCCCGTCTACGACGCGAGCTCTTTTTACTGCGCAAGGGCCTTTTTTACTGCGGGGTCCATTTACTGCGCGGGGTCCGTTTACTGCGCGGTGTCCATTTACTGCGCGGTGAGCGGGCGCTGGGCGCCGGACGGGACCCGTCCCGAGTTTTCCCGGGCCTCGGTCCGCAGCTTCTCGATGGCGGTCTCGAAATCCTCGAGGGAGTCGAAGGACTGGTAGACACTGGCAAAGCGCAGGTACGCCACCTGGTCCAGCTTCTGCAGCGGAGTGAGGATGGCCAGCCCCACTTCGTGGGCATCGATCTCCGCTACCCCGCTGGCCCGGATGGATTCCTCCACTTCCTGGGCCAGCATGGCGAGGTCGTCTTCGCTCACGGGACGGCCCTGGCAGGCTTTGCGCACGCCGTTGATCACCTTGCTGCGGCTGAAGGGCTCTGCCACCCCGGATCGCTTGATCACGCTCAGGCTGGTGGTTTCCACTGTGGAGAAACGGCGCCCGCACTGCGGGCACTGCCGGCGGCGGCGGATCGCCGACCCGTCGTCGGCCAGGCGGCTGTCCACGACGCGGGAATCAGCGTTGCGGCAAAACGGACAGTACATGTCCCGTCCTTTCGCGAAGGGGCCTTATGGTGCTCTCACTATAGGGCCCGCCCTGCCGCATCGCCAAGTGCGTAACCACAACATGTAGTGCCGGCATTACTACATGTAGGTAGCGCCACGTGCCGGGCTGCGAAGCGCACGGGTCCGGGTTGCCGGGGCCCGGGCCGGAACCACTCCCGTTGAGGAAAAACCCACAGTTTGTCGCAATCCCTGCAGTTTGTCGCGATTCCTGCCTCGCGCGACGCAGGGATCAGCACAAACCGCAGGGGTCCGGACAAACCGAGGGGAAACCACGGCCCAGAAACACGTAGGCGGCAGGGTTAGGCGGCTTTAATATCCCGGCGAGCTCTGCGAGCAAGGGATTTCGTTGCCGCCGTTCCGGGCGCCGAAGCGTTCCAGGCTCCGAAGCCGCCCCGGCCTGACCCGTGCGCTATTCGAAGCGGATGCTGACGGCGTCGCCGTGCGCCGGCAGGTCTTCCGCCCGCGAGAGGGCCACGATGTCGGCGCTCACTTCCTCCAGCGCTTCGCGGTTGTAGTTGACCACCTGGATGGCACGCATGAAGGTGGTGACGTTCAGCCCGGAGGAAAAAGCCGCCGTGCCGCCGGTGGGCAGCACGTGGTTGGAACCGGCGCAGTAATCGCCCAGGCTGACGGGACTGTAGTCCCCCACGAAAATGGCACCGGCGCTCCGGACCCGTGCCGCCACGGCCTCGGCGTCGGCCGTCTGGATTTCGAGGTGCTCGGCGGCGTAGGCGTCGCAGACGGCAATGCCCTGCTCCAACCCGTCAACCAGGATTACCCCGGACTGGGCGCCGGAGAGGGCCGTGCGCACGCGTTCGCTGTGCTTGGTGTCTGCGACCTGTCGGCCCAGTTCCTCCCGGACCTTCCCGGCAAGCTGCTCCGACGCAGTGACCAGGACGGATCCGGCGTTGGGATCATGCTCGGCCTGGCTGACCAGATCCGCTGCGACCAGCCGGGCATCGGCCGTCTCGTCCGCCAGGACCATAATCTCGGTGGGACCCGCCTCGGAATCAATGCCGACCACGCCCTTGACCAATCGCTTGGCAGTCGCCACGAAAACGTTGCCGGGACCGGTCACCACATCTACGGGCAGGACGGCGGCATTGGCGTCGTCCGCAGGAACGCCGTAGGCAAACGCGGCAATAGCCTGGGCACCGCCCACAGCGTAGACCTCGTCAATGCCGAGCAGCTTGGCGGCGGCAAGGATGGTGGGGTGCGGCAGTCCGCCGAACTCCTTCTGCGGCGGAGAGGCCAGCGCCAGCGAGGCGACGCCCGCTTCCTGGGCAGGCACCACGTTCATCACCACGGAAGACGGATATACCGCCAGCCCGCCCGGAACATAGAGCCCTACGCGGGAGACGGGCATCCATTTGTGCGTCAGGACCGCACCGGGACGGATTTCCACCTCGGCATCGGCAGGGCGCTGGGCCCGGGCAAAGATCCGGGTGCGCTCGATAGCTGTTTCCAGGGCGGCACGCACGGCCGGGTCCAACTGCTCGAGCGCCGAGTCGAGCGCGGCCGCCGGCACCCGGACCTCCTGCTGGTCCACGCCGTCGAACCGCTGGGCCAGGTCCGTCAATGCGGTAAAGCCCCGCGTGCGGACATCGGTAATGATGGCGGAGACGGCGTCCGACGCGGCGTCGAACGTGGTTTCGGCCCGCGGCATGGCAGCCTTCAGCTCAGCGGGGCTGAGATGCTGCCCGCGCAGGTCAATCGTGCGGAAGGAATCAAAGGCTGCTGCGGGGCTGGATGAATTCACACCACCATTCTACCCAGCCCCGTTCACGGCCAGCGGCGAATATGTCGCCGGACGGAGCAATGACGCCGGGTCGCCCGGCCGGGCCTAGCCGTCCAGGCAGGCAGGGCCGAGCAGCACCTTCAGGTCACCGAACAGCGACGGAGTGGGGTTCACCCGCATGTCCACGCCCAGTTTCATCACTTCCACCGTGCGGGAGCCGTTGAGCCGGATCTGCACCTCGGAGGTACCCGGGTGCGTCCGCAGCACGTCGCCGAGCTGGGAGACCACTGTTTCCGTGGCCTTGTAGGTGGCCATGGAAATCACCACGGGTCCGGAATGGCCTTCGCTGAGGTCGGGGACGGTGAGTTCCTGCGCGTTCAGCGTGACGGCGCCGTCGTCGCGCCGCTGCAGCCGGCCGCGGACCACCACAATCAGGTCCTCGGCCAGGACCGCGGCAATCGGCCCGTACACCTGCCCGAAGAACATCACTTCCATGGACCCGGCAAGGTCCTCGATCTCGCAGCGGGCGTACGCATTGCCGCTGTTCTTGGCAATGCGCCGTTGCAGCGAGGTGATCATGCCCGCGATGGTGACTATGGCGCCGTCGGGCGGGCCTTCCTCCCCCACGATGTTGGTGATCGTGGAGTCCGCGTGCTGGCTGAGGATGCCTTCCAGGCCCTGCAGCGGATGGTCCGAGACGTAGAGGCCGAGCATGTCGCGTTCGAAGGAAAGCTTGTCCTTCTTTTCCCACTCCGGCAGGTCCGGAATATCGATGCTGATCGAGTCCTCGGGCTCCTGGTCGGAGATGGCGGCGAAGAGGTCGAACTGGCCTACGGCCTCGTTGCGTTTGAGCACCACAACGGAGTCGATCGCTTCTTCGTGGATCATTGCCAGCGGACGCCGGGCATGGCCCATCGAGTCGAAGGCACCCGCCTTGATCAGGGACTCGATGGTGCGCTTGTTGCAGACCACCGCCGGCACCTTCATCAGGAAGTCCTTGAAGTTGGTGTAGGCACCCTTTTCCTCACGGGCGGCGACCATGGCCTGCACCACGTTGGCACCGACGTTGCGGATGGCGCCCATGCCGAAGCGGATGTCCTTGCCGACAGGGGTGAAGTTCACCGACGATTCGTTCACGTCAGGCGGAAGCACCGTAATGCCCATCTTGCGGCATTCGTTGAGGTACAGGGCGAGCTTGTCCTTGTCATCGCCCACGGAAGTGAGCAGGGCCGCCATGTACTCGGCCGGATACTGGGCCTTCAGGTAGGCGGTCCAGTAGGAGACGACGCCGTAGGCCGCGGAGTGTGCCTTGTTGAAGGCGTAGTCGGAGAATGGCAGCAGGATGTCCCAGAGCGCCTTGATGGCCGCTTCGGAGTAGCCGCGGTCCACCATGCCCTGGTGGAAACCGGCGTACTGCTTATCCAGCTCCGATTTCTTCTTCTTGCCCATGGCACGGCGGAGGATATCTGCCTGGCCCAGCGAGAAGCCGGCCACCTTCTGGGCGATGGCCATAACCTGCTCCTGATAGACAATCAGGCCGTAGGTGGTGTTCAGGATTTCCGCGAGCGGTTCCTCGAGCTCCGGGTGGATCGGGGTGATTTCCTGCTGGCCGGTCTTACGCAGGGCGTAGTTCGTGTGCGAGTTCGCACCCATGGGACCCGGCCGGTACAGGGCGATGACAGCGGAGATGTCTTCGAAGTTATCCGGACGCATACTCTTGAGCAGCGACCGCATGGGCCCGCCGTCGAGCTGGAACACGCCCAGCGTGTCACCGCTGGCAAGGAGGTCGTAGGCTTCCTTCAAGTCCAGCGGCAGGTCTTCCAGGACCAGGTCCTCGCCGCGGTTCTTCTTGATGTTCTCCACCGCGTCGGAGACGATCGTCAGGTTCCTCAGGCCGAGGAAGTCCATCTTGATCAGCCCCAGGCCTTCACAGGTGGGGTAATCGAACTGCGTGATGACCTGCCCGTCCTGCTCGCGGCGCATGATCGGGATGATGTCGATCAGCGGGTCTGAAGACATGATCACACCGGCGGCGTGGACGCCCCACTGGCGCTTCAGGCCTTCAAGTCCCAGCGCAGTCTCGAACACACGCTGGGAATCGGGATCGGTGCGCAGCAGTTCGCGCAGCTCCTCGGCCTCCCCGTAGCGCTTGGCTTCCTTGTTGTGCACGTCGGCCAGGGACAGGCCTTTGCCCATTACGTCCGGCGGCATGGCCTTGGTCAGGCGCTCCCCGACCGAGAAGGGGTAGCCCATCACGCGGGAGGAGTCCTTCAGGGCCTGCTTGGCCTTGATGGTGCCGTAGGTGACGATCATGGCAACGCGCTCGTCGCCGTACTTCTCTGTGACGTAGTGGATCACTTCGGAGCGGCGCCGATCATCGAAGTCGACGTCGAAGTCAGGCATGGAGACGCGGTCCGGGTTCAGGAAGCGCTCGAAGATCAGGCCGTGCTGCAGCGGGTCCAGGTCGGTGATGCCCATCGCGTAGGCGGCCATTGAGCCGGCACCGGAGCCTCGGCCGGGGCCGACACGGATTCCGTTTTCCTTGGCCCAGTTGATGAAGTCGGCCACCACGAGGAAGTAGCCCGGGAAGCCCATCTGGGCGATGATGCCCACTTCGTAGTCGGCGCGCTTGCGCACGGCGTCGCTGATCCCGTTCGGGTAGCGGCGATGCAGTCCGGCTTCGACTTCCTTGACGAACCAGGACTCCTCGTTCTCACCCTCCGGCGTCGGGAAGCGCGGCATGTAGTTCGCCTTGGTATTGAATTCGACGTCGCAGCGCTCGGCGATGAGCAGGGTGTTGTCGCACGCGTCCGGGTGGTCGCGGAAGATGGCCCGCATTTCGTCCGGGGACTTGAGGTAGAACTCGTCGGCGTCGAACTTGAAGCGCTTGGGGTCGGCCAGCGAGGAGCCGGACTGGACGCACAGAAGCGCAGCATGCGCGGAGGCATCTTCGGCGTGGGTGTAGTGCAGGTCATTGGTGGCCACGAGGGGCAGCTGCAGCTCGCGGGCCAGCTTGATCAGGTCCGCCTGCACGTTGCGCTCAATGTCCAGCCCGTGGTCCATCAGCTCGCAGAAGAAGTTTTCCTTGCCAAAGATGTCACGGAAGTCCGATGCCGCCTGGACGGCTTCCCGGTACAGCCCCAGGCGCAGCTTGGTCTGGACTTCGCCGGAGGGGCAGCCGGTGGTGGCAATCAGCCCCTTGCCGTAGGTCTGCAGCAGGTCCCGGTCCATGCGGGGCTTGTAGAGGTAGCCTTCCAGCGAGGCCAGGGAGGACATCCGGAAGAGGTTGTGCATGCCCTCGGTGTTCTCGGCCCACATGGTCATGTGGGTGTAGGCACCGGCACCGGAAACGTCGTTCCTGCCGCCGTCGCCCCACTTCACGCGGGTCTTGTCCCTGCGCGCCGTACCGGGCGTCAGGTAGGCCTCCACACCGATGATCGGCTTGATGCCGGCACTGCGGGCCTTATTCCAGAAGTCGAAGGCGCCGAACACGAAACCGTGGTCGGTGGTTGCCAGGGCGTTCATGCCCAGCTCGTCGGCGTGGCTGAACAGATCCGTCAGCCGGGCAGCCCCGTCGAGCATCGAATATTCGGTGTGGTTGTGAAGATGGACAAACGATTTCGACGTACTAGTTGCTGAAGCCACCTGTACATTCTAGGCCCCGGCGCGCGGCGCGTCGGACGCCGCCGCGCCGGGCCGCGGGCACGTGTGCCGCGGCTCTCGAACGGGCCTAGACCTCGCCGCTGCGCAGGGCGTCGACGGCGTACTGCAGGTCCTGCGGGTACTCGCTGGTGAACTCCACGTACTCCCCAGAGGCGGGGTGGGTGAAGCCCAGTTTCCGGGCGTGCAGCCACTGTCGGGTCAGGCCAAGCTCAGCGGCCAGCTTTGCATCCGCACCGTAGGTCAGGTCGCCGGCGCAGGGATGGCGCAGGGCCGAGAAGTGGACGCGGATCTGGTGGGTGCGGCCGGTCTCCAGGTGCACCTCCACCAGCGAGGCCTTGCCAAAGGCTTCCAGCACCTCGTAATGCGTCACCGACGGCCGGCCGCCCTCCACGACGGCGAAACGCCAGTCGTAGCCGGGATGCCTGCCGATCGGAGCGTCAATGGTGCCCTTGAGCGGGTCGGGCAGCCCCTGGACCACTGCGTGGTACATCTTGTCCACGGTGCGGTCCTTGAAGGCCTGCTTCAGGAGTGTGTAGGCGTGCTCGGTCTTGGCAACCACCATGACCCCGGAGGTGCCGACGTCGAGCCGGTGGACAATGCCCTGCCGCTCGGGGGCGCCGGAGGTGGAGATCCGGTAGCCGGCAGCGGCCAGCGCCCCGACCACCGTTGGCCCCACCCAGCCGGGCGAGGGATGCGCGGCCACGCCTACCGGCTTGTCGATGACGACGAAGTGTTCGTCATCGGCCAGGATCAGCAGGTCGTCAACCGGTTCGACGACGACGGCCAGCGGGTCCCGCTGTTCCGGGACGTCCGCGGTGATTTCCTGCCCGGCGTGCAGCTTGTCCGATTTCGTCAGCACCTTGCCGTTGGAACTGAAGTAGCCGTCCGTGCACCAGGTGGCGGCGACGGAACGGGAGACGTCAAGCAGGCCTGCCACTACGGCGTCGGCCCGCTTGCCGTCGGCTTCCTCGGGGACTGCGAATACTGTGTGGAGCTCGTTCATCGTGTTGCCTCGTCGTCATTGCGCTGGTCTGTCGTAACTGTCTTGCCGGACGGCGTGCGTACGCCGTCCAGGCCGATTCCCCGCAGCGTGAGCAGGCAGACCAGGATCACGCCGGAGACCACGCAGGAATCGGCGATGTTGAAAATCGCGAAGTTCGGGAAGGCGATGAAGTCCACGACATGGCCTTGGCCGAAGGACGGTTCCCGGAAGAGCCGGTCGGTCAGGTTGCCCAGCGCGCCGCCGAGCACCAAACCCAGGGCCGTGGCCCAGGCCAGGGAGCGGACCCGGAACATCAGGTAGGCCAGGAAACCGGACACGAGCACCATGATGATCGTGAAGACCCAGGTGTAGTCGGTGCCGATCGAAAACGCTGCACCGGGATTGCGGATGAAGTGCCACCGCAGGATCGGGGGCAGGACATCGGTGATCTGGCCCTCGGCCATGGTGCTGACCACCCACAGTTTCGTGAGCTGGTCGGCGATAACGGCGATGACCGCCACGGCAAGCATGATGGCAGCGGGCTTGCCCCTGCGGGCACGGCTGCGTCCGGCTCCCGTGCTGTCCGGGGTCTGCGGTGAGGAAGGAGTCATGGTGCTTTCGTGATCGGAATGCCGGCGGGAATCAGGTGCCGGCTGAACTGCGCGGTGAAACGAATGTTCGTGCATAAAACCTAAGGGCCGTCGGCCGGGGTGACCCGGCCGCCGGCCCTTAGGTTTTATTCAGCTAATACCCTGCTTAACTTCTGCATTGTTCAGCTTCTTCAATAACTCGACTTCTGGAATGCCGGCTGCTGCCTGTACATCAGTTTAACCGATCTTCCAGGAGCGCCGTGCCCGAGGCAATTACGCGTCGGCGGTTTCCGAAGCTACGGAACCGCGTGCATCCAGATCGCGCAGCTGGCCTTCGATGTAAGCCTTCAGGCGTGAACGGTAGTCCCGCTCGAAGCCGCGCAGCTGCTCGACCTTGCGCTCCAGGACAGCCTTCTGCTGTTCCAGGGTGCTGAGGATCTTGCGGCTCTTCTCCTGGGCGTCGGTGACGAGGCCGCTGGCCTCGATCTGCGCTTCGGCGATGATCTTGTCGCGCTGCTCGATACCGGCACCGACATAGTCGTCGTGCATCTTCTGGGCCATGGCCAGGATGCCGGCAGCGGTCTCCGTGTTGTTGGCGGCGGGAGCCGGAACGGGCTCCGGCTTGGCCTCGACGGGTGCCGGACGCTCTTCTACGACCGGAGCTTCAACCTTCGGCTCGGGCTTGGGCTCTTCCGGAACCTTTTCGATCTTCGGTGCGGCGGCTACCGGAGCCGGGACCGAGTTCGCCGAAGCGGTGGACCCACCGGCTGCGGCTGCAGCCAGCTGGCTGCGGAGATCTTCGTTTTCGGAGTTCAGCCGGCGCAGTTCCACCACGATCTCGTCGAGGAAGTCATCGACTTCATCCTGGTCATAGCCTTCCCGGAACTTGGTCGGCTGGAACCGCTTGTTGACAACATCTTCTGGCGTCAGGGCCATCTGGTCACCTCATACTGGATTATAAGATTCGCCTGCGAGTCAAGCAGGCGGTTCTACGTAGAGAATTACGGACATACAAAAATGCAGGGTTGTATTCGGTTTCACACTATATCGTTTGGTTTCCGAAAACTAACCGGACCCCTGCGGCGCGGAACGCTAGCGCGCGACGCCGACGACAATCTGCGTGAGGATCGATACGAGGATAAACAGGACCAGGAAAGCAAGGTCCAGGGCCACTCCCCCAAGCCGCAGCGGCGGGATGATGCGCCTGAACAGCCGGACGGGCGGGTCGGTAACACCATATACGCCGGTAGCGAGCACGAGTGCCGGCCCCTTTGGCCGCCACTGCCGGGCAAACATCTGCACGGCGTCGTACACGATCCGCAGGATGAGGGCGAGCTGGAAGAGCACCAGCACCAGGTACACCAGGGGAAGAATGATATTCACGCGCAGGGTTTCATTTCCGAAGTCGGTCGGCAGCCCCCGCGGCCCGTCGGTGCGGGCCTTGGGCTAGCTCTGGTTGAAGAAAGTGGACTGTGATTCACTGATCTTCTTGTCGTCGCCCAAAACCTCAACGTAGGACGGTGAGAGCAGGAAGACCTTGTTGGTGACACGCTCAATGCTACCGCGCAGGCCGAAAACGAGGCCGGCGGAGAAATCAACGAGGCGCTTGGCGTCCGCTTCTCCCATATCGGTGACGTTCATGATGACGGGGATGCCGTCACGGAAGCTCTCACCGATGATCTTGGCGTCGTTGTAGGAGCGGGGGTGGACGGTGGTGATCTGACGCAGGCCGGATACGTCCTCACGGGACGACGGGGCACGCTTGATGGGTGTCACGGGTGCGCGGTACTCCTCCACTGCATTACGGACGACGGGGGCAGGAACCGCTTCCGGCGCTTCCTCATCGGGCTCATGGACGGGAGCAAAGTCTTCCTCCCGGGCAGGGGCTTCCCGCAGGTGCCGCTGTTCGGACTCGTAGTGCTCGTCACCGTCGGCGAGCCCAAGGTAGATCATTGTCCTGCGCATTGCGCCAGCCATGGTTGCTCCTCTTAATCCTTCAACGCCTAGCTGCCCATTACTGTACTGTTACTGCACGGTACTGCAGGGTGCTGCGCGGCGGCTGTATGGTGTTCGTACTTTGACGCTACCGTACCGGCGGGCGCGGGCCCAGAACATCGGACCCGATTCTCAGGTGTGTCGCCCCGTGTGCGAGGGCGGCCTCGAGGTCGGAACTCATGCCGGCGGAGATGCTTCGCGCCCCTGGATGCTGCGCCTGCAACTGCCCCGAAAGTTCCCGGAGGCGCGCGAAGGCCTCCCCGGCATCCGCGCCGAGCGGCGCAACGGCCATCAGCCCGGACAGGAGCAGCCCCGGAGTAGCGGCAACGGTCTCGGCCAGAAGCGGCAGATCCTCGGGCAGCGCTCCCCCGCGGCCGGGATCCGCAGCCCGTGCGGCATCGTCCCGCAAATCCACCTGGAGGAAGCAGGACAGGTCCCCGCGTGGAGCCAGCCCTTCGGATTCACGGCGCCGCTGCTCTGCTGCCATCGCCTTGCCCAGTGCAGTCACCAGGGAACGGCGGTCCACCGAGTGGACGGAGGCGGCGTAACGCACCACGGACTTTGCCTTATTCGACTGCAGCTGGCCGATGAAGTGCCAGTCCAGGTCCAGGTGCGCCAGGTCAGCGGCCTTTGCGGCAGCTTCCTGGTCCTTGTTCTCGCCCACGTCCCGGACTCCCAGCCCGGCGAGGATCCCGACGTCGGAGGCGGGGAAATACTTGGTAACCACAATCAGGTGCGGTTCTGCGGCACCGGCGGGGCGCTCGGCTGCGGCGATGCGGTTCCGGACGCGCTGCAGCCTGTCCCGCAGCTCATCGGCGCGGGTGGGATTCTCGGATATTGAAGTCATGGTCTTTCCATTATCTCCGGCCCGCCGGCCTTCGATGCGCCGGTGTGGATTCAGGAACGCTGCCAGATCACGCCGGCGAACCGTCCGGTGGCGGGGTCCCGGCGGTGGGAAAACAGCTGGTCGTTCTCCAGGGTGCAGCCCTCGACCCGTTCTACTGATACCCCCAGGGCTAGGAGCTGCGCCTGGGCTCCCGCGGGAAGATCGAGCGCGGGGGTCCCGCTGCGGGTTACTGCGTCAGTAGCCGGCAGCAGGGCAACCGATTCGCCCTGCATGGCAGCCGGAACCTCGTAGCACTGCCCGCACACGCAGGGTCCTATCCAGGCCCGGAGCCCGGTTCCGCCGGCGGAACGCATCCGGTCGACGGCGACGGGCAGGATGTTATCCAGCAGGCCGCGGCGGCCGGCATGCACGGCGGCGGTAACCGGCCTCCCGTCCGGGCCGGCACCGGCCAGCAGGACCGGCACGCAGTCGGCAACCATGACCGCCAGCGGGGCTGCGCCGTCGGCGCTGATTAGGCCGTCCGCCGTGGGAGCACCGGAGCCGGGGCCTGCTGCTTCTGCCACCAGTGCGGAATGGACCTGGTTCATAAACCGCAGGGAGCCCGGACGGACGCCCATCGCGGACTCGAGTTCCGCACGCCGCTTCAGGACCGCATCCGGGTCATCCCCCACATGCAAAGCGAGGTTGCCCGCGGACGCGTTGGTGAATCCCGCCCACAGGTTGTCGCCAACCTGGCGGTGCCACCAAAACATCCGGGACAACCCCGCTGTCATGCTCAGCTGTTCTTGCTTTGCTGTTCTGCCTGCCGGTCTTCCTACTTCAGGAAGTCCGGCACGTCCAGGTCATCCGGACGGCCGGTGGACAGATCCGATTCCACGACTGCCGGAAGATCGATGTCGAAGCCGGCGTCGGCCGGGACATCACTGTGCTGGTGCGACCGCTGGGACCAGGCCGACAGGCCTGCGGAAGCCGGAGCGGCAGCCCCGAAGCCGCCTGCAGCCGCTGCCGAGGCAGGCGGCGTGGCCGGCTCGGCCGGCTTGTTGTGCTGCGCCGGCTGCGAGGTGACATCCACCTGGTCGAAGCCTGCCGCAATAACGGTGACCCGCGCTTCGTCGCCCAGGGCGTCGTCAATGACGGCGCCGAAGATGATGTTGGCTTCGGGGTGGGCAACTTCCTGGACCAGGCGCGCTGCCTCGTTGATCTCGAACAGGCCGAGGTCGGAACCGCCCTGAATGGAGAGCAGCACGCCGTGGGCGCCGTCGATCGAAGCTTCGAGCAGAGGAGAAGCTATTGCCAGCTCGGCAGCCTTGACTGCACGGTCCTCGCCGCGGGCCGAACCGATACCCATGAGCGCCGAGCCTGCACCCTGCATAACCGATTTCACGTCCGCGAAGTCGAGGTTGATCAGGCCCGGGGTGGTGATCAGGTCGGTAATGCCCTGAACACCGGAGAGCAGGACCTGGTCCGCGGAGCGGAAGGCATCCAGCATGGAGACGTTGCGGTCACTGATGGACAGCAGTCGGTCATTCGGGATGACGATCAGCGTGTCGACTTCGTCGCGCAGCGTATCGATACCGGATTCGGCCTGGTTGGAGCGGCGCCGGCCTTCGAAGGTGAAGGGACGGGTAACCACGCCGATGGTCAGGGCGCCGAGCGAACGGGCGATCCGGGCGACGACGGGAGCGCCGCCGGTACCGGTTCCGCCACCTTCGCCTGCGGTCACGAAGACCATGTCCGCTCCGCGAAGGACTTCCTCGATCTCCTCGGCGTGGTCCTCGGCGGCCTTGCGGCCGACCTCGGGATCAGCGCCGGCGCCCAGGCCACGCGTGAGTTCGCGGCCGACGTCGAGCTTGACGTCGGCGTCGCTCATCAGCAGTGCCTGTGCATCGGTGTTGATGGCGATGAACTCCACGCCGCGGAGGCCTACATCGATCATCCGGTTTACGGCGTTCACGCCACCGCCGCCGATGCCGACGACCTTGATGACGGCCAAGTAATTCTGCGGTGCTGCCACGTCCTGTGTCCCTTGTTCGAATCTCTGCAACTTTTATGTTTTCGCAGCTGCGTTCATTCTGCAGCTGCATGTGTCTTGCTGAACCGGCCTGCGTACAAACCGGTTCCCGGCCGCCGACGCCCCCGTGGTTTCCAGCGGAATCCCGGAGATCTCCACTGGACGCCCGGCCGAAAACCTTGAACCTACACAACCCTAACCCTCAACTTGAGGGTTATAGTTATGTCAAGTAATCCATTACTTGAGACGCTATGGGGCCAGCGCCGCTTCCGCAAATACCGCCCCCGCGTGTCGGAGGATTCTTTCGTCACGCCCGCGGCACGCTACCTGCTCCGCCCCCTGGGGATCCCCTCAGGGAGGCTCAGGTCCGGCACCTGGTTTTCAGCCGTCCTCCGCGCCGCTCAACGTGTCACCGGACGGTCGGGGGTACTGACGTCGTAAACCTGCACCGGCGGATCGGACGGCTCCATCTTCAGGAGCGCCTCAAGCACCCGCGCCTTTGCCTCGTTGGCATCGGCACTCCCCCAGAATACTGTCTGCCCGCTCTTAAGCTTCAGTTCGACCGAATCCAGCGTCTGGGCGGAGGCGTTCTCCAGCCGGCCAAGAACCTCCGGCGGCAGCGCCGCCAGTACGGCCGTAATACTGGGGAAGACACTCGCGTGAATGGCTTCGCTTCCGCCCGCGATAAGCGGAAGGGCGACCGCTGCCCGGTCAGCCGCTACTGCCAGCCGGCGACCCTCTTCGTCGATGAGGACATGCGTGTCGCCGTCCTGCAGTACGGCCACCGGAATGCGTTCGGTGACCGTAACCACCAGGGTGGACGGCGGCTGTGCTGCGACCTCGACCTTTTCGATTTCCGGGCGGTCTTTCAGCAGCCCTTCCACGTCGGCGTCGGAAATGGTGGGCAGGGTCTGCCCCTTCAACGGTTCCAGCGCTGCTTCAGCCTGTTCACGGGGCAGCAGCATGGTGCCCTCGACCACTACGGTCTTCAGGGCAAGCATCGGTGAGAAGAACAGCAGGGCAAAGAACAGTGCGGTGACGGACAGCGCGGAGCCGACCGTGATCCATGCTGCCCTGCGCCGCCGCTTGCCGGGCGGTTCCGGAAATGCCAGGACCGTTCCGTCGCTGCCTGCGCTGTAGGCACCCGGCACCGGGAACTTGTCTCCGGAGCGCCGGCTGCCGGCAAAGCGGCGCGGGGCCTTGTCGGCCGGAGCGCCCGCAGGCTTCCCTGCGGGTTTCCCCTTCCCCGCCGGCTTCGCCTTGGACGCGCCGGCAGCAGGCCGGACGACGGTGGAACCGGCGGCAGACCTGTCTGCGACCGCCTGGTCTTCCGGATCCAGGGCACGTGTGGCCGTAATGGTCTCGTCGTCGCTCCCGGAGCGTTTCCTACCGGCCATTGGCGGCTTTCCCCGCTCCGGCGGCTGAACGGGCCGGAACGGCGGCCAGGCGGGCAACCAGTTCGGATCCGAGCACGGTGACGTCACCGGCGCCGACGGTCAGGATGATGTCTCCCTCGTCGGCGCTGTCTGCAACTTGGGCCACCGCGCGTTCCGGACTGTCGGCATAGCCGCCCGGGACGTGCAGCCGGGAGGTGATCAGCTCACTGGTGACGCCTTCAATCGGATCTTCCCGTGCCGGATAGATGTCCAGGACGGTGGCGGTATCGGCCAGATCCAGGGCGGCCGCGAACTCGGCCGCAAAGTTGCGGGTGCGGCTGAACAGGTGCGGCTGGAACAAGACGTGCACCCGGTGCCCTCCGGCCACTGTGCGGGCAGCCTTCAGTGCGGCGTCGACTTCGGTGGGATGGTGGGCGTAATCGTCGAACACCTGCACGCCGCGTGCGCTGCCGCGGGATTCGAACCGCCGGGCGGCCCCGGAGAACGTAGCCAGCCCCGCTGCGGCCACCCGGGGATCAACGCCCAGTTCCAGGGCGACGGCAAAGGCGGCAGCCGCGTTCAGGATGTTGTGCGCGCCCGGAACCTGCAGGACAAGCTGCACCTCGCCGTCGCGGCCGTCCACGTTGTACTGCAGGGTGCTGGCCGAGCCGGCACCGGCCGGACGGGTGTCCGTGACCCGCACGTCCGCGCCGGCCGCGTAACCGTAGGTGGCGACCCGGACGCCCGGGCAGCGTTCAACGAGGGCTACGGCACCGGCGTCGTCCGCACAGGCCACAAGCAGCCCCTCCGCCGGCAGCAGCGCCGTGAAGGCGTCGAAGGAGGCGAAGACCGCTTCCTCCGTGCCGTAGTGGTCCAGGTGGTCGGCCTCGACGTTGGTGACCACGCTGATCCGCGGATTGTAGTTGAGGAAGGAACCGTCCGATTCATCGGCTTCCGCCACGAAGACCGGTCCCGCCCCGTGGGCGGCATTGACGCCAAGGGCGGCAACGTCGCCGCCGATGGCGAAGGAAGGATCCAGTCCGGCCTCCCGCAGCATCACGGTCACCATGGCCGTGGTGGTGGTTTTGCCGTGGGTACCCGCCACCGCAATGAGGTCCTGCTCGCCCATGGCCGCGGAGAGCGCCACTGAGCGGTGGATGATCCGCAGCCCGCGGGAACGCGCCGCCGCAAGTTCCGGATTCTGCTCGCGGATGGCCGTTGACACGACTACCGTGTCGGCGCCCGCAACGTGTGCGGCGTCGTGCCCCACAAACACCTCGGCCCCCAGCGTTTCAAGGGCACGCAGTCCCTGCGAGTCCTTGGAATCGGAGCCGGAGACTTCAATGCCCTGGGCCAGGAGTACCCGGGCAACGGCCGACATACCGGCACCGCCCAGGCCGATGAAGTGTACTTTCCCAAGGTCTGTCGGGTTCAGCCGGTTCATGCCTTTGACCTATCGCTTGCTTCGAGGATGAATGCAGCCATCCGGGAGTCCGCGTCACGGATGCCCAGCGCCGACGATGCTTTTGCCATGGCTTCCAACGCCGCCGGATCGGCCAGCAAAGGTATCAGCCTGTCGGAAATCCACTCGGCTGTGAAGAGGGCATCGGCAACCGTAAGCGCCCCGCCGGCAGCCACGAGGGCTTCGGCGTTGAGTGCCTGTTCGCCGTTGCCGTGCGGCAGCGGAACCAGGACGGCAGGCAGCCCCACTGCGCTGATTTCGCAGACGGTTCCTGCCCCGGAGCGGGCCAGCAGCAGGTCCGCAGCCGCGTAGGCCTGCTCCATGCCGTCGACGTACTCCACCTGCGTGTAGCCGCGGGCGGCGATCGGTTTTCCGTCGGCGTCCACCAGGGACTTTCCACGGCCGGTGATGTGCAGTGTCTGGATGCCGGCCGCAGCCAATGCCGGAAGGGCCTGTTCCACGGCCCGGTTGATGCTTGCGGCTCCGGAAGAACCTCCGGTCACCACCAGCGTGGGCCGGTCCTGCTCCAGCCCCAGCGCGGACCGTGCGGCATTCCGCGCAGCGTTGCGGTCCAACCCCGAGATTTCCCGGCGCATGGGCATGCCGACCCACGTCGCCCGGGGCAGGCTGGTGGATTCGAAGGCCACGCCCGTCACGGCCGCGAAGCGGGCACCCACACGGTTGGCCAGCCCGGGACGCGCGTTGGCCTCGTGCACGATCACGGGAAGCGAACGGCGGCGTGCCGCCAGGTACACCGGCGTGGAAACGTAGCCGCCCACACCCACAACGACGTCGGCCTGTGCGGAGTCCAGAATCTCGCCGGCCTGCCGCACGGCACGGACTAGCCGGCCCGGCAGTTTCACCAGGTCCGCGGAAGGCCGCCGGGGCATGGGGACCCGGTCAATGGTGGCCAGCTCATAGCCAGCTGCGGGCACCAGGCGTGTTTCCATTCCGGACGCGGTCCCCACCACTGTGATGCGGGCGTCGGGGCGCAGTGCCGTAACGGCATCTGCAATGGCCAGGAGAGGGCTGATGTGCCCGGCGGTGCCGCCTCCGGCCAGGACTACGGAGAGGGAAGGCTGCGTCATGGAGCTGTTGGTTCACTTTCGGGGATTTTACGGGCAAAGGAAAGCAGGACGCCGACGGCGGCGAGCGTGAAGGTCAGCGAGGAGCCGCCATACGAAATGAACGGCAGCGGTACGCCGATGACGGGAAGCAACCCGGTCACCATCGCAATGTTCACGGAGGCCTGGCCGATGATCCAGACCAGGATGGCGCCGCAGACAATGCGGATGAACGGGTCGGTGTGGCGCATGGTGACCCGGACCGTCGCGACCGCGAGGACGGCAAAGAGGCTAACGACGACGAGCGTTCCCAGCAAGCCGAACTCCTCGCCGATAATGGCGAAGATGAAGTCGTTGTGGGCTTCCGGGATCCAGTTCCATTTCTGTCGGCTCTGGCCGATGCCCACTCCCAGCCAGCCGCCGGAGGCCAGCGCGTACATGCCGGCGTTGGCCTGGTCGCAAAGGCCGGTGCTGCAGTCCAGCTGGAGCCAGGCGCTGATCCGGCTGGAACGGTTGCTGCTCACCAGGGACATCAGTACCGCTCCCACGGCTGCTCCGCCCGCAAGGACGCCCAGGAAGCGCAGCGGGGCACCGGCGAAGAACAGGGCGGCAACCATGATCATGCCCATCACGATCACGGTGCCGAGGTCGCTTCCGAGCATAACCAGGAGGATCAGGAGCCCGCCGCCGGGCACGACCGGAATAAGGGCGTGCTTCCATTCGTTGATCAGCCGCCCCTTCCGGGACAGGACCGCCGCGAACCAGATGGCCATGGCCAGCTTCGCGGCTTCGGAGGGCTGACCCGTGATGGGCCCGATCTCGATCCAGTTCTTGTTGCCGTTGACTTCCTTGCCGATCACCAGCACAAGCACCAGCAGGAGGACGGCAACGCCGTAAAGGAGCCAGGAGAGGAAGCGGTAGTGGGGCGGCCCGAGCCGCGAGAGCCCCAGCATGGCCACAACGCCCGCCGCAGCGAACATGGACTGCTTCAGGAACAGATCGAACGTCGTAGCCGCGCCTGCATCGCTGCCGGCAGCGGCGGCAATGGATTCCACCGAGGATGCCGAAAGCACCATCATCAGGCCGATGGCGGTCAAAGCCAGGGTGGCGCCGAGGATCGTGTAGTAACTGGAGCCGGTGGCGCTGCGTCCGCTGCCCTCGAGGAAGACGAGGAAACGTTCAAGGCGCGACGCCGGTTTGGCCGGCTTGGGCGCTGCCTTGCCGGCCGGGGTCTTCCCCGGAGCGGTTTTCGGTGTCACCGCGCCCGTGCCGGTATTGGCTGTGGCCGCTGGGTTCCGGCGCAGGACCGGTTTGCGTTTGCTGCCGGTGGGCGTGGTGACCAATCTAGGGCTCCTTCGGAGTCTGTGCCTGTCCCGGTGCCTGCTGTTCGCTCATATATCCTGCGACGGCTTCAATGAAAGCCTCGCCGCGGTGGGCATAGGAGGTGAACTGGTCCATGGAAGCTGCTGCCGGCGCCATCAGCACCGTGTCTCCTGCTTCGGCCACGGTAGCCGCCGCGGCGACTGCCCTGACCATGATCTCTTCAGCACTGGTGACCGGTGCCGCCGTCAGCGGCCGTTCCCCAGTCTGCTCCACAAGGGCGTGGATGACCGGTACATCGGGTGCGTGTTGTGCCAGGGCTGCCTGCAGGTCCGCGGTGTCGGCTCCGATCAGCACCACTGCCTTGAGCCGGCCCCGGTGCTCAGCAACCAGGTCGTTGTAGTGAACGCCCTTGGACAGGCCGCCGGCAATCCAGACAACGCTGGTGAAGGCGGCCAGCGACGCCGCCGCGGCATGCGGATTGGTCGCCTTGGAGTCATTGACCCACAGGATGTCGTTAAGGCGGGCCACCGGCTGGATCCGGTGGTCTCCCGGTGCATAGGCCCGCAGTCCGTCCCGGACCGCGGCGGGTTCGACGCCGAGGGCACGCACCAGCGCAGCCGCGGCCAGGGCATTGGCCACCATGTGCCGGGGAGCGTACTCCCCCAGGTCGGCCATGGCGGCAAGCTCCGCCGCGGAGTCCTTGCGCTGTTCAATGAAGGCCCGGTCCACCAGCAGTCCTTCGACCACTCCGACCATGCTGACCGCCGGCACCGAGGTGGTGAAGCCGACCGCGCGGCAGCCTTCCACGACGTCGGCTTCCTCGACCATGTGCTCGGTCTCGTACTGCTCGGCGTTGTAGATGCAGGCGACCTGCGTGTTTTCGTAGATCTTTGCCTTGTCGGCGAGGTAGGCCTCATAGGAGCCGTGCCAGTCCACGTGGTCTTCGGCGATGTTCAGGCAGACGCTGGCCAGCGGGGACATGGAGTGTGTCCAGTGCAGCTGGAAGCTGGAGAGTTCCACGGCAATGGCGTCATAGCCTTCCGGATCCCGGATCGCATCCAGGATCGGAGTTCCGACGTTGCCGGCCGCGATGGCGCGCAGTCCGGCGGCCCGGAGCATGCTTTCGGTCATCGAGACCGTGGTGGTCTTGCCGTTGGTGCCGGTGATGGCCAGCCACTGGGCGGTCTTGCGGCCTTCGCGGATACGCACCCGCCAGGCCAGCTCGACGTCGCCCCAGACGGGAATGTCCGCTGCGGCGGCTGCGGCCAGCACCGGGTGGGTGGGGCGGAAGCCCGGTGAGGTCACCACGAGGTCAGGGGCAGCGCCGTCGACCTCGGGAACCCCGGCCACCGCGTCGGCGCCGAGCAGGATGTCCGCGGCGCCGACAATCCGAAGGGTGTCCGCCTTGGCGCGGTTCTCCTCGGTGTCCCTGGCATCCACCACGACAACCCGGGCGCCGAGTTCGATCAGGGTGTCCGCTGCGGAGAAGCCGGAGAGGCCGATGCCGGTGACGACTACGCGCAGTCCGCTCCAGTCGGCGTCCCATGTGGTCAGTTCGGCAAGGGGTGCACTCACTGTCCCACCACCCATTCGGCGTAGAAGATTCCGAGCGCTACGGCCACGCAGAGGCCGGCGATGATCCAGAACCGGACCACCACGGTGACCTCGGCCCAGCCCTTGAGCTCGAAGTGGTGCTGCAGCGGAGCCATCTTGAACACGCGCTTGCCGCCGCTGAGCTTGAAGTAGCCCACCTGGATGATGACGGAGAGGGTGATGATCACGAACAGGCCGGCAAGGATCACCAGCAGCAGTTCGGTCCGCGAGAGGATGGCGAAGGCCGCAATGGCGCCGCCGATCGCCAGCGAGCCGGTGTCGCCCATGAAGATCTTCGCGGGCGAGGTGTTCCACCAGAGGAAACCGATGAGGGCACCCGCCATGGCTCCGGCCAGCAGGGCAAGATCCATCGGGTCGCGGACTTCGTAGCAGACGCCTTCTGCGCCCGGTGTACCGCAGCTCTGGTTGTACTGCCAGATCCCGATCAGGAAGTAGGCGCCGAACACCAGCACGGAGGCACCGGCAGCCAGGCCGTCGAGGCCGTCGGCGAGGTTCACGCCGTTGGTGGTGCCGGTGATGATGACCAGGGACCAGATCACGAACAGGATCGCGCCGATCACCGTTCCCGCGAAGGCAAGGTCGAAGTTTGTGTCCCGGATGAAGGAGACCGCGGTCGACGCCGGCGTCCTCCCCTGCTCATTGGGGAACTGCAGGGCGAGCACGGCAAAGGTGATGCCGACGACTGCCTGCAGGATGATCTTTGCCTTGGCGTTCAGGCCGAGGCTGCGCTGCTTGGAAATCTTGGTGTAGTCGTCAATGAAGCCGACCATGCCCATGCCCACGGTGAGCAGCAGGACCAGCAGTCCGGACGCCGTCGGGCTGAAGGAGCCGAAGCCCAGCATGCCGCTGATGAGGTGGGTAAGGAAGTACGCAGCCACCACGGACGCCACGATGACGGCGCCGCCCATGGTGGGGGTGCCGCGCTTGGTGTGGTGGGAGGTGGGGCCGTCGTCGCGGACGAACTGGCCGTACCCTTTCCGCACCAGGAAACGGATGAACAGGGGTGTTCCGGCAAAGGCGAAGACCAGAGCCAGCGAAGACCCTACAAGCAGGGAGATCACAGGTTCTCTCCTCCGGTCCCTTCGGTGCGCGCCGGCGCGGTCGCCGGATCAGTTGCTGCGGACGGTGGTACAGGGGTCAAGGCTATCCGATCGCCGAGGAAGCGCAGGGCCGCCCCGTTGGAGGATTTGAACAGGACAAGGTCTCCGGGCGCGAGGGATTCGGCAAGGATGCGCTCGGCGTCCTCCACCGTCTCCACGAAGGTGGATTCCTCCCCCCAGGAGCCCTCCATGACCGCGCCGGTGTGCATGGCGCGGGCACCGGTGCCCACGACAATGAGTTTGGAAATATTGAGCCGGACGGCGTAGCGGCCGATGGCGTCGTGTTCGGTGACGGCATCCTCGCCCAGCTCCAGCATTTCGCCCAGGACAGCCCAGGTGCGCCGTTCCCGGCCGAGTTCGGCCAGGGTGCGCAGGGCCGCGCGCATGGATTCCGGGTTCGCGTTGTACGCGTCGTTGATCACCGTGACGCCGTCGGCGCGGTCGGTGCGCTCCATGCGCCAGCGGCTGGCCGCCGCGCGGCCGGAGAGCCCTGCGGCAATCTGCTCGCCCGGAATGCCCGCTGCGTAGGCTGCGGCAGCGGCCGCCAGCAGGTTCGCCGTGTGGTGGGCGCCGATGAGGCCGGACCGGATTTCGTGCCGGCTGCCGTCGGGCAGCAGCAGCGTAAAGACGGGCCTGCCCTCGGCGTCGGTGCGTGCATCCAGGGCACGGACGGCGTTCTTGGCGCCGTGCGCTTCCTCCGGCGAGGAGGTGAAGTAGAGGACCGGTGCGTCGGTGCGATCAGCCATCGCCGCAACGCGGATGTCGTCGGCGTTCAGGATGGCGGTCCCGCCGGCGGGCAGCGCTTCGACGAGCTCTCCCTTGGCGACGGCAATGTTGTCCACGCCGCCGAACTCACCGGCGTGCGCGGAACCCACGAAGAGGACGACGCCGATATCCGGCTTCACCATCTCCGCCAGGTAACGGATGTTGCCGATGCGGGTGGCACCCATTTCCATCACGAGGTAGCGGGTTCCGTAGCCGGCAGTGAACACGGTCAGCGGAAGGCCGACTTCGCCGTTGTAGGAACCTACCGGAGCGACGGTGGGACCGGACTCGCTCAGCACACCGGCCAGCAGGTCCTTGGTGGTGGTCTTACCGGCTGATCCGGTGATGCCGATGACGGTCAGTTCGCCGTGCGCCCGGAGCCGGCGGACAATTTCCGCGGCAAGGGTGCCCATGGCCAGGACGACGTCGGGAACCATCACGCCCGGGTAGAGCGCTCCGGTGTCGTCGGCCACCGGCCGTTCGAGAAGCGCCAGCATGGCGCCGCGGGCAAAAGCGGCGCCCACGAACAGGTGGCCGTCCGAGTTCTCGCCGGGCTTGGCGATGAAGAGCGAGCCCTGTACGGCGTCGCGCGAATCCGTGGTGGCGGAAGTCACGACAAGACCCGGCGTCTGTGCGGCCGGGCCGATCAGCTCGCCGCCTGTAATTGCCGCTATTTCGGCTGCATTAAGTTCAATCATGACGATTTAGGACTCTACCCCGTCGCTCGAAAGGGCACTGAATCCGTATCTTGTCAAAGCCCGGCGCAGTTCCACCCGGTCATCCAGGGCAAGGTTCTCCCCCATGACTTCCTGCCACACTTCGTGGCCGCGCCCGGCCACCAGCACGGTGTCCTGCGGACGCGCCAGTTCAACGGCACGGTCGATGGCAGCTGCACGGGGCGCGACTTCCTCAATGACACACGCCAGGTCTTCCCCGGTCCGTGCGCCCTCGGCACCGCGCAGGACGTCCGCGCGGATGGCGGCGGCGTCTTCGCCGTGCGGGTCATCGTCGGTGACGACGACGACGTCGGCAAGGCGGGCCGCGATGGCTCCCATCAGCGGGCGCTTGGTCTGGTCCCTCTCGCCGGTGGCTCCAAAAACGATGATCACCCGTGAGTCGCCGTCGGGACGCCGAACGGAGGCGAGGGTGCGGGTCAGGGCATCGGGGTTGTGGGCAAAATCAACGATGGCTGCCGGTTCTTCACCGATCAGCTGCATCCGGCCGGGGACCTCGACGGTAAACGGATCAGAGGAGTCCAGCGCTGCCTGCACGGTTTCTGCGGGAACGCCGGAGGCCAGCACCATCACTATGGCCAGCGCGGCGTTGGAGATGTTGAAAGTTCCGGGCAGTGCCGTGGAGGCCCGCAGCTGCTCCCCTTCCGGACCACGGATAGTAAAGGAGTGTCCAAGCCCGCGGGGCTCGATGTCCGTGACGAACCAATCGGCATCGCGGCCGGTGCCGTCCGTCGCAAGCGTCAGGACGGGTACCCCCGCCCGGGCTGCCATTTTCACTCCCCATTCGTCGTCTACCGTGACGACGGCCCGGCGGGCGCGGTCGGGCTGGAACAGTGCTGCCTTGGCAGCGAAGTATTCCTCCATGGAGCCGTGCAGGTCCAGGTGGTCCTGGGTGAGGTTGGTGAACCCGGCGACGTCGAAGCGGACACCGTCAACGCGGCGGTAGGTGATCGCATGGGAAGAGACCTCCATGGTGGCGGCGTCCAGGCCCCGCTCGCGCATCAAGGCCAGCAGCCCGTGCACCTGCGGTGATTCGGGCGTGGTCAGGACGCTGGGAATGGCTTCCCCGCCGGCGAGGATCTCGATCGTGCCGATCAGCCCGGTGGTACGCCCGAGCGCCTGCAGGAGCGAATTCACGAAGTAGGAAGTGGTGGTTTTGCCGTTGGTGCCCGTGATGCCGAACAGGGTGGGGCGGGGGCCGTCCGAAGGAACGCTGTTGAAGACGGCGGCGGCCAGCGGCCCGACCAGCCGGCGGACATCACCGGCGACGAAGACCGGAATGTGCAGCTCGGCAAGATGCGCCAGCCCTGCCACGTCGGTCAGGACAGCCGACGCTCCAGCCGCTTCCGCTGCTCCTGCGAAGCGGGCGCCGTGGTGCCGGGCGCCGGCAATGCCCACATACAGGTCACCGGGGAGCACCTCACGGGAATTGATCGTGAGTCCCGAAAGCTCCGTACCCCAGGCTGCTTCCGCCGTTCCTGCGGCCGGTGCAACGTCCCGCAGCTGCGCAGGCAGCGCCTGCACGGCGGCACGCACGGTAACCGGATCGACGGCACCGGGACGGAGACCGGATCCGGCGGGGGGATTTTCACTTATTGGCACTTCAATGCTCCAGGAATTAGTACTCAATGGGGTAAGTCTCGGGTTCACCCGTGGAAGGCGGCACGTTGTTGCTCACCAGCGCCTGTTCCATGACCTTCTGGAAGGACTGGCCAGGAATGATGTAGTAGAGGTCGCCCTGGGGCCGCTGGAGGGTCACCACAACCACGTACTTCGGATCATCCATGGGTGCAATACCAGCATAAGAGAGGGTCGAGCCTGAATAGCCGCCGTTCGGCCCGGGGGCTTCAGCCGTTCCCGTCTTGGAACCGACCCGGTACTGCTTCAACTCGCCGGTCTTGCCGGAGCCGTCCTTGGTGACCGTTTCCATCATGTGCTGGACCTGCTCCGCGGTGTCCTCGGAGACAACCCGCGTACCCGGTTCCTTTTCGATGGGCTGCTCCGTACCGTCTTCCTTGATGACGGAGTCGATGATGCTCGGCTGGACGCGGACGCCGTCATTGGCAATCGTCTGGAAGACACTTGCCGTGTGCAGCGCTGTCTGCGTCAGGCCCTGTCCGAACAGCACGGTGTACTGCTGGCGTCCGTCCCAGGCGTCGGGTTCCGGCAGCAGGCCTGCGGTTTCCCCGTTGAGTCCAACGTTCAGCGGTTGGCCGATCCCGAACTTCCGCAGCCAGTCGTACCGCTGCTGCGGCGTCAGCTGCTGTCCGACCATCACCGTTCCGGTGTTCATGGACTTGGCCAGCACACCCGCTACGGTCATCTGGACGGTCCCGTGCGGGACGGCGTCCTTGAAGGTCTGGCCGTCGACGGTGTAGGTGGGTTCGATCTCCAGCCGCGTTTCGGGGGTAGTGATGCCTTCTTCGATGGCGGCGGCCATGGTGATGACCTTAGTGGTGGAACCGGGCTCGAAGAAGTCCGTGACGGACCTCGCCTTCCGCGACTCCGCCGGGGTCGCACCGGGGTTGTTGGGGTCCACAGTGGTGGATTCCGCCAGCGCGATCACCCGGGCGGTATCGGCCTCCATGACCACGATGTTGCCCCACTCGGCGTCGTATTCATTCACCTGCGCCGCAATGGTCTGCTGGGCAAACCACTGAAGGTCCTGGTCAATGCTCAGCTTTATCGATTCCCCGTCGTGGACGGGTTCGTCCTCATTGGTGGCGTAAGGAATGCGGATGCCGTCTCCGCCGATTTCGTAGGTCTTGCTGCCGGCTTCGCCGGCAAGGATCTCGTCCTGGGTCAGCTCGAGGCCTTCCTGCGCGCCTTCGGTGCCGAGGAAGCCCACAATGGACCCGGCCACCGAGCCGGAGGGGTAGGTCCGCAGCGTGGTCCGGTCCGCATAGATTCCCGGGAACTTTACGGCGAGGACCTTTTCCTTGACTTCGGGGGTGACGGTTTTGGCGACGAAGTTGAAGCCCTTCTCCCCGAGCAGTGCTGAGCGCAGGGTTTCCGGATCCTGCCCGAGGATGGCTCCAAGTTCCTCAAACGCCTGGTCGAAGGTAACGTCCTGGAGTTTCCCCTCGGCGTCGCGGCGCTTGAATTCCTCGCCGATGTCCTGCGAAAGGCGCTGGTCCACCACAATGTCGAACCGCTCCACGCTTCGGGCCAGGTAATTGCCCTTGGAGTCGAGGATGCTGCCGCGCAGGGCCGGCACGGTCACCGTCACGAGCCGGTTATCCACGGCGCTCTGTGCCATGCCGTCCGGGTCCAGTGCCTGGACGTGGAAAAGCCGAAGTCCGAGAACGGTCAGCAACACCAGGGCAAGGATCAGTCCGGCGCGCAGCCGTCCGGTAACGATGGCCACCCTGTGGTTGTCCGGGCCGGATTTTTGTGCCACAACGTGTCCTCGTTCATGCCTAAGTTTTGATGACTGCTTCGCTTGGATCAGTTTCCGCTTCGCTGCACGGGGGCAGGGATGGTTCCGCCGTTCAATTCGCCTTCAGGGACGACGTCCGAGGGCTGGGCCGGATCCGCTTCCGGAATCCGGGCGGCCTCTTCCGCTGCTGCGGCGGCCGCTGCTTCGCTTGCCGCTGCTTCCTCCCGCTCCTCAACTGCCCGGACCGATTCCTGCGGTTCTGCCGGAACCACGGAGGGTGCGGGGGTGATCGGCTGGGTCAGGACACTCGGCGCCCCGATCAGCAGCTCGGCGGGCTCGCCTTCCTTGGCTGCCTCCGGGCTGCCGGTGACTGCAAGTGTCTGAAGGTCAATGGTGCCGAAGCTGGGCGAAGAAACCATGCCGAGGTCTGCCGCGGAAGCAGCCAGGACCTGCGGTGCCTGATGGTTTTCGATCTTCTGGGTCAGCGCTTCGTTGCGCTGGGCCAGCTCGGCCTTCTGGCTCTGCAGCTGCACCAGCTCGTACTGGCCGCTGGAAACCGAGATGTTCAGCAACAGCACCGAGGCCAGTCCGAGAACGAGGGCAGCGAAGCAGAAAACCGCGAACGGGGCACGTTTGCGGCGCGAGGCGGCGGGCACCAGCGACAGCGGGGTGCGCCGCCTGACGGTGGTGGCAGGCGCCGCAGCATCCCAATCAAGCGCACGCGCCGTGTTGCCGACGACGGCGCTTGACGCCATGGTGCTGAATCGGGCCGATGGCCGACGTTCGCTCATTATTTCCTGGCCCCATCCATGGGTTTGCGGATTCGTTCTACTGCACGGAGTTTTGCGGAGGCTGCACGGGGATTCTCTGCAATTTCCTCGTCCGTAGGCACCTCGGTGCCCTTGGTCAGCCTCTTGAGCTGGGCCTTGTGTTGTTCAAGTTCAACCGGGAACCCCTTGGGGGCGGAGGACCGCGCGCCCGCGGCGAAGACGCCCTTGACGATCTTGTCTTCAAGCGAGTGGTAGGACATCACGACCACGCGTCCACCCATGTTCAGCACCGACAACGATGCCGGAATGGCCCGCTCGAGGACATCGAGCTCCTCGTTCACTTCGATGCGCAGCGCTTGGAACGTTCGCTTGGCAGGATGCCCGCCGGTTCGCGCAGCTGCCGCCGGGACAACCCCGCGGATCGCTTCGACAAGCTCGCCGGTGGTGGTGAAGGGCTTCGAAGCACGTGCAGCAACAATGGCCGAGGCGATTCGGCCCGCGAACTTCTCCTCGCCCCATTTCCGGATGATGCCTACCAGCTCGGCCTCGCCGTAGGTGTTGACGATGTCTGCAGCGGTACGCCCGCGGGTGGTGTCCATCCGCATATCCAGGGGTGCGTCGTAGGAGTAGGCGAAGCCGCGGTCCCGTTCATCGAGCTGCAGCGAGGAAACGCCCAGATCGAACAGCGCACCGTCGATACCCTCGAATCCAAGGTCCGTAACGACGTCTGCTATTTCGTCGTAGACCGCATGGACCAGGTCAATCCGGTCCGCAAAGGGTTCCAGCCTCTCGCCGGCCAGCGCCAGTGCCTGCCGGTCCCGGTCAATACCGATCACGTGCAGCTGGGGGAACCGCTGCAGCATGGCTTCGGTGTGCCCGCCCATGCCCAGGGTGGCATCCACTACAACGGCACGGCCGTGGTCGGCTACGGCGCTTTCGATGGAAGGAGCCAGGAGGTTGATGCAGCGGTCGCGCAGCACCGGAACATGCCGTTCCTCGGTGGGGCGCTCTTCGCTCATCTGAGGCTTCCTTCCATTCGTAGTGTTTTTGCTGTGCGGCCGGTTCTTAAACCAGACCCCCATCCGCGCCTCACCGCTTCAAACCTTCTGGCTCCGGGGAAGGGAAGCCAGACGGTCTTGCGGTGGGGCGGCGGGAGATCTCATTCAAGACCCGGCCCGGGTTGTCCGTTTAGCGGGCGGTACTGCTAGAAAATCCCTGGAATCGCGTCTTCGTCTGTTTCCGAGAACGCGGTTTCCTGTTCTGCCAGATAGTTCTGCCAAGCGGTTGCATCCCAGATCTCGGCCCGCGTACCGGCGCCGATGACGACCAGTTCGCGTCCAAGCCCTGCATACGACCTCAGCGCCGGCGGGATGGTTACCCGGCCCTGCTTGTCTGGAACTTCGTCAGAGGCTCCTGAGAGAAAGACCCGAATGTAGTCACGCGCCTGGCGGGAGGAAAGTGGAGCTTCCCGCATTTGGTCGTGGACCCGTTCGAATTCCTTCTGGCTGAAGACGTAGATGCAGCGCTCCTGACCCCTGGTCAGGACAAGGCCGTCGGCCAGTTCCTCGCGGAACTTGGCCGGCAGGATCAGCCTCCCCTTCTCGTCCAGACGCGGCGAATGTGTTCCTAGGAACATCCCGCACCGCCCTGTCCGATTGGGGGTAAACCCCTTGAGTACCGCCCCTACCCTCTTATGTCCCCCACTTTACTCCACTTCCCTCCACAGTCAACGCCTTGGCGCGTTGTATTCCGGGCGCGTCGCATCCAAAATCCGCGGGTTGGAGCGGATTCTTGCGGGCGGAGTGCAGTGGAGGGGTTTACGCGACCGGCATCTGCTCGGGAAACGCGTCCCGGACAGGAAAAAGGGCACAAAAAAGGACCCGCCGAAACGGGTCCTTTTTGCGCTTCCTACCTGCCTGCCACCCTTTGGTTCTGGAGTCTTACGGGGTCCAGGGCCTGCGGCACCGAGCGGGTGTTCCTACGGCTGGTCGCGTTTGCGTTCGTCCCACTTGCTTTCCAGGTTATTCATGAATCCACGCTGCGTACTGGACTCGCGCTCCTTGCGCCCGTCCGTTGCCGCCGGCGGATTCTTCCGTCCCCGGGTGGTTGCGTAGTACACGCCTGCTCCCATGATGAGGAACCCCAGTACACCGACGAGGATGCCCGCTTCCGTAATTCCCAGAAGCAGCACACCCAAGCCCACCACAGCCAGCAATGCGCCGAGGACTATCCGCCTGCTCGAGATCCCACGGCCCGCGGACGTCGCCATTGAGTTCGCGAATTTTGGATCTTCTGCGTGTAATTGCTGCTCCAGTTGATCCAGCAAGCGCTGCTCGTGTTCCGACAGTGCCATTGCTGCCTCCTTGCCGTCCGGTCCTGCCCCTGTAAACCAACCAACGAACGTGTGGCGACGGATGTTCCCGCGCAGGCTCGCTGCTGCTTTGCACTTAGTCCAAGGATAGGTGGCAACCGGTCCGCACGAAAGCGGCCGGTCCACGTATTCCACCGGGTAGGAAACCAGCCCCGACGCAAAGCCGGTCCGGCTCCGGCAGAGCGACCCGGGGCGTTCAGTCCTCGAACCGGTCCGGTTCCGCCGGAGGCTTCCGGGGAGACGGAGCGATAAGCCGGGCAGGAACAACGCCCAGTTCGCCGAAGCGCCGGTTGATCCGATCCAGCGCGTCCTCTGCCGAACGCCAACTGTCCTCCCGTCCGTCCAGGGTCAGCTGCATGGCAGCACCTTCTGCGGATTCAAGTTGTTCGGCCCGCAGCCCTATCAGCCGGACGCTTTGCGGCCGCGGCCCCAGGGCGGTCAGCAGCCCTTTGGCCGTCTCGTAGATCATCTGGGCGCTGCCCACCGGCTCGGGGAGGGTGCGGGTGCGGGTCAGCGTCGTGAAGTCCGCATAACGCAGCTTCAGGGAAACCGACCTGCACTGGAGTCCGGCGGCCCGCAGGCGGACAGCACTGCGGTGTGCGAGCCGAAGCAGCTCCGTGTGCAGCACGTCGTCGTCGCTGACGTCGGACGCGAAGGTCTCCTCGGCGCCGATGCTCTTTTCGCGCCGTACGGGTGTTACAGCCCGGCCATCCCGCCCCCAGGACAATTCATACACGTGGTCCCCCACGGCCCCGAGCAGCCGGCGGAGCACAGTCGGCGGAGTATTGGCCACATCCGCCACCGTGGCAATGCCGACGCGGGCCAGCACCTCGCGGGTCTTGGCCCCTACTCCCCACAACGCAGAAACGTCCAAAGTGTGGAGGAAGTCCACCGTCTGCTCCTTGGGCACCAGCAGCAGTCCGTTGGGTTTGCATCGGGTGGAAGCGATCTTAGCCACGAACTTGGTGGCGGCAATGCCGACACTGGCGGTCATGCCCAGTTCGGCAGCAACACGCTCACGGATATGCTCACCGATCGCGCGGGGCGGCCCGAGCCTGCGCATGGCTCCTGCGATATCAAGGAAGGCCTCGTCGACGCTGAGCTGTTCCACCAGCGGAGTAATGGATTCGAAGATCTGCATCAGCTGGGCGGAGAAGGTCCGGTAGACCTCCTGGTGCGGCTCCAGGACCACTGCCTGCGGGCACTGCCGGCGGGCAACGGCCATCGGCATGGCAGAACGGACACCGTAACGCCTCGCCTCATAGGATGCGGACAGGACGACGGACCGGCCCCCGAGGCCGCCTACGATGACCGGCCTGCCAATCAGGTCGGGCCGTTTGAGCAGCTCCACGGAAACATAAAAAGCGTCCATGTCCACGTGCATTATGGTGCAGTCGCGGTTGCCGCTGCCGGCGTCGGGACCATTGCTCACTCCATCATCGTAGCCAGCCGCGCCCCCATTCCTGCCTTTCCTGCTTCATCGCTTCTTTTCGGCGCCCTAACCACCTTCCCTGGAGCGGTTTTCGGTTCGCCTAGACTGGGTGGCAGGACCCTGACCCCCACCGAAGCGGAACCCGATGAAAAAGACGCTCACGATGCTCTCTGCCGCGGCCCTGATCCTGGCGGCAGCCGGATGCTCCACCGGCACCGCAGCGGACGGAGATTCCCCGTCCGACACGCAGGCTGCATCCCCCACCCCGACACCTACGGCGTCTGCCGTTGCCCTCGCGGACGGGTTCCCGTCCGATCTCATTCCGGTGATGGATGGCGCGGAGCTGCTTTCGAGCAGCGTGGACCGGGCCAACGGCACGCTCACCGCCGTATTAGTGGAGTCCTCGGATGCTCCCGCAGCCGACATCCTCGCCTTCTACGATGCCAAGCTGGTTGCGCAGGGTTTCACTGCGGCCGAAGCGGCCACCGGTTCCCCATCCTCGCGCGACTACGTCCGCACCGGCACCAGTGAGCCCGAAACGGTCAACATCACCGCGATTACCAAGGAGGGCGGCCCGGCGACGGTGACTGTCGGCGCCACGGTCCTCGCAGAAACGGTGAAATAACGGTGTCCGCTACCCCGGCCGAATCCGCACAGCAGGAGCAGGCCGCATACCGAGACCTGTTGGGCACGGAACTCGAGGATTTCCTGGCAGTCCAGCACTCGGTGCTTGCCGAGGTTTCCCTCGAGGCGCTTCCCCTCCTGGACGCAGTACACAACCTTGCCCGTGGAGGGAAGCGGCTGCGGGCCCTCCTTGCTTACTGGGGATGGCGCGGCGCCGGAGGAACTCCCCTGCACCCCGAAGCCGTCCGGGCCGGCGTCGCACTGGAACTGTTCCAGAGTGCCGCATTGATCCACGACGACATCATTGACCGGTCCGACACCCGCCGGGGCGGCCCGAGCGTTCACCGCACCTTCTCCATGGCGCACGCGGACGCCAACTGGCACCTGGACGGATTCCATTTCGGTTCATCGGCCGGAATCCTTGCCGGTGATCTTTGCCTGTCCCTCAGCGAGGAAATGTTTTCCGCCGTGGGTCCGCGCGCGGCGCACGGCACCGAAGCCCGGCGCATCTTCAACCGCATGCGCACAGAGGTCATGGCCGGGCAGTACCTTGACATCCTCGAAGAGGTTGTCGGCCCCGGCCACGACCCCGAGCACGCCGTCGTCCGGGCGTTGAATATCCTGCGCTACAAGGCAGCGAAGTACACCACGGAGCATCCCCTCACCCTCGGCGGCGCCCTGGCCGGTGCCGGCGAAGAGATCCTGGCGGGCTATTCCCGCTTCTCCCTGCCCTTGGGCGAAGCATTCCAGCTGCGGGACGACGTACTGGGTGTGTTCGGAGATCCCCGGACCACGGGAAAACCGGCAGGAGACGACCTCCGTGAGGGTAAACGCACGGTCCTGATTGCCTACGCGCTGTCCAGCGGAAGCGAGAGCGCCCGGAAAGAGATCACGGCGCGGCTCGGGGATCCGGGGCTGGACGACGAAGGCGTGGCCCTGCTCCGCGGAATCATCCTCGACACCGGGGCACTGGCCGCGACGGAGGAGCTCATCTCCAGGCATACGGAAACAGCGTTTTCCGCACTGGCCGCACTCCCCCTTGACGGCGTACCCCGGGCCGCCCTTGACGCGTTGGCCCACTCAGCCGTTCGGCGCAGCTCCTAGGGAGCCGGCACGAACAATAGAAGGATCCCAAACCAATAAGGAGCTGCCAGTCCGGAGACTGGCAGCTCCTTATTAAGGTGCTGCGTGATTCAGGCGCTGCGTGATTCAGGCGCTGCGTGAGGCGTTGCTACCAGCCCAAGGCCTGTGCACGGCGGCGGATCTCCGTCTTGCGCCCTTCGCGGAGCGCGTCCACGGGACGGCCAGGCAGCGTGTCGTCGGCCGTGAAGAGCCAGCGGATCATCTCGTCGTCGTGGAAGCCTGCGTCATTGAGCACCGAAATGGTGCCCTTCAGGCTGTCCAGCACGGCGCCGTCAGCGATAAAGGCAGCCGGGATGCTGCGGATCTTCCGGTCGCCGAGGCGCACAGCCAGCAGGGCGCGCTCCTCCAGCAGGCTATGCACCTTGTTAATAGGGAGATCGAGTTGTTCAGCCACATCGGGCAGGGTCAGCCAGTCGGAAACAAGTTCCTCGAGTTCATTCACCCTTCAAGGGTGCCACGTCCGGGGTCGCCCGGGCCACTTTGCCGTTTGGCGGCTGAACTGAAACACAAAAAGCACTACTCGGGTATTGTGCCGGACTCTGGTTAGTGTAAATTCACATTAGTACCTGTAATCACATGCGTAACTAGCACACCACTAGTCACATAAAGAACAGTGGTAACACCCGTTCCATTACTTGTTTTTAATCCAAGGATTTGCGGTAAAGGCCGCGGCCAACACAGATGAGGAAACATCACCATATGAACGCTCAGTCCACCACGGGAACGCCAGAGGCGCGTCCCGTTGCTACAGGAATACCGCGCAAACTGAGTGTTGCCGTGACGACCGCCGCCATTCCTGCAGTGATGATGTCCGCCCTGGCTCTTGCCGAGCCGGCTGCCGCTGCCCCCGCCGCACCCCAGAACACCCTGTTTCCCCAGCTCCCCCTGCAGGCCATCAAGAACCTGAACACCGGGGCTGCCACCGGCGTTACCGCCTCGCAGCTGGCCACCCAGGTTCCCGCGACGCTGCCGGCAGAGTCGGCTGTTCCTGCCACGCACCGGATCGTTTCCGGCGACACGGTCAGTTCAATTGCCGCACAGTACGGACTGTCCGTGACGGAACTGCTGCGCGTCAACAACCTGCAGCCGTCCTCGTTGATCTTCGCAGGCGACGATCTCCGCCTTGGCGGGGCATCCGCACCCGCTGCTCCCGCTGCCGCTTCGGCTGCCGGCGAAGGCACCTATACGGTGGTCTCCGGCGATACTTTGAGCGCCATTGCCGGAAAGCACGGCGTCAGCCTCTCCAGCATCCTCGCCGCGAACGGTCTGACCCTCACCTCCGTCATCTACCCGGGCCAGTCGATCCGCATCGACGGCCAGGCACCCTCCGCAGCGCCGGCCGCTCCCACGGCACCTACCGGCGCCCAGCCGGCCCCCGGCACCGGCAGCTCGTACACGGTTGCCGCCGGGGATACCCTCAGCGCAATCGCTGCCAAGCACGGCGTCAGCCTCTCCGGCATCATGGCCTCCAACGGCCTGTCGCAGACCTCGGTGATCCGCCCGGGCCAGAAGATCACCGTCGACGGCAGCACCGTCAGCGTCACTGCCTCCGCACCCGTGGCAGCCGCACCCACGGATCTGGTTCCCAATACCTTCCTGCACTACACCTACCCCGAGCACACTGTCGCCGACGCCAACCTCAACAAGCAGACCCTCAACTCAATGCCCGTTCCCAGCCGGGCGCAGATGCAGCAGATCGTGGCCGATACGGCAGCACAGATGGGCGTCGACCCGGCCCTGGCACAGGCATTTGCCCTCCAGGAATCCGGCTTCGACCAGCGGGCTGTCTCCCCGGCCAACGCCATCGGCACCATGCAGGTTATTCCTTCCTCCGGGGAATGGGCTTCGCAGCTGGTAGGACGGCAGCTGAACCTGCTGGATCCGTATGACAATGCCACGGCCGGCGTCGCGATCATCAGCGCTTTGATCCGCAGCAGCGACAGCCTGGAAACCGCAATCGCGTCCTACTACCAGGGCCAGTACTCGGTGACCACGCACGGCATGTTCGCGGATACCCGCAACTATGTCAGTTCCGTGCTTGCCCGCCGGGCGTCCTTCCAGTAAGGCAGTCCAGGAGTGCATCGAAAGGGTCCGGATCGGGTGTCGATCCGGACCCTTCCGCGTACCGCCATTAGGATCGAAGGGTGCATGAGCCCGTGAAAGACTCCCTCGTTGAGACGCTGGTCGACGACCGTTACTTCGTCAGGTCCCTGGTGGCGCGCGGCGGAATGTCCAGTGTTTACCTGGCCACCGACCGCCGCCTGGACCGCGATGTGGCCCTCAAGGTGCTGTACCCGCACCTGGCCGCGGACCGCGGCTTCCTTAGGCGTTTCGAAAGCGAAGCCAAATCGGCTGCACGGCTTTCCCACCCCCACGTGGTGGGCGTCCTGGACCAGGGCATCACCGACAGCCTGGCTTACCTCGTGATGGAGTATGTGCCCGGACGGACGTTGCGCGGGCTGCTCGACGAGCGCGGACCCCTCTCGCCGCGCCTGGCGCTGGCCCTGATGGATGCGGTGGTTGAAGGGCTGGCTGCTGCGCACGACGCCGGACTGGTCCACCGCGACGTCAAACCGGAGAACGTGCTCCTCGCGGACAACGGCAGGATCAAGATCGCTGACTTCGGACTGGCCCGTGCCGTGTCCACCAGTACCAACACCGGAACACTGGTGGGCACCGTCGCCTACCTCGCACCCGAACTGGTTACGGCGGGCGGTGCCGACGAACGCAGTGACGTCTATTCAGCCGGCATCATGCTCTATGAGATGCTCACTGGCCGGCAGCCCTTCACGGGAGATTCACCCATCCAGGTGGCCTTCGCGCATGTCCACTCCTCCGTGCCCGCCCCTTCGGATCTGTGCCCGGGACTGGCCCAGGACCTGGACGAGCTTGTCCGCTGGTGCACCGCAAAGGACCCCGAGGAACGCCCCGTCAACGGCCGCGCCCTGCTGGGCGAACTGCGGCACATCCGCACCTCCCTCAGCGATGCGGAGCTTGACTTCCGGTGCGCTCCGGGCCCGGGCAGCCGACCGTCCGACGCCGGCACGCCCACCGAAGCGTTGTCCGGCGCCACGGAGGTCCTTACTGCCGCCGGTGCCGCCACGAGCGTCATGGACACGTCCGCCGCCTTAGGCCCCGGCGATCCCCGCGGGAACCACACCGAGGTCATCCACCGAAACGACAACGCCACCACGGTATTTCCTGCCGGCAGCCGCGGTGCAGGCGATGACGGTGCGGACCACGGGGACGGATACGACGCCGAGGGCCCGGACGACGACTATGCCACAGACGACGAAGCCGGCCTCAGCCCGAACGCGCGTCGGCGCAGAGCCCAGCGGGATGAACGCGACCGGCAACGGCTAAACGACCGTGAAGCCCACCGCCCGCAGGTATCCCTTCGCAGCGGAAAGCCGCGCCGTCGGGGCATCCTGCTGGCCGTACTGCTGACTGTACTGCTCGCGGCGGTTGCCTTTGCCGGTTGGTTCTTCGGTGCCGGACCCGGCGCCCTGGTCTCCGTACCGGACGTGAGCAACGCTTCCGTCGAGGAAGCCGGCACACAGCTGGTCGACGCCGGCCTGAACTACACCACCGATGAGGTGTTCGACGAAGTGGTAGCCGCAGGGCTCGCCGTCGGCACGGATCCCGGCGCCGCCCGGGAAATCCGCCGCTTCCAGCCGGTGACGCTGCTCGTCTCCAAGGGACCGCAGCTGTTTTCCGTGCCCAACGTTCTCCAGCGCACGCTGGACGCCGCCCGGACAGACCTTGAAGCGGACGAGCTCACGCTCGGCGCAGTCACAGAGGAGTACAGCGAAAGCATAGAAGCGGGCAGCATCATCAGCCAGCAGCCGTTGCCGGACACCCTGCTGCGGCTGGGGGCTCCGGTGGACGTCACGGTCTCAAAGGGACCGGCGCCCGTTGAGGTCCCCGCAGTCACCGGGCTGGGCGAGGACGCTGCGGTGCAAGCCATTGAAGACGCCGGCCTCACGGCTGCCGTCGCTCCGGAAAAAGTGAACAGCCCTTCCGTCCCGGCGGGCGCAGTCGTTGCCCAGACGCCGGCATCCGGGCTGCTGGAGCGGGGATCCACCGTCACGCTGACCATCTCCCTCGGTCCGCGGATGGTTGAGGTTCCGAACTATGTGGGGCAGCGCGCCGAGACCGCGCGGGCCGACTTGGAAAGCCGCGGGTTCACCGTTGAGGTGGAGAACCTCCTGGGCGGATTGCTAGGCCTGGTCCGGGACCAGGAACCGGGCGCAGGTACCGCACCCGAAGGCTCCACCGTCATCCTGAAGGTGGTGTAGCCCCGGGGCGGCCCTACGCCTGTCAGCTCCTGCGGGAAAGGGCACCTGCAACCAGGAAGGCCATCTCCAGGGACTGCATATGGTTCAGCCGGGGGTCGCAGACGGATTCGTAGCCCTCCACGAACGCTTCCTGGTCAATGGGGTCCGCACCGCCCAGGCACTCCGCGACGTCGTCGCCCGTCATCTCCACGTGCAGGCCGCCGGGGAAGGTCCCCAGGGAATCGTGCACTTCGAAGAAGCCGCGCACCTCGTCCATCACATCGTCGAAGTTGCGGGTCTTGTATCCATTGGGCGAGGTGACGGTGTTGCCGTGCATGGGGTCCGTTACCCAGAGAACCTGGGCGCCCGAGGCGGTCACCTTCTCCACCAGGGCGGGAAGCTTCTCGCGGATGTTGCGGGCACCCATCCGGGTGATGAACGTCAGCCGCCCGGGTTCCCGGTTCGGATCCAGCTTGTCGATCAGGGCCAAGGCGTCTTCGGCGCTCGTTTTCGGGCCGAGCTTCACGCCGATGGGGTTACGCACCCGGGACAGGAAGTCCACATGCGCGGAATCCAGGTCACGGGTGCGCTCTCCAATCCACAGGAAGTGACCGGAGGTGTCGTACGGCTGGCCGGTTCGGGAGTCCACCCGGGTCAGGGCCCGTTCGTAGTCCAGGAGCAGCGCCTCATGGCTGGCGAAGAACTCGACTCGCTTCAGGGCTTCGAAGTCCGCGCCACAGGCCTCCATGAAGCGTACGGCGCGGTCGATTTCCCGGGCCAGGGATTCATAGCGGGAGTGCGCCGGATTGGAGGTAAAGCCCTTGTTCCAGTGGTGCACCAGCCGGAGATCGGCGAAACCGCCCTGCGTGAAGGCGCGGATCAGGTTCAGCGTGGACGCGGAGGTATGGTAGGCGCGCACCATCCGCGCCGGGTTGTGCCGACGCGATTCGGGCGTGAAGTCGTAGCCGTTGACCATGTCGCCGCGGTACGCGGGCAACGTCACGCCGTCACGGGTTTCCTCGTTGGAGGAGCGCGGCTTGGCAAACTGACCGGCCATCCGGCCCATCTTGATCACCGGAACGGACGCACCGTAGGTGAGGACCACTGCCATCTGCAGCAGCGTCCGGACGCGGGCGCTGATCTTGTCCGCGGTGGCCGCTTCGAACGTCTCGGCGCAGTCGCCGCCCTGCAGGAGGAAGGCACGGCCCTGGGCGGCCTCGGCCAGCCGGCTGCGGAGGACATCCACTTCGCCGGCGAAAACCAGCGGCGGCACCATCGACAGTTCGGCGATGGCCGCGTCATACCCCGGATCGTCCCGCCACGTCGGCTGCTGGGAGATCGACAGGGAACGCCAGTTGTCCAACTCGGGGTGGGTCGCGGAAGTGGCCGCCGCGCCCGAGAGCATGGTCGGAATGGACTCGCGGTGTACGGGGGTGTCAGTCACGGCTTAAATCCTACTAGTTGCCCGGCTGGAGCGAACAACGCCGTCACAAACGCCGCCGGAGCGCGCAACACAGGCACGCTCCAGCCAGCCTCCGAGGGGTAGCTAGGCAGTATGGGAGCGCGGGTCTGCGTCGCGGTCATCGGATCGGGCACCGCTGGACTCGGCACCGCTGGACTCGGCACCGCTGGATTCGGCACCGCTGGATTCGGCACCGCTGGTTTCCGCAGCGTCCGTCCGGGCAGCGCGGGCTCCGTTGGCGCCGGACTTCCGGCCACGGAACTTCAGGCGCCGCTTGTTTCCGGCTTCGCCCGCGGCGTCGTCCGCTTCGGCTGCAGCCGGTTTCGGGGATTTGCGGATGCCCTTCGCCGCGCTCGAACCGATGACGGTCACGGCCCCGGGCAGTTTGTCGCCTGCTTCGGCAGGCAGTTCCGAGCCGCCGGCCGGGGGCACTGCACCGGAATCGGATCCGGTGGAAAGGCGGACAGCCGCGCTGCGTGCCTGTGCGGCCTTGACGCCCTTCTTAGCGGCCATCTTTTCCTTGACGGTGCTGGCATATACATCCACGTATTCCTGGCCGGAAAGACGCATGAGTTCATACATGATCTCGTCGGTCACGGAGCGCTGGATAAAGCGGTCATTCTCCAGCCCGGCGTACCGCGAGAAGTCCAGCGGTTCACCTACGATGATGCCGATCCGACGGATATTGGGAATCCGCCGGCCGATGGGCTGGACCTTGTCGGTTCCGATCATCGCAACGGGGATGACGGGAACGCCGGTAGAGAGCACCAGCTTGGCTACACCGGTCTTGCCGCGGTACAGCCGCCCGTCCGGGCTGCGGGTGCCTTCCGGGTAAATACCCAGCAGGCCGCCGTTTTCCAGGACATCGACGCCTGCCTTGAGGGAGGAAGCGGACGCCGCTCCGCCCGAGCGGTCCATCGGCAGCTGGTTCGCGAGCCGGAAGAAGGTTGCAGTGAGCTTGCCCTTGATGCCTTTGCCGTTGAAGTAATCGCTCTTCGCGAGAAAGCTCACCGGCCGGGGTACGGCCAACGGAAGGAAGATCGAATCGGAGAACGAAAGGTGATTGCTCACCAGGACGGCAGGCCCGGATTCGGGGATGTTATCCATTCCCTTGACCCAAGGCCTGAAGAGAAGATTTACCACCGGCCCGATGAATATAGTCTTCATCACCCAATAGAACACGCGGCTTGATCTCCTGTCCGGACAAGACAATAACGGGGGACCCGTTTGGTTCCCCAGACTCTACTGTATGCGCGCTTATCCCTGCTGGTGAATTTGGCGCGTACCGGGGTTCCCGGGAGTTTCCCCCGTGCAGGGTCCAAAAAGTCCCCTCTAATGCAACCATAGACACATGACTTCCCTCCCCGGCGCTGATGCCTTCCACTCTGAGGGGCACGGACCCAACGCGGGCGTTGGCGTGCTTCTCAGCCACGGATTCACCGGATCCCCGGTGAGCCTTGCGGCTTGGGCACGCCACCTGGCGGACCGCGGCTATGCCGTGAGCCTTCCGCTGCTGTCCGGCCACGGCACAAGCTGGCAGGAATTGGCACAGACGCCGTGGCAGCGCTGGTACGAGGACTACGAGAGCGCTTATCGGGACCTGCGGGAGCGGACGGACTGTGTTGTATCGGCAGGCCTTTCCATGGGCGGCACGTTGGCGCTGCGGCTCGCGGCCCGGCAGCCGGTGGCCGGCGTCGTCGTCGTTAACCCCGGCCTGACGTTCGCCGACCCCCGGGCACGCTATTCCGGCGTGCTGAAGTACTTCCTGAGATCCGTTCCTGCCATTGGCAACGACATCCGGCTCAAAGGACAGGATGAGGGTGCGTACCCGCGGACGCCGGTCGGCTCGGTGCACCAGCTTGGCAGGCTCTTCCGGAACACTGCCGCCGCCCTGCCCGACGTTACGGCGCCCGTGCTGGCATTCCGTTCACGGGTGGACGCTGTGGTGCCGGAATCCAGCATGGAACTGCTCCGCCGCCGGCTCCTTAACGCAGAGCTCGAGGTGGTGCCGCTTGAGAACAGCTACCACGTTGCCACCATGGACCACGATGCGCCGCTGATCTTTGACCGCTCCGCTGAATTCATCCACCGCGTCAGTTCCGGGGTGCGGGCATGAGCGAACGCGAGCCGGAACATAACGAGTCCACCGACGAAGAAGTCTGGCTGGACCTGGTGGCCCGCCTTGAACATATGGACGCCAGCGATCCGGTACGTCCGGAACCGGACCGTTCCGCCGGCGCCCCGGATGCCGCTGCCCCGCACGGCGGCGGGGAACCGGGAGAAGCCACCCCGCCCCGCGATCCGGCGGCACCGACGCCGGCCGAACGGACCCGCGCCATCTTCGAGAACCAGCCGTTGGCATCGGCGGGGCCCCGGGACTATACGGCCGAGGACGAGGATGAGGACGACGGCGGGTTTGTGCCGCCCGAACCGCCGCCGCTTGGCACCGGGGAACCGCTGGTGGTGCTCAGCTGGCTGGGCACGCTGGCCGGACCGCTCCTGCTCCTGGTGTTCGCCATGTTCTGGCGCAGCGCGCCGCTGCCGGTCATCCTCGGCACCATCGCCGTGTTTGCGGGCTCCGCGGCCTATCTGCTTTTCCGGCTACCCCAGCACCGCGATGAGGATGACGACGGCGCGGCCGTTTAGGCCCGGCTTCCTCCTCCGGGGACGCCCCGGCTCAGCGGCGTGCGGCGATCCGCGACAGGTCCGCGGCTCCGATCATCCCCGCGGCGGGACCCAGGGCCGCCCGCTCCATTTTGGCCGCGGGGCGGAACCCCCGCCCGGTAAGGTTCCGGGCAAAGGACCGTCGCGCCGGAACAAGCAGCAGGTCACCGGCATCGCTCAGCCCGCCGCCGATGACGAACATTCCCGGATCCAGTGCAGCGGCCAGGTTCGCCAGCCCCAATCCGAGCCACTGCCCCACTTCGTCAAGGAGTTCGATGGAGGCCGGGTCGCCTTCGAGGGCAAGGCGGGTGACGACGGCGCCGGTCACCTGATCCGCATTGCCGTTCACCGCCCGGAGCAGCTCCTGGGCTACCGGGGAGTTGGCTGCGGCCAGTTCCCGGGCCTCCCGGCCCAGGGCGTTACCCGAGGCGTACTGTTCCCAGCACCCCCGGTTGCCGCATTCGCAGCGGTGCCCGCCGGGCATGATGATCTGGTGCCCGAACTCCCCCGCCACGCCGTACCGGCCGCGCTCAAGGCGGCCGTCGAGGACCATTGCCCCGCCGATTCCGGTTCCGAGGGTAACGCAGACCATCCTGCTCTCCCCCGCACCGGCTCCGAACCGGTATTCCGCCCAGGCGGCGCCGTCGGCGTCATTGACCAGGAAGACGCGTCTGCGCAGCAGCCTCTCCAGGTTCTCGCGGAGGGGCTCGTTGCGCCAGGCCAGGTGCGGGCTGAACAACACGGTGCTGCCGGCGAGGTCCATCCACCCGGCCGCACCGATGCCGACGGACCACACGTGGTGCTCGGCCGAGAGTTCCCGGACCAGGTCCACGATTACCGCTTCGACTTCCCGGGGATCCTGCCCCGGCGTCGACCGGCGCGCCTGCTTCAGCACCCGTCCGTCGCCATCCACGAGCCCGGCCGCTACTTTGGTCCCGCCGATATCTATCCCGATGGCCAGCCCGCGCCGCCGCATTCGGTTCGGCAGCCGCATGGGCCTGCGCGGCCGGAAGGGTTCCGTGGCAGCAAGCCTGCGTTGGAGCGGGGTGGAAAGGGGGCGGGGAACGGGTGCTGGGGTAACTGGACGCATCAGAAACCTATTCTAGGGAAACGGCAAGAGCGGCGACGCGTTCGTTATGAATCTGCAAGGTTACCGACGGGTAAGAAAATGTGATCTAGGTTATAGGCTGAACAGTGCCTACGGGCGTATCGGATATCAAAGGAGCTATCGTGCGAGAATTCAGCGTTCCCGTCCTAGCGGAGTCCCCGCCGCAGACGAACATCACAAACATGCTGCTCGATCAGGCAGCCAAGCCAAGCAACCCCGCTCTCTTTGCCGTCCGGAACGGCCAGGGCGAATGGCAGCGGATCAGTGCCACGGAGTTCACCAAGGACGTCCGGGCGCTGGCCAAGGGCTTCATGGCCAGTGGCATCAAGGCAGGCGACCGCGTGGCCATCATGTCGCGGACCAGGTACGAATGGACCCTGGTGGACTTTGCCCTCTGGTTCGCCGGAGCGGTGTCGGTTCCCGTCTATGAGACCTCGTCCCCTTCGCAGGTTGCCTGGATCCTGAGCGATTCCGGCGCCGTCGGCATTGTGGTTGAAGCCGCCCGGCACGAGAACATTGTCCGCACGGCCGCAGCGGACGAAGACCTTTCCATGGTCGCCAATGTGTGGCAGATCGACGGCGGCGGACTCGACACGCTGCGCGCCGACGGCGCTTCGGTCAGTGATGAAGATCTCGAGACACGTCGCTCGACCGCCCAGATGGCCGACCTGGCAACCATCATCTATACGTCCGGAACCACGGGCAAACCGAAGGGCTGCGAACTCACGCACGCCAACTTCGTCAACCTTTCCCGCAACTCGGAGCTGGCGGAGCCCGAGGTGGCCACCGAGGGCTCGCAGACGATCATGTTCCTGCCGTTGGCGCATGTCCTTGCCCGCTTCATTTCCGTGCTCAGCGTGGCTACCGGTGCCACCGTGGCGCACACCCCCGATGTCAAGAACCTCCTTCCCGACCTGCAGAGCTTCAAGCCCACCTTCATCCTGGTGGTTCCGCGCGTGCTGGAGAAGGTGTTCAACGCCTCCATGCTGAAGGCCGAAGACGGCGGCAAGGGCAAGATCTTCCACGCCGGCGTCGCCACGGCAGTTGCCTGGTCCAAGGCCAAGCAGGAGGGCAAGGTGCCGCTGGGCCTGACCCTGAAGCATGCCCTCTTCGACCGCCTGCTGTACGGCAAGATCCGCGAGGCCATGGGCGGGAAGGTGGAATACGCGGTTTCCGGCGGAGCTCCCCTGGGCGAACGGCTGGGGCACTTCTTCCACGGCATCGGACTGCTGGTGCTGGAAGGCTACGGTTTGACCGAAACCACGGCTCCGCTCACCACCAACACCCCGCAGCTCGTCAAGCTGGGCACCGTGGGCGCGCCCCTTCCCGGGAACAGCGTGAAGATCGCCGACGACGGCGAGATCCTGGCCAAGGGCATCAGCGTGATGAAGGGCTACTACAACCGCCCGGAACTGATGGAGGACACATTCACCGACGGCTGGTTCCACACCGGTGACATCGGCGAACTCGACTCGGACGGCTTCCTGAAGATCACCGGCCGAAAGAAGGAAATCATCATCACGGCCGGCGGCAAGAACGTGGTTCCCTCTCAGCTGGAGGATTCCATCCGCGCCGATTCGATTGTGTCCCAGTGCGTGGTGGTCGGGGATGCCAAGCCGTTCATTTCGGCCCTCATTACCATCGACGAAGAGGCACTGCCCGGCTGGCTGGGGCGGCACAAGCTGCCGGCCACCATGACGGTGACCGAAGTGGCCAAGACCGATGAGCTGCAGAAGGAACTCCAGGCCCTGGTGGACCGCGCCAACAAGAAGGTCTCCTCCGCCGAGGCGATCAAGAAGTTCCGCGTGGTCCCGACCGACTTCACCGAGACCAGCGGACACCTGACACCGTCGCTGAAGATCAAGCGGGCCCAGGTGCTCCGGGACTTCTCGGACGTCATCGACGATATCTACAGCGGGCAGCGGGTCTGATTTATCCGCGCCGGGCAGGAACCGACTCCCCTAGAGGCGGTTCCTGCCCGGCTTTTCCTTTGTCTTCAGCGAAAGCAGCGCATTTTCGACCACCTCTGTCAGCGCCGGGTGGATCCAGTACTGCCCGCGGGCCATCGTGGCGGCGTCCAACCCGAACTCCATCGCCTGCACCAGGGGCTGGATCAGCATGGACGCCTCATGTCCCACAATGTGGGCACCAAGCAGCCGGCCGCTTTCCTTCTCCGCCAGCAGTTTCACGAACCCGGTGGAATCCTCCATTGCCCAGCCGTACGCCGTCGACCCGTATTCCTGCACGGCCAAGGCGAGTTCGACGCCGCGGGCTTCCGTATCAGCGATGGCCTGGTCCTCGGTCATCCCGACGCTTGCAATCTGCGGGCTGCTGAAGACGGCAGCCGGCACGAAGCGGTGGTCCATGGCGCGAAGGTCCCCGGGGTGCACCAGGTTGTGCGCCACCACGCGCGCCTCGTGGTTGGCCACGTGCTTGAGCTGGTAGGGGCTGCTGATGTCGCCCAGCGCCCAGATTCCCTGCACCGGAGCACCGGACGCCAGCACCCGGCCGTAGCTGTCCACAGCCAGCCGGCCGTCCGAGGTGAGGTCAAAACCGGCGGCACTGACGTCCAGCCGGTCGGTGTTGGGGGTTCGGCCGGTCGCCACCAGCACCAGGTCCACATCCAGGGCCGACTCTCCGGCGGGACCGGAGAGGACGGCGTGCACGGAACCGTCAGCGTTCTCCACCAGTGAGTCCACGGTGGTTTCGAACTGCACGTTCCATTGCTTGGAGGCTTCCGCGGTGAAGCGTTCGGACACGGTTTCGTCCAGGGAACGAAGCAGCGCCCCCGACCGCACGGCCAGGGTGACGTCCGACCCGAAGGCGGAGAAGACGAAGCCGAACTCCGCGGCGATATACCCGCCGCCGATGATCAGCACCCGGGCCGGCAGCTCATCGATACGCATCGCCGTGTCCGAGGTATGCACCTGCGGAAGGTCCATCCCCGGCACATCCGGCAGGACCGGACGGGAACCCGCGGCCACCACGATTTCGTCGGCAGTGATCTCCTGCCCCGACGCCGTGACGAGTGCGTGCGGCGAGACGAAGCGGACGTATTCACTGAACAGCGTGACGTTGTCCAGCTCCTCGTCCCGGTAGCGGCGCCCGCCGTCGGAAATCGCGTCGATGCGGGTGAAGATCCGGTCCCGGATGTCCCGCCACCGGACCCCGGCGGACACCGTGTCCACGCCCAGCCGCGCACCGTCCACTGCGGCGGCCGCGAGCTGGGCGGGGTACACGAACATCTTCGTGGGGATGCACCCGACGTTGAGGCACGTTCCTCCGAACGTGCCTCCGTCAATAATCGCTACCTTTTTACCGTCCCAGTCCGGGGTGATGATCGAGTTGCCGGAGCCGGAACCAATGATGGCCAGATCGAAGTGAGTCACGCTCTTCAGTCTATGCAGTCACGCTCCAACGTTCATTTCGCACCGGTGGAGCCGGTGCTTATTTCGGGGCGATGACCAGCAGCAGGTCCCCGCCCTGGACCTGCTCCACCCGGGAGATCGCGACCCGTTCCACGGTTCCGGCAACCGGGGCCGTGATGGAGGCCTCCATCTTCATTGCTTCGATGGTGGCGACGGTTTCCCCTGCGGCGACCTCTGCACCCTCCTTTGCCGTGACCGTGACTGCACCGGCAAACGGTGCCGCTACGTGGCCGGCTTCGGCCGGATCTGCCCGTTCCGCCGATTTCGTGGTGCTTTCGATGCTGCGGTCCCGGACCGAGACCGGCCGCATCTGCCCGTTCAGGGTGGTCATGACCGTACGCATGCCCTTTTCATCCGGCTCGGACACCGCATCCAGCGCGGCGATCAGCCGCACGCCCTTTTCCAGTTCGATGACGTGCTCTTCCCCGCGCCGCAGCCCGTACAGGTAGTCCCGGGTCTCCAGTACGGAAACGTCTCCGTAGGTTTCACGGACGGTCGCAAATTCCTTTGCCGGGCCGGCAAAGAGCAGCCGGTTCAGGGTTTCCTGCCGGGTGGCGGAATCGGAGTGCAGCCCCGCCTTGTCCACCTCGGTCAGTTCGACGTCGCGGGCCTTGACCTTACGGCCCTGCAGCGCCTTGGTCCGGAAGGGCTCCGGCCATCCTCCGGGCGGATCGCCGAGTTCACCGCTGAGGAAGCCGATCACGGAATCCGGAATGTCGTAGTTCTGCGGGTTCTCCTCGAAGTCCTCCGGGGAGACGTTGGAGCCGACCAGCTGGAGGGCCAGGTCACCCACCACCTTCGACGACGGCGTGACCTTCACCAGGCGGCCCAGGATCCGGTCGGCGGCGGTGTACATGTCCTCGATGGCTTCGAACCGCTCCCCCAGCCCCAGGGCAATCGCCTGCTGGCGCAGGTTGGAAAGCTGGCCGCCCGGAATCTCGTGCCGGTACACGCGACCCGTGGGACCCGCCAACCCGGATTCGAACGGCGCGTAGACACGCCGCACGGCCTCCCAATACGGTTCGAGCGCGCCCACCGCGTCCAGGCTGATGCCGGTGTCCCGTTCGGTGTTGGTCAGCGCGGCGACCAACGAGGACATGGACGGCTGGCTGGTGGTGCCCGCCAGCGGCGCGCTGGCAACGTCCACCGCGTCCACCCCCACCTCGGCAGCGGCCAGCAGGGTCGCCAGCTGGCCTCCGGCGGTGTCATGCGTGTGCAGGTGGACGGGCAGGTCGAAACGCTCCCGCAGCGCGGCGACCAGCTTGGCGGCTGCAGCCGGCCGCAGCAGGCCTGCCATGTCCTTGATGGCCAGGATGTGGGCGCCTGCGTCCACCATTTTCTGCGCCAGGTCCAGGTAGTAGTCCAGCGTGTAGAGGTCCTCCTTGGGGTTCAGCATGTCGCCGGTGTAGCAGAGGGCTACTTCGGCGACGGCGGTGCCCGTCTTGCGGACGGCCCGGATGGCAGGCTCCATCTGGGACACATCATTCAGCGCGTCGAAGATGCGGAAAATGTCGACGCCGGTTGCCGCCGCTTCCTCCACGAAGGCTTCGGTGACTTCGGTCGGATACGGCGTGTAGCCCACCGTGTTCCGTCCGCGCAGCAGCATCTGGATGCAGATGTTGGGCAGCTGGTGCCTCAGGGCGGCGAGCCGCTCCCACGGGTCCTCGCCCAGGAAGCGCAGGGCGACGTCGTACGTGGCACCGCCCCAGGCCTCCACGGACAGCAGTTCCGGGGTCAGGGCCGCTACCGCCGGTGCCGCAGCGGTCAGGTCCCTGGTCCGCACGCGGGTGGCCAGCAGCGACTGGTGGGCGTCGCGGAAAGTGGTGTCGGTGACGGCCAGCTCGGTCCGCTGCCGCAGGTCCGCCGCGAAACCCTCGGGGCCGAGTTCCAGCAGCCGCTGCCGGGAGCCCGGCGCGGCCTCCGGCAGATCGGCGGGCAGCTTCTCCGACGGGTCGATGTGTGCCACTGGATCGCCGTAGGGCTTATTGACGGTGACATCGGCGAGCCAGTTGAGCAGCTTCGTACCCCGATCCGCCGAGCCGCGGGCGTTAAGCAGTTCGGGGCGTTCCTCGATAAACGACGTGGCTACGTCGCCGGCGACGAAGTCCGGGTCGTCCAGGACCGCCTGCAGGAAGGAAATGTTGGTGGCGACGCCGCGGATCCTGAACTCGGCCAGCGCCCGGCGGGCCCGGTTGACCGCTATGGGATAGGTCCGTCCCCGGCAGGTCAGCTTCACCAGCATCGAATCGAAGTGCGGGCTGATTTCAGCGCCCGCGTAGACGGTGCCGCCGTCGAGCCGGACCCCGGCGCCGCCGGCGGAACGGTACGCGGTGATCCGGCCGACGTCGGGCCGGAACCCGTTTGCCGGGTCCTCGGTGGTAATCCGGCACTGGAGGGCGGCGCCGCGGATCTGCAGTTCATCCTGCTGCAGGCCCAGATCGGCCAGCGACTCACCGGCGGCGATCCGCAGCTGGGACTGGACGATGTCGACGTCGGTGATTTCCTCCGTAACGGTGTGTTCCACCTGGACCCGGGGGTTCATTTCAATAAAGACGTGCTGGCCGGCGCGTTCACCGACGGTGTCCACGAGGAACTCCACGGTTCCCGCGTTGACGTAGTTCAGGGCCTTGGCGAACTTCACCGCGTCCCGGTACAAGGCCTGGCGGATGTTCTCATCCAGGTTGGGCGCCGGCGCTATCTCCACCACCTTCTGGTGGCGGCGCTGCAGCGAGCAGTCCCGTTCGAACAGGTGCACGATGTTGCCGTCCGCATCGGCCAGGATCTGCACTTCGATGTGCCGGGGACGCAGGACAGCCTGCTCCAGGAATACGGTGGCGTCGCCGAAGGCTGTTTCAGCCTCCCGCATGGCCGCCTGCAGGGCTTCGGGCAGCTTGTCCGCGGTGTCAACCCGGCGCATGCCGCGGCCGCCGCCGCCGGCCACTGCCTTGACGAAGATGGGGAACCCGATGTCCTCCGCCTCGCTGAGCAGCTTCTCGACGTCGTCGCTCGGCTCGGTGGAGCGCAGAACCGGGATGCCTGCCTTCCGAGCCGCGTTCAGGGCATGGACCTTGTGGCCTGCCAGTTCCAGGATGTCCGCTGCGGGACCTACGAAGGTGATGCCGGCGTCGGCGGCAGCCCGCGCCAGGTGCGCATTTTCGGAAAGGAATCCGTAACCGGGGTAGATGGCGTCACAACCGGACTCCTTGGCTACCCGGATAATCTCGTCAACGTCCAGATACGCCCGGACCGGGTGTCCCTCTTCCCCGATCAGGTAGGCCTCGTCGGCCTTCTGGCGGTGAATGGAATTCCGGTCCTCATGGGGAAACACGGCCACGGTCTTGGCGCCGAGCTCATAGGCGGCGCGGAAGGCGCGAATGGCGATCTCGCCCCGGTTCGCTACCAAAATCTTCGAGAACATGGGTCTCCTGGATCAATTGCGGTGGGGCACCCGGACAGATACCGCCATTAACGGATTTTACCCACGGCGCGAGAGGAAAGCCTCAAGCCGGACCGGGGTCCCGCCGACGGGCGGACTCCGGAGCTGCCGTGTTCGACATCACAGTGGCACCAGTCTAAGCGCCACCCCTGCAAAAGCCCGCTGCCAAGGTAACGGGTATGCGTCACATAGAATGAGTCAGCAGCGTCCAGTGATCCCTAGACACGTTAGGTTTTGGTTCATCAAGTGCAAGTAGTGAGCATCAGCAGCCTGAAGGGCGGCGTCGGCAAGACCTCCGTCACCCTCGGCCTGGCATCCGCAGCGCTGGCCGCCGGCATTCCTACGCTCGTCGTGGACCTGGACCCGCACGCCGATGCCACCACCGGTTTGGGTGTTAGCGCAGGCAACCAGCTGGGAATCGGCGAGATGCTCCGGACAGCCCGTCGGGCTCAGCTTTCGGACCACGTGATCCCCAGCGGCTGGGTAGCGAACGCCCAGCGCCTTGCGAAGAATTCAGAAGGCCGGAAGCCCGTCCTGGATGTTGCCATGGGCTCGGCCTACTCGGGTATTTACGACCGTCCGGACCTGGGCAAGCGCGATCTTCGACGCCTGACCACCCTGCTGTCCCGCGTGTCCGGATACGGCTTGGTCCTCATCGACTGCCCACCGTCGCTGAACGGCCTCACCCGCATGGCCTGGACCGCCAGCAACCGGGTGCTGCTGGTTGCGGAGCCGGGACTGTTTTCGGTGGCCGGCACCGAGCGGACCATGCGTGCGCTCGAACTGTTCCGCGAGGAATTCGCTCCCAATCTGGCCCCCGCCGGAATCATCGCCAACCGGGTGCGGCCCAGCTCCAACGAGCACGTTTTCCGGCTTGCCGAAATGAAGCAGATGTTCGGTGACCTGCTCCTGACTCCCACCATTGCGGAACAGGCGAACTGGCAGCAGATCCAGGGTGCCGCCCATTCGGTGCATCACTGGCCGGGCGAATCAGCCAAACAGGCCGCCGGAACCTTCGACGCATTGATGAAGAACCTGATGGATTCCGGCAGTGTGCGCAACCGCGTGATGCGCCGCCCGGTGGCCTAGTCCGGGCAGGCTAGAGCAGCTGAACAAACGTTGAAGGGCATCCCCGCGGGGATGCCCTTCAACGTTAATGTCTGTCTAAATTGTGTGGTGCCTAGCTGAGCTGTGCGCCCTAACTGATTTTGCGGGCGATGCGGCGCTGGCTCAGTTCGTCGCCGGGAAAGTCCTGCTCGTTGACGTGCTCGCTGGGCAGCTGTGCGAGGCTGCCCTCGACTTCACGCCAGACCCGGCCCACGGCTATGCCGAAGACACCCTGGCCGCCCTGGACCAGGTCGATAACCTCGTCGGCGGAGGTGCACTCGTAAACGCTGGCACCGTCGCTCATCAGGGTGATCTGTGCCAGGTCCTCGACTCCACGTTCCCGCAGGTGCTCCACGGCAGTTCGGATCTGCTGGAGCGATACACCGGTGTCCAGCAGCCGCTTGACGACTTTCAGGACCAGGATGTCGCGGAAACCGTAGAGGCGCTGCGTGCCGGAACCGGAGGCACCTCGTACCGCAGGTTCCACGAGTCCGGTGCGCGCCCAGTAATCCAACTGGCGGTAAGTTATCCCTGCAGCCTTGCAGGCGGTAGGCCCACGGTACCCTGCGTCCTCGTCGAGAAGAGGCAGGTCCTCGGTGAACAGCAAGCCCTGGGCGCTCTGGGAAGGGATGCCCCCCGGTGCTGCGGCGTGTTCGCCGGCATCGCCTTTCGGACTCACTTGTGCCTCCTAGTAACGGTTCCCCTGGGGGTCGGCACAGGCCGGAGCTGTCAGGGCTTCTTCAGTGTGCCCCGAGAACTCCCCCGGTGCAATGGGAACTCTATTCTTCGACGTTAGAACCGACTGGCACCAAGGTCAAAGATGCCGGGAACTTTTCCGCAGGCGTGTCGGAGGCAGAGACGGAAAACCGGTCAGCGTTCGAAGTCTTCAGGCTCGACGTCGGCCAGGAATTCGCGGAACTGGCGCATCTCCTGCTCCGCGTTGTCCTGCTCTTCTTCGTCCTCGGGGTCCGCGTCGGCAATCCGGACACCGGCCTCATTGAGGACTTCGTCCGCGCAGTAAATAGGGCACGGGATCCGCAGGGCAACGGCAATCGCGTCGGACGCCCGCGAATTCACGGCTGTGCCGTCCTCGAAAAGGATCTCCGCGTGGAACACGGTGTCTTCCACGGAGATCAGCCGGACGAGTGTCACTTCGCGCTTCAACGCGTGGATCAGGTTCACCAGCAGGTCATGCGTCATCGGCCGCGGCGGCACGATCCCCTGCTGCACAAAGGCGATGGCGCTGGCTTCCGGAGCACCGATCCAGATAGGAAGGTGCCGTTCACCGTTGACTTCCTTAAGCAGGACCAACGGCTGATTGGACGGGAGTTCAATCCGCACGCCGACAACTTCGACTTCCTGCATCTCAGCCCTCCATCCGCGCTATTTGCCCATGCACCAAAGCGCTGTGCAGGCTCAGGCACAGGTCGCTGATCTCACGGGCGGTCTCAGCGGCGCGGGCCTTCGAGGCGACGTCCCGGCGGGAGGCTACCGGGGCAACCACACGCTCAACCAGTCCGATCTCGCGGTCCGCTGCCGCCCGGAAGGGACGCAGGTGCCGCGGTTCGATGCCGTGCGCCTCGAGCTGGACACAGGCCTTGGCCACTTTCAGGGCATGCTCGTCATAGTTTTCATCACCGCTGGTGATCAGTCCGTAGCTGACCAGGCTGTGCACCAATTCCGTGCTCGCGCCGGATTCCTTCACCAGTTCCTCGAAGGTCAAGGTGCGGGCATGGGCACGGGCAGCAAGCTCTCCGGCCAACTGGTCCGAAACCACGCGCGGCGCCAGGGACATACCGCCGGGAAGCGACTCGGGCCGCTCTCCCCGGTCGATCGCGTCCAGATAATCCTTGATGACCTTCAGCGGCAGGTACTGGTCGCGCTGCAATGCCAGCACAAACCGAAGACGCTCGACGTCGGCCGTACTGTACTTGCGGTAACCGGCAGCCGTGCGCTGCGGCGTCACCAGGCCTTTTTCCTCGAGGAAACGGATCTTGGACGCACTGATGGCAGGGAAGTCCGTGCTTAGCTCGCCCAGGACCTCGCCGATATTCAGCACCCTGCCACGCAGCCGTTCCGGTCCGGTGGTGCGCCTGACGGACTGTGATGCTGACATGTCTACTACCTTATCTGCCCTACGCCGGGGCCTGAGCCTAGTTTCCGGCAGTTGCGGGGCGGGCAGCGTAAAAAGTGAGTCGGAACTTACCGATCTGCACTTCGCTCCCGGTACGCAGCAGCACACTGTCGACCCGGTCATGGTTGACGTACGTGCCGTTCAGGCTCATGGAATCCACCACGCGGAACCCTTCGGGGGTGCGGCGGAACTCAACATGCTTGCGCGAAACAGTTACATCATCGAGGAAAACATCCGCGTTGGGGTGCCGTCCGGCAGTAGTGACGTCCTGGTCCAGCAGGAAGCGTGCACCGGCGTTCGGACCGCTGTGGGCAATTAGCAGGGCTGAGCGCGCAGGGAGGGCCGCGACGGCGGCTCGCTCGTCCGGAGTCAGCTTGGGCTCAACCGATGTGGCATCGGACATCGGGGGAAGACTGATGGATGTGGTGTCTTCCGCGCTGGGCGCCCGTCGGTCGCCCGCTCGTTCGGCGCTGTACTGCTCGCCCGCCATGTGCAATTTCCTCCCCAAAAAGAAAACTGATCAGCCAAAATATCTGGCTGACCCGGTTCCGATGACTGTTTCTGCCTTACCTGCTGTATCAGCCTACCTGTAACTGTGCCTGCGCGGCACTGGTTTACGGGTACTACGTTCAACATGGGCGGGCCGATCAACAGGGTGTGCGGGGCGGACAGCCTTGGCCCGTCACCCTGAACCGCCCTTACGGCGGATGCCGGCGGCCCCGCGTACACGGCGGCATACTAGGCGCGGTGCCGCCGGGATAGAAGCAGAATGACCGTTCCGGCCGCGAGGAGAACGCCGGCGAGCCAGCGCAGTGGCGCGCTGTCGGCTCCGGTGTCGGCCAACTCGCCGCGGCTGGTTCCGCCGAATGCACCGGCAGGAGGATTGAACGTCGGGCCTGCGTCCGGACCGGGAGGCGTGGGAGCCGGCGTAGAGGTGTCGGTGGGGGTGGGGGTCGGGGTTTCGGTGGGGGTTGGGGTGGGGGTCGGGGTCGGGGTCGGGGTGGGGGTCGGGGTTGGGGTTGGGGTTGGAGTCGGCTCGGCTTCGCAGTTCAAAGTGGTGGCGAAGGCTTCGCTATGGACTTCCCGTGGGCTTATCCGCGGGCCCAGTTGGCCGTGGGTGAAGGAAGCGGCAATGATGTTCCCTTCAATGTTCTGCGTTGTCCCCCACTCGAGGCTTGCGTTGGGGGCGTAGATGGTTCCCTGTATGGCAGCTCCTCCCGTGGCCACCACGCTGGTGGCATCGGGGAAGTTCCAGAGCATGTACGGCGCCTGGGCCCGGCTGATACCGGCCAGGTTCGGCGTGGTTCCGAAGAATGTAGGGCCTGTGACGTTCACCAGTAACGGTGTCTGCGCCGAGGGGAGGTTCGTGAACGTGATTCCGGCGAGGTCAGCGAACTCATCTGCACTAATGTTCAAAACGTTGGTCACGCCTTCATCGAGGGTGATATAGGCCGTGGTGCCCTGCGTGACGGGCCGCTGGATCGGCGTGCCCGCCGCATCCCGGAGCACTACGGTGTCCGAGCAGGCACCCATCTCCTGTGTCAGGGTGCGGTACGAAGCGAAGGCAGTTCCGAGGTCAATAATGCCCTCGACGGCAGCTACCGAAGCGGGTGTCTGCTGGAGTGTGCCTGCTATATGGGGCGTCGCTTCGTAGGGCTGCCCGGGTTCAACCAGCCGGTAGTTCACGGCTGCGCCGTTGCTATCGGTGTCGTATGCCGTATAGGTCGCCGTGTTCGCCACCTTAGTTGTTCCCTGCTGCACACTGACTATGTATCCAGCCTCCGGCCAGACAATTCCCCCACCCACCAAAAGGGCCACCGGTGCCGGGTCGCCGGGCGGAGTGGGAGTCTGCAGCGGTCCCGCGACGCCCACGTTGTAGGACGCGTTGAAGGCGAGGTTTCCTCCGGTTGCTATGGATCCCTCCGACTCGTCGGCGTTGAGCGTCGTATCGCCCTCGACCACCACGAGAAACCCTGAATTGGCGGGATTCGCGGCATCGATGGTCACCGGATTGATTCCGGCTATCTGTGCGGACGCCGTTATCGACCCGGCCAGTATCAGCCCGCCCGATAGCAGGCAGACTGATACGGCTCCGACTGTTGCGAATCGTCTCGTGATCATGCCGGGGATACTGGCACGGCGGTTTGGACAGGACAACCGAAGACTCCGCAACTGGTGCGAAGCGCATCGAGAACACCCGTAAAGGAAGCCACGGGACGTCCATATCCCAGTACCGTCACTGCCACGGCTGCCGATGCTAAAACGGTGCCGGTGGACGACGACGGCGGACCCATTGAGGTCGCTCCGGGTGCGGAAAAGCGCGCGGCGACTGTGCCCTACCCTTGGACACGGGTGTTCCGGGCGGCCCCCCACAAACGCTGCCACTGCGCGGCAGCTACATCCCTGGGCAGCGCCTGCACCGGGACTCCCGCAGCGGACAATGCGGTCCGTGCGCTCCGTGCCGACCCAAGATACCGGCCAAGGATCTCCCCCAGCCCTGCTCCGGGCCCGTTGTAGATGCCGCGCACAAACCGCTCGTAGGCTGCCCGGTCCTGCGGCTCCAGCAGCGCGACCGGGCGACGCCGGACCCGCAGGACGCCGCCGTCGACGGCTGGCCGGGGGCGGAACCCGGCTGCCGGCACCCGGCCGCGAAGGTCGAATTCGAACCAGGGAGAGGTCTGGGCCGTCAGCAGGGTTCCGCCACCTACTCCCGCCCGCTTGCGGGCAACCTCCCACTGGGTCAGCAGCACCGCTTGGGTCCAGGTACCCGTTGCCAGCAGGCGGCGCAGGATCGGGGTAGTCAGGTGGAAGGGAATGTTGCCCACAATCACCGGGCGGTCAAAGGGCACGGTCAAGGCATCAGCCTGCAGCACCCGGACTCCGGGCAAGCGCCGTTGCAGTCGTCGTACGCAGCCTGAATCCAAGTCGATGGCCAGCAGGTCGCGGCCGAGGGCTGCAAGCGGACGGGTCAGGGCGCCGTCGCCCGCGCCGAGTTCCAGAATGCTTCCGCCGCCCGAGGAACGGACCAGGCCAAGGACCAAACGGATGGTGGGTTGGTGGATCAGGAAATTCTGGCCGAGCTCCTCCCGGCCGCCATACTGGCTTCTCGCTCCCACGAGCGCTCCAATCGCCGCGACATGGAGCACCCTTCAGGCAGACGACGCCCTGAAGGGTGCCTGGCATCCGGAACGACGGCGCGCGGTACCGCGAGTGGAGGCGCCGCTCGCCGTCAGCGGCGGCGGTCGCGTACGAAGAACCCGCAGCCGAATGCGCGGGAGGAAGTCCTACAGGTGGAAGTCATAGGAAGGAGGATACGGCGACCGGCTCGACGGTTCCAGAGGGAGCGACGTGTTCGGCGCATGGATAAACGGCAGCCGGCCCCGGGATTGGGTCGGCTGCCGTTCGGCTACGGGGTTCTTGAGCGCGGCTGTCCCTACGATTCCTGGACTCCGCGGCGGCGCGTGAAGTACACGCCGGCAGCACCGGCAGCAAGAAGGCCTCCGGCTCCGAGCAGGGCGAGCGGCGTGCCGGTCGCACCGGTGCCGGCCAAGTCGGGGCTCACACCAGTGGACGTTCCTCCGGCCCCCATGCACGGCGGGGTGATGGACACTACCTGGACCATGGTTATCCCGGAAGCAGTCTCCGACTCTGTCGGAGACGAGGATTCCGACGGGGTTTCCGACGGCGTCTCGCTCGGGGACGGCGTCTCGCTCGGGGACGGCGTGTCGCTCGGGGACGGCGTGTCGCTCGGGGACGGAGTGTCACTCGGGGACGGGGTTCCCGTCGGCGTCGGTGTAGTCGTCGGGGATGGTGTCTTCGTCGGGGATGGTGTCTTCGTCGGAGTTCCCGTCGGCGTCGGTGTAGTTGTCGGGGATGGTGTCTTCGTCGGAGTTCCCGTCGGTGTTGGGGTACCTGTTGGGGTTCCCGTCGGTGTTGGGGTACCCGTCGGAGTGACCGTGGGTGTCGGAGTGACCGTGGGTGTCGGCGTCCCGGTCGGGGTCGGCGTCATTTGGCACGTAGGCGTAGGGTCGGAAACGGCCAGCAGTACACCGGATTCCATTGGCGCGGCAGCGTTGACCCGCACGGAGGCGGCCGGATCCAGTGCTGCAGCCGTCGGGGCTGTGGCCAGGGAACCGACGAGGGCGAAAGCAGCCGCAAGGCTGCAGATCGATGTGGTGGCAAGGGCATGTGGGAGGCGTTTTGTGTGCATGCGGATGAGGCTTACACCCTGCCTTGTTCTCCACAAGCGTAATGAAGCGACATAGTGTCACGCCAGCCCCAGAGTCCTCAGTAGTACCGGCTGCCGAGTGCCAGGGGGACTCCATCCCGGTCATTCGCCGGCCATCCGCAGGATGCCGGCGAAGAATCCGCCGAGCGGATATCTGCGGCCGTGTGCAGCCGCAGTTCGCGGGCGAGCATAACGCCGGTCGGCCCGCCGCCGGCGATAATCACTTCCCTCGACTCTTCGCGCATGGTTTTGCCTTTCCCCCGGGTGGCGTGCCTCGCGGCAGGCTTCGTCACTGTTGCCGGGCCGCCCCGGGCCTGCTTCCGTTGGGTCGGCGCGCAGGCTACGGTACGAGGGATTGGGGCCGAAAGTGTAGCCAGTTCCCTGGACCGAGGAGCCTGCGAAAATGATCGAGGTCCACCCTGCAACCGCGGACCGGTTCGACGACGTTGCCGCAGTCCTGGCGCCGAAGAACCCCGACAGCCAGGCCTGCTGGTGCCTCAGTTACCGCCTCCCGACGTCCGAGTTCCGTGCTCTCGCCGGTCCCGACCAGCAGGACCGGCTGCGGCGGTATGCGGAGGAGGGCACCCCGCCCGGCGTCCTCGCGTATGTGGACGGTGAGGCCGCGGGCTGGTGTTCGGTGGGTCCTCGCGCCAGCCACCACCGGCTGCGGTCCTCACGGACCATCCCCGCGGTCGACGATGTCCCGGTGTGGAGCGTGGTCTGTCTGCTTATCCGTCCGCAGTTCCGGCGGCAGGGACTGGCCGGGCATCTGCTCGACGGCGCCGTTGATTACGCCCGATCCGCCGGGGCGCCGGCGCTGGAGGCCTACCCGGTCGATGCCGCCGGCGGCCGGATCAGTTCCCCGCTCGCATACGTGGGCACTACTGCGCTGTTCGAGGCAGCCGGCTTCGAACGCGTGGTGGCGACGGCGTCGAAATCCGGAGGAAAGACCCGGTGGCTGATGCGGAGAAGCCTCGCCTAATCCGTGTCCAATCGGAGAACCCGGTCGTCATCCTGCCCGGGACGGCCGCGGCCGTCGGTGTTGTTCGTCAGGATCCACACGCTGCCATCCGGAGCGTTGACGACGTCGCGCAGCCGGCCGTACTCGCCGGCCAGCTGCTCGGCGGAGGCACCGAGATTATCGAGCGGGACCTGCCGCAGCCGTTCGCCGCGCAGGTTGGCAATGTACAGGGTGCCGTCCGCGACGGCGATGCCGCTCGGACTGGCTTCCCCGGGCGTCCATTGCTGCACCGGGTCGATAAAACCCTCTTCCCCGGCGATGCCCTCGACCTCGGGCCAGCCGTAGTTTCCGCCGGCCTCGATGACGTTCAGTTCATCCCAGGTGTTCTGCCCGAACTCGCTCGCGTAGAGGACGCCGTCGTTGTCCCAGGCGATGCCCTGCGGGTTGCGGTGCCCGTAGCTGTAGCCCAGTGTTCCCGGGAACGGGTTGTCCTCAGGTACGCTGCCGTCCGGGTTCATTCGCAGGATCTTCCCGGAGAGTGACTCCCGGTCCTGGGCGCTGTCCCGGTTGCCGGCGTCGCCCGTGGTGGCGTACAGCATGCCGTCGGGGCCGAAGGCGATGCGTCCGCCGTTGTGGACCGGGCCGGAGGGGATTGAGTCGAGGATGGTTTCCGCTTCGTCCAGCGCCAATGACCCCGGTTCGCCGGTGATGCTGCGGCGTTCGATCCGGTTCCCGCCGTCCCCGGTGAAATAGGTATACAGGTACCCGTCCTGGACGGCGATACCGAGAAGTCCGCCCTCTCCCCTGCCTCCGGCGCCCTCGATGGTGCCGGCCTCGCGGGCTATACCGCCGGCGTCGAGCTCCAGGATGCGGGCGGAGTCCCGCTCACTGACCAGCGGGATGCCCTCGTGGAACGCGAGGGACCACGGGGCGTCGAGACCGGTGGCGAGAACTTCCGGATCGCTTTTAAGTATCTCCACGGACGGTTCGGGCGAAACGGAAATCGGCGTCTCCGGTCCCGGTCCGCCGTCTTCGGTGCATCCGGTCAGCACAGCCACCGCGACGGCGACAGTTGCCGCAGTCCTCATGGTTCCATTTCGCAGCGATCCCCCGGGTATCAATCGACGCTCATCCCGCATGTCAGGTTCAGGACGGCCCCGTTCATGCTCCCCGCGCCGCCCTCGGCCAGAAAGACTGCTGCTTTGGCCACCTCCCCGAGGGTGGGGAGGGTCCCCGTGGTGGTGAGTGACTCAAGGAAGCGGGTGAACTCGTGCGGTGCCATCGGCAGGTCCGGGATGCTTCCGATGGTTTCCAGAATGCGCTGCGGGCGAAGGCAGACAACCCTCACTCCCGAGGAACCCAGCTCCGCGGCAAGGGTCCGGGTGAGTGCTTCGACGGCGGCACAAGCCGCTGCGAAGCCGCCCACTCCGGCAATGGAGACCCTTGCCGGCGAGGCGGACAGCATCAGGACCGTTCCGCTTCCGCGCGAAACCATGTGCACTGCAGCGGACCGCGAGGTGATGAACTGTGTGCGCAGCCAGCCCGCTGCCGGCGCGACGACGTCGTCCACGGACATATCGAGCAGCGGGACCCCCTGCACCGCCGGGAGGCCGGCCGCGTTGAGCACGGCGTCGATCCTTCCTGCGGCATCGACGACGGCGTCGGCGTGCGCGTCTACGGCCGCCGGATCGGACGCGTCGACTTGTGCCGCATGCACCGGCCCGCCGCCCAGGGCGCGGATGCGGTCTGCCGTTGCATTAACGGAGTCCAGGCGGTGCCCGGCGAGGAACAGCTCCGCCCCGCGGCGGGCGAATTCCTCCGCTACGGCACCGCCGATCGCACCGCCGGCGCCATGGATAATGACCTTGCGGGATGGGATTTCCGCAGCCATGGACCCGCTCCTTCTCCGATGCAACCTGGATGGCGGACGCCGGACCGCCCGGACAGACGAGGCTAACAGGGCAGAACCCCTGAGTCATCCGGGGCCGCCTTCCCTTGACCGACTAGCGGGCAGAAGACCAAGCTGGCTTGCAGGAAACGTTCTCAACCCAAACCCGGCACGGCATTGAATTCCCGGGAGAACGCATGGAGATCTTCTTCGTCCATGGAGCCGGCGGCTACCAGGACGACCTACCCCTCGCAGAAGAACTGCACACCCGCCTCGGCCTGCCCGTTACGACGCCCCGATTCCCCGACGCGGACATGTCGGCCGCGGGCTGGCGCAGCGAAATCGAACGGCATCGGAACACCCTCGCCCCTGACCTGGTCATCGTGGGGCATTCCTTCGGGGCGTCGATGGCCCTGCTTCACCTCGCCGATGGATTTCAGGGCACCCCGCCGCTGGGACTCGTCCTTCTGGCAATGCCTTTCTGGGGGTCGGAGGGTTGGCAGGCGGAGTACACGCTGCCTGCGGACGCCAAGCTGCCAACCGGCTTCCCGGTCTGGCTCCACCATTGCGTCGACGACGAGGTGGTGCCCATCGACCATCTGGACCGGCACGCGGCCCGGTTGCCGCAGGCGCAAGTCCGCCGACATACGTCCGGCGGGCACCAGTTCGAGGGGCGGATGGCGGCGGTGGCCGGCGACGTCGGCACGCTCGCGGGCTAGTGGCGAGGCCTCGACCGTCACGCCCGCGGGCCTCAGGAAAGGGACAGCTCGCGGAGCTGACGGCGAGAGGTGACGCCCATTTTGCGGAAAATATTGCGGAGGTGGGCATCAATCGTCCGTGGGCTGAGAAAGAGTTCCGTGGCGACTTCGCGGGAGGTTGCACCGGTGGCCACCAGCCGGGCGATGTGCATCTCGTGGGCGGTGAGGGAGTCGGCCGGCTGGGCGCTTCGCTTGCGGGGGTGCTCGCCGGTGGCGCGAAGTTCGCGGGCGGCGCGGGCGACGAACGCCTCGGCGCCCATGTCCAACAGCATCCCGTGCGCGGTGCGGAGCTGTTCGCGGGCGTCCTGGCGGCGGCCCTCGCGGCGGAGCCACTCGCCGTAGACGAGGTGCGTTCGGGCGAGATAAGTGGTTATCCGGCAACGTTTGAGTTGCTCGATCGCCTCGCGGAAGTGTTCCTCAGCGGCTGTCCCCGTAGAGGTCAAAGCCCGTGAACGCGCCGCCAGACCGAGCCCCCACGGCGTACCGCTGGCGAGGGCGCGGGAAGTGAGTTGCTCGAGCGCATCGGCCGCACTCTCCGGCCGGCCGGAACGGCACGCCGCTTCGACGAGTTCAGAGTGGGCCAGGTTGTTGAACCTCACCGCTTCGGTGTCGAAGGCCCGTGCCGCCGCGGCAAGAGCTGCGGAGTAGTCGCCCAGACCGTTATGCAGCACCGCCATGGCGTACTGCGTCAGGGCATCCTCGGTGCTGTGCGCCTGTCCGGCAGCCTTGCGGACAATGCTCGCGCGCATCCCGGCGGTCTCGTCTGGACGGCCGCGCCAGGCAGACAGGAGGAGCTGCGAGTGCAGCAAGGGCACAGCCTCGGTCGCGGCTGCGATCGCTGCGTGCTCGGCTGCGCGGTCGAACTCACCCGAGAGCACTTGTATGACGGATTGGCCCAGAAGTGCGTCCGGGAGTGCGGCAAGCGCGCCGGTCTCACGGGTCAGACGGACATGACGGATGGACACGGCGTGGAGCATCTCGTCGTCGAACACCGACATTGCGGTTCGGCTGGCGAGCCACCCCCAGCGGCAGGTGTCGACGACGCTCAGCGCATCAACATCCTGCTCCTGGCCTCCGAAGGCCGCCAGCGCCCGCCGCAGCCCCGGCACACCGGCCGAATACCCCTGAGTGAAGGTCGTCACAAGCCCGTCGAGCAGCAGATCCGCAGGCCGCAGAGACCCCGTCGCGACGGGCGCCGTCAGGGCAGCCTCGGTCACTTCCGGTATGCCGCGGCCGTGGCGGAAGTCACCGGTGACGATCGCCGCTTCGAGCGCGCGCAGATACGTCTCACGGGACAGCACCGGGTCCAGCGGGGCCAGGCTCTTAGCGGCTTCCAGCAGCATCCTCTGCCCTTCGGCGTCGCGCGCGAGGTGGAACGCGATCCGCGCGCGCAGCAGTTCGAGGCGAGCCTGCTGCAGGGTATCGAGCGGCCCGGCCGAAGCGAGCGTCAGCAACTCGGAGGCGTTCGCACCAGCCTCGTGCTTATCCTGCGCGGCCTCCAGCGCCCGGCTCGCGCGGGTGGCAGGGTCAGGGGTCAGTCTGGCCGCATGCTCCATGAACGCCGCCGCAGCGGCCAGCCCGCCGCGGGCGCGCGCCCGGCCTGCTGACCGCACCAGCCCAGCGGCGGCGTCCTCGTCGGTGCCCAGCACGGCCTGGGCCCTGTGCCAGGCGCGGCGGTCGGGGTCGACGTCTGGATTGATGGCAGCGGCCAGCGCGTCGTGTGCACGGCGACGCTCCAGCGGGGCGGCGGACCGAAGCACAGCTGAACGCACCAGCGGATGGCGAAACCTCACCCGTGTATCAATCTCCAGGAGTCCGGCGGCCTCTGCGGGCGCGGCAGACTCGCCGGCGATCCCCAGGTGCGCGGCCGCACGCCAGAGCAGCGCCACCTCGCCGGTAGAATCGGCCGCGGCAACCAGCAGCAATAGTCGAGTAGGTGCCGGCAGGCTGTCCGCGCGGCGCCGAAAGGTGTCCTCGATGCGGTGCGTGATGCCCGGCACCGGCTCGAACCGCCCGGCCACCCATGCCGCCGGCGCGCTTCGGGCAAGCTCCAGCAGCGCGAGAGGGTTCCCGTGCGCCTCCGCGACGACATGCTCGCGCATCCCGTCGTCCAGGGGTACGTAGTCGGCTGCTGCCAGCAGCTCCCGCGCGTCGGCCTCGTCGAGCCCGCCCAAGCGTAAGCCGGGTATGCCGTCGAACCCACGCACATCGCGGTCGGTGGGCTCCCGCAGGGCGAACACCAGCGCCATCGGCTCCGCGGCGACCCGCCGTGCCACAAATGTGAGGACCTGAGCCGACGCCTCGTCAAGCCACTGCGCATCGTCAACGAGGCACAGAAGGGGCCCTTCCTCAGCGGCCTCGGCCAGCAGGTTGAGAGTGGCCAGCCCTATCAGAAACCAATCCGGCACTGCACCGCTTCGCTGCCCGAACGCCACGCCCAGAGCGGTCTGCTGCGGCTCGGGCAGGGCACCCATGCGGTCCAGCAGGGGCGCGCACAACTGATGCAGGCCCGCAAAAGCGAACTGCGTCTCGCACTCCACCCCGACCGAGGACACTACTCGGAACCCCGAGGCATCAGCCCTGCCGCGGGCGTACTCGAGCAACGCCGTCTTTCCGATACCCGCTTCCCCTCGGACGATGACTGCCCCGCTCAGCCCGGCTCGTGCCTGCGAGAGGAGGTTGTCGACCGTTGCGCGGTCCGCGGAGCGGCCCAGGAAGTCCATCAGTGTCGCTCCCTTCAGAGCATGACGGCACCTTAGTAGGCAATTTTCGCCTACGCAATCGAAGTCGCTCCGGCCCAAGCAGCTAGGCGGAAACCGGCGGAGAGGCAGGGGTTTCCACCGACGCGAAGACCCCGCCGCCGCTGCGAATCTGAAGACTCCGGTGCAGGCGAAGCAGTACGGCCCAGCCCAGACCTGGGAACACGGTTTGTGCTGGACCGTTTCGAGAATCGCACGAATCCACGACCCGCATAAAACATAAGAAAGAAGCGCCGAACCATGAACCCCATTCAGGAACTGATCATCAACTTCCAGGAACTGGCGGCCCAAGTGCCCGAGATCATCCGGCCCTTCATCGTGATGCTCGCCGGGGCCGTCCCGTTCATCGAGACCGAAGGGGCCTCCATCATCGGCATCCTCGGCGGCCTCCACCCTATCGTTGCCGGTATCGCCGGCGCAGTCGGCAATTTCCTGAGCGTGGTCTTCGTGGTGCTCTTCACGTCACGGACCCGCACAGCGGTAACCAATCACAACAGGGACCGTGTCTCGGCTGCCCGGAGCGCCGAGCGCGTCCCGGCCTCCCCGGGTTACCAGGGGTCCGCTGCGTTCGAGGAGACGGCGCCGGCCAAGCCCGTATCAAAGGGGCGCCAGCGCTTCATGAAGTGGCTCGTCCGCTTCGGCGTCCCCGGCGCGAGCATCCTCGGTCCCCTCGCGATCCCGACCCAGTTCACATCCGCGATCCTCATCGCGGGCGGAACCCCCCGTGGCTGGGTGCTGCTCTGGCAAGGTGTGGCAATCGTCATATGGACGACAGTGGCCACCGTCTCGTTCTGGGCCACCCTCACCTTCGTCGTCGGGGTCTGAGTCACATGAAAGGCCGGATCGAATCTCCATCGGCGGAACGTAGCCGCGCCGGCAGGGCAGCTCCGAAGAAGCGATTCCGGGAGGGACAAGTGACACCCAAAGAGACGCTGGAACCCGGGGACGGCCATACGCTTCCGCGCTATCGATGGTGGCAGCTGTTCTCGCGGTCGCTCTTTCATCTGCAGCTCAGCGGCGAGGACGGTGCACCGGAGATCTGGTCCGTCGACGTCCGGCTCGGAGGTGATGCGGACGGCGAAGTGCGCGCTCAGCTCTACCGCAACGGGGTCAACCAGGCCGGATCAAAACTTCCGGCAGTGTTCGAGGTGCCGGGTGGTGTCATCGAGGTCGAGGTCAGCATCTACGGGCTCAGACGCTGCCACTATGTGACGCCCGACGGGTACGAGCGACAGCTTCTACCTGATCCTGCCTCGGCCGAAGGACTGCGAGCCGGCCTGGAACGGACCAACCCTGGGCTGAGCCGTGCCGTTGGCATCGTATCGGCCAGCGTACTCGTGGTCGCGCTCGTGCTCGGCGTTCCGCAGATCGTCGAGCAGATCATGCAGCTCCCGCCCGTCGCGGAGAGCATCGGCACCTTCTCCAGCCCGTTCCAGCTTCCGGCATCGGCGAACATAACGCTGGTGCTGGCAACGCTGGCCGCGAGCACCGAGCGTGCACTGAGGCTGCGCTACAACTGGGTCCTCGACGGCGGCTTCCTTGAGGGTGGTGACTAGGAACTACCGCCGTCTCGAGGCAGGCTCAGCCTGGCGCCCTAGTTAACGACAAAAGCCTGACGAAACTCGCGTTTCATCAGGCTTACCGTCGGGTTGACAGGATTTGAACCTGCGACCCCTTGACCCCCAGTCAAGTGCGCTACCAAGCTGCGCCACAACCCGCAGTTCTTCCGGAATCCCTCCCGGCTGAACCACCTCAAATACCTTACACCACAACCGGCCGTTCCGCCGCATCGGGGCTCGCGGGCGGCGCAACGTGAGTTTTCATAGTGCAGTAGATGCTGCCTGCGAACCAGTCGGACAGCATCTGCTGCACTATGAACGATTCACCGCGCGGTGGGCACCGGATTCCACAGCCCCGCCGAAACAGGCCTCAAACACAGAAACCCCGGCCCCGCTCCCCCAAAAGGGACCGGGACCGGGGATTTACGCCAAGAGACTTAGCGCTTGCTGTTCTTGCCGCGCTTCTCGCGGACGCGCATGCTGACCTCGATGGGCGTGCCCTCGAAGCCGAAGGTTTCACGCAGCCGGCGGGTGATGAAGCGGCGGTAGCCGGGATCCAGGAAGCCGGTGGTGAACAGCACGAACTTCGGCGGACGCGAGGAAGCCTGCGTACCGAAGAGGATGCGGGGCTGCTTGCCGCCGCGCACGGGGTGCGGGTGGGCTGCCACAAGCTCGCCCAGGAAGGCGTTGAGCTTTCCGGTGGGGATGCGCTTATCCCAGTTCTCCAGGGCAGTATCCAGTGCGGGAACCAGACGGTCCTTGTGCCAGCCGGTCTTGGCCGAGATGTTGACGTGCGGGGCCCATTCAACGTGGGCCAGGTCCCGCTCGATCTCGATCTTGAGGTAGCGGCGGCGCTCGTCGTCGAGCAGGTCCCACTTGTTGAAGGCGAGGACCAGTGCGCGGCCGGATTCGATGGCCAGCTGCAGGATGCGGACGTCCTGCTCGCTGAGGACCTCGTCCACGGCCAGGAGCACGACGGCGACCTCGGCCTTCTCAAGGGCAGCCTGGGTACGCAGGGAGGCGTAGAAGTCGGCGCCCTGTGCCATGTGCTGGCGGCGGCGGATGCCGGCGGTGTCGACGAAGCGCCAGGTGCGGCCGCCGAGTTCGATCATTTCATCCACCGGGTCACGGGTGGTGCCCGCGGTGTCATCCACGACTACACGCTCGGAGCCGGCCAGCTTGTTCAGCAGCGAGGACTTGCCCACGTTCGGGCGGCCGATCAGGGCGATGCGGCGCGGGCCGCCGGAGCGGTCCAGTCCGCCGTAGGCGGAGTACTCGGGCAGCACGTCCAGGACGGCGTCGAGCATGTCACCGGTGCCGCGCCCATGCAGGGCGGAAACCGGGTACGGCTCGCCGAAGCCCAGGCCCCAGAGGGAGGAAGCGTCGGCTTCGTTCTGGATATCGTCCACCTTGTTGGCGACGACGACGACGGGCTTGCCCTTGCCGCGCAGCATCCGCACCACGGCCTCGTCGGTGGCGGTGATACCGACGGTCGCGTCGACCACCAGCATGACGGCGTCGGCGTGGTCAACGGCGATTTCGGCCTGGTCGGCTACCCGGGCGTGGATGCCGCGGGCGTCGTGCTCCCAGCCGCCGGTGTCCACCAGGGTGAAGTTCACACCGTTCCAGGTCGCGGGGTAGGTAACCCGGTCACGGGTCACACCGGGGGTGTCCTCCACGACGGCCTCACGGCGGCCGAGGATACGGTTCACCAGGGTGGACTTGCCCACGTTCGGGCGGCCCACGATGGCGACCACCGGATCCTGGCGCAGGGGTGCGTCTTCGTCGTATTCTTCGAAGCCGCCGGCGAGCAGCGCGGCATCTTCTTCATCAAGTTCGTAGTCGTCGAGACCGGCGCGGAGGGAACGGGCGCGGATATCGGCCTCGTCGTCATCCATTGCCGCGAGGCGCTCGTCGATCTGGTCTTCTCCGGACGGGACGTACTCGTCCGTGGAGATCCCGTCACCGGCGGTGTCGTCGTTGAGAGGTTTTCCGTTCATTGAATTGCTTTCTTTCCGTTGAGGTCTGCAGCACTGCGTACAGGCCGTCGCCGGACGTTCAGCCCGGTAAGTGTGAGGGAGGATACCTTGCGGCGTTGCCGCCGGATGTCCTCCTCCCATTGAAACACGGGCGGGTGCCCGTAGTTGGTGCTTAGGTCCCCCGGCAGGGAGCTAGTGGGTACTGGTGAAAACCACTTCGAGTACGGCCGAGACCGTCTCTTCGAAGTCCAGGTCGGAGGAATCGATGGTGACGACGCCGTCGGCGGCCTGCTGGAATTCCACCACGGTGGAGTCCTTCGCGTCGCGGACCAGGACCTGTTCCTTCAGCGCCGCGGCGGTCTGCGTGCCGCCCAGCTGGATGCCGCGGCGGCGGAGCCGTGCTTCTTCGCTGGCGGTGAGCAGGATCCGCACCTCGGCATGCGGAGCCACCACGGTGGTGATGTCCCGGCCCTCGGCCACGATCCGCAGGCCCGAGTCCCGAATCAGCTGCTGCTGGCGTCGAACCAATTCCGCCCGGGCACCCAAGGTGGTGGCGACGGCGCTGACCGAGGAGGACACGGCGGGCTCGCGGATGGCGTCGGTGACGTCCCGGCCGCTGACCCGCACCCATTCCTCGTCCGGAGACAGGCTCAGGGCAATGTCGGCGTTTTCCGCGGCGGCCTCGACGGCCACCGAATCGGCCAGGTCGATGCCGGCCTCCATGCAGGAGAGCGTGACCGCACGGTACATGGCACCGGTGTCGAGGTAGGCGGCGTGCAGGCGGCGGGCCACTTCCCGGCTGATGCTGGACTTGCCCGAACCCGACGGTCCGTCGATGGCCACAACCAGCGGCTTGCCCTGCCGGAACTGGGCCGGATCCACATTAGAACTCACTGCACTACCTTCCACCCGCGGGCGCTTAATTCAGAAACAAGGTCATTCACCCGGCCGGGCAGGACGGAGATTTCCGCCCGTCCCACCTGCCGGCCGGAGGCGTGCTCCAGCCGGAGGTCCTCCAGGTTCACGCCGATCTCACCGATTTCGGTGAGCAGCCGGGCAATCTGGCCCGGCGTGTCATCCACCAGGACGGTGAAGGACACAAAGGCCTGCGCCGGTCCGCCGTGCTTGCCCGGAATCCGGGCCTGCCCCGCGTTGCCTTCGGCAATCAGCTGCGCCATGTCCAGGCGCGCACCGTCCGCCACCGGGTCTTCGAGCGTGCGGATCAGCCGGTTCAGGTCCTCGCGGACCCCGTGCAGGATCGGCACCAGCCGCCCGGCGTTTCCGCTGAGGATCTGCACCCAGAGATTCGGATCGCTTGCGGCAATCCGGGTCACATCCCGCAGGCCGTTGCCGGACAGGGCAAGGGACTGCGGCGGGGTTTCCTGCAGCCTGCTCGCCACCAGGGAAGCCATGACCTGCGGCAGGTGCGAGGTCAGCGCCACGGACGCGTCGTGCTCCTCGGCGGACATCCGGGAGACCACGGCCCCCAGGTCGAAGGCAAGGGCCTCGGCGCGGCGCACGGCTTCCGGGGCCGCTTCCTGCGGCGGGCAGATCACCCAGGGCATGCCGTTGAACAGTTCTGCCCGTGCAGCTACCGGCCCGGATTTCTCCCGGCCGGCCATCGGGTGCGTACCCACATAACGGCTGAGGTCGGCGTCGCGCTCCCGCAGGTCAGCCAGGACGGCGGACTTGACGCTGGCAATATCGACGACGACGGCGGCCGGCCAGTCCTTCAGCGCTGCCGCGGCCAGGGCCGCGGTAACGTCCGGAGGAGCAGCAACGACGACAAGGTCCGGCTCGAAGCCTTCACCGGCGTCACTGAGCAGCCGTCCGGCGCCGATGTCGCGGGCCACTGCCTCTGTCGAGGGAGACAGGTCCGAGAGCACCACGTCGACACCCCGGGCAGAAAGCCCGAGGCCGATACTGGTGCCCAATAGTCCCGTACCGATAATCAGCACGGATCCGGACAGGTGGGTGCCCCCGTCAGCGGCAGCGGCCATTGGCTACAGTCCTACTGAGGCGAGCAGGTGTCCGACCTCGCCGCGGCCGAGGACGCGGATGCTGCCCTGGCGCTGGTCGCCCAGGCTGATCGGGCCGATCTTGGTGCGCACGAGGCGCTCTACCGGGTGGCCGACGGCGTCGAACAGCCGGCGCACAATGCGGTTGCGGCCCGAGTGCAGGACTACCTCGACCAGGAGGTGTCCCGGGGTGGAGTCGACGAGTTTGAAGGAATCAACCTTCTGGAAACCGTCTTCCAGCTCGATGCCTTCCCGCATCTGTGCGCCCACGCCGTGGTTCATCGGTCCGCGGACCTGCACCAGGTAGGTTTTGGGCACTTCGTAGGAGGGGTGCGTCAGCCGGTTGGTCAGCTCGCCGTCATTGGTCAGCAGCAGCAGGCCCTCGGTTTCGTTGTCCAGCCGGCCAACGTGGAACAAACGCTCGTTCTTGCTGGTGGCCTTCAGGAAGTCGCTGATGCAGGGACGCCCTTCGGGGTCTTCCATGGTGGAGATGACGCCGCGGGGCTTGTTGAACACGTAGTACTTCTGGGTTTCATCCAGCTGCAGGCGCATGCCGTCCACGTGGATGGCCACCGTCGCCGGGTCGACGCGGACACCGAGCTCGGTGACAACCTGGCCGTCAACCTCGACGCGGCCTTCGGCAATCATTTCCTCGCACACGCGGCGGGAGGCGACGCCGGCGCTGGCCATGACCTTCTGCAGGCGGACGCCTTCGGGGTTGTGCTGTTCGGAAATCACCGGGGCCGCGGGGCGGCGGGTGGTGGAACGGCGTACGGGGCCCAGGTTCTGGCCGAAGCGCTCACCGCGGAAGGCGCGGTCGCCGCTCTTACGCTGGCCCTGCTGGGGACCGCCGAACTTGCCGGCACCGGACTTGGAACCGCCCGGCTTGAAGCCGCCCGACTTGGGAGCACCGGACTTCGGGGCACCGGTCCGGGGTGCACCGGTCTTGCCGGATTTGTCCGGGCTCGAGCCGAAGGCCTTCACGGCGTCGGACTTGAACTTCTCGGGACGGGCTGCCTCGGGGCTGACGGGCCGGTAACCGTTGGCGCGGTCTTCACCGGGCTTCAGGCCCGATGCCGAGCGGGGTCCGCCGGTGCGGTTGGAGGTGGGCTTGGAGCCGCGGCCGTAGCTCTTGCCGCCGGCGGGGCCACCGGCACTGCGTCCGCCGCCGCGAGGGGTATTGCGGCCGGATCCGGAACGGGGTGCTGGTGTCATGAGTAAGTCCTTTGGGTGTAGCGGTTAATAAGTAGTGTCTTCATATTCGGCCAGGTTTTCCAGCCCGGGCAGGTGCGGTGCAATCTGTGGAAGTTCGTCGAGGCTGCCCAAACCAAGCCGTTCCAAAAAGTACGGCGTTGTCCGGTACAGCAGCGAACCGGTTTCCGGTTCGGTGCCGGCGTCGACGATCAATCCACGCTGAACCAGCGTGCGGACCACCGAATCGACGTTTACTCCCCGGATCGCGGAGACCCGGGCCCGGGAGACGGGCTGCCGATAGGCAATCACCGCCAGTGTTTCCAGTGCGGCCTGCGACAGCCGTGCACTCTGGCCTTCCAGTACAAACTTCGACACAACGGGCGCATAGTCAGCGCGGGAAAAAATCCGCCATCCGCCTGCTACGTCGCGGAGTTCAAAACCACGCGGTGCGCCCTCGGGTCCATCCCCAGTATAACCGTCATACTCCCGCTGCAGTTCCGTGAGGGCCGCGAGCACTTCCCGCTCCGGCACGCCGATCACCGAGGCCAGCACCGCGGGGGCTGCGGGTTCGTCCACCACCATCAGCACCGCCTCCACAGCGGCCTTCACTCCCCCGGGAAGTGCTGCAAGGTCTTCGCGGCCGTCATCCCCGCCGCTTTTCCCGGGACCAAAACCAGGTTCCGCCGTCATGACCGGTCCCCTTCCAGGGTTGTGTGTTGGGCTGTTGCGCCAGTGGGCCCGCCGTTTTCGCCGGTGCGCTGCTGGTCATCTTCATCTCCTCCGGGGGCAACACCGGCGGCCGGATCCGCCCCTCCGGTCCAGGTCACGAGCAACTCCCCTAGCGGGGCAACCTGTTCGAAGCTGACGGCTCCGTCACGGAACATTTCCAGCAGCGCGAGGAACCGGGCCACCGCCACCGGACCGTCGGCGTCGGACACCAGGGCCCCGAAGGTGGCCGCGCCGTCGGCAGCGAGCCGTTCCGCGAGGATCAGGGCCTGTTCCCGGACGCTGGTCTTGGGTGCGTGCAGGTGTTCAAGCCCCACTGTCGGAGGCAGCTCTTCCCGCGGCTGCAGGGCACGGACGGCAAGGTCCGCGAACTGCTGCGGCGTGGTCCGCCAGACCAGCTCGGGAAGCATCGCCGCGAAGTGCGGATCCAGGGATACCTGCCGCGGGAAACGCCGTGCTTCGTCCGTCAGCCGGTCCCCCAACAGGGCGGCCATCTCGCGGAACGCCTTGTACTGCAGCAGCCGCGCGAACAGCAGGTCGCGGGCCTCGAGCAGGGCGACGTCTTCCTCGTCCTCCACGTCGCCGGCCGGAAGCAGGCGCGCAGCCTTGAGGTCCAGGAGGGTGGCGGCGATAACCAGGAATTCGCTGGCCTCATCCAATGCCACCTCGGGTCCGGTGCCGAAGAGCTCCCGGATGTAGCCCAGGAACTCATCGGTGACGGCAGCGAGGGCGATTTCGGTAATGTCCAGCTCGTGCTTGGAAATCAGCCCCAGCAGGACATCGAAGGGCCCGGTGAAGTTTGCCAGACGGACTTCGAAGCCGGCACGGGAGGCCGGATCCTGCGGTCCCGGCTCCCTGGCGTCCGGCCCCGCCGGGTGGGCGGGCGCCGGCTTAGGGCGCGCCGCCGCGGGCAATCAGTTCCTTGGCGAGACGGCGGTAAGAGTCGGCGCCCGGGTGGTTGCCGGCGTACGAGGTGATCGGCTCGGCCGCCACAGTGGCGTCGGCGAACTTGATGGTCCGCTTGATGACCGTTTCGAAGACCTTGTCCCCGAAGGCTTCCACCAGGCGGGAAATCACTTCACGGCTGTGCAGGGTTCGGGCGTCGTACATGGTGGCCAGGACGCCGTCCACCTGCAGGCTGGGGTTGAGCCGGTCCTGGACCTTCTCGATGGTCTCCACCAGCAGGGCCACCGCACGCAGGGCGAAGAACTCGCAGATCAGCGGGATGATCACGCCGTGCGCGGCGGTCAGGGCGTTGACGGTCAGCAGGCCCAGGGAAGGCTGGCAGTCGATGAGGATGACGTCGTAGTCATCCGACACCCGGCGCAGGGCGCGTTCGAGCACCTGCTCGCGGGCTACCTCGTTCACGAGCTGCACCTCGGCTGCGGAAAGGTCGATATTGGCCGGCAGCAGGTGGATGTTCTCGATGGAGGTTTCGTGGATCGCCTCGCGGATATCCACCTTCCGGTCCATCAGCACGTTGTAGACGGTGAGGTCCAGTTCGTGCGGGTTGGCTCCCATCCCTGCGGACAGGGCACCCTGCGGATCAAAGTCCACCAGCAGTACGCGGCGGCCGGCTTCCGCGAGGGCTGCGCCGAGGTTGATGGTGGAGGTGGTCTTGCCGACCCCGCCCTTCTGGTTCACCATCGCAATGATCCGGGCAGGACCATGGGACGTGAGGACGGGAGGCTCGGGGAATACCGTCAGGGGACGTCCGGTTGGACCCATCACCGTTTCGGCTCCGGTTGCGTCCTGCAGAGTTGATGAACCCTGTTCGCTGCTCACGTATAAATCCACGCTTCCGTATCTAGCTTTGCTGCGGGCTGTCTTTGTCAAGGTTACAGCCGCGCCACGGCCATCCCGCGAATCAGGGCCGTGATGACCGGCGAGCCTTGACGCTCAAGTAGAACTCGAACCTTGAGGGCGGACGGCAGCATGCAGATGCATGTCGTGCCAGCCGTCGGCATGCCTGAGGGCGCTGCGCTTGGTTCCTTCCAACGCGAAGCCGGTCTTCCGGGCAACGCCGCAGGAGGCCTGGTTGTGCACCGAGTGGGAAAGCTGGAGGCGCATGAGGCCTGCCGAGCCGAACGCCCAGCGTGTCAGCGCGTCAACGGCCCGTGATGCCACGGCTTTCCCCCGATCCCCGGACAGCACCCAATAGCCCAGTTCAGCATCGCCTTCGTACAGATTGACGCGGCTGAGGGCCACGCGCCCCACCACGTTCCGGCCGCTGGTGCAGACGGCCCAGTTGGCCCCGGATTCTTCCTGCCAGCGGGCACCCCAGCGGCGGATCCACTCGAGCGCTTCGGCTTCGGTGGCCATCGTCCGCCGGTTGAAGCGGGAGATATCCGGCTCGCCGTACGCCTTCGCCACCACGGCGGCGTCGTCGTCCCGCCAGGGCCGCAGCACCAGGCCGTCCGCGTCGAGGCTCGGCTGCACCTGGCTGCTCAATGTCCCGCGCGGCAGATAGGGGCCAAGTGCTGTCATCGAAAGACCACCGTTTCGTAGAGCGGGCATCGAGGACCATTATGCACTCACGCGGATTCCCGCCGGACGCCGCAGCACGCGCAAAAACGCGCCCCGCCCCGGTGTCTTCCGGGGCGGGGCGCGTTCTGAGTTGCTGCGGGTGTTGCGGCGCCGCTGTCCTTAGCGCCGCGGATCGCCGGCGGTGCCGGCGACTGCGGAACTGCCGGCGGGGCCGGGAACCGTGGCGGCCAGTTCGGCGGATTCCGCCGTCTGGCGCGGTTCGTCCGTGCCGGCGTCGACGTTCATGCTCGCTTCGTCGAAGGGCAGTTCGCGGTCGAGGACCGCCTTGACCTGCTCCTTGTCGATTTCCTTGGTCCAGGTGCCAATGAGCACGGTGGCCACGGCGTTGCCGGTGAAGTTGGTCAGGGCGCGGGCCTCGGACATAAAGCGGTCGATGCCGACAATCAGGCCCACGCCTTCGATCAGGTCGGGGCGGTGGGACTGCAGGCCGCCGGCCAGTGTGGCGAGGCCGGCGCCGGTGACGCCCGCGGCGCCCTTGGACGCGACGATCATGAAGACCAGCAGGGAGATCTGCTCGCCCAGCTCCAGCGGCTTGCCCATGGCCGAGGCCACGAACAGTGCGGCCATGGTCAGGTAGATGGCGGTTCCGTCGAGGTTGAAGGAATAACCGGTCGGCACCGTAACGCCGACCACGGGCTTGGAAATGCCCAGGTGTTCCATCTTTGCGATCAGGCGCGGCAGGGCCACCTCGGAGGAGGAGGTGGAGAAGATCAGCAGGTATTCACGGCCCAGGTAACGCATGAGCTTGAAGATGCTGAACCCGGTGACCAGCTTCAGCAGTCCGCCCAGGATCACCACGATGAAGAGGATGCAGGTGATGTAGAAGGCAATCATCAGAGTTGCCATGCTGACGATCGCCTGGATGCCGGTCTCGCCGACGACGGCTGCAATGGCACCGAACGCGCCGATGGGTGCCAGCCACATGATCATCATCAGGATGCGGAAGACCAGGGCCTGGATGTAGCCGATGCCCTTGAGCACGGGGGCGCCTGCGGCGCCCATCTTCTGCAGGGCAAAGCCTACGAGCAGGGCAACGAAGAGGGTCTGGAGAATGGACTCGCCGGTGAGGGAGGCCAGAAGCGTGGTGGGGATGATGCTGAGGAGGAAGCCGGTCATGCCGTCGCCCTCCTCCGGTGCTGCGGGGGCAGCGTCGCCCGCGGACTGGAGGTCCAGGCCTTCGCCGGGATGGATCAGGTTGCCCACGACCAGGCCGATGGCCAGGGCGAAGGTCGACATGATGATGAAGTAGCCCAGTGCAAGGCCGCCGACCTTGCCGACGGTGGCAGCTTTGGCGATTGATCCGATGCCTAGGACAATGGTGCAGAAGATGACCGGAGCGATCATCATCTTGATGAGGTTAATGAACCCTGTTCCGAGCGGCTTCAGGGATTTCGCGAACTCCGGCGCCATGAGACCGATAACGGCACCGAGCACAACCGCCGCAATGACGGCAATGTAGAGGAAATGGGTTCTGTCCGGTTTCCGGCTCTTCTGTGAACCGGCATACGGATTGGCGGCAGCTGCCATGGCGGTACTCCTTGTGCAATTGGTCGGCTTCCATCTTCGTTGGGTGATGTGATCACAGTCACCCTTGTGTTCATACTGTTCCCAGTGGAACCGCTTACACCGTGTAACTACTCGCAACCAAAGGATCGAAAGTGCATCGAGGCAGCCTGGCCGGCCGGTTGTTCCTGGCCCAGCTTGCCTTCATCCTGTGCGTCTCGGGCGGAATCGCCTGGGGCCTGTACCAGCAGGCGGAAGAGAACACCCGCGAGGAGACCGGTCTACGGATGCTGGCAGTGGCCGGGACAGCGGCTGCCAGCAGCACGGTCCGCACCGCCGTCGATTCCCCGGAGCCCGAGGTCCTCCAAAGTTACGCACGTGAGGTGATGGAGCGCGTGGGCGTTGATTTCCTGACCATCATGGATACCGACCGGACGCGGTTCACCCATCGGAACCCGGACCAGATCGGCAAGCCCTACATCGGGTCCATCGACCCTGCCCTGGCCGGGGAGAGCTTCACGGAAACCTACACGGGCACGCTCGGACCCTCGGTCCGCGCCGTCACCCCCGTGTACGACGACGCCGGCAACGTCACCGCGCTCGTCGCCGCCGGCATCACGGTGGACCGGGTGGCCATAGCCCGGGATGCACGGCTGCCGGAACTGTTCGCCATCGACGCCGCCGCGCTCGCTGCCGGAGCGGTGGGGTCATACCTGCTCAGCCGCTATCTGCGCCGGGCCACCCACGGCCTCGGTCCCGCGGAGCTGACGCACATGTATGCCTTCTACGACTCGGCGCTGCACTCGGTGCGTGAAGGGCTCCTGCTGCTCAATGACCGGGGACAGCTGGTGCTCTACAACGACGAAGCCGCCGTCCTGCTGGGGCTGCCGCCGACAGATACCGCCGTGCGGAGCCGGGAACTGCCGGATCTTCCCGGACCACTGGCATCGCTCCTGCGCTCCGGCCGGGACGCCCGGGAGGAAATCCACCTCACCGGCGAGCGCATCCTGGTGGTCAACCAGTCCGCAGCGGTGTCCGCAGGGCCGCACAGCCGGCGGTTCGGCACGGTCACTACGCTGCGGGACCATACCGACGTCGAATCCCTCACCGGCGAGCTGGCCTCCATGCGGACCCTCGCTGATGCCCTGAGCGCCCAGGCCCACGAGCACGCCAACCGCGTGCACACCCTGGCGTCCCTGATCGAACTGGGGCGCAGCGACGAAGCCCTGCGGTTTGCCACTGCCGATCTGGAACAGTCACAGCAACTCAATGACGAGGTCCTGGCCGTGGTGGAGGAACCGGCGGTGACCGCCCTGCTGATGGGCAAGGCGGCACAGGCCCGCGAGCGCGGCATCGAGCTGGACATAGCGGTGGGTCCGGAAACAGGACGCTTCAGCGGGGCCGGGCTGGAACCGGTGGAGCTGGTGACCATCATCGGCAATCTGCTGGACAACGCCTTCGACGCCGCAGAGGACTCCGTGCGCCTCTACCTGGGCAGCGGCGACGGCCAGCTGCTCATCGAGGTGCAGGACGACGGTCCGGGCGTGGACCCCCAGATAATCGAACATATATTCGAACAGGGGTTCAGTACGAAGGAGCTGCCGCAGGGACGGGTGCTGTCCGGCCGCGGAATCGGGCTTGCATTGGTCCGCCAGGCCGTGACGCGCCTGGACGGAAGCATCCAGGTGCTGGGCGGCCCGGGGGCCTGCTTCAGCGTGGAACTCCCCCTGCCGGATTCGCCCTCTGTCCCGGTCCCCCTGGCGGAGGCAGCATCGTGACCCGGCACTCCCCCGACGTCGGCGTGCTGGTGGTGGAGGACGAGGAAATCCCCGCCGAGGCCCACGCAGAGTATGTCCGCCGGGCGCCGGGCTTCCGGCTGGCGGGTATCGCACGCACCGGCGCCGAAGCCCTGGAAGCGCTCAAGGCAGCCGAGTCGGCGCCGCCCGGCAGCGAAGCGGAGATCGGCCTGGTGCTGTTGGACATGAACCTGCCTGACCTGCACGGGCTGGACCTGCTGCGCCGGATCCGCGGGGCGGGACTGCCCGTGGACGTCATAGCCATCACCGCGGTCCGGGACCTGGCGGTGGTGCGCAGCGCCATGTCCGGCGGCATTGTCCAATACCTCATCAAGCCGTTTACGTATTCGGCGTTCAGCACCAAGCTCACCGCCTACGCCGAGTACCGGCGCAGGATGACCGAGCAGGCCGCCTCCACCACGCAAAGCGAGGTGGACAGCGCCTTTGCCGCCCTCCGTCCTGCCGTGACGGGGCAGCTGCCCAAGGGCCTGTCCGCGGAAACGCTGGAGGCCGTGGCGGATCTGCTCAAGGGTGCCCGGGCACCGCTCTCCGCCACCGAGGCAGCAGAGTCGCTGGCCATGTCCCGGATCACCACCCGCCGCTACCTGGAGTACCTGGCGGACCAGCAGTCGGTGCTGCGCTCGCCGAGGTACGGCACCCGGGGCCGGCCGGAGCTGGAGTACAGCTGGCGCCGCTGAGGCGTTCAGCCCCGGCCTAGGGAACCGGACGCAGCACCGCGGTCAGGGCCGCCAGCACACCGGGATCCTCGATGGTGGAGGGCACGGTGTGCGGAACGCCGTCCGCGATCTGGCGCATGGTCTTGCGCAGCACCTTCCCGGACCGGGTCTTGGGCAGGGCGTCCACCACGTAGACGTCCTTGAAGTCCGCCACCGGGCCGATCTGCGAGCGCACCCGTTCGACCAGTTCGGCACGCAGCACGTCGGCGTCGATCTCCGCTCCTGCCTTCAACACCACGTAGCCGGACGGGCGCTGGCCCTTCACGGGATCGGCGATGCCGATTACCGCGGCTTCGGCGACGGCCGGATGGGAGCCCACCGCCTGTTCCATGGCACCGGTGGAGAGCCGGTGGCCGGAGACGTTGATGACGTCGTCGGTACGGCCCATCACGAACACGTAGCCGTCCTCGTCCACGTAGCCCGAGTCCCCGGTGGCGTAGTAGCCGTCGAAAACCTCCAGGTACGCCGCCCGGTAGCGTTCGTCGCTGCCCCAGAGGGTCTGCAGGGTTCCCGGCGGGAGCGGCAGTTCCAGGGCGATGTTGCCCTCCGTCCCCGCCGGTACCCGCTTCCCGTCCGGCCCGAGCACGCGCACGGCAAACCCGGGAACCGGGACGGTGGGTGACCCGGCCTTGACCGGCAGCTCCTCCAGTCCCACGGGGTTGGCGCAGATGGCCCAGCCGGTTTCGGTCTGCCACCAGTGGTCAATCACCGGCACCCCGAGCGCAGCCTCCGCCCACTCCAGCGTGGCCGGGTCCAGGCGCTCGCCGGCGGCAAAGAGGTGCCGCAGCCGGGAGAGATCGTGACGGCCCGGTTCGACGGCGTCGGGGTCGGCCTTGCGGATGGCCCGCAGCGCGGTGGGCGCGGTGAACAGGACGTCGACGCCGTGCTCCGCGGCCACCCGCCAGAACGCACCGGCGTCCGGGGTGCCCACGGGCTTGCCCTCGTACAGCACGGTGGTGGCGCCGGCGATCAACGGCCCGTAGACGATGTAGGAGTGGCCCACCACCCAGCCGACGTCGGAAGCCGTCCACATCACCTGTCCCGGTCCCACCCCGTAGATGTTCTCCATGGACCAGGCCATCGCCACCGCGTGGGAGCCGTTGTCCCGCACCACGCCCTTGGGCGAGCCCGTGGTGCCGGAGGTGTAGAGGATGTACAGCGGATCGGCGGCGGCCACGGAGACCGGCCCGGCGGGCACGGCGTCTGCGGCGAGCGCATTCCAGTCATGCCAGGCCGCCCCGCCGGTGCCGTCAAACTCCTCGCGGGTAGCCGTGAAGCCAGTCCGTTCGGCCACGACGACGGCGGCCACCCGGTGCGTGGCGGTTTCCAGGGCCTCGGCGACGGCCGGCAGGTATTCAACCGCGCGCTTGGGTTCGAGTCCGCCGCTGGCCGTCACGATGACCGTGGGACCGGCGTCGTCGATCCGGGCCGCGAGCTCCCGCGGGGCGAATCCGCCGAACACCACGGAGTGGACCGCGCCCAGCCGGGCGGTGGCCAGCATCGCGATCACGGCTTCGGGGATCATCGGCAGGTAGATGATCACGCGGTCGCCGGGGCCGACGCCGAGCCCGCGCAGCACGCCGGCGAAGCGTTCCACCTCGGCGAGCAACTGGCTGTAGGTATAGGTGCGGCTGGTGCCGAGCATGGCGGAGTCATAGATCAGGGCCGCGGTGTCTCCGCGGCCGGCGGCCACGTGGCGGTCCAGGGCGTTGAAGGAGGTATTGAGCTCCGCCTCCGGATACCAGGAGTACAGCGGCGCCTTGGCGTCCTCGAGGGCGCGGGCGGGCGGCGTGTCCCAGTCCACCAGGGCGGCGGCGCCCAGCCAGAAACCTTCCGGATCGGTGCTGCTGCGGGCATACGCCCGTTCGTAGGCTCCGGTGCTCTGCGCGTCCATGAATCCTCCTTGATTCCAGTGGGACCCGCCATGCTAATTGATGCTCTGCGGGCCTCACAAGGGCGATTGTGTATACAGCGACGCCTCCCGGGTGCCTTCTGTGGCTCCACAGTACGCATATGAGCCAGCTCATGTATACACTGACGGGTAACGTGACGCAGTTATCAGTCGTGAGGAGGCGCACTATGCGGGCAAGTGACCGTGCGTACGCCGCCCTGCGGCAGGACATCGTGGAGTGGCGGCTCCCGCCGGGCACCGTCCTGGGCGAAGTGGAGCAGTCCGCACGCCTCGGTATTTCCCGCACTCCCCTGCGGGAAGCACTGAGCCGGCTGACCGCGGACGGCCTGGCCGCCCCGCACAGCGGACGCGGCGTCGTCGTTACCGGCATCTCCCTCGACACCGTCGCCGAGCTCTTTGAACTGCGCCAGGCACTGGAATGCAAAAGCGCAGCCCTTGCAGCCGTACGCGGGCAGGCAGTGGTCTTTGAAGAGCTGCAGTCCCGCTTCCGCGCGGCAGGCAGCCTCATCAGCACCTCGGACCGGCAGAACCGCAGCGGCTACTACGAGCTGGTGGCCGAACTCGACGCCGCCATCGACACCGCCGCCGCGAATTCCTACCTCACGCAGGCGCTGGGCAACGTCCGGCTGCACCTGGCCCGGGTACGGCGCCTGGCCAAGGACAACCCCGAACGGCTGCTGGAAACCGCCGGCGAACACGCCACCATCGCCGCCGCCGTGGCAACCGGCGACCCGGACCTGGCGAGCGCCTCGGTATCGGTCCACCTGCACAAAAGCCTTGAACACCTTCGATCCGCCCGGATCACCACCCCCGAGATAAGGACAACACCTTGAACCTGAACAAAGTACGCGTCTACCGCAGCGACGAAAAGCTGGCCCGCGAAGACCAGCTGGCCTACAAGATCGCCAAAGTTGCCGCCGATCCCGTCGAGGTCACTGACGACGTCACGGACATGGTCATCAACCGCATCATCGACAACGCCTCCGTGGCCGTCGCATCCCTGAACCGCGGTCCGATTGTCGCCGCCCGCGCCCAGGCACTGTCCTTCTCCCCCTCCGCCCACGGCAAGGGCGCCTCCGTGTTCGGCGTGCTCGCCAAGACCTCCCCCGAATGGGCGGCCTGGGCCAACGGCGTGGCCGTGCGCGAACTGGACTACCACGACACCTTCCTGGCCGCCGAGTACTCCCACCCCGGAGACAACATCCCGCCCGTCCTCGCCGTCGCACAGCACACCGGCGCCTCGGGCCGGGACCTGATCCGCGGCATCGCCACCGGCTACGAAATCCAGGTCAACCTGGCCAAGGCCATCTGCCTCCACAAGCACAAGATCGACCACGTGGCCCACCTCGGCCCGTCCGCAGCCGCCGGCATCGGCACCCTGCTGGGGCTCGACGTCGACACCATCTTCCAGGCCGTCGGCCAGGCCCTGCACACCACCACGGCCACCCGCCAGTCCCGCAAGGGCGAGATCTCCACCTGGAAGGCACACGCTCCGGCGTTCGCCGGCAAGATGGCCGTCGAGGCCGTGGACCGGGCCATGCGCGGCCAGACCTCCCCCACCCCCATCTACGAGGGTGAAGACGGCGTCATTGCCTGGCTGCTGGACGGCCCCGACGCCGCCTACGAAGTGCCGCTGCCCGAAAACGGCGAAGCAAAGCGGGCCATCCTGGACACCTACACCAAGGAACACTCCGCCGAATACCAGGCCCAGGCCTGGATCGACCTGGCCCGCAGGATCCACGCCGAGCACCCCGAGGCAGCGGAAGCGGCCAACGTGGAAAGCGTCCTGATCGCCACCTCGCACCACACCCACTACGTGATCGGCTCCGGCGCCAACGATCCGCAGAAGTACGATCCCACCGCCTCGCGCGAAACCCTGGACCACTCGATCCCGTACATCTTCACCGTCGCCCTGCAGGACGGCGCCTGGCACCACGTGGACTCCTACTCCCCCGAACGCGCCGGCCGCCCGGACACCGTTGAGCTGTGGCACAAGGTCACCACCGTGGAGGATCCGGAATGGACCCGCCGCTACCACTCGCTGGACATCAGCGAAAAGGCCTTCGGCGGCAAGGTGACCATCGTGCTGACCGACGGCACCGTCATCACCGACGAGATCGCCGTCGCCGATGCCCACCCGCTCGGTGCCAAGCCGTTCACCCGCGAGCAGTACATCAACAAGTTCCGCACCCTGGCCGAAGGCCTGGTCTCCGCCGAGGAAATCGACCGCTTCCTCACCACTGTCCAGCGGCTGCCCGAACTGGCCGCCGGCCAGCTGGACCAGCTGAACATCACCGCTGCCGAGGGCGTCATCGACACCGCCGCCGCACCGAAGGGACTCTTCTAAATGCTGTACTCCTCCGTAACCCCCGAGGCCAAGCGGATTGCCTTCCGCGAAGGACTGGCCTCCGGCACCCTGCAGCAGTTCCCGGGCGCCTTCAACCCGCTCTCGGCACGCCTGATCGAGGAAAAAGGGTTCGACGGCGTGTACATCTCCGGCGCCGTCCTGGCCAATGACCTGGGCCTGCCGGACATCGGCCTGACCACGCTCACCGAAGTGGCCACCCGCGCCGGACAGATTGCCCGGATGACGAACCTCCCGGCCATCGTGGACGCAGACACCGGCTTCGGCGAACCGATGAACGTGGCCCGCACCATCCAGGAACTCGAAAACGCCGGCCTCGCCGGCTGCCACATCGAGGACCAGTTCAACCCCAAGCGCTGCGGGCACCTGGACGGCAAGAACGTGGTGGACACCGATACCGCGGTCAAGCGCATCCGCGCAGCAGCCGATGCGCGCCGGGATCCGAACTTCCTGATCATGGCCCGCACCGACATCCGCGCCGTGGACGGCCTGGAAGCGGCACAGGACCGTGCCCGCGCCCTGGTCGACGCCGGAGCGGACGCCATCTTCCCGGAGGCAATGAAGTCCCTGAAGGAGTTCGCGGCCATCCGTGCCGCCGTCGACGTGCCGATCCTGGCGAACATGACCGAGTTCGGCAAGAGCGACCTGTTCACCTACGACGAGCTGGCCTCGGCAGGCGTGAACATGGTGATCTACCCGGTCACCCTGCTGCGCAGCGCCATGGGTGCCGCCGAACGCACGCTGGAGACCATCAAGGCGCACGGCACCCAGCAGGCCGATGTACCCAATATGCTCACGCGTGCGCGTTTGTACGAACTGGTGGATTATGAGGCGTACAACCAGTTCGACACGTCCGTTTTCAACTTCCAGGTTCCGGGCACCCGCTAGGACCCGCTCCGCATTTCCCTGCACGACGAAGGAGTCAGCACCAATGACAGACACCCAGATCCACAAGGGCCTGGCGGGGGTACTCGTAGACACCACCCGCGTTTCCAAGGTCAACCCGGAAACCAATTCCCTGCTGTACCGCGGCTATCCCGTCCAGGAACTCGCCGCCCGCTGCAGTTTCGAAGAGGTGGCCTATCTGCTGTGGAACGGCGAGCTTCCCACCGAGGGACAGCTGGCCGAATTCACCGAAGGGGAACGCAGCCAGCGCGCCCTCACCCCCGAACTGAAGGCCGTCATTGACGCGCTGCCCGTGACCTGCCACCCGATGGACGTCTGCCGTACCGCGGCATCCGTGCTGGGCGCGTCCCACGAGCAGGCCGGGGATTCCTCCGTCCAGGCCAACATGGACAAGGCCGTGAGCCTCTTCGCGGCAATGCCCGCCGTCGTCGCCTACGACCAGCGCCGCCGCCGCGGCGAGGACGTCGTGGAACCGCGCGACGACCTGGACTACTCCGCGAACTTCCTCTGGATGACCTTCGGCGAGGAAGCCGCCCCCGAGGTTGTGGAGGCCTTCAACGTCTCGATGATCCTGTACGCGGAGCACTCCTTCAACGCGTCCACCTTCACCGCCCGCGTCATCACCTCCACGCTTTCGGACCTGCACTCGGCCGTGACCGGTGCCATCGGCGCGCTCAAGGGCCCGCTGCACGGCGGCGCGAACGAAGCAGTAATGCACACGTTCGCGGAGATCACCGAGAGCGCGGCCGACGGCGACGTCGCGGCCCACGCGGCTGCCTGGCTGGACGAGGCGCTGGCGGAGAAGAAGAAGATCATGGGCTTCGGCCACCGGGTCTACAAGAACGGCGACTCCCGCGTGCCGACCATGAAGGCCGCCCTGGACAACATGGTCAAGTACTACGACCGTCCGGACATGGGCGAGCTGTACACGGCCCTGGAATCGGCCATGGGTGAGCGCAAGAACATCCTGCCGAACCTGGACTACCCGGCCGGCCCGGTCTACCACCTGATGGGCTTCGACACGCTGACGTTCACACCGCTGTTCGTGGCCGCCCGGATCACCGGGTGGACGGCGCACATCATGGAGCAGCTCGAAGCCAACTCCCTGATCCGCCCGCTGAGCGAATACAACGGGGCCGAGGAGCGGCACCTGCCGTAGGTTTCGTCCTTTTGGCTGGCGCCGGGTCCCGTTGGGGGCCGGCGCCGGGGCACCATCGGGGGCCCCAACGAGGGCCCCGCCGGGGGCCCCGCCGGGGGCCCCGGAACGGCGGCAACGAAATTCCCCGCTCGCAGAGCTCGCGGAGAATATTAAAGCCGCCTTATCCGGGGTCCCCTGTGCCTTCCCCGCGGCCGCCTTATTGGGGGCCCGGCGCCATCCAGAGCCTCGCCGCGCCGGAGCCTCTGATCCTCCCTGGGGTCGCCGTATCCCCGGTCCCCTTCTCCGAGTCCGCACTGCTCCACAACCCGCATTCCCACACCGGGTTTGAGGTCGCCTGCTAGGAAAAGACGACGCTGGCTACGTTGACGTTGTCGTCCGCGATAGTGATGACAGCGTTGAAATATTCGCCGGCCAGAAAGCGGGGCATCCAGAGGGCCGAATCCGGCCACATGTTGGCGTAGGGCATGTCCCCGGCGGGATACCAGGCCGGAAGGATCTCGTCAGATTCCGCTGGTTCGCCGTTCCAACGGAGTGCACGGAACAGCACGGTGGACATGTCCAGGCCGGGCTGCGCCGGGAAAATCCACTCGATGGTCCCGGCCGGCTGCAGATCGTTCTCCGCGACTATGACGCCGGATTCTTCCTCCACCTCGCGCACGGCGGCCTGCTCCGGGGTTTCTCCGGCTTCGATGTGTCCGCCCAGGGTCACGACCCGGCCGAGACCGAAGCCGGTCTTCTTCAATCCCATCAGCACCTGCGGACCGTCCGGCGTCTCCCGGAACAGGAAGCAGAGGACAACCGGCGCGGCGCGGAACTCCACTACAGTGCCCGCGGGTGGGCTGCGGCGTAGACCTCGCGCAGTGTTTCCGCCGTCACCAGCGTATAGACCTGCGTAGTGGTCACCGAGGCATGGCCGAGCAGCTCCTGGACCACGCGGACATCCGCACCGCCTTCGAGCAGGTGCGTGGCGAACGAATGCCGCAGGGTGTGCGGCGAAACATCCCGGCCGATATCGGCCTTCTCGGCGGCGTTCTTCAAGATGGTCCAGGCGCTTTGCCGGGACAGCCGTCCGCCGCGGGCATTCAGGAAGAGGGCAGGTGTCCCTTTGCCCTTGGCCGAGGCCGCCGGGCGTCCGCGGACCAGGTACTCGTCCAGGGCTCGGGCGGCATAGGAACCGAGCGGAACCAGCCGTTCCTTGGAGCCCTTGCCGAACAGCCGCACGACATCCGGCCCCTTGGCCGGGATACGCTCCAGCGACAGGTCATCGACGTCCAGACCCACGGCCTCGCTGATGCGCGCTCCGGTGGAGTACAGGAACTCCAGCAGGGCGCGGTCCCGCAGCCCGGAGGGCGTATCAAGGCTGACAGCCTCCAGGATGCGCGTGACCTCATTGACGCTGATCGCTTTGGGCAGCCGCTTGCCCGGCATGGGCGGGTGTACGTCCGACGCCGGATCGGCGGCGGTCATGCCTTCGAGCGCCCAGAACCGGTGCAGTCCGCGTACCGCCACGATGGTGCGGGCAGCGGAGCGGACGCTCAGTGCGGAGGCACCGTCTGAGCCTTCGGAAATCGATTGGGCAAACGCTGTGACGTCGTGGCGGGAGATCCGCGAAATATCCTCCACTCCCCGGGCACTCAGGAAGCGGGCGTACCGCAGCAGGTCCCGGCGGTAGGCATCGAGGGTATTGACCGCCAGCCCGCGTTCAACGGCCATGTGCTGCAGATAGCTGCCGATGGCCCGTCCGGCCGGCGTGGAGCGCAGTTCCTCAGCCGCCGAAATCATGGTTGCAGCCCGGGAGCGTGCCTGGGTGGCAGGCTTGGGGGCGGATGCGGCTCGGGGTTTGCGGGCGGGCGCCGGGTTTGGTTCGGCCTCGGTCCCGGGCTCCGGGACCGCCGGGTTCCGGGGCGGCGGCTGCATGGATCCGGTCCGGTCCAGCTCGGCCAGGTCTGCGTCCCGCAGCCTGCGGGCCTCTTCCGATTCCAGGTCCAGCTTGAGGGTGGGGTTCAGGGATCCGTGCAGGCGAATGGCAACGGTGTCGTTATTCGTAGAACTGGCATCAGCATCAGCGCCGGGCATTGTGGTTCCTAGCGCACGGGGCCGTTGGCCCAGGAGGAGTGCTGCGAGTGGTGTTCGGGCCACGGAGCGTCGGCGGGCCGCAGGTCGCGGTACCCGTTGCCGCGGGCGACGGCGGCGGCCAGGACGGCGGCCACTGCGGAAGGGCTGTGCATGCGTCCCTGCAGGGCTGCCTGCACAGCCTCATCCAAATCCACCCATGCGGTAGTAATTTCGGCTTCCTCATGGGTCCTGGTGTGCCGCTGTGCCTCCGGGACCTCGGAGATGCCGCGGGCCAGGTAGATGCGCAGGGCTTCCCGGGAGGAGCCGGGTGAGAGGAACAGGTCCGTGAGGACCTGCCACTCGGAGGCTTCCAGGTCTGCTTCCTCGGCCAGTTCGCGTGCGGCGCCGACCTGGAAGTCTTCACCGTCCACGTCCAGCAGCCCGGCCGGGATTTCCCATAGGGTCATCCGGACCGGGTGCCGGTACTGGTTGATCAGCAGCACCTGCCCGGCGTCGTTCATGGCCAGGATGGCCACCGCCCCCGGGTGGGCGATGTAGTCACGGACCAGGGGTTCGCCGTCGTCGGTCAGGAGGAATTTCTCCTTGACCACGTCCCACACCGGACCGCTGTAAACCGTTTCCGATTCCAGCAGCGGGCGCGGGCTTTGTTCGTCGGCGAACCCCGGTGCCATGGCTAGGCCTTGCCGCTCTGGTGGGCCAGGGCAGCCTTGACGAGTCCGGCGAACAGCGGGTGCGGACGCGTCGGACGGGAGCTGAGCTCCGGGTGTGCCTGCGTAGACACGTAGTACGGGTGCACATCGGCCGGAAGCTCGACGAACTCCACCAGGCCGCCGTCAGTGGTGGTTCCGGAGAACACCAGGCCTGCGTCGGCAATCTGGTCGCGGTACTGGTTGTTGACCTCGTAGCGGTGGCGGTGGCGCTCGGCCACCTCCGTCTTGCCGTAGGTCTTGGCAACCACGGATTCCGGTTCCAGCTTCGCGTCCCACAGGCCCAGGCGCATGGTGCCGCCCATGTCGCCGCCGCCGGCAACAATGTCCTTCTGCTCGGCCATGGTGGCGATAACCGGGTACTGGGTATCCGGTTCGAACTCGGAGGAGGAAGCGCCTTCCAGGCCAACCACGTTGCGGGCGTATTCAATGACCATGCACTGCAGGCCAAGGCACAGGCCCAGCGTCGGAAGCTTGTTCTCACGGGCGTAGGTCAGGGCGCCGAGCTTGCCCTCGAGGCCGCGGATACCGAAGCCGCCGGGAACGCAGATGGCGTCCGCGCCGGCCAGGGCCTTGGCTGCACCTTCGGGGGTATCGCAGTCATCCGAGGGCACCCAGCGGATATTGACCTTGGCCTTGTTGGCGAAACCGCCGGCACGCAGTGCTTCGGTAACCGACAGGTAGGCGTCCGGCAGATCCACGTACTTGCCCACGAGGGCAATGTCCACGTGGTGCTTCGGGTTGTGCACGGATTCAAGCAGGCGGTCCCACTTGGTCCAGTTGACGTCCTTGAACTTCAGGTCCAGGTGCTGGACGATGTACGCGTCCAGGCCCTGGGAGTGAAGGGTCTTGGGGATGTCGTAGATGCTCGGGGCATCCGGGCAGCCGATGACGGCATCAACATCGACGTCGCACATGCGACCGATCTTGTTGCGCATGGCATCGGGCACCGGACGGTCCGAACGGATGACAATCGCGTCCGGCTGGATGCCGATGGACCGCAGGGCGGCCACGGAGTGCTGGGTCGGCTTGGTCTTCAGTTCCTGCGACGGGCCGATGTACGGCACGAGGGAAACATGCAGGAAGAAGACGTTGCTGCGGCCGATGTCCTGGCGGACCTGGCGGGCCGCTTCCAGGAACGGCTGGGACTCGATGTCGCCCACCGTGCCGCCGATTTCGGTGATGATGACGTCGGGGGTCTTCTTCGCCTCGGAGGGCAGGCGCATCCGGCGCTTGATCTCGTCGGTGATGTGAGGAATGACCTGGACCGTGTCGCCGAGGTATTCGCCGCGGCGCTCCTTGGCGATGACCGTCGAGTACACCTGGCCGGTGGTTACGTTGGCGGAGCCGTCGAGGCTCTCATCAAGGAACCGCTCGTAGTGTCCGATGTCGAGGTCGGTCTCGGCGCCGTCGTCGGTCACGAAGACTTCGCCGTGCTGGAAGGGGTTCATTGTGCCCGGATCCACATTCAAATACGGATCGAGCTTCTGCATGGTCACCGCTATGCCGCGCGACCTCAACAAATGGCCGAGACTTGACGCTGTCAGTCCCTTGCCAAGTGAGGACGCCACGCCACCGGTGACGAAGATGTGTTTGGTCGTAGAAGACGACTTGGGAAACCTGGAATTTGATCGCTGCACCACGGAGTTCGAGCCTATCACCTTTTGTCGTTTCGGGTTTGACCTGTGTCTGGATTCCTGCGGGACTTCACTGAAGATGCCCCGCTGAATCCAGCAGTTCCTCGGCGTGGGCACGGGCCGACGCCGAATCCTCCTGCCCGGCAAGCATCCGGGCGAGTTCCTTGATCCGCTCCTCCTGGCCCAGCACCCGGACGTCGCTGGCGGTGACGCCCGAACCGTCGTCGGCTGCCGTGGAGGTTTTGATCACGCGGATGTGATGATCGGCGAACGCAGCCACCTGCGGAAGGTGGGTCACGACGATCACCTGCACATGCTTCGCCAGCATGGCCAGCCGGCGGCCGATCTCGACCGCCGCCTTGCCGCCGACGCCTGCATCCACTTCGTCGAAGATGAAGGTGGGGACCGGATCCACCGCGGCCAGGACCACTTCGATCGCCAGCATTACGCGCGAGAGTTCACCGCCGGAGGCACCCTTCCCCAGCGGGCGGGCCGGGGCACCGGGATGCGGTGCGAGCAGGAAGGAAATGCTGTCGGCGCCGTGCGGTCCCGGCTCCCCCGTGGGTTCCACCTCGATGACCAGGTTGGCGTCCTTCATCGCCAGGGCCGTGAGTTCGCCACTGACCCGCTGGGCGAGTTCCGCGGCCGCCTCGGTCCGCAGTTTGGTCAGGGCCGCACCGCGGGTTGCCAGGCGTTCGCCAAGGGCGCCGATCTCCGCCTCCAGGGCTTCGATCCGGGAATCGTCGGAGCTGAGTTCGGCGAGGCGTTTGGCGCTTTCGCCGCTCCACTCCAGGACCCCGTCGATCGAGGGGGCGTATTTGCGGACCAGGCCTGCCAGTTCCGCCCGGCGGGACTCCACCTCGGCCAGCCGTTCCGGTCCCTCGGAGTCCAGTGAAGCCCCGTAGCTGGCAAGCTCGGTGGCGATGTCGGCCAGGATATATCCCACCTCGGCCAGGCGCTGCCCGGAAGCGGCCAGGGCCGGATCGTGCTCCCCTGCCGATTCCAGCTGCCGCTTGGCTGCGTCCACCAGCGACGTGGCGTCGCCGCCGTCGGCAAAGTCGTCCGCGATCAGGGCCGCGTGGGCGCTCACCGCGGCGGTGCGCAGTTCCTCGAGGTTGCTCAGGCGCATGGCCTCCGCCTTGAGGGAATCGTCCTCTCCCGGCTGCGGATCCACCGCCTCGATTTCCTCCAGCGCGGCAGTCAGGTATTCGGCTTCGCGCAGCCGGTCCCGGGCCTGGTCCCGCAGTTCCGCGAGTTCCTTTGCCGCAGTCCGCCAGCGGGCGTAATCCTCGCGGTAGGTGCCGAGTTCGGCAGCAAGCGGGGAACCGGCGTACTTGTCCAGCGCCTCCCGTTGGGCTGCAGCGCTCTTCAGGCGCAGCTGGTCGGTCTGTCCATGGACCACCACCAGATGCTCTCCGACTTCCGCCAGCACGCCCACCGGAGCCGACCGTCCGCCCACATGTGCACGGCTGCGGCCGTCTGCATTGACGGTACGGACCAGCGTAAGTTCGGCGGCGCCGTCGTACTCTTCGAGTTCGGCTCCTGCCTCGGCCGCACGGATGGCCGCTGCGCTCTGCGGATCCACATGCACGAGCGCCTCGGCGACGGCGGACTTGGCACCAATGCGGACGGCACCGGCGTCGGAACGTGCACCCAGGAGCAGTCCCAGTGCGGTAATGACCATGGTCTTGCCGGCGCCGGTTTCACCGGTCACCACAGTGAACCCCGGGCCTAGGTCCAGGGTGGCGTCGGTGATGACACCGAGGTCCCGGATACGGATTTCCTCAATCATTCGACAATGCCTCCGCTGTCCGAAACTGCTGCGTCCCTGGCTGCCGGCCGGGCATTTGCTGCGCCGCCGTCGGCACGGTTCCCGCGAGGATCCGCCTGGTCTGCTGCAGGGCTGAGCTGGGTCCCGACGGCGGGTACCGGAGCCGGTCCGCGCCATCCGTGGGTGGGCAGCTGGAACTTACGGACCAGCCGCTCCGAGAACGGGGTGAGATGCGTGCGTGCCAGGCGGACGGGTGTCTTGGACCGGGTCACTTCCACGCGTGATCCCGGCGGCAGATCGACGCTGCGCCGGCCGTCGCACCAGAGCACACCGGCAGCGTCGGTACGGGTCAGGATCTCCACCGCCAGTACGGACGCCGGCGACACGACCAACGGCTTGGCGAACAGAGCGTGCGCGCTGATGGGTGCCAGCAGCAGGGCTTCCACCTCGGGCCAGACCACGGGGCCGCCGGCGGAGAAGGCGTAGGCGGTGGAGCCGGTGGGCGTGGCCAGTACGACACCGTCGCATCCAAAGGAGCTGATGGGGCGGGCATCTACTTCAATGACCACTTCGAGCATCCGCTGGCGGTCGGCCTTTTCCACGGCTGCCTCGTTCAGCGCCCACGTCCGGGCGACGAGTTCTCCGCCGAGCCAGACCTTGACGTCAATGGTCATGCGTTCTTCAACCGTGTAGGCCCGTTCCACCACCCAGTGGACGGTCTGGGCGAGGTCCGCACGCTCACTTTCGGCCAGGAAGCCTACGTGTCCGAGGTTTACGCCCAGCAGGGGCACGCTGGTTCCGCGGACCAGTTCCGCGGCACGCAGGATGGTCCCGTCGCCTCCAAGCACCATGCCCAGGTCTACGTCGTCCAGTGCAACATCCTCGTCGAGGATTTCCGTGGGGGCGGTGAGCACTCCGTATTCCGCCTGGATGTCTTCAAGGTCGCTCCGCCGCATCACCGGAACAAGTCCGGAGGAATGAAGCTGGGTGCAGGCTTCCTGGGCAGCGGTCATGGCGGCCCGCCGCCCGGTGTGGGCCAAAACCAGTATGCGTCTGCTCATGTCCGTCTTCATCCTCTTCGTCCTACGGGTGAATGCCTGCGGCATGCCCATCCGTCAGTCTTCTACGGCGGGCTTCCGCTCCGCAAACCCGGCAAACGCCGTATCTACCAGGTCGGCGGCGGCAGCGGCCGACGACGGGCCGGCGCCATGCTCGCTTCCCGCGGTTTGGTCAGCTGTGGAGGCGGAGTGCTGCCGGGGCACCTGCAGCCACATAAAGAACTCCACGTTGCCGTTCTGGCCGGGAAGCGGGCTCGGTGCAATGCCTGCGATGTCCAACCCCGCACCGAGCGCGGCCGCCGCTACGGACGTTACGGCCGAGCGGTGCTGGAGCGGATCGGTGACGACCCCCGTCCGGTCCAGCCTCTCACGCCCCACCTCGAACTGGGGTTTCACCATCAGCAGCAGGCTTCCGCCGGGGCGGGTGGCGGCCGCCAACGGTCCAACGACCATCGTCAGGGAGATGAACGACAGATCCGCCACCGTCAGGTCAACGGTCCCCCCGATGTCCGCTGGGTCGAGGTAACGCACATTCATGCCCTCGTAGACACTGACCCGGGGATCCTGCCGCAGCGGTTCCACCAGCTGCCCGTGCCCGACGTCGACGGCGGCCACGTGTGCGGCTCCGGAGCGGAGCAGGACGTCGGTGAAGCCTCCGGTGGAGGCGCCGGCGTCCAGGCAGCGCAGTCCGTTCGGCTGCACGGCAGGGAAGGCAGCAAGTGCGCCGGCCAGCTTGTGCCCGGCGCGGCTGACATAGTCCGGCAGACCGTCGTCGAGCACCACAAGGCGTTCGCCGGCATCCACCGGTGCCGACGGTTTGACGGCGGGTTTCCCGGCGCGCAGCACCCGCCCTGCGGCAATCAGCTTGGCGGCCTGGGTCCGGGAGCGGGCGAGTCCTCGGGTGACGAGTTCCTGGTCGAGCCTGGGCATGCCTAGCCTGCAGTCCCGAGGTGGTCGCCGGGCGCCGGTGGCGCTGCCGGGGGTTCGGTGTTCAGTTCGGTGAGCAGGGCATCGTGCAGCTCCCGGTAGACCGCTGCGTGGCCGGCCACGGGCTGGGCACCCAGCGGATCGAGGGCGTCGAGCAGGGAATCGACGGCGGCGTCGTCCGTGGAGACCGGTGTCTGCGGCCATGGCTTTGACGGCTGGGATTCAGGCATCGGTCTTCCTCCTGCGGTTGCATGCTGGATGCATTGACGGTGAATGCGTAAATGATGAACGGAGCTTCTCTTGGAAGCCTAACCGCGGGCGGTGACAGTCCAGCGGATCTCGGGAGCCTGGGCCGATTCCAACTCCGGGAAGGCGGCCCACCAGGCGGCGCAGCCGGCGCGCCAGCTGTCCAGGTCCGAGGAATCGCCGGCAATGACCAGAGCGGTGTCCTCCACCCAGGCGGCAGCTGCGCCGCAGCGGTACTGCCCGCTCTCGAAAACGGGTACCGGATACGGTTCAAACAGCGCTTCGAGGTTCTCAATGAGGTACACGGGCCGCTCCTGCGTCCGTGCGGCCAGCGCCGTCAGCGGGGTGTCGACGCCGGTGAGTACCAGCGCGGTATCGAAACCGGCATTGGTGCCGCCCAGGATGTCCGTGTCCAGCCGGTCCCCCACCACCAGAGGGCGGTGAACGTCCAGGTGGCGTGCCGCCGTCGTAAACAGCGGAGCTTCAGGCTTGCCGGCAACGAAAGGAACCCGACCCGTGGCGGCGCCGACGGCGGCCACCAGTGTCCCGTTGCCGGGCGCAATGCCGCGGGCCTGTGGGATGGAGAGATCCGTGTTCGTGGCCACCCAGACAGCTCCGCGTCCTACGGCGAAGGCCGCCTCAGCCAGGTCGGCCCATCCCAGGGAGGGATCAAACCCCTGGATAACGGCGTCGGGAGCGTCGTCGGCTGAGGCAACGCGCACCATGCCCACCGCGTCGACGGCGGCGGCCAGGGTCGCGCTGCCGGTGACCAGGACCTTGGCTCCCGGGGCAACCTTGGTTGCCAGGAGCTCCGCACCCGCCTGCGCGGACCCGAACACGTTTTCCGCGGTGGCGGGTGCTCCGAGTTCGCGCAGGTGGGCGGCAACAGTTTCCGAGGAGCGCGATGCGTTGTTGGTGATGTAGGCAAGCTGGACCGATTCATCAGCCAGCCGGCCGAGGGCCTCCACGGCCCCCGGAATAGCGTGCGGTCCGGCGTAGACAACGCCGTCCAGATCGGAAAAGACCGCGTCGTAACCGGAGACCAGTGAAGGATTAGCCATCGGTGCGCTGCTGCTCCGTCTCGTCGGCGTCTTCACGAGGGGTTTCCTCGTCCTCATCGTCGTCGTAATCGAAGTCCGAGACTACGACTTCCACGGCCTCGCCGTCGTCATTAACGTCGCTGTCCTCTGTGAGCAGGTTTTCCTGCTCGTCGCTGGGCAGCGCGTCGATGTCGTCGGACGGGTCGAGGTTGTCCTTCGGGGCTTCCTCGGCCGGTGCGAAGTAGGCGCCGGAGCGGTCCTCGCGGGCCTCGGGACGGCGCTTGGGGCGTTCTTCTTCCTCAGGGACCAGGTCGAAGATTTCCGGCTCTGCAAAGTCGCCGAAGCCCAGGGCTTCGTCAGCCCGCAGGGCCTGCTTCTGCCACTTCTGTGCTTCTTCGTTGCGGCCGGCAACCTCCAGGGCGTCCGCGTACGCACGGAACAGCCGGGGGCTGTAGGAGAAGGCCCGGTTACGGTCCAGCTGCGGGATCTCCAGTGCGGCAACAGCAGCGTCGAACTGGCCCATGTCCATGCGGGCGCCGGAGACGACGATGGCGAGGTCTACCTGACCGGCGGTGTCCAGGTCCTTGGCGTCGTCGGACCGGGCCATGTCCAGTGCCTTTTCCGGGTGGCCCAGACCGCGTTCGCAGTCGGCCATCATCGGCAGGTAGGCATTGGAGCCGCTGATCCGGCGGTAGGTGCGGAACTCGCGCAGGGCTTCACCGAAGTGCTCGGCTGCATAGGCGGTCAGGCCGACAGCTTCGCGGACCACTGCCATGCGTCCGCCGCGTCGGCTGGCGGCCAGTGCATGCTGGAAAGCCAGCTCAGGCTCGTCGTCAATCAAGCGACCGGCCATCACCAGGTGCTTGGCGACCCACTCGCTGTTTACTTCCTCCAAGTTGCGCAGCTGGGCACGGGTGACCTTGTCCAGCTCCTGCCCTGTAACGTCCTCATCGATTTCCGGTGAGCGTTCGCGGTCGGGCCGGTTGGCGCTGCGCAGGTCCTTGGCATTACGGGGACGAGGTGCTGCCGGGGCGTCATCACGGCGGAACGACGGACGGTCGGAACCGTGTGAGGGGCGGTCGCCGAAAGGCTTACGCTCACCGTCGCGCGGCGGACGGCTGTCACGCTGCGGACGATCATCGCGCGAGAACGGCTTACGATCCCCGCGGTCACCGAAAGACTTCCGCTCACCATCACGGGGCGGACGGGAATCGCGGGAGAACGGCTTACGCTCACCGTCGCGTGCGGGACGGCGGTCATCGCCGCCGAACGACGGCTTGCGGTCTCCGCGGTCACCGAAAGGCTTACGCTCAGCGGACGGACCGCGATCACCAAAGGAACGACGCTCACCATCGCGCGGCGGACGGGAATCACGCTGCGGACGATCGCCGCGGTCGCCGAAGGGCTTCCGCTCACCGTCGCGCGGCGGACGGCTGTCACGCTGCGGACGGCTGTCACGCTGCGGACGATCATCGCGCGAGAACGGCTTACGATCCCCACGATCGCCAAAGGACTTCCGCTCACCATCACGGGGCGGACGGGAATCGCGGGAAAACGGCTTACGCTCACCATCGCGTGCGGGACGACGGTCATCGCCGCCGAACGACGGCTTGCGGTCTCCGCGGTCACCGAAAGGCTTCCGCTCACCATCACGCGGCGGACGGCTGTCACGCTGCGGACGATCATCGCGCGAGAACGGCTTACGATCCCCACGATCACCAAAGGGCTTACGCTCACCATCACGCGGCGGGCGACGGTCATCGCTCCCCCGGCTGGCACGGTCATTCCGGTCAGAACGATCGCTGAAGGGGGTCCGGCCTTCGGCGTCACGGGCAGGACGACGATCGTCGCCGCCGAACGACGGCTTGCGATCGCTGCGGTCGCCAAAGGGCTTACGCTCGCCGCTTCGCTCAGAGAAGGGCTTACGTTCACCGTCGCGTGCGGGACGGCGGTCATCGCCGCTTCGTGCGGGACGATCGCCGAAGGACGGCTTGCGATCCTTCGAATACGGCTTACCGGCTGCTCCGCGGTCTCCGAACGACTTACGTTCGCCGTCACGAGCGGGACGGCCGCCGAACGACGGCTTGCGATCTTCAAAGCGCTTGGGCGCGTTACGGTCATTCGTGGCGGGACGGCCGCGGTCATCGCGTCGGTCTGACGAGTTGCTGTTCCGGGCTGCGTTGTTTGCGTCGCTGCCCCGCTGATCCCTGTTATCTTGCTCTGACATGCTGCTGAGTTCCTCTCGTCGTGAGCCGACCAACGGAATTACTGCAGTCGCTCGTCACTATGTACCTGTAATGAAGATGTAAAAGTTATGGGAGGCGATCATGCCTCTGGGTAATTCTAGTGCAGTGTGCTGCCTGGCGCCGATTCCGCCGGCCTCATTGACGCCCTGTTGGTGAGTGAGTCTCGACACCAACGGAGCCGGGCGTCCAAGGTCCAGGTACGGGGCACGACGCCGGCCCCGCCGTTTTCGGCATCCCTGGCAGGTCCTGGGGGTTAAACAGGAAGAGCCCGTACCAACACTGGTACGGGCTCAACCTTCAATTATTGTCCGGCGGTGACCTACTCTCCCACATCCTCCCGGATGCAGTACCATCGGCGCTGTGGGTCTTAGCTTCCGGGTTCGGAATGGGACCGGGCGTTTCCCCCACGCTATGACCGCCGTAACCCTTCTACCCGCACCCACCCCAAAAGGGCGGAGGGGAAAACAATGGTTACAACACGTCCCGGAACCGCCTCGCAAGGAGGGGTGCCGGCAGTGCGGTAAATTGTGAACCCGCCCCTGGACAAGGGGCAAGGATTCGGTGTTCCAGGGCAGCAACCAACGGTTGTTGTCCGGGAACCACATAGTGGACGCAAGCAGCATGATCTAACAACACCCTTTATACTTTGACGGACCGTTTGAA
>NZ_JAJFZY010000005.1:0-257605 GCF_020731025.1 Arthrobacter sp. zg-Y895
TTCAAACGGTCCGTCAAAGTATAAAGGGTGTTGTTAGATCATGCTGCTTGCGTCCACTATGTGGTTCCCGGACAACAACCGTTGGTTGCTGCCCTGGAACACCGAATCCTTGCCCCTTGTCCAGGGGGCGGGTTCACAATTTACCGCACTGCCGGCACCCCTCACGCGAGGTGGTTTCGGGACGTGTTGTAACCATTGTTTTCCCCTCCCACCCTTGGTGGGTGCGGGTAGAAGGGTTACGGCGGTCATAGCGTGGGGGAAACGCCCGGTCCCATTCCGAACCCGGAAGCTAAGACCCACAGCGCCGATGGTACTGCATCCGGGAGGATGTGGGAGAGTAGGTCACCGCCGGACAATATTTAGTACAGAGGGTCAGGTCCCGCACCATTGGTGCGGGGCCTGACCTGTTTAACCGGCCTGACCTGTTTAACCGGCCTGACCTGTTTAACCGGCCTGACCTGTTTAACCCGCCGAACCTGTTGAGCGCCGCCAGGCAGTTTGGGCCGCCCGCTGCGGCCGCCCGAGCCTAGGCAGCAGGCCGGGCCCCGGTAGGCTGGAAAGCATGAGCCCATCCCTGTTTTCCCACGCCGCCGACCCTGATCCGAAGGACGCGGAGCAAGGCGCGTCCGTTCCGGACGTAGTGTCGGTGCGGCAGATTCCCCGAGACGCAGAAGAAGCGTTCAACGGATTCACGGATTACCTTCACTTATGGTGGCCGGAGGACCTTACGGACTTCGGTGAAGGTACACACGCTGAGTTTGAAGGGGGAGTACTTACCGAGACAGGACCGGACGGCGAAACCGCGGTATGGGCCACGGTACGTACCCGGGAGCCGGACACGTTGCTGGAATTGGACTGGGTGGCTGGCCAGGACCCGCGGATCCCTACGGATGTACGCGTCGACTTCGCTCCGGCGGCTGACGGTTCCACGGTGGTGACGCTCCGCCACTCGGGCATTGACCGGCTACCCGACGGGGCTCAGGAATATGAGCGGCTGCAAAGGGAATGGTCGGAGATCCTGGATCGCTACTCGCGCTTTATGGGGGCGCGGTAGTCTGCTGGCATGTCCCTGGATGCCCTGCACGGCCTCACCCTCAATGGCCCGGACCTGCTGGTTGAAACATCGCCGGAGGTGCTCGCGGCCTATGCCACCGACTGCGGTCCGGTACTGGCCTACGTAGAGCCGTTGGCCGTCGTCTGGCCCACCAGTGTGGAGGGCGTGCAGGAGGTGCTGCGCTGGGCCGCTGCAACGGGCACCGCCGTGGTACCTCGCGGCGCCGGTACCGGAGTCTCAGGCGGAGCACATGCCACAGGCGGATGCATCATCCTCTGCCTGGACCGAATGGACCGCATCTTGGAACTCAATCCCCAGGATGAAGTGGCCATCGTCGAGCCCGGCGTGATCAACGCGGACCTGAATGCGGCGGCGGCGGCCCACGGGCTGATGTACGCGCCGGATCCGGCCAGTTACCTGACCTCAACCATTGGCGGGAATGTGGCCACTAACGCCGGCGGTCTCCGCTGCGCGAAGTACGGGGTTACCCGTGACTCCGTCCTGGCCCTCGACGTCGTTATGGCCGACGGAACGCTCATCAGCACTGGCCAGCGGACCTTCAAGGGAGTCGCCGGCTACGACCTCACCAGCCTCTTCACCGGGTCGGAAGGCACACTGGGCATTATTGTCGGCATCACTGTGCGGCTGCGGTACCTTCCGCTCGAAATCCGAACCATTGCCGCCTTCTTCCCTGATTTCCCGACGGCGGCCGCCGGCGTTTTGGCGGTGGGCACCGCCCGGGTGCAACCGGCCATCATGGAGCTGCTGGACGGTGCCACCCTGACCGCTTTGGATGAAGCCCACGGCAGCGCCCTTCGCGCCCGGGGCGACGCGCTGTTATTGATCCAGACGGATGGCTTCGGGGCCGACGCCGAGGCCGACGTCGTGCGAGGAGTGCTCAGCGATCTGGGTGGAACGGTAAGCACGGAAGGGGCAGCGGAGGCCGAACGGCTGGTGGAACTGCGCAGGCACAGCCGGGGAGACGCGGTGCTGGATCAGGTGCGGGTAGGGGAGGACGTCGCCGTCCCCCGCTCCGCGCTGGTCCGGTATGTCGCGGAGCTGGAACGGATGGCTGGACAGTACCGGGTCAACCTCAAGGTGGTGGCCCATGCCGGAGACGGCAACCTGCACCCCACCTTCTGGGTGCAGGCTGACGACGTCGGCGGACGCGACCGGTTGGACGCCGCACTGGAGGAATCCATCACCGTTGCGCTGGCAATGGGCGGAACCATCACCGGGGAACACGGAGTGGGCCAGTTCAAGCTTCACTGGCTGCCGCAGGAGCAGCGGGCAGAGGTGCTCGAGCTGCAGCGAAGGGTGAAAGCAGTGTTCGATCCAGCAGGCATCCTCAACCCCGGGAAGGCCATCCCCGGTGAGCCGGACTAGTCCAAGCGCATCCAGACGGTGCGGTTAGGCCGGAGCCGCGGACCCTCGAGAGCGTCCGGAGCGCTACCCATCAGCAGCGGCAGATCGGGCAGCTGGACCGGTGCATCCCCCATGTTCATGGCCACCAGCACGCCGTCATTAACAAAGGCGACCAGCCCGTCGTCGTCGTGCTCCGGCCACCACGCCAGCGAACCATCGCCCAGACGCAGTTCCCGGCGAAGGGCGAGGGCATTGCGGTAGAGGTTCAGCGTGGAGTCGGGGTTGCGCTGCTCGATATCCCGGGAACACTTGCCCCAAATAGGCGGCTGCGGCAGCCAGCTCTCTCCGGTGGAACTGAATCCGTAGCTGGGCAGGTTCGCCTTCCACGGCAGGGGAACCCGGTTGCCGTCCCGGCCCACCCGGACGCCTGCGGTGCGGTGGAAGGTGGGGTCTTGGCGGAATTCATCCGGAAGCAGCGTATGGTCCGGCAGGCCGAGCTCCTCGCCCTGGTAGAGGTAGACGCCGCCGGGCAGGGCCAGCATCAGCAAGGTGGCGGCGCGGGCCCGCGCGAGTCCAAGTTCAAGGTCAGGCTGCTCGTCCCGCGGCCCGAGGCCGTCCCCGGAGCGGGGACCGGCTCCGGTCAGGCCGAAGCGGCTGGTGTGCCGGACGACGTCGTGGTTGGACAGCACCCAGGTTGTGGGTGCCCCGACGCGGTCGAAGGCCTGCAGGGAGGACTCGATGACGTGCCGCAGTGCCGGCGCATGCCAGGGGTGGTGAAGGTAGGCGAAGTTGAACGTCTGGTGCATTTCGTCGGGCCGGACCCAGTCGCTGAGCCGCTCGATCGGGTCGATGGTCGCTTCGGCGCAGAGCACCCGGTCACCGTCGTAGGAGTCCAGGATTTTCCGCCAGGACCGGAAGATGTCGTGGATGCCGGGCTGGCCGAACATGGGTGCGTCGGATCCGGGGTATCCGTCGGAGGAGGAACCGTCCGCGCGTCCGCCCCAATCCGGGAGCCCGGATTTCTTGATCAGTGCGTGGGCGACATCCACGCGGAACCCGCCGACGCCGCGGTCCAGCCAGAACCGCAGGATCTTCTCGAATTCGGCGTGCACGGCGGGGCTGTCCCAGTTGAAGTCCGGCTGGGAGGTGTCGAAGAGGTGCAGGTACCACTGTCCGGGGGTGCCGTCGGGTTCGGTGATGCGGGTCCAGGCGGGGCCGCCAAAGTGGGACTGCCAGTTGTTGGGCGGATTTTGCCCGTGGTCTCCGGTGCCGTCGCGGAAGATGAAGAGGTCCCGCTCCGGGGAACCGGCGGGGGAGGCCAAGGCTTTTTGGAAGAGGGGGTGCTGGTCGGAGCAGTGGTTGGGGACCAGGTCCACGATGATGCGGATGTTGTGGCGGGAGGCTTCGGCGACGAGGGCGTCGAAGTCCTCCATGGTGCCGAAGAGGGGATCCACGGAGCAGTAGTCGGCGACGTCGTAGCCGGCGTCTTTCTGCGGGGAGCGGTAGAAGGGGGAGAGCCAAATGGCGTCGATGTCGAGTTCGGACAGGGCGGGGATCTCGGCGGTGATGCCGGGCAGGTCCCCCACTCCGTCTCCACGCAGGTCGCGGAACGAACGCGGGTAGATCTGGTAGATCACCGATGACCGCCACCACTCACGGCCGGCGGGAGGCTCATGGACGGGGACCAGCCGAGTCAGGCTGGAAGCGGTAGTCAGCTGTTCAACCATTCAGGGCGTCATCCTTCGCGCAGATTTTTTGACGTTACAGTTCCATTTAACGACTCCGGCTTCCGCTGAGTTAGCAATGGTCGTGCAGATCACAGGAGATCTACGACACGCTTTTCAGTAGGCGGGGGCGCCTGCTGTCCGTTCCGGGAATGGATGGTACGTCTCAGCTTGAATGTATAGGATTGGCGTAGGTCACACAGACTTTGCGTAGTCGGATGGATGTCGAATGGACGCCGTTGCGACCACGCTAACCACTTCATCTTCAGGGGGAATACCGCGTGTCAGAGAACCGACCAGAATGGCAGCCCGGCGGCGACCCGGCAGCAGGAAACGATAGTGCTTCGGATAGCGGCCAGTATGCCCCGCCCCCGTCGGCGCCGTCCGCCTACCCCGGGTCCCAGCAGAGTGAAACCGGAAACACCGCGTATCCGTCCTACGGCCAGCAGCCGGAAGTGCCTGCGTACGGCCAGCAGCCTGCCTACCCGGGTTCCGGCCAGGAAGCGCCGGCCTACAGCCAGCAGCCTGGTTACCTGGCGTACGGGCAGGATGCCTACCCCCAGCCGCGGCCGAACCCCGGCCAGGCCATGGGCATTGCCGGCCTCATCACGTCCTTCTTCTTCTCCGTGGTGGGCCTGGTGCTGAGCATTGTGGGGCTGAACCAGTCACGCAAGGTAGGGATGGGCAACACTCCCGCTGTAATCGGCATTATTGTCGGCGGGCTGGGGACCCTCTTCGGGATCCTTTTCTTCATTCTCATCATGGTCGGGATCGCGGCCGACAGCGGCTCCAGCTACTGACCCGCACCACGCACCTCCGAGGAGCCCCGGCCCTAGGCCGGGGCTCCTCCTGCGTCCAGGATCTCCATAGTCCGGGTATCGGTGCTGAGCAGGATCGCAGCTTCGTCACGCCGGTGGCGAAGGATGGTATCCATGTACGACTGCACCGCCTCGGCCATGGGCACGTTGCGGTTGGCATTTTCAGACATGTACCAGCGGTGCTCCAGGACTTCGTGCACCACCTCGGCAGCCTCGAGCTTGCTGCCCAGATCCCGCGGCACGGCCTTGACTATCGGTTCGAAGACCTGCGTGACCCACAGATGGGCGCTGAGCTCTTCGTCGAGTTCCGGATGGTTCGTCACCCGGTAGGAGTCCAAGTCATTAAGCAGCCGGCGGGCCTGGTTTTCCTGGGCATCGATGCCGGTCAGGCGCAGCAGCCGGCGTTGGTGATGGCCGGCGTCGACCACCTTGGGCTGCAACTGGACCTGCGTCCCGTCGGGGGTGGTGCTGATGCTGAGCTCGTCGACGTCGAAGCCCAGGTCATTAAGGCGCCGGATGCGTGCATCCACACGCCAGCGATCAGCCATGCCGAAGGACTCCCGTTCGGTCAGCTCGGCCCAGAGCCGGCGGTAACTGTCCATGATGCGTTCGCTGGTGGCCAGCGGATCCACGGACTCTTCGACCAGGCCGCCCTCGGCCAGATCCATCAGTTCCCCGGCGATGTTGACCCGGGCGATCTCCAGATCGTATTCGCGCTGCCCGTTGGACAATTCGGGGTAGAGCTCCCCGGTTTCCGCATCCACCAGGTAGGCGGCGAAGGCCCCGGCATCGCGGCGGAAGAGTGTGTTGGAAAGGGAGACATCGCCCCAGTAGAAGCCGGCCAGGTGCAGGCGGACCAACAAGAGCGCCTGGGCATCGATCAGCCGCGTCAGCGTGACTTCACGCAGGGTCTGGGAGAAGACGGCACGGTAGGGAAGGGAGAAGCGCAGGTGCCGGGTGACCAGTACCGGCTGCAGCTCTTCCCCGGCTGGATCCATGCGGCCGGTGATGACCGCCACCGGAGCCACCGCGGGGACGTTCAGGCGACGAAGCTTGCGCAGCATGTGGTATTCCTGCCGCGCCACGTGTTCGCTGGTTTCCTTGATGGCAATGAGGGAATCGCCCAGCCGTGCGAAGCGGACAACGTGACGGGAAATTCCGCGGGGGAGTGCCGCCAGGTTCTCCTTGGGCCATTCCTCCAGCGGAATGTGCCAGGGCAGGTCCAACAGGGCCGGGTCCATGGACGCAGCCGTGATGTTCAGCGACCCCAGCGTGTTGATCCGGTTGGTCGAGGAGCGTGTGGTGCGGGGCAGCTTGCCGGTCTGCTCCCAGTCCGTGGGTTCGTTCTGCCAGTTGGCAGGTACGGAATCTGTCATAGGCGAAAGCCCTTACGTCTCAGCATGCATTAACGAAAAAGCGGTGGCTCCCCACCTCAAGAGTTTAGTTGAGCAGGGGAGCCACCGCATGTCGTTCCGGCCGGGTTAAGCCTGTTCGGCCAGCCGTTCCCCGTTGGAGGTATCGAAGAGGTGCACGTGGCCCTTCTGCGGGCGGACGTGGAGAGTATCGCCCTTCAATGGAGGACGCCGGCCGTCAACGCGGACCACCATGTCATGGTCCTTGCCGTCGATGGTGCTGTGGCCGTAAACGTAGGCATCGGCTCCCAGTTCCTCGACCACGTCCACCTCAACGCGCAGGCCCTCGCCCTCCGGGACGGTTTCCATGTCTTCCGGGCGGACACCCAGAGTCACGGTGTTGCCCGCGGCGGCGCCCAGCACCGAATTCTCCACCGGGTACACGGACCCGCCGAAGGCTACGCCTCCGTCCACCACCGGGAGCTCGAGCAGGTTCATCGCCGGGGAACCGATGAATCCGGCGACGAAAACGTTCCGGGGGTGGTCATAGAGGTTGCGCGGGGTATCGACCTGCTGCAGGACGCCGTCCTTGAGTACGGCCACGCGGTCACCCATGGTCATGGCTTCCACCTGGTCGTGGGTGACGTACACCGTGGTGACGCCGAGCCGCCGGGTCAGTGACGCAATCTGGGTACGGGTCTGCACACGCAGCTTGGCGTCCAGGTTGGAGAGCGGTTCATCCATCAGGAAGACCTGCGGGTTACGCACAATTGCGCGGCCCATGGCAACGCGCTGGCGCTGACCGCCGGAGAGTGCCTTCGGCTTCCGGTCCAGGAAGTCTTCGAGGTCCAGCAGCTTCGCGGCCTCGCGGACGCGTTCCATGCGCTCTTCCTTGCCGATGCCGGCGATCTTCAGGGCGAAGCCCATGTTGTCCGCCACGGACATGTGCGGGTACAGCGCGTAGTTCTGGAAAACCATGGCGATGTCGCGGTCCTTGGGCGGAACGTCGGTGACGTCGCGGTCACCGATGAGGATCCGTCCGGAATTGACGTCTTCAAGCCCTGCGAGCATCCGCAGCGAGGTGGATTTTCCGCAGCCCGAGGGGCCGACGAGAACCAGGAATTCGCCGTCGGCGATTTCGAGGCTGAGATTGTCTACCGCTGGGCGTTCCGTCCCCGGGTAGACGCGTGTTGCCTGGTCAAACGTTACCGTTGCCATGGTGTTTCCCTTCACGGGCAGGTACGTGCCCGACGATCCGTAGTGAATGGAGAGCTATGTAGTTGAGTTGATTGCTGTTGGCAGGCCTTCTCCGACCTGTGACGCAGCTCACGGGGACAGTATTGCACACGTTGTCCAGCTGCGAACGTCCGGCCCGTGCGGGTTGTTATCCGGCGACGGCGGTGGCGCGCAGCCTTGCAAGTTCTGCGAGTACCGCAGTGAATTCCTCGGGGGAGGCGACCCGGTATGCGGCAGCCGTGCTCCCGTCGCCGACCTTGATCGAGACGTCGCCGGCCTGCAAAGCCGCGAAACCGCGTTCGTCGGTGACATCGTCGCCGGCGAACAGCACCGCCGTTGCGCCTGTCAGTTCCCGCAGGGCGCGGATGCCTTCGCCCTTGTTGGTGTGGACGACGGAGGCCTCCAGGACGGATTTGCCGTCGGTGACCTGAACGCCGTCGAGCAGGCTCAGTTCCCTCCGTGCCTCCTCAGTGGCGGCGGCAGCAGTGGCCGGTTCGGAGACGCTGCGGGTGTGGAGGACGACGCCGGCCGGCTTGTGTTCCAGCCGGCAGCCCGGGTGCCGGGCGACCACGGATTCCACCGCTGTGCGGGCGCTGGCCAGCAGCTGGGCCTGCTCGGGGGTCAGCTGCAGCGGCTCCTGATTGGGACCGGTCCAGGTCTCGGCGCCGTGGCTGCCGATCAGCAGGGTTTCGGGATCCGGGGAGGCGACGGTGCGCAGGCTGTCGAGCGCCCGCCCGGAGATGAACGCGGTGACGGTGTCCCGGAGGGAAGCGAGGGCCCGGACAGCGGCCACCGATCCGTCCAGCGGGCGGGCATCCTCGGCATGTTCCACCAACGGGGCGAGCACACCGTCGAAGTCCAGCGCCACCAGGAGTTTCCCAGTGCCGGCCACGGACTCCAGCGCCGCCTGCAGCTCAGCGTCCAGTGAACTCATGACTACTCCCGGTCCTGATTCTCGGTCTGTTCCCGGTCCTGGTCCTGTTCGAGTGCCTCGAGGAAGTTCTGGGACCACCGTTCGACGTCGTTCTGCAGCACCTGCCGGCGCATCAGGCGCATACGCCGGCTGGCTTCCCGGGCCGGCATGTTTACCGCGGTGAGGATGGCGGCCTTCAGCCCGTCGATGTCATGCGGGTTGACCAGCACGGCCTGGCGCAGCTGGTCCGCGGCGCCGGTGAACTCGGAGAGCACCAGGGTGCCCGTATTGCCGGTCCGGGCGGCGACGTATTCCTTCGCAACCAGGTTCATGCCGTCGCGCAGCGCGGTCACGAGCATAACGTCAGCGGCAAGGTAGAGCGCCACCATTTCCTCCACCGGATAGCTGTGGTGCAGGTAGCGCAGCGCGGTGTTGGAAATGGTGTCGAAGCTGCCGCTGATCCGGCCGACGGTGCCTTCCACTTCTTCGCGCAGCAGCCGGTACTGTTCCACGCGCTCGCGGGAGGGGCTGGCCACCTGGATCATGGCGGCGTTTTCCACCGTGATGCGGCCGTCTTCGAGGAGTTCGCCGTAGGCCTTGAGCCGGTGGCTGATGCCCTTGGTGTAGTCCAGCCGGTCAACGCCCAGCAGCACCGTGTCCGGATTGCCCAGTTCGCGGCGGATTTGCTTGGAGCGTTCAATGACGTCTTCGCGCTGCGCCAGCTCGGCGATCTGGCTGGCATCGATGGAGATGGGGAACGCCTCGGCGCGGGAAACGTAGGACAGTCCGTCTTCCGTGGTGACGTTCACCTGCTGCTGGCGGATGGTGTAGCCGGCGAAGCGGCGTACGCAGCGCAGGAAGTTGCTTGCATCGGACGGGCGCTGGAACCCGATCAGGTCCGCCCCGAGCAGACCCTCGATGATGTTCCGGCGCCAGGGCAGCTGGGCGAAGATTTCCAGCGGCGGGAAGGGAATGTGGTTGAAGAAACCGATCTTCAGGTCGGGCCGGGCCTGGCGCAGCAGCTGGGGGACCAGCTGCAGCTGGTAGTCCTGGACCCAGACCGTGGCGCCCTTCGCGGCCACGGAAGCGGCGGCGTCGGCGAACCGGCGGTTCACGGTGCGGTAGGCATCCCACCAGGTGCGGTGGAATTCCGGGGCGGCAATCACATCGTGATAGAGCGGCCACAGCGTCGCGTTGGAGAAGCCCTCGTAATACAGTTCCACTTCGTCGGTGCTCAGCGGCACCGGCTTCAGATACATGTTGTCGTGGTCGAAGGGTTCCACTTCTTCGTCCGGGGAACCGGGCCAGCCCACCCACGCGCCGTCGGCCTTTGCCATCACGGGAGCGAGGGCCGTGACCAGCCCGCCGGGTGAGCGCCGCCAGGTTTCGCCGTCGGGTCCACTAACGCGGTCAACCGGAAGCCGGTTGGACACGACGATGAAATCGAAGTCGCCGTAGCTGTCCGGAGCGTCTTCCTTGGAACTCGGATCCGCGTCAGCGTTCACGAATGGCACCCCTTTTTAGATTGGTCGTATATTGCCACTCTAGCGAAGCGGGGAAACTTTGTACCGCCCGCGGGCGTTGGTCGAAGGGTGGTGGGCGCCGTTCCCCCTACACTGGTGATGAGCTGAGCGGCCCCGGAAACGGAGCCGGCGTTGAGAGACATGAGGAATTATGACTGACCGGAACCCCAAGCCGACCAAGGCGGAACGCACTGCTGCTGCCCGCGAGCAGGCCCGCGCACTGCGCGAGGCCCAGCAGAAGAAGGAACGGCGCAACCGTCTCCTGGTGATCTGGGGTGTTGTGGTGGCCATCGTTGCGGTGATCGCGATTGTGGCCGTAATTGTGGTGAACAGCATGGGCAAGGACATTGCGAACACCGGTACTTCGCCGGCCAATGCCAATGAGTACGGCGGGTTTACGCTGACCTCGACCACCGCGCTGGAGCCCACGGAAACCTTCGACTTCGACACGGAAACGCTGCCGGCCGCACCGGAGGAAGCCGCCGAGGAGACGCCGATTCCGCCGGGGGTTGAAGCTGCGCCAGAGGGTGAGCCGGTCCAGGTGGTGGAGTACGTGGACATCAACTGCGTGCACTGCGCAGACTTCGCCGCTACCTACGACGATCAGATCTCCCAGTGGCTGGATGCGGGCGAAATCACATACGAATACCGCACCGTGGCATTCCTGGACCGCAACTCCACCTCCAACTACTCCTCCCGCGGCGCCAACGCGGCGGCGTGCGTGGCAGACCAGAGCCCCGAGTCCTACTGGGACTTCATGAAGGCCATCTTCGCCCAGCACGCCTCCGGTGAAGTGAAGAACGCAGAACTGGTGGACATGGCTGAGTCCGTGGGCGCCGATACCGAGGGCATGGAAGACTGCATCGACGACGGAACCTACCGTCCGTTCGTGAAGTACGCGGACCAGCTGGCCCGGGTGGACGGCATCAACGGCACCCCGACGGCCTTCGTCAACGGCGAGGAAGCGGACCTGAACACCTTCGTGGAAACGGTCCAAGGCGCCATCGACGCCAACAAGTAAGCCGGGGCGAGTCCGGCGCCTGTTCCCCGTGAAACCTTTCCGGTTTCACGGGGGCGGGCGCTCTGGGCTAATCTTGTCTAGCGCTGTTGTTCGCACCCGTTTGTTCGGGCGGACGACGGCGGCGTGACCGGCTGGGACTTTCTAGCCCGCCGGCCACGCCCCCTTAGCTCAGTTGGCCAGAGCACCTGTCTTGTAAACAGGGGGTCGCCGGTTCGAATCCGGCAGGGGGCTCCGACAAACCCCTCCTGATCAGGCATTACGCCTGATCAGGAGGGGTTTTTTATGCAGCGGTTGCAGCCGAGGACGCTCTGGCAGCGGCTTTGCTACGGGGGAATCAGAAGTGCTCAGGAAATGGCTCAATGACTGGCGGTTCACGCGGGTCCTGACAATCGTCGCGCCTGTCGCCATGACCGTCTGGTTCTTCGGCGGGGCGCCTGGCCCGGCCGCCGGTTTCTTTGCGCTGGGTGCGGTCTACGGGGTCCTTCTGTTCAGGGTGGTTTCGCTGTCCGTACGCGCCGATATGGTGATGCGCGTAGCCTTTAACCTGATCTTCATCATGATGCTCTCCGTGGAAGATACCCTTGGCATGCCCATGGCGGGCCCGGGACTCATGGGCTTCACGGCCGGCGCCATCGCCGGCGGACACTGGTGGTCCGGGAAGAGGTCCGGAACCGTAATCAGGCGCAAGCGGGAGCGTACCGCCGACGGCGGCTACACGGGCGGGTGGCAGCTGGCGCTGATCAACGCAGCCTCCGCAGCCGTGCTGCTCGGTGCGCCTACAGCCATGCTCCTTGACGGTGTCACGGTGCAGATCCTCGCCGTGTCCCTGGTCATCGGTTTCCTCGGCGGGTGGGCGTTGGTCCGCTTTGTGAAGTCGTCCCAGGCCCAGTTCATAACCCTCATCGCCATGTTCTTCGCCCTCATACCTGCACTGATCCTGGCCGGATCCTTTGGCTACGGAGACGCCGTATTCACCGGGCTGTTCGGCTTCCTTGCAGGCAGGCTGATCGGCGGCAGGTACTGGTGGGGTCCGCGATTCGGCGCGCCGCGCCCTCCGTTCGCCGGCAAAACCAAGCGGCGGCGAAAGAGGAAGCGGAAGGCGAAGGCAACTCCCTCAAAGAACCCCGTCCAAACGCCGAGAGTAACGGCATAGCGAATTCGGGCCTACGCCGCAGCGGGCTGTTGACCTTGTCGATCAGGTAGTCAAAAGCCGATCCGGTTCGTGGGTGGCGCCCATGCCGTGGTGATGGGGAAGGGCCGTCGTCGTCAGCGGTGGCCTGGCCCGGTCAGACCCTGGTCAGGCCACCTCGCCGACCACCCATAAGATAAAAAGCAGAGTCAGTGCGCACGCGTTAGGAGTCTCCAATGGTCATGCCCCGGAACCTGTTCCTCGTCCGTCACGGACAAAGTGAAGCGAACGTAATGCAAAGGGCAGCCAAGGCCGGGGACCCGAGCCTCTACACCGAAGAGACGATGACCGTCCCGGACCGTTCGTGGCGGCTCACGGAACTCGGGGTCCAGCAGGCCAAGGTCGCCGGCGCATGGATCGCCCGGCAGAATATCGAATTCGACCGTGCCATGGTCTCCGTCTACACCCGGACCCGCGAGACCGCCGCGCACCTCGGGCTGGATGTGCGCTGGGAAGAGAACCGGGTCATCCGCGAGCGTTCCTGGGGCGAGATTGGATCCATGTCGAAGCAGGACTTCGCGCAGAAGTACTCGCAGAACGCCGCCTACCGCGAAAGCGATCCGCTGTACTGGGCTCCGCCCGCCGGTGAATCCATTGCCAATGTCGCCGAAAACCGGGTGCGGAACATCCTGAGCACCCTGCACCGCGAAAACGCCCGCGACAACGTCCTCCTGGTGACCCACGGTGAATTCATGTGGGCCACGCGCCTGGTGCTGGAGCGCTGGAGCGACGAAGAGTTCCTGGAACGGGACGCGGACAAAGAGCAGATGATCCACAACTGCACCGTCCTGCAGTACACCAGCACCGATCCGGCCAACCGGAACAACATCCGCGAAAAGCTCAACTGGGTCCGCCGCTGCTGGCCGGTTCAGGTCGACGGCGAATGGACCATGTTCGTCGGCGACTGGGAAGAGTTCGACCGGAAGTACTTCACCAGGGAGGATCTCCTGGAGCGGGCCGAAGCAAACCGGCATTTCCTTGAGGGAGCTTTCGGGAGCTGAGCAGGTCCAACCGGCTTCCGCCCCGTAAATTCATTTATCTGCAATACTCGCCGCATGGGTGCATGGGGGAGCGGCATTTTTGCCAATGACACGGCGGCGGACATTCGCGGGGAGTACCGCGAACATCTCGAGGACCAGATTCCGGACGAGGAAGCGACGCGCCTAGTCATCGAATCGTTCGGTTATCTGCTGCGAGAGGACAACGCTGCCGAGTTGTGGGTGGCGCTCGCGGCGGCGCAGTCCCAGGTGGGCAGGCTCGACGACGAGGTGAAAGCCGCCGCGCTTGATGTGATCGATCAGGGCAGCCGCCTCGAGGAGTGGGAGGAAGCGGGTCCGGACGAACTGGCCGAACGTGTGGCGGCCCTCCAGGAACTGCGGGACCAGCTCACCGGGCCGCAACCGGCCCGAATGAAGCTCCGCCGGCCGTGGCGCCATGAGGAAACCGAACTCGTGGCCGGCGACATCCTGAGCTACACGGACGCAGAGGGGCGCATGGCACTGTTCCGCGTTGCCGGAATTCGGCGGGCAAGAGTCGGCGACATGCCGTGCCTCGAATGGCTGGACTGGACCGGGCGAAGCGCGCCCGGTACCTGGGGGCTTGCCCGGTTGAAACCGATCCAGGCCCCCGCGCATCACGGTATGCCCCAAGTCCCCGTCATTTACCACGTGACCCGGTTCCAGAAAAAGGACCCTGACTGGCGGGCCTGCGGCTTCGCCCACGTGACATGCCTGCCGAACTGGCCGGCCAACGACATGGCCTACGCGACGTTCTACTCCGGCTGGAGCGCGCTGAGCCTGAGCGCAGAGAACCATTTGGCCGGCAGGGAGCAGGCGGGCCAAATACCGGGCCCGCTCCGATAACCCGTCCTCCGGATGCTGCCCTAGCACCAGCGCAAAAAGGCGGCGCCTCCCATCGGGGAGGCACCGCCTTCACTGCACTGCAGAGGTGGCTAGTAGGCCTGGTTGAGCGCTTTATGCTGCCGGTACTGGCTCATTTCTTTGAAATACGCCGGCGACGGCTTGCGGTACACCATCACCGTGGCCACGACCAGTGCCAGGATTCCCCACCAGCCCAGCAGGTTTGTTCCAGTGAACAGGGACAGCACTGAAAGACCGGTGTAGACGGCAAGCAGGATCCGCGCCCAGTTATGGCCCTTGCGGATGAAGATGGCGGCTACCAGAGTGAAAGCGAGGCAGATGACGCCCAGCGCCACCAACAAGACGACGCCTTCGGCAGTGACCGTGTTGCCGTCCGCGTTCGCTATGAAGATGCCCGCGGGGACACTCAGCACGGTCAGGGCCACAGTGACCATCAGCAGCACGAAAGCTGAATCAACCTGCTTCGGCCGCTTCGGCGCGACCCCCGCTGCTGCAGGCCCGGGCACGCCCGGGGCTCCGGGATAGGCATAGGAATTGTAACTGTTGGCGTTGTTGGTGCCCTGCGGCACTTGTTCGGACATGCTTCCCCCATAAAGCCGGCTGAGTCCGCGGCGGATGCGCCGCAGTACCTGCCAGCATAGTCTGACGTCGGCGGCGAACGAACTCGCCGAAGGATGAACGGGAAAGGGCCCTGCATCTGGCAAATGGCTCAGACGCAGGGCCCTTGGACGGACGGGGTAAGTGGTCAGCCCACCATTTCCGCCAGCGCCGAATACGAGGACTGCGCACCCTCGCGGGTAGCTGCCAGGGCGCCGGCGCGCGCCGCAAACTCGGCGGCCTGGACCAGCGAATCGCCGGCGGCAAGCCGCGCAGCAGTGCCGGCGGTGAACGCATCCCCGCACCCGGTGGTGTCCACCGCGGTTACCCGGGTGGGAGCGACTGCAACAACACGGTCCGCACCGGCAGCGGTGCCGTCCAGTACGACGGCGCCCTCGCCGCCGAGGGTGATGATGGTACGGCGCACACCCAGGCGGGCCAGGGAAGCGATGACCCGTTCCCAGTCCGACGCCGGATCGGCCAGTCCCGTGACCAGCGCCGCTTCGTGGGCATTGAGCAGCAGGACATCGGTCAGGGCCAGCAGTTCGGCGGGAACCTCCCGGTACGGCGAGAGATTCAGCAGCACCTGCGCACCGGCGTCGTGCCCGACCTGTGCCGCGGCGGTCGCCGCTTCGAGCGGCACCTCCAGGCTCAGGCAGAGCACTGCGGCGTCGTCGAACAGGTCCGCCGGGAGCTCGGCGCCGGTGACCGTGCCGTTGGCACCGGGGGAGACGATGATGGTGTTCTCCCCGGCTGCATCCACCACGATCATGGCTGTGCCCGTCGCGGTGCCGGTGCGGCGCAGGACGCGGGAGGCGTCTACGCCGGCTCCCGCAGCCGCCTCGAGCAGCAGATCCCCGTGCCCGTCGGCCCCCACGGCGCCGAAGAGCCGCACCTCGGCACCCAGCAGGGCAGCGGCAGCGGCCTGGTTGGCACTCTTGCCGCCCGGGACAATGACCAGTTCCGAACCGGTCAGGGTTTCCCCGGGGGAGGGGAAACGGTCGGTGCGGACGGTCAGGTCGGCATTAAGCGAGCCGACAACTACAACTTTTCCGGCGGACATGCAGGGATTCTCCTTGGGTGGCGTGCGGGGTCAGCGGTGGTCGGTCTCGGCCTCGGCGGCGTCAACCTCGGCGTCGGCGGGCCTCGGGATGAGGAAGGACGTGGCCAGGGCCAGCGCCAGGATGACCAGACCGGCAATGATACCGGCGTAGTACCCGGTGGAGCCGGCGCCGTCGGCCGGGGTGGCCGCCGTCTTCACCGCGTAGATCACGGCGAAGCTCAGGCCCGCGCCCAGATTGAAGGCACCGGCGTTGAGGCCGGGCAGGAAGCCGGGGTTCTCCCGAGGGGAGAGCACGATACCCAGTCCGTTGAGCATGATGTTGCTGATGCCGGCATAGGTGATGCCGATCAGCACGGACACGCCCAGCAGCCCCAGCCGGGAGTCGCTGCCGACCATCAGGAGCATCAGGGCCAGGGTGATGACGGAACCGACCAGGCCGATCCGCAGCACCTTGCCGTAACCCCAGCTGGCGGCCAGCCGGCCGGCGAGGGGGCCCAGGAGCAGGCCCGCAAGGGCGTACGGCGTAAGGGTCCACCAGGCGGACTCCTCGGCGCCCATGCCGAAACCGACGACGCCGTCCTGCGCCAGGGCCGGGATGATGCCGTTGATGACGGCAAACACTCCGGTCATGGTCAGCAGTGTGGTCAGGAGCAGGGCCCAGGTGGAGCGCTGCTTCAGCAGGTAGGTTGCCACGAGCGGTTGCTCGGTGCGGTTCTCCACCTTCCAGAACGCCACGAAGGCGAGAATGCCGATGACGATCAGGGCGATTACCAGCGGCCAGTTGGCGTCCGCCAGCTTGCCCGCTTCGTTGAACGCGGTCAGCAGCGTGCCCACGGAGATGACCAGCGGAACAACGCCCACCCAGTCCATCTTTTCCTTCTTCTCGGCCCGGGATTCGGGGGCCAGGAAGAAGAGCAGGGCCGTGGCGACCGCACCGACAATGGCCATGGCCCAGAAGACTGAGGCGAACCCGTGGTTTTCCGCGAGGTAGCCGCCGGCGACGGCGTCGACCCCGGCAATGCCGCCGTTGACGGCGGTGATGACGCCCATCAGGGTGCCGTACAGCTTGGGGTCGCGGATCTCCACGCGCAGCATGATCAGCGTCAGCGGAACAACCGGTCCCGAAACGCCCTGGATCAGTCGGGCGATGAAGAGAACCTCAATGCTCGGGGCCAGGGCGGCGACCACGGAGCCGATGGTCAGGACCACCAGCATGCCGGTCAGGACCTTCTTGCGGCCGATGATGTCGCCCAAGCGAGGCAGGAACAGGGAGAACAGCGCGGCGGCGGTGAAGAACGCGGTCTGCGTCAGTCCGACTGCCGCCGAGGTGGTTTCCAGTTCCTCCTCGATGCTGACCAATGCGGGGGAGAGCATGGAGGCGTTGAGCTGGAACGCCACGCAGGCGGCCAGCAGGGCGGCCATTAGTGCGCCGACGTTTACCCGCCGGCGGGCGGTTTCAGTCACGAGTGCACCTCGATTTTGGCTCGGCCGGCGGTCGGTTCAGCAGCCGCCGGATCAGCGGTGACAGCAGGCTTCGGGATCAGGAAAGACGAGGCCAGGGCCAAGCCCAGAATGACCGCGCCGGCAATGATGCCGCCGTAGTAGCCTTCGGTCCCGGATCCGTCCGTAACGGTGGTGGCGGTCTTGGCCGCGTAGATCACGGCGAAGCTCAGGCCGGCGCCCAGGTTGAACGCGCCGGCGTTGAGGCCGGGCAGGAAGCCGGGGTTTTCCTTGGGGGAAAGCATGACGCCCAGGCCGCTGAGCATGACGTTGCCGATGCCGGCGTAGGTGATGCCAACCAGGATGGAAATGGCCAGCAGTCCCAGCCGGGAATCGCTGCCGACAACAGGGAGCATCAGGGCCAGGGCGATGACCGAGCCGATAGTGCCGATCCGCAGCACCTTGGCGTAACCCCAGCTGCCTGCCAGCCGCCCGGCAAACGGGCCCACGACGAGGCCCGCGAGGGCGTACGGAGTGATGGTCCACCAGGCGGACTCTTCGGCGCCCATCCCGAAGCCCACGGCACCGTCCTGTGCCAGGGCCGGGATGATGCCGTTCATGACGGCGAAGACGCCGGTCATGGTCAGCACGGTGGTCAGGAGCAGGGCCCAGGTGGAGCGCTGCTTCAACAGGTAGGTGGCGATCAGCGGCTGTTCGGTGCGGTTTTCGACCTTCCAGAACACCGTGAACGCGATGACGGCAATGACGATCAGGCCGATGACCAGCGGCCAGTTGGCCTCCGCCAACTTGCCTGCCTCGTTGAAGGCGGTCAGCAGGGTGCCGACCGAGATGACCAGCGGCACAACGCCCACCCAGTCCATCTTTTCCTTCTTCTCGGCCCGGGACTCCGGTACGACGGCGATGACGAGGGCGGCGGCGATGACGCCGACGACGGCCATGGACCAGAAGATTGACGCGAAGCCGTGGTTCTGCGCCAGATAGCCGCCGGCAATGGCATCAACGCCGGCGATGCCGCCGTTGACTGCGGCAATGACACCCATCAGGGTGCCGTAAAGCTTGGGGTCGCGGATCTCCACGCGCAGCATGATCATGGACAGCGCAACGGTGGGTCCGGAGACGCCCTGGATCAGGCGGGCCAGGAACAGTACCTCGATGCTCGGTGCGAGGGCGGCGATCACGGAGCCGATGGTCAGGACCACCAGCATGCCGGTGAGGACCTTCTTGCGGCCGACGATGTCGCCGAGTCGGGGCAGGAACAGGGAGAACAAGGCGGCTGCGGTGAAGAATGCGGTCTGGGTCAGGGCGACGGCAGCCGGAGTGGTGTCCAGCTCCTGCTCGATGGTGAACAGGGCGGGGGAGAGCATGGAGGCGTTGAGCTGGAACGCCACGCAGGCGGCCAGCAGTGCCGCCATTAGTGCGCCGACGCTTACCCGCCGGCGGGCGGTTTCACTCACAGGTCAACCTCGCCAATGCGCTGAAGTGCGTCGACAACCAGGTCCCAGAATTTCCGGTGGTCCAGGTCGACGGCTACGGATGTGTTGCAGTCAGCGGGAGCCGGTGCGCGGAAGTCCGCCACAGTCATGCCCAGCGTCAGGGTGCCGGTCAGTTCCACGTCCAGCGGCACGCGCCGGGTGGTCATGACGGAGGGATCGATGACGTAGGCGACGGCGCACGGGTCATGCACGGGCGGGAAGTCGAAGCCCTGGGCGTCCTTGTACGCCTCGCCGAAGAACTCGAGCAGTTCGCCGACGAACTTGGCCGGCTTGGTGCCGACGGCGGCGATGCGCTCGGCCACTTCGTCGGTGGCCAGTGCCTGGTGGGTGAGGTCCAGGCCGACCATGGTCAGCGGCCACTTCTCGTTGAAGACGATGTGTGCAGCTTCGGGGTCGATCTTGATATTGAACTCGGCCACGGCGGACCAGTTGCCCACGTGGTAGCCGCCGCCCATCAGGACAACTTCCTTGACCCGTTCGGCGATGCGCGGTTCCTTGCGCACGGCCATGGCGATGTTGGTCAGGCCTGCGGTGGGGACAAGGGTGACGGTGTTCGGCTCATGTGCCATGACCGTGTCGATGATCAGGTCCACCGCGTGGCGGGGATCCAGTTCGAGGGTCGGCTCGGGCAACTCGGGGCCGTCCATGCCGGAGTCGCCGTGGATGTCCGGGGCGTTTTCGATGGTTCGGACCAGGGGCCGGTCGCAGCCGGCGGCGAAGGGAATGCCTGTGATATTTGCGACACGGGCAATTGCCAGTGCGTTACGTGTCACCTTCTCCAGGGTCTGGTTTCCGACGACGGTGGTCACCGCCAGAAGGTCGATCTCCGGGCTGCCGTGTGCCAGCAGCAGGGCGACCGCATCATCATGCCCGGGATCGCAATCCAGGATGATTTTGTGGGGCATTACGTCTCCGCTTCGTTGAGGTTCTAGCTCCGGGACCGCGGTTCCGGCATTTCGGCGCCCACTTCCGGTACTCCTGCAGCGGCCCGCGGCGGTGCGGACATGGGGGAGTGCCCATCAGGCACCGGAATTAACGATATCGACGTATTGCGGACCACTCCGCCGTGGCTTCTGCCACGCCCCTGGCGGAGCGCCGGCCCAATTTGCCATCTGCCCGCCTGGAAATTATGCTTTCCGCCGCTCTTTCGCGGGCGAGGCGGGGCGGTGGGCTCCCGCCTCCCCATTCAGCTTGCCCGAACGGCACGGTACCCGCCAGACAGGTGCAGCGATTCGGGTTGCATGCGCCGCCTATCCGCGGACCCCATGCGGGAAGTTGGGGCAGCCGCCCCGCCCGCGAAGGGCGGGGCGGCCGTGCGTTCTTACCACCGGACCTTTCGCTCCCGAGGGCCTTGCTTCGTGGTCGCGCGGGTGGGCTTGTGGCCCTTGCCGAGACTCTGCCAGCCGGGCAGGGCGGTCTCCGGAGCGGAGGCAAGCTGCTGTGCGCTCGCCTCGCTCAGCCGCGCTTCGGCCGCCGGAGCGAGATGGATTTGGACCGGCGGCAGTACGGGCTGTTCGGGTTCGGGCTTTTTAGGTGCACGCATGGTGTTCTCCAATGGCTCTTGGCCGTTGAGGTTATGTCAGGGAAACCGTCCGGGCATGCGGAACGCACACCGGTTCTACCGGGAGGCTTTGCGGGGCAGACGGACGGGCTCGGAGGCAGCGCCTCAACAAGCTCTAATGGATGGTGTCTGCGGTGGGTTTCGAGCGCGCAGCGCTACTCGAATATCAGTGTTCCCATGCGGAGACCATAACAGTGCGCCCGTCCGGGGGATAGCCCTTTCCCTAAGAACCCGATGCATTCTGACGCATTAACGACGACGGCACCTGGAGCCGGTGCCGCCGCCGCGCGGTTGAGCGAAGGGGGCTGGTGCCGGGGCGGACAATCCAGCAGGTGCGCAACCGAACGTAGGCTTGAACCGTGAACACTCTTACGCTTCCGGACCGCACTTGGGCCGAGACCGCCATCCGCCGCATCGAGGCCGAGGGGGCACGCTCGGCGGACACGCACCTGTTCCAGGTTCCGGTCCCGGCCGGCTGGTCCGTGCAGATCTACCTGAAGGACGAGTCCACCCACCGCACCGGCAGCCTCAAGCACCGGCTGGCCCGCTCCCTCTTCCTCTTCGGCCTGGTCAACGGCTGGATCACCGAGGGCACCACCATCGTGGAGGCTTCCAGCGGTTCCACCGCTGTCTCGGAGGCTTACTTCGCCCAACTACTGGGACTGCCGTTTGTGGCCGTGATGCCGCAGAGCACCAGTGCGGAGAAGATCCGGCTGATCGAGCACTACGGCGGGCGCTGCCACTTCGTCGAGGAGCCTTCCGAGGTATACGCCGCCGCGGAGGCCGTCGCGGCCAGCACCGGCGGGCACTACATGGACCAGTTCACGTACGCAGAACGCGCCACTGACTGGCGGGGCAACAACAATATTGCCGAGTCGATCTTTTCCCAGATGGCCCAGGAGGACCACCCGCTGCCGGACTGGATAGTGGTGGGTGCCGGTACCGGCGGGACAAGTGCAACGATCGGCCGCTATATCCGTTATCACCGGTATCCCACCCGCCTGGCCGTGGTGGATCCGGAGAACTCCGCGTTTTTCCCCGCCTGGCAGAACCCGGGGGAGCCCGCGGCCGGAAGGCCTTCCCGGATTGAAGGTATTGGCCGGCCCCGGCCGGAACCCAGCTTCGTCCCGGCGGTAATCGACCACATGATCCAGGTCCCGGATGCCGCATCCGTGGCTGCCTCGCGGCACCTGAGGCGGCTCACCGGGCTGCATGCCGGCCCCTCCACCGGCACCAATCTCTGGGGTGTCTGGCAGTTGGCCGCCGCCATGGAAGCGGACGGCCGTTCCGGAAGCATCGTCTCGCTTGTGTGCGACTCGGGGGACCGGTACACCGCATCCTACGGCGACGACGCCTGGCTGGAGTCCCGCGGCCTGAACCCGGCCCGGGCCACAGCAGTGCTTGAGGAACTGTTCCGGACCGGACGGTGGCCTGAAGGCTGATCCGCTGCACGCCGGCCCCGCCGGGGAGCGGCAGGCACCGCTCCTCGATCGTTACTAAGAATTGTTGACAATCATGTTTACCAAAAATACCGTGTGTGTGACCTAGCTAACTTTTTACACGGAAACCGGGGAATGACAATGAAGCCAATTCTTAGGATGCTCGCCGCCTCCACCGCGGTCCTGGCTCTTGCCGCCTGCGGCTCGGGGTCGCCCAGCGGGGAGGCCGAAGATACCGGCGAGGCCGGTGGCGGGGATCTCACCCAGGTGACGGTCGGAGTCATTCCCATCGTCGACGTGGCACCGATCTACCTCGGCGTCCAGGAGGGCTTCTTCGAAGAGGAAGGCCTGGAGCTGGAACTGCAGCCGGCCCAGGGCGGCGCGGCCATTGTTCCGGGCGTCATGAGCGGGAGCATGGACTTCGGCTTCAGCAACATTTCCTCGATGCTGGTGGCCAAGTCCAAGGGCCTGGATGTGCAGGTGGTGACCGCCGGAGCGGCGTCGACAGGCGAGGACGGCGCCGATTTCGGCGGCATCCTGGTTAACCCGGATGCCGGGATCGAGACGGCGGCGGACCTTGCGGGCAAGAAGGTGGCCGTGAACACGCTCAACAACATCAATGACACCACCGTCCGCGCGGCCGTGCGCAAGGCAGGCGGCGACCCGTCGGGCATCGAGTTCGTTGAGCTGGCCTTCCCCGATATGCAGGCTGCCCTGGAACGCGGCCAGGTGGACGCCATCCAGGTGGTGGAGCCCTTCCTGACGGGCGGGCAGAATGCCGGGTCCACTCCGATCGCTTCCAACTACGTGGATACCGCGGAGGACCTGACCGTCGCCGGCTACTTCACGACGTCGGCGAAGGCTGAGGATGATGCCGAAACAGTGGAGAAATTCACGGCGGCCATGAACAAGTCCCTGGAATACGCGGAGGAGAACCCGGACGCTGTCCGCGAGGTCCTGCTCACCTACACGAAGATCGACGCAGAGACGGCGAAGGCACTCACCCTGCCCAGCTTCACCACGGAGATCAACCGTGCCGGCGTGGAAACGCTTGCGGAGCTTTCGCTCAGTGACGGTTTGATCAGTGAAGAGCCGAAGCTGGATGAGTTGCTGCCGTAATGAGTACTGACGTGCTGAAACCCGGCCGGGCTGCGCAGCCACGCGCAGCCCGGCCGGGTGCGCGCCGCCCCGTGCCGAAGCCGGTGCTGGGCCTGGCCGGGGTCCTTGGCTTCCTGCTGATCTGGGAACTGGTTCCAAGGCTTGGCCTGGTCCAGCCCCGCTTCCTGCCCCCTGCCTCGGAAGTCATCCTCGCCCTCGCCCGGGACTTCGGGCTGACTGCCTTCTGGGTGGCCGTGGGGCACACCCTGATGGCCTGGGCCATCGGCCTGGCAGCCGCCGTCGTCGCCGCCGGCATCCTGGGCCTGGTGATCGGCATGAGTCCGTTCCTGCGCCGCTTTACCAACTCCACCATCGAGTTCCTGCGCCCGGTTCCGTCGGTGGCGCTGATCCCGCTGGCCGTGCTGCTGTTCGGCGTCAAAATCGAATCTTCTTTGATGCTGATCATCTATGCCTGCTTCTGGCAGGTGCTGATCCAGGTGCTTTACGGGGTGGCCGACGTCGACAATGTGGCAACGCAGACGGCACAGTCCTACGGCTTCTCCAAGCTGCAGCGGATCCGGCACGTGGTGTTTCCCACCGTGCTGCCGTACCTGATGACGGGCATCCGCCTGGCGGCCTCCGTGGCGCTGATCCTGGCCATCACCGCCGAGCTGATCATCGGCTCTCCCGGGCTCGGGCGTGAAATTGCGGACGCCCAATCCGGCGGTGCCATCTCCGGCATGTATGCCCTGGTGCTGGCCACCGGCCTGCTGGGCGTGGCGATCAATATCGTGATGCGCCAGGCGGAGCAGCGACTGTTGTCCTGGCACCCGTCCGTCCGCGGAGAGGTGGTGCTGTGAAGACGCTCAAGAGCCTTGCCTACGTGGTTGCGCTGCCCCTGCTGCTGGTGCTCCTGTGGTGGGCTTCCACCCGCGGCGAACCGAACTTCTTCGTGCCCACCCCCTCCGCCCTGGTGGATGTCTTCGGTCCCACCTGGTTTGAGGGACGGATCACCGGGGATGTCCTGCCGTCGCTGGGAAGGCTGCTCGCCGGGCTCGCCATCGCGATCATCCTGGGCATCGTCGTCGGGCTGCTGGTGGGCCTGAACCGGACGCTGCGGGCGCTCACCGAACCCGTGTTCGAGTTCTTCCGTGCCCTGCCGCCTCCGGTGCTGGTTCCGGTGCTGATCCTGCTGGTGGGCCTGAATGACGGCATGAAGGTTGCCGTGATTGTGGTCGGCTGCATCTGGCCGGTGCTGTTGAACACCATCGAAGGGGTGCGCTCCATTGATCCGGTACAGAACGAAACGACCCGTTCCTACGGCATCTCCGGGTTGAACCGGATCCGCTACCAGGTGCTGCCCTCTGCCGCACCGACGATCATGGCCGGTATCCGGCAGTCGCTGTCCATTGGCCTGATCCTTATGGTCATTTCGGAAATGTTCGGTTCCTCCTCGGGGCTGGGCTTCACTATCCTGCAGTTCCAGCGGTCCTTCGCCATCCCGGAAATGTGGTCCGGCATCCTGGTGCTCGGCCTGATCGGCCTGGCCCTGTCCCTGATCTTCCAATGGTGCGAACGGCGCGTGCTGCGCTGGTACCACGGCCTTAAAGAGGTAGAAAATGCAGCCTGACGCCATCTCCGCAAAAACCACTCCGGCGCCGGAGGGCACCGCACCGTCCGGGCGCACCCTGCCCGAGGGGGAGGCGCTGCTTTCGGTCCGCGGGCTGAAAAAGGTCTACTCCACCGACGGCGGCCCCATCGAAGCCGTCCGCAACCTCACCTTCGACCTGGGCCACGGCGAGCTGGCCTGCCTGGTCGGTCCCTCCGGTTCCGGCAAGACCACTCTGCTCAAGTGCATTGCGGGGCTGCTCGGAGCCACCGAGGGCGAAGTGCTGCTCGACGGTAAGAAGGTGACGGCGCCGCCCAAGAAAATGGCTGTGGTGTTCCAGGAGTACGGCCGCTCCCTGTTTCCCTGGCTGCGGGTCGCGGACAACGTGGAGCTGCCCCTGAAAAACGCCGGCGTGCCCAAGGCGGAACGCCGGCAGCGGGTTGCCGACGCGCTGGAAGCGGTGGGACTGGAGCACGTGCCCAAGTCCTACCCCTGGCAGCTGTCGGGAGGCATGCAGCAGCGCGTGGCCATCGCCCGTGCCGTGGCGTACCAGCCGGAGGTGCTGCTGATGGACGAGCCGTTTGCCGCCGTCGACGCCCAGACCCGTGCCGATCTGGAGGACCTTACCCGGCGGCTGTGGAAGGACCTGGGCATGACCATCCTGTTCGTCACGCACGACATCGACGAATCCGTGTACCTCGGTGAACGCGTCATCATCCTGTCCTCCTCGCCCACCGTGGTGCAGGAGGACATCCTGATCGATCTCCCGGAGGACCGCGACCAGCTGGAGACCCGTGGGATGCCGCGCTTCACCGAGCTGCGCCACCACGTCTACGAGCAGATCCAGCTCGCCAAGAAGGGCCACCGGCCGGACGCGGCGCGCTGATTCCGGCAGAATGAACGACGGCGGCCCCTCCCGCGAAGGAGGGGCCGCCGTCGTTATACCGGGGTCAGTCGGCGGGAAGCTCCACCGGGGGAGTGCCGTGGGTATGGAAGGTGTCGATGGTCTTCATGCCCCAGGCCTGGCCCTTGGCACGCTCGGCCTCGGTCCATTCGATGGTCTTCCAGTCCGGCGCCAGGATCAGGCGGGCACCGGCGTTGCAGAATTCGATCCGGTTGCCGCCGGGCTCATACACGTACAGGAAAAAGGTCTGCTGGATGGCGTGCTTGTGCGGCCCGGTTTCGATGTGGATGCCGTTTTCCAGGAAGATGTCCGCAGCCTTGAGGATGTCTTCGCGGGTGTCGGTGGCGAACGCGACGTGGTGCAGCCGGCCGCTGCTGCCGGTCCAGTCACCGCTGTACACCAGGTCGTAGGACTTGTTGGAGAAGGTAAACCACTGGCCGGAAAGCCGGCCGTTGTCCAGCCGGATCTGTTCGGTGGGCTTGCCGCCCAGCACCTCTTCCACAAACCGGCCGTTCTCGGCAACGTCTGCGCCGAGGAAGTTGACGTGGTCCAGCCGGCGGGCGTTCACGCCGCGGCCCGGGAAGCGGTCCGCCTGGTTCTTCAGGGCCGGCCGGGACTCCTCGGTGGGGACGTGCCATTGGCTCTCGAAATAGATGTCCATCGGATGCCCGTCCGGATCCGTGAAGGCGTAGGTCTTGCCCATGCCCGGACCGCCGTCGTGCCAGCCGACTCCGCGTCCTGCCGCCTCGATGGCCGCGACGCGGCGCTGCAGCGCCTCTTCGCTGGCGGCACGCAGGCCCAGTCGTCCGACGCCGGAGGTCTCATGGGCGGTGAGTTTGATGGTGTGGTGTTCGTAGTCATCCCACGCATGCAGGTAGGCGGAATCGCCCTCTCGAGCGACTTCGCGCATGGCCAGCAGTTCGGTGAAGAACCAGAGGCTCTTGTCGAAATCCGGGGTATAGAGTTCCACGAAGCCCAAATGGGCCACGTCGCGAAAAGCATCAGGCATTGCGGTTTCCTTTGCGGTCTGCTCAAACGGCACGGGCTTCGTTGCCGGCCTGCCGGTCCCGAAGCAGTGCTGAGAGTCAATCAGCGGCCCCGGGTATTGTCAACAATTTCGCAGACAATACCCGGTCAGGTCGGGCCGGTGCCGTCCGCCGCCAATGCGGACAGCCAGCTGAACGTACCTTCCGTCATCCAGGCGGGCGTGCCCAGTCCGCGGAGGTATGCCAATGAGTCTGCGACCTCGTGGGCACGCCGCACGGCGTGTGTTTCCGAGCCCTGAAGGAGGCGGGCCACCAGGTCCGGCCCGTCCGGGCCCAGCTCCCCGGCGATTTCCGCCAGGAGCCACTCCTCCGCGCCGGCCGCCTTCCCTGCGGCCCGGCACTCCAGCACCAGGCCGGCCAGCCCCTTCATGAAGACGCTGCGCAGCAGTTTGCGGCCTGCCGCAGCCCCGGGGGCGCCGGGGATCGTTTCCACGGGGGTGCCGAAGCCTTCCAGCAGGGTGGCAAACCTGTCCGCCGCGGTGCCGCTGACGAGGAGCGGGGTGCGGCTGCCGGCGCGGGGGACCGGTGCCATGACGGCCACGTCCACCAGGTCCACCCCGTAGCCTGCGGCGAGTTCGGCGAGTCCGGCTTTGTCCTCCGGGCCGGCGGTGTTGAAATCCGCGAACACTGCGTTGGCTGGAAGCAGCGGCAGTGCCTGCTCCGCGACGCTGCGGGCAGCGGCGGCGCCGACCAGGCTGATGACCAGATCGGTTCCGTCAACGGAATCGGCGAGCGAGCCGAACTGGCGGATGCCTGCATCGCGTGCATCGGTATACGGGTCATAGCCGCGTACGTCCGCCCCGGCCTCCGCCAGGCCGAGGGCGTACAGGCGTCCGGCTTCGCCCAGGCCCAGTACGGTCACCGCAGTCATGGTTGTGTCCTCTCGTAGCTGTCCGCCGATTATTGCCATGATTGTCAACAATTCCAAGCTGCGGCCGCCCGGCGGGGGCTGGGAGACGGTGATGCAGTGATAACTTGGCGTGACACTGAAAATGAGGGCGGGCGGGGTGCCGTTTCGCCGAGGAGCTTCGAATGACAGCAGATGCAGCAGCGACCACGAGTAACGCTGCGGAGGTGGCGGACGCAATCCGCACGGCAATTCTTGACGGCGAGCTGGTGCCGTCCCAGCGGCTCGTGGAGGCGGACCTGTGCACGCAGTTCAAGGCGAGCCGCAGCGCGGTCCGCTCCGCCCTTGCCGAACTCGCCGTCGAGGGCGTGGTGGAGCGGGTGCAGAACCGGGGAGCCCGCGTGCGGTCGGTGCCCGTGGAAGAAGCCGTGGAGATCATTGAGGTCCGCGGCGTGCTGGAGGCGCTGTGTGCCCGCAAGGCAGCGGAGCGGATTGACGCCGGGCAGGTCTCCGAACTCCGGCAGATGGCCGAGGACATGGCGTCCGCCGTAAAGGCCGGAGAACTGATGCGCTACTCGGAGATCAACTCCAGGCTCCATCGGCGGATCGTGGAAATCAGCGGCCAGCGAACCGCCGGAGCCACTATCGAAAGGCTGCGGGCGCAGAATGTGCGCCACCAGTTCCGGCTGGCGGTCCAGCCTGGACGTGCCAACGTTTCGCTGCCGGAACACGTGGAAATCATTGAGGCCATCTGCGCCGGGCAGGGCGAGCAGGCTGCCCGCATGATGGAAACCCATATGGCGAGCATTGCCGATGCCATCCGCCGGACAGGCTCTGCGTCCGCGCACTAAGCCTGTAGTACGCCTAGGGGACAAACGCCCTGTGGCTCCTGCGCCTGAGGTTGTCACCGTTATTGTCAACAATCTGGTTGACGAGGTACATTCTTGTGGTGCAGACCACAGAAGAGTCCTTGTTGCCGGGTTCCGTCCGCGGCAGTCAGTTCGGCATCCCCTGCTGGTTCATGCGGGGAGGAACCTCCCGCGGACCGTTCTTCCGCCGCACCGACCTGCCGGCTGACCTGCATGGTGAAAGCCGGGACGAGGTGCTGCTTGCCGCCCTCGGGTCTCCCCACCCGCTGCAGATTGACGGGCTGGGCGGCGGCAATCCGCTCACCAGCAAGGTGGGGATCGTGGACGTCAGCAGCCGGGACGGGGTGGACCTGGAATTCCAGTTCGCGCAGCTGCAACCGACTTCCGACACCGTGGATACCACGGCCAACTGCGGAAACATGCTCGCCGCCGTCGTGCCGTTCGCGGTGGAGTCCGGCCTCCTCCTGCCCGGCGGGGATACCACCACTGCCCGGGTCCTGACGCTGAACACGGGCATGGTGGCCGAGATCAGCATCCCGACGCCGGCAGGGGACCAGGGCCGGTTTGTCGAGTACGGCGGGGAGACACGGATCGACGGTGTTCCCGGTACGGCGGCGGCCGTCACCATCAACTTCCTGGACACGGCCGGTTCCGTCTGTGCCTCCCTGCTTCCCACCGGCAACGCCAGCGACACGGTGGTTCTCGACGGCGCGGGCCCGGTCCGCGTCACCTGCATCGACAACGGCCAACCGCTGGTGATGGTCCAGGCAGCGGACCTGGGCCGCACCGGCTACGAATCCGCCGCCGAGTTGAACCAAGACGAAGAGCTGAAACGAAGCCTTGAAGCACTGCGGCTCCAGTGCGGGCATCTGATGGGACTGGGAGACGTCACCGCCAAGAACTACCCGAAGATGACGCTGATAGCCCCGCCGGCACACGGCGGCACCATCACCACCCGCAGCTTCATCCCGCATGTCTGCCACGAATCCATTGGCGTGCTGGCCGCCGTCACCGCTGCCACCGCATGCGTCATTGACGGCACGGTGGCACGGGAAATCAGCACCGTTGCGGATGCCGGTATCGGAGCGGGCCTGACGGTTTCGGTGGAGCATCCCTCCGGCGAATTCACTGTGGCACTCGGGCTCGACCCGCAGGACCCCCAGCACGTCACCAAATCCGCGCTGCTGCGCACCGCCCGGCTGATCATGGCCGGCGAAGTTTTTGTCCCGCGCCGTCTCCAACAGGCGGCAGCAACAGAGGAGAACACCCGATGATCATCGATTGCCACGGCCACTACACCACCGCACCGCCGGCCCTGGGCGACTGGCGGGACCGGCAGATCGCGGCGCTCGCCGACCCCGGAACGGCTGCTCCGAACCCGGCGGACCTGGTCATCAGCGACGATGAACTGCGGGAAAGCATCTCCGCGAACCAGCTGCGCCTGATGGACGAACGCGGTATCGACCTGACCGTCTTTTCGCCGCGGGCCTCCTTCATGGCACACCACGTAGGGGACTTCACCACGTCTGCCGCGTGGGCGGCCATCTGCAACGAGCTGTGCTTCAGGGTCAGTCAACTCTTCCCGGACCGTTTTGCTCCGGCCGCCATGCTGCCGCAGTCACCCGGAGTGGACCCGGCGTCCTGCATCCCGGAACTGGAACGCTGCGTCAACGAATACGGTGCCGTGGCGCTGAACCTCAACCCGGACCCTTCCGGCGGCTACTGGACCGCCCCTCCGCTGACGGACCGCTCCTGGTACCCGATCTACGAAAAGATGGTTGAGTACGGCCTGCCGGCGATGATCCACGTGAGCACCAGCGTGAATCCTGCCTTCCACACCACGGGCGCCCACTACCTCAATGCGGACACCACCGCGGTGATGCAGCTGATCCAGGGGGACCTGTTTAGGGACTTCCCGGAGCTGAAGTTCGTTATTCCGCACGGCGGCGGCGCCGCGCCCTACCACTGGGGGCGGTTCCGCGGGCTGGCCATGGCACTGAAGAAGCCGCCGCTGGAGGAGCACCTGCTCAACAACGTCTTTTTCGACACCTGCGTCTACCACCAGCCCGGCATCGACCTGCTGTTGGAGGTGATGCCCACCCGGAACATCCTCTTCGCCTCCGAGATGATCGGAGCGGTGCGCGACGTCGACCCGGGCACCGGGTTCAACTTCGATGACACCGGGCGGTACCTGGCTGCAGCCGGCCTGACCGGCGAGGAACTTGCCGATATCCGCGAGAACAATGCCCGTGCCGTCTATCCGCGCCTGGATGCGCTGTTGACCCGGCAGGGCCGTGAACCCCAAAGGAGCAGCACCCATGCATGAACTCGGAGTGGTCCACCGCAGCATCACCCGTGCCCCGCAGCCCGACGTCGAGGCTCTGGCCCCGTACGGGACCAGTACCGTGCACGAGGCCATGGGCCGGTTGGGGCTGATGCGCCCCTACATGCGCCCCGTCTACCCCGGCGCCAAACTCTGCGGCCCGGCGGTGACCGTGCTGCTGCAGCCGGGGGACAACTGGATGCTGCACGTGGCCGTTGAACAACTCCAGCCCGGCGACGTGCTGGTGGCGGCCTGCACCACGGAGAGCGAAGACGGCTTCTTCGGCGAGCTGCTGGCTACATCGGTACGTGCACGCGGCGGTGTTGGCCTGGTGATCGACGGCGGCTGCCGTGACGCCGCGGCTTTGGAGGAGATGGACTTTCCCGTGTTCTCGCGTGCCATCAACTCCAAGGGGACGGTCAAGGCGACCCTGGGTTCGGTCAACGTTCCGATAGTGTGCGCCAACGCCCTGGTGAACCCCGGCGACGTGGTGGTTGCAGATGTGGACGGCGTCGTCGTCGTTCCTGCCGACCGTGCCGGAGAAGTTGCCGAGGCGTCCCGGAAGCGGGAGGACAACGAGGCGGCCAAACGCGAACGCCTCGCCGCCGGGGAACTCGGACTGGACATGTACTCGATGCGGGGACCGCTTGAAGCGGCGGGACTGCGCTACATCGATTAGCCGCTGGAGGGTGGTGCGGGTTGGAAATCGATCCGCATCACCACCCGGCGCGGCGTGGGATGGCTGACCTGTTCAAATCCCGCTGCGGCGAAAACGCTGCGGCTGCCCACGAATAATTCGTCCCACGTCACGGTCCGGCCAGGTTCGGTAATCATCGGGTAGCCCTCCAGGGCCGAGGCGCCGCGCTCGCGGGCAAAATCCACCGCGGCTGCGGCCAGCGCGTAGCTCACCCCGCGGCGACGGTAGCCCGTGCGGGTCACGAAACAGCTCACCGACCAGACGCCGGCGTCAGCCCGGTTCTCCTCGCGTCCTGTCCATGGCACCCGGGAGCGCAGGAGGCGCGGGTAACCGGTGCGGGGTTCGACGGCGCACCATCCCACGGGCTCCTCGCCCAGGTAGGCCACCAGGCCCGTGGTTGGGGAATCCGGATCCCCGCAGCCCGTTTGCTCCTCCAACCGGCGCGCGCGTTCCTCCAGCGGTATGCTCCGCCACTGGTCCGCGCTGGTCTTGAACCACTGGCACTGGCAGCGGTGCGGTTCCCCGCGTGCCCCGAATACTGCGTCAAGGTCTGCACACGAGGCCTGATTGGCAGGAACAAACGGTGAACTGATCCGCAATGGCAGGTGATTTCCGGCATGGTGCCCTCCAACTCTTGGGCACGACAGTGCCAGTGCAGGGAACCGGTAGTCAACGCGCGTTACGGCAGCGGCGGCAGGGCACGCTTGAATCCGAGGTGCGAGGCTTCAAAGCCGAGCCGTGAATAAAAGCGGTGCGCGGACACCCGCCGCGCATTGGAGGTGAGTTGGACCAACGTGGCACCGTTCCGCCGGCCTTCGGCAACCGCCCAGTCCATCATGGCCGCACCAAGCCCGTTGGACCGGAGATCAGCCCGCACATGGACGGCTTCAACCTGTAACCGGGTTGCCCCGCCGACAGCCAGGCAGGGGATCAGGGTCAACTGCAGTGTCCCGGCAATCTGCCCTCCCGGATCCTCGACCGCGGCCAGGAAATTGGCCGGATCCGCGGCAATGGCAGCATAAGCACGCAGATACGGCTCCAGGGGATGGGCGCCCGGCGCATCGGCCGGGGGCGGCGACGGCGTGTCGGCCAGCAGCAGCCGAACGATCGGACCGACGTCGTCGCGCTCTGCCCTGCGCACATGGTAGGAGCCGCCGAGCAACGCGGCGGGACGGATTTCCATGCCCGCAGTCTTCCACACGGTGGCAAACCGGCTCCATCCATTGACCGGGCGGGCCGGGCGCGGGCAGGGTTAATGGACCGGATGACCGTTGCCGCCGTCAGGACCCGTTTCTGCTTCGAATCCGATGCGGCACTCTTTCGCGGTCAGACTGTAGAGAGGCAGCTGTGGGCGAAAACCTGAGGCGGGTCCAAAGGATAGTGCAGGTGCAGTTCGGGGTTCCCGAGCCCCCGGACAGCTACGCCGAGACCTGCGCCCGGCTCGATGCGGCGATTGCCGTCACCGCGGCGCGCCAGGACGTGCTGCGGAACCAGGTCCGCGCGGCTTGGGAAGTGGCGCGGCACTACGGTGCGGTCGCGCGGTCCTACGAAACCCGGTTGAAGGCGTTGGAAGCCGTTGTTGCCGAGGAACGGCTGACCGCAGGCCAAGCCGTCAGCCTCGCCGCGACCGCGCGCCGCATGTATGACCTTGCGGTACGCGTTGAAGCCACGGCGCGCCACCATTTTGAGGTTGTCCGTGCGAAGGAATCCCGTGTGGAGGAATTGATGCAAAAACTGACAAGTTCGAAGTCGCAGCTGAAGCTGGCACAAACGGCGGAGAACCACCGAAACCGGCTGCGTTCCCTCGAAGCGGCCGTCGAGCAGGACCCGATGACTTATAACAAAAGCCGCTCCGACCACGAGCTCCACGAGGCGGCCAGGCTCGCCCGCGAAGCAGAGGCATTGGCCGGGCTAAAGGGAGGCTGGTCCTGATGGCCGCGCAGATCCAACCGATACTGGTCACCGTGCCGCTCAGTCCACGGCATCCCCACTCAGTGCGAACCATTGTGGGCCTGAGCGTGGCCGCGATGCTGTTCCTCGTGATGGGCGGCGGTGACCTGATTGCACTGCTGATCGCATTCGGCTTTATTGTTCAGCCCGTCCAAGCCGTCACCGACAAACTCATCCGGTGGCCGCGGCAGGACCGTGCGGACGCAGAAGCCCTCACCGGAGTGGTCCGCGAGTACTTCTACAACGCACCCGCGGTGGACGCGAAAGGCGTCCGTGAACTGGTAGCGAAGCGGCAGCTGCAGGTCAACGACGACGGCGGCGGGCAGCTGCGCCTGGCGCTTACCGGGCGGCGGAAACCTACGGCGGCCGGCAGCAGGCCCGAGGCCAGGCTGTCCTTCAAGTGCGGCGACGTGGGGCTCATGGACTTCGACCGGCTGCTGCAGAACGCCGAAAACGATCCGCCGGTCCGGCGTGCAACTGACCGGATGCGCCGTCCGGGCACCGGGGCGGCTGCCTGAACCGGTACCGGTCCGGCGTGTCCTGTCGGGGTGGCCGTGCGGGGTGCCGGGGGCGGCGGCAAGGTTTGTGCCCAGCGGCTGAGAACATAGAAGTATGCAGACACTCAGCCTCAAGGAAGCCACCGCCCTCGCAGAACAGGCAGCAGCCGTAGCCGAGGCCCATATTCCCTATGGCTCCGGGCTGGGTGCCCCCGCTTCCTTCACGCTTGCCTGGCTGATGGCCTCCGCCGGGCTGGAGGGCGTGCGGGTGGCCAGCGGAAGCTCGGGCATGGGCGATCACTTCTGGGTGGAGACGGATCAGTGGCGCATCGACCCGACCCTGCGCCAGTTCGCCCGGCTGAATGGCCGTCCGCTGGTGGAACCGGTCAGTGAACCGGGTAACTTTGCCGCCGTGAAATACCACGCCGTGCCCGGTTCGCGGCAGGAAGCGGTCCGGGAGGTCTCCTACGGATTCCGGAACGCGGCCGAGACCGAGGACTTCGTCAATGAGATGGCTGCGGCCATCCGCCTCTAACCCGAGAACTACCCAAGCCGGCGATCAGTTACTGCCCGAACTCTTCCCCGGCGAGAGTGATCAGTTCTTCCTCATTGGACCTCACGTCCACCGGGCGTTTAAGGCCCCCGTTGGAGGTGTAGAACCACAGGGCAATCCGCTCATCCGGCCAGCCGGCTTGGCGGCCCATCCGGACCACGTCCTTAACCGTGGGAAGCACCCGCTCACTATTCCAGTCGAACTGGAAACCCGGATACAGGAACTGCTCTCCCCGCTTTACCACCAGGATCCTCCCCTTCCCGGTGAGCTGGCGGGCCATCGAATTGGGGCCGCCGCCGAAGCCCAGCTGTTGGGCTATCTGGGCCACGGTGTACAGGCCGTCCTCCCGTTCCATCGACTGCCACTGCGCCTCCGGTCCCGCCGTCTCGGCCGTGCCCGGGCTGCGGGAAGAACCAAGGTTCGGGGAAGAACCGGGTGCCTGCCGCGGGGGAAGGGAACTGTGTCTCTGGGTTTCGCGATCGCTCATGCCGCGCACGCTACCGCGGCGGCAGGAGCAGGGGCAGAGTAGCGATGACATCCAAGGGGTCGACGGCGAGCCGGTCTGCGGAGCGGTGCACACCCGCACAGAGCGGCCCGGCGGAACATGGAAAACTGGAAGTATGCAGCCGTTCGACAAAGTCCAGCCCATCGTCCTGCTTGTGGACAAGACCGATCCCGCCGCCCACCGCGACGCCGTGGCCGCTGCCGCCGTCGCCAGCGTTCGGGCCTACACGTCCACCGAGGACAGCGAAGCGTGGGAGAACTGGTTGTACGGCCGGTTCACGAAGACCGTCCGCCGGGCGAATCCCAGCACCTTCGGGCGGCTGGCCGCTGAAGCGCCGTCGGGGGCGGTGACCGTGGGCCGGGCGCAGGCCATCGCCTTCGAACCGGTCACCTACGACCAGATGCCCAAGAACCTCGCGAAGCTGCAGGTTTCCGGCACCCAGCTGCCGGATGAGGCGCCGGCGCCCTGGCCGGGAAACTCCCCGGTGATCGTCCTGAACGCAGACCTGGACATGTCGACCGGCAAGGCTTCCGCCCAGGCAGCGCACGCGCTGCTGTCCTGGTACCTGCAGCTGGGCCCGACCGCCCGGCAGGCGTGGCAGGATGCAGGGGAACCTGCGGGAGTCCGCTTCACGGCCGGGAAGCTTTTCGCCGAGTTCGCCGCCCGCCCGGGAACCGGGCCGTTGATTGTCGACGCCGGAATGACGGAGATTGCCCCGGATACCGCGACGGCGTTCGTGGAGTCGGCCAGCTTCAGCCCGGCCGCCGGGCTGCCGGTCTGACACATAGGTCCCGGTTGCCGGCGCCATGATAGAAAGACTCGGGTGAGCGAGACCAAGGGGACACCGGCAAACACCACCGCAGGCGGCCGCACCCTGCCGATCTGGCTGGTCGGCATCGCCGTGGTTCTGGTCGCCGTCAATCTGCGCCCGGGTGCGTCCTCCATAGGGCCGGTCCTGGCCGAGCTGCAGGCCGCACTGGACCTGGACGCCACCGCCGCCGGCGTGCTGACCGCGCTGCCGGGACTGACCTTTGCCATGGTGGGGGCGCTCGCCGTCGCACTTTCGCGCAAAACCGGCATCAACGGCGCCGTTGTCCTGGCGCTGGGGGCGGTGGCAGCAGGCCTGTTGGCGCGGGCGCTGGCAGGCTCCGCCGTGCTCTTCCTGGCGCTTACCGTGCTCGCCTTCGCCGGCATGGCGGTGGGCAACATCCTCGTCCCTGCCTTCATCAAGCGCCACGGCGGGTCGCGACTGGCCCTGCTCAACTCCGTCTACGGCACCACGCTGGCCCTGGGCGCCAGCCTGCCGCTGCTGCTGGGCGGCGTGCTGGCCGGAAGTGATCCGGCCGGCTGGCGGCTGAGCCTGGGGGTATGGGGCGCAGCGGCCGCGGCGGCGTTTATCCCGTGGATGCTCGTGGCGCTGCGGGCAGGACGTGATCCGGTGGCGGCCGGCGAGCCGCGCCGGACGAAGGGCGTCCGGATGCGCTCGTCACGCACCGCCGTCGCCCTGAGCATCTTCTTCGGCGTTCAGTCCATGCACGCTTACGTCCAGTTCGGCTGGGCTGCGCAGATCTACCGCGACGCCGGACTGGAACAGGCGCACGCCGGACTGATGGCCGCGATCATTGCCGGGCTTGGCATCCCGGGCGGCCTGATCATGCCGGTGCTGGTGGCACGCTCGCCGCGCCTGCGGACCTACATTGTTGGCCTCGGTGTCTGCATGGTGGCCGGCTACAGCGGGCTGCTGCTGGCAGCGGACACGCTGTCCTGGCTCTGGGCGCTGTTTCTGGGAGTGGGCGGGTTCGCCTTCCCCACCGCGCTGGCACTGATCACCGCCCGCTCCCGGGAACCGCGGGTCACCGCCCAGCTCTCGGGCTTCATTCAGCCCGTCGGCTATTTGCTGGCCGCCATGGGGCCGTTCGCCATCGGCGCCCTGCACGATGTCTCCGGCAGCTGGACCCTGCCGTTGGCGCTCCTGATTGCCTCCGCCGCCGTGATGGTCGGGGCCGGCATCCGCGCCGCCGCACCGCTGTTCGTGGACGATGAACTGGCCGCGGTGCCGAAGCGCCCGGTGAGAGGTTCGTAAGGACGGGCACGGGCGCCTGGACGTCCTCGGACGTCAGCGCAGGTGCGAGGCGCCGTTGACGTCGATCACCGTGCCGCTGACCCACTCCGGAGCCGCCGTGGCGAGCCAGGCTACGGTCGCAGCGACTTCCTCCGGCTCCGCGACCCGGTTGAACGGACTCTGCGCCCGGATGGCTGCGCCGCTGGCCCCCTCCAAGGCGGGGCGGCCCATCCGGGTGTCCACGAATCCCGGTGCGACGGCGGCGGAGAAGATCCCATGCGGCGCCAGGGCCACGGCAAGGGACTGGGTGAGGGAGTGCAGCCCGGCCTTGCTGGCACCGTAGGCGGCGTTCTCCGGCTCGCCGCGGTAGGCGCCGCGCGATCCCACATTCACCAGCCGCCCGCCCGCCGGACCCTCGGGCCGCTGGACCAGATGCTCGGCCATCAGCCGGCAGAGGTTCGCCGGTGCCAACAGGTTGACGTCAAGGGTCTGCCGCCACGCCTCGTGCCAATCGGCAAAAGACCCGGACAACACCGGCTGGGCCCGGAAGATGCCCGCGTTGTTCACCAGGACGTCCAGGCCGCCGAGCTGATCCACGGCCTCGGCGAAGACCCGCTCGCACTCCGCGGGGGAGGACAGGTCCCCGACGACGACGGCGTGGCCCGTTCCGGGCAGCGTAGCGGCAACCCGGCGGGCGGCGTCGGCGTCGTGCCCGGCGTGCACCGCCACGGTGTGGCCGGCCACCGCGAGGGCGGCTGCGATTGCTGCGCCGATGCCCCGGCCTGCACCGGTGACCAAGGTATTTGTACTCATCGCCCGAGCGTACCGGCAGGCGCTACGGTTCGGCGGAACGTGATGCCTCCAGGGCTCGGATCAGGGTGGCGGAGTCGTAGGGGCCGTGGTGCCTGCGGTGCCCGATGAAGAAGGTGGGTGTTCCGTGCAGGTCCATTGACTCGGCGTCCAGGGCATCGTCCAGCACGCGGTTGCTGACCTCTGCCGAGCGCAGGTCCGCTTCGAACCGGTCCATGTCCAGGCCCAGGCTCTCCGCCGCGCCCAGCAGGTCTTCCGGGAGCAGATTGTCCTGGTTCTCGAAAAGGTGCGCGCTGTATTCCCGGAAGCGCCCCTGCCGGTCCGCGGCCTCTGCAGCTTCGGCAGCCGCAACGGCATTGGGATGGACCCTGGACAGCGGCAGATGGCGCCAGACATAGCGCAGCTCGGCACCGAAATGCTCGCGCACTTCCATGATGGTTCCCGTGGCCCGGCTGCAGAACGGGCACTCGTAATCCCCGTATTCCACAAGGGTCAACGGAGCATCTGCAGGGCCCACTACATGGTCCCGTGCCGGATCCACCGGCCGGGCCAGCACCTCACCCGGGGGAACGGCAGGGCGCCGTCCCTCCACGGCCCGGAAGATGGCGCTTCCCGCCGCGAACGCCAGAAGTGATCCGGCCAGGACCGCCACCCGTGCTTCGTTCTGCACCGCGGGGTCTTCGATGGCGAGGCCGATAATGAACAGGGAGATGGTGAATCCGATGCCGGACAGGGCGGCGCCGCCGGCAATGCGGCCCAGCGTCAGGCCGGGGCCGAACTCGCCGATCCGCAGCCGGTGCAGCACTGCCGCAGCCCCGAAGATGCCGGTGAATTTTCCCAGTACCAGGCCGCAGACAATGCCCCAGGCCAGCGGGGAGCGCAGGGCTAGTTCCAACGTTGGCCCGTCCAGCCGCACTCCGGCGTTGGCGAGGGCGAATACGGGCAGGATCAGGTAATCCACGTACGGGGTGTAGGCGCTGTGCAGGCGTTCGTTGATGGAAAGGGACTCCCGCACGCTGTGCACAGCCGCCCGGGCGTACCGGGAATTGGGGGACTGACGGAAGACACGGGTCTGCTCCAACGCGTGCTCCACGTCCCTGCGGGCGGGCGGAAACACGGGGACCAGCAGGGCAATGCCCACGCCCGCCAGGGTCGGATGCACGCCCGAGGCGTAGAAGGCCAGCCAGACCAGCACCGCCAGCACCGCGTATACGGCGCCGCGCCCGTACGGCAGGTACCGGGTCAGCGCAACGGCAGCCAGCCCGGCGAAGGCCAGCAGCAGCGGAACGGGTTCCAGATGGTCGGTGTAGACCAGGGCAATGATGCTGAGCGCGGCAACGTCGTCGACCACCGCGAGGGTCAGCAGGAAGATCCGCAGCCTGCCGGGAACCCGGGGTCCTGCGACGGCCAGCGCGCCCAGCAGGAACGCGGTGTCGGTGGAGATGACCACGCCCCACGCACCTGCATCTTCCGTGCCGGCCGTGAACAGCAGGAAGACTACGGCGGGCACGGCAATCCCCGCGGCCGAGGCGACCACCGGAATCACCGCCCGGGACCGGTTGGTCAACTCCCCGAGGGCAAACTCCCGCCGCACCTCAAGTCCCACAACGAAGAAGAACACGGCCATGAGTGCATCGTTGACCAGCTCCCGGGTGGTCAGCTCCAGATCCATGCTCCCTGCACGCACCTCGACGGTGGATTCCCAGAACTCCTCGTAGGAGGCGGCAAACGGTGCATTGGCCCAAAGCACCGCCAGAATAGTTGCCAGCAGCAGCAGGGCCGCGGGACGCTTTTCCGCGCCGCCGCTGCCGGTTGCAGCGGTGGTGGCAATGCGGTGCGGGCGGGCCGGCAAGGCTACACCTGGGCGGGTACCGGCTGCACCAGCTTGCTGCGCAGGCCGCCGATCAGTTCGGACGTGAGGCCGCCGGACCGCAGCACCGCGGCAACGCCGCCCGCCCTGCCGTCAAGGGTTGCCAGCATGGACCGCATCGCGGCCGGATGGGCGGCCAGTACGGGATGATCCGCAGGGATGTCATAACCGCCGCTGAGCTCAGCCAGTCCCATCCGACGGTAGACCTCCGGGAGCCGGGCCTGGGTCCGGGCGTAGTCCTCGACGACGGCCTCCGGTTCCGCACCCAGCACGGTCAGCAGCGCTGCGGCGAACAGGCCCGTTCGGTCCTTGCCGGCGGCACAGTGGAACAGGACCGCACCGGGGGAATCGGCCACGGCCTGCAGCCCCCGCACCAGGGCCTCTTTCTGGGAGACGAAGATCTTCGCGTACCACTGGCCCACCTGCTCGGGGGAACGGACCGACTTCAGGAGTTGCCCCGCCAGTTCAGGCGGGGCGTCCATGGAATCGGTCAGGGGCAGGGCCAGATACTGCACCGGATGGTCTGCGGACGGACCGCGTCCGGTGCGTTCCGCTTCGTCGGCCGAGCGCAGTTCAATGATGGTGCGCAGGCCCGCCTCCACGAGTTCGGCTACCTGCTCCGCGGTGGTGGTCGCGACGTCGTCGGCCCTGAGCACCAGGCCCGCGCGGATCTTCCCTCCGTCCACTGGAATCCCGCCCAGATCCCGCAGGTTCGCCAGCGGCGTCGGGGCAGGAATGATGGGGTTCGGCATGACAGGTTTCCTCCCGGGTGCCATCCGCCGGGCATGGCCGGCGGCGCTTGTGGCCACCATCTTAGGCACGATCGGCTACGTGTGCCGCGACACCCGACTATGAGGCACGGCTCACAGGGCGATAGGGTGAATTCGATCTCGTTCTCTGAAAGGCCTCTCCATGCACCGTCGCATTTCCCATCCCGGACTCCAGAAACTCGTTATGACCGCCGAACAGGCAGCGGCCATGATTCGCCCGGGAATGACCGTGGCGATGAGCGGTTTCACCGGCGCCGGCTATCCCAAGGCCGTTCCGCAGGCGCTCGCAGTCCAGATGGAAGCCGCGCACGCAAAGGGCGAGGACTTCCAGATCAAGGTCCTCACCGGCGCCTCGACGGCCCCGGAACTCGACGGTGTGCTGGCCAAGGCAGACGGCATGGAACTGCGCCTGCCCTACCAGTCCGATCCCACGCTCCGGAAGCGGATCAACGACGGCGAACTCGAGTACATCGACATCCACCTCGGGCACGTGGCCCAGTACACCTGGTTCGGTTTTTACGGGCATGTGGACCTGGCCGTGATCGAGGTAGTCGGTATCAAGGAGGACGGCAGCCTCATCCCGTCCTCCTCCGTGGGTAACAACAAGACCTGGATTGAGCAGGCAGACAAAGTCATCATCGAGGTGAACCGCCAGCAGCCGGAAGCCATGGATGGCATGCATGACGTCTACTACGGGACCGCACTGCCCCCGCACCGCAAGCCCATCATGCTGGTGAACCCGGATGACCGCATCGGCGAGCCCTACCTGCGCCTGGACCCGGAGAAGGTCATTGCCGTCGTCGAAACCGACGCGCCGGACCGCATGACTCCGTTTGCAGCCCCGGACGAAACCTCGCAGCAGATCGCCGGGCACCTGCTGGACTTCTTCGACTCCGAAATCAAGGCCGGCCGGCTGACCAACAAGCTCCTGCCGCTGCAGTCCGGGGTGGGCAACATTGCCAACGCCGTGCTCGCCGGGCTCTCCACCGCCGGGTACACCGGGCTCACGGCCTACACCGAGGTGATCCAGGACGGCATGCTGCACCTGATCCGTGACGGGGTGATCCGGGTGGCCTCCGCGACGTCGTTCTCGCTCAGCCCGGCGGGCATCGAGGAATTCAACTCCAACATCGACTTCTACCGCAAGCGCATCATCCTGCGGACCCAGGAGATCTCCAACCACCCCGAACTGATCCGCCGGCTGGGCTGCATTGCCATGAACGGCATGATCGAAGCTGATATTTACGGCAACGTGAACTCCACCCACGTTGCCGGTACGGCCATGATGAACGGCATCGGCGGCTCCGGGGACTTTGCCCGCAACGGCTTCCTCTCCGCCTTTATGTCCCCGAGCACGGCCAAGGGCGGAAAGATTTCCGGGATCGTACCCATGGCGGCCCACGTGGATCACACCGAACACGACACCATGCTCATCATCACCGAGCGGGGCCTGGCGGATCTGCGCGGCCTTTCCCCCAAGCAGCGCGCCCGCGTCATCATCGAGAAGTGCGCCCACCCGGACTACCAGCCGCTGCTGCAGGACTACTTCGAGCGCGCCAGCCGGGACAGCCTCGGCAAGCACACCCCGCATCTGCTGGACGAGTCCCTGTCCTTCCACCAGCGGTACGTGGAAACGGGAACCAGCCTGCCGGAGCCAGCGGTTCTCTAGGCGGAAACCGAGGGGTGCCGGTCTAGCTCCCGCGCAGCCGGTCCAGCTCGCGGCGGTCCTTCTTGGTGGGCCGGCCGGCGCCCCGGTCCCGCACCGGAATACCCAGAGCCGGAGCTGCGGGACGGGCAGGCGTGGCGTCGATAAAGCAGTGCGACGCCGCCTCGGCACCCACGCGTTTGTTGATCAGCTGCCGCACCTCGAGGATCCGTTCGAAGCCGGGCTGCCGGATCCGGACGGTGTCCCCGGGCTGCACCGGCTGCGCGGCCTTGGCCGGATTGCCGTTCAACCGGACATGGCCGGCGCGGCACGCGGCTGTGGCCGCGGACCGGGTTTTATAGGCGCGGACCGCCCACAGCCAGGCGTCCACCCGGACGGTTTTGGAAGTGCTCGCTGGAATACTCATGGGAGTTCTAGAGTCTAGCGAAGTCCGCGCAGCCGGGCGGCGTCGTCCAACGACTGCTGCTGCTCCGCGCTCACCAGGGACCCGACGACGACGGCGTCCGCGCCCACTGCCCGTGACGCTGCATCCGGTGCGGCGGCAAGCAGGCCGCGCACCTCGGCGGGGGTGTAGGGGACCGGAACCCGGGTATGTGCCACGGCGTGGCAGGTGGGACACAGCGGCACCAGGTCCGAGGCTGGATCCAGGGCGTAGTCGGCGGGCAGGTCCGTGCCCGGCACCAGATGATGCACCTGCATCAGCGCTTCCGTCCCCGGACCGTACCGCTGCGCAGGGACCAGCCCGCAGGCCGCACAGCAATTGCCGTGGAAGGCCAGGCACAGCCGGCGGGCCTCGGCGTTATGCTCGTAGGCGTTGACGCGCTGCAGGCCCGATGCTTCGGCCGCAATCGTGCCCGGCGGAGGACTCAGCGGATCCGGGTCGGCGCCGAGGAATCCCGACCAGAGCCGCCGCAGTGCCGGCACGGAAGCTGACGGTACGGACGCGGCACCGTCGACCCGGGGCAGGTTGGGCACATCTTCCTCGAGCAGTGACGCCGGCACTTGCTCACCCAGGGGCAGCAGCCGGTCGAAGTCCACCGTCACGGCGTCTGCAGTGTCCCCTGATCCGGGCGGGACAACGACGCCGTGGCCCACCAGGCCCCGCAGCCCCCGCATACTGCCGCGCAGCACGAGCCATACTTCGGTTCCAGCAACCGGCGGGAAGCCGGCGATCAGCGGGATGCGCCGGCGGAAAGTTCCGCCGTCGTCCACTGCTGCTACCGCCGGACCGTAACCGCCGGGCCAGGGGTCCGGCAGGTCCGGATTCCATTCAAGAAGGACTGATGGCACCGGTCAGCGGGGCTGATAGGTAAGGCAGTCAGCGAGTTCCGCGCCGGGGCCTACCCGCACATCATGGGCGTCGCACATCAGGTGGCTATTGAACCGGCACTCATTGCGCTGGCACGCACCCACCTGGGCGAGGACCTTGGGCAGCCCGCCGGTGGCAGATGTGTCGATGAAGGTGGCGCAGCTGGCGTGATCAGGTGAGCCGCCCACCGTGATCGCGTAGGCGGTGCATCCCTCATGGTTGAAGTCGCAGCTGGATACCGTGCAGTCCTGCACCTGGGCAACATGATCGGTCATGGTTCCTCCAAAAGGCGGTCATTCGTTCCGTGCCTGGCTTCGAACGTACCACCGCGGCGCGGGAATAATTAGCGCGAATTTCCCTGCCCTATTCGACCGGTTTGGCCCGTGCCCCCTGGTTGGGTAGAACGGAGGGATGACCGCAATGCAGGCCCCGGGCGCCGCCGACGAATTCCAGCTCGCAGCAGAAGGGCAGGGCCTGGCCCTGGATGCGGCCCAGCGGGCCGTCCTTCCGGCGCTGGCACGGGCAGCAGCAGCGGCCCAGTCTCCGCAGCCTGTGCCGGACCACACCTCCGTCTACCTCTGGGGTCCGCCGGGGCGGGGAAAGACCTGGTTGCTGGACACATTGTTCGACTCCGTGGATATTCCGGAGAAACGGCGGCTGCATTTCCATGATTTCTTCCGGGAACTGCATGCACTCGTGTTCGCCGGTTACGGAAACCCCGGCTACCGGCGGGATTCGGCCTTCGCCGCAGCCCTGGACCAAATGCTGGGCCACGTCCGGCTGCTGTGCTTTGACGAATTCCATGTCAAGGACCCGGCAGATGCCGCCTTCATTACGCGGCTGCTCCGCACCGTGCTGGACCGCGGCATCGTGCTGGTGGCGACGTCCAACTATGCGCCGCAGGAGCTGCTTCCGGATGAGATGTTCCACCATCTCTTCGAACCCGGCATTGCACTGATTACCGAACACCTGCAGGTCCTGGAGTTGGACGGGGACACGGATTACCGCGCCGTCGCAGGGCCTCGGAACGCGTCGGGTTTCGCCGCCGGGTATCACCTGCGCAGCAACGACGACGTGCTGCTGGCCTCCGCCGGGTTGACCCCGCCCGGCGCAGAAGAAGCGCTGCAGCTGACGCCGGGCACCCGGACGTTGGACGCGCTGCGGGCGGACGGCGGGCAGCTGTGGTTCGATTTCGAGGATCTGTGCCACGCGCAGTCGGCCACCTCCGATTACCTGCACTTGGCGCAGACGCACCGGCACTGGGTGATCAGCGGCGTGCCCCCGACCGAGGGGTCGAATCCTTACGGCTGGCAGCGCTTTGGCAACGTAGTGGATGTGCTCTACGACGCCGGCTGCCGCCTGGACGTCATCGGGATGCCGGATTACGACGGCGTGTTCCCCGGGATAGCCCACCCCACCGATCTGGCGCGGATCCGCAGCCGGTTCGGGATGCTGCAGCGGCTGACCGGAAACGGAAGCTAGTTACGGCGTCCCGCCGTCGGCCAGATCCTGGGCGTCCGCGAGTTTCTGCCGGGCCTTCTCCGCCGTCCGGCGGGCGGCACGGGCCGCGCGCCGGGCATTGTCCCGCTCGCGTTCCAGCTTCCCGGAGCGCCGGTCCACGGTTGCGACCTCCCGCTCGAGCTGCCGGATCCGCTCACGCAGTTCGTCGATTTCATCCGTGAGCTCGTCCCGGCGGCCGGCAGACTCATCCACTTCCTGCTGGGCCGTGTCCAGTGCTTCCTGCGCGCGGCGTTCGGCGCCTGCCGCTTCCTCCAGGTCCGTCTCCGCTTTCCGGACCGCCCGCCGGGCCTCGGCCTGCCGCCGTCGTACTGCCGCGCTGTCCGAGCTCCCGCCCTTCTCCTTCGCGGTCCCGGCCCGGCCCGCCGCCGTCCCGGACCCCGCCCCGCCTCCGGCACCGTGGGAGATCGAGTCCGGGTCGGCAACGGCACCGTCCAGGTCCACCTCTTCCCAACCGCTGGCGGTGAGGGAACGGACCAGCTGGCCGCTGGCCACGGCGTCGGCCGCCGACGGGTCGGTCATCGCGGCCCAGAGCGTTTGTTCGGCTTCCGCCGCCAACGATTCGCTCACCGGGTGGTCCAGTTCGGAAGCCAGGTCCCGGGCCTGGCGGACAATCGCGCGCAGCAGGCGCTGGCGTTCGGTGCTTAAGCGGCGCAGCTGCTTCTGGTCTAGGTCCTCCTGGGCTTCGCGCAGCGCCGCTCCCAGCTCCAGCACCTCTTCCAGGTCCTCCCGCCGCTGGTGCGCCAGCAGATTCACGAGCCAGGCCGCCGTCGAGGGCTTTGGCAGTGCCTTGATGCGTTTGGCCAGATCCTTGTCCCCGGCCCGCCCGGCGTCGGCGGCGCGGGCGTTGCGGGCGGCGGTGAATTCAGACGGCAGCAGCGCGTACAGCCCGACGACGGTTGCAGCGAGCGACGGCGGGGATTGCGGATCCGCACTGCTCACCCGAAGACGCCAAACCGGCCCAGTGCCACCACCAGCGAAAGCACCATCAGAATGACACCCAGGGCGATCCGGTTGCGTTCACCGCGCCGCGCGTGGATCAGGACCGCCAGGGCCATCAGGATCGTCAGCGCAGAGGCAGCTATCGGCGTCAGTACGGGCAGGATGCCGGTCGCCTCGGGGATGACCAGCCCGGCCGCTCCAAGGACTTCGAGGATGCCGATCAGTTTCACGGTGACGGGGGAAAAGTCCTCGGGCCAGCGAAGGTTCTCCCGAAGGCGGGCATAGCCCTGGAAGATCTTTACGAAGCCGACTCCGGCAAATAGAAGTGCCAACAGCAGTTGAACAAGCCACAAGACCAGAGACAGCATGGGTACCTAAGCGACTTTCTGTATACGGGCAGGAGTCAGCACATACAACACGGTGGAACCAGTGGAACCACTGGAACCACTGGAACCATCACAACCCAAGCATGGTCTGCCGTCCGGGAACTGCGCAACAACGGGCGTGGCGTAGCGCTGGTCGCTCAGAACCCGGCCACGGGACGGGGACGGTAGAACTCCTCGAGCGCATTGAATTCCTCTTCGGTGAGCTGGATTTCCAATGCCTGGATGTTTTCATCCAAGTGGGAAGCGGCCGTGGCACCGATCAACGGAGCCGTGACCACCGGGTTGGCCAGAACCCAGGCCAGGGCAACCTGCGCCCGGGTGGCGCCGAGCCCCTCGGCCACGTTCCCCACTGCATCGGTGATGCTGCGGTCCACTTCCTCGTTGCCCCGATAGAGCATGTGGCCCTGCTCGTCGTAGTCCTGCCGGACCGTCCTCGTTCCCCAGGGGCGGGCCAGACGCCCGCGGGCGAGCGGGGAATAGGGCAGTGCCCCGATGCCGCGGTCCGCGCATAGCGGGTACATTTCCCGTTCCTCTTCGCGGTAGAGGAGGTTGTAGTGATCCTGCATAGTGATGAACTGCGCCCAGCCGTGCTGTTCCTGCAGGAAGAGGGCTTTCGAGAACTGCCAGGCGTGCATGCTCGAGGCGCCCAGGTACCGGACCTTGCCGTCCCGGACGAGCAGGTCCAGGGTCTCCAGCGTTTCTTCGAGCGGCGTGGTGCCGTCCCAGCGGTGCACCTGGTAAAGGTCGATATAGTCCGTGCCCAGGCGCCGCAGGCTCTGCTCCACCTGCCACAGGATGTGTTTGCGGGACAATCCCCACCCGTTCGGGCCCGGTCCCATTTCGCCGTGGACCTTGCTGGCGATGACCACCTCTTCCCGCCGGCAGTATTCCGCGACCGCAGCTCCGAGGATTTCCTCGCTGTGGCCGGCGGAATACACGTTGGCGGTGTCGAAGAAATTGATGCCCAGCTCCACCGCGTGCCGCAGCAGGGACTTGGCCTCATCCTCGCGGATGGTCCATCCGTGCGCGCCGCGGTCCGGATCGCCGAATCCCAGGCAGCCCAGCCCAAGGACCGAGACAGTTGCCCCTGACTTGCCGAGCTTGGCGTACGTCATCGAGTTCATCCGCTGGCCTCCGCTGCTGCAGTGCCGGTTCATTACCGCCCGATGGTACCGGGAAGCGCCCCGGCTCCGGTAGGCAGGAGGCCCAAGGACTCCCGGCAGCGGCCGTTGCGGTCCTATACTGGCGCACATGGTCGCCGGAACAGGTACCGCAAGCCCCTTCTTGGTACATGTTGCATTGGTGCTGCCGCCGCTGCATGAGCTGTCGGGTGTCGCCAAAGTGGCGCAGCCCAGGGAAGGCCGCCGCACGGAAGTCCGGTATGACACCCCGGACGGTTCCCTCCGCAGGCGCCGGTTCAGCCTCTCCCGCCATACGGACGACGACGGCGGCACGCGCTGGGAGCGCACCGCCCCCTCACTGGAACCTGCTGTCCGGACCAGCCACACTGCCGAATCCGGTGCAGGGATTCCGGCGGAATTGGTGGAGGACGTCCAAGCCGTGGTTCGGGGGCGGGAACTGGTGCCTGTGCAGACGCTGGTCACGCGTTATCTGGAGTACGATCTGCTGGACAGTGCGGGCACGGTGCTTGCCCGGGTCACCGATGAAAGCACTAGGACAAGTGACGCTGAAGCGGAGCCCGGCGGGCCGGACCGCCGGGTCTGGTCCATCGCGTCCGACGACGGTGCGCTGGGCGCGGAGGCGGAAACCATGTTCCTCGCTGCCGGTGCCGTGCCGGCCGGCCCGGAGGCAGCTGCGGGACGGGATGCGGTCCGGCACCCGGAGAAGGCCGGTGCGGGCACCGGGGGTGCGCCGGACGGAACAGAGGCCGGCCTCCTGGACGCCGGCAGCCCGGTGGCGCTGCTGCTGCTGGAGTATCTGCGCGAACAGTTCGAGGAGTTGCTGCGCCACGATCCACGCGTACGGCGGGGGGACGCCGACGGGATCCATAAGATGAGGGTTGCCACCAGGAGGCTGCGCTCGGCCCTCTCCAGTTACCGCAGCACCATGGACCCCGAGCCGGGGCGCTCGCTGCGGAGGGAACTGCGGTGGATCGCCCGGGTGTTGGGGGAGGCCCGGGATGCGCAGGTGATGCGGCACCACCTCCAGCAGCTGATTGCCGCTGAACCCGCTGACCTGGTGATGGGGCCGGTTGCCGCCCGCGTGGACGAGGAACTGCTCCATGACTATCGGCAGGCCTACGGGCACGTCCGCGAAGCACTGCACTCCCAGCGGTACTTCCAGGCATTGGACGGACTCGAAGCGCTGCTGGACCGCCCGTTCTGGACGGAAACAGCCAGGCAACCGGCGGGTCCCGCCGCTGCCCGCATCATCCGGCGGGACCGGAAAAGGCTGCACCGCCGGATAAGGGCCACACGGACACTGGCGGGCGAAGACTACGCGGAAGCGCTCCATGACGCGCGCAAGGATGCGAAACAGCTGCGCTACGCGGCCGAGGTCTGGGCACCCGTCCAGCCCAAGGAAGCGAAGGAAATGGTGGACGCCGCCGAGCATGTGCAGAAAGTCCTCGGTGAGCACCAGGACAGCGTGGTGACGCAGGCCTATCTGCGGCGGATGGGGGCCACGGCGTTGGCCGCCGGCGAGAACGGCTTTACCTACGGGCGGCTGCACGCTTTGGAGCAGGCCTCTGCCCAGTCGGCCCAGGAGCGCTTTGCCCGCGTTTGGAAAGGCTTCCCGTCCAGCCCCTGAGAGAGGGAATCGAATGGAATCGCCCTGGGCGCCGCTGCGCCGGCGGATGTTCCTCATTCTGTGGCTTGCCCAGTTGGGTTCCAATATCGGCACCTGGATGCAGACCGTCGGGGCCCAGTGGTTCCTGGTGGAATCCAGCGAAAACCCCGCCCTTGTGTCCCTGGTCCAGACTGCGAACCTCACGCCTTCCCTTCTGCTGGGCCTTATGGCCGGGGTACTGGCGGACGCCTTCAACCGGCGCCGGCTGATCCTGGGTGCCAACATCTTCGCCGCCGGCGCTGCCACCGTGCTGACGGTCGTGGCTGCGCTGGGCCTGCTGGACCCGGATTCGCTGCTGCTGTACACCTTCCTCATCGGCTGCGGCATGGCACTGAGCGCCCCCGCCTGGCAGGCCATCACCCCTGCACTGGTGCCCCGGGAAGAGATCCAGGCCGCCGCGGCGCTCGGCAGCGTGGCAATGAACACGGCCCGTGCCGTTGGTCCCGCGATTGCCGGTCTGCTGGTGGCCCTGACCGGTCCGGCCTTTGTGTTCGGCCTGAACGCACTGTCCTTCGTGGGCACCGCCATTGCCATCTACAGTTGGCGGGCTCCCCAGCGGGATCCCGTCGAACGGGAACACATGGGGGAGGCGCTCGCCGCAGGTATCCGCTACATCCGCGCTGCACCACTCATCCGCCGGATTCTCCTGCGGTCCGGTCTGTTCATTTTCCCCGCCAGCGCCCTCTATGCGCTGCTGCCCGTTGCCGCCAACGGCCATCTCGGCCTGGGCTCGGCAGGATACGGGCTGCTCCTCGGGGCGCTGGGTATCGGTGCCGTGCTGGGTGTCCTGCTCCTGCCGCGGCTCCGGACCGTCCTGAAGGACAACACACTGCTGGGCATCAGCGCCGTGGTCTTCGCGGCCGGGGCCTTCGCCTCGGGATACCTGCCCGCGTGGGCCGTTGCCGTTCTGTTGGTCTTCGCGGGGTTCGCCTGGATCTCCACGTTCTCCACCTTGAACGCCGCGATGCAACTGACCCTGCCCGAATGGGTGCGTGCCCGCGGCCTGTCCGTGTATCTGATGGTCGCCGCCGGCACGCAGGCCGTGGGCGCTGTTTTCTGGGGATCGGGTGCAACCGGTGCCGGCTACGCTCCCACCCTGGCTTTTGCCGCCGGCGTACTGTTGCTGGCCGGGGCCAGCGTCCTGGTGCTTCCGCTGCTGCCGGGTACCGGACGCCTGGACCGCAGCGTAGCCGGCACGGAACTGCAGCTTCCTGCCGGTCAGGAACCGAATCCCGGCGCCGGACCGGTGACGGTCCTTGTCTCCTATGAGGTGCCTGCGGACCGGAAGGACGAGTTCGTGACGGCCATGCACAACGTCCGGCTATCGCGCATGCGCACCGGTGCCACGGACTGGGAACTGGTGCACTCGGTCACTGACCAGGACCAGTTCCGGGAAATCTACGATGTGCCCACCTGGCGGGAGTACGTGCGGCAGGAACAGACGCGGACCACGGGGGAGGACCGCCGGATCATCCAGGCCGCATGGGACCTGGCCGAAGTGGAACCGCGGGTCCGCTGGTTCCTCCCCGCGTCCACTTGAGCGTTCGGCCCGGCGGCAGTGCAACGGATAGACTGGGACCCGGTTCGAAGGCCGTTTCCGCGGCGGGCCGGCGCGTTGGTAGCGATGCGCTGAAAACGATGCAGTGAACAAACCATTAGTTGAGGTATTTTGCGAGATTTTAGTGCACGCCTGGCCACTGCCGAGGAGATCGCCAACTGGGACAAGCACGTGCTGGCCAACCCCGGCGGCGGCAATGTCCTCCAGTCAGCGTCCTTCGCGGAAGTGAAGTCACACCACGGCTGGAATCCCGTCTACCTGGCCTTCACCGGACCCGATTACGTGACCTACACGTTGGCGATCGAGAAGAAGGTCCCGGCCCTCGGCAGCCTCTGGTACCTCATCAAGGGCCCCGACGTCGCCGCCCCCGAAGATGTGCCGCTGGTGGTGAACGCGCTGGCACGGTTCATCAAGGAGACCCGCCGCAAGGTTTTCGCGATCAAGGTTGAGCCGGACATCGTGGACAGCGAAGAGGTCCAGGCCCTGTTCACCGGGGCCGGATTCATCAAGACCTTCAACCTGCAGCCCAATGACTCCACGGCCCTGCTGGACACCACACCGGACGAGGAGCAGCTGCTCAAGAACCTCTCCTCCCGGGGCCGGAACGCGGTCCGCCGGGCGATCCGCGAAGGCGCCGATGTCCGCCGGGTCGAGCCGACCGAAGAGAACATGCGGACCATGTACCGCCTGATGGCCCACATCGAGGACCGCTCTGCGGCGCGGCTGCGCTCCTACGAGTACTACCACCGGTTCTGGTCCAACTTCGTTGCTGCCGGGCAGGGACGCTTCTACTTCGCATTCGAGGACGGGGAACCCACAGTGGGTGCCTTCGTGATTGCCTACGGTAACAAGGGCACGTACAAGGACGGCGGGTCCAAGCCACGGCGCTCCCAGTACGGGGATTCGCACCTGGTCCAGTGGACCGCGATCACCGAACTCAAGAAGGAGTGCGGCATTGTCCAGTACGACTTCTGCGGCACACCGCCGAGTAACCAGCTCAAGGACAAGAGCCACCCGCATCACGGGCTGGGCCTGTTCAAGACCAGTTTCTCCAAGACGGTCACGGATTTCGTCGGTTGCTACGACTTCATTGTGGATCCGATCCGCTATCGCATCTGGAACACCATTGGCGAACGCGTGGCGCGGCAGATTTACTGGCGCCGCCACCAGCAGCCGTTCTACTAAGCAGCAGTTCCACCAGGCAATAACCCGGGCGGGTCCCGGAACAGGCGAAAGGGTGAATCCTTGGAGAACACAGCCGATCCGGGTGGGCGCAAGCCCGGATCGAATCCGGATTCGGCACCGAATCCGGACCCGGTTGCGGGGCCCATTCCGTTGATCAGCATGCCGGCGCGCCGGCGGGCAGAGCCAGCAAAGGCGCAGCCGGAGACCCCTGAGTCGGGGAAGGCACGGCCGGAGCCCCCTCAGCCCGGCAGCGGCCAGGCAGGGAAGCCACAGGCCCAGAGGGCAAAGTCCGGCAAGGGACCCCGGCCGGGGCAAGGCGCCTCCGGGCGGCCTATGCGGCCGGCCGCCAAGGCGCCGAACCCGCCGTCGAAGGCTCCGGGTCAGCCGGCCACCGGCATGGACATGCCCACCGCTGCCCTGCGCAGCACCCGGCCCAAACCGCCTCCTCCCACCACCTCCGTAATCCGCCCGGCTGGGTCCAAGGTGCTTCGGCCGCAGACGGGCCGGATGCGGACGACTGCCGACCCGCGCGAGAAACGCCCTACCCGTACGCGTAAAACCGTTCCGCCGGGAACGGTGCCGCTGGCCTCCAGCGCCGTCCGCGCCGACCGCTCATCCGCTGCGGCGCGGCGCATGCTGCGCAAGCTGGTCCAGGGGGAGAATCCGCCCACCCAGGCGATGTCCATTGTGGAACGGCTGGCAGGCAGCCCCTATGCCAATCCGCTCGTGCGCACCGCCGGGCCGGACGCGAATGCCCGCAAGACCCTGGACCTGGCCCTCGGCATGGCCGAATCCATGTTCCGCTACGGTGCCGGCGCGCTGGAGGTGGAAACCGCCATCATTGCCGTGACCGCCGCATTCGGGCTGGAAAGCATCGAAGTGGACATCACCAACCAGTCGGTGCTGCTCAACTACTCTCCGAAGGACCAGACCCCCATCACGGTGATGCGCGTGGTCCGTTCCTGGACGAACAACTATGCCGGGCTTGGCCTGGTCCACCAGCTGGTCACCGACATCATCGACGGCGGGCTCTCCCGCGCCGAGGCGGCCAACCGGCTCAACGAGATCACGCACCAGCCCAAGCCGTTCCCGCGCTGGGCAGTGACGGTATCCGCCGGGGTGTTCGCAGCGGCCATCGTCGGGTTTATCGGCGGCGGTCCGCTCGCGTCACTGGTGGGATTCGCCGGCACGGTGATGGTCAGCCTGCTCCAGCGCGTGCTCGGCAGGTGGCGGGTCCCGGACTTCTTCACGACGGCGGCCAGCGGCTTTGTGGTCACGGCCATGGCCATGCTGTTCTGGTCCATGGAGGTGCCCATTTCCCCGGGCATCGTCGTTGCCGGCGGCATCCTGGTGATGCTGCCCACCGGCCGTCTGGTTTCGGCCGTGCAGGATGCGATCAACGGGTTCCCGGTCACGGCGTCCGGCCGGTTCCTGTCCGCGTTCCTGACCTTCGGCGCCCTGGTGGCAGGCATCGCCGTCGCGCTCGTTTTGGGTGCCCTGATGGGGATGGGCCGGCTGAATGTTACCGACGTGGCCTCGTCGCAGTATTCCTTCGCCGTGACCCTGCTCCTGCTGGCGATTGCGCTGGGAGCCATCTGCATTGTCGAACAGTCCCCGCGCCGGCTGGTGTTGCCTACGGTGCTGATCGGCACTGCCGGGTTCCTAGTCTACCAGCTGGTGGAGGCAGGCGGCATGGGGCCGCGCCTCACCCCGGCGGTGGCTGCCATCTTCATCGGCATGGTGGCCCGCATTGTCGCCCTGCGGATGGGTGCCCCGCAGCTGATCGTGGCGGTGCCGGCCGTTCTGTTCCTGTTCCCGGGGCTGGCGATCTTCCGGTCCATGTACGGCCTGAGCATCGGCACCGACGAGATGTACCAGGGCGTGGTGGGCCTGTTTGACGCGCTCACCGTCATTCTGGCCATCTCCGGCGGCGTGGTGCTCGGCGATAACCTGGGCCGGCCCTTCACCCGCAACCTCAACGGCAACGACCGCCGTAACCGGCGGCGTTAGCTGCACCAAAAAAGACAAGAGCCCGGCCCGCTGCTGCAGCGGGCCGGGCTCCTTGCTGTCCGGGCTAGAGAATCTTGCCGACCGGCGTGCGCTTTTCGGCCTGGAAGACGTCTTCGGTGCGTCCCGCAGCCCAGTAGCCGGAAAGTGAGACCTGCCGGCGCTCCAGCCCCCGGTGGCTGAACAAGACGTCGCGCAGGGACTTCATTGCCTCCCGCTCACCGTGTGCAAAGACCTGCACGGTTCCATCCCGCCAGGGCGTCGCCGAAACGGCGTCGGTCAACATCCGGCTGCGCCCCGCGGGGATGTCCCCGCGGTACAGCCAGGTCAGCTCCACTCCCGCAGGTTTCGGCACCGGCTGGCGGTCAGCGGGGCCGGCGACTTCGATGAACGCCTGCCCGACGGCGTCCTGCGGCAGCGCACGGAGCACGGTGGCAGCTGCGGGGAGGGCTGATTCATCGGCAGCCAGCAGGTACCAGTCGGCGTCGGGATCGGGGTTGAAGGCGCCTCCGGGGCCGGAGAAGGTCAGTGGTTCCCCCGGCTGTGCCGAGGCTGCCCACGGCCCGGCCAGGCCTTCGTCTCCGTGGACTACGAAGTCGATGCTGATTTCGCGTGCTTCAAGATCCACGTCCCGGACCGTGTAGGTGCGGGACACCGGCCAGTGCTCCCGTTCGCTCCGCGCCCGGATGGTGTCCAGGTCCTCGGTGCCGTCAATGGGGCGGCCCTGCGGGCCAAACCAGATTTTGCAGTAGGCATCGGCGCAGCTGTTCGGCTGGAACTTGTCGAAACCGGGTCCGCCGGCAACCACCCGGACCATATGCTCGCTGATCTGTTCGCGGCGGAGAACCTCAAGGGTCAGCAGGGGGCGCTGGCGGCGGGGAGCCGGGGACTCCGGCTCCTGCGGGCGCGGGGAAGTCATTGGTTCGGGCATGGGTGTCTCCTAGGAAAGGGCCTGTAACTACCGTATCGCGCCGCCCTTACCGCTCCCCGCGAAGCCGCCAGTCCACGGGTTCGGCGCCCTGCTGCGCCAGCAGTTCGTTAACCCGGCTGAACGGCCGGGAACCGAAGAACCCGCGTGAGGCCGACAGGGGACTGGGATGCGCGGATTCGACGGTGGGCGTTCCGCCGAGGAACGGGACGATGCCCTGGGCATCGCGGCCCCACAGGACGGCAACCAGGGGAACGCGTGTTCCGTCGGGGCGGCGGCGGGCAGCCAGTGCGCGCACAGCAAGTTCAGTGATTTCCTCCCATCCCCGCTTCCGGTGTGAGCCTGCTTCCCCGGCACGCACCGTGAGTACGCGGTTCATCAGGACCACACCCTGATCCGCCCAGGCACTGAGGTCCCCGGAGGGGGAGGGGGTGATTCCCATATCGGCTTTCAGCTCGGTAAAGATGTTGTTCAGGCTTCGGGGAAGCGGACGTACGCCCTTTCCTACTGAGAAGGACAGGCCGACGGCATGCCCGGGGGTGGGGTAGGGATCCTGGCCTACGATCAGCACGCGGGCACTCGCCAACGGACGTTGGAAGACGCGCAGGATGTCGCCCGGTGCGGGCAGAATGCGCTGCCCGGCGCGGCGCTCCGCTTCCAGTTCGGCGGCTATTTCTTCGAGGCGCGTCTTCACCGGGGCCAGCACATGGGCCCAATCGGGAGCCATGAGGTCCTCAAGGCGTGTGGGTGCAGCGAAAGGAAAAGGGGTGTTTTCCCCCGGTGCGGTTTCGCCGGTGTAGGAAAAAAGCTGGGGTTCGTCAGTGCTCACTGGTCCATTTTGTCACCGGTGCGTTTGCGGTGTCTTGCCGGCGCCTGCCGTAAATGACAAGCCTGTTATTCCCAATTAGCATGGGCGGTAGATATGTACAGGGATCTTTTTGGGAGTGAATGTGGCGGAATCGGCCGAAGCCGAGCGGTTTTCCCTCGATGACGCAGTGGACCCGGACAGCCCGTTGGGTGCCCAGGAACAGCAGATGCTCGCGTTGGAACGGGCGTGGTGGAAATACGCCGGTGCCAAGGAACAGGCCATCAAGGACCTCTTCGGGATGTCGGCCACGAGGTACTACCAGGTCCTGAATGCCCTGATTGATACCGAGGAAGCCCTCGCCCATGATCCGATGCTGGTCAAGCGATTGCGTAGACTACGTACGACCCGCCAGCGTGCCCGTACCGCCCGCCGCCTGGGCACCGGCGTCTAGCGCCGGTTCCCTCCAATGTTGGCCGCCCAGTACGCGGCGCCATCAGAACAAGGATTGAAACTCCACAATGAGCCAATACCCTCGGGACGAGTTCGACAAGGTCCCCGAAACGTCCGCGCGGCAGGGCGTGCACCGCGAACGCCTCATTCCCACGCGTTCCAACGGGCTGGGCCTGCTGATCACCGTGGGTGTGCTCGCTCTGCTGATCGGCTTGGCAGCCTACTTGGTCCTGCCGCGGCTGGGGATCGGTGCGGGTTCCGCTGCTCCGTCCCCGGAGGCCCAGGCTTCGGCGCCTGCTTCCGCGTCCGCCTCAGCTGCAGCCACTCCGACTCCCGAGGCGAAGGCCGACGACGCCTCGCCGAGTCCTGCTCCGGCATCCACGCCGGCTCCGACGCCGACGCCGACGCCGACTCCAACGCCGACGCCGACTGCGCCGGCGATTGACCGTACCCAGCCGGTTGCAGTGTTCAATGCCAGCGGCGTGACCGGACTTGGTGCAGGTGTTTCCGGACGGATGTCCGCTGCAGGATGGGCAGTTGGAACGGTCGCCAACTGGGCCGGAGCGCCCCAGCAGGGATCCGGCGTCTACTACAGCTCCCCGGAGCTGGCAGCCAACGCGCAGGAAATCGGTGCGCAGCTGGGAATTCCTGCTTTGGAAACGCCCGGCTTCGCCAGCGTCACCGTGATCCTGGGCCCCGGATACCGGTAACCGGGGCCTCGGGTAAAAAGACCATAACGTTATCAATACCCCTGTATGTGATCGGGATCACCGTAGTTAGAGTGATGCCAGCCGGTTTGCGCCGCTGACCTCGGCCTCCCTCGGGGACCGACAGAGGGACGGATCCGGCGCCTCCGGCGTCCAAGCATGCCGCCGGAGGGCGGCATCGGAATCTAGGTTGGAGAAAGATCATGGCGCAGGGGATCGTCAAGTGGTTCAACGGTGAAAAAGGGTACGGCTTTATTACCCTCGACGAAGCAGAAACGGATGTGTTCGTCCACTGGTCCGCCATCCAGGCATCGGGTTACCGGACGCTGGAAGAAGGACAACGAGTGGAGTTCGAAATCGGCCAGGGCCAGAAAGGTCCGCAGGCCGAGGAAGTCCGGGCACTGTAGGCCACTCTAAGTAACATCCTCCCGGCTTGGGGGCGGGATCGGCAGCGGCGGAGCTTCGGCTCGGCCGCTGCTTTTGCATTCACCCGCCGGCAGCGGTCGGGAACGAAAGTGAACCGCGTGGCATGTCAGCGTGATCGCTTGCACTCAGTGTGTGGGAGTGCTAATTATTGACTTAGCACTCTTGCCGGATGACTGCTAAATGTCCGACGGTGTTGAGTGAACAAGCAACCCACTGGAGTGAGGAACGGGGAGCGCGTAAAGAGATCGCGCGAGCCGATCCGTCCGTCGCGGGCACTCCAGCCAGGAATGCAACATTTTGCTCCAAGCATGACTGTTCCGGAAGGACGATAGCCGTTATGGCCAAGATCATTGCATTTGAAGAAGAGGCACGCCGCGGCCTCGAGCGCGGGTTGAACATCCTCGCCGACGCCGTCAAGGTGACCCTCGGCCCGCGTGGCCGCAACGTGGTCCTCGAAAAGAAGTGGGGCGCCCCCACGATCACCAATGACGGCGTTTCCATCGCCAAGGAGATCGAGCTGGACGATCCCTACGAGAAGATCGGCGCAGAGCTGGTCAAGGAAGTTGCCAAGAAGACTGACGATGTTGCCGGTGACGGCACCACCACGGCAACTGTCCTCGCCCAGGCACTGGTCAGGGAAGGCCTGCGCAACGTTGCCGCCGGCGCCGATCCGCTGAGCCTGAAGCGCGGCATCGAGAAGGCTGTTGCCGCCGTTACCGCCGAACTGATTGCATCTGCCAAGGAGATCGAAACCAAGGAGCAGATCGCCGCTACGGCTTCCATCTCCGCCGGTGACCAGCAGATCGGCGACCTGATTGCCGAAGCACTGGACAAGGTGGGCAAGGAAGGCGTCATCACGGTCGAGGAGTCCAACACCTTCGGCCTGGAACTGGAACTCACCGAAGGCATGCGCTTCGACAAGGGTTACATCTCCGGTTACTTCGTCACCGACGCCGAGCGCCAGGAAACGGTCCTTGAGGATCCGTACATCCTGATCGTCAACTCGAAGATCTCCAACGTCAAGGATCTCGTTGCCGTCCTCGAGAAGGTCATGCAGTCCGGCAAGCCGCTGCTGATCATCGCCGAAGATGTTGAGGGCGAAGCCCTGGCAACCCTGGTGGTCAACAAGATCCGCGGCACCTTCAAGTCCGTAGCCGTCAAGGCACCGGGCTTCGGCGACCGCCGCAAGGCACAGCTGGCCGACATTGCCATCCTCACCGGTGGCCAGGTCATCGCCGAAGAGGTTGGCCTGAAGCTGGAAAACGCCACGCTGGACCTGCTGGGCAAGGCCCGCAAGGTTGTTGTCACCAAGGACGAAACCACCATCGTGGAAGGCGCAGGCGACGCTGAAGAGATCGCCGGCCGCGTCAACCAGATCCGTGCCGAAATCGAGAACTCCGATTCGGATTACGACCGCGAGAAGCTGCAGGAACGCCTGGCCAAGCTGGCCGGCGGCGTTGCAGTCATCAAGGCCGGTGCGGCAACCGAGGTTGAGCTGAAGGAACGCAAGCACCGCATTGAGGACGCTGTCCGCAACGCAAAGGCTGCCGTTGAAGAAGGCATCGTCGCCGGTGGCGGCGTGGCCCTCATCCAGGCCGGCCTCAAGGCCTTCGCCAACCTGTCCCTCGAGGGCGACGAAGCAACGGGCGCCAACATCGTCCGCGTTGCCATCGACGCTCCGCTGAAGCAGATCGCCTTCAACGCCGGCATGGAGCCGGGCGTTGTTGTGGACAAGGTCCGCGGCCTGCCCGAAGGCTTCGGCCTGAACGCAGCAACCGGCGAGTACGAAGACCTGCTGGCTGCCGGCATCAACGACCCGGTAAAGGTAACGCGCTCTGCCCTGCAGAACGCAGCTTCCATCGCCGGCCTGTTCCTGACCACCGAAGCAGTGGTTGCGGACAAGCCGGAGAAGTCGGCCCCCGCCATGGGCGGCGCTGACGAGATGGCCGGCATGGGCGGCATGGGCGGCTTCTAAGCCCCGCAGCTCTTAGCTAAAGCGTAAGAAGGCGCGGCACCCGGACCGGGTGCCGCGCCTTCTTGCATTTATGCGCGCACCGCCGCATTTATGCGCGCACCGCCGTGCAAAGCGCCGGTACAGCTCCCGGCACCGGCGGGCGCCGTCAGTGCATAAAGAGCGAAGTGTTCGCCGCCTCCGTCTCGGCGTACTGCGCCGAGGCGAAGGCCAGCGCCTGGTTGATGCTGTCCAGTGATTCCTCCACCCGGGCCTGGGTGGCCCGCCAGTCGGTAACCAGCAGCTGGAAATTGGACGACGCCGATCCCCGCCAGATCTCGCTCAACGAGGCCAGTCCGGCCTGCATTCCATTCACGTCTGCCCGCAGGCGTTCGATGGTTCCCTGCACTTCGGCACTCTTGGCAGCCAGCGCCTCGCTGTCCACGGCAAATAAAGGCATGATTTCCTCCTGGTAGTGTCTTGGGACCGATACCGGAAGGCTAGGCCGGCAGACGGCCGTCAACGCGCGAAGGACCAATGGATGTGGAGTGCCACGGCGGGTCTGCCTCGGGGCGGGCGTTGTGGAGGGCAGCACGGTCCCTCCTGCCCGTCTGGAGCCCCCGTATGCGCCCGGGGAGGGTCAGTTGTCGTCAGCCTCGTCCGGACGCTCGGGGAACTGCTCCGGAGCGCGGTAGGGCAGGCGGATGGATAGGGTGGCGCCTCCGCCTTCCGTCTCGGCCAGCCGCACCGTCCCGTCGTGCTGGGCCACCAGGGCCGCCACAATGGCCAGTCCGAGGCCGGTGCCGCCGGTCTCCCGGTAGCGGGAGGAATCGGCGCGGTAGAAGCGTTCGAACACCCGTGCGGCGTCGTCCTCGGAAATCCCGGGCCCGTGGTCCCGTACCTCCAGCACCGCATCCATCCGGTCATGGATAACGGGTGCAACTCCGACTGCCACTTCGATGGGGGAACCGGCCGGTGTGTAGCGCAGGGCGTTGGTCATGAGGTTCGCCACGACCTGCCGCAGCCGGGCCTCGTCTCCCATGGTGGGTGCGCTCTGCGGTGCGTGGCCGTCCAGCCCCACCACCCGTATATTCCGATCGGGGGCGCTGGCCCGCGCGTCCAGTGCGGCGTCGTTGCCCAGGATCATCAGGTCCACCGGCTCGTATTCGAGCGGGCGCTGCTCGTCCACCCGGGCCAGGGTCAGGAGGTCCTCGACCAGTTGTCCCATACGCTTGGCTTCGCTCTCGATCCGGCCCATGGCAGCGGAGATCTCCTCGGGTTTCTGGAGGGCGCCGTGGCGGTACAGCTCCGAGAACCCGCGGATGGTCACCAGCGGGGTCCGCAGCTCGTGGGAGGCATCCTGCACGAAGCGGCGCATCTTGCGTTCAGACTGGGTGCGGGCGGCAAACGCCGTTTCGATATGGGCCAGCATGGCATTGAGCGAGCGGGACAGGCGGCCGATTTCCGTGGCCGGGTTGCCCACCTCCACTCGGCGGGACAGGTCGCCGGCGGCAATCGCGGCAGCGGTTTTTTCGACCTGGCTCAGCGGTCGGAACTGCCGGGTGACCGCCCAGTAGGCGATCCCCGTGGCGCCCAGGGTTCCCAGCAGCCCGACCGAAAACACCAGCGACGCCGCTTCGTCCACGGTCGCGGCGACCGAGTCCAGCGGGATCGCAACGGCGACGGACCCGGGCAGGTTCTCGAAATCGTAGATGCGTACCCGCCAGCCCTTGGACGTCGGCTCGGTGCCGCGGACATCGAAGCCCTCGGTACCCATCGCCTCCACTTGGTCGGAGGTGTAGTTCTCGAGGTTCGGGATGTCCGTTGCCGACTCGGAATGCGTTGCCGGACCATGGCTGCCGTCTTCGTTCAGGTACAGCCCGTAGTACCGGAACAGGGAGGCATCAGTACTCGGCTCGTTGACCAGCAGGTAGCGCGACACCTTGGACGCATTTGCGTCGATGTCCGCGTCCAGCCGGTCCACGAGTATCTGGCGCAGCAGGGTAATGGTGGCGAAGCCGGTGATAGTCACCGTAACCACCATGAGCACCGCCATGATGGCGAGCAGCTGCGACCGAAGTGAAGCGGATTTCCAGCGCCTTATCAAGGTCCTAGCGCTTCTCCGAGGACCGCAGCAGGTAACCCACGCCGCGCTTGGTCTGGATCAGCGCCGGCGCGTCCGGACTGCGGTCGATCTTGCGGCGCAGGTAGGAGATGTAGGACTCCACGATGGAGGCGTCTCCGTTGAAGTCGTATTCCCAGACGTGGTCCAGGATCTGCGCCTTGGACAGGACACGGTTCGGGTTCAGCATCAGGTAGCGCAGCAGCTTGAACTCGGTGGGGGAGAGATCGATCGTGATACCGCCGCGGCGCACCTCGTGGGCGTCGTCGTCGAGCTCCAGGTCATCCACGCGGATGACGGCGTCGTCGTCCTCGAGCGGCTGGGTGCGGCGCAGTACGGCGCGGATCCGCGCCACCACCTCGTCGAGGCTGAAGGGCTTGGTGACATAGTCGTCGCCGCCCACGGTCAGTCCGGTGACCTTGTCCTCGGTGTCGTCGCGGGCGGTCAGGAAGACCACGGGGAAGTGCTGTCCGGCAGCGCGCAGCCGGCGGGTGAGCGTGAAGCCGTCCATGTCCGGAAGCATCACGTCCAGGACCGCGAGGTCCGGGTTGTGGGAGTCGACGGCGGCGAGGGCCTCACGGCCGTTCGCGGCAGCGACGACGTCGAACCCGGCGAACCGCAGCGAGGTGGACAGCAGCTCGCGGATGTTGGGCTCATCATCGACAACAAGGAGGCGTGCTTCGGGTGCAGACGATTTGTTCACCCGCCCAGTTTCTTACATTTAGCTGGACGTTGTCTGTAGGTGGGCAGAACAAAATCTGGGAGGGTCCGGTGAGCGGTGCCGGAAGCTGAACGGCATAGCCCGCAGAACAGCTAGGCGTTTCCGCCGGAATTACCCCGATGACTCCCAAAACTTCTTGGTGCCGTTCTTGAGTGATTGGCCCCGGTCCTTGCCTTCGACGAAATTCCCTTTGCAACCCTGCCGAGACCGGCAGGACGGATTCTGGAAATGTCCGGTGAATCGCTAGGCAAACCGCGGAGGACGCTGGAAACGTACGGACTCGACGAGGTCAACTAAATGGCGGTAGACGTTGGCTGAGGGGATGGAAGCCAGGGTTGCCTGGTCCTCGTCGGCCACCACGCGATAGTGGCCGGCGCCGCCGGCATTCAGATACCCCACACCCTCGCCGGTGGCCGGGTCCATCACGAGATGCCAGAGGAACCACGGCTGGGACCAGGCATACGCCAAGGCTTCGTCCGCCCCCTCAGGCAGCGGGGCCCCGGAGTCCCGGTGCCTCTCGTTGAGGATCTCCACAGGAAAGGCAGCGGGAGAGACAGGCAGGTTCCATGCCGGCGAAATCCCCAGCCATGCCGCGAGAACAGGGAAGAGCTCATGGAGGCTCACGAACTTCAACTGCAGCTTTCCGGCGGTGTCCGCGGGTTTTTCGGACGGGCTTGCCAACACGCCCGCCGAGGGGCCGGCGAGCATGAGTGCGTTGGTTCCGTCCAGCCAGACCTGCAGCTCGGTCGCTTGTCCCAGGGAGGACGCCCTGAAGTGAAGGACCGCTGCTGGCTGGTCGAGCGGCCGCGTAATGACCCTGCCGCCGGCGGTAAGCCGTCCGGCGCTGTCCAGAAGCCCCGCGTCGGCCAGGACCTTGATAGACGGTCCGTTGCCCGATCGCTCCAGCCGTCCTATCCGGCCGTTCTGGGCGACCCGGTGCAGCATGGACGCCGCCGCCGGATCGAGCCATGGTCCGTCGGAGGCAAACGGTTGCTTCGCCCGAAGGCCGCTTAAACGCTCGAGAGGGACACCTGCCAGGCGGCTTGCAACCTCTTCGAGGGAAGGTTCGCGGGTGGGAACGTACATCTCGGTCACGCCGGCTCCTTAATCTGCGCAGACGAGCACATCAGCTCAAGGACGGCATCGTAGGCACCTAGCTCCGCGGACGCGCACGAGGTGGTAACCAGGACTCCGTGGCCGGCGGTCTGATGCACATCCACCCGGCAGTGCACGGCGAGTCCGCCGCTGGAATACGTGTACTCGATGATGCGGCCCTCCCCGCGGGCGGGAGGGAACCTGTCCACGGAAATAAAGTAGACGTCCTGCAGCATGGCGTGGGCGTAGGAGAGGACCAGTGTGCTCAGTTTCTCCATGCTGCCCGTGTAGGGAAAGCTGTTGACGACAACGCTCGGACGGAAGGCCCCTTCAGCAGCCACGGGTGCGGCCAGGACCAGATCAGCGGAATCCGTTAGACCGCCGATTTCCCAGTCATGCGGCCTGCCAATGGAACAAAACCGGGATTCTTCACGCAATAGTGGTTCCAACATTCCCTTACCTTCCGGCACGCTTACGCACCCACGTGGTGACCGGGTCGCCGCCGGTATGCAATATGTCTTCCTTCACGGCGCCGTTATCGATCCACCGGCGGTACCAAGCCGGAAGAAGGGGCCTGGGTAACCGGGTCACGGCGGCGATGCACAGGAGGACTGACAGTCCGGCCAGCGCCTGAAAGCCAATACCCAGGAAATCAGGCGCACGTAGGCTTCCCGCCACTCCTGCTGATGCTCCGAAAACCACGGCAAGCCCGGCATAAAGCATCAAGAAACCGAACTGCGGATGTTTCCCCATTTCATATGCCATCATGTGGCGGACCCACCGCCGCCACTTACCGCGGTAAGCAGCAATTCCGGATACGAGCATTGCTGCGCCAACCGTATATATACCGATCCAGACCAAGTATTCCTGCATTACCATAGTGAACCCCAGAACTCCTTGACTGCGCCATTCCATGAGTCCTCATGGCTTTTACCTTCGGTCTTGTCCTGGGCGTAGCTGCCCGCAGCCTCGCCGGCTGCTCCGCCGAAGAATCCGCCGACAAAGCCGCCGACGATGCCGCCGATCAGGGTCCCCGGGCCCGGGAAAACGGACCCGATGGCGGCTCCCGCTGCCGCACCCGCCCAAGCGCCCCCTGCCCCGCCCAAGACAGATCCCGTGGTTTCGAAAGCTGCGTTTTTGGCCGCACTCGCTACCCGCTCGCCCGTGTCATATTCGGGATGGTCTATCAGGTCCTGGTTCCACTCTTCGGTCACGTTGTCATAAATGGAGAGGCCGATGTCCAGTGCGCCCAGCGCATTACCCGCCCGTTTCGCCCACGGGGGCATATTGGCCAGTTCATCATTGGCCACTAGAACGGTGCGCTCGTATTCGTGCTGTTGTATGCGCAGTTCCACGGTGGTGGTTAGCGTGGCCCGAGTGGCCGGAACCACGGTGCCGTCTGCATAGGTAATAAATACCCGGCTGATGTCGAGGGTCTGGACGTGGACGGTGCTGGAAACAGTTACCCGCACCCTTTCCTGATGGATCCTGGTCAGAACATTGTCGGCCGCATCATTGGCTATGTCCCAAGCAGGGGTGTCCGTAAAGCCGGGAGAATCGGGGAGCTTGGCCGGGTCGGCCTGCCGGATGGCTGCGGCGCAGGCTTCCTCCGCCGCAGCGTACTCCTGCGCCAGGGCGGAGATGCCGGCGGCCACTTCCGCTTCCTTGTTCTTGCCGTAGTCAGGATCGTCATCAGTTGATTCGGGATAGGAGGTGCCGGCCGCCGAAACGAGCTCCCTGTGCCGGGCCTGCATGCCGCGGACCGCCTCCGCGAAGGTGTTCAACGCAGATTCGATCAGGAGGGTCACAATCTGTGCTTCGTCAGTGAAGACGGTTACCGGCTTCATCGCTTCGTACACCAGCGACTGTTCCGGGGCCTGATAATGCGGCTGAACGCCGTTCCAGATAGTAACAAGCTCGTTTCCGGACTGGGCGGCACGGGTGCCGGAGGCCGCGATCAGCGCGGCATCGGAAATAATCAGGTCCGGGTCCGGAAGGACCGGCAGCGCATCCGCACTCATTTGTCCGCCTCCGGAGATACGCTGGGAGCAGCGATGGATGCCTGCTGATTGGCGGTCTCCGCCATAACCTGGTCGCCGTCGATGTACGCATGGATAGCATTTGCGGTTTCATCAAGAACTTTATCGGCGCGCTGTACTGCACTGGCTACCAGCGGGCCCAGGTAGCCCTCATAGACTTCCATCAATGCGCCGGTGATAAGTCCGCTGTTGACACTTTCCGCAGCGCCCGTCAGGGCATTCCGAAGAACGTTTCCTTCTGTTCCAAGTTCTCGGTGTTCTGTTCTGGCTTGAACTATCACGCCCCGGGTTCCCGCGACGTCGATATCCCACCCATTAAGTGACATCCCCCATTATCCTTCCCCCTGCAAAAAAGCTCCGCCAGCGACACCGGTTTACCGTATGTCCTTGGACAAGCGCATGTCCATGGGGAGAACTACCCATGGACATCAACGCAATTGCCAAAGCGCCCAATATGCGTTCCAGGCCTTTTGCAATAAGCAGTTTGCCAGATAGGCGGATATGCCGCTCGGAGGGAAAGCGGCATCGGTCTTTTGGCGATACCGCGTTATGGGCGCAGGGGGGAAGGTCCCTCGCCGAAGCCGTGCCCGGGGCTACACCGGCTTTTCGATGTCCGTGGCGTCCAGGATGGAGTAGGCGTAGCCCTGCTCGGCGAGGAACCGCTGCCGCTTGGCGGCGAAGTCCTGGTCCAGGGTGTCGCGGGCAACGACGGTGTAGAAGTGCGCCGCCTTGCCGTCCGCCTTGGGGCGCAGGAGCCGGCCCAGCCGCTGGGCCTCTTCCTGCCGGGAGCCAAAGGAACCGGAGACCTGGATGGCCACGGAGGCCTCGGGCAGGTCGATGGAGAAGTTGGCCACCTTGGACACCACGAGGGTGCTAAGGGCGCCTTCGCGGAATTCGTTGAAGAGCCGCTGGCGTTCCTTGACCGGGGTGTCGCCCTTGATCACGGGTGCGTCCAGCCGTTCGGCCAGTTCGTCCAGCTGGTCCAGGTACTGTCCGATCACCAGGGTCTGCTCGCCGGCATGGCGCTTCACCAGCTGTTCGACGACGCCGGTCTTGGTTTCCGACGTCGAGCACAGCCGGTACTTGTCCCCGTCTTCGGCCATGGCGTAGGCCACCCGCTCATCCCGCGGCAGGTCCACCCGGACCTCGATGCACTCGGCGGGCGCAATGTAGCCCTGCGCCTCGATGTCCTTCCACGGGGCGTCGTACCGCTTGGGACCGATCAGGGAGAAGACCTCGCCCTCGCGGCCGTCCTCGCGGACCAGGGTGGCGGTCAGGCCCAGCCTGCGCCGGGCCTGCAGGTCCGCGGTCATCCGGAAAATGGGTGCCGGCAGCAGATGGACCTCGTCGTAGATGATCAGGCCCCAGTCATTGGCGTCCAGCAGTTCCAGGTGCGGATACAGCCCGCCCCGCTTGAGCGTCAGGACCTGGTAGGTGGCGATGGTGACCGGGCGGACTTCCTTCACTGCGCCGGAGTATTCGCCGATCTCGTCCTCGGTCAGGGAGGTACGCTTCAGCAGCTCGTCCTTCCACTGCCGGGCGGAGACGGTGTTGGTCACCAGGATGAGGGTGGTGGTGGAGCTGGTGGCCATGGCCGCCGCCCCGACCAGGGTTTTGCCCGCACCGCAGGGCAGCACCACCACGCCGGAGCCGCCGGCCCAGAAGTTCTCAGTGGCGAGCTTCTGGTAGGGGCGCAGCGCCCAGCCGTCCTCATTGAGCAGGATCGGATGCGGCGTGCCGTCCACATAACCGGCCAGGTCTTCGGCGGGCCAGCCCAGCTTCAGCAGCAGCTGCTTGAGCTGGCCGCGCATGGCGGACTGCACCACGACGGTTTCGCCGTCGATCCGCGGGCCGAGCAGCGGCTGGATCTTCTTGGCATGCATTACTTCTTCGAGCACCGGATAGTCGTTGGTGCGAAGCACCAGCCCGTGCTGGGGATCCTTCTCCAGCCGCAGCCGCCCGTACCGCGACATAGTTTCTTCAATGTCGATCAGCAGCGAGTGCGGCACCGGGAAACGGGAGTACATAAGCAGCGTGTTCAGGACCTGTTCGGCGTCGAGCCCCGCGGCCCGCGCATTCCACAGGCCCAGCGGCGTCAGCCGGTAACTGTGGATGTGCTCGGGGGCACGCTCGAGTTCGGCGAAAGCCGCGATGGCGTGCCGGGCCTCGGTTGCCTGTTCATGATCGACCTCCAGAAGAATCGTCTTATCGCTCTGGACAATCAACGGTCCGTCAACCATGTGCCGGGCTACCCTCCACTATTTCCACGTCCATAATCCGATGTACTGACACTGTGCGTTCGACGTCGTGGCGCGGGTCGTAGACCCGGACCCTGCCGTCGCTCACTGAGAGGGGAACGAAAATTTCCTGCCGCTGATTCCCCTGGGCATCCACCACGCCCATGCGCACCGAACTCTTGGTCCGGATGGCCTTGCGCAGGGTTTCCAGGCTGACCAGGGACTGGCTCTCGCCGCCGGTATGCGGGACGGGCCCTCCGCCGCGCAGCGCGGCCAGCTGCCGGTCCAGGTCCTCGTCCGTAAGTTCCCACGGATTCAGCCGGGCCCTGGAGGAGGACGGCGCCGGCACAGGGATCATCCGGTGGGAGCCGACCGGCTTGCGTGCCGGTCCTTCCAGCGCCGGGGGATAGCCGAGCTCCCGGAGGGAAAAGGTGAGTTCCTTGGCCGGCACGTTGGCTGCGACCACTGTCGGGGCCAGCCGCACCAGGCCCAGTGAAGCGGTCCGCGGGTCCGCCAACAGGGCGTTCAACCCGGCCTCGTCATCACTGCGCAGATAAGATCCCGCCGCGCCCACCCGCAGCCGGCCGTACCGGGCTGCCGTGTCCTCCACCAAGTAGCGCAGCGGCTGGGGGACATCCGTTGCGGAATGCTGGTGCAGGAAGGCGAGGATGCCGTCGGCGTCGAGCCCTTCATCCAGGGCCCGCCGGATGGACTCGGCCGAGAACCGGTAGATCGTTGCCGGGCCCTGGCCTTCCGCCGTGGAAATCAGGGCCAGCTCCCGGGCGACGTCGGGCTCCAGGTACCCGGGCGCCACCGCCGTGAGGTCAGCCTGCAGCAGGAAGGAGTTCAAGGGCGCAGGCAGGGCGTCGCGCAGCACGGAGGTGGCACGGGCATAGTCGCTGCCGGCAACGGCCGACCCCAGCACGGTCAACGCCCCTGAACCGAGCAGCCCCAGATGGGCTGCCTCCTTCAGGATGCCCGGAACCAGCCGGGCAAAACGCCGCTGCAGCCGCGGCTGGTGCCAGGTCAGGGCACTGATGAGGTCCTCGGTTTCGAAGGCACCGACAGTCTCGTTTTCGCCCGCACCCTCGACGTCGGATAGCAGCGCAAGCATTTCCAGTGCCCGACGGCGGACCACTGGGGCGTCCGGGCGGGAAACTTCTGCGGCCAGCGCGTTCACTGCTCCGCCTGCCGGCAGGGGTGCACCCACCAGGGACGGTGCGCGGTCCGCATCCAGCCAGGCTTCGACCAACCGGCGCCACTGATCTTCACGGTTCTGGGTAAGCCAGGTTCCCTCTGTGGTGCCCCAGCGTGAGGTTGCGGCATCCAAGGTGATCAGCCCGGCCAGGGCCGCCAGTTCCAGCAGCCAGGACGTAGCGGCACTGTCCAGCCGCAGCGATTCGGAGAGACGGCGCACTTCTCGCACGCCAACGCCTCCGGAGCGGAGCGTCCCGATCGGATTTTCGGCCGCAAGCGCCAGCAGTTCCGTTACCAGCCGCAGGGTTTCGGCCACCGCTCCAAACGCGGCGTTGTCCCGCAGGTTGCGGGCGACGTTGCGGGGAACCGGCCGGGGTGCTTCCAACTGGAAGTCCGCGACGATTACATGGCCGCGGGAGGCCTGGCCCACCGGCCGCGGAAGTTCCACGTGAAGCGCATCCAGGGGGACCAGGAGGCCGCGGGCCACGAGCCACTCCACCGGGGTGGGGGAGGGGTTGTCCAGAACGGCCCGTCCCAGGGCGGCTTTCTTGGGGATGGTGCCCACCGGTGAATACTTGAACCGGCGAAGCAGGTCTGCTGTCTGCGGCGGAGCGCCCTCCATGAGCGTCGCCCAGCCTGCAGGATCAGAGACCAGATGATGCAGGGAATGGGCGGCGGTGGCGGGGGTGTCGGCCTTCTCTATGGGCAGTCCGCTGCTGCGCAGCCCCTCGACGATGCCGACCAGGCGTTGCCCGAACTCCGGATGCTGCGCCGCCAGGGTGGAATACGGCCTGCCCAGCCCGGCGGGGTAGGCCCCCAGCGCCTCCCCAAGGACCGAGACGGGTAGATAGAACCGGCGGGAGGCATCAGCTTTCGGCGCTCCGGGGTGCGGCTTGGCCCGCCGCAGCAGGGCCAGGGAATGCAGGTGGCCCAGGATCGCATCGAGGGACTTGATGGTTGAGCCCGAGATTGTTGTTTTCAACCATGAGGCGGTGGTGCTGAGCTGGGAATCTTCGTTGGTGGTCAGGTCCACCGCTTCCAGGACCTGCAGCTGCGGTGCCGTCAGTTTTTCGAGGATCCGCTGGACGCTGACGCGTGTGGAAGCACGCGCAGCCAGAGCCTGGAAATCCGGGACGGCGGGGAGCGCCAAATCGGGCCGGGCCGCGAGCAATTCACGCAGTTGGTCATCACTGCGTGCTGCTAAATCTTCGGCCAGGGCTCGAATCGCGGACATCAAAACCACGTTACCTGAGTGGGGAGAAAAACGGACCGATCAGCCCCGGCGCCGCCGCCTGATTCCGTCGATCACCAAGCCCGCCATAAGCAGGAACGCGAGGGGGAGTGCGTAGAGGGATGCGGCAATGAGCCAAGGCGCCACTGCCTGGCTCCCGAGGTAGAGGGCCAGTACCGCGGCGAGCGTGCCCAGTCCGAACAGGGCCAGCAGGGCCGCAAGGACGGCGGCAAACCGGCGGAGCGGAGAGTTGCGGGGAGGGACTTGGGGATCCGGCGGGGTGTGGGGTGCCGGAAACTGCTTCTCTGCGCGTGCCGCGGGGACCCGGACCTTCTCCGGTGGGGTGTTGCTCATGGTAATTAACGCTAACAGCGGAAAACTGCGGGACAAAGGGGAGACCTTGGTGCCCCATTCCCGTGTCGGGATATTCTAAAGGGAACAGACTTCCCCGTAGTATCTCCAAAGGTACTCCGGCGCCGCTTCGGGCCTGGCTGGCCAACGCGGGTCACGACTATTCCTGCGGCAGGTGTCCTGCTGCAATTAAACTAAGAACGAGGTAACCGAAGTGCCCATCGGCAAGGTCAAATGGTTCGACACTGGTAAGGGTTTTGGGTTTCTGGCCACGGACGATGGGCAGGAAGTCTTCCTGCATGCTTCGGCCCTGCCTGCGGGAGTCAGCGAGGTCAAGCCCGGCACCCGCATGGAATTCGGTGTTGCGGACGGACGTCGCGGACCGCAGGCCCTATCCGCCCGCATTCTCGAGGCCCCGCCGTCGGTAGCCAGGGCAACCCGCAAGGATGCCGAAGACATGGCCGTGATCACCGAGGACCTGATCAAGCTGCTGGACGGTATTTCCAACGGACTGCGGCGCGGCCGCTACCCGGATAAGAAGCACGCATCCAAGGTAGCTGCCGTCCTGCGGGCCGTTGCCGATGATCTGGATATATAAGGTAAGTGCACTGAATTGACTATGAGACCGGAAATTCCCTCTCCCGACTCGTCCCCTGAACCCGACACCGACGCCGCTGCTGCTCCGGCGGTTCGCAAGCGCGCCCCGCGGCGGCCGGGAAAGCCCGACGCCGTGCTCGCGGCCGCCGTGGCCGAAGCCCGCGCCGGACTGCTGGAAGTGGTATCCGAAGACGAAGTAGGCAACTACCTGGGTGCTGCGGCCGACGCCGAACGGGTGGTGACGCACCGGTTCTCTTCCCTCCGTCCCGGCTACCGCGGGTGGTACTGGTACGCCACGGTTGCCCGTATGCCCCGGAGCAAGAAGGTAACGGTGTCCGAAGTGGGCCTGCTCCCCTCGGACGAAGCCCTGCTGGCTCCCGAGTGGGTGCCCTGGTCCGACCGGCTGCGTCCGGAAGACATTGCTGCCGAACAGGAACAGCAGGCCCAGGAACAGCGGGCGCAGGAACAGGCTGATCAGGAACAGGCCGAGGCCGAACAGGCTGGCCGGGACGATAACGGGCAGCAGGACGAGGCTGGCGAGAACCAGGCCGGCGAACAGCACGCCGAAGCGACAGGTGCCCAGGAGGACGAATAATCCCGTGACGGTTGCGGCAACAAGGTTCACTATCCCCAAGGGGGCGCTGGACTGATGTTCCGTTCCCTTCGCATTTTCAACTACCGCATCTGGTTTATCGGCGCCCTGGTGTCGAACATCGGCACCTGGATGCAGCGCACCGCGCAGGACTGGCTTGTCTACGACATCCTGACCGATCAGGACGCGGCGGCCATGGGAATCGTTATGGCGCTGCAGCTGGGCCCGCAGCTGCTCCTGGCCCCGTGGTCAGGCCTGATCGCCGACACGTACAACCGCCGCAAGGTCCTCCTGCTCACGCAGGTCAGCATGGGCGGCCTGGGCCTGGCACTGGGGCTCCTGGTGCTCTCCGGGCATGCGGAGCTGTGGCACGTCTACGCCTTCGCGCTGGCGCTGGGTGTGGTGTCGGCCGTCGACGGGCCGGCACGCCAGGCCTTCGTCTCTGAGGTGGTTTCCGAGCGGGACCTGCCCAACGCCGTCGCCCTCAACAGTGCCTCCTTTAACGGGGCGCGGATGATTGGCCCCGCCGTCGCCGGTCTCCTGACCGTGGCCGTGGGCCCGGGCCTGGTCTTCGTCCTCAACGCCGTGACGTTCGGCGCCATGGTGATTGCGCTGCTGAAAATGCGTGCCGGCGAGCTGCGCGTGTTGCCCAAGGCGCCGCCGGGGAAGGGCCGCATCCGGGCCGGACTTGCCTACGTGCGGCACCGGCCGGACCTGATCATGGTGATGCTCGCGATCTTCATCGTGGGGACCTTCGGCATGAATTTCGCTATCTATATAGCAGCCATGGCACGCACCGAGTTCGGCCGGGACGCCGGCATTTTCGGCGTCCTGAATTCGGTGATGGCCATCGGATCCGTCGCCGGCGCCCTGCTGTCCGCGCGGCGGGACCGGCCCCGCCTGCGCTTTGTCTTCGGTGCGGCCGGAGCCTTTGGCCTGGCCTGCATCCTGTCCGCCATGGCACCCAGCCTGATCCTGTTCGCCGTCTCGCTGGTCCCCGTGGGCCTGTTTGCCCTGACCCTGATGACCAGCGCCAACGCGTATGTCCAGACCACCACGGCCCAGATCATGCGCGGGCGGGTCATGGCCTTGTACTTCGCCATCTTTATGGGCGGCACGCCGCTGGGCGCCCCGGTGGTGGGTTGGGTCTCGAACTCCTTCGGTCCCCGCTGGAGCCTGGGCGTTGCCGCAGCTTCCGGTCTGCTGGCCGCCGCGATCGGTTTCGTCTGGGCCTGGCGCACCTACGGCATGCGTTTCCACTATGACCGGAGCCTGCCGCGCCGGCTGAGCATGACCACGGACACTCCGGAAAAGCAGCAGGACCCGGACAACGCCTAGCGTCCGGGTCCTGCCGCGGCCCCTATCGTAGGGCGGCCTTGCGGGTCAGGAATTCTCGATCACAAAATCGATGCACTCCAGCAGGGCGCTGACGTCGTCGGGCTCGATGGCCACGAAGGTGGCAATCCGCAGCTGGTTGCGGCCGAGCTTGCGGTAGGGCTCCACGTCCACAACGCCGTTGGCGCGCAGGGTCTTGGCTATTGCCGCGGCGTCGATGCCCGCGTCGAAATCGATCGTGGCAATCACATTGGAGCGGTCCTCGGCGCGGGTTACGAACGGAGTGGCCACGGAGGACTTCTCGGCCCACGAATAGATCCGCCCCGCCGACTCCGCGGTCCGGCCCGCGGCGAAGGCAAGTCCGCCGTTGGCGTTGAGCCATTCGATCTGCGCGTTAAGGGTCACCAGCGTAGACAACGACGGCGTGTTGTAGGTCTGGTTCAGCCTCGAGTTGTCGATGGCGGTCTGCAGGTTCAGGAAATCCGGGATCCAGCGGTCCCCGGCATTGATCCGGGCCGCCCGTTCCAGCGCAGCCGGAGAGAACATGCCCAGCCACAGTCCGCCGTCGGAAGCGAAGTTCTTCTGCGGTGCAAAGTAATAGACATCGGCCTGCGCCAGGTCCACATCCAGGCCGCCCGCAGCAGAGGTGGCATCGATCAGGACCAAGGAGCCGGCGTCGGCGCCTTCCACCCGCCGGACGGGGGCAGCCACGCCAGTGGAGGTCTCATTCTGGGGCCAGGCATAAACGTCGACGCCGGCCTCCGCCGCAGGCTCGGGGCGCGTGCCGGGGTTGGAGGTGATGATGCTGGATGCCGCGAGGAACGGAGCCTTGTTGGTGGCTGCCGCAAACTTTGAGCCGAATTCACCGAAGGAAAGGTGCTGGGCCTTCTCCTGGACCAGGCCGAAGGCCGCGATGTCCCAGAACGCGGTGGAACCGCCCACGCCCAGGACAACCTCGTAACCCTCGGGCGCCGAGAACAACTCCATGAGGCCTTCACGGACGCTGCCCACGAGGTTCCGTACCGGAGCCTGCCGGTGGGAGGTGCCGAGCAGGTTGGCTCCCGCTGCTGCGAGTGCGGACATCTGTTCCGGGCGTACCTTGGAAGGACCGGCACCAAATCGGCCGTCCTTCGGGAGGAGCCCAGCGGGAATTTTCAGTGCGGCGGTATCGCCCATGGTGTGACGCTCCAAGCGGGTTTCGACAGTGGCGGATATGCACTTCCATTCTGCCGTACAGGCTCGGGAGCCCGCGATGTATGACGCCCGCCACCAGAGACTGTGCCCGGTGCCGCGCAATTATCGGGCGGTCCGGCGGATAGGCTAACGTGTTGGCGTACACCCCCGGGGCAGCGGTGCGCTGCCTCTCTTCCTCCCTTGCTAGGAGCGGCCCGTCATGACGGATCTCATTGACACCACTGAGATGTATCTCAGGACCATCCTGGAACTGGAAGAAGAGAACATCGTTGCCCTCCGTGCACGCATTGCCGAACGGCTGCGCCACTCCGGGCCCACGGTTTCCCAGACCATCGGGCGAATGGAACGTGACGGGCTCGTGGTGGTTGCCGGGACGCGTCGGCTGGAACTGACGGAACTGGGCCGGCGCCGGGCCACCGAGGTCATGCGCAAGCACCGCCTGGCCGAACGGCTCCTTGCGGACGTCATTGGACTTGACTGGGCCTACGTCCATGACGAAGCCTGCCGCTGGGAACACGTGATGAGTGAGCGTGTGGAACGGCGCCTGTATGAGCTGCTGGGCCGCCCCACGGAATCGCCCTACGGCAATCCCATTCCCGGCCTCGAGGGGATCGGCGGGGTGGCGGCGGAAGTGTTCATCGCCGGCGTCGTCGACCTGGTGTCCACTGTCGCGTCGGCCGAGCCGGGGACCAAGCTTCGGCTGGTCCGGCTGGCGGAACCCATCCAGGTGGAACCCGAACTGCTTACCCAGCTGGACGAAGCGGGGCTGCGGCCCGGAGCGCAGATCACTGCAGAAGTTGTAGGCGGTTATATTTCCGTGCGTGTTCCGGGCATCGAGGGTGCCTTGGAACTGCCTACGGAAGTGGCATCCCACGTCTTTGTTTCCCCAGTTGGGTAACGGAATGGTCACTTTTGTGACATTTACCCTATAGTGAGTTCCGACGCTGAAACACCATCGTTATCCGGTCCGTCCGCCGAGCCCTGCCAGCGGACCGGAGCACTAAACTCGTCCAGGCAGGGGCGGAGGACCCACTTTCCGGCAGCATTGCTGCCTTGGGGTGAAGCCTTTCGGGAGCCGGCTGCATTTCCTGCATAGTTGCAGGTGATGCCCGCCTTTTCCGGAAAGGCCGAGTTTCTCTACTCGAATCCGACAGCTAACTTCGCAGGCGATCCATGAGAGGGAAAAACTTGTCGAAGCATGCTGCTTCGGGCCGGCGCCGCGCGTCAGCTCCTATTGCACCTGAGCGCCCGCGCAACGCCTCACCGTCAGGCCGCCGGCGCGCCGAAACAAAGTCCGTGTCCGTGGGCGGTGCCGCCCAGAAGGTGGCTATTACCGCTGCCACGTCGGGCCTGATCCTTACGGCCGCCATGCCCACGCATGCGGCAGCGGACGATCCGGTCCAGCACGAGCCGGTGGCGGTCGACGCGCCGGTCTCGGCCGACCCGAACGCTGATATCGGATTCGCCCGGGCCGGGCTGAGCAGCAAATACGACCCGGACGCCAAGCTGGCCGCCATCACGGTTGCCGCCGGCTCGCATGCGGTCCCTGCTGCAGCCAAGGGCACGCTGTCCACGCCCCTGGACTCATCTTTGGTGCAGACCTCCGGGTTCGGCCACCGGGTCAGCCCCATCACCGGGCAGCACGGCGAGATGCATAACGGACAGGACTTCGCCGCCGCCTGCGGTACGGCGGTCAATGCCGCTGCATCCGGCACCGTGGTCTTCGCCGGCTGGCATCCCTACGGCGGCGGCAACCGCGTGGTGATTGACCACGGCAACGGAGTCCAGACCACGTACAACCACCTTTCCAATATTGCCGTCACCGTGGGCGCTGAAGTCGAGCGCGGATTCCTGGTCGGCGCGAGCGGTACAACCGGTTCCTCAACCGGCTGCCACCTGCATTTCGAGGTCATGGTTAACGGCGAAGTAGTGGACCCGCTGAATTGGTTGTAAGCGCTTAAATCAATTGGTTGTAACCAGTTGAATATCGTTTCGTGATCGGAACGTGACATACCTCAAATGTTGCTGTACGCTCATCCTCGTGCCCGATTCGCCAAAGGTGGGGCACCTTCGAACAGATCGCCTAGCTCTGCCACTGTTTGAAGTCCGTTCGCAGAATCGCATGGCAGAGGCGGGGGAACCAATTTCGGGTTTCGAAAGAAACCCTTGGGGTTAAGTTGCAAAAGGCCATTGGCCGGGCAACCGGGTGACTCCCATCCGAATCCGACAGCTCACCTCGTAGGCAATTGGGAGAGGCAAACTTGTGTCATCAAACGCTCATGGCCGCCGTCGCGCTGCCACCGTACAGACCAACCCGATCACTGCACTTTCCAAGGCAGTCAGCAGCAACGCCGGAACCGTAGGCCGCCAGGCCGCCGTCGTAGTTGCAGCATCCGGCCTCGTGCTGGCTGCCGGACTTCCTGCACAGGCTTCCGTAAGCACGGACCGCCAGGCACTCGCAGCAACCCCCCTGAACATCGTGGCCGGCAGCGTTACCGCCCCCGCCAACGCACCGTTCGAGCTTCCCCTGGTTGCCCCCAGCTCCACTTCCGGCGCCGAATACCGCGCACAGGTTGCAGCCGAAGAGGCCGCAGCCCAGGCAGCAGAAGAGCTCGCAGCCTCGCAGGCCGCAGCAGCAACCCAGGCAGCAGCCACCAAGAATGCCGCAGCTGCCCGCACGGCCGCCCCGGCAGCCTCCGGTGCCGCCGTAAAGCCAGCCTCCTCCATGTCGGCTCCGGTCGAAGCACCGGCTTCCGGCAACATCGCAGCTGGCCTGGTTGCTTCCGCCTACGGCCAGATCGGTGTGGCACAGGATTGCACCGCCATGGTCGAGAACGCCCTGCGCTCCGTCGGCAAGGCCGTCGGCGACCTTGGCCCGATGCAGTTCCTGCAGTTCGGTCCCCAGGTTTCCACTCCGGCTCCCGGTGACCTTGTGGTCAACGGCGGCCACGTTGCGATCTACGTCGGCAACGGCCAGGTCATCAGCGGCGGTCTGAACGGCCTGAACACCGGCCTGCATGCCCTCTCGGACCTGGGCGGCGTCAGCTTCGTCCGCGTCAGCTAACCGGAATACGAGACGCGGAGAAAATCATGACCTCGACAATTGAGCGCGCCCGCCACCGGGCGCCGGTGGAACGCACCACTACGCTGAACGCCCTTGCCGGCGCCGTCAGTGCCAACGCCGGAACGGTGGGCCGCCAGGCCGCCGTGATCGCGGCAGCCTCCGGGCTGGTACTGACCACCGGTGTCGCGGCCAATGCCTCCGGGGCGGACGCCATGCGCGACGTCCAGACGAGCACCCTGGATCTTTCCTCGGTCAAGATCCTCCAGGTCTCCGAAAACGCGACGGTTTCGTTCGAACGCGACAGCATCGCCGGCACCACCCCGGCACCCGTGGCGGAACCTGTAGCCCCGGTTGCCGAAGTGCCTGCTGCCGCTGCGGCTCCGAAACCGGCTGCCGTCGCTGCCGGCACGCGTGCTGCTGCCAACACGGTTCCTGCTGCTCAGGCCACCACCCTCAGCACGCCGGCACCTGCGCAGCCCGCGCAGAGCGCCCCTTCCGGCGTAGCATCCACCATTGCAGCCGCTGCCTACGCGCAGCTGGGCATCGGCCAGGACTGCACCCGGTTGGTCACCAACGCGCTGGCCGCGGCCGGAATCAACCACCACGGCTGGCCCGCAAGCTACCTCACCCTTGGACGGACGGTGAGCGCAGCTGAGGCCATCCCCGGTGACCTTATCTACTACGCAGACGGCGGGATGGGCATGGCCCACATCGCCGTGTACGTGGGCGGCGGACAGGCAGTGCACGGCGGTTTCAACGGTGGATCCACCGTTGTGGCTCCGGCTGAGCTCGGCTCCGGCGGCGTCTACATCCGCGTAGGCGGCTAGGCAGCTCCCGGTACAGCATCCATGGCAAGGCCCCTCCTTCGGGAGGGGCCTTGCCTGGTTAAGCCGCAGCCCGGGCACGGAGCCAGGCGGGGTGCTGCGGGCCGGGGCCGAGCCCCTGCACCACCGGCATAAATGGCCAAGAACGCGATCGCGTTCTACTCTTGCATAGACAATCCGATGTGCCGTTGGCGAAAGCGGTGTCTTGTACTCACCGGTTCGCGGGCGGCAGGCGAAGAGGTATGTGCATGCGCACTCTCGTTCTGAATGCTGGATATGAACCGTTGGCCGTGATCACCTTCCGCCGCGCCTTGGTGCTGGTCCTGAATGGAAAGGCGAGTGTGGTGGCGGAAAACGGCGAGCCGGTGGTCGGCCCCAACGAAATCCTCCCCAGGCCTTCGGTGATCCTGCTTCACCGGTACGTGAAAATTCCCTACCGGGAGGGCACCGTAGCCACCCGACGGGGCGTCCTGCGCCGGGATAACCATGAATGCGCCTATTGCGGGAAGGCGGCGGCTACCGTGGACCACGTGGTCCCGCGGTCCCGCGGCGGCGATGACAGCTGGGAGAACCTGGTTGCCTGCTGCCTGCGCTGCAATAACACCAAAGGGGACAGGACACTGGCGCAACTTGGCTGGGAGCTGCGGATTTCCCCCAAAGCGCCCCGGGGTGCGCGCTGGCAGATCCGCGAGCTTGAACGTCCCTCACCGCAGTGGGATCCGTTCCTGCAGAATGACACGGCTGCCTGATGTCCGCTGCCGCTCCTTATGATGCAGTCGTCCTGGCCGGCGGCCGTTCCACGCGCCTTGGAGGCACGCCCAAGGCGCTGCTCCTGGCAGGGGACAGAACCCTGTTGGAAACCACCCTTGCCGCAGTGCAGGATGCACGCAGCATCGCCGTCGCGGGGCCGCCGGACCTGTCGAACCTGCTGAGCTCATCCGCACTGGGCGGGTCCCCGGTGACGCCTCTGCTGGTCCGGGAGGAGCCGGCCTACGCCGGTCCCGCAGCAGCAGTCGGAGCCGCCGTCGCCGCCCTCGCCGACCTCGAGAACAGGGACAGCGCCAGCGGCAGCCTCAATGACGGCGGCCTCAAGGGCCGGGGAGGGAGCCCCTGGACGATGGTCCTGGCCTGCGACATGCCGCAGATCGCCTCCGCCGTCCGGGCCCTGCTGGATGCGGCCGCCGTGCCGCCCGCCGAGAGCCTGCTGGCAGTGGATTCCAGCGGTAACCGCCAGCCGCTGGCGGCGCTTTACCGCACAGCTGACCTGCGCGCCGCTGTTGCTTCCCTGGCCGCGGAGGGTTTAGCGAACAAGTCCATGAAGGCGTTGCTTGCTAGGGTGCAATGGAGGGGTGTTGATGTTCCCCCGACGAGTACAGCCGATGTTGACACCTGGAACGATGCACAAACCCTGGGTGTGAGCGCCGGGGACCTGTCGTAGCACCGGGCGGTCCCCAAGCGAAACGAAGGAGCACGAATGGCAAGCCAGCAGGAACAACTCGAGGCGTGGAGCGGCAGGCTGCTGCAGGCACTGGAACTCGAGGGCACACCGGTGGATGTCTCCGCTGTCCTCGATCTGGCTGCAGCTGCCGCGCACAGCGTGGTGCGGCCTGCCGCCCCGCTGACCACCTTCATTGTCGGGTACGCGGCTGGACTCGCCGCCGGCAGCGGCCAGGCCGACGACGCCGTCGCCATGCGTTCGGCCATGGCGGTAGCCGCGGAACAGTGCCGGAACGCCGCAACGGAAGGAGACGCCCAATGAGCGAACATCCCGCACCCGTCATCCTGCCGGCCCAGCCCAATGCCTCCTGGGCGCAGGCCCGCCACGCCGCCTATGCAGCGGCCCGCCCGCTGCCGTATGAGACGGTGCCCCTGGACGAGGCACTCGGCCGGATCCTGGCCCTCGAAACCACTGCCCTGCAACCGGTACCGCATTACGCCTCCGCCGCGATGGACGGATGGGTTGTTGCAGGACCGCCGCCGTGGACTGTCATTACCCATGAGGAACCCGAGGTGGAACGCTGGCAGATTCACCGCGAATCGGGACGCCGCGCACTCCAGCCGGGCGAGGCCGTGGAAATCCTCACCGGCGGGCTTATCCCCGAAGGCGCCGAAGCCGTGCTGCGCTCCGAAAGCGGCAACGTGTCGGCCACAACGCCGCCGCAGCTGACGCTCAGCGACCGCGCGAAGGAATCCGAACCGCGCACCGGCGAACATATCCGCCCGGCCGGAGAAGAGGCGGCAGCGGGGGAGACCACCATCCCGGCGGGCAAGATGCTCAACCCGGCCCATATTGCACTGGCTGCCGTGTGCGGACATGACACCCTGCCGGTGCTGCGCTCCCCGCGAGTGTCCCTGCTGCTGACCGGGGACGAAGTCATCGAAGCCGGCCTGCCCGAGCCGGGACAGGTCCGAGACACCTTCGGACCCCAGCTGCCGCAACTGATCACGATGCTGGGGGGACGCATCGACGTCGTCCGGCGCCTGCCGGACCGGCTGGAGGAAGTGGTGGCGGCGCTGAGCAGCGAAGCCACGGATGAACTCTCCATCGCAATGTCTTCCGGCGACGTCCTCGTCACTACCGGCGGCACCGGACGTTCCGACGCGGACCACCTGCGCCGTGCCTTGGAAGAGGTCGAGGCTGAACTCCTCATTGACGGAATCGCGATGCGTCCGGGCCATCCCACCATGCTGGCCCGGTTGCAGGACGGCCGCCTGCTGGTAGCGCTGCCCGGCAACCCGCTGGCCGCGATGATGGCGGTCTTCACCATCGTCCAACCGCTGCTGGACGGACTCCGCGGGGCACCGATTTCCCGTGAACGGCATGTCCTGGCCGGGGTGGATCTGGAACCATTGCCCGGACGGACCAGGCTGGTTCCCTGCAGCATCCAGGAAGACCGGGCCATGCCTTCGCCGTATTTCCGCTCCGGAATGCTCCGCGGACTGGCAGAGGCGGACGCCGTTATGGTGGTGCCGCCGGAAGGCTGCATCAGGGACCAGGCCGTGATGGCACTGCCCCTGCCGTGGCAGGTCAACCGCGCACCGTCCGGATAAGCCCGGACACCGGGAAGGCCGGAGAGCGGGACAATCCGGGGGACCCCCGGCCACCCGGAGCCAGAGTCAATGCACTAAAGACAGGGAGACACCATGGGACGGGTTACCCAGCGAGGGCGGGTCACGCGCTTCCGGTTGGACGGGAACGTCAGCCGGCGGGATGACGTATTGGCGGGGGAGGAACCGCTGGAAATCCGGGTGATGGGTAAGTCCTTCACCGTCACCATGCGGACCCCCGGCGATGACTTTGACCTGGTGGCCGGATTCCTGGTCTCCGAAGGGGTGATCTGGGATCCGGCCCAGCTCATCAGCCTGCGGTACTGCGCCGGAGTGGATGACGAAGGCAAACAGACCTTCAACGTGGTGGATGTCCAGCTCCGGCCCGGCACCCCGCTCCCTGACACCGGGATGGAACGGCACGTCTATACGTCCAGCTCCTGCGGCATCTGCGGAACGGCTTCCATCGAGGCGGTCCGGAAGTCCTCGCACTTCGATCCGTCCTCCGACGGCGTGAGGCTCCCGCTGGACATGCTGGCGGCCCTGCCGGACCGGCTGCGCGAAGGCCAGAAGGTCTTCGACCGGACCGGGGGCGTCCATGCGGCGGGTCTTTTCAACGCCGACGGCGAGCTGCTGTGCCTGCGCGAGGACGTGGGCCGGCACAACGCGGTGGACAAGGTGGTGGGGTGGGCCCTGCGCGCCGGGATGCTTCCGCTGCGCGGCATGGTGCTGCAGGTATCCGGACGGGCGTCCTTCGAGCTGGTCCAGAAGGCCCAACTGGCGGGTATCCCGGTACTAGCCGCCGTCAGTGCACCGTCCGCGCTTTCCGTGGATCTGGCCAAGGACGCCGGAATGACGCTGATCGGTTTCAGCCGCGGTACGTCCCTGAACTGCTATTCCGCGCCGGAGCGGATCCTGGCTGCCGCCCCCGCCCCCGTCTAGCCGCAGCCGTCCGGACCCTAGCGGGTGGCCGGAAGCTGGACCGTTGCCGTGGTGCCCTCGCCCACCTTGGAAGCAATCCCCAGTTCTCCGCCGTGCTGGAGCACAATGTCCTGGACGATGGCCAGGCCCAGGCCGGTACCGGGGATGGCAGCGGAGGTGGCGTTGGAGGCACGGAAGAAACGCCGGAACAGATTGGGCAGGTCACCTTCCGGGATGCCGATTCCGGTGTCCCGGATCTGTACCCGCACACCGGGTCCGGCGCCGTCCGGATGGACCAGCGCGGCACTGACCTGCACGGTTCCGCCGGCCGGCGTGAACTTCACGGCGTTGGAGCAGAGATTGGTGAAGACCTGCTCCAGCTGGGCGCGGTCTCCGTCAACCAGCAAGGGATCGGTCCCCAGGTCCAACCGCAGGTCCAGGCTGCTGGCCCCGGCTGCCGGTGCCAGTGAGGCGGCAACGGCGCGCAGGAGTTCTTCCAGGTCCACTTCCTCCACCTCGAGGTTGATCTCGTCCGCATCCTGCCGGGAGATGGTCAGCAGATCGCTGATCAGCTGGTTGAGACGAACGGCATTGCGGCCAACGATCTTGAGCATCTGCGCGACGTCGTCCGGGATGTCCCCGCCGGAGCCGTCCAGGATGAGGTCCAGATAGCCGGTGATCGAGGTCAGCGGTGTCCGCAGCTCGTGGTTGACCGTGGCCACGAAGTCGGTCTTGGCCTGGTCCAGGTCACGCTGGCGTTTGAGTACCATCCGCTGCGCGGTAATGAGGTTGCCCTGCACGAGGCCGTGCGCCAGGTTTCCACTGACATGCTGGATCAGGGAGATCTCCGTGCTCGTCCAGTCCCGCGGGGCACCCTCGCCGGCAAGCCAGAGCAGCCCGAAAGCCTTGTCCCCGTGGCCGAGCGGCACAATCACGGAGGTGCGCAGCCCGGCAGCCCGGGATTCCGTGCTTATCGGTACCGGCTCATCGGCGGGCTGACCGTGGTCTTCCACCGCCATTCCCCGGCCCCGCTCCCACAGCGTTTCGGCCAGCTCACCCGCGGTATGGGCGTTCAACGCGGGAATGCCACCGGAGGTTTCCTCGCGGCTCCACGCCAGGGCCAGTTCCGGAACGCGCTCATCCGGGAAGGTCACCAGCAGTGCATGGTCCGCTTCGAAGGTGGCTCCGAGTCCGTGAACCACTACCTCGGCCATCTGCTGCGGATCATTCGTGGCCCGGATGGCGGCGGAAATACGGCGCGTGTCCGCCCGGAGCCGCGATGTGGCCGCCCGCCGGTCCCTGCGCGCCCGGGCGGTGGCCAGGATGAGGTTGATCCGGCGTGCCAGATCCTCGGGGTCCACCGGGCTGGCCACGAAGTCGGCGATGCCCAGGTCAACCATGAAGTCCATGTCCAGCCCGGCTTCGCCTGCCACGAGGATGACCGGCAGCTTGGTCATGGCCGGTTCGTGCCGGAGGCGCTTGAGCATGTCCATTCCGGCGACCTGGCGGATGGTGGAATCCACCACCGCCAACACCGGCGAGCCGGCACGTGCAGCTTCCATGGCCTCGTCGAGGTCCAGCACGGGGACTGCTTCCAAGCCCGCATCGGCGAGAATTCCGGCCACAACGGAGAAGACCTCGGGTTGTTCAACGGCAACCAGTGCCGTGGGACGCGGTTGCGCGCCGGGAGTGTTGCCCTCCGAAGAGGCGCCGCCCGTGGGGGCGGCTAAGGGTTTGAGTGCCGGGGGCATTACGGCCTTTCGTCGGTGCCCGGTTCAGCTCCAGGGGCAGCGATTCGAAGTGTACCAGCGCCCGGAGCCAAACTAGTGACTTGGTTCACTGTGCCCTCAGGAACAGATTCCGGCGGAGTTTCAGCCACTAGCGATCGGCCGGGAACGGCCTTCGGACGGGCTTAAGCTGGAACGTGCGGATATCGGAGGAACAGACATGAGCATGGAAGGCGCAGCGTGGGGTTCGCTGATGCAGATCTCCCGCGCCAAGGGCGTAGACGGCAAGATTTCGCGGGAAACCCTGAAGCGGATTGTCCGCTTTGCCGCTCCCTACCGGACCCGGCTCCTGGGGTTCGTTTTACTGTCCGTGGTGGGCGCGTTCCTGGCCGTGGCGACGCCGGTCCTGGCCGGGCAGGTGGTCAACTCCATTGTGGCCGGCACAGCGCCGGGCGTGGTGATCCGGCTGGCCCTGCTGATTGCCGCCGTCGCGGTGGCGGACGCGGCAGTCTCCCTGGCTACGCGCTGGTTTTCCTCGCGCATCGGCGAAAGCGTCATCCTGGACCTGCGCACCGCGGTGTTCGACCACGTCCAGAAAATGCCCATTGCCTTCTTTACCCGCACGCGTACGGGTGCGCTGGTCAGCCGGCTCAACAATGACGTCATCGGCGCCCAGCAGGCCTTCAGCGGGACCCTTTCCGGTGTGGTGAGCAACGTCGTCGCACTGGTACTGACCCTCATCGTGATGCTCGGTACCTCTTGGCAGGTGACCGTATTGGCCATGTTGCTGCTGCCGGTGTTCCTGCTGCCGGCACGCCGGATGGGCGGCCGGCTTGCCGCGCTCCGCCGGGAGGCTGCCAACCACAACGCGTCCATGGGTACGCAGATGACCGAGCGGTTCTCCGCACCCGGTGCCACCCTGGTCAAACTGTTCGGACGGCCCGACGCCGAATCCCGCGAGTTTGCGCTCCGTGCCTCCCGGGTGCGGGACATCGGCGTGAAGATGGCAATGATGCAGGCCGTCTTCGTGACGGCCCTGACCCTGGTATCCGCCCTGGCCCTGGCCCTGGTCTACGGGCTGGGCGGTTACCTGGCGCTGCAGGGCAGCCTGAACACGGGCGACGTCGTCACGCTGGCGCTGCTGCTGACCCGGCTTTATGCGCCGCTGACCTCCCTGGCCAACGCCCGCGTGGAGATCATGAGCGCGGTAGTGAGCTTCGAGCGGGTCTTCGAAATCCTGGACCTTCGTCCCTTGATCCGGGAGAAGGAATCCCCGGCACCGGTGCCGGCCGGACCGCTGAGCGTGGAGTTCGACGACGTCCGGTTTGCCTATCCCACCGCGGACAAAGTGTCCCTCGCGTCGCTGGAAGAGGTGGCTGTCCTGGACACCCGCGGCGGGGAGGAAGTCCTGCACGGAGTGTCTTTCCGCGTTGAACCGGGGCAGACCGTCGCCCTGGTTGGAACCTCGGGGGCGGGCAAATCGACCATTGCGCAGCTGCTGGCACGGCTGTACGACGTCGATTCGGGTGCCGTGCGCTTCTCCGGTACGGATGTGCGGGACGTGAGTTTCGCCGGCATCCGGCAGGCACTGGGCATGGTGACCCAGGACGGGCACCTGTTCCACGAGACCATCCGGGCCAACCTGCTGCTGGCTAACCCCGACGCCAGTGAAGAGGAAGTCTGGGATGCGCTGCGCCGGGCGCGGCTGGAGGACATGGTGCGGTCCCTGCCGGACGGGCTGGAAACGATGGTGGGGGAGCGCGGCTACCGGCTTTCCGGCGGGGAGCGCCAGCGGATGACCATCGCGCGGCTGCTGCTGGCCCAGCCGCGGATCGTGATCCTGGACGAGGCCACCGCCGCTTTGGATTCCACTTCCGAGGCCGCCGTGCAGGCCGCCCTGGGCGAGGCGCTGCTGGGGCGGACCGCCGTCGTGATTGCCCACCGGCTCTCTACCATCCGCAACGCCGACCGGATCCTGGTCATTGAGGGCGGACGGATCGCGGAACAGGGAACGCACGCGGAACTGCTGGCGCGGGAGGGACGCTACGCGGAGCTGTACAACACCCAGTTCGCCGTGGCCCGGGACGAGGAACGGAACTCCGCGGACCTGTCCTGAGGCCTAGCTGATGCTGCCTTCCATCGGTGCTACGAGGACCCGGGTGCCGCGGCTCTCGAAGGCAGCCTTGTCGCTGTCGGAGATGCCGCTGTCCGTGATCAGGTTGCTAAAGACGTATCCGCTGAGCGTGGCAAAGCTCCGGTTTCCGATTTTGGAGGAATCGGCGACGATGTAGGTTTCCGATGCCCTCCGGGACATCAGCGAGTTGACGGCTGCTTCCCCTTCATCGCTGACCGTGGGACCTACTTCGGCATCCAGTCCGTTGACCCCTACAAACGCGAAATCCAGGGCCACGCGCTGCAGGATGACATCGGTATAGGGCCCAACCAGTTCATAGGAGCGCGGATTCACGACCCCGCCGGTCACCATGACCCGGATATTGGGGCGGACTACCAGTTGGACAGCGATGTTGATGGCGTTCGTGACCACGGTAAGGGTCGGCCTGTTTGACGGTTCCATGAGGTCCCGCCGCATGCCCAGCGCCTGCGCGATGGCGGTGCTGGTGGTTCCCCCGCACAAGCCGATCACGGCACCCTTGGGCACCAAGGAGCTCGCAGCCCGGGCTATGGCCTGCTTTTCAGCGGTGTGCTCGTCGCGCGAGTAGCGCGTGGGCAGATCATAGGCGACTGCTTCCATGGTTGCCCCGCCCCGGGTCCGGCTCAAGAGCCGCTGTGCAGCGAGGCTGTCCAAGTCCCGACGGGCAGTGGCCGGGGACACTTTGAGGGACACTACTATTTCCTCAACCTGCACGTGCCCGCGGGCGGCAAGGAGGTCGAGGATCGCGTTGAGCCGCGCTGTCTTCTCCATCGGGTTTCAGTCCAGGTCCGCAGGGACGGCCCGGGCGAAGAGGGATAACAAGCGGCCGGCCTCGGAGGCAAGCGCGCTCCGGCCTGCGGAAAGGTACGTCCTGGAATCGACGAGATCCTGATCGTTCCCGAGCACCTGGCGCACTGCACGGGTAAAAAAGCCGTTCAGATGCGTGGAAACATTTATTTTCGTCAGCCCAGCAGTAATGGCAGCTACGAGCATTGCATCCGGAACGCCTGAGGAGCCGTGCAGGACCAGCGGGATGTCCAACGCACCTCGGAGTTCCCGGATCAATCCCAGATCGAGCCGGGCGCTGCGCGTGGTCATCGCATGGGATGAACCCACGGCTACCGCCAATGCATCAACGCCGGTGGACAGCGCAAAGTCTGCAGCTTCGAATGGATCCGTCCGCACGCCGGGGTAGTGTGCCCCGTTCTTGCCGCCCACCCTGCCCAGCTCCGCCTCGACATAGACGCCGTACGGTTCCGCGTGTTTCACGACCCGGCTGGTTGCCGCCACATTCTCCCCGTAGGGAAGGTGCGCGCCGTCGTACATCACCGAACTGAACCCAAGCCGGACCGCTTCATAGACCAGCTCTTCATCATCGGCATGGTCCAGATGCAGTGCCACGGGAACGCGGGCTCCGGCGGCTACAGCCAGGCAGGCAACCCCCAGCGGTTCGAGTGAACCGTGGTACGCAACGCAGTTCTGCGAAATCTGCAGGATTACCGGCAATCCCACGGCTTCAGCCCCTTGGATGATCGCTTCTGCGGTTTCCAGATGCAGCACGTTGAAACTCCCGAGGCCCGTTCCAGCCGCAGCGGCCCGGTCCATCAGTGCACGTGTGGAGGTGAGGGTCATCGGAGTTCCTCCCCGTCGCGGTGTCGGGTCACCGTAATCCGGCGTATCAGGGACCGGTGCTCCGGCGAGATTTCACCGGCGGCCGGCATCAGGACAGCCGCCGAGGACCACGCCGCTGCGGTGCGCAGCATCAGTGTGACATCCCGGCAGCCGGCCGCCAGTAGTACGGCTATGGCGGCGACTGCGGCGTCACCCGCTCCGGTGGGGTTTCCTTTCAGGGCGTGACCGAGCCGTGCCTGCAGGAAGTGGCCGGGGTCTGCGGACGTAAACGCCAGCATCCCGTCCTCCCCGCAGCTGAGGAAGACAACGCCGGCTCCTCTGGCAATTAAGACGCGTGCAGCCGTCTGGGGATTTGCTTCACCCGTGGCTTCCAACAGCTCCCGGTGGTTCGGTTTAACGGCGAAGACACCCGCTTCCGCCGCGCGGATGAGATCGGGTCCCGAGGTATCGATGATGCAGGGAACGCCTCGTCGAGAGGCAGCACGGACCAGCCCCGGGTAGAAGTCTGCGGGGGACTGCGGGGGAAGGCTGCCCGACCCCACCAGGCAGTCGGCCGCGCGAAGGTGCTCGCCGGTCTGTTGCTCCAGCGCACGCCACTCCGACGACGAGAGCGCGCTGCCGGTTTCGTTGAAAATGCTGGTGGCGCCGGTAGACCGGTCCACAAAGGCGAGGCTGTGCCGGGTGGCCGGTTCCACCGGCACCAGGCGGTGGGGGATGCCGGAGCGATCGAGGTCCTCCCGGTAGGCACGTCCGGAGGAGCCGCCGCAGGTGGCCACGGCCAGGACGGAAGCGCCGAGCTGGTGGGCCACGCGCGCGACGTTCATACCCTTGCCTCCGGCCCGAACCACCGGCGGTGGAACGCGGTGGCTGTCCCCCGGGTTGAGCTGCTCCACGACATAGGTTTTGTCCAGGGCAGGATTGGCCGTGACGGTCAGGAGCGAGCCCGTCACAGCGGCACCGCCGTCAGGCCGCGGGCATGCAGTGCCGCTCCGATCAATCCCGCGTCCTGTCCCAGCATTGAGATCCGGATCCCGGGCCGGCGGTGGAAGGACAGTCTGGCATCAACGGCTCGGGTCAGGGGAGCGGTGAGGAACTCCCCGGCCTGGGACAATCCGCCGCCAAGGATCACGGCCTCGGTGCCAAGCAGCGCCGCGAGCTGGCAGATGCCTGCTGCGAGGCCGTCCACGGCGGCATCCCAGACTTCACCCGCCCGGACATCCCCGCTGCGGGCCGCCCGGACTACCTCGTCCGCCCCCACGGCTTTCCGGCCCGTCCTTTCGTTGTACCGGCGCACGATGGCCCCGGCGGAACTGATCGTTTCGAGGCACCCGTGTGCCCCGCAGGCACAGGCGAAGCCGCCAGGAACGGGGGTGTGCCCGATTTCCCCGGCAAACCCGTCCCCGGCTACCCGGGCACCGTCACAGAAAATTGCACCGGCTATTCCCGTGCCGATAACCAGCACTACCGCGTTCCGCAGTCCCTGTCCGGCGCCGAGCCGCATTTCGGCCTCACCGGCCGCGCCGACGTCGTGGCCGAAGGCAACCGGCAAACCTGTCTCTTCGCGGAGGCGACGCCCAAACGGATAGTTACTCCACCCCAGGTTCGCGGCCAGGATGCCGACCCCGCCGCGTTCATCAACCAACCCGGGAACCACAAATCCCATGGCCTTCACCGAGGCAGCCGGATAGTCCCTGACAAGACCGTGCGTCAGCTCGGCAACCCGTTTCACTATGGCTTCCCCCGTCCCTGCCCGGGCACGCGGAGTGGGCACGCGTTGGAGGGAATGCAACGCGCCGTCGGGACCGGATAACGCGGCCTTGATATCCGTCCCGCCAACATCGAAGGCAAGGACGGAATCCCCGTCTACCGTAGGAGAACCTGCACCAACCATTTGCGCCGCTAGCCTTCCAGGACCACTGACCGGGTGAGGTGGCGGGGGTGGTCGGGATCCAACCCCCGCGCCAATGCCCGGTCCAGTGTTGTCCTGTGGACTCGCACGAGCTCCGCCAGCGGATGGCGGAGGGAGTGCTGATAGTGCGCACCTGCCGCAACCACATCCGCACGCAGCCCCCGCGGTTCTTTACCAACCATCCAAGTGACCCTGCGCGGCCCGGCAATGGCGATTGGTCCATGCCGGTATTCCATTGCCGGGTAGGACTCCGTCCAGTCCTGGACCGCCTCGCGCATTTTCAACGCTGCCTCGTGGGCCAGACCGACCGTCCACCCCCGGCCCAGGAAGCTGAACTGTTCAGCCCCAAGGAGCTCGGCAGGGATCGGTTCCGCCAGGACGTTCCGCGCATCCTCCACGGCGCTGCCCAGATCCATGCCCGTGGCCGTCAACAGGTAGGCCAGGGCAGAGGTGGCAAAGCGGGTCTGCACAACGGATGATTCGTCAGCATAGGGGAGGGCAACCACACCCCGGGCCAGCCCCGCGGCGGGTGAACCGGCGTCGGCCAGGACCGCGGTAGAGGGCATCGCCTCCCCGACGAGGTCCAGTAATTCCAGAACCTCCGTAGTAGTGCCGGAACGGCTGATGGCGACGACGGCGTCGTATCCCCGGGCGCTCACCGCCGCGGCTTCCGATGCTGCGAATGCGTCTGTCTCCCCGCCGCCGGAGGCCTCCCGGACCGCAGCATAAGACTGGGCCATGAACCATGACGTGCCGCAGCCGATCACTGCCACGCGCTTGCCGGGGGCCGGAAGGAGGTCCTCGGCATGCGCCTGGGCAATGGCACGCTCCCAAACGTCCGGCTGCGAGTGCAGTTCTTTGCGCATCATGCTCCCGGCAGCAGGTGCCTGGGGAGCGGTAAAGGATTCAGGCATGCTCGGCTCCTCTGGGCTGGCCCTCCGGATCGGACGAGAGTTGGTCAATGATGCGCTCTGATTGAAGTTGCTGTCTATAGATCAGAAATAATCAAGCAAATGATCCGAACACATCCAGGGATGAACCCGCACGACGGTGTGCGGGTTGCGGGCCTTTCTTTAGACGGGCGGCGCCGGACCCCTTGACGGACCGGGGCAGGAGGGCCAGTATCTTCCATCAACTGATGTTCGCTGATCGAATATCCCCTTTTGCTATCAAGTTCCATCATCAGCCAAGGGTGCTCAGGCCGTCCGGCGGCCTCGGCGTCGTGGCTCGGATTCGCGGCCCGGCCGTGACTGTCTGAAAGAGGATCCAATGAAGAGCAAACTTCGAACCGGCATGATGGCCCTAGCCGCGGCGGGAGCGCTTACGGTGTCTTCCTGCGGTTTCGGGGGAAGCGGGGACTCGGGCGAGGAAGGCGGGGCCAGCACCCTGGACCTGCTTGTTCCCAGCTATTCCGACGGCACCAAGGCCCTCTGGGAAGGGGTCATCGAAGATTTCGAAGCCGCCAACGAGGACATCAGCGTGAACCTGCAGGTGGAGTCCTGGGAAAACCTGGAATCGGTGCTGCAGACGAAAATCCAGGCCGGAGAGGCGCCCGACATTTACAACGGCGGTGCATTTTCTGCTTTTGCGGATGAGGGGCTGCTCTATCCGGCGAACGAGGTGGCCTCAGAGGAGACCATCGCCGACTTCCAAGAGTCGTTCGCAGAAAACGAGATGCTCGACGGCACCCAGTACGGCTTGCCGTTGATCGCTTCGGTACGTGCCCTGTTCTACAACCAGGATCTGTTCGATGCTGCAGGCATCCAGGCCCCTCCCACCACCTGGGACGAACTCCATGCAGCCGCCCAGGAGATTTCGGCCACCGGCGTTCCCGGGTACGGAATGCCGCTCGGATCGGAAGAGGCGCAGGGCGAAAGCCTCATCTGGTTCGCCGGCAACGGCGGCGGCTTTGGGGACGAATCGGAGATCACGGTGAATACGCCCGAGAACCTCGAGGCAGCAGAGTTTATGAAGAAAATGATCTCCGACGGCGTCACCCAGCCGGATCCGGGCGCCACCCAGCGCACTCCTATGATCAACGTCTTCGCGCAGGGGCAGATCGGGATGGTCTACGCCTTGCCGCAGACCGTTGGCCAGATTAAGGAAGAGAACCCGGACCTGAACTATGGGATTGCCAGCGTCCCCACCAACAGCGGCGAACCTTCCACCCTCGGGGTCGCGGACCGCTTGATGGCCTTCAAGAACGATGAGGACAAGCAGGAGGCCATTAAGGCGTTCATGGACTTCTTCTACGCGGAAGACAACTACGTGGACTGGGTGGAGACCGAAGGTTTCCTGCCCACCACCAAGAGTGGATCCGAGGCGATGGGCTCGGATGAAAGCTTGAAGCCGTTCCTGGACATGCTGCCGACCGCCGAGTTCTATCCGACCACCAACCCCGCCTGGAACGCGGCCGACGGAGCGTTCAAGTCCCTTATGGGCCAACTGGAGGACCAGGACGCACAGACAGTACTGGAGCAGATCCAGTCCAAGGCCGACGCAGCCTGACACCCGTCCCGAGGGGCCGTGTCTACCGATGCGGCCCCTCCCGGTCCAGAACGGTTTGAGCCTATGAGTACAGTCCGCCACCCGGGTGTGAGGGTTCGCCGGCAGAAGCTCCGAAACAGTGAAAGCGGATGGGCTGCCTTGCCCTGGATCGCTCCGGTGCTGGCCCTGGTGTTCGGAGTTGTGATCTTTCCTGCCGGCTACATGATCTACAGTTCGACCCGCCGCATCAGCCAGGCCGGTACGAACGTGGAAGGTGTGGGGCTGGCAAACTACCGGACGGTCTTCGAAGACCCCAACCTGCCCCGTGTCCTCCTCAATACCGTGGTGTGGGTAACGGTTGTGGTTGCCCTGACCGTTGTCATTTCACTGGCCCTGGCGAACTTCCTGAACAAGCCGTTCCCGGGCCGAACGCTCGTCCGGATGGCAGTTGTGGTCCCTTGGGCGGCCAGCGTAGTCATGACCACAACGGTGTTTTACTACGGGTTGGACCGGGACTACGGGATCATGAACAAGTTCATGGTCGACGTCGGGCTGCTGGACGCCTCCTACGGTTTCACCAAGAATGTTGCCACCGCCCTCGGGGCGGCCATCGTGGTGGGGGTGTTCGTGTCCCTTCCGTTCACCACCTATACCTTGCTTGCCGGGATGCAGGCCATTCCCGGGGATGCCCTTGAGGCAGCCAAAATGGACGGCGCGGGACCGGTGCGCACTTACTTCAGCGTGGTGCTGCCCCAGCTGCGCGGCGCGCTCGCAGTCGCCGTGCTGATCAACATCATCAATGTCTTCAATAACCTCCCGATCCTGCGGATCATGACGGGATCCATTCCCGGCTACAGTGCGGACACCCTGATGACGTACATCTTCAAAGTGCTTCAGTTTGACCGGCGCCTGGACGTGGCGAGCGCGCTCAGCGTGGTGAACTTCGCCGTCGTGCTGGTGATCGTGGCCGCGTACGTGAAGATCGTCAAACCGATGAAGGAGGCATGAAGTGGCCATCACCGCCCCGGCCCCTATCCGCACTGCTGTCCCGGCACCCGCGCGCCCCCGCCGGTATGCCGATAACGTCAGTGCCCGGCGGATGTGGGGACGTACCGCTGCCGGTGCCGTTATCGCTCTGCTGTTCCTGACGCCCTACCTGGTGATGTTCGTCGGCTCGTTGAAGACCCGCCCGGAAATCCTGTCGGTTCCGCCTGAGTATCTTCCGCAGGAGGGCCTGCAGTTCGGCAACTACCAGTCCATGTGGGACACACCGGAAACGCCTCTGACCTACAACCTGGTTTCAACCGTCATCATTGCCGTGTTTGCCACGGTTCTGGTGCTGCTTGTGGCCACGCCTGCTGCCTATTACACGGCCCGGTTCCGTTTCCCAGGCCGTTTGGCATTCCTGTTTCTGGTGATCGTGACGCAGATGCTGCAGCCGGCGGTGCTGACCGCGGGGCTTTTCCGCCAGATGCTGTGGCTGGACCTCAACGACACGTGGCTGGCCATGATCCTGATCAACGCGGCTTTCAATCTTTCCTTCGCGTTGTGGATCATGCATAGTTTTTTTGCCGCAGTTCCCCGCGAGATTGACGAGGCGGCGCAGATCGACGGCGCCGGGCGGCTCAAGGTGCTTTTCCGGATCAACCTGCCGCTGGTCTGGCCGGGGATCGTTACGGCAGTGATCTTCACCTTCGTTTCGTCCTGGAACGAATTCGCAGCGAGCCTGGTCATCATGTCCACGGCGGAGAACCAGCCGCTGTCAGTGGCGCTGACGAAATTCATCGGCCAGTACGCCACCAGCTGGCAATACGTGTTTGGGGTTTCGATCGTGGCGATCGTGCCGGTGATTATCCTGTTCGCGGTCATCGAGAAGCGCCTGATCGGCGGGCTCACGGCCGGCGCCGTTAAATAGCCGGGAACGGGCCCTTAAAGAAAAATGTGCCCCCGGCCGGAATCGAACCGACGACCTGCCCTTTAGGAGAGGGCCGCTCTATCCTACTGAGCTACGAGGGCGGACCGCCGGCTTCCCGGCGGGCGGTACCAGCTTACCCGTTTCTCCCGCTGCGTGTTTGCAGCCCGTCCGGAGCGCCGCCGCTGACGGGGGCGGCGCCGGCGCCGTCGGACTGCCGGTCTTTAATGTGGCGGTCATAGGTCTCACGTATGGCCTGCATAAAGCCCAGGATGGTGCGCAGCTCCGTTTCCGTGTACCGCGACATGACCTCGTCGGTGAGTGCGCCCAGAGGACCGAAGTAGGCGCCGGCAAGCTGCATGGCCAGGGGTTCGAAGTGCAGGGTGACCTTCCGCCTGTCCGCATGGCTGCGGTTGCGGTGGATGTGGCCGATGCGCTCCAACCGGTCGATCACCGCAGTGGTGGCTCCGGAGGAGGTGCCCAGCCGGGCGCTGAGCTGCCCGGCGGTTAGTGCCTCATGCCGCATCTCCGCCTCCATGATGAGCACAAGGGCGCGCATGTCGGTGGCATTCAGGCCGTTCGAGTGCGCGAAAGCGTCCGCGACACGTTGTCCGTCCAGGCTCATGCCGCGGAGTGCATCGACGATCTCCCGCCGTAGCTCTTTATCCTCCACAAACTAATAGTAACTGGGAATTGAAGTATCTCTATATCTAAGATACTTTCGAATGGAGATACTTTAGAAGGCTTGGAGAAGCGCATGTATGCAGGGATAGTGAAGAACGCCAAGACGGCGTGGGTCACGCTGCTGATCGGGGTGGCCGTCATCATCGGCCTGTTCGCCCTGCCGGCACAGGAAAACGACACCACCGACGTGGGCGGGCTGAATGACAAGTACCAGTCCGCACAGGTCGCCGATCTGCTCCAGGAGTTCCCTGACGCGCAGGAATCCTCCGCCATTGTGGTGGTTTCCCGCGAGGACGGCGGTCCGCTGACGGATGCGGATACTGCCGGCATTGCCGGGATCAACGCAGCGGCCACGGAGGTCGGGGCCTCAGGCCCGCCGCCGCAGGTTCCGCCGGTGGTTTCGGAGAACCGGCTGGTCGCGATTGTTCCGCTGACGCTGCAGGCAGCCGCCGACGACGGCGACGCCGTCTCTGCCGAGGTCGAAGAGCTCCGGACGGCCGTTTCCGATGCCGCCCCGGAGGGCGTCAAGGCAGAGCTGACCGGCGGGGCTGCCTTCAGTGCCGATCTGGCCGGAGTGTTCTCCGGAGCCAACTTTGTGCTCCTGACCGTCACCGCCGGCGTCGTCGCCGTGCTGCTGCTGATCACCTACCGTTCGCCGTGGCTCTGGATCGTGCCGCTGGCGATCGTCGGCGCCATCGAACAGCTGGCCGCCAAGGTAGTGGACCTGCTGGCCCCGGCCACGGGAATCACCGTGGATCCGTCTGCCGTAGGCATTACCAGCGTCCTGGTCTTCGGTGCCGCCACCAACTATGCCCTGCTGCTCATTGCCCGGTACCGGGAGGAGCTGCGTGTCCACGACTCGGTGTACGAGGCCATGCACAAGGCCCTGACCCGCACCCGTGAAGCCATCATTGCCAGCGGCGGCACCGTCATCCTGGCCCTGCTCACCCTGCTGTTTGCCGATACCCAGAGCTACCGCGGCCTCGGGTTCTCGGCGGCCATCGGCATTGTCCTGGCCATCTTCAGCGCACTGTTCCTGCTGCCTGTGGCCCTGGTGCTGCTTGGCCGCAAACTGTTCTGGCCCTTTGTACCCACGGTGGGGGACCAGGCCAAGGAGGGCAAGTTCTGGGGCCGCCTCGGTGAAGCCACCGCACGCCGGCCCAAAACCATTGCCGGCACCGCCGTCCTGGTACTGCTGGCCCTGGGCAGCGCCCTGTTCACCCTGCAGATCGGCCTGAGCGAAAACGAGCAGTTCCGGGAGAAGCCCCAGGCGGTCACCGCCGCGGAGACACTTTCCGAAGGCTTCCCCGCCGGCTCATCCTCACCCGTCACTGTCCTGGTGGACACCGACTCAGCGGACGACGCCGTCGCCCAGCTCTCCGGCATCGAAGGCGTCACCGCAGCCACCCCCGGCACCGAGCATGACGGACGTACCCGGGTGGAACTGGTCACCGGATACGAGGCCGGCACCGACGAAGCCAACACCTTCATCACCGACCTGCGGAGTGACCTGGCTGCTGAGGACTACGAGGCACTGGTAGGCGGCGAGGCGGCCGAACGGGTGGACCAGCTGGCTGCGAACCAGCACGACACCGTCCTGGTGGGCACCTCCGTGATTGCCCTGGTGTTCCTTGTGCTGATGATCCTGCTGCGTTCCCTGGTGGCGCCGGTCCTGCTGGTTGCCTCCGTGCTGCTGACGTTCCTGGCCGCAACCGGTCTCAGCTGGCTGCTGTTCGAGAATGTGCTGGACTTCCCGGCCATGGACGTGCAGACACTGCTCTACTCGTTCCTGTTCCTGGTGGCCCTGGGTGTGGACTACAACATCTTCCTGACCACCCGTGCCCGGGAGAACGCAGCGACCATGGGCACCAAGCAGGGCATGCTGGCGGCACTGCGCTCCACCGGCGGCGTGATCACCAGCGCCGGCATCCTGCTGGCGGCCGTCTTCGCGGTCCTCGGCGTCCTGCCGCTGGTGACCCTGACCCAGGTGGGCATCATCGTGGCCATCGGCGTCCTGTTCGACACGCTGCTGGTGCGGACCGTCGTGGTCCCGGCCCTAGCCTTTGTCCTGGGCGACAAGTTCTGGTGGCCGTCCAACCCCGCGGGTAAAGACGGACACCACGGACGCCACGAGGCTGAGCCCCAGCAGGATCCAGCGGGCGACGGTCAGCGTGCCGGCCAGAGCGGCATCTCCGCTCGATAGTTCGACGGCCCCGAGGGCATTGTCAATGGCAATGTTCTCCCACAGGTCGGCCACCACAAAGAGGATCGGCGCACTGAAGAGCACCCAGCGCAACGCCCGGCGCTGGGTGTTCAGGCCGATGATCAGCAGCCAGGTCAGGCCGAAGATCAGGGGAAAGAGCGTCCCGGCCGTCTTGTGCACGTAACTGAGCCGGCCGAGCGCCTCCTCGTCCATGGCACTGCGCAGGGCCGCCAGGTGGTCTTCGCCGTAGCCGAAGACCATGGAATCGGGCATGGACAGACCGTTTGCGAGCTGGGACAACTGGCCCGGCACCATGAGGTGCAGGTACCAGAACAGGAACAGTGTGGCCACCACGCCCGCAATGACAAGCAGTCCCGGACTGCTCTTGCCCTGCGGCCCCGCGGGTATTGGTCCCGGGCCGCCCGGGCGGGGCTGTCCGGCTTGGAGTCCGTGTTTGGCGGCGCGCTGCGCGGCTGTTTTTCCCATAGGTACAGTATGGCCGCACCGGTCCCACACCATGATGAGCCGCCCCGTGTGCGCCTGTCCGGAGCGCCGGTGGACGGCTACGCTGGGGGCTATGAGTGCCGTTGCATCCCCCGAAGACTTCGACCTCGCCGCCGAGCTGGTGCAGGAAGCCGGGCAGCTTGCCCTGCGTATGCGCTCGGAAGGGCTGACCGCCAGCGAGAAGACCTCGGTGTCCGACGTCGTAACCGCCGCGGACCGCGAGGCCGAGGCCCTGGTGGTAAACCGGCTGCGGCAGCTGCGCCCGGATGACGGGATTGTGGGGGAGGAGGGCGCCAGCCACCAGGGCACCTCCGGCCGGTCCTGGGTCATCGACCCGGTGGACGGAACCTACAACTTCTTCGCCGGCTCCACTTACTGGTGCTCGGCCATCGCGCTTCGGTCCGAACCCGGACCGCACGAATCTCCCGGAGATCCGGATGTCCTGCTCGGCGCCATCTACCAGCCGCAGGAAGACCGGCTGTGGATCGGCGGCAAGGGCGTCCCGGCCACGCTCAACGGATCCGTTATTGCTCCACCCGACGACGAACCGCTGGACCGCCTGTCCGCAGGAACCTACATCCACCCCACCTGGCTGCTGCGCCCCGAGGTCACCGGTCCCTGGACGGCGGCGGCCTCGCGGGCGGCGACCATCCGGATGATGGGATCCGGCTCCTGCGACCTCGCCCGTGTGGCCACCGGCCAGTCCGGCGCCTGGTTCCAGCACAGCTGCCCGGAATGGGACTGGCTGCCGGGCAAGGCCATAGTCCGAGCCGCCGGCGGCAGCACCGCCGTCGTCGAAGTCCACGGCTTCCGGTGGCACATCGCCGGCACCGCCACCGCCGTCCGCGAGATCCACGCAGCCCTGACCTCCGGCTGACCGGTTCGGCCCGGCACGCTCCCGCCGCAGCGGGCGGTTTGGGTGCTCACCGGAATGTCGGCCGCAGCGCCTAGACTTAAAGCCATCATGGACTATCTCTTTGATCCACTCTTTCCCGCACCCCGCAAAGCTGAACCGGCGCCTGCCACAAAGGCGCCGCATTCCGGCACCGAGCGAAGGGGCTCCTCCTACGCGGATGAAAGCCGGGCCGCGGACCTGCTGCAGGGGTTGAATTCGCAGCAGGAGGAAGCGGTGAAGCATGCCGGCTCCCCGCTGCTGATCGTGGCCGGCGCCGGCTCGGGCAAGACCCGGGTGCTCAGCCACCGGATCGCCTACCTGCTCGCCACCGGCCGGTCCAACCCCGGCCAGATCCTCGCCATCACCTTCACCAACAAGGCAGCCGCCGAAATGCGCGAGCGGATCGAAAACCTGGTGGGCGGCGTCGCGAAGACCATGTGGATCTCCACCTTCCACTCCTCGTGCGTGCGGATCCTGCGGCGGGAAGCCAAGACCGTGGGGATGAACTCGAACTTCTCCATCTATGACTCAGCGGATTCGCTGCGCCTGATCACGCTGGTGGCCAAGGGGCTGGACCTCGACCCGAAGCGTTTCACGCCCAAGTCGATCATGAACAAGATCTCCGCCCTGAAGAACGAACTCATTGACGAAGAGTCCTATGCGGAATCGGCCAACTACTCCGATCCCTTCGAGCAGGCCGTCGCAGACGTCTACAAGGGCTACGCGCAGCGGATGCGCCAGGCCAACGCCATGGACTTCGATGACCTGATCGCGCAGACCGTGTTTATGTTCCGCGCGTTCCCCGGCGTCGCCGAGTACTACCGGCGGCGTTTCCGGCACATCCTGGTGGACGAGTACCAGGACACCAACCACGCGCAGTACGCCCTGGTCCGCGAACTGGTGGGCAGCGACGACGACGCGCTGGACGTACCGCCGGCCGAACTCACCGTGGTGGGCGACTCCGACCAGTCCATTTACGCCTTCCGCGGCGCCGATGTCCGCAACATCAATGACTTCGAAAAGGACTACCCGAGCGCGCGGACCATCCTGCTCGAACAGAACTACCGCTCCACGCAGACCATCCTCAACGCCGCCAACGCAGTCATCTCCCGCAACCCCAACCGCCCCGAGAAACGGCTGTGGACCGCGGAGGGCGACGGCGAAAAGATCATCGGCTACGTGGGCGAAAACGAGCACGAGGAAGCCCGCTTCATCGCCGAGGAGATCGACCGCCTGCAGGATGAGGAAAACCTGCGCCCCGGCGACGTCGCCGTCTTCTACCGGACCAACGCCCAGTCCCGTTCCTTGGAAGACGTCCTGGTGCGGGTGGGCCTGCCCTACAAGGTGGTCGGCGGCACGCGGTTCTACGAGCGCAAGGAAATCAAGGACGCGCTGGCCTACCTTCGCGTGCTGGTGAATTCGGACGACGTCGTGAACCTGCGCCGGATCCTCAACGAACCCAAGCGGGGCATCGGCGACCGCGCCGAGTATTCAGTAGCCGCCCTCGCCGAACGCGAACGGATCTCCTTCATGGCCGCCCTGCGGCGTGCCGAGGAGGCTCCGGGCCTGGCCACCCGGTCACTCAATTCCATCAACGGCTTCGTCAAGCTGATCGACGACCTCGCCGAGGTGGCCAGCGGCTCCGGCGCGTCCGCAGCCCTGGAAGCCGTCCTGGAACAGACCGGCTACCTGGCGCAGCTGCGCTCCAGCAATGACCCGCAGGACGAATCCCGGGTGGAGAACCTGGCCGAACTGGTGGCCGTGGTCCGCGAATATGAGCGGGACAATCCCGAAGGTTCCCTCGGCGAGTTCCTGGAACAGGTCTCCCTGGTGGCCGACGCCGATTCCATCCCCGATGCCCCCGGCGGCTCGGCGGAGGAAGTCGCGGCCGCCGTCGAGGAATCCCGCCGGCAGGGCGTGGTGACCCTGATGACCCTGCACACCGCCAAGGGACTGGAATTCCCGGTCGTCTTCCTCACCGGGATGGAACAGGGCCTGTTCCCGCACCAGCGTTCGGCCACGGATCCGGCCGAACTGGCCGAGGAACGGCGCCTGGCCTACGTGGGCCTGACCCGTGCACGCCAGCGCCTGTACCTGACCCGGTCCGAGGTCCGCAGCATGTGGGGCCAGAGCCAGTACAACCCCGCCAGCCAGTTTGTCAGCGAAGTCCCGGCCGAGCTGATCGAGTGGAAGCGGGAGGGTATGGACCGTCCCACCTGGGGCGGCGGCAGCATCACCTCAAGCCGCTACGGCGGATCGTCCTGGGGCGCCGGAGCGCCGAGCGGGACCGGCGGCAGCACCGCCAATTCACCGGTGGCCAAGGCCATCGGCCGCGTGCAGCCGCAGAAGGAAGTCGTGTCCGTGGCGGCCGGAGACAGGGTCAACCACACCTCCTTCGGTTCCGGCACCGTGCTCGCGGTGGAAGGAGCAGGGGACAAGACGGTAGCGAAGGTGAAGTTCGACGTCGGCGAAAAACGCCTGCTGCTGCGTTACGCGCCGCTGACCAAAGAGAGTTGAGCGGGGAGTTTTTCATAACCCAGACCAGGCATTTTCTACAAACGATAGAACTGTGTGCTTTATCACTAAAGGGGTAGTCTGGGATCGGCGTTCTGCCCCAAGGGACTAAAGTTCCTGATGGGGCAGACCGGCCGGATGCATCTGCTCTGCGATCGCCAGATCGCATGTAAACCCCTACTTCGACGTAGAAGGACACTAGCCCGTGGACCTGTTTGAATATCAGGCGCGCGATATGTTTGAGGCGCACGGAGTACCCGTGCTCGCCGGAATCGTGGCGCACACCCCTGAAGAAGCCAAAGCTGCTGCTGAGAAGATCGGCGGCGTTGTAGTCGTCAAGGCGCAGGTCAAGGTTGGTGGCCGAGGCAAGGCCGGCGGCGTGAAGGTTGCCAAGACCGCCGATGAAGCTTTCGAGCACGCATCCAACATCCTCGGCATGGACATCAAGGGCCACACCGTTAACACGGTGATGATTGCCCAGGGTGCCGACATTGCCGAGGAATACTACTTCTCGGTCCTGCTGGACCGCGCAAACCGCAACTACCTGGCCATGTGCTCGGTTGAAGGCGGCATGGAGATCGAGCAGCTGGCCGTGGAGCGTCCCGACGTACTCGCCCGCATTGCCGTTGATCCCGCCGTCGGCATTGACTCCACCAAGGCCGCAGAGATCGTCGACGCCGCCGGGTTCGCCCCCGAGCTGCGCGAGGGCGTTATGAACGCCATCATCAAGCTGTGGGATGTCTTCACCAAGGAAGACGCCACCCTCGTTGAGGTCAACCCGCTGGTGAAGACCGGCAACGGTGAGATCCTCGCCCTCGACGGCAAGGTCACCCTCGACGAAAACGCCGACTTCCGCCAGCCCGGCCACGCCGCGCTGGAAGACAAGGACGCCGCGGATCCGCTCGAGGCCAAGGCCAAGGAAAACGACCTCAACTACGTCAAGCTGGACGGCGCAGTGGGCATCATCGGCAACGGTGCAGGCCTGGTTATGTCCACGCTCGACGTCGTCGCCTACGCCGGCGAAAAGCACGGCAACGTGAAGCCGGCCAACTTCCTGGACATCGGCGGCGGCGCCTCTGCCTCCGTCATGGCCGCCGGCCTGGACGTCATCCTGAATGACTCCCAGGTCAAGTCCGTGTTCGTGAATGTCTTCGGCGGAATCACCGCCTGTGACGCCGTGGCCAACGGCATCGTCAAGGCCCTGGAAATCCTGGGCGACGAAGCCAACAAGCCGCTGGTCGTCCGTCTCGACGGCAACAACGTCGAGGAAGGCCGCCGCATCCTTGCCGAGGCCAACCACCCGCTGGTCACCCTGGCCACCACCATGGACGAAGGCGCCGACAAGGCCGCCGAGCTCGCTCACGCTGCTCGCTAACTGAGCCTGTCGAAACCTAGAAGAGAGAACCCACCTATGTCTATCTACTTGAACAAGGACTCCAAGGTCATCGTTCAGGGCATCACCGGCGGCGAAGGCACCAAGCACACCGCCCTGATGCTCAAGGCCGGCACCCAGGTTGTCGGCGGCGTGAACGCCCGCAAGGCCGGCACCACCGTCACCCACGGCGACGTTGAACTGCCCGTCTTCGGCACCGTAGCCGAGGCCATCGACAAGACCGACGCCGATGTCTCCATCGTCTTCGTGCCGCCGGCCTTCACCAAGGACGCCGTCATGGAAGCGATCGACGCCGGCATCAGCCTCGTCGTCGTCATCACCGAAGGTGTTCCGGTACAGGATTCCGCCGAGTTCTGGGCCCACGCCCAGTCCAAGGTGGACGCCGACGGCAACCAGGTCACCCGCATCATCGGCCCGAACTGCCCCGGCATCATCACCCCCGGCGAAGCACTGGTCGGCATCACGCCCGCCAACATCACCGGTAAGGGCCCCATCGGCCTGGTCTCCAAGTCCGGCACCCTGACCTACCAGATGATGTACGAGCTGCGTGACCTTGGCTTCTCCACCGCCATCGGCATCGGCGGCGACCCGGTCATCGGCACCACCCACATCGATGCACTCGCTGCCTTCGAAGCGGATCCCGAAACCAAGGCCATCGTGATGATCGGCGAAATCGGCGGCGACGCCGAAGAGCGTGCCGCTGAGTTCATCAAGGCCAACGTCACGAAGCCGGTTGTCGGCTACGTGGCCGGCTTCACGGCTCCCGAAGGTAAGACCATGGGCCACGCCGGTGCCATCGTTTCCGGTTCCGCCGGAACGGCACAGGCCAAGAAGGAAGCCCTCGAGGCCGCGGGCGTGAAGGTCGGCAAGACGCCGTCCGAGACCGCTACGCTGCTGCGCGAAGTCTACGCAGCCCTCTAGTTCAGTAACTGCACGCCCCCGTCCAACGGATTTTTCCGCGGGACGGGGGTTTTGTGCGTCGCAGCCAAGAAAGTCGCAAATGTCCACCACAGTAACAGCCGGTCCCGACCGGGCTCCTTCCCCGCATAGACGGGCGCTTCGCCGTGCGTCCTGGATCGTCACCCTTGGCGGATTCCTGTTCGGCTACGACACCGGCGTCATCAACGGCGCCCTGCCCTACATGGAAGACGATCTGGGCCTGACCCCCTTCACCGAAGGCCTGATCACCTCCAGCCTGCTCTTTGGCGCGGCGTTCGGCGGGGCTATCTCCGGGAAGCTGACTGATCGGTTCGGCCGGCGCCGGATCCTGATGGGTCTCGCCGTCGTCTTCCTGATTGGAACCCTCGGCACCTCCCTGGCGCCAACGATCGCCGTGATGGTGCTGTCCCGGGTTGTGCTCGGCCTGGCCGTGGGCGGCGCCTCGGCGCTGGTGCCCGTATTCCTGGCCGAACTGGCACCGGCGGAACGCCGCGGCCAGATGGTCACCCGCGACCAGCTGATGATTGTCACCGGACAGCTGGTCGCATTTGTTGCCAACGCGGTGATCGGCAACATCTGGGGCGAAGACCAGGGCGTCTGGCGCTGGATGCTCGTGGTGGCCACGCTGCCGGCCATCGCCTTGTGGATCGGAATCAGCTTTGTTCCGGAAAGCCCGCGCTGGCTCGCGTCCAAGGGGCGCTTCGCCGAAACACTAGCGGCCCTTCGCCGCATCCGCAGCGAGGAAGATGCGCTGGCCGAACACGACGAAGTGCGTGGCCTGGCGGAGAAGGAATCGGCACAGGCAGGCACGCTGCGGGACTTTGCGGAACCTTGGCTGCTGCGGGTGCTGCTGATCGGTATGGGACTGTCCATCGTTCAGCAGATCACCGGCGTGAACGCGATTATGTACTACGGCACGCAGATCCTTGCCGACGCCGGTTTCGGTACCGAGGCGGCACTCACCGCCAACATTGCCAACGGTGTGGTGTCCGTGGCAGCGGCTATCTTCGGCATCTGGCTGCTGGGCCGGGTCCGCCGTCGGCAAATGCTGATGACCGGACTGATCGGTACCGGGTCCTCGCTGCTGCTGATCGGGCTGGTATCCATCTTCGTCACGGAAGGCAGCGTCCGCGGTTACATCATCCTGGCCCTGACGGTCACGTTCCTGGCCTTCCAGCAGGGCGCCGTTTCGCCGGTGACGTGGCTGATGCTCTCGGAAATCTTCCCGTTGAAGGTCCGCGGCCTGGGCATCGGCCTGTCGGTCTTCGTGCAGTGGATGACCAACTTCGCCGTCGGCTTCTCCTTCCCGATCCTGATGGACGCCATCGGCATCTCGAAGACATTCTTCATCTTCGTGGTGCTGGGCCTGCTGGCGCTGATGTTTGTCCGCCGCTTCGTCCCGGAGACCCGGGGACAGAGCCTGGAGCAGGTGGAAGAACAGCTCCGGATTGCCGGTACCAAATAGGAACCCGTGCGCAAAAAGAAGGGAACCTGCCGCCGGCAGGTTCCCTTCTTTTTCGTTAGTCGACCCTAGGGGATCGCCGGGTAGGCGGCCACGGTGGGCACGGTGACTGACGCCTTGAAGCTGGTCAGCGCCGTCGCCTTCGGCAGCGCGTAGACGGAGGTGGCGGGCGTGACCTGCAGGACCAGCCGGGTGCTTGGATCGGCAGTGTAGGAAACCTCTTCCAAGGGGATGGTCAGGGTGTGTTCCTTCCCGTCCAGGATCAGCGGAATCGGTGTGACCTGGTTGCCCAGCACGAGGGAGGACCGGGACCGGTCAATGATCTGGGCGTAGACATGGGTGTTGACCTGCCGGGCAGAGCCGCGGTAGGTCAGCGTCAGCTGCGGTGCGCCGAAGACCGACGTCGTCACCGTGGGGGCGCTGATGGGGACGTTGACTGCCACCGGAGCGACGGCGGCCGCCACGACTGCCCCGCTGATGGCAGCGGGGGAGAGGACGATCGACCCCTTTCCGGTACCGGTCAGCGCGCCGGTGGCCTGCGGGTATCCGGGCGCTCCGCGGGTCACGCCGGCCTGGTCGATGAACTGGAAGGCCGCGCCGGTATCCACGGGTTCGTTCCGGAGGTAACGGGCAAACCAGTTCAACACCGCGGGAGTGATCCGGTCCGGTCCGGCAGTGGAATTGCACAACCCGTGGCCGCCGCAGAACTGCAGCATCTTGGTTGGCGTGCCGGTGCCGCGGATGAGGTCATAGTTGCGCCGGGCCTCGTCCAGCGTGAAAAGGGTATCGGCGGTGCCCTGGATGATCAGGGTAGGGGCAGTGATTGAGGTGAACAGGGAGTCCGGGGTCAGGGATTCGAAGTATGCAATGGACTCGGCGCTGAGCTGGTTGGGGTAGGTCAGGCCTTCCTGGCAGGCCTTGCGGACCGGGGCCGCGAGGGCGCCCTGGTTGCCGACGAGGGAGCCCAGCTGTCCCAGTGCCGTCCCCTCGGCGCAGAGCAGGGCACCCCAGCCGGTCTTGAAGGAACCGGCCTTGTACAGGCTGGTGGTCAGGTCATTCCAGGCGATGGTGGGGGTGATGGCGTCCACGCGCTGGTCCTGGGAGGCGAGGACAAACTGGATGCCGCCGCCGTAGGACGCGCCGGCCATGCCGAGGACGGGATCTCCCGGGGACTCCAGTTGCGCTTCGGGCTGGGTGGCAATGTAGTCGATGATCGCGGAACCGTCCCTGCCCTCATAGGCAGGGTTGTTGACGTAGGCCTCACCGCCGCTGAGCCCGAAACCGCGTGGATCCCAGGTCACCACGTTGTAGCCGGCGTCCCGCAGGGGAGCGATACCGATGGAGCCGATCAGCGTGCTGGTGGTACTCAACGGGATGCGCCCGCCGGGCAGCCCGAATCCGGGTCCCACCATCACGGTGGGTGCCTGTTGTCCGGCGGCCAGGCCGGTGGCCGGGAAGAAGTTCGTGTGGATCGGGGTGCCGTCGAAGCTGGTAATAACGACGTCGGTGCGGCTGGCAGGCGCGGGTGCAGCTACAGCCGGTGCCCCCGGCGCTGCGACGGCGGGCGCGGCGGCCAGGGATGAACCCAGAAGCGCGGCGGACACCGCCAAGATGCCCAGATGTTTCCTCATAGTGACCTCATTGTCTGCGGGAAAGCACGAGTGGTTACCGGGCGGTAACTTTCCGCAGACTATGAGGAGGAGGAAGAGGGCACAAGGCCAGCAGGCAAATTCACCCGTTGGGAGCCCTGTTTCGGCGGCATCTATTGTGCGGTGCGGTGTTGTGGTTTATGCACCCGGTGGACCCGGGATGAGGTTGGATTGGTTCAAAAAACGGAAGGTCCCCGCACAGAAAATGTTAGGGGACCTTCCGTATTACGTAGCGAGCGGGTCGGCTACTTGCGTTCCGGCGCGGCGCTCACCGGGGCGCCGGCGTCCGGGCCGTCGTCGTGCTCGGTAGTGTGCAGATCGAAGGAGGAGCCATGTTCGTCCACGCCGGCCTGGATGGCCCGGTCCACCACGGAAACGGCAAGTCGGCGCCGCAGTGAGAGCGGGTCCTTGGCCAGGTCCTTGGCCAAGGCGATGGTCATCAGCAGCATAACCACGGCGAAGGGCAGCGCGGCCACAATGGTGATCCGCTGCAAGCCGTCCAGCGCCTCGGCAGGGTCATCGCCGCCGGCCAGCAGCATCACCGCCCCCACGGCGCCGGTAAGGACGCCCCAGAAGATAACGACGCCGCGGGACGGGTGCTCGGCTCCGTTGGAGCTTAGCGACGCCATGATGATGGAGGCCGAATCCGCTCCGGTGACGAAGAAGATGGCCACCAGGACCATGGCGAGGATACCCACCGCAGCGGCCAGGAGGTTCGGCATGGGGAGGGCTGCAATCAGGTCGAACAGCGAGCCGTCGAAATCAATGGTGGGTTCACCGTCGACCATGGTGGTGAGCCCCGGTGTGCCGTTGGCTGCCGCTTCCTGCTGCGTACCGATCGCGGCGCCGCCGAAAATGGAGAACCAGGCCACGCTGACAACGAAAGGAACCACCAGCACGCCGGTGACGAACTGGCGGATGGTGCGGCCGCGGCTGATGCGGGCAATGAACATACCGACGAACGGCGTCCAGGACAGCCACCAGGCCCAGTAGAAGATGGTCCAGCTGGAGAGCCAGGCGCGCATGGATTCGTCGCCGGACACCTCGGTGCGGGAAGCCATGGATGCCAGGTTGGCGGCGTAGTCACCGATCGCTGCCGGAATGACGTTGAGGATAAACAGGGTCGGCCCCACAACAAAAACGATGGCGGCCAGCACCAGCGCGAGGACCATGTTGATGTTGGACAGCCACTGGATGCCGCGGGAAATACCGGAAACCGCGGACGCCACGAAGCAACCGGTGAGGATCGCGACGATCGCGACCAGGACGGTGGTTCCGGCGGTTCCGAGGAACCCGACCGACTGCAGGCCGCTGCCGATCTGCAGGGCGCCGAGGCCCAGCGATGCCGCGGTGCCGAAGAGGGTAGCGAAGATGGCGAAGATGTTCAGCACCTTGCCCAGCGGGCCTTCCACGCGCTTCACGCCGAAGAGTGAGGTGAAGGCCGACGAAATCAGCTGACGGCGGCCGAGACGGTAGGTGCCGTAGGCCATGGCAATGCCGACGACGGCGTACATGGCCCACGGGTGCAGGCCCCAGTGGAACAGGGACGTGCCCATGGCGGTCTGCAGGGCCTCGGGGGTCTGGCCGTCAACGGTGCCGGGGGGAGGGGAGATGTAGTAGAACAGGGGCTCGGCCGCGCCGTAGAACATCAGGCCGATGCCCATGCCGGCGGCGAACATCATGGAAATCCAGGAGATCGTCTTGAACTGCGGTTCCTCGCCGTCCTGGCCCAAGGGAATCTTGCCGTAGCGTCCCACAGCCAGCCAGATCACGTAAACCACGAGGAACGAGGCCAGGAGCACGAAGAACCAGCCCGCGTTGGTGATGACCCAGTCCAGTGCCGTCGAGGAGACGGCGGAGAGGCTGTCTGTCCCGAAGAAGCCCCACGCGATGAACGCCAGCGCAAGGGCGCCGGTGATCGCGAAGATCACCTTGTCGAGCTTCGCCGGCACGCCGCGACTGAGCGCCGCTTCCTGCTCGCGCTGTCCCTCGATGAGCTGCTGGACGAGTTCGTGTTCCTGCTCCACGATGGGCATCGACGAAGTGGAGGGATCCTCCGGGGCAACGGAGGAGTGGGTGTTGGCGGGAACCGGGGCGACGGGGTCAGCCGCATGCCTCCCGGCGTCGCGCGGTGGACCTTCTGTGGTAGCCATAGGCCTTCCTTATGTCAGCATGTCAGCGCAAAAGGGCCCGAGCCCCTCGTTGAAGGACCCGGGCAGGCAGAATGGCAGTCACTCTTTATTTGAGCGTGTGACGGACGGTACGCCGTCCTCCGGAATCGATAAAGTAACGCTGCCTAGCTTCTGCGTCCCTTTACATAATTCGCAAGTGTTAGTTCCAGACTCGCGGCCTGCAACGCGTCAAGTCAAATTGGACAGCGTCCCCGGAGGACGCCGCACGGGCGCTTGCGCACTGGTCCCCGGCGCCGTACCTGGTGGCTGTGCTATAGGCCACCCTGCACTGTGCGTCGGGCCACGGACGCTGAGGTGAAGCTGTTACGGTTCGCGGCTGGGGCGAATCTTCATCGCAGGATCATCCGTGCAGGGACCTTCGACGGAGACGGTGCGAGCGCACTGGGGTCGTTGGCATCCCAAACAGTCTCCTCGGGGTCGCCATGGACCCACCGGCCGCCGTGGAGCTGAACAGTCTCTTCAGTCAGTTCCATCATGCGCTGAAGGAGGGCGGTGGCTCTTCGAATTGTCATGTGGTCGTCTTCTAGGTGGTCCGGAATTCCATCTCGGGGTCGTAGGAACATGGTCCTTCGTAGCTCAGGCTGCTGAGATGGGTGCCGGCCTGGTAAACCAATGTGCTTCCCTCTTCGTCCTGAAGGGTAACCATGATGTAGTAACCCGGTCCCAGGGACTTGGGCACTGGGGAATCGTAACGGTTGGTTTCGGTGAATCCCTGCTGTTCGAAATGCGAGACATACTTGTCCATGGCGGCTTCCGGGTCTTCCACCGCGGGGCCCATGATCATCGAACTGTAGCGGTACGCGCGCTTCTCGCCGCTTCCGGGCTTCAGCCTCGTACAGGTATCCGCGATATACCCGCTCGTTTTCGTACCGTCCCAGGCTGAACGTGCGTCATTGGAATAGGTCCACTGTCCACCGTGGACCTTGGTGGTTTCATCGCTCAGCTCCAGCATCCTGGCGAGCAGCTCCGAGGCAGGCCTGGACTGATCCACGGCTTGGCCGTTTTCACTTTTCATGGTGTCCTCTGAATCGAACGGGGTGGCGCAGCCGGCCACCGTTAGGGCTAGGGCAAGGGCGATCGAGCCAACCGCCAGGGTCAGCCGGTTCATCGTCTGCCAAAACTGTGCGGGTAATAAGGCATCTCAGACCGTCTCTCTTCAAAGGCTCTCGAAGTATCCGCTAATTCTTCCTCGCGCTGTAGGACCACATCACCGTTTCCGGTTGTAATCTTGGCGATGGAATCCAGGCTCTGCGTTCCAACGTCCAGATACCCATGTTTATCGTAGGTGTGCAGGGGATTCCATTTGTCATCGTCTTCCCCGATGACGGAGTGTCCCAGGGTCTGCTTGAGCTCCCGCTCTGCGTCCCCCTCCGAACTGAATTCATGTGCCCCGAAACCGTCCCCCAGCGGGTCGGTGCGACCTGAGGACCGACCAAGCGATGCGACGTCGTCTTGGGTGGCTTGGGTAGCAAACAACGCCGGTTGCCCCCCGGGACCATCTTTAATGCGCATGTCCGCCAGGGCCGTGTTGTCCAGGCCGGCGGAGCCATAAAACGCCACAGAGTCCACGTCAAAATCAATCCCGGTCAGGCCGTGAGCGGTGGTAGTGGTGCCGTAGGAGTGCGCTGCCACCGAAACGTAAGTATCACGGCCGTCGCTGGCAGCGTTGAAGCCATTCAGCGATGAGGCGAGCCGCTCACCTCCGTCTAGGGCATGTTTGTTGCCCAAGACTTCGGTGGAGGGCGGCATGGCTGGTGTGTGGTAACCGATCCAGGCAACTACCGCCGGGTCGCCGCCGCCAAGCTTCAGTTGGGCATCGTAAATGTTCTGTGACCCCTTGGCCCAATCATCCATGGACCCGGCGGTCGTTCCCATCCCCGGGACATTCCACGTGACGTTGTCAGCAGTATCCATATTTCCGATAGCCAAAGCGGCCAGCGGCGGGTGCGTGGGATCAAAGGAAATCAGTCCGCGGACGGTCCGGTTGTCGCGGCCGGGGTCAGCGGCATGTTTTATTTCCATCAGGACATCCCGCTGTGCATCCGGAAGCGGGTCCTGGGCCAGTGCCAGGTCCAGCGCCACGTTGTTCGCAGCAATTCGGTCTGAGTAAGGAATGCCCTCCAGATTGCCTACGAGGGACGGCACCTTCTGGCTGATGACAGCGCGCTGCTCCGGCGTGAGCTTCTCCCAGGCTTCCTTATTTTTCTGGGGATCCGATCCGAGAGCCGGCGGCGAGAGCGCGGCCTCTGGGTTACGGGCCAGGAACTGTTCCATCTGGTCGGGCCTGAGCCCGGCCAAGAGCGCAAGATACTGCTGCATGGCTACAGTCGGGTCACCGATGGAGTTCTGCACCCGGTTGTAGGCCTGGGTGACATCCTGGATAGCCCATTCGTTCAGGGCTTCCTTGCTGATTGGCGGAACATCAGCAGTAGGACGGACCAAGGCCCTGTGCGCCCGGCTACACTCCTGCTCTGCCTTTTGAAGTTCGGCTGCCAATTGGTCCGCTTCCCTTTGGAGCATGAACTGATCCATGAAAGCGTCCGCGGAGTCCATGACGGACCCGATTTTGCTGACAGCCTCTCCGAGGAAGCCGAATTCTCCGATGCCATCGATGATTTCGGCTTCGCGCTTGTCTTGCGCTTGGGCAGTTGCGATTTTGGCCTTGAGCTCAGCGCGCTTTGCCTTGATTGCGGTGATTTCTTCCGCGAAGACCTCCAACGCCTGTTTTGAGGAGCGCACCGCAAGCAGGATCTCCTCGCTGTCGTCGCGCGGTTTGTCCATCGCCGTGTACACGAGGTTTGCTTCCGGGGCGCGGTAGAAGGAATCGACGGTCTGCCACTTGGCCTGGGCGTCGTCCAAGGTATCAGCCATACGTTCAACGCGTCTGTCCAGCCGCGCGGCAGCAGCCAGCAGCGCCGCCTCGTTGGGCAGATTGTCGGTACCACTCAGATCAACATTGATGCTCACGTCAAACCCCACCTTCCGCGGGTCTTGTTGGGCTCCGCGTCGGACGGCGTCTGGTCAGGTAGGGGAGTCGCTACTGGAATGCCGTTGATTTCCCGCGGCACGGGGGTGGGTTCGGGTGTGACGCCGGCGCCCCCAAAGTCACCGGGCGCCGTATCCGGCATCGGCTCGAAATGGATGACTTCCGGCAGCGGCATCGGCTTGATATCGATGACCTCGGGCAGCGGCATTGGCTCGAAGTGGATAACTTCCGGCATCCACGCGGTGATTTCCGGCCTTGGCGCGAAGTCGATGAATTCCGGCATCCAGGGGATGATTTCGGGTTTTGGTGTGATGTCGATGAATTCCGGCATCCAGGGGATGATTTCGGGTTTTGGTGCGATGTCGATGAATTCCGGCATCCAGGGGATGACTTCGGGCATCTTCGTGATCTCCTGCGGCATTTCGCCGGGAAGGCGCTCGAAGTCCGGACCTGAAGGGTCGATCCAGAATCCAGGGTCCAGTCCGGGCCACATAGCGCCGCGGCCCGGGTCGCCCGGGTTGCTCGGGTAGTAGGGGGCAGGCTCGGCGATGGGTCCACCGGGGTTGGCTTCGGGGAGGGGCGACGGCAGCGGGTGGAGTACGTTTCCACCGGGGTTGGCCGGGTAGTAGGGGGCAGGCTCGGCGATGGGTCCACCGGGGTTGGCTTCGGGGAGGGGCGCCGGCAGCGGGTGGAGTACGTTTCCGCCGGGGTTGGCTTCGGGGAGGGGCGCCGGCAGCGGGTGGAGTACGTTTCCGCCGGGGTTGGCTTCGGGGAGGGGCGCCGGCAGCGGGTGGAGTACGTTTCCGCCGGGGTTGGCCTCGGGGAGGGGCGCCGGCAGCGGGTGGAGTACGTTTCCTGGAGCAGGCAACAACGGGACGATGGGGATGGACCCGGGCAGGGGACGTTCTGGAGCGGGAGCCGGCCCCGGGGCTGGTGCCGGGGAAGGGGCAAGCGGCGCGATGCTCGCTGCCGCCTGCTGCGCATTCGCCACCATCTCCTCGTCACCCTGGACATAGGCGTTCAGGGCCCGCCGGGTTGCAAGGACGGCGTTATCGCTCCGGGTGATTACCGTCTTGGCGCCCGGCATCAGCGTCTCTGAAGCGAACGTCGAAAACGCCGCGAGTGCCCCACTCTTGCCGAGTGCGGTTTCAACACCGTCGATCCGGTCTTGAAGGTCGATGTAAAGACTCTCGTTCTGCAACAGGATGGACTCGCTGTCCGTGATTATCCTGCCTACTGTTGCAGCGTCTATGTCATAGGCGCCCATTTTCTCCCCCTTGTACGGGCCCCCGACCGCAGTAACAATGCTGCAGTCGCGAGGCGGCAGGAGAGCCGCACTATGACAGTTCCCCCTGAATGTCAGGAAGAACATAACCCGCCGGAAGGAATCCGTACATGGGGAGAACTACCCATGCTCCGTGTCCTAGAGGGCGGTCGTCCCGAAAACCATGCCCAGCAGATAGGTGGCGCCTGCGGCACCCAGCCCGATCGCCAGCTGCCGCAGGGCCCGTTTCAGGGGTGAGGCGCCGGAGAGCAGGCCGACGACGGCGCCGGTCATCAGCAGCGCCAGACCCACCAGGACGCAGGAGAGGACGACGGCGGTCATTCCGGTGAGGCCAAACAGGTAGGGGAGTACCGGAATCACCGCACCGGATGCGAAGAAGCAGAAGCTGGAAGCAGCAGCACCCAGCCCTGTCCCTACGGACTCGTGCTCGTCGCGTTTTTCTTCGGCGTCAGCCTCGGGGTTCAGCGAGAAACTCGGATCGCAGTCGCAGCTGTAGAGGCCCATCCGTTCTGCCGCACGGTGTTCGGCCGCTTCCTTGGTCATACCGCGTGCCCGGTAGACCAGCACCAGCTCGTTGGCGTCAATGTCCAGTGACTTCGCGGCCGACAGTGTGATCTGGGTGGGCCGGGAGGCCTCCAGGAGTTCACGCTGGGACCGGACCGAGACGTACTCTCCCGCGCCCATGGACAACGCTCCGGCAAGTAGGCCGGCCAGACCGCTGATAAGGATAAACGTGCTGGACACTCCGGTGGCGCCGATGCCCATGATGAGGGCAAGGTTGCTGACCAGGCCGTCATTGGCGCCGAACACTGCCGCCCGGAAGTTCCCCGACAACCGGGTCCGCCCCCGGGTGGCCAGCCCGCGGATCACTTCCTCATGAATCTGTTCATCCGCGGCCATCGCGCTGGTGGCATTTGGATCCTGCGCATAGGGGGAGCGGCCCTCGGCGCGCTGCGCCAATGCCAGTACAAACACCGAGCCGAAACGGCGGGCCAGCAGGCCGAGGACCCGGTTGCGGAAGGAAGCACGCGCCCTGCGCCCGGCGTCGTCGCCCAGCAGCGTACGCCAGTGTTCTTCATGGCGGCCCTCGGCCTCGGCCAGTGCCAGGAGAATGTCGCGTTCCTCACCGTCCCGGCGTTCAGCCAGATACCGGTAGGTCGCTGCTTCGGCCTGTTCATCGGCCAGATACTGCCGCCATCGCTTTTTGTCGGCGTTGGAAGGAACGCTGGATTCGCTGAACGCGGGCTCCGGCGAGGAATGGGAATTCACGGTGCTCCTGACAGGGACCGGAAACGGAGGGATCCGGTCAGTCCAAAGTAAAAGACAACTCTTCTGACCGAAGGTCTCGCTCGCCCGCGGCGTGATGCCGGCGGGTGGACTGCCGGGACGCCGCGGCGTCCAGTATGTCGACAGGCCTCGGCGGAAACTGAACCGTCTGGAATGACCCATCAAGTCCGCACCGGAGCTACTCCCCTTCGCGTGTCCAAGTGTAGTCGAATCCGGCGGCTGAACCGGCCGGAACTGCGCGATACGCCCGAGCCCGGTTTCGTCCCTAAGCACCCTGACTTCTTGTCCGTGTCGGGCAGGCGCTAGAGTCAGATTGTGAGCAAAAACTTCCCTCTTACGGATCCTGCCCGCCCTTGGACCCGCCACTACAGCGAGGGAGTCCTGGAAGGCTTCAGCCTCCCGGATGAGTCCCTCGTTGACGTGGTGGAGAGCTCGGTCCGCAAATACCGATCCAAGACCGCCCTGCAGTTCTTCGGTGCCACCACTTCCTACGAGGAACTGGGGGACCAGATCCGTCGTGCGGCGACGGGCTTGATGAAACTCGGCGTGCGCAAGGGCGACCGGGTGGCGCTTGTGCTGCCCAATTCGCCGCAGCACGTGGTGGCGTTCTACGCCGTCCTCCGTTTGGGAGCCGTGGTGGTGGAACACAACCCCCTCTATACGGACCGGGAGCTGCGGCACCAGTTCGAGGATCACGGTGCCACCGTGGCCGTGGTCTGGGACAAGGTTGTGGAGAATGTCCAGAAGCTGCCGGCGGATATTCCGGTGCGCAGCATCGTTTCAGTGGAACTGATCCCGGCCATGCCGCTGATCAACCGGCTGGCGCTGAAGCTTCCCGTTCCCGCCCTCCGCGAGGCGCGTGCCGCCCTTTCCGCTTCCAAGCGTCCGCCCCGCGGCCCGCGGCGAGTTGTGGGCTGGCGGGAATTGCTGGACAACCGCCCGCTGCGCAAACGCCATCCGCGTCCGGAGCCGTCGGACCTGGCGGCGATCCAGTACACCAGCGGAACCACCGCAGATCCCAAGGGTGCGATGCTGACGCACGCGAACCTCGTGGCCAATGCGGCGCAGGGACGCGCCTGGGTTCCCGGGTTGAAGCCCGGCCATGAAACCTTCTACGCCGTCCTGCCCATGTTCCATGCCTACGGGCTGACCCTGTGCCTCACCACCGCTATGAGCCTGGGGGCCCGGGTGGTGCTGTTCCCCAAGTTCGACGTCGACATGACGCTCAAGGCCATGAAGAAAACCCCGGCCACCTTCCTCCCGGCCGTACCGCCGATTTACGAGCGCCTGGCCGCGGGAGCCAAGGAACAGAACATTTCGCTCAAGGGCGTCCGGTCTGCCATTTCCGGTGCCATGAACCTCCCGCCTCGAACGGTCGAGATCTGGGAAGAAGCCACCGGCGGACTCCTGATCGAAGGCTACGGCCTGACCGAAACGTCTCCCATCGCGCTGGGCAACCCGTTCGCCAAGTCGCGGAAACCGGGAACGGTGGGCGTTCCTTTCCCGCTGACCGACATCCGGGTGGTGGATCCTGAGCATCCTACTGTCGACGTTCCCCGAGGCCACCGCGGCGAGCTGCTGATCAAGGGCCCGCAGGTCTTTGCCGGTTACTGGAAGAAGCCCCGGGAAACCGAGGCGGTACTGCTCGACGGCGGCTGGTTCCGTACCGGGGACATTGTCACCGTGGACGAGGACCACTTTGTTACCATCGTGGACCGGATCAAGGAGCTGATCATTACCGGCGGCTTCAACGTGTCCCCCTCGGAAGTGGAAAACGCCCTGAAGCGCCACGAATCCGTCGACGACGTCGCCGTCGTCGGCCTGCTCCGTTCCGGCGGCGGCGAGGATGTGGTGGCAGCGGTGGTACCCAAGGCTGGTTCCCGCTTTAACGCCGAGGAACTGCGGGCATTCGTGCGCAAGGAACTGGCAGCCTATAAGGTGCCCCGCCGGATCGTGGAGATCCAGGAGCTGCCGAAGTCCCTGATCGGGAAGGTCCTGCGCCGGCATGTCCGCGACAGCCTGCAGAACGGCAGCGCCGGTTCCGCGCCGGACGACGGCACCGGTTCCGCGCCGGCCGACGGCACCGCAGAAACGAATTCCCCCACCGATCTCCAGAACAAGCCCTGACTAGGAAGTAGCGAACATGAGCGCATCAAGCCCTAACAGGGTTCAACGGGATACCCAGCCGGATCACGCCAGGCCCGGACGGTACTGGAGCGGCCCCCTCGGCCACGCCGGGCAGCGCTCCGCCCAGATCCTGTTGATCCTGCTTTTGGTTTCGGTGACGGTTTACGGGTTGCTGCAGGTCACCCTGGTGGTGATTCCGGTGCTGCTCGCGTTGATCCTGGGCGCGGCAATCGCTCCGTTCGTGAATTGGCTACGCCGCAAGGGATGGCCCAGCGCGCTGGCGACAGGCCTGTCCTTCCTGCTGCTGCTCGGCATTTTCGGCGGGCTGGTGACCGGGATTGTGTTCGCTATCCGCAGCGAATGGAGCGATCTGGTGGACCAGGCCGTTGCAGGCTTCGACCAGCTCTATGACTTTGTACTCAACGGCCCGCTCCCGATCGACCAGGAGATGCTCGCCAACGCGCGGGACGCCGTGATCGACTTTGCTACCAGCAGCACGGTAAGCAGCGGGGCCATTGCCGGGATCTCCGCGGCCACGACGTTTGCCACCGGGTTCCTGCTGATGGCCGTGGTGCTGTTCTACTTCCTCAAAGACGGGGACCGCATCTGGGCCTTCTTCCTGCGCATGTTCCCGGAAGGAGACCGCCGGGACAAGGCCCGGCTCTCCGGCTTCCGGGTGATGGAGGTTCTCGGCGGGTACATCCGCGGCACCGCCATTGTGGCGCTGGTCGATTCCGTGTGCATCGGGGCGGCGCTGTTCATCCTGCAGGTTCCGCTGGCCCTGCCCCTGACCGTGATTGTCTTTGTCGGCTCGTTCATCCCGCTGGTTGGCGCCACCGCGGCCGGTGTCTTCGCAGCCCTGATCGCGCTGGTGGCCAACGGACCGGTTGTTGCCCTGATCGTCGTCGTGGTGATCATTGCGGTGAACCAGTTGGAGGGCAACTTCCTGCAACCGGTGGTGATGGGCAAGTCGTTGAGCATCCACGCCTTGGTGATCCTGCTGGCCCTGACCGCAGGAACCATCCTGGCCGGCATTGTCGGCGCCATCCTGGCCGTCCCGATCGCGGCAGTGGGTTGGGCCGTGATCAAGGTCTGGACCGGCGAAGACGACGGCGAGGACCTCGACGCGAAGGAGATCCCGGATCCGGAGGAGCAGCCGGAAATGGAATCTGCGGAAAAGTAGGCCCGGCTTAGGTGGCCGGCACTTCTTCCGCCTCGGCGGTGGAGGTGCCGGCCACCCGCTTGTCCCAGGCTGCACGGACCTCAGGATCCGTGGGACGGGAGAGCAGCGAAACCACGCAGTAGGCAACGGCCGACGCAGCGAGCCCGAAGTAGATCGGTTCATTGGCGTACACGCCGTCGTACGGGGCAGCAGCCTGGATCTCAAGGTAGATCATGGTTCCCAGGGTCACCACGGTTCCGGCAGCCATGGACACGGCTGCACCCAGTCCGGTGCCGCGCTTCCACACCAGTCCGCCCAGGATGCTCACCAGCAGTCCTCCCACCAAAATGTCGTACGCAATCGTTAGCGCAGCGACCACGTCCTGGACGACTATGGCCACGATGATCGCGACAATGCCCAGCCCGAGTACCCAGTAGCGGTTGGACGCGATGTCTTCTCCGGCGTCGTCCCCGGTCTCCGGCCCGGTGCCGGCGCTCCGGCCGGTGGAACTGCCGGGACCACGGTGGAACCATCCGCGGACGAAGGGGACGACGTCGGTCCGCGCGACGGTGGCCGCAGCAATCAGCGCACCCGAGGCAGTGGACATCATGGCGGCCACCGCAGCGGCCAGGACGAGTCCGCCGAGGCCGACGGGCAGCAGGGTCATGGCGACATCGGCGTAGACGTCATCCTGGGACTCCACCGCGGAAAGAGCAACGCTGGCGCCCATACCGATCAGTGCCCCGGCCACGCCGTAGAGGATGCAGTAGATCCCGGCCGCGGTGCCGCCCCAGCGGGCCACAAGCGGGGTGCGTGCCGTGAAGACCCGCTGCCAGATATCCTGGCCGATCAGCAGGCCCAGCGTGTAGACCACGAAATAGGTAATAATGCTTTGCGCGCCGATACCGGTGATGCTGAAGAATTCCGCTCCCGCCCGCTGCCGGATGCCGTCAAGGCCCCCGGCAGCGGAGAGCGTAAAGGGCAGCATCAGGGCGAAGACGCCGATGGTCTTGATAACGAACTGCGCCATGTCGGCGAGTGTGATGGACCACATTCCGCCGATGGTGGAGTAGACGAGGACGACGGCGCCGCCCACCGCAATGGCCAGCCACCGCTCAAAGCCGAAGAGGACCACGAAAATGGTGGCGTAGGCGCCGGTGGAGGTGGCGCAGAGCATCAGCGTGTAGGCCAGCATCACGATCGAGGAGACCTTCGTGGATTCGGTCCCGTAACGCAGGGACAGCATCTGCGACACCGTGTAGATCCGCAGCTTCTGCAATGTGGAGGCGAAGAGCAGGCTGAGGAGCAGGACTCCGGTGCCGATGGCGACCACCAGCCACATGCCGGAGATGCCGTACTTGTAACCGAGCCCCACCCCGCCCACCGTGGAGGCCCCGCCGAGCACGACGGCGGCCATGGTTCCGGTGTAAAAGAGCGGCCCCAGCCGGCGGCCGGCCACCAGATAGTCGCTGACGTTCTTGGTGCGGGACTTGCCCCACCAACCGAAACCCAACATTGCCAGCAGGTAAAGGACCACGATGGTCCCGTTGATGTATTCCATTGCAGTCCTCGAGCTAGGAAACCGGCGTCGAATTGCCTGACAGGCAACAAGTGTTTACTGAAGCTAATGTGCTTTCAGTCACGCCGTCAATTTAGCCGCCCCGCAATACCACCGCATTACGTGCATGTTTCCCTCGGTATGCTCATAAGCATGAAGGCCTTGCCCGTAGAACCGACCAACGCTCCGGTGGCGATTGGCGTGCGGATCCGCTCCGCACGCCAGGCCCGGCATCTGACCATTGAGCAGGTGGCTGAAGCCACCGGCCTCACCAAGGGTTTCCTGAGCCGGGTGGAACGGGACCTGACTTCTCCGTCAGTGGCGTCCCTGCTGACCCTGTGCCAGGTGCTTTCCATTTCCATCGGCGACCTCTTCGCCGCACCCGAAACCAATGTGACGCGGCTGGCGGATGCCCCGCGTATCAGCTTGGGCGGCGAGGGAATAGTGGAACGGCTGGTCACGGCCAGGACGGAACGGCGCGTCCAAGTGGTCCGTTCAGTGATTGCACCCGGCGGGTCCGGCGAAGCAGATCTTTATTCGGTGGACTGCGAAGTGGAGGTGCTGCACGTTGCCCAGGGCAGCTTCGAACTCATCCTGGGCAACGAGCGGATCGAACTTACGACAGGTGACACGGTCACCTTCCCCGGCCGGGAGCCGCACTCCTGGCACAACCCGTCCGACGAGGAAACGATTGTGCTCTGGACCCTCGTCAGCCCCGGCGGCGCTTAGGCTGCGGAGCCAGGCGCAGCGGTGCCTAGGCGGACAGGGTATTGCCAGCCGCAGGCTCGGCCACGGATTCTCTGGTCAAGCGCTGCAGGTACTCCACCGCGCCGGTGATATCCCGACCGGAGGACCGGTAGCCGACGTAGCCGTCGGGGCGGATGACCAGCAGTTCAGGCCGGCGCGAGCTTAGGCCCAGGCGGTGGAAGGCCAGACCGCTGACGTCCTTGATGATGCCCGGAGAATTCGCAATGAGGCTGCTGCCGACGGTCAGTTGCTGGATATTCAGCAGTCCGGCGAGTTGGGGCAGTGCCGTCCGGAGCTGGCGCGGTGCGTCCTGCGGCCAGCCGGGTCCGCTGAGGAGGATGGAGAAGCCGGGCGTGGCCACCAGGTCCTGCAGGCGCCGTTCCCGGTCCTGGTAGATGACGTCGGCATCGGGCAGGCGGTCGCCGGGGCGGACGCCGCGGGCCAGAAGCGCCGGCCGGCGGGAATCCCCGGCGTCGACCATGCTGCTGCCGCGGTAGTTGATGTTCAGCTGGGCCATGGTCCGGAAGAGCCGCGAGCGGAGCCCGTCCCAGCCCATGGCCTTCGGGGCCAGCGCGGGCAGGAGCTTGGTGCGGGGCAGCTTCTTGAGGCCGTTGCGGCTGGTGGCGAGCTTGAAGATGCGGTCCGTCGTGGACACGACTTCCTGGCCCACGGGCCGTCGCTCGGCGTGATAGCTGTCAATCAGCTCATCGCTGGCGAGCCCGCGGGCGCCGAGGGCGAGTTTCCAGCCCAGGTTCAGTGCGTCCTGGATGCCGGTATTCATGCCCTGGGCGGCAACGGGGGAGTGGACATGGGCGGCGTCGCCGGCCAGGAACACCGAACCCCGCTGGAAGTACTCGGCCATCTGGTGCGAAAGGCGGAAGGTGCTGATCCACTTCGGATCCCGCACCTGCAGGGCGCCATGGGTAAAGGTATCGGCCAGCTCCTGCATTGTTTCAAGGGTGGCAGGGTGATGCGGCGGCTTAATTGCGATCATCCGCCAGGTAGCGGATCCGCCGAGCGGGAACAGGAAGAGGAACCCGTCCTCGGTGGGGTAGGAATGCACGGCATCGGGTTCCGCACCGTCAATTTCGACGTCGGCCAGGATGAAGGTGTCCGGGTAGGCTCCGCCGCGCCAGTCCATGCCTGCCTTGGCGCGGACCGTGCTCCCGGCACCGTCGGCACCAACCACGTAACGGGCACGGATGCGCTCGATGCCGCGGTCCATCCGCTGGATCTTTGCTTCCATTCCGGCAAACGGGTCCTCGGGATCCAGGCGTTCCAGGTCCTGGAGTTCCGCGCCGCGCTCAATGCGTACCCGGCGGGAAAGCAGGTGCTGGGTCAGGATGCGCTCGGTGTCCGTCTGGGGCAGGAACAGCAACTGCTGGAACGCTGAATCCTCCAGTCCCGTGTCGAACAGGTCCACTTCCAGCGTTTCCTCCGGCAGGTGGAGGTGCAGCTCGCGGGCTGGACGTCCGGCGGCAACCAGCTCGCCGCTGACGCCGAAGGGCCGCAGGGCTTCCAAGGTGCGCGGCTGGATGGCAATGGCCCGCGATTCGGTTCCCGGGGACTGGCGCCGGTCAATGATGCGGAAACTGGCGCCGAAAGCGGCCAGCTGGGCGGCCAGCGCAAGGCCCGTAGGCCCGGCACCCACAATCAGGACATCGACGTCGTAGTTAGGGTCTTCGCTGTTATCGTGAGCCGCCATGTCCTCAGCCTAGTCTTGACCCCAACCGCAGTTCCACTTTAGCTTTTAGGTAAACTTTTGGTTACCCTCAGGTAACCCAGCCCACCGGGCGACGACGCCCATCCCGGAACCGGAGACTACCTATGGACAACCTTCCCCGTGTGAACGCGAACGGCCGCATCGGACCCGTGGATGCGGCGCAGGTCCCGCGCTACGCAGGGGCTGCCACCTTCGCCCGGCTGCCCCGCCTGGACCAGGTGGATCAGGCCGAGGTTGCGGTGGTGGGAGTGCCCTTCGACAGCGGTGTTTCCTACCGGCCCGGCGCCCGGTTCGGCGGCAACCATGTCCGCGAGGCCAGCCGGCTGCTGCGCCCCTATAACCCGGCCCTGGATGCCTCCCCGTTTGAAAACCTGCAGGTGGCCGATGCCGGCGATATGGCCGTGAACCCCTTCAATATCAATGAAGCCATCGAGACCGTCCAGCAAAACGCCCTGGACCTCACGGAGCATGGCACCAAGCTCCTGACCCTGGGCGGGGACCACACGATCGCCCTGCCGCTGCTGCGAGCCGCCGCAGAACGTGCCGGTTCTCCGGTAGCCATGCTGCACTTCGACGCACACCTGGACACCTGGGACACCTATTTCGGCGCCGAGTACACGCACGGAACCCCGTTCCGCCGCGCCGTCGAGGAAGGCATCCTGGACACCGAGGCCATTTCCCATGTGGGCACCCGAGGTCCGCTGTACGGCAAGAAGGACCTTGAGGATGACCGCCGCTTCGGCTTCGGCATCCTGACCTCCTCCGATGTCTACCGCCAGGGCGTGGATGAGGTAGTGGCGAAGCTGCGGGACCGGATCGGCAGCCGTCCGCTGTATGTGTCCGTGGACATCGACGTCCTGGACCCGGCCCACGCGCCGGGGACCGGCACCCCCGAGGCCGGCGGCATCACCAGCCGCGAACTGCTGGAGATCCTGCGCGGGCTGCGCGGACTGAACCTGGTGGGCGCCGACGTCGTCGAGGTCGCCCCCGCCTACGACCATGCCGACATCACCGCCGTGGCCGCCTCACACGTGGCCTATGACCTGATTACCCTGATGGGACTGTCCGCATGAGTGCCGATTCCACTGTCCCGGGTCCAGGCGAGGCCGTTCCCGGGACCGGTTCCGTCCGCAACGGTGGGGACCTGGTGGTGGAAACCCTCGAAGCCCTCGGTGCCAGCAAGGTATTCGGCATCCCCGGCCAGCATGCCCTGGGACTGTTCGATGCACTCTCCCGTTCGCGGCTGGAGTTCATTTCCTCCCGGGTGGAAAACAACTCCGCATTTGCGGCCGACGGTTTTTCCCGGGCCACCGGGCAGGTGGGGGTGCTGTTCCTGTCCACCGGTCCCGGCGCCCTGACCTCGCTGGCCGGGCTGCAGGAGGCCTATGCCACAGGAGTGCCGATGATCGTGGTGGCCAGCCAGATTCCCATTGACGGGCTCGGGGCCCGGCGCAGGGGAATGCTGCACCAGCTCGATGACCAGAAGGCCTCCGCAGCCAACGTCACCAAGAGCCAGCGGCTGATCCAGCACGCCTCCGGCATCCCGTCCGCCATCCAGGACGCCTGGACGGAAGCCATCTCCTCCCCGGCGGGGCCGGTGTGGATCGAGATCCCGCAGAACGTGCTGCTCAACCCGGTCATGGTGCCTGCCGTAGAAGACGCGTTGGCGGAACCGTTCGACAACCCTCCACGCAGCGAACTGGTCAAGGAAGCCGTGCGCTGGCTCTCCGAGGCCCGCCGGCCCGCCGTCATTGCCGGCGGCGGAGTGCGCCGCAGCGGTGCCGAGGCTGCGTTGCTTTCCATTGCCCAGAAGCTGCACGCCCCGGTGATCTGCACCCCCGGCGGCAACGGAGCCTTCCCCTGGAACCATCCGCTCTCCCTGCAGTCCTGGATGGAGGACCGGCACATGACGGAGGTGCTCGAGGACGCCGACGTACTGGTGGTCATCGGCTCCTCGCTCGGCGAAGTGACGTCCAATTACTTCACCATGGCGCCCCGCGGCCGGATCATCCAGATCGACGCCGAACCCCGGGTCCTGGAGTCCAACCGGCCGGCGCTGGGTATCCGCGCCGACGCCCGGCAGGCCCTGGACTCACTGGATGCCGCCCTGCCGGCGGCGGAACACATTCCCGACTGGCACGGACAAAGCGCCGAGGAGCTGGTGGCCGGCGCCCTGGCCCGGGTGCAGGCCCGGCTGGATACCCAGGGCCTCGACATGGAACGCCGCTTCATGGCGGACATCCGCGCCGCCGTCCCCGATGACATGCAGACCTACTGGGACATGACCATTTCCGCCTACTGGGCCTGGAGCTGCTGGGACGCGAAGTCCGGCCAGTTCCACTCCGCCCAGGGCGCCGGCGGATTGGGCTACGGCTACCCGGGCGCAATCGGCGGTGCAGTGGGCCTGGGGGAGCGGGTGCTTGCCGTGTCCGGCGACGGTTCGGCCATGTACTCCATTTCCGAACTGGCCACGGCCCGGCAGCATAACCTCCCCGTCACCTGGCTGATTGTCGACGACGGCGGCTACGGCATCCTGCGCGAATACATGGAGGACGCGTTCGGCAAGGCCACGGCTACGGAACTGGCACGCCCGGATTTCGTGAAGCTCGCGGAATCCTTCGGTGTTCCGGCCCGCCGCTGCGCTCCAGCGGACATCCGCACGGCATTGGAAGAGGCATTTGCCGGAGAAGGCCCCAACGTAGTCGTAGTTGAAGCCCGGATAGGACTTTTTGCTCCCACCCACCTGGCTTAATCATTCAGGCTGCCGGATCCGGGAGAGCGAGGACTCCCTTTAGTTAGTTGACCTAGGCAAATTTCGGCGTATAGTTGCCTAGGTCAACTATCAGTGCCAACCTCCGGAGACCCATCCCCATGCCCATGCAACAGGAAACGGCGGATGACCTGATCCGGAAGATCTTCGCCCTGCAACGTTCGTTGCGGTGCGTGACCCAGCACAGCGCCGACATCGGTGGACCCGGAGTGGCACTCCAGGGCGTCATGCGGATGATCGGCGAAGACGGCGAGCTGCGGGCAACCGAGCTTGCAGCCAAACTCGGTGTCGGCCCTGCCGGACTCAGCCGCCACGTCGCGGAACTGGAAGAACTCGGTTACGTCCGGCGTCGCCCGCATCCGCAGGACCGCCGCGCCTACCTCATCAGCCTGACCGAGCTGGGGGAGTCAGTCCTCCGCGAAGCACTCAAGGCCCGGGCCGTCCTGCTGCAGGAAGCCCTTGCCGCCTGGTCCGAGGACCAGGCGCAGCTCGCGTCCGACACCCTTGGAACGCTCTCAGACGCGCTCTTCACCTCCATCCGCCGAGCGCCCGGAGCCGCCGAGCCGACGCTGGAAACCCCCGTATCCGATCCGCAGGAGCTAACAACTAAGTGACCGATTCCAAGACCGCCCGGAAGAAACACGTCCCCGGTGACATGAGCCACCGACAGATCCTGCAGGCCCTCACCGGCCTGCTTGCCGCACTGTTCACGGCAATGCTGAGCACCACCATCGTGGCCAACGCGTTGCCGACCATCATGGCCGACCTGCACGGAACGCAGACCGACTTCGCCTGGGTGGTCACGGCCGCCCTGCTGGCCAACGCCGTAAGCACCCCGATCTGGGGTAAACTCGCGGACCTGTTCAACAAGAAGCTGCTGGTACAGCTGAGCATCGTCATCTTCGTTGCCGGGTCCGTCCTCGCCGGCTTCTCCCATTCCATGGACCTGCTGCTGACCGCACGCGTCATCCAGGGCCTGGGCATGGGCGGCCTGACGGCACTGGCGCAGGCAATCATCGGTTCCATCATTCCGCCGCGGGAACGCGGCAGGTACTCCGGTTACATGGGCGCCGTAATGGCAGTGGCCACCGCCGGCGGCCCGCTGCTGGGCGGCTTCATCGTAGACAGCCCGCTGGGCTGGCGCTGGACCTTCTTCCTCTGCGTTCCGCTCGCCGTCGTCGCCCTCTTCCTGCTGCAGGTCACGCTGCACCTGCAGCATGTGCGCCGTCCCGCCAAGATCGACTGGCTCGGCTCGATCCTGCTCACCGCGGGCGTCTCCCTGCTCCTGATCTGGGTTTCTTTCGCCGGCAAGCCCGACTACTACGAATGGTGGTCATGGGAAACGGCCGCGATGGTTGGCGGATCCGTCATCCTGCTGGCACTGCTGGTGCTGGTGGAGTCCAAGGTCGCCGAGCCGATCATTCCGCTGAAGATCATCCGCCAGCGGACCACCGCCCTGGCCATCATCGCCTCGGTTGCGGTAGGTATCGCCATGTTCGGTTCCACCACGTTCCTGGGCCAGTACTTCCAGCTGGCACGCGGCTTCACTCCGACCGAGGCCGGACTGCTCATGCTGCCGATGATTGCCGGCAACCTGCTCGGGTCCGTAGGGTCCGGCCTGCTGATCACCCGCTTCGGCAAGTGGAAGCGGTTCCTGATCATCGGCACGGTCCTGGTGATCCTCGGGACGGGGCTGGCCGGCTTCATCAACCATGAGACCGACATGATCCTGGTCAGCCTCTTCATCTTCATCCTCGGTGTGGGCATGGGCCTGCTGATGCAGAACCTGGTGCTGGCCGTGCAGAACACGGTCAAGGTCAGCGACGTCGGCTCCGCCAGCGCGTCCGTTGCCTTCTTCCGCACGGTGGGCGGCGCCATCGGCGTCTCGGTACTGGGCGCGGTCCTTTCGAGCTCCGTCAGCCGGCGGGTCACGGAGGAACTGGACAAGGCAGGCATGCCGACCGACGGCGGCGGCACCACGGCCACGCTGGACCTGGCTGGGCTCCCGCCAGAGGTCCAGATGTTCTTCCGGATCGCGTATGCGGAAGGCACGGCGGACATCTTCAAGATCGCCGCCGCGGTGGCCGTCATCGCGCTGGTTGCTGTGCTGTTCATCAAGGAGAAGGCACTGCGCCGGACCCTGGACATCAAGCCCACCTCCTCCAACCCGGTGGAACCGGGCCTTGCCGGCGGTGCGGAAATCCTGCACACCGGTGCCATGTCCGCTGTCGAACCGGCTACCGTGCCGGGCGCCGGCAGCCAGGGATCCGCACCGCGGACCACCGACGGCACGGAAAAAGCCGGCACCACCGCGCCGTAAGCGCCTACTGCATGGTGAAACGCCGTGCAACGACCCCGCCCAGCGCCGGGACCTGGAACATCCGTTCCAGCCCGGCGTTGCGCAGGGCCATCACCCCCGCAGGCAGCGGACGGCCCAGCGCCATGTTGATCTGTGCCTGGGCGGAGGCGACGGCGGCGTCCCGGCGGCGGCGTCGTTCGAACTCCCGCAGCTCCCTGCCCACCGGTTTACCCTGCAGGGATGCCGCGATGATCGGGGCAACGGCAGCGGCGTCCAGCCAGCCCAGGTTCATCCCCTGCCCGCCGATCGGACTGATCTGGTGCGCCGCGTCCCCGATCAGGACCGTGCGTCCGGAAACCAGCCGGGGCGCCCGGCCGATCTGTACGCCGAAAGCACTCAGCATGGAGCTTCCGTCCACCTCCAGCCGGTGCCCGGTCCGCCGCCGCACCAGCTCCGCTAGACCGGAGGCAGTGGGATCCTGCTGCAGTGCATCGGTATGGACCACCCACCGACGCAGGCCTCCGGGCAGTGGAAAAGACTCCACGATCCCCTCCGCCTCGAGGTAAAGCACGGCCAGCGTCCCGTCCCCGGTGCCGTCCGGGAAGTCGCCCATCAGATAGGTATCCGGCAGTTCGCGCGAAGCCCAGCCGCCGCCCAGTGCGGACCGGATCGATGACCGGGCGCCGTCGGCCGCCACGAGGAGGCCCGCCTCTGTGGTGAAGGGTTCTTCGCCGTGGATCCCGTGCACCCGCACGTCGGCGCCGTTGTCGCTGAAGGTTTCCACCCGGGCGCCGCGGATCAGTGCTCCCGGGTCGAGGGCCCTGAGGCGTTCCTCCAGCAGCTGTTCGGTTCTCATCTGCGGCAGGGTCAGCACAAAGGGGTACCGGGCCGACGCAGCGGCGAAGTCCAGCCGGGCCACGGTCCGCCCGGCGCTGCGGGCTTCCCCCTGGCTGATCCGGATCCCTTCCCGCGTCATGGTGTCGGCGATGCCGGCCTGCGCCAGGGATGCCAGGGCCGGAGGATGCACCCCGATGGCCCGCGAATGCCTGCTGCGGTTCAGCCGCTGTTCCAATACCTGGACGGATACCCCCGCCTGGAGCAGCAGGACGGCCAGATACATGCCCACCGGCCCGCCGCCCACCACCACCACATCGGAAGAGCGGCGGGGAATGCTGCGGGGAGCGGGCGAGGCGGCTTGTTCCGCGGCGACGGACGGCAGCTCAGCCCGCACGGTGGTCGGCTCCCCGGGAGCACGGTGGATGCAGCAGCAGGTTCTGCCACGGCCGCTGCTGCAGGCTCTGCCAGCCCTGGGGTGTCACCTCGGCGATTTCCGCCGCAGTGAAACTGCGGCGGATGGAGGTCAGCCCGTCGGCCCGGATGAACGAGCCCGGGAAAAACGGCAAGGTTCCGACCGAGAACAGGGCATAGGCCCAGCGGCTGCGCTCAATGTCGCTGTGCAGGCAGAGCCTGCGGCCCAGCCGCCTCGAGTCCGCCAGCAAGGCCTGCAGTTCCGCGGGCGCCAGATGGTGGAGCATATGGTTGGAAATCACGACGTCGTAGGAACGCCCCTCCGAGACCAGCTCGCTGCTGTACGCCTGGCGGAAGGACAATCCCGGCAGCGGCGGCAGCGCGGAGGCGAAGGCGTGCGCCCTCGGATCAGGGTCAATGGCGGTGATCTCCACGGCAAACCCGTCCCTGCGCGCCCAGCGGGCAATGCAGCGGGGAACGTCCCCTCCGCCGGAACCGATATCCAGCAGCGTGCCACCGCCACTCGCCGCGAAGATCGGACGGAGATACCGGACGTAGTTGCGCCGCCACCCCGAGACCACCGCATTGACCAGCCAGAACTGGGCGTAGGTACGCTCGAGGCGCTGCAGGTCGGCGTCGGGCCGGTCCATTTCCTCCACCGCGTCCACTGCCCGGGTGGCCATGGACGGAAAAACGGCGATCATACTGCGGCGGGGACCTCTGCCGGCGCAGCCTCCGCTGGCTCTGCCAGATCCACAGACACCGCTGCCGACGGCTGCACCGGACCGCCGACCCGGGTGAACAATCCCGTCTCCACGGTGAGGCCCGGGCCGAAGGCCATGGAGCAGATCCGTTCGTTGCCCCCGCTGAAGGGCTGTTCCAGGATGTACTTGAGCACGAACAGCACGGTGGCGCTGCTCATGTTGCCCACGGTGCGCAGGGTCTCCCGGGCCGGCACCAGCTGCTGTTCGCTCAGCTCGAGTTTCGCCTCGACTTTATCCAGGATGCTGCGGCCGCCGGGATGGATGGCCCAGTGCTCGATCTCCCGGTAGGGCCGGGAGCTGACCGATGCGTCGTGCGCCAGCAGGGGTTCCAGGGCACCGACAATGTGGTCGTCGATGATGTGCGGGACGTAGGTGCCCAGCACCATCTCGAAGCCTTCGTCGCCGATGTTCCAGGCCATGGCCTCCTCACCCACCGGGGTCAGGATGGTTTCGAAGTGGTCCAGCTGGATGGCCGGTCCCGAGTCCGGAAGGTCTTCGCGGGCGGTGATGATGGCCGCGGCGGCACCGTCGGCGAAGAGTGAGGACCCCATGATGGCGTCCGGGTCATTCGACGTGCGGACGTGCAGGGAGCACAGCTCCGCACTGACCACCAGCACCACGGAACCGGGATCCGCCTCGCAGAAGGATTTGGCGGCGCGCATGGCCGGGAAGGCTCCGTAGCAGCCCATAAAGCCCAGGTGGTAGCGCTGCACGGACGGATTCAACCCCAGCGCCCGGGTCACCTTGTAATCCGGGCCGGGGTTGAAGAAGCCCGTGCAGGACACGGTGATCACATGGGTAATATCCGACGGGGCGATACCGGCACATGCGTCCAGTGCCTTGGATGCGGCCTCGATGAAGAGTTTCGTGGCTTCCACCGCGAAGATGTCATTCCTGGTCTTGGTGCTGGGCCGCAGCAGCAGGCCGCTGCGGGCATCGTAGAACTTCGGATTCTCCGAGGTGTCGGTGAGCGAAAGTTCAGCCAGTGCCGTACGGCGGGTGTCGATGGCCGCCGAATCGAAGCAGGTACGCACCAGCCGCTCACCCAGCCGGGTCAGGCCGGGCTGGGCTGCGAACGTGTCGCGGACTTCGGACTGCACCAGGACAGTGGGCGGGATCGCAGTTTCCAGGGACCTGAGGGTAACCGTCATAGTCCATTGTTAAGGGATGGTGATGCTCTGCACAATGGTTGGGGTAACTGAACGATTCGGCCCGGCTACTGGTTTCGCGGCTTGAGGCGTTCAAGCTACTGAGGGCGGACGGCGGATGCGACCTTGCCGCGTGGCCGCGCTGAGGCATACCACTGGCGGCAGAGCAGCACAATCAGCACCAGTTCGAGGATTCCACCGCCGTAGTACATCACCAGCGCCCCGTGTTCCGCAGCCGTAGCCGGGATACCGGGAGGCGGGTCGGCGTAGATGCCCTTGGCGAGGATATTGTGCGCAGCGATGGAAAGCACCAGGACGGTTGCCCGCAGCCGATAACCGGCCCGGTGCGGGGAGGGATCCCGTCCCACTATGGAAGCCGTGAACAGGTAGCCCGCAGCCAGCAGGTGGAAGGTCACCAGCCAGTGCACCGGCATCGACTCCTGCATTGCCTGCAGCAGTCCGGTACGGAACATCAGGATCATGCCGCCGGTGTTCAGGAGTGCGGCAGTGACCGGGAAGGACAGGAACCGGGCGAACCTGCTGCGCAGCACCCGGGAGAGCCGGCGGGCCGGAAAAACATCGAGGGTGCGTAGTGCCAGGGTGAACGGCCGGGAGAGCACCAGCAGCAGCGGGGAGAGCATCCCGGCCAGGAGATGCGAAAAGCTCAGTACTGCGAAATCCCGATGCGCCAGTTCGGCCAAAGGGTTCAGGACCGTGACCAGCGCTGCGGCCACGCCCAGCGTGAAGAAAGCCGTCCGGTACCAGGGCCAGCGGCCGGAGCGCGGCGAACGCGCGCCCGCCCAGTAGGCAACCAGGGCAACTACGGCGGGAATGAAGAACAGCGACTCAACGGGAAAGTCGCTGCCGTGGTTATGCATCGGCTGAGGCTGTCGATTCCCGCGGGACGGCAGCGCGGGTGCGGTAGGTAAGGAACGCGCCGACAAGGATCAACAGCACCGCGATGGCGTTCCAAACCGTGTCGTACACGAGCAGATCCACCTCGTAGCGAATCTGGTGAAGCCCCATGAGCTTGTGCTGCACCGTGCCGTCATAGAGCTGGAACACTCCGGCACCCAGCAGGACGCCGCCGGTCCACCGCTGCAGGAGGGTTTCATGCCACCTGCGCAGATCGGCGAACAGGAAGAGGCCGGCTACAACGGCGAACCAGCCGAAGGCATGGAACAGCCCGTCCGAAAAGAGTCCAACAGACGTAGTGGAGCGGTCGTAGAAATGATGCCACTGGAGGAGCTGGTGGAAGATCACTTCGTCGACGAAGGCAGCCAGTCCGATCCCGAAAAGCAAGCCGGAAACCAGGTTGCGCAGCCGCGGAGAGCGGCGCTCGCGGAGGGGAGAACTCATGTTTCGAACATAACACCGGCACGGCACCGGCCGCAGGGGTGCGTGACATGCACGGCGTCTGCGGCAAGGATGGGAGCCATGTGGATAGGGGCGCTCGAGCTGGACCTGTTGCTGGGGGACGTGCATTCGCTCAAGGGGAAACGGTCGGTCGTCCGGCCCATCCTTGCCGAACTGCGGCGCAAATTCGATGTGTCCGCCGCAGAGGTCGGCTCCCTGGACCTGCACCGCCGGTCAGGGATAGGCGTGGGCATTGTTGCGGCGGACCGTGCCCACGTGGTGGACGTGCTGGATGCCGCGGAACGGCTGGTGGCGGGCCGGCCGGAAGTGGAGTTGCTGAGCGCCCGGCGTCAATTGTTCACCGAGCAGGACTAGTCGCCGCGCTCCGCATCCGCCCATCCGCCGGATAAATGGGGAACAATTGGCCGGGTGAGTCTTAGCACCGTAGAACCAGTCAATGTTTCCGGGTCCACCGACGAGCAGGTGATTGCCCAACTGGCCGCCGAGCTGGGGGTAGCGCCCTGGCAGGTCCGGGCGGCCGTTGGCCTGCTCGACGGCGGCGCCACGGTTCCGTTCATCGCCCGGTACCGCAAGGAGGCCACCGGCACGCTGGATGATGCCCAGCTGCGGGACCTGGACGAGCGGCTGCGGTACCTGCGCGAACTGCAGGACCGGCGTCGGGCCATCCTCGAGGCCATCGCTGCCCAGGGAAAGCTGACGGACGAACTGCGGGACGCCGTCGTCGGCGCCGAAACCAAGTCCCGACTGGAAGATATCTACCTGCCCTACCGCAGCAAGCGGCGGACCAAGGCACAGATAGCCCGGGAAGCGGGACTGGAACCGCTGGCGGATGCACTGCTGGCCGATCCCCGGCGTTCCCCGGACGCTGAAGCCGCGCGGTACGTGCGCGAGGGAATCCCGGATGCAGCCGAGGCGCTCGCCGGGGCGCGCGCCATCCTGATCGAACGGGCCTCACAGGACGCGGACCTGTTGACCGAACAACGCGAGAAGCTCTGGCGCCAGGGCCGGATGCGCTCGCAGGTGCGTCCCGGCAAGGAAGCCGAGGGGCGTAAATTCACCGACTACTACGACTTTTCCCAGTCGCCCTCCGGTATGCCGTCACACCGCGTCCTCGCCCTGTTCCGCGGCGAAAAGGAAGGCATGCTGGAACTGGCCCTGACGGAGGGGGATCCGGCCGATGCCGATGCCCTGGCTGCGGCCCGCGCTCGATACGAACGCTCCGTGGCGGCCCGTCTGGGGGTGGCGGACCGCGGGCGTCCCGCTGACCCATGGCTGATGACCACCGTGCAGCTGGCCTGGCGCCGGATCCTGGCCAAGCTCGCGGTGGATCTGCGTGTGCGCCTCTTTACGGACGCGGAAACCGAGGCGGTGCGGGTATTTGCGGCCAACCTGCGGGATGTGCTGCTGGCCGCACCAGCTGGGAACCGGACCACGCTGGGGCTCGATCCCGGGCTGCGTACCGGCGTGAAGGTTGCCGTGGTGGACGGCACCGGCAAGGTGGTTGCCACCGATACGGTCTATCCCCATGCGCCGGTGCGCCGCTGGGATGACGCCCTGGCCACGCTGGCCGATCTGGTGAAGCAGCACGGGGTGGAACTGATTGCTATCGGCAACGGCACCGCTTCCAGGGAAACGGATAAGCTCGCAGCCGAATTGATCCGGCAGGTGCCCGGCGGGTCCGTGCGCAAGCTGGTGGTTTCCGAGGCGGGTGCGTCGGTGTACTCAGCGTCCGCCCTTGCCTCGGCCGAGCTGCCCGGGATGGATGTGTCCCTGCGCGGCGCCGTCTCGATTGCCCGGCGGCTGCAGGATCCGTTGGCGGAGCTGGTGAAGATCGATCCGAAGTCCATCGGGGTGGGCCAGTACCAGCACGACGTGACTCCGGCGAAGCTGGAGCGTTCCCTGGATGCGGTGATTGAGGACTGCGTGAATGCCGTGGGGGTGGATGTGAACACGGCGTCCCCGTCGCTGCTGGCCCGGGTGGCCGGCGTCGGTCCGCTGCTCAGCGAAAACATCGTGGCTTACCGCAATGCGAACGGGCCGTTTGCCCGCCGGCAGGACCTGATGAAGGTGCCTCGGCTCGGGGCGAAGGCCTTTGAACAGTGTGCCGGGTTCCTGCGTGTCAGCGGCGGAAAGGAGCCGCTGGACGGGACCAGCGTCCACCCGGAGTCCTACCCGATTGCGCGGAAGGTCCTTGCCGCGGCCGGGGCGACCATGAGTGCGTCGGGAGCGGCCCTGGAGGGCGTGGACCCGGCAGCGTTCGTGGATGACCAGGTAGGCCTTCCGACCGTCCTGGACATCATCGCCGAGCTGCGGAAGCCGGGGCGGGACCCGCGGCCCGCTTTTGAAACAGCCAGCTTTTCGGAGGGAATCGAGAAGATTTCGGACTTGCGTCCGGGAATGATCCTCGACGGCGTGGTCACCAACGTGGCTGCCTTCGGAGCCTTTGTGGACGTGGGAGTCCACCAGGACGGGCTGGTCCATATTTCCGCGATGTCGCACACCTTCATTTCGGATCCACGCGAGGTGGTCCGGTCCGGACAGGTGGTGAAGGTCAAGGTGATGGAGGCAGACCCGGAACGGAAACGGATTTCGCTGACGCTGCGGCTTGACGACGACGCCGCGGAGCCGGGCGGCCGGTCCGGACGCCCCGCGCAGGGAAGTCGCAAAGCCGAGAGAACCAAGTCGGGCAGCCCCACGGCAGGCAGCACCAAGCCAGGCAATACGCAGTCAGGCGCCGCCAGGTCCAAAGCCGAGAAACCCGGCACAGCGAAGGCCGGCATCCCGAAGGCCAACGCCCCGAAGGCCAGCGCACCCACCGGGGCCATGGCGGATGCGCTGCGGGCGGCCGGGCTGCTGAAATAGCCCGACCGTCGCCTCTTGCCCCCGCTGGTTACTCGGCGGGGCCTTCGGCCTCGGCTGCTTCGTCCGCCTTGTCCTGTGCGGCAGGGACCGCGCCGGCGGGTGAGGTCCCCTGATCGTCGCGGATGTTGCCGGCGGAATGCGAGGCGCGGCCCGGTCTCCGGGGTTCGCCGGTGGGGCCGGGCTGCGGGGCGCTGGGACCGAGCGGATCCTCGGCGTCGTTTGCGGGGCCGGTGGGTTCAGTAGTCACAGTGTCCTCTCGGTTAGCCCTGGGCGAGGAGTTCGCCCAGCAGGCTGGTGTCCAGGGCGGCAAGAAGTGCCCGCGGGTTTTCGTAGACTTCCTGGGCGCCTGCCTCGCGCAGCTCGGCTTCGCTCGTGCCACCGCAGGTCAGGCCAATGGTGGGAATGGAGAGCTCCCCGGCTGCCTTGACGTCCCACACTGAATCGCCCACGAATACGGTGTTCGGGGCTTCCAGGCCACCGGCCTCCAGGGCAGCTTCGAGGATGTCCGGTGAGGGTTTGCTGGCTTCGGCGTCTGCGGAGCTGGTGGCATCGGTGATCGCGGAGTCGGCGTCGATAACGGTGCGCAGGTACTCGAGTTCGGCTCCGGAAGCGGAGGATGCCAGGACCACGGTGAGGTCTTTCTTCGAGCAGGCCTTCAGGAGTTCACTGGCGCCGTCAAAAGAACGCAGCGACGGCCACCAGGTGGAGAAGATGGCACCGTGTGTGGCATCGAGCTGCTCATCCTCATCCTTGTTTCGGTCTTCGCCCAGCAGGTGTTCCACGAGCTTGTCGCCGCCCATGCCGATGGCGCGGTGGATGGCGGACATCGGAACGTCATGTTCCATCCGGCGGAAGGCCTGCCACCACGCAACGGCGTGGAGGTAGTTGGAATCCACCAGGGTTCCGTCTACGTCGAAAAGAACTCCGCGCTTGCCGTTGTCCGAATTACTCATGGTGTGTGCCTCAGTTTTCCTTGGAGCCTGTCTGGTTCTGGTTCGAAGTCTAGTGGCCGTGCCGACGACGACGCCGCCTCCGCCGGCGTCGACCCGTTGGCTCCGTTGGCCGCCGTCGTCGCGCGAACCTGTCCGGGCGGGCCCAGGAAGGTACGCAGTTGTTCTTCGAGGATGCTGCGGTCCCGAAGTTCGCATTCCCAGACCACCAGGACGTCCCAACCTCCGGCCGCAAGCCGTTCCTGGGCCGCCGCATCCCGCTCGACGGTGCGTTTGCGTTTCGCGGCCCAGAACTCGCTATTGGTCTTTGGAGCGTGCTGTCCGGCCCGGCAGGAGTGGAAGTGCCAGAAGCAACCGTTGACGAAGAGGACTTTCCTGCGCCCGGCGAAAACCAGGTCAGGTTTGCCCGGAAGGCTGGTCTTACCGAAGGAGCCGTGCAACCGGAACCGGTAACCCGCGGCGTGGAGGATTCCGCGGATCAGGAGTTCAGGCTTGGTGTTCTTGCCCCGGATGCGCGACATGTTGCGGCTGCGCTGCTCCGGACTGACGGTATCGGCCATGGGTCCAGTCTAGGAACAGATCACAATTGCATTTCGCACTACTCGATTCTTGCGGCGGGGGATCCGCAAACTCATAAGGTGACTTAGCATTGAAGGCACTGATAGACCCCTTACAAGGAGGTAAGCGATGTCGGGCTACTTCAAGCTGGTGGACGCCCACGAGGGAAGTTTCCGCATTAAGCTCATTGCCGGCGACGGAACGCTGATGGCAGTGTCCACGACTTTTGAAACCAAGCAGGAAGCAGCGGCTGGGATCGCGCAGCTGCGGGAGATTGCGGGAACAGGTCCTGTAGTCGACCAGAGCCGGGATTCGGATGTGCTGGGCGAAGCCAAGAAGTCGGCCCCTAAGGCAGCAGCCAGCTGACGACGACGAACAAACAAAACAGGCCTTCGGCTCCCTAACCGGGAACCGGAGGTCTGTTCCGTTGTCGCAACGCTTCCTCACCGCCGGGCGCAGGCTCCAGGCCCGGGCCCGGGCCGAAAAACCCCACTCAGGCCTGGTCTTCGCCACCTTCGGCCGGCTCCTGAGTGTGCTCGCGCTGCTCGTTTTCCTGCTCGTTGGTCTCACCTTCGGACGGCTCCTGCGAATGCGTCCGGTTGGAGTCTTTTTCCTCGTTGGCGCTCTGTTCGCTCATGCGGTTTCTCCGATTCGTTTCCAGCCGACACCGGCATACGCCGGCTCTAGCGGCCCTATCTCCAGTCTAGAAACCTCTGCCCGAGTCTAGAAGCCCTTAGGGGCACACACGGGCTTGAGGAGCGGCTGCGGACACGCCTGCACCAAGCTGCTGGCCAGTACCCGTTGTCGCCGGTAGCGTGAGCCGGATGCAGCCAAAAGACGCGGACGTCATTGTTGTTGGAGCCGGGCTCGCCGGCCTGGTAGCCACAGCCGAACTCGTGGACGCCGGACGCTCGGTGATCCTGCTTGAGCAGGAGGGATCCCAGGGGCTGGGCGGCCAGGCGTGGTGGTCCTTTGGCGGGCTTTTCCTGGTGGATTCGCCTGAACAGCGCAGGCTCCGGGTGAAGGACTCCGTGGAGCTTGCCTGGCAGGACTGGCTGGGCACCGCGGGTTTTGACCGCGAGGAGGATTATTGGCCGCGGAAGTGGGCCGAAGCGTACGTGCATTTCGCCGCAGGGGAGAAGCGGGCGTGGCTGCAGCAGATGGGGCACCGGATCTTCCCGGTGGTGGGCTGGGCCGAGCGCGGCGGATACGGCGCCAACGGACCAGGGAACTCCGTTCCGCGCTTCCACATCACCTGGGGCACGGGGCCGGGGATCACCGCGCCTTTCGAGGCCAAGGTGCGCGACGGCGTCGAACGCGGGCTGGTGCGTTTCGCGTTCCGCCACCGTCTCGATGACCTGGTCCTGACCGGGGGAGCCGTGACCGGCGTGCGCGGCAGCGTCCTGGAGCCGACGACGGCGCCGCGCGGCACCGCGTCCAGCCGCAAGGTCGTCGGGGACTTCGAATTCAGTGCCTCCGCCGTGGTGATAACCACCGGTGGCATCGGCGGGGATCATGATGCCGTCCGGGCAGCGTGGCCCCGGAGGATGGGACCTGCGCCCACGAACATGCTCAGCGGGGTGCCCGAGCACGTGGACGGGCGGGGCATCGGAATTGCCCAGGCTGCCGGCGGGCGGGTGATCAACCCGGACCGCATGTGGCATTACGTGGAAGGAATCCGGAACTGGGACCCGGTTTGGAAGAACCACGGAATCCGCATCCTGCCCGGTCCGTCCTCGCTGTGGCTGGACGCGGCCGGAAACCGCCTGCCGGTGCCGTTGTTTCCGGGTTTCGACACCCTGGGCACCTTGGAGCACCTGCGCCGCAGCGGCTCCGACTACAGCTGGTTCATTTTGAACAAGGCGATCATCCGCAAGGAATTTGCGCTTTCCGGTTCCGAACAGAATCCGGACCTCACCGGAAAATCAGTCCGGGACGTCCTGAAGCGGGCCACGGCCGGAGTGCCTGCCCCCGTCCAGGCGTTCCTGGACCACGGTGAGGACTTCATTACCGCCAATTCCGTCGAGGAGCTCGTTGCCGGCATGAACCTGCTGGCCAAAGGTTCGTCCGTGCATGGCGACGCGCCGGAACTGTCGGCGGAGTCGGTGCGGCATGAACTGGAATCCAGGGACCGGGAAATCCGCAACCCGTTCACGAAGGATTCGCAGGTGACCGCCATCCGCGGGGCACGCACCTATCTGGGGGACCGGCTGATCCGCACCGCTGCACCCCACCGCATCCTGGATCCGAAGGCTGGACCGCTGATCGCCGTGCGCTTGTCCGTATTGACCCGCAAGACCCTCGGCGGGCTGGAGACGGACCTGCAGTCCCGGGTCCTGGCCGACGACGGCGCCCCGGTCCCCGGCCTTTTCGCAGCAGGGGAGGCCGCCGGTTTCGGCGGCGGTGGAATGCACGGCTACCGCTCGCTGGAAGGGACGTTCCTCGGTGGGTGCCTGTTCAGTGGACGAGCTGCCGGCCGGGCTGCGGCCGGCTAACCGGACTCCCAAAGACCGCTGGCCGGGACACCTTGGAGGTGGCCCGGCCAGCGGAGGTACAGTTTTGCGGTGCAGCGGGTTTAGCCGGCGTAGCCCAGGGACTTCGCCTGGCGGTACTGCTTCATCTGGTTGAAGTAGGCAGTGGCCGGGGCGGTAAAGAACAGCACCACGGCGGCAACGATCAGCAGGATGGAAACAAGGCTGAGGATCCCCTCGAGGGAGCCGTTGATTCCGACCAGGCCGAACAGGGAAAGCGCAGCGAACACGGTGATGACGATGCGTGCCCAGTTGTGTCCCTTCCGTGCAAACACGGCGAACAGGACGCTGACCGCAACACTGATCACGCCGATCACAACGCCGGTAACAATCCCGATGGTTACTGCCGTGTCCGCTTCAGCGGAGCTGAGCCCGCTGACCCGGGCAAGTTCGCTGCGGCCCTCATCCGACATCAGGGTGACAATGGAGAGGATTCCGGCAATGAGGCTGACAACGGCGGAGGCGATCAGGAGCCAAAAACCACGCTCCACTGCGGCCGGACGCTCCGGCGCGGCAGGAGGGGCAGCAGGTTGTCCCCCGCTGAAGGCGTTGTAGTTGTAGTTCGAAGGCGTACTCATTTTTCCCCTTAGGTGCTTTGGGCCAGCGGTTTGCGGAAATGACAAAACGCTCGTTTCGGCCCAGCGTAGCCAAGATTTCGCCACTGCGCCTCCCCACTCCGGGGGAGATTCACGGTGTTTTTATCCGGATGGAGCCAAGGCCTGAGTCCGCCGGAAGGATTACCCGGGCACCGCCGGCTTTGGCGCTGCGCCCGGTGGGGTTTCCGCGCAGGAATAACGCCGCCACCGCCGCAGTTGAGATGAACATGCAAAAGCATGAAGAAGAGTCCAACATGGTGGATCGCAGGATTGTCGTGGTTTCGGGCGGCCTGGGTATTCCGTCGTCGTCCCGGATGCTTGCCGACGCCCTGGCAGCGGCGGCCAAGGCTGAAATCGAGGGGCTTGGGCTGAGCGCCAGCGTCACGACCTTCGAACTGCGCGAATACGCCGTCGACATAGCCAACAACATGGTGACGGGTTACGCGGCGCCGCGCCTGGAAGCGGCGATTAATGAGCTGATTGCCGCTGATGCGCTGGTGGCAGTCACTCCGGTCTTCACCGCGTCCATGAGCGGACTGTTCAAGTCTTTCTTCGACGTCGTAGACAACACCGCACTGGACGGCAAACCGGTACTGCTCGGTGCAACCGGCGGCAGTGCCCGGCACTCCATGGTCTTGGACTACTCCCTGCGTCCGATGTTCAGCTACCTCCGCGCGCGGGTGGCTCCAACCGCTGTCTACGCCGCACCGGGCGACTGGGGGACGGGCGAAACCGGTACCGGTTCCCTGGATCAGCGGGTCCGCCGTGCTGCCGGAGAACTGGTGGCGCTGCTGGGGGATGCCCCGGTGCAGAAGCGCCGGGATCCGGCGCAGTCTCTGTCCTTCGAGGAACTTCTCGCCCAGACACAGCGCAAGTAGTTACGGAGCGCTAGTAGTTACGGACCGCTAAACCTACGTGTCCACGCGGGGGCCGGACGCGACGTCGCCGTCCCACCCCAGATTGCCGGCCATCCGCTGCAGGACGGCAAGCAGTGCGGTGTATTCCTCTTCGGTGATGTTGTCCGTCATCAGTTGCCGAATCCGGTCCACCGCACCGCGGAGATTCTCCAGGCTTCGGCTGCCAAGGTCGGTGAGCTGGTACTGGCCGTTCTCCAGCAATACCCAGCCGGATTCCCGCAGTTCCTCGATAAGCTCCGCGGAGGTGCCGGTTTCCACCGCGGGAAAGTAGGGGCGCAGGCCGTCCGACAGCTCTTTTTGGGTAGCGGGGCCCTCAACCAGCAGGTTCATCATTTGCCACTGCCGGCGGGTCACGCCATGTTCTTCGAAGCTGGCGCCAAATTGGTCGTCGACCAGCTGGTCGACGAGCTTGAGCCAGAATCCGATGGGACGCTCCTGATTCGCCATCACTCCACTGTACAAATCAAACCCCGTGCAGGGAATGGCAGTGGTGCAGGCAGTAGGCCGCCGTCGAAGAGGGCTTGGGCGCCACGCCGGACCAAGCACCAGGGTTCGGCTCAGTCGAAGCGGGCTTGGGTGCCGCACCGGGGACAGGGGGCGGACCGGGCCAGGTCCAGGCACACCGCGCACACGGGAAGGTCGCCGGTATCGTCCTGCAGCGGACGGTTGGGCATCTGTTTGCCGCAGTAGGGGACCGGGCGGCGTGCACGGCTGCGTGCCCGCCGCTTGCAGGGGGTGCAGAAAATGTGCACCAGATCGTCTTCATCCTTGGGGCGAGTCTCGACCGGCCGGACCAGCGTTGATTCCTGGACGCTCATTGCCTTTCCTTGGTACGCATGTTGCTCGGCCCGACGCCGTCCGACGGCGGAAGCGGGCCCTGTTTCCAAAGTAACCGGTTCCATGCGCCGTAGAATCTGGCCGATCCCGGCGCCGGCGCGGGATTGAGCGGCTGTCCTCAGATGCAGGGTGGCCGAATTCACGTCGGGATCCGCGGCTGATACAGGCCCGTTACTGCAGCAGACCCAACGCAGTTCCGCTACTGGAGCAGCGACCGGATGTCGTCGGCGGTGAGCGCGGAACTGAAGACGGCGTCGTCGTCCATTACGGACGAGAACAGCTTCGCCTTTTGCTCCTTCAGCGCCATGACCTTTTCCTCGATCGTGTCGCGGGCGACCATGCGGTACACCATGACGTTGTTTTTCTGCCCGATCCGGTGCGTGCGGTCCACCGCCTGGGATTCCGCGGCCGGGTTCCACCACGGATCCAGCAGGAAGACGTAATCCGCCTCCGTGAGGTTCAGCCCGAATCCGCCGGCCTTGAGGCTGATCAGGAACACGGGGACTACGCCGTCCTTGAAGGAGGCAATCACCTCGGCCCGGTTGCGGGTGGAGCCGTCGAGGTAGGCGTACTTGATGCCCTGCTCGTCCAGGCGCTGGGCGGCCTTTTTCAGGAAGGACGTGAACTGGCTGAAGATCAGGGCGCGGTGGCCTTCGGCAGTAATGTCTTCGAGCTGCTCAAAGAGCACGTCCAGCTTCGCCGAGGGCACACCGTCGTACTCCTCCGGCTCAACGAGTGAAGCATCGAGGCTGAGCATGCGCAGCAGGGTGAGGGAACGGAAGACGATCATGCGGTTCCGGTCCATGTCCTGGATCAGGCCCATGAGTTTCTGCCGTTCGCGCTGCAGATGCGTCTCGTAAATCTTGCGGTGCTTCGGGTGCAGTTCCACCTCAAGGATCTGCTCCTGCTTCTCCGGCAGGTCCTTGGCCACGGCTTCCTTGGTGCGGCGCATCAGCAGCGGCCGGATACGCCGGCGCAGCCGTGCCAGCAGCTCCGGGCTGTCGCCGCGTTCAATGGGCCGCTGATATTCGTCGGCGAATTTGCGGGCGGAGGGGAACAAGCCCGGCGCCACGATGGCGAACAGCCCCCAGAGCTCCATCAGGTTGTTTTCCATCGGGGTGCCGGTGATGGCCAGTTTGAACGGCGCGGGCAGGTCCCGGGCGCACTGATGCACGCGGGTCACCCGGTTCTTGACGAACTGCGCCTCATCCAGAATCAGCCCGTCCCACTCCAGCTTCCGGTAGGAAGCGAAGTCCAGCCGGAACACAGCGTAGGAGGTGAGGACGACGTCGGCCCCTGCCACCACCTCGGCCAGCGGTACGCGGGACTTGCCGCTGGTGTCGGAGACCGTCACCACCTTCAGCCCCGGTGTGAAGCGTGCGGCTTCGGACGCCCAGTTGGGAACCACCGAGGTGGGGGCAATCACCAGGAAGGGCCGGCGGGGTTGAGCTACCGCGGCTGGTTCTTCGGCTCGCTGTTGTGCGGCCGATTCTTCCTGCGCCTGCCGTTCCCGGGCGTGGGCAAGCAGGGCGAGGGTCTGCAGGGTCTTGCCGAGTCCCATATCGTCGGCCAGGATCCCGCCCAGGCCGTGGTCCCAGAGGAACGCCAACCAGTTGAAACCGTCCTGCTGATACGGCCGCAGGCTGGCCTGGAGCCCGGCGGGAAGCGGCACCGGGTCCACGGATTCCAAGTCCAGCAGGGCTGAGACGGACTCCCGCCAGGCGACGGCTTCCTCGGTTTCCTCCGCCAGTTCCTCCAGCTCGGACCACAGTCCGGCCTGGTAACGGCTGATGGACAGTTCTCCGGTATCCCATTCCTGCAGGCCCTGCGCCTCATTGATCAGCGCGTGGAGATGTTCAAACTCGGGACGGTCCAGGGAAAGGTAGGTCCGGTCCACGAGCATCAGCTTGGTTTTGCCCTGCGCTATGGCCTTGAAGATGTCCGCGAACGGCACCAGCCGGCCCTCCACAGTGACCATCACGGCGAGGTCGAACCAGTCGCGGCGTTCGGTTTCCACCGTGGTGATCTTCAGCTTCGGCGCCTCGAGCAGCTCCCGGTAATCGGGCCGGTTTCCCTCGATCTCCACCCGCACCCCGTCGAGCTTCTCCAGCTCCGGCAGGACATGCTCGGTGAATTCGGCGGCCTCTATCTCGCGCAGGATCCGGTTGCGGGGTACCGCGTGCAGGGTTTTCCCCACAGCCGCCAGGAGTGCCGCCTCGGCGGGGATGTCTCGGTAGGAGGTATCGCCGTCGTCCGCTGCCCCTGACTTGCCACTCTGGGGTGTGCGGGTGAGCGGCAGCCGGGTGGAGGAACTGCCGTGCTGATAGACCCAGTTCCAGGTCAGGGTCAACTGGTCCTCGGGGCCGAAGGCGGCGGTGAGGAGCAGCGCGGGCGGCTCGATCTCGGGGAACTCCACGGAGTCGTCGCTGCTGGTGACCGGCAGGACCTGCCGCAGCCGCGGGTAGAACTTCTCGAGGAATACCGCGGCGTCTGCCTTCGGCACCATTACCGGGGCGCCTTGGAGCAGCAGGCCCTTGTCCTGTTCCGTCAGGGTCTTGGCCGTAGGTGCCAGCGTGATGGTGTTCTGCGGCGACCGGAGGTAGATACCGTGGCTGCCGATGATCCCGGTATCTTCCAGCGGAACCGGCGAGCCGTCCACTTCGAGCGTCGGCAGCAGCTGCAGCGGCGCCGGAGTGTCCCCGCCGGCGGCCCGGACATCCAGGGACAGGGTGGCGAGTTTCCCGACGCGGACGGCGGCGTCCTTCTTGGTGCCGACAAACGGGATGCCCAGCCGCACCGCTTCATCCAGCAGCTGCCAGAGCAGGGGATTGGCAAAGTCGTCGAGGTACAGCCACGAATCGTTCTGCCCGAAGTAGCTCACGCCGTTGGAGCGGTGCAGGGCCGGGAACTGGGAGAACCAGCGGTGCTGGTCCGGATCCAGCCGCAGCCCGTAGGTCTGGTAGCTGATATTGCTCCACGCCAGGTTGTTCTTGACCCAGTTGCCCTTGGAGTTGCGCACCACCGGACGCACCCCCAGGCGGAAGGGCGTGGCCCGGTGCCGGCTGCGCGGGGTGGGCGCGCCCCAGCGGGGCGCAGCTGCCGCAGCAAAGTTCCGCAGTTCGAACTGCAGTGCCAGGGGAGTGGTTTCCGTGGGCTTGGTGCTGTCTGCCAGATCCGCATCGATCAGGGTCTGCAGCGACTGCTGCCAGGCCGGCACGGATGGCCGTAGGACAGGGGCGGAGAGCTCCTGCCGGGAAATCAAATGCTCGGTGTTGCTCTGCAGCGCTGCCGCGGCAACATGCTTGCAGTCGAAACCGAGGGGGCAGCTGCAGTGGTTGTCCAGCAGGCGGTAGTCGCCCTGGCGTTTAGCGCCGAGCTGCAGCATGGTCCGGTAGGGGACCGACGCGCTGCCGCGGACAGACGCGCGCAGCACCTCGCCTTGCGCATCCCACTCCAGGGCCTCCACGGCGCCACCCTTGGCGTAGGTCTGGCCCCGCTGAAACGCCGATCCGCCGACCACGCGGATGACGTCGGTAACGTCTACGAGCGGAGGGGTTTCGAGCATGGTTTTATCGTCTCACGCGGTACTGACGGTTTCCGCCGTCGGGTTTTTTCGCGGGATTTGGCAGGGTCCGGGGTGCCCTGTTTAGGATGTTAGTAGCGCGGGTCACAATGGCGTGATCTGCGTTTTACTTTCCTCCTGGTCGGGTACCAGCGTGGAACCGCCGTTTCACGCGTCAGAGCGGACCGTCGTCGTCCGCGTCCGTCCTCCTCCGCTTTAAGCCCCCGGTGCAGTCCCGGCTCCCAAATACCCGTGCGCTATTATCGCCGCATGAATGATTCTGCGGGTCTTCAGGAATGGTCCTCTTCAATGCTCACCGGCGAGCGGGTCCGCTTCCGAGAGCTTCGTGAACAGGACCTCGCACACCTGGCCGCGTGGTGGAATGACCCGTCCCAGGCGATCCTCCAGCAGGACCGGGTCACCGTCCGTCCGCAGGAGACCGCGGCAGCCATGTTCCGGACCTGGAGCAAGAACGAATCACCGTCCGGTTTCGGCTACAGCATTGTCAATCCAGCAGAAAAGCTGATCGGACATATCAGCGTCTGGGGTATATCCGTTCCGGAACGGATTGCCACTATGGCAATTATCATCAGCCCGGAATTCCAGGACCAGGGCCTGGGCCGGGAATCCCTGCAGCTCGGACTGCGGATTGTCTTTGAGGAAATGGGTGCGCATAAGGCCGAACTGCAGACATGGTCCTATAACTCGCGGGCCATCCATCTGTATCGCTCGCTGGGGTTCCGGGAGGAAGGACGACGCCGCGCCGCCGTGTTCCACCGCGGAGAGTTCCACGAGCAGGTGCTGCTCGGAATGCTGGAGGAGGAATACCGGGCCGCGGGCTAGGACAGTCCGGCGGATGCCGGTGAACCAGAGCCCACATGGATTTCGACGCGTTCGATCCAATCCCGCACCAAAGCTGAGACCAGCGCGGGACGTTCGAGGTGGAGGTTGTGTCCGGCGGCGTCCAGCACGGTAAAGGTGCCACGCGGGTAATGATCCCGCGCTGCCCAGCCGTCTTCATACCCTGTGACATGGTCCTGCCTGCCGAAAATGTGCAGGGACGGTGCTTCGAACGGCTGCGGGTGGGCGAGCTCGGGCTCCGCATCCAGCGCATAGTCCGCGGCAATCTGTTCCATGAGTGCCTGATCCGCGCCCCGGAGGCCCGGGAATACGAATTCGGAGAAGGCGGCAAAAGTGCCGGCCGTCTGCAGGACCGCCTCGTCCGCGAAGTCGGATGCGCCTTCTGCCGCGGCATGAATTAGGGCCGGGTCCCGGTGAATTACTTGCCGGGGCGGCAGGATCCGGTCTTCGTGGATCGCCGTGAACACCGATGCCAGGGTTGCCAACCCGAGCACCTGGTCCTTCAGGGTATGGGCAACGTGCCGGGCCACCATGCCGCCGAAGGAATTCCCGATCACGGCAAACGGCTCGTCGCCCAGCCGGTCCCGGATTTCCTGGACGACGCCGTCTGCCACCTCTTGGGCGCCGGCGGCAGGCTTCCGCGAACCGTGCTCCGCCCACGGAAGGTCAAGATAGATGCGCCGCCAGGCAAGGTCGCCAAGGGTGCTTTCCAGGGGCAGCATGATCCGGTGGTCTACGCCGAACCCGTGTATGAGCACCAAGGGTCGGCCGTTTCCTATTTCGCGGGCTATCACCCCGCGATCCTATGCGTGCTCCTGCCCGCGCAGGCGGAGCGACTGGCCGGAGCCTAAGCCGTGAGCAGCACGGCTACTGCAGCTACCCCGCGGCCTGCGTCGTCGCGTTTCCCTGCGGTTTCACCACGGGGAAACTACCGTGCGGTTCATCGTCCTCTTCAAAATGGTTGTAGGCCCGTCCAACAATCAGCGGATCCGGTGCATGCGCAATGGACGTGTCCTTGTTCGGATATTCCACTGTGCTGAGCACATGGCGCATCGCTTCGAGCCGGGCACGCTTCTTGTCATTGGACTTCACCGCGGTCCAGGGCGCGTCTCCGGTGTCCGTGTAGAAGAACATGGCTTCCTTCGCCTCCGTGTACGCGTCCCACTTATCCAGGCTGGCCAGGTCGGTGGGGGAGAGCTTCCACTGCTTCACGGGATCCGTTTCCCGGGCAGCGAACCGGGCCAGCTGCTCCGCCCGGCCCACAGAGAACCACAGCTTGTGCAGCAGGGTGCCGGAATTGACGAGCATCCGTTCGAGTTCCGGAACCTCCCGCATAAACTCCAGGTACTGCGCCGGGGTGCAGTACCCCATCACGCGTTCGACGCCGGCCCGGTTGTACCAGGAGCGGTCCATCATCACGATCTCTCCACCGCTGGGCAGGGTCCGGATATACCGCTGGAAATACCACTGGGTCTGCTCCTCGGAGGTGGGCTTCTCCAGCGCCACGACGCGTGCACCGCGGGGATTCAGGTGCTCGTCGAACCGTTTGATCGCCCCGCCTTTCCCGGCGGCATCACGGCCTTCGAAGATGATGAGCATTTTCTGCCCGGTTTCCTTGACCCAGAGCTGCATCTTCAGCAGTTCGATCTGGAGCCGGCGTTTCTGCCGGTCATAGGTGCGCCGGCTGAGCTTGGTGTCGTAGGGGTAGTTCTGGCGCCAGGCGTCGTCGTCGACCTTGATCTTGAGCTTTTTGCCCTTCGTTTTCAGTTCCTGCAGCTCGTCGAGTTCCTGCGCATAGTCCTCCGCGACCGCCACGCGCTGGCCGTCCAGGCTTTGCTCATCCGCCGCGAGTCCGTTGGCTGCTGACGGCTGCCGGGCCGAAACTTCCTTGGTGCCGTTTTTACTGGTTGCCATGACATCTCCTGCGGGAGGTTTGGAACGGGAATCCGATTGGTTTACGAACCTACTTGGATGCGGCGGGAGAGGGAAGAGGTTTCCGGTTGCCGGGTGCCGGCACTGTCGGGGTGCAAAAAGGGAGGCCCGGAAACCCGGACCTCCCTTTTCAGGGTGCTGGCCGATGCGTGCCGTCAGCGGCCGCTACCGGAGTTGTAGCGGCTCATGAAGGCGGCCATCGCGTCCCGGTTCACCGGTTGGTAGGGGCGGTAGGTCCTGGTGCCGTCGGCTTCCGGCCAGCCGGTGGAGATGCCGTTGGATGCCAGCCAGGTGATTTCCTTGTAGAACGGGTTGCTCGTTGCCACATCCGTGAAGGGTGACTCGTTCGGTGGGGTGAATTCAGGGCTTCCGTCCAGCCGGTACATGAAGGCGGCCATCGCGTCCCGGTTCACCGGTTGGTAGGGGCGGTAGGTCGTGGTGCCGTCGGCTTCCGGCCAGCCGGTGGAGATGCCGTTGGATGCCAACCAGGTGATTTCCTTGTAGAACGGGTTGCTCGTTGCCACATCCGTGAAGGGTGACTCGTTCGGTGGGGTGAATTCAGGGCTTCCGTCCAGCCGGTACATGAAGGCGGCCATCGCGTCCCGGTTCACCGGTTGGTAGGGGCGGTAGGTCCTGGTGCCGTCGGCTTCCGGCCAGCCGGTGGAGATGCCTTCGCCTCCCATCCACTGGATCTCGTCATAGAAAAGCAGGCCTGCCGGTACGTCGGCGAACATCGGCGGTTCGGCGACGGCTGCGGCCACGTCCAGCAGTTTCGGCCCGCAGTATGGGTCGCAGCCATTGGGCAGATCCCGCGCCGTCGTCGTCAACCGGGATTCAATCTCTGCAGCCGTCAGCGCGCCGTCGGCCGACAGCATCAACGCGACGGCTCCCGCAACGTGGGGAGCGGCCATCGATGTGCCTTGATAGTAGGCGTAGGCCTCGTTCTCGGGGGCCTGCCCACCGTCATTGAGGGTAGAGACAATGCCGCCACCGGGACTTTTGGATGTGTTTCCACCGGGAGCCATGATGTCAATGCCGGGTCCGTGGTTTGAATAGGGAGCCCGGGTTCCATCCCGCCCTGTCGCGCCGACTGCCAGTACGTTCTGGCAGTTGGCTGGTTGCGAGGTCGAAACGGGTCGATTGTTATTGCCTGCTGCCACGATAACGATCGCATCCCGGCTTTTGGCATAGTCCATGGCAGCCTGTGAAGTTTTGGAACAGGTGTTGTTTCCCCCGATGCTCACGTTGATGATCCGCGCCGGATGGGGATTGACGGGCACGTTCGGCAGGCTGCCGCCGGCGGCCCAGATGATGCCGTCAGTAATGTCGGACATCCAGCCGCCGCATTCGCCCAAGACGCGGACAGGAACGATCTTGGCTAAGGGAGCAACACCGCTAACGCCCTTGCCGTTGTTGGACGTGGCAGCCACTGTGCCAGCTACGTGCGTTCCATGCCACGACGAACGCTCGCTGTAAGTGAGACCGCAGCGGCCTGGGTCGTGCCAGTCGCCTTCGTCCTGTGCATTGCTGTCCCGGCCATCGCCGTCGCGGGCCTGGGCCGCATCGCTGATCAGGTCATAACCGGGCAGCATCTGGGCGTTGAGGTCACTGTGGTCGGTAATTCCGGTATCAACCACCGCTACGATTTGTCCCTCACCCCGGGTGGCTTCCCAGGCAGCGGCCACGTTTGCGCCCGCCAGGGGCTCCCACAGATCCCATTGATCGGGATAGTAGGGATCGTTGGGATCCACGGAAGCTGCGGTCAGCAGCACATCCGGTTCGACGTACTCGACCTCGGGGTTGTCAGCAAGTGCGGCAACCACTGCCGTGGACTCAGAGGCCGTCAATTCCTGGTCCAGGGCGATTACGGAAGCACCGGTTGCGGTCTCGAAAAGCTCCGTGGCTGCGCCGCCCACTTCGGCGGCAGCCTCGTCATAGGTCTCGGCCCGGTTGGTGGAGGAGATTCCCGCCTTGTCACGGAATTTCACGATGAACCGATTGGAGGTTTGATCCGGAACGTCGCTGCTGCGGATTTCGGCCGACGGCGGCGTTTCCTCTGTAGCGAAAGCAGGTCCGGCAATAAACGTGCTGCCTAAGAACGCAGTAATTGCCAGTGTGGCACCGGTGCGGCGAGCACGGTGCGAAAGCGATTTCCCCATTTATATCCTGTCAAAAGGCGGACACCGAAGCCTATCTGGCGAGGTGGTGGCCGGCCCGGAGCCCCGTCTATTGACGCGCCAAAAAACTATAACGGAAGTCCGAAATACTCTGCTATTTGGGGTTGTCGCGCTAAAGGACAGGTTCTGCGGGTGCCGGGGTATTTCCTCTCCGGGTAGGCAGACTCGCGGAAAATCCGGCGCGTAATACTGAACGGTCAATCCTTCATAATGGACATTGATGACTTCACTACGCACCAAAGCTCTGTCCCTCGTTGCCCTGCTCGCCCTCGGCGTAGTCGGCTGCACCCCCGCCACCGACACGGGTTCCGACCCAGCCCCGTCCTCCGCTAGCCAACCCGCGACCGGCTCCACGGAATCCGCGGCCCCGTCCGCTTCTGCGGAACCCGCCGCACCTGCCGAGCCCGCCGCAGCCGGCACGGCGCTGGACCAGTTGGCCGGCATCCCGATCAAGGGCCGCGCGCCGAAGACCGGGTACGACCGCGAGCAGTTCGGTCCGGCCTGGGCCGATACGGACCGCAACGGCTGCGACACCCGCAACGACATCCTCGCCCGCGACCTCGTGGACATTGTGTACAAGGACGGAACCCAGGAATGCGTGGTTGCTTCGGGCACCTTCCTGGATCCCTATACGGGAACCACCATTGCGTTTGTCCGAGGCAACACCACCAGCACCGCCGTCCAGATCGACCACGTGGTGGCCCTTTCCGATGCCTGGCAGAAGGGGGCACAGCAGTTGTCCGCCGAGGAACGCCGGCAGCTGGCCAATGATCCGCTGAACCTCATGGCCGCCGACGGTCCCGCCAACGGCTCCAAGTCCGACGGCGACGCCGCCACCTGGCTGCCGGCCAACAAGGCCTTCCGCTGCGAATACGTAGCCCGCCAGACTGCCGTCAAGGCCGAATACCGGTTGTGGATGACGCAGGCAGAGCATGATGCGATCGCTGCCGTCCTGTCCGGCTGCCCGGATGAGCCGGTTCCCGCGCGGGACGGCACCGTGCCTGCCGCAGCGGTTGCTGCAGTCGATGCCGCGCAGCCAGCCGAGGAAGCGCAGCCCGCACCCGCGGTTGAGCCAGTACCTGCCGCTCCCGCGGTGGAACCCGCTCCAGCTGCGCCCGCCGGAACCGTCTATGCCAACTGCACCGCCGTCAAGGCTGCAGGCGTGGCGCCGATCCGCCCGGGAGACGCCGGCTGGGATCCCAAGTTCGACCGGGACGGCGACGGCGTGGGCTGCACGTCCTAGGGCACGTAGGCCTTGGCCTCAAAGATCCATGGCTCCAGCGGGATCCGCGCGGGAGAGAATTCAGCCAGGGCTTCGCTGAGGTCTCCGGGCAGGCCCAGGGACCCGAGGATCAGGGCCCGGACGGCGTCCGCATCCAGGCCCGCTGCGGCGAGGTCGGGGAGGGTGACGGCGCCGTCGCGCTTGGCCAGGCGCTGGCCCGCAGTGTTCAGCGCCAGCGGAACATGGGCGTAGCTGACCGGAGGCAACCCGAGGAGGGAACCGAGGTACGCCTGGCGGGGTGCCGAACTCAGCAGGTCATCCCCGCGCACTACCTGGTCAATGCCCTGCAACGCATCGTCGAGGACCACCGCAAGGTTGTAGGAGGGGACGCCGTCGTTGCGCAGCAGCACCAGGTCATCCACCGCCGAGGTGTAGCTGCCGTGCAGCTCATCGGTCACGGTGAACTCGTTGAGGTCCGCCCGCAGGCGCAGGGCGGCGGGGCGTTCGCGCCGTCGTCGGGCACGCTGCTCTTCGGTGAGGTTCCGGCAGGTGCCCGGGTAGGCCCCGGGCGGTGCGTGCGGGGCCGACGCCGCTTCCGCCACCTCGCGCCGGGTGCAGAAGCATTCGTACACGAGTCCAGCACTGCGCAGCCCGGCGATGGCGTCCAGGTAGATTTCAGTGCGTTCGGTCTGCCGGATGATTTCGCCGTCCCAGTCCAGGCCGACGGCGGTTAGGTCGCGCAGCTGGGCCGCTTCGGCGCCGGAGCGCACCCGGTCGAGGTCCTCCATCCGCAGCAGGAACCGGCGGCCGGTGCTGCGGGCGAAGAGCCAGGCCAGCAGGGCGGTGCGCAGGTTTCCTACGTGCAGCTCCCCGGTGGGACTGGGAGCGAAGCGGCCGGCGGCGGAGGAATTAGGCACAGGACCAGTCTATTCGGGTGCGGTGGCGTCCGCGGGTGACCTTCATTCTCCCGGCCGAGGGGAGTTTCAATGTCCGGGCTGCAGAAGGGATTTTGGTTGCGGACCAAGGGTGTCCGCAAGGCAGTGGCCCGCACCCCGCCATGGTGTCTAGCGTTTCACGCATGGGACTCATGGAGATCGAGGTTGCCCAGATGGAACACCGCCTGCGGACAGCCGAGCTGGAACAGCGGCACCGCCTCCGGCGAACCCTGCAGGAGCGGGAGCAAGCGGACGAACCGGAGCGTGTCCAGACCGACTGGCCGCTGATTACGCTGCGTTTGGGGCGTTTCCAGGTGGCTTTGCTCCGTACCGTCTGGCTGCCGTCCGAACGCCGGGTCCGCTCGCACGGGGCGTCTCGACTTCTTCCGGGGTAGCGGGAGTAGCCAGCGGCGCGAATCAGACCCGGCTTTCCGCTGCCCCCTGCGCTCCGTCGTCGTACGTTTCGTCTGCCAGTTCCGCACGTACCAGACCGTCCCCGCGGACCCACAGACGGTAAGCGGCGAACAGGAGCGCGATCCATACTGCGCCCACGATCAAGGCCACGCGCGTGTCCGGCATGATGCCCAGCAGCACCACGATGAACACCATGAAAGCCAGTGCCGCATAGGACGCGGCCGGCCAGAACGGCACGCCGAACTCCGATGCCGGCAGGTTCCGGCGTTTGATTTCCCGCTTCATGGCGATGTGCGAGAGAAGGATCATCAGCCACACCCACACGGTCGCGAAGGTGGCGATGGACGCGATGATCGTGAACAGCGATTCGGGCAGCAGGGCGTTCAGGACGACGCCGACGAGCAGCACCACCGCCATGGTCGCCACGGTCATCCACGGCACCCCGTTCCGGGAAATCCGGGCGAACGACGCCGGTGCCTGGCCTTCCTGTGCGAGTCCGTAAAGGACCCGGCCGGCTCCGAAGATGTCGGAGTTGATGGCGGAGATCGCTGCGGTGATGACCACGGCGTTGAGGATGTGCGCTGCCGCCGGGATGCCCAGGGTGTCGAAGATCTGCACAAACGGACTGGTTTCGCCGTTGATGTCCTGCCACGGGAAGATCATCATCAGGATGCCCAGGGCGCATACGTAGAAGAGCAGGATGCGGACCGGAACGGTGTTCACCGCAGCGGGGATGGCCTTCTTGGGGTTGTCCGCTTCGCCTGCGGTGATGCCGATGGTCTCAATGCCGCCGAAGGCGAACATCACAATCGAGAAGGACGCCAGCAGCCCCCAGAATCCATTGGCGAAGAACCCGCCGGAGCCCAGCATCGTATCCAGGCCGGGGTTCGCGGCGTCGGGCAGTCCGAACCCGAAGACCACGATGGCCGCGCCGCCGACGATCATCGCGATGATGGCAGCGACCTTGATCAGCGAGAGCCAGAACTCGGTCTCGCCAAAGACCTTCACCCGCATCAGGTTCAGTGCGGCTATCAGCAGGATGACGGCCAGGATCCAGATCCAGCGCGGCACGTCTTCGAACCAGAAGCCCATATAGATGCCGAACGCCGTGACGTCGGCAATGGCGACGATGGCCATCTCGAAGGCGAACGTCCAGCCCGTGATGAACCCGGCGAACGGGCCCAGATAGCGGCTGGCGTAGTGGCCGAACGAACCTGTCACCGGATGCCGGACAGCCATCTCGCCGAGTGCCCGCATAACCAGGAACACAGCGGCTCCACCGATCATGTAGGCCAGCAGGACGGACGGTCCGGCGGACTGGATGGCCGAGGCGGACCCGTAGAACAGGCCGGTGCCGATGGCCGAGCCGAGCGCCATGAAGCGGATGTGCCGGACATTCAGCCCGCGGGCCAATGCCTGGGTAAAGGAGGACTTCAAGAAAAACGCACCTTGGAATGTGGGGGTAGGCCCAGTTCAGGGGCCAATCCATATTACGCCTGCTGGCGGGATGTCGTTTTCAGGGGGGGCAGGGGAGGGGCGACGGCGACGGAACGGCATCAAGGGGAGCAAGGGGGGTGAGGGAACTCCAGGGACAGCGGGCGGGTGAGGGTGGGAATCCGAATGGGCAGGTGAGCATAGGCGCCATCTCGGAATGTCAGCGCGGGTAGTTATATTTTTCCCAACGACCGAACCGGTCTCGCGGAACACCGCGTACTCGCTGCGCATCAGTCATCGCACGCGCTGTATGGCACCGAGTTATGCATTCATAAATGGGGAGAAACCATGGACAACACGACACATTCGCCTTATCCACCCGTAGGAGAGCCGTCACCGGCCGGCCAGTCCTTTCCCGCCGCCCCGGGGACGGCGGGCCCCGGCCCCGGTGGCCCGGGCCAGCCCAACTTCGGCAAGCCTGTCGGGAATCCTGATGCTGGGAAGGGGCTTGCGATCACTGCCCTTGTCATCGGTGTTGTCTCCCTGCTCCTGTGCTGGATCCCCTTCGTCAACAACCTCGTGTTTGTCCTGGGCCTGATCGGACTAGGGTTCGCCATTCCGGCCCTGATCATCTCTGTGAAGAACCATTCCCGCTCCAAGGGAATGTCGATTGCGGCCCTCATTCTCGTGGTTCTTTCCCTAGTGGGAGTCCTGGCGACGCAGGCCTTCTACGGGAAGGTAATTGATGACGCGGTCGAATCCATGGAGGAGGGGGCGGACGGCGTCGTCGAAAGTTCTGAGAAAGAAAAGGAAGCTTCCTCAGGGGAGGCAGCATCGCTCGGAACGGCCGCGGAAGTAGGCGACTACAGTGTCACCGTTTCCGCCGTAAACACGAACGCAGGCGAGCTGATTGCAGCGGTAAACCCTTACAACGAGGCTCCGCAGGGGCAGTATGTGCTGGTGGATCTCGCCGTGCAGTACAGCGGAGACGGGGAAGGGAACCCTTGGATCGATCTGCAGACCAAGTTCATTGGAGCTGATGCACGTCAGTACGACCCTTCGACCTGCTCGGTGGTCCTCGAGAAACAGGAGTATGACGTTCCTACCCTTGAGAAGGGCGGCGTAGCTGAATACCAGGTTTGCATGGACGTTCCGGCGGAAGCTCTTGCCGATGCCAAGATCTTCGTCGAACCGACCTTCACCTTGGACGACGACGACCGGGCGTACTGGACCGCGCAGTAAGCGAACGGCGGGGACCCCGTTGGGGCTCCCCGCCGTTCGACGGTTGATGCTCTGCGGCTCTTTTAGTGCTGCTCCGCCGCATAGCTAATCCGAGCCTCGTGCGGAATCAGTGGCTTGTCCGCCCGGACCTTCATCTCCTGCACGGTCCAGCCGTTGCCGTCCGGATCCGCAAAGCTGAAGAACGTTCCGCCGTCGCGCTCGTCAAAAACGGTCACGTCGCCGACCTCCACGCCGCGGTCCAGCAGTTCCTGCCGGGCCGCCTGCGCATTCGGTACCACCAGCTGCAGTCCCCGCAGGGAACCGGGGACCATGCCCTGCTGGGAACCCGGATCCCCGAGCACAATCGAGCAGCCGGAGCCGGGCGGTGTCAGCTGCGCAAAGTCCATCTGCTCGGTCGACGTGCGGTGATCCAGGTGAAAGCCCACCTGGTCGCGGTAGAAAGCGATGGCACGGTCCTGGTCACTAACCGGGACGATCATTACCTCGAGGGTCCAGTCCATGGTCGCACCTACCTTCCGGTTCGAACGGATGCGAGCAGAGCATCCAGCTGGTTATAGCCGTCAGACATGCCCTCTTCCATGCCGTTGCCCAGGAACTCGTCCCGGGATTCGACCGATGGGTACAGGGAACGGCCCGTCACCCGGCTCCTGCCGCCGGGCAGCTCGGTGAAGGTGTTGTATTCGAGCGTCACCACGTCCGGGTAGCCCTCGAATTCAAAGGTCTGCAGCATGAAGTCGTCCTGGCGTACCGTGTGGAACATGCCGTGGAAGGCATATTCCTCGCCGTCGCCTGCCGACTGGACTACTCGGTAGGCACCGCCGGACCGCGGCTCGAACACGTCCATCCGAGTGGTCAGCTCCTCCGGGCCGATCCATTGGACGTAAAGGTCCGGATCCGTGTGTCCCTGGAAGACAGCGCTGACCGGGAAGTCGAAGTCGCGTTGATACTCCAGGAAGGGTTCACCCGCGGGGGCGTGAATCGTCAGCGGGTTGCTCATCACGCGCCCCTTCCCTGCAGTGCCTCCGGCTGGAGCTGGGCGAGGAGCTCATCCATCCGGTCGAACCCTTCGGCGACGCCGGACTCCATCCCCGAGGCAGCCATGCCGTCCCGTGCCTCCATCGAGGGGTAGATCGCATGGGCGGTGATTCGGGTGCGGCCGCCGTCGAGCGCCTCAAGGGTCATGAACTCGAGGCTGGTGACGTCGGGATAGCCGGAGAATTCGAAGGTCTGGATGGCGAACTCGTTCTCCCGCACGGTGTGGAAGATGCCCCGGAACTCGTAGGGGATACCCTCCGGGCCGGTGTGGATGTAGCTATAGGACCCTCCGGTGCGGAAGTCGTAGTGGTTGATGTCCATCTTCATCCGGCGCGGTCCCAGCCACTGGACCAGCAGGTCCGGTTCGGAATACGCCCGGAAGACCTGATCCACGGGATAGTCCACCTCGCGGCTGAAATCAATGAAGGGGACACCTTCCGGGACGGTGAGCTGCAGTGCGTTGGTCATGATGAATCCTTTGCCGGCGGGCCGCCTTTCGCTGCGGCCCGTGCGTTGAGCACGGCATCAAGGCTGCGGAACTGCTCCTCGCGGACCAGCCGGTACTGGCCAATCCACGCGGTGAGCGCCTCCAACCGTGCGGGATTCAGGTGGACGGGCCGGCGCTGTGCGTCACGGCTGCGCGTGACCAGCTGCGCCTGCTCGAGGACCTGGATGTGCTTCGAGATGGCCTGCTTCGATATCTCGAAGGGTTCCGCCAGTTCGTTGACCGTGGCAGGGCCCCGGGAAAGCCGGGCGATGATCTGGCGGCGGGCCGGATCGGCCAGGGCCAGGAAGGCCTTGTCCAGAAGGGGTTCGTCGCTGTGGGAGTCCATGCGGTCGGTCAGCTTCTGTAGACGTGTAATCAAGGTACTGGTTGTTCAACCTTTCGGTTGACTACGAAGCTACGCCCGGGCGGGGCGCCGGTCAATGGGTTGCGGCTGGTTTTTCCGGGAGGCCGGCCGGAGACCCGCATAGGCCATTATGGTGCCATGACTGCGAATCCCCTTGAGGTCCGTTGGCCCGTCACCACACCCCGCCTCACCATCCGCCCCGCCGTCCTCGAAGACCTGCCGCAGGTATTCGAGTACCGCCGGAAGCCCGAGGTTGCGCAATGGCTGACGGCCCAGCCCACGGACGTGGATACCTTCGTGGAGCGGCTCGGGCAGCCGGAGCAGCTGGCAGCCATTTTTGTTGTGGAACACGCCGGAACGCTGGTTGGTGACCTCTATCTTGTCCGCCAGGACGCGTGGGCGCAGAAAGAAATAGAGGTATTGGCACGGGGTACGCAGGCGGAGATCGGCTATGTCATCGCACCGGAATATGCCGGACGGGGATATGCGAGCGAAGCCGTAGCTGAACTGGTGCGCATCTGTTTCGAGGAACTGGGCCTGCGGCGGGTCGTGGCTGAGTGTTTCGCGGACAACACCGCATCCTGGCGGGTCATGGAAAAAACGGGTATGCGGCGCGAGGGGCGATCCCGGCAGGGGTCCCTACACCGCTCGGGCCGCTGGCTCGATGACCTTCGCTATGCGCTCCTGGCCGATGAATGGCGCGGCAGGAGGGCGGGGTCTGTCGGCGGAGCCCGCCGGCAGGGACAATGTCAGGCAGAACCGGTAGGGGAGCCGTGAAGAGCAGCCAGTACCGCATGAGCGAACCGGCAGCCGACGTCTTATTCGTGGAGGGCCCGGCGTCGAACTGGATCCTCCTGCGCCGGGCCGCGCAGTTCACGCTGATCGACGGCGGCTACCGCGGCGACCTGCCTCTGGTCCTGGCCTCCATCCGCGACGCAGGCCTGGACCCGGCCGACGCCGTCGCCGTCCTGATTACCCACGCCCACGTGGACCACACGGGAGCCGCCGCCTATTTTTCCCGCGAGTACGGCACGCCCGTCCTCAGCAGCGCCGCCGAGCATAAGCACCTCTCCGGGGAGGAAAAGTTCTCCGTTACGCCGCTGCAGGTACTGTTCCGCGCCTGGCAGCCCCGGGTCTTCCGCTGGGCGCGGCACGTGCTGCGCTCCGGCGGGCCGAAGGGCATACCGGTACGGTCGGCGGCCGTCTGGACCGATGACCTGCTGGCCGGGCTTCCCGGACGGCCGGTAGCGGTCCCGACGCCTGGGCACACCCCCGGGCACACCGCGTTCTACCTCCCGGACGCCAAAGCGGTGGTCACCGGCGACGCCCTGGTAACCGGGCATGCGATCAGTGCGCGGAGCGGGCCGCAGCTGCTGCATTCAATGTTCCATTACGACGGCGCGCGGGTGGACACTGCACTGACGGTCCTGGCCAGGCTGGACGCCTGCCTGCTGCTGCCCGGCCACGGACCCGCGCTCCGCACTGCGATCCGCGACGCCGTGGACACCGCCCGAAGCCGGCAAGCGGCGAAGCCCGGAAAGGTGGTTGTTCCCGGCGCCCGGAAAGCCGGCTGGGCGGGCGAACCCACCTACGGCCGGATGGAACCGGGCGGCGACTCGATGCTTGGGTAACGTCTTCCGGCCCGAGTTCCACCGCCGTACACTGGCCGCGGAAATCGCACCCGCGAGGAACGGACAGGCGCATGGACGAGCAGGCTGCCCCCAACGATCCGCCCGCCGCCGCAGGCAAGCGGGACCGGAAACCCCCTGATCCCAAGCGGGCCGCTATCCTCGGCGCCATGTTCCTGATGGCCACCAGCGCCATCGGACCGGGCTTCATCACCCAAACCACGGTGTTTACGGTCCAGCTGGGTGCCGCGTTTGCGTTCGCCATCCTGGTCTCGATCCTCGTGGACATTGCCGTGCAGCTGAACGTCTGGCGGATCATCGGCATTTCCGGCCTGCGTGCCCAGGTCCTGGGGAACAAGGTCCTGCCCGGTGCCGGGCTGGTGCTGGCCATCCTGGTGTTTGTGGGCGGGCTGGTGTTCAACATCGGCAACGTAGCCGGAACCGGGCTGGGCCTGAACGCCATGCTCGGGCTGGAACCTCGGATCGGCGCCGGGATTTCTGCTGTTCTGGCCATCCTGATCTTCCTGTCCAAACGGGCGGGCCTGGCACTGGACCGGGTAGTGGTGGTCCTTGGGGTCGTGATGATCCTGTTGATGCTGTACGTGGCGATCATCGCCGGCCCGCCGGTGGGCAGCGCCCTGAAGAACACCGTGCTGCCGGACCAGGTGGACTTCCTGGCCATCACGACATTGATCGGCGGCACCGTGGGCGGCTACATTACCTATGCCGGCGCGCACCGGATGGTGGATTCGGGCAACTCCGGGCTGGAGAACGTCCGCCCGATCACCCGCGCCGCGCTGCTGGGAGTCATTGTCACCGGCGTGATGCGGGTGCTGCTGTTCCTGGCCGTGCTGGGGGTGGTGGCGGGCGGGGCGGTGCTGACCGGCGGGAACTTGGCGGCCGATGCCTTCCAGATAGCTGCCGGCGAGTTCGGCATCCGGCTGTTCGGCATTGTCTTCTGGGCGGCGGCACTGACCTCGGTGATCGGTGCGTCCTACACATCGGTGTCCTTTATTACCAAGCTCACCACCAGTACTCGTACCCGGAACCTGCTCACGGTGGCCTTCATTGCCGTGTGTGCAGCCGCCTACCTGCTCGCCGGGCAGCCGCCGCAGACCCTGCTCGTTTTTGCCGGAGCCTTCAACGGGCTGATCCTCCCGCTGGGCTTCGCCGTCCTGCTGTGGGCAGCCTGGCGCCGCAGCGACCTGCTCGCCGGGTACCGGTATCCGCGCTGGCTGCTGATCGCCGGGGTGCTGGCCTGGCTGCTGACCCTCTACCTCGGCTGGAACTCGGTCGCCGGGCTGATCGACCTCTGGGCGTAGGGCCACGGCCCTCCCGGCCGTTCCCAGAGGCCCGGGAATGTCCGGGCCGTAACCCCCTGTAAAGACCGTGTTAACAATCGCCGGATCGTTCAACAAAACGCTTGTGGATTGTTGAACAACCCTTAGACTGCTGGAAGCCCACGTGGCATGCCCCACACCTTCCAGCGATCGGAATCACCATGGACAGCACGCCTACCAAGGTAAAGGTCCGGCCCAACGCCAAGCGCACGGCCTTACTCGGTGCCATGTTCCTGATGGCCACCAGTGCCATCGGCCCCGGCTTTATCACCCAGACCACGGTGTTTACGGTCCAGCTGGGTGCCGCGTTTGCGTTCGCCATCCTGGTCTCGATCCTGGTGGACATCGCAGTCCAGCTGAACGTCTGGCGGATCATCGGTGTCTCCGGCCTGCGCGCCCAGGTTTTGGGCAACAAAGTCCTCCCGGGGGCCGGCTGGGTCCTCGCGGGACTGGTCTTCCTGGGCGGGTTGGTCTTCAACATCGGCAACATTGCCGGCACCGGCCTGGGGATGAATGCCATGCTGGGCCTGGACACCAAGATCGGCGGCGCCATCTCCGCCGCCGTCGCCATCTTCATTTTCCTGTCCAAGAAGGCAGGCCTCGCCCTGGACCGGATTGTGGTGGCACTGGGCGCAGTGATGATCCTGCTGATGCTCTACGTAGCCATCAGCGCCGCGCCGCCGGTAGGGGAGGCGCTGAAGAACACTGTCCTGCCCGAGCAGGTGGACTTCCTGACCATCACCACGCTGATCGGCGGCACGGTGGGTGGCTACATCACCTACGCCGGCGCGCACCGCCTGCTGGATTCGGGCACCACCGGTCCCTCATACGTCAAGGACATCACCAAGGTCTCGATGCTGGGGATCATTGTCACCGGCGTCATGCGTGCCCTGCTGTTCCTGGCCATTCTGGGCGTCGTGGCCGGCGGGGTTACCCTGGCCGGCGACAACCTGGCCGCCGACGCGTTCCGGCACGCCGCCGGCGAGATCGGGCTGCGGATGTTCGGCATCGTGTTCTGGGCTGCGGCACTGACCTCGGTGATCGGCGCGGCCTACACCTCGGTGTCCTTTGTTACGACGCCGGCCACCAAGGACCGCACGCGCAGCTGGATCACCGTCGGGTTCATTGCCTTCTGCACCGTGGTGTATCTGTTCCTGGGCCAGGCACCGCAGACCCTGCTGGTCTTCGCCGGTGCGTTCAACGGGTTGATTCTTCCGCTGGGCTTCGGCATCCTGCTCTGGGCGGCCTGGCGGCGCCGGGACCTGCTGCAGGGCTACGAATACCCCAAATGGCTGCTCATCATCGGTGTGCTGGCGTGGGCGCTGACGCTGTTCCTGGGCTGGAACTCGCTCTCCGGCCTCGCCGCACTCTGGCAGTAGCGGGCACCGCCCTCCGGAAAGGATGAGCTGACATGGAAAACCTCACCGACGCGGCGGTATTGAACCCGGCCGGCCTAACACCGGCCGCAGCCCGGGCGATGTTCCGGGACGGACTGGTCACGCCCACAGCGGGCTGGTCCACAGGCTACGCGCAGGCCAACCTGATCATCGTGCCCAAGGCGCAGGCCTTCGACGTCCTGCTGTTCGCCCAGCGCAACCCGAAGTCCTGTCCCATCCTGGGAGTGCTCGACGCAGGGGAAACCGCCGGGCCGCTGCTGGCCGGCGGTGACATCCGCACCGATCTGCCCCGCTACACCGTGTACGAAAACGGTGTGAAGGTCGCCGAGCCCACGGACATCACCGGATACTGGCGCGAGGACCTGGTCACCTTCATTGTCGGCTGCAGCTTCACCTTCGAGGCGGCCCTGCAGGAGGGCGGCATCCGGATCGCCCACATCGACCAGGGCACCAACGTGCCGATGTACCGCACCTCGGTCCGCTGCGAACCGGCCGGATCCATGGCCGGACCGCTGGTGGTCTCGATGCGGCCGGTGCCCGCCTCGCAGGTGGCCGACGCCGTGCGGATCACTTCCCGCTACCCGGCGGTGCACGGGGATCCCGTCCAGGTCGGTAATCCGGCCGAGCTCGGTATTACCGACCTGGGCCGGCCCGACTTCGGCGAGCCGGTGCAGATTGCCGACGGGTACGTGCCCGTGTTCTGGGCCTGCGGCGTGACCCCGCAGGCGGCGGTCATGGAGTCGAAGCCGGCGCTGGCCATCGGGCACGCACCGGGGCACATGCTCATCACCGATGCGCGGGACAGTTCCTACCTGGTCCCGTAGATCGGCCCGCCTGCCGTGAGCCGAGCCTACGGATGCACGTGCGCCAGTAGCTCGGCCTCGGCGGCATCCAAGTAGGCCTGCAGCACCTTTGCGGCCTTGGCGCGTTTACCTGCGCGCAGCAGGTCCACCAGCCGGGCGTTCTGCTCCACATAGGTGGAGTGGAAGTCCGGCTGGCTGCTCATGGCGTGGAACACTAGGCGCATTTCGGCCAGCACCCGGCCCATCACCTGCTGCAGATGCGCGCTGCCGGACATTGCGACCAGCCCTTGGTGGAAGGCCTGGTTCGCGGCGGCCATTTCCGCCACCGCCCCGCGGGCCTTCGCATCCCGGGCCTGGGCGATCACGGCGTCCAGCCGGTCCAGGTCCAGTTCCGGGCCCCAGAGCACGGCCGAGGGTTCCAGCATCTTCCGCACCCGGTAGATCTCCCGCACGGCGTCGGCCCCGGGAGCGGCCACGAACACCCCGCGGTTGGGATAGCGGGTGACGGCGCCTTCAATGCTGAGCATGGTGAACGCCTCGCGCAGGGTATTGCGGGAGACCTGCAGGGACGCGGCCAGCTGCTGTTCCGAGAGTTTGGTGCCGGGCAGGAGTTCGCCTGCGGCGATGCTGGCGCGCAGCACATCGGCCACCCACACCGTGGTGTTCGCGTGGTCGGCGCGCTCGGTGGTGACGTCCCCCAGGTTCACAGGCATCTCCCTAATCTAGCGGCACTGCAGGGTAAACGGATGCCCGGCCGCAGGGGGACGGCCGGGCATCCGGGTCTCAGGAGCCGATGGTCCCCAACGAATCCCGGCGGCCGACGGCGGTGCCCGGTTCCAGCCCGGCACGGGCGAAGGCGCCGGCCCGGTGGGCGCGGACGGTGGTTTCCATCTTCATCGCCTCCAGCACGGCCACCGGATCGCCCTCGGCCAGCTGTGCGCCGTCGTCGGCCAGCCACTTCACCAGGTTCCCGGCCATCGGCGAGGCGAGCACGCTCTCGTCCGCGGCGCCGGCCTCGGCCGGAGCGGCCGCGGCACCGCCGCCGCCGGCCCGCAGCGCGTTGAGCAGCGCGGCCGGCACACCCAGGGCCACGGCCTTGCCGTCGACGTCGATGGTCACCGTTTCCCGCTCGGCGCCCGGCAGGGACGCGGCGATTTCCGGCGAGGCGGCCAGCGGCTCGGCGAACTCGGACTCGATCCAGGTGGTGTGCACGCCCAGCTGGTCGGGGCGGTTGAACGCCTCTGAGCGCACCACGGCCCGGTGGAAGGGCAGCACCGTAGGCACGCCGCGGATCACCAGTTCGTCCAGGGCGGCCCGTGCCCGGCGCAGGGCCTGCGGCCGGTCCTCGCCCCAGACAATCAGTTTGGCCATCAGCGAGTCATACTCGGCGGGCACCACGGACCCGGAGCGTACGCCGGAGTCCATCCGGATGCCCGGGCCGGTGGGCGGCTCGAAAGTCTCCACGGGGCCGGGGCCGGGCAGGAAGCCGCGGGTCGGGTCTTCGGCGTTAAGCCGGAATTCGAACGCGTGGCCGTGCGGCACAGGATCCTCCGTGAAGGACAGCGGCAGGCCGTCGGCAATGCGGAACTGTTCGCGGACCAGGTCCACGCCGGTGGTTTCCTCGGTCACGGGATGCTCCACCTGCAGCCGGGTGTTCACTTCCAGGAAGCTGATCAGCCCGTCGGGGGAGACCAGGTATTCCACGGTCCCGGCACCGGTGTAGCCGGCTTCGCGGCAGATGGCCTTGGCGGATTCGTGGATGGTGGCCCGCTGCTCATCGGTGAGGAACGGGGCGGGGGCTTCCTCCACGAGTTTCTGGTTCCGGCGCTGCAGCGAGCAGTCCCGGGTACCGACGACGACGACGTTGCCGTGCGTGTCGGCCAGCACCTGGGCCTCCACATGGCGGGGCTTATCCAGGAACCGTTCGGCGAAGCACTCGCCGCGGCCGAAGGCGGATACCGCTTCGCGGACGGCTGATTCGAAGGCATCCTCGACGTCTTCGAGCCGGCGGGCGATCTTCATGCCGCGGCCGCCGCCGCCGAAGGCCGCCTTGATGGCCACGGGCAGGCCGTGCTCCTCGGCGAAGGCGCGGACCTGTTCGGCGCTTTGGGCCGGTCCCTCGGTGCCGGGCACCAGCGGGGCTCCGGCGCGGACGGCGATGTCGCGGGCGGTGACCTTGTTGCCCAGGTCGCGGATGGCCTGCGGGGAAGGCCCGATCCAGGTCAGTCCGGCGTCGAGCACGGCCTGGGCAAACTCGGCGTTTTCGGAGAGGAATCCGTAACCGGGGTGTACCGCGTCGGCGCCGGCGCGGCGGGCGGCGTCGATCAGTTTGGGGATGTTCAGGTACGTGTCCGCGCCGGCGGAGCCGTGCAGGGGATAGGCCTCGTCCGCGAGGCGCACGTGCAGGGCATCGGCATCGGGGTCCGAGTACACGGCGGCGGAGCCGATTCCGGCGTCGGCGCAGGCGCGGGCCACGCGCACGGCAATTTCGCCGCGGTTGGCGATCAGGACCTTCTTCATGGGGTTCCTTCCGTAAACAGCCCGGCGGTTTCCTCCGCGGAGAGCGGGGCCAGGGTGTCGGGGTTCGAGAAAACAAAGCGGACCGGGTGTCCGGGCGACAGCTGGGCGGCAACAGGCAGGTCCTGGGGTACGACGACGGCGATCACCGGGTAGCCGCCGGTGACCGGATGGTCGGCCAGGAACAATACGGGCAGGCCCGAAGGCGGCACCTGCAGCGAGCCGGCCACTACGCCTTCGCTGGGCAGTTCCCCGTCCCGGACGCGTTCCAGCGGGGCGGCGTCGGGGTCCGCCGGGTCGGTGGCGAGCCGCACGCCGATCCGGTTGGACTCATTGGTGGCCAGCCAGATGTGTGCGGTCAGGGCGGTGGCGGCGTCGGGGCCGAACCAGTCCTGCCGCGGACCAGCGGTGATCCGGAGCAGAGTGGGTGTGCGGCCGTCGCCCAGGGTGCCCGGGGCGGTGCCTTCGGGCAGGGGAGACGGTTCGGCGGTGCCGACCGGTGCGAGGCCGGGAACGTCGCCGACGGGCAGGCGGGTGCCGGCGTCGAGCGGTGCCGGGCCGATGCCGCTCATCGTGTCGGTGCTGCGGCTGCCCAGCACCGGATCCACGGCCAGCCCGCCGCGTACGGCAAGGTAGATACGGACGCCGCGGTACGGTGTGCCCAGGCTCAGGGTTTCCCCGTCCAGCAAGGCAAAGGGCGTGTTCAGCGGTGCGGGCCGGTCCCGTGTGCCGCCTGGGGATACGACGGCGGCCGGTGTCTCCGCTCCGGACAGTGCCAGGACAGTGTCGCCGTGTGCCGTCAGCTCCAGGCCGCCGAACAGGTTCTCGATCACGGCAGCGTCCGCCGGGTTGCCGACCAGCCGGTTGGCCTGGCGGGCCGAGCGGGTATCGGCGGCGCCGGCGGCGGAGACGCCGAGGTCCGCATAACCGGGGCGGCCCAAGTCCTGGATCAGGGACTGGAGGCCTGGATTGCGAACCTCGAGATAGCCGTGGTCATCCTGGGACCTGCCCTCGCCTTGGGTGGGCTGGAAAGTCCCATCGCCCCTTAGCGCTTCGGATCCACCCTCCTCCTCGCAAGCTCGGAGAGGGGACCCTGATCCTTCGCTGCCTCGTCGTTCCTCACTCGGCGATGCGGGACTCACGGGACTTGCCAGCCCTGTCGCGTTCAGCGATGCGGGGCTCACGGAATCGCGGGTTCCATTGTCCGCCTTCGCCTGCGATAGAGAGGTGGTAATCAATTCGCGGACGGGGTTGAAAATGACTGAATCGCCAGGACGGATGAGAGCCGGAGAATCGCGGGAAAGGTCCCATAGGTTGGCGTTGGTACGGCCGATTAATTGCCAGCCGCCGGGGGAGGTGCGGGGGTAAATAGCTGAATAGTCGCCGGCGAGGGCCACCGAGCCGGCCGGAACCGCCTTGCGGGGGGTGCTGCGGCGCGGAACGTTCAGCGCCGGATCCCCGCCGACGAGGTAGGTGAAGCCCGGGGCGAAACCGCCGAACCCGCCGGTCCACGCCGTGCCGGTATGGGCGTTGATGACCGCCTCTTCGGAGAGACCGGTGAGCCGGGCCACCTCGGCGAGGTCCTCGCCGTCGTACACCGTGTCGATGGTGACCGTGCGGGCGTCGGGCAGTTCGGCGTGGCTGAAGTCCAGGTGCTCCAGGAGCCCGACGGCGGCCACTGTCTCGCTGCGTCCGGCGAACCGGACCAGCACGGTTCCGGCGGCGGCCAGCGCATCCACCTGGCCGGGCAGCGGCCGGGCCTGCAACTGGGCACGTAGGGCCACGACGTCGGCCAGCGAGCCGACCTCGACCAGCAGGGCCCTGGTGCCGGCTGGGCGGATGGCGCCGATCCGAGGTCCGCCGGTGTGCGCCTTGGGGACGGTGCTCACACGAAGCTCTGGATGGTCACGCCGGCGTTTTCCAACCCGGCGCGGACGGCCTTCGCCATGGCCACGGCCCCGGGGGTGTCGCCGTGTACGCAGATGGATTCGGCGGACATGGGGATGTCGGTGCCGTCGACGGCGGTGATGGTGCCCTGGGTGGCCAGGCGGACCATGTTGACGGTGACCTGCCCGGCGTCGTGGATCACGGCGTTGGCCTCGCGGCGGGACACCAGGGTGCCGTCGGGGTTGTAGTTGCGGTCGGCGAAGGCTTCGGTGACGCCGCGCAGGCCGGCCTCGGCGGCGATGTCCAGGGCCACGGCGCCGGGCAGCAGCAGGACAGGCAGGTCCTTGTCGAAGGTGCGGACCGCGTCGATCACGGCCTTGGCGTGGACTTCGTGCCTCACGATGGTGTTGTACAGCGCGCCGTGGGGTTTGACGTAGCGGATTTCTGAGCCGGCTGCCCGCGCCATCGCCTGCAGGGCGCCCAGCTGGTAGAGCACGTCGTCGAACAGTTCGGTGTAGGAGCAGTCCAGGAAGCGCCGGCCGAAACCGGCCAGGTCCCGGTAGGCAGGGTGCGCGCCGATGGTGACGCCGGCGGCGACGGCGTCGCGGCAGGTCCGGGCGATGGTGGAGGGGTCGCCGGCGTGGAAACCGCAGGCCACATTGGCGCTGGATACGGATTCGAAGACGGCGGCGTCATCGCCCATCTTCCAGTTGCCGAAGGACTCGCCAACGTCGCTGTTCAGGTCAATGACGGTCATGGTCCTGCCTCCTGCTTGTGATGCAATGTGTTTCTACAGTGTGCCCGGTCACGTCGGATTGTTCAACAATCCAAGGTTTGTTGCTGATGTCGGCAGGCCGCGGGGCCGGCCGCGGTACCAAGTATTCTGCTCCCGCGGTTGCCGTTGCGGGAGGCCTGACAAGAGGAGGGATAAGACCAGCAGTCAGTTCCGGGCCAAGACCGGACGGGGTTTGCCCAACCCTTGGCTGCCTGCATGGGTAGTTCTACCCATTCCCTAGATGTTTGTTTTCCCATATGTTGATGCCCATATAGGGGGGGGAACTGATGGAAATAGACATTCAGGTGGACCAGGTTCGAAGCCTCTTGGCGGACGCTTCCCGTGAGTTCGACGAATTAGAAGCGGCCAGAAATACGTTGGAGTTCCAGATCGAGGCTCTGGTTGAAGCCCTGGGGAAGTGCGCGGAAGTATCGGCGGCAGTCACCCGTGCGGGCACGGAAATCCTCTGGCGCGACCAGTCGGCAATTATGGTGCGATGCAACAACGCTGTTATGGGCGTGGGGCAGGCCGTGACCGAATACCAGAGGGGCGATGAGGAGATGGCCATGAATGTCATGAACGCCCAGCGCGCGGCATCCTCACCGCCCATAAAATCACTCCAGGATTCGAACGGTTATTACTTGAGGGCCGAAGAATGACGTACCTCCGGCATGCATTCTTTGTTGACACCCTTGAGTTGCGGTTGCTGCCGGATGGCGGACCGATCCAGCAAAAAGCCAAGGAAATCCTGGCCGGTGCCGAGGTGTTCCAGGAAGTCGTGTCCTCGGCCGGCAATAGATGGCAGGCACTGGGCCTGGTTTATCAAGCCCCGGAACAGGAGCTTGCCCTCCGGGCCATGGACGAACCGTCCAAGCAGGCTGGGACCCATCTTGAAAGCGTGCGCGTATTTCAGGAAGCCTTGGACACCTTCGGCCGGGAACTGGAAGAGATCGACTATGAGACCCGAGCCTTGGACGAGGCTGCCGATGCGGCGTACGGGGTATGGCTGGAGCGATTGGACGAGTTGAATGCGCAGGACGCGTCCACTTACGAGATGGAGGCTGCCCGCGAAGAATTGAATGCTCCCCTGCAAACCCGTCTTGCCGAGATCACCCAACGATATGAGCAGGCGAGGCAAGCCTGCGTCCGTTCGCTGGGCGCGATTGCACGATCCAGCCCCGACGTCATTTCCTCCTATCCATCGTTCGTCATGGACCTGGCTGCTACTGAGCGTGATGATGCCATTGCAGCCTTAGACAAGGCATTGGCTCCCGACGCCAGCCCCGAGGACATCAAAGCCTTTTACAATCTCCTGCTCTTGGCCGGCCCTGATCTGATGAAGGAACTCGGCAAGAGGCCGGGGGCAGCACAATTTGTGGCCGGCATGAGTCCCCATGAGGAAATGAAGTTCTGGGGCAAGCTGAGCCCGGAGCAGCAGGGGGCTCTTCTGGTTGCGCTTCCCGGTCTGGTGGGAAGCCTGGAAGGCGCGCCCTATAAGACGCGCGATACGGCAAACCGGCAGTTACTGGGGATTCTTCAGCAAGAACTAATCGAGGACCTCTGGAACTCCGGGAGGGTCGGAACGGATTACGAAGCCCTGGCAGTAAGGCAGGGGGCGCTGGAAAGCCTGGCCCTGGCCCTGAGCAAGAAGGACCGGTACTTGATCTCGCTTGATCCGCGTACCGATGCCCCTCTGGCACAAGTCGCAGTGGGGAATCCTGACACGGCCAGGAACGTCACCTACGTGGTACCGGGGATGTACAGCTCCTCCGTGGACGCCGCCGGCCTGGCGAACCAGGCAGACGACCTCCGCAAGCGCCAAAGCCTAGAGGGTATCTATGGGAATGACACAGCCGTGATCGCCTATATGGGGTACGAATCACCGACTCTCGGACAAGTTACCAGCGAAGACCTCGCAGAAAAGGGTGCCCCGGCGTTTGCTGACTCACTCGATGGCTTGTACCTAACCAGGAGCGCTGCAGGCACCGTCGTTGAGGTTAACGTCATTGCCCACTCCTACGGGACCACGATGACAGCTATCGCCTTGGGGCAGACGGACTATGGTGTGGCAAGCGCGGTGCTGCTTGCGTCCGCAGGTCTGCCGGAAGGTGTCGCGGTCGCAGATTTTAACGTGGGCCTCGGCTCTGATGGGGAAAGAAAAGTGTTCGTTACGACCGCAGAGGCGGATTCGCTTGCCCCCTGGGGATCCGACATGAGCTGGCGAACCGATCCTGCTGACGAAGCTGACCCCTGGGGCGGGAGGGTGTTCAGCTCCGATGAGGTTACCGTGAATAACATTTCCTACGAAGCGGTGGAGGATCACCATTTACATTTGTACTTGGAGGGCGGCACCTTCAGCATGAAAATCACCGCCCTGGTCACGAGCGGGGGAAGTGAAGAGGCTGTTGAACTAATAAAAGCGGCTCAGTAATGATTGGAAATCAAAGTGCAGCAGCTGTCAAAAGTCCTTCTGATCGCAGTTCTGTTATCTCTCCTGGCCGGTATCTCCGGCTGTGCAGAAAGGAATGAAACCATGACCGCCCCTGATGGCCCTGCAACAAATCAAGCCAGTTCTACCGACAAAACCTCGAGGGAATCCTATGACGAGTTCGTGGCTCAGATGGATGAGATTCTGGCCGTCACTGGGGCACAGGCCGGCTGGACCACGGAATTCTCGGAACCGTGGCCATTGGAACCCGGCAATGTGTTGACCCCGGAACCCTGCGACGTCGAAAACTGGAGGACGTCTCCGTATCAGATATCGCTACAGGTCCTCGGACCGGGAACGGAGGATGTGGAGGCTGACCGCGAAGCCATGATCCGCTACATGGAAGACCAGGGGATGAAAGTTAGCGGGGTGTTCGGGGATTCGTCCTATCCCGAACGCGTAGCCTGGAACGCCTTTGGCCGTGGTGAGAACGGATTGACGATCGATTACGGTACGAGCAAGGATCGACGGTCGGTCATTCTGCAGGGTGAGTGCTCCAGCCATCCGTCCATGCAAAACGGCGTCTCCCGGGACGCGCCCTGACTCATGAACCCTTTCCGGATACGGCGGCCAGCTCTTGTGCTGTTATGCATGCTGACTGTTGTCGATGCCAGCATCTCCGGCTGCGCCGGAGAAACGGGGCAGTCAGGATCCGGCGGCGGTTCTGCTCCGTCCGCTACGGACAAAACCTCACGGGAGTCCTACGACCAGTTCGTGGCTCAGATGGCAGAAATCCTAGCGGTTACCGGAGAGCAGGCCGGCTGGACCACGGAATTCTCGGAGCCGTGGCCATTGGAACCCGGCAACGAGCTGACCCCGGAACCCTGCGACGTCGAAAACTGGAGGACGTCTCCGTATCAGTTATCGCTTCAGGTCCTTGGGCCGGGTGCGGAGGACCTGCAGGCGGACCGCGATGCGATGATTCGATATATGGAAGACCAGGGCCTGGAAATCAGCGGGGTCTTCGGGGATCCGTCCTATCCCGAGGGTGTGGCTTGGGATGCCACCGGCCGGGGAGAAAACGGGCTCAAAGTCATCTATGCCACCAGCTCGCACCATCGGGCGGTGACCCTGCACGGGGAGTGCTCCGCCCATCCGTCCATGCAGAACAAAGTCTCACAGGAAGCTCCCTGACCTCCTAGCCGGTCGGCACGATGTTGTGGTTCCGCCGGAAGAGGTTCTGCGGATCGTAGGCGGTCTTCAAAGCGGTGAGCCGGGCCAGCTTGTCCGGGCCGTAGACGGACGGGGCGGTGCCCTGTGCGACTGGATCCTCGGCGCCCATAAAGTTCACGTACTGCGCGCCGGAGGAGAACGGTTCCACTGCCTTCGCCAGCCCGCGGACAAAAGCCGTACGCGCGGCGTCGTCCGCCGGGTCCTGCCAGAAACCGTAAATGTTCAGCCAATAGGGGGCATCCCTGGTGGGAAAGGCGGTGGCGTCGTCCGCGACCCGGCCGTAGGCGCCGCCCAGATGGTGGATGTCAAAGCCGGTCCCGTGCCAGGTCTGGTCACAGCCGGCGCGGACCAGGGTGTCTATGGCGGCGTCATCCAGCCGGTCGATGGAGGCGTTTTTCCAGTAGGCGCGGGAGCCTGGCGGAAACGTTGAGTCCATGGCCGTCTGCCAGTCGGACCATTGCACCGCTTCCACTGCCTCGATATCAGGCGGAGCTGCCGCGGTAAGCTGCCGGATCAGCGCGGCCCCGGCCTCCTGATCCGGGTCCGCCCAAGCGAGTCCGATCACCATCAGCGGTTGGTCCCCCATGTCCCATTCCTCGATCGGCACTAGGCAGCTGATGATGGTGGTCATCTCATCGGGCAGGTCGGCCGCCCACGCGTCATAGGCGCGGAGCGCAGAGCGCCAGTGCATATTGCCGTACGCCAGGTTCCCGGTGAGGACCTGCGCGGGCAGTGGATGGGCGGAGAAGGTAAAGGAAGAAACGACGCCGAAGTTCCCGCCCCCGCCGCGCAGCCCCCAGAACAGTTCAGGATGGTCGCCAGCGGATGCGTGGACGGACTCGCCGTCGGAGGTGACGACGTCGGCCGCCACCAGGTTGTCGATGCTCAGTCCATGCGCGCGGGTAAGCCAGCCGACACCCCCGCCGAGGGTTAGCCCGGCCACGCCGGTGCCGGAAACGACGCCCATGGGAACGGCCAGGCCGTACGGTTCGGTGGCGGCGTCGACGTCGCCCATGGTGGCTCCCGCCTGCACCGTGACAGTGCCGCTGTCCACGTCTACGCTGAGGTCTCGCAGGCCACTCATATCCAGCACGATCCCGTCCGCCACCGTCCCGTTCCCCGCCACGTTGTGCCCGCCGCCGCGGACCGCCAGCGGCAGGTTCCACTGCTGCGCAAAGGCGAGGACCGCGGCAATATCCTCCACGGATGCAACACGCACCACCATCGCGGGCAGGACGTCGATCATGCCGTTCCAGACGCGCCGGGCGTCGTCGTACGTCTCGTCCTGCGGCAGGACGACGGAACCGGTCAGGGACGCCCGCAGGTCCGCAACGGCGTCCGGGGAAAGGAGGGGTTCCATGGGATTACACCGCCTTCGAGCGGCAGCCGCCGGACGCCCGGATGGTGTCCGGTCCAGTCGTTTCCTGCCGCTGTAAAAAGTCTTCGCCTGCCGCCCCGGCGAATCAAGGGCGGCCCGCAACCTAAGGATCCGCGGGCTAAATCCCCTCCCGGGCAACCGATACCGCGAACCTTGGTTGTCCCTTCCCTTCCGGCCCCATAGCGTCCTTCCTGCACTCGCACCGCCGTCCCGTCACCCGGAACGGCACGTCAGCTGCGCGGGCGCCCGTCGGGGAGGGGCCAACCCGTTCTGCGAACTCTCGCATCTTCGCCGGATGCGGCAACTGACACCGCTGCGCCCCTGGGGGTGAACGCGGCCCAGTATGAGGGAACAGCCATGCATCAACGAAAAAAATCAGTACGACTCGGGCTGGCGTCGCTTGCAGCGATGCTGGTTGCCGGAAGCCTTTACCCAGCCGGTGCCGCTGCGGCACCCCTAACACCGGGAACCGGGGTGGCGCTCCCATCCCAGGCGCCGCCGGGCATGCCGTGGATGGACCCGGAACTGTCACCGGATGAACGGGCGGACCTGGTGGTCGCCGTGATGACGCTGGAACAGAAGGTGACCTACCTGATCCAAAGCGGCGGGCCGGGGTTGCCGGAACTGGGCCTGCCACCCATCCGCAGCAAGGACGGCTGCTGCGGACTCGCCCTGGAAACCCAGGACACCACGGCACTGCCGGCCGGAGTGGGCCTCGCGTCCTCCTTCAGTCCGGAACTCGCCCAGGCCTACGGCGCCGTGGGCGGTGAGGAAGCCCGAGCGACCGGCTACAACGCCATCGCCGGCCCCACCATGGACCTGGTCCGGACGCCCTTCAACGGGCGGATGTGGGAAGACCTCGGCGAGGACCCAATGCTGAGCGGCGACATTGCCGCGGGGCAGGTGCAAGGTGAGCAGAGCGCGGACATCTCGGCGCTTCCCAAGCACTACAACTTGAACAATTTCGAGACCCGCCGCGGGCACGTGAACGTCCTGGTGGACGAGCGGACCCTGCAGGAGACCTACACCCGCCCCTGGGAAACCATGGTGAGCGAGGGGGATCCCGGCGCCATTATGTGCTCTTTCAACCGGGTGAACGGGCCGTTCGCCTGCGGCAATGACACGCTGCTCAACCAGATCCTCAAGGGCCAGCTGGGCTTCCCTGGGTTCGTCTCCTCGGACTTCAACGCCGCGCACAGTTTCGAGGACTACGCGGCGGGGCTCGACGTCGCCGGGCCGGGCCTCGAATTCTCCGGGCCCGCGCTCCTGGCGGCGGTGCAGAACGGGCAGGTCTCCGAGGAACGGGTGACCGACGCCGCCCGCCGGGTGGCGCGCACCATGTTCGACAAGGGCATCGTGGACAACCCGCCGGTCGGCTCCTTCATCAATCCGCAGCCGGCCGACCCGCCGGTGCCCGCGGAGATGCTCGACGAGCACGCGGAGGTGGCGGAACAGGCCGCCCTCGAAGCGGCGGTGCTTTTGAAGAACGAGGGCAGGACCCTGCCGCTGGACGACGACGCCGGTTCCGTGGCAGTCATCGGTTCCGACGCCGATTGGTACATCGACGGCGGCGGCAGCGGTGCCATTCCCAACCCTGCCCGGCTGACCACCATCCTGGACGGGATCACCGCCCGGGCTGCCGGATCAGCCGTCGAGTGGGCGCCCGGTACGGATCCGGTGTCCCTGGGCGACACGATTCCCGGCCCGCCGCCGGTCCCCAGCGGAGTGCTGACGGACGTGTCCGCGAGCTACTGGACCGGGATCAATACCTTCGAAGGTGAGCCCGCACTGGCCCGGGACGAGCTGCAGGTCAACCTGCGGACCGGTATCTCGGCCGACACCATCAACACCTCCCAGATACCGGGCATCGGGGCGCAGTTGGCGTCGCAGCCGATTTCCGTCCGCTGGACCGGCACCCTGGCGGCCCCGACCACGGGAAGCTACACGCTGTCCCTGACCCATCTGGGCACCGCCCGGCTGTTTCTGGACGAGCAGGAAGTCATCACCGGACCGGCTGCGCCGTTCGGCACCCAGGAAGCAACCGTGGACCTGACCGCCGGACAGAATGTGGCCGTGCGGATCGACTACACCACGGACGCGCCGAACCAGTTCAACGGCGGACTCAATGATCAGCCCGGAGCTCTGATGCGCTTCGGCTGGACTCCGCCGGAGGACGTCCTGCCGCCGGCCATGGCCGAAGCGGTGGCTCTCGCCGCCGAGTCCGAAGTGGCCGTGATCGTGGCGCGGGACTACACCGGGGAGGCCGCTGACCGCGGCTCGCTGGTGCTTCCGCAGGACCAGGATCGGCTCATTTCGGCTGTCTCGGCAGTGAACCCGAACACCGTTGTCGTACTGGCGACGAGCGGTCCGGTGACCATGCCGTGGATCGAGGACGTGCCGTCGGTGATGGAAATCTGGTACCCCGGCCAGGCACAGGGAACGTCGACGGCGGCGCTGCTGTTCGGCGACGCGAACCCGTCCGGCAAGCTGCCGGTCACCTTCCCGGTCAGCGACGAGCAGGCCGTCCAGGTGGCACCGCCGGCACCGTTCTCGCTCATTGAGATCGTGGATCCTGAGGTGCCCTATGTTGAGGGCGTGTTCGTAGGCTACAAGGGGTACCTCGAGCAGGGTCTGACTCCGCTCTTCCCCTTCGGCCACGGCCTGTCCTACACGAAGTTCGACTACGGGAAACTGCGGACCACGCACAAGGTGGACGCCTCCGATCCGGAGGCCGCGGTGTCGGTGCGGGTATGGAACACGGGGCATTACACCGGCGAGGAAACACTGCAGGTGTACGTGGGCAACCTGCCCACCGATGTTCCGACGCCGGCCCTGCAGCTCGCCGGGTACGGCAGTGTGACGCTGGCGCCGGGGGAGTCGGACCGGGTGGAAATCGAGCTGGATCCGCGCTCCCTGCAGTACTGGGACGAGACCGAGGGTGCGTGGGTGACCCCCACCGGAGAGGTCCCCATCTACGTGGGCCGCTCGGTGGAGGATCTCCGGCTGGCCGGAAGTCTCTACGTCAGTGACAGGCACGGCGGTCATCACGGCCACCATGGACACCACGGTCATCCGGGTCATCACGCTGGCTGGGGCGGCGGAGGACACGGGGGAGGGCACGGGGGAGGCCGCGGCTAGGATCGGTTGCCGCTGAACGCGAACTGGAACCTAAAGGGCCTCCCGGAACGACCATTCGTCGTCCGGGAGGCCCTTTACTTTTTGATGCGGTGCGCCTCTAGCAGGGCTTCCAGGAGTTGAGGTGTTGTGGGTCACGGAAAGGACGAGTGCCAATGGTTTCAGAAGGTGCTGTCGTTACAGATTCGGTGCTTCCGAATCGCCAAAACCGGGGCAATCCGGGGGCCGTAACTGAAACAATAGGAAAGGCGGCTTACTTGTTCGATGCCGCCCGTACCAGAGTCTCGTGCCCAGGAATGGAGCCCCCCAAGTGTCACCCGAATCAGCCCAGCCGTTTGAAATTTCCGAAACGGACCGCGTCACCGTCTACGGTGCGAAGAACTTTCCCGAGGTGGCCGGGCTGCTGCCGGACTCCGCGTTCCTCGCCGAGGATGACGGGCGCTTCCCGGCCGACGTCGTGCTGCTGTTCGTAGCCTCCGCTGCCGACCTGGCGCATGACCTGGCCAAGGCTGCCGCCGCCGTCGAACCCGGCGGATCCCTCTGGGTCTGCTATCCGACGGCGGACGTCGACGGCGGCGCCCCGGACCTGAACCGGGACACCGTGGCTTCCCTCGTGGAAACGAATGACTGGGAGCCCGTGGGCGACGCCGTTATCAACAGCGAGTGGTCTGCGGTGCGCGGGCGGCCGGCGGGGAAGTAAAGCAGGGAAGCCGCAGGACCGGACCGCGCAGGGCGGAATTTGGTCCGGCGGGTTCCGCAGGGATGGAGGTCGGCGCATACTCGGGAGCATCCGATCCGTCACCCGTAAGGAGACAACCATGTCCACCCTGATGAACCCTTACCTCAGCTTCCGGGACAACGCTGCTGAAGCCATGGCTTTCTACCAGGACGTTTTCGGAGGAACGCTGGAAAGTTCCACCTTCGGCGACATGAACATGGCCGAGGATCCATCCGAGGCGAACAAGATCATGCACTCCTCCCTGACCACTGACAACGGCCTGGTGTTAATGGCTTCGGACACGCCGAACAGCATGAATATGGACTCGGGCAGCAGCTACTCCATCTCCCTCAGCGGTGATAACGGTGAGGAGCTCCGCGGGTACTGGGACAAACTGCTCGACGGCGGCCAGATGACCATGCCGCTGGAAAAAGCGCCGTGGGGAGACATGTTCGGCATGCTGACCGACCGGTTCGGAACCAGCTGGATGATCAGCATTGAGACTGAGGACTCTAGCCGCTGAAGCGCCTCTAGCCGCTGAAGCGCCCGGCGCTTTGAGCCGCCGCCTTCATGGCGGCGGCTCAGCTGTCTCCGCCGGACTGCTCCGCCGCCCACTCGGCGACACGGCGGGCGCTTTCCTCCTCGGAAAGGTCCTCCACCCGGGACATCACTGACCAGCGGACCCCGAACGGGTCACGGATACTGGCGAAGCGGTCTCCCGAGACAAAGGTCGTCAGTGGTTCGCGGACAACGGCGCCGGCCGCCGTCGCCCGGGCGACGGTCTGGTCCGCATCGGCGCAGTAGAGCCCGAGCGAGTAGCAGTCGTTGTCCCCTTCCGGAGGGAGCACCAGCCCGAAAGCGGGATTGGGTTCGCCCAATTGCAGCCGGCCCATGCCGAAGTCGAGATCGACGTGCACCACCATGCCGTCCATCTCGGTCACGTCCACCACCCGGGCCCCGAACACGTCACGGTAAAAGGCGATGGCGTTTCGGGCATCCGGTACGGCCAGGAACGGGGTCAGGCTAGTGGCGCCGTGTGGAATCCCGCCCGTGGTGTGTTCTCCGGTGAGGCCGGTGATGGTTTCGTCTGGAGTGGTGTTGTCTGTGAATGTCATGCTGCAAGGCTAGGCAGCAGCAGTAGGGTGACGCTTGAAGATTCGCGACAGGCCAGGAAGCACGAGAAATGAGCAGGCTATGGAGGAACAGTGGCGCGGGTTGCTTTATCCCGCTCGGCTGCCTGCGTTCCACCGGCTGCTCCCGCCGGACCCGCTTCGGGACCGCTTTCGCTGGGTCTGGATTCCGGAATGGGACCTGGCACCCGGCAAGGTCTCCCGGCAGGAGGTCCTGCCGTTCCCGGCGTTGAACCTGGTGGTGCAGGAGGAAGGTGTCAGTCTTTCCGGTCCTGCCACGCGGCGCTCCTTCCGCGACCTGGCGGGGCGGGGCTGGGCCGTCGGGATGTTGCTGCGGCCGGCAGCCGTACCGGTCTTCACTGATGACCCGGGCGGACTCCGCGACGCGGAAATCCCGTTCCACGCCCCGGACCTGCATACCGCGGTGATGGCCGCCATGAGCTGCGGCGCCGGTGGAGCGGGGGATGACGACGACGGCGCTCGCCGCCGGGACCGTGCAGCATCGACAGCCGCCGAGTGGCTGGAGGCCCGCGTCCCGGTACCAACAGCCGAAGCCGAAGCGGCCAATCGGTTGGAGGACCTGATCCAATCCGACCGCGAGCTGACCCGGGTTGACCAGGCAGCCGACCAGCTCGGTGTCTCCGTCCGGACCCTGCAGCGCCTGGCGCGCCGGTTTGTCGGCCTTCCGCCGCTGGCGATGATCCGCCGCTACCGGCTGCAGGAGGCAGCGGAACGTCTGCGCGGCAACACCGAACTCTCCATTGCCGGTGTTGCCGCCGATCTCGGTTACGCCGACCATGCGCACCTGGCCAACGCGTTTCGGGAAGTCCTGGGCTTCACACCCAGCGGCTACCGGCGCTCCGCGGCCCAGCAGTGAGGGTCCGCCCCGGACATTCCCGGGTCGGAGCAAAACGCTCCAACCCGGGAACTGCCTGGTGAACGACTAACCCCCAAACCGGGCAGCCATTTCCTCGGCTGTCAGCTCGGTGCCCGCACCGTTGTAGATGGCGTTGGTGACCACCGTCCAGGAAGCGCGCGGCCAGGTGCGGAAGGTGATGTGTCCGCCGGCAATGGTCACTTCCCCTTCACCAACATCGAAGGACGCAATGTTGGTGGCTCCGTTGAGCGCCTCGGCACCAAGAGCGTAGCCGCTGACCAGCGGGTTGCCCTCGGCCGGATAGCGCGACACCGAGGTGCCCTCGCCGGTGAGCCGGAACGCGGCGTCGTTGTTGAACCAGGTGGGCCAGGCCGCCGGCATGCCCCACGCCGCCGGCTGGGAGGTGTCATACTCCTGGGCCAGCAGCGCACCGGGCACGGTAAAGACTTCCCGGTCCGTCGGAGTTACGTTCTCCACCGGCAGTCCCATCGCGGACGCGGCGGTCAGGGACGAGGATCCCAGGGCCAGGACGTTCCCGCCTTGGTTGGCGAACTCGGCCAGCCGCTGCGGAGCGTCCGGAACACCGGCGGCCCAGGCGAACTCCTCCGGATACTTCGTAGCATCCAGCCCGACGGTCAGCCGCTCGGTGGTGATGCCCGGAGCCAGCACAATGGTGTCGAACTGCTCGGACAGAGTGGCGTAGTCCGCGGCCTCCACCACCTCGTAGTTGGTGCCGAACTGGTCCATCATCCACATCAGCCAACCGCCGGGCATGTTGTTCGCACCCCGGACCAGGCCCACCCGGGTGTTCTCGGCGAGCTGGACCGCCCCGGTGGCAGGCATTGCAGCGGTGGCGTACACCGGCAGCGCCGTCTCCCGGACGGCCCGGGTCAGCGTTTCCCGTGCCCGGGCCTCTCCGGCGGGAACCATCAGGGCACCCGGCGCGAATTCCTGTCCGTCGACAGTGATCGCGCCGGCGGCCCGGTAGGCGTCCACGCCGGCGTCCTGCAGTGCGTCGATGATCCGGCCCAGCCCGTAGGACTCGGCACTGAGGATGTAGGCGCCGTCGGCACCGGGTGCACGGGGCATCCGGATGCGCTCCTGCGTGATGGCGCGCACCTGCCGGGTCTCGGCGTCGAACTCTTCCTGCACCGCCGCCACATCCACACCCATAAACAGGGCCACGTTGTCGGTGGTTTCGCTGTACGGCAGGATCAGTGGGCAGCCGTCGCATTTGCGGGCGCTGTCCGGATACTCGTCGATGCGCAGCAGCTGATCCACCCAGCGGCCCAGCGGCTGCTGGGTGCGCATGATGTAGGACCCGGCGTCGAACTCCCGGCCCTCGGCCGTGAACGGTGCGGTGGCCTCCTCAATCTCCACCTCGCCGAAGTCGAAGATCCGCATCATGTCGTACACCGCGTAGGGATCCCGCTGGTCGGCGGGCACCACGTACGCGTACGGGCCGCCGTCCCAGGTTTCGCTGTTCGCGTTGACCCGGTAGAGGTTGTTGAGCAGCCAGGACTGCGGATCGCCGGCCACGGTGTTCAGCCCGGAGAACGCGGCCGAGGTGGCGTACTGGACAATCTGCTTCAGCGTCCAAGTGTCCGAGTCATACGGCAGGGGAGAGCGCATGGTTTTGTCCACCGGCTCCAGCACGCCCTCGCCGGTGTAGGGGTAGGCGAGGTCCCGGACGGAAGCGATCTCGGTGAGGAAGGTGGAGGTGCCGAGGAAGGTGCCGTACCCGGCGACGTCGGCGTTCCACAGGATGCCGTACGCGTCGTCGGACTTCACGCCCTTGAGCCCTTCGGCCACGAGGTCCCGCTGCGTGAACTGGCCCAGCGCGTTGGAGGACGAGATGGCAATCGGATCCACATCGGGGGAAAGCGGTTCGTCATAGGGCGGGGTCCAGATCCGCGGGCTTTCCGTGCCGGCCTGGTGCATGTAGTGCTGCACCACCGGCCGGTATTTCTGCTCCAGCGCCACCCGCGTGCGGGATTCCTTCTGCGTGAACATGAACCAGTCGCGGTTGTTATCGTGCCCCACATAGCGGTGATAGAGGTCCGGATAGACCCGGTTGTACTCCGTGCCGGCGGTCGAGTTGAAGTAATCCACCACCATCTGCTGGCCGTCCGGATTGGCGGAAGGCACCACCAGCACCACGAGATTGTCCAGGATCCGGTTCATCGCCTCGGAATCCTCGGTGGCCAGGCGGTGGACGACGTCGACCAGCGCCTGGGTGTTCCCGACTTCCGTCGCGTGGATGGACGCTTCGATGTAGTAGACCGGGACCGTGGTTTGGGCGAGCTGCCGGGCGTACTCTTCCGGTTCCATCCCGGCGCCGGCGGCTTCGGCAGCCATGGCGTCGGGATCGGCAAGCCGTTCATTGACGGCCAGGATCGAATCCAGCCGGCCCAGGTTTTCCTCGCTGCTCAGGCGCAGGATCGGATATTCGTTGTTGTCCGTGGTCCGGTCCACCACCTCGTACTCCACTTCGGGCGATGAGTCGGCAATGGTTTCGAAGTACTCGGAAATGTCGCTGAAAGCCGCCAGCCGGCCCTCGTCGCCCATTTCGAAACCGAAGTACTCGGCAGGAGTGGGCAGATCCGGAAGTTTGCTGGCAGAGGCGGTTTCGACGCGCGTTCCGGCGGCCGGGGAAATGGTGAGCCCGAGCAGGGCAAGGGAAGTGACAACCGCCGCGGCGGTTCGATGTCGAAGTTGCATGAAGGATCCCTCAGAGAGAGGCTGCGCCCACCCCCTGGTGCAGCGGGTACTGCTTCGAGTCCGCATCGTGGAGCGTGCGGCGGTGCGGGACGACGCCGGCCGGTCACCATCGACCGGCCGGCGGGTCCGCGGTGTGCCGCACCCAGTGACGGTGCGGCGGCGCGAGTGTATGGGGGACGCTATGGGTGCGGCTCACGGGCGTCAATACGGGGTGGTGGCCGGGGTGCTGCCTGCGGGCAACGCATCGGCCGGAGTCGGGTTCCCGATCCCTCGGAATCGACGTGGAAACTTTTCTAATTTCCTCTTGTGATGTACGCCACATCAGGATATGTTGTCTTCGCCTACAAATTGTTGATGCCATGCGTCGACTGGGCGCTACAGCGTTGTATCCGCTCGATCCAGCCCGCGGGCGGACCGTGGCCGTTTCCGCCGACAGCGGGGCGGAACGGCTCCACACCGGCAGGATCCTTTTCGAAGGTTTTGCAGCATGACCAGAATCAAGAATGTCTCGGCGGTCTTCCTGGCCGTCGGCCTGGCGGCAGGCATGTCGGCCTGTGCACCCGCGGGCTCCAACGCTGACGGAGACGGCGAGGCGAGCTCCTGCAACGTCGGGATCTCCATGCCCACGCGCAGCCTCGAACGCTGGATCAATGACGGTGAGGGGCTCAAAGAGAAACTCGAAGCCCAGGACTGCACCGTTGACCTGCAGTACGCGGATGACAAGACCGACCAGCAGATCAGCCAGATCCAGAACCAGGTCGCCGGCGGCGCGAAGATCCTTGTGGTCGCGGCCATCGACGGCGAAACCCTCGGCCCGGCGCTCGAAGACGCGAAGGACCAGGACGTTCAGGTCATCGCCTATGACCGCCTGATCAACGGCACCGAAGCCGTGGATTACTACGCCACGTTCGACAACTACAAGGTGGGCCAGCTCCAGGGCGAGTTCATCGAAGAGCAGCTCGGCCTGGCAGAGGGCAAGGGCCCGTTCAACCTCGAGCCCTTCGCCGGCAGCCCCGACGACAACAACGCCTCGTTCTTCTTCTCCGGAGCATGGGACGTCCTGCTTCCCTACGTGGAAAGCGGCCAGCTGGTGGTTCCCTCCGGCAAGTCCCCGGCGAGCAACGACGAGTGGACGTCCATCGGCATCCTCGGCTGGCAGTCCGTCGACGCACAAGCGGAAATGGACAACCGCCTGCAGTCCTTCTACACCGGAGGCGAGAAGGTCGACGTTGTGCTCTCCCCGAATGACAGCCTGGCGCTGGGTATCGAGGCCTCGCTGAATTCCGCCGGGTACGAGCCCGGCTCGGACTGGCCGCTCATCACCGGCCAGGACGCCGACGTCGCGAACGTCAAGGCCATGCTGGCAGACCAGCAGTCCATGACCGTCTGGAAGGACACCCGCGAGCTCGGCAGCCAGGTAGAGACCATGATCATGGCCCTCGTTGACGGAGAGGACGTGGAGGTTAACGACACCGAGACGTACAACAACGAGGTCAAGGTGGTCCCCACCTACATCCTCGATCCGCAGGTGGTCACCAAGGACACCGTCCAGTCCGCGCTGGTGGACTCCGGGTTCATGGAAGCCGGCGACGTCGGTCTCTGATCCCCGGCGTTACTTTCGACGGGCAAAAACAGCGGCGTGCGACGGCGGAAAACCGCCGCACGCCGCTGCCGCCTGTATTGAAGCTACTGAAGCGAGAACCACATGACTGACGTCATCCTGTCCATGGACGGCATAGTGAAGGAGTTCAACGGCATCCGCGCCCTCGACGAGGTCTCGGTAAGTGTTGAACGCGGCGAAGTGCACGCGATCTGCGGCGAAAACGGCGCCGGCAAATCCACCCTGATGAAGGTGCTCAGCGGGGTCTATCCGCACAACAGCTTTGCCGGGACAATCACCCTCGACGGCAAGCCCGTCAGCTACAACTCGATCAACGACAGCGAGCGCGACGGCATCGTGATCATCCACCAGGAACTGGCCCTGAGCCCGTTCCTGTCCATCGCCGAGAACATTTTCCTCGGCAACGAGGTGGCCCGCGGCGGGGTGATCGACTGGAACCAGACCAACCTGCAGGCCGCGGCACTGCTGAAACGCGTGGGACTGGATGAAAACCCGGCCACGAAGATCCTTGAACTCGGCGTGGGCAAACAGCAGCTGGTGGAGATTGCCAAGGCACTGTCCAAAGAAGTGAAGATCCTGATCCTCGACGAGCCCACCGCAGCGCTGAACGACGACGACTCCGCCCACCTGCTGGGCCTGATCGACCAGCTGCGCGGCCAGGGGATCACCTCGATCATCATTTCCCACAAACTCAAGGAAATCCGCTCGATTGCCGATACGGTCACGGTGATCCGCGACGGGCGCACAATTGTTGATTTTCCGGTGGAGGACACCGACGAGATTGAAACCCGGATCATCCGTGCCATGGTTGGCCGGCCGCTGGACCACCAGTTCCCGCCCCGCGAACCGGACATCGGCGAGGAGAAGTTCCGGGTGGAGGGCTGGACGGTGCATCACCCGGCGGATCCGGGCCGCGTAGTGGTGAAGGATGCGTCGTTCCACGTCCGGGCCGGGGAGATTGTCGGGTTCGCTGGCCTGATGGGTGCCGGCCGCACGGAGCTGGCCATGAGCATCTTCGGCCGCTCGTACGGCACCGGGATCTCCGGGCGGGTCTACAAGGACGGCGTCGAAATCGGCACCCGTACCGTGGGCGAGGCCATCCGCAACGGCCTTGCCTACGTCAGCGAGGACCGCAAGCGCTACGGCCTGAACCTCATCGGCAGCGTGACCGTCAACGTCTCTGCCGCCGCGCTGGGGAAGCTGGCCCGGCTGGGCGTGATTGACCGGCACCGGGAATACGCCGTGGCGGACGAGTACCGGCAGCGGATGAACATCCGCACCCCCAGCGTCACCTCGACCGTCGGCAACCTCTCGGGCGGAAACCAGCAGAAAGTAGTCCTCAGCAAGTGGATCTACTCCGGCCCGGACGTGCTGATCCTTGACGAACCCACCCGCGGGATCGACGTCGGCGCCAAGTACGAAATTTACGGAATCATCAACGAGATGGCGGCCCAGGGCAAAGCCGTAATCGTCATCTCCAGCGAACTGCCCGAACTGATCGGGCTCTGCGACCGCATCTACACCATCGCCGAGGGCCGACTCACTGCCGAAGTGGACCGTGCCGACGCCACCCAGGAAGAACTGATGCGCCACATGACCGCTGCCAGGACCCAAGGAGTACAAGTCCAGTGACCACCACAACCCCAGAACAGGCGAAGGCACCGCTGCCGCCGCAAGCCGCGGCTGCGAAGAAGCGCCGCCGGGTAGACCTGCGCCAATACGGCATCCTGGCCGCACTTGTTGTGATCATCCTGCTGTTCCAGGTGCTCACCGGCGGCCGGCTGCTCTATCCGGGCAACGTCAGCAACCTCATCCAGCAAAACGCGTATGTGCTGATCCTGGCCATCGGCATGGTCATGGTGATCATTGCCGGACATATTGACCTGTCCGTCGGCTCCGTGGTGGCCGCGGTGGGAGCCATTGCCGCCCTGGCCATGAACGACTGGGGGATGCCCTGGTGGGCGGCCGTAGTGCTCTCATTGGTGGTCGGCGCGCTGATCGGAGCCTGGCAGGGCTTCTGGGTGGCGTTCGTGGGGATACCCGCCTTCATCGTTACCCTCGCCGGGATGCTCGTCTTCCGCGGCGTAGCCCTGGTCCTGCTGACCGGTGGCACGATCAGCGGCCTGCCCCGGCCGTTCAATGCCATTAGCTCCGGTACCCTGCCCTCCACCGGCACCCCGGACCTGCTGACCCTGGGCATCGGTGCGCTGGCGTCGGTTGCCCTGGTGCTGCAGCAGCTGAAGGGCCGGGCGGACCTGCGCCGGCTCGACCTGCCGCGGGAACGGATGGGCTCGTTCGTGTTCAAGAACGCCGTGGCCGTCTTCGCCATCATGTACCTCTGCTACCTGCTGGCCTACAGCCGCGGGCTGCCGATCATCCTGATCCTCCTGGCCGGGTTGGTGCTGGCGTATTCATTCCTGCTGGGCCGCACAGTGTTCGGCCGGCACATCTACGCCATGGGCGGGAACCTGAACGCCGCCATGATGTCCGGAGTGAAGACCCAGTGGGTGAACTTCCTGGTGTTTGTGAACATGGGCTTCCTCGCCGGACTGGCCGCCGTGGTCAACACCGCCCGCGCCGGGGGAGCCGTGGCTTCGGCCGGCGGAGGGTTTGAACTCGATGCCATTGCCGCGGTGTTCATCGGCGGCGCATCGGTGCAAGGCGGCGTGGGCACCGTGGTGGGCGCCGTGATCGGCGGCCTGGTGATGGGTGTGCTGAACCAGGGCCTGTCCATCCTGTCCGTCGACGCCGCATGGCAGCAGATCATCAAGGGCCTCGTGCTGCTGCTGGCCGTGGTCTTCGGACTCAGCCGGAAGCGCAACGCGCGGTAGGGTTTTGCTTCGCTCGAACGACGACGACGGCGGCCGCCTCCCGAAGGAGGGGCCGCCGTCGTCGTTTTCCCGGGCCTATCTCGACGAAAACGCCGCGTCGAATGCTGCGTCGGGCGGATCCATTGCCAGCGAACGGACGAAGGCCAGTGCCTCCGGTGCTCCGACCAGCCGGTCCATTCCGGCGTCTTCCCATTCCACCGAGATCGGGCCGTCGTAGCCGATGCTGTTGAGCATCCGGAAGGCGTCCTCCCACGGCACGTCCCCGTGGCCGGTGGATACGAAGTCCCAGCCGCGCCGCGGATCGGCCCAGGGCAGGTGCGAGCCGAGCCGGCCGTTGCGGCCGTTGGTCATCCGCTTCTTCGTGTCCTTGCAGTCGACGTGGTAGATCCGGTCCTGAAAATCCCAGAGGAAAGCCACCGGGTCCAGGTCCTGCCAGACAAAGTGGCTGGGGTCCCAGTTCAGGCCGAACGCGGGCCGGTGCCCGATGGCCTCCATCGCCCGCTGCGTCGTCCAGTAGTCGTAGGCAATTTCGCTGGGATGAACCTCGTGGGCAAAGCGCACGCCCACCTCGTCAAAGACGTCGAGGATCGGATTCCACCGGTCGGCAAAGTCCTGGTACCCGGCGTCGATCGCCTCCGCCGAGACCGGCGGAAACATGGCCACGTATTTCCAGATGGACGAGCCGGTAAAACCGATCACGGTGTCCACCCCGAGGGCCGCGGCGAGCCGGGCGGTGTGCTTCATTTCCTCGGCGGCCCGGCGCCGGACCCCCTCCGGATCGCCGTCGCCCCAGACGGCGTCGGACACCATGTCGCGGTGCCGCTGATCGATCGGATCGTCGCAGACCGCCTGCCCCTTGAGGTGGTTGGAAATGGCGAACACCTTCAGGCGGTACTTCTCCAGGATGTCGCGGCGGCTCTGCACGTACTCCTCGTCATCCCACCGCCAGGGGTCCAGATGGTCGCCCCAGCAGGCGATTTCCAACCCGTCGTACCCCCAGCCGGAGGCAAGCCGGGCCACTTCTTCAAGGGGCAGATCGGCCCACTGGCCGGTAAACAGAGTGACTGGTCGGGACATGGCGGGCTCCTTTGCCTGCGTGGGCGGGGGATGGTGCGATGGGACGGGACGGTCAGCGCACGGGCAGCCAGACGCTGGATTTCGCGGCGCTGCGGGACACGGCGTCGAGGACTTCCTGGACCTGCAGGCCGTCAGCGAACGACGGCGCGGGTGCGGTTCCGGCGGCGATGGCCTCCACGAAGTCCTTCGCCTGGTGCACGAAGCCGTGTTCGTAGCCGAGCGAGTGGCCGGCGGGCCACCACGCGGAGATATAGGGGTGGTCCGGTTCGGTCACCATGATGCGGGTGAAGCCCTGCCGGTCCGGCGGAACGGTGTAATCCATAAAGCCCAGGAAGTTCAGGTCCTCCAGGTCGAAGCTGATGGCACCTTTGCTGCCGGAGACTTCGAGCCGGAACGCGTTCTTGCGGCCGGTCGCCATGCGGCTGGCTTCGAAGGACCCGAGCACGCCGTCCTCGAAGCGCCCGAGGAACAGCGCGACGTCGTCGACCGTTACCGGACCGCGGGTGCCGGCGTCGGCGGGTCCTCCGCCGCCGCCCAGACCCGTGCCGCGCTGGTCCGTTTCGGGCACCGGACGGGTGGGGACCAGGGTGGCGAGGGTGCCGCTGACTTCGGCCAGCGGCACCCCGGTAATGTACTGGGCCAGGTCAATGGCATGCGCGCCCAGGTCGCCGAGGGCGCCGGACCCCGCCTCGTCCTGCTGCAGCCGCCAGGTCAGCGGGGAGTCCTCGTCCACCAGCCAGTCCTGCAGGTACACGGCCCGCACCTGCCGGACCGTGCCGATCGCTCCGGCGGCCACGAGGTTCCGGGCGTGCGTGGTGGCAGGCAGCCGCCGGTAGGTGAAGCCCACCATCGCTTTGATGCCGCGCGCCTCGGCGCGGGCGGCGGCGTCGGCCATCGCCTGCGCCTCTTCCACCGTGTTGGCGAGCGGCTTTTCGCAGAGCACGTGCTTGCCGGCGTCGAGCGCTGCGATGGCGATCTCGGCATGGGAAGCACCGGGCGTCACGATATCGACGACGTCGATATCCTCCCGGGTGACCGCCTCCCGCCAATCGGTGGCGGACTCGGCCCAACCCCATTTCCGGGCGGCGGCTGAGGTCCGGTCCGCATTCCGGCCCACCAGCAGGTTCATCCGCGGCTGCAGGGGCAGGTCGAAGAACCGCGGGGCCACCCGCCAGGCCTGTGAGTGGGCCGCACCCATAAAGCCGTGGCCCACCAGCGCCACCCTCAGCGGCTTATCGTCCTGCATGTTCTCTCCTTAGTGCTGTGCTGTGCTGTGCTGATTGCGCGGGTGCCCGGGCCGCCCGGCTCTCGTTCGGATAGCCCGGTCAGGACTCGAAGGCGGTGGGCAGGTATTCCTCGACGTTTTCGCTGGTGACCACCGGGGCGTTGAGCACCACGCGGTTGGGCACCTCGATCTCGACCAGGTCGCTCATGGCCTTGTCCTGCGCCAGCAGCCGGGCCAGCCGGATGCCGTCCGCGGCCTGGGTATGCGGATAGATGATGGTCGCCTGCAGGACGCTGTCCCCGGACTCGATTTCCCGCATGGCATTTGCGGAGCCGGCGCCGCCCACCATGATGAACTCGTCGCGTCCGGCGGCGTCGATGGCGGCCAGGACGCCGATGCCCTGATCGTCGTCGTGGTTCCACAGCGCGTCGATTTCCGGTGCGGCGGCGAGCAGCTGGGACGCTGCGGCCTCGCCGCCCTGGACGGTGAAGTCCGCGGACACCCGGTTGTTGACCTCGAGCCCGCAGCCGGCGAGGGCGTCCTTGAAGCCTTCGCTGCGGTCCTGGGTGAGCGGCAGGGCGTCGATGCCGGCAATTTCGGCCACCACGGCGTCGGGCTGGTCGCCCACCTGCTCGCAGATGAAGGTACCGGCGCTGACGCCCATGCCGTAGTTGTCGCCGAGGACGGTGGCACGGGCGGCGAAGGGACTGGAGAACTCACGGTCCACGTTGATCACGGGGATGCCCGCCTCCATGGCGCGGATGGCGACGTCGGTGAGGGCAGCGCCGTCGGTGGGCAGCAGGACAATGGCGTCCACCTGGTCATTGATGAACTGCTCCACCTGGCTGATCTGCAGGTTCGCGTCATTGGTTCCTTCGGCCACCCGCAGGTCGATGTCCGGGTATTTCTCGGCTTCGGCGGTGGCGGCGGAGTTGATGGCGCCCAGCCAGCCGTGGTCCGCGGCCGGTCCGGAGAACCCGATGACGACGGTCTCGCCCTCGGACTGGTTGCCTTCCACGGAGTTGTTGGTCGGTTCGGCATTAGTGTCCTCGCCTGCAGTGCAGCCGGTGAGGGCAAGCCCGCCGGCGGCGAAGAAGGCCGCAGCGGTGATGATCTTCCCGCGCATGCGTGGTGCGTGCATGGTTCTCTCCTCTGTAAGTGGGGCGCTGAGGCGAGTCCGCACCCCATCGGAACCAGCCAGCGCACTGCACATCGTCGTGACATGCGTCACAGTAACAGAAGTCCGACGATAAAGCGCCAACATACTACTGATGATCGACATAAGTGTGTAAGCTCCGTGCCATGACAGCATCGGGAGCATCTGCCGCCCCTCCTCAGCCGGTACAGCAGCCGCTGCTTGAGGTGCGCAGCCTGAGCAAGAGTTTCGCCGGCGTCCGGGCGCTGCGCGGCGTCGACCTGGACGTCCTTCCCGGCGAAGTGCACTGCGTCCTGGGCCAGAACGGCGCCGGGAAATCCACCCTGATCAAGGCCCTGTCCGGGGTGTACGTACCGGACGGCGGGGAGATCCGCTGGAACGGGGAACCCGTGCAACTGGCGCGTCCGGCCGACGCCCTGGCACTGGGCATTGCCACCATGTACCAGGAACTGGATGTGGTGGACGGACTGAGCGTCACCGAGAACATCTTCCTGGGCCACGAAGACGCCCGCGGGGGAGTGCTCCGCGTCCGCGACGCGCGCCGTCGGACCCGGGAGCTGCTGGCTCGGCTGGGGCACGAGGACCTGTCGCCGTCCGCGGAAGTGGGCAGCCTGTCCGCGGCCGGGAAGCAGATTGTCAGCCTGGCCCGGGCCCTGTCCCGCAACGCCCGGTTGATCATCATGGATGAGCCCAGTGCCATCCTGGACTCCGGCGAGGTGGCCAACCTGTTCCGGGTGATCCGGGAACTCACCGGTCAGGGCATCGCGGTTGTCTACATCTCGCACCGGCTGGAGGAGATCCGGCAGATCGGCAACCGGATCTCGGTGATCAAGGACGGCTACAGCACCGCGTCCTCCCTTCCGGTTGTCGATACTCCCCGCGCCGAACTGGTTCGGCTGATGACCGGCCGGGATGTGGCGAATGTGTTCCCGCCGCGGAGGCCGCCGTCGTCGGACGCCCCGGTGGCGCTGCAGGTGGAGGGGCTCGGGCTGGCCGGCTCCTTCAGGGACGTGAGCTTCACGGTCCGGGCCGGGGAAATCTTCGGCCTGGCCGGGCTGGTCGGATCCGGCCGTTCGGAGATTCTGGAGACTATTTACGGTGCCCGGCGTGCGACGTCGGGCACCGTCACTGTGGAGGGCAGGACGCTGCGGCCCGGATCGGTGCGGGCTGCGGTGAATGCCGGGCTCGGCCTGTCCCCGGAGGAACGCAAAAGCCAGGGGCTGCTGCTGGAGGAGCCCATCTACCGCAATGTCACGCTGTCCACCTTTGCCCGGTTCGCCCGGCACGGCTGGCTGAACGAACGCGCCGAAAAGAAGGCCGCACGAGAGCAGGCCGACGCGCTGCAGCTGAGCCCGCCCGATCCGGACCGGGCCGCCCGCACCCTCTCCGGCGGCAACCAGCAGAAGGTGCTGCTGGCCCGCTGGCTGATCCACGGTACCCGGGTGCTGCTGCTGGATGAGCCGACCCGCGGCGTCGACGTCGGCGCCAAGACCGAGATTTACGCGCTGATCCGCAGCCTCGCGGCTCAAGGCGTGGCGATTGTGGTGGTGTCCAGCGAGATCGAGGAAGTGATCGGCCTGGCGGACCGGATCCTGGTGCTCGACGCCGGACGCGTCCTCGCTACCGGCAACGCAGACGAAATGGACGAGCACACCGTGCTTGACCTGGTGCTGAAAGGAAGTGCGCAGTGAGCGAATCAACGACGGCGGCGCTGCAGCCGCCTCCCAGCGGCGGCACGGCTGCGGAGCCCCGCAGCAATCCGCTGGGAAAGTTCCTGGGCGGATCCGCGGGCCGCAACATCGGCCTGGTCATTGCCCTGGCGCTGCTGTTTATTGTCGGGGCGGTCACCAGCGGCGAGCGCTTCCTGAACCTGGACAACATGTTGACCATCCTGCGGTACGCGTCGATCTTCGGGGTGATCGCCATCGGGGCAACCTTTGTGATTACCGCCGGCGGCATCGACCTCTCGGTGGGTTCGGTGATGGGCCTGACCACGGTGCTGGCCACCCTCACCTCGGTGCAGCTGGCCGCCACAAACAGCAGCTGGCTGCTGATGGTGCTGGTGGCGCTGGCGGTCGGTGTAGGGGCCGGGCTGATCAACGGGGTGATCATCGCGTACGGGAACGTTGTGGCGTTTATTGCCACCCTCGCGATGCTGGTGGCCGCGCGCGGCGTGGCGGAGCTGATCTCCGGCCGCAGCACGCAGATTGTCACCAACCGGGACTTCCTCTCCGTGATGCGCTCGAACTTCCTGGGCGTCCCGCTGCTGATTTGGATCTTCCTGCTGGTGGCCGTTGCCGGCTGGTTCCTGCTCAACCGCACCACCTTCGGGCGCCGGACCGTGGCGATCGGCGGGAACCTGGAGGCCGCACGGCTGGCGGGCATCAAGGTGAAGCGGCACATTGTCCTGCTGTACGTCCTCTCCGGCCTCACCGCCGGCATCGCCGGAATCATGATGATGGGCCGCACCACCGCCGGCACCTCCACCCACGGACTGCTGTACGAACTGGAAGTGATAGCCGCCGTCGTCGTGGGCGGAACCCTGCTGATCGGCGGGCGCGGCACCATTGTGGGCACCGTGCTGGGCGTGCTGCTGTTCAGCACCCTCATCAACGTCTTTACACAGAACAACCTGGATACCTCGGTGCAGGCCGTGGCCCGCGGCGCGATCATTGTGGTGGCCGTGCTGCTGCAGCAGCGGTTCGCCGTGCGGGGGACCGGCAGGCGGAAGGGGGCGCTATGAGCATGTCTGTTGGGCGGTCCGCGTCGCCGGGCCGACGCCGTAGCGTCGATCCCTATGCTTCAATTGCCCAGTGGTCGATATAAGGAATAACCCCACCGCTCCCGGGGCCAGCGAACTGTTTCAGCTCCTGCGGGACGGACAGCCCCGCACCCGCAGCGAGCTGGCCGATCTGGTGGGGGTGGCCCGGTCCACCATTGCGCTGCGGCTGGAGCTGCTCATGGACCTCGGGCTCGTGGCGCCGATTGAAGACGCGGTGTCGACCGGCGGGCGGCCGTCCTCCCGGTTCGCGCTGCAGACCGGGGCGCGTGTGGTCTTGGGGGTCGACGTCGGCGCAAGCCACCTGCGCGTGGGCCTCACCGACCTGGCCGGCACTGCCCTGGCCGACGCCTCCCGCGATCTGCTGGTCAGTGACGGTCCGGGTGCCGTGCTGGACACGGTGGTGGAGCTTGGCAATGCGCTGCTGGCCGAGACCGGCCGGTCCGCTGCCGAGCTGCTCGCCGTCGGCGTCGGGCTGCCCGGGCCCGTGGAGCATCGCTCCGGCCGTCCGATCAACCCGCCGATCATGCCCGGCTGGCACGGCTTCGACGTCCCCGGCTACCTGCAGGAGTCCTTCCATGTGCCGGTGCTGGTGGATAACGACGTCAACGTGATGTCGATGGGGGAGCGCGAAGCCGCGTGGCCCGACGTCGAGAACCTGGTCTTCGTAAAGGTCGCCACCGGCATCGGCGCCGGGATCATCTGCAACGGTGTCCTGCTGCGCGGCGCTGACGGGGTGGCCGGGGACATCGGGCACATCCGTGTGCCCTCCGGGGAGGATCTGTTGTGCCGGTGCGGGAACCGCGGTTGCCTGGAGGCGTTGGCTTCCGGGCCGGCGGTGGCCGCCCGGCTGCGTTCTCTGGGGCTGGAAGCGGAGGACGGGCGCGACGTCGTCGCTCTGGTCCACTCGGGCAACCACGAGGCGGTGCATGCGGTGCGGCAGGCCGGCCGCGAGGTGGGCGAGGTGTTGTCCGCTTGCCTGAGCATGCTGAACCCCGAGGTGATTGTGTTCGGCGGCTCAATGGCGATGACCGGCGAGCACTTCATTGCCGGGGTGCGCGAAGTGGTCTATTCACGCACCATGCCGCTGGCCACCCAGCACCTGCGGATTGTGCAGTCCTCGTCCGGGCTCGACGCCGGGATGCTGGGTGCGTCCCAGCTTGCCATCCAGCACGCGTTGTCCGCGGAGAGTGTGGAGCGGATGCTTGCGGGGCGGGTGGGGGTTTAGCTTTCCGGCCCGTCCAAGACCTGCACCGGCGTCGACCGGAACAGGTCGGCGACCTTCCGGACCTCCGGCGACGCCGCAGCGTTCCATGCCGCCCACGTCTCAACCTGCAGTAAATGCCCGGCCGCATCCCGTGCCGTCAGCGGCACCCACTTCCACCCGGGAAAGTTGAGCCCTGCCGACGCCTCGGTGGTGAGCGCCGCATCGGCGTCGGCCAGGTCGGCAATCAGCAGGCTGTGGTGGCTGAACCGCCGGAAGACCCAGTGCGTACGCACGCCCGCGGCCTCGGCGGCGCTGCGCAGCTTGACCTCCTGGACGCGGATTTCCCCGGCAGCGTGTGCCATCACGGTGAGGCCGTCCAGATCAAAGAGGCCCAGGACATCCCGGGTGCTGAGCGGCGACGTCGGCCGGACGGCTGCCCCCAGCGGCTGGGTGAGCAGGTGCTGCCCGTTGATGCCTTCCGCGGGTTCCGTGTGCAGGAGGGCCAGGTCGATCTGGCCGGCCCGCAGCAAGCGGCTTTGCTCATCGCTGCTGGCCTCATAGAGCGAAAAGCGCACCGCCAACCCTGCGGACTCCACCGTCTGGACGGCAGCGCGGAACCAGTCATGCGGCAATCCAGGAGGCGCGCCGAGCCGGATCAGTGAGCGGCTGCCCGCGGCCAACCGGACCAACTCCGGGGTGCGGTCCACCTGGGCGAGGATGGTGTCCGCGTGGGTTTTGATGACGTGTCCCAGAGCAGTCAGCGTCACGCCGCGCGGGTTCCGCTGCAGCAGGGCACCCCCGAGTTCCTTCTCGAGCTCGGCGAGTTGCCGGCTCAGCGCCGGCTGCGTCATATGCAGTTCAACGGCGGCGCCGCTGATGCTGCCGGTCTCCGCCGTGCGGACAAAGTACTTCAACTGCCGGATTTCCATGTTCCTGCCCCCTGCGACCTGAGATACCTAAAAGGCATACCGACAGGCACTTTTAGGCATTTGATTTATGCATACAAGTGGACCATGGTTCTTATGTGCTTGGTGTGACTCAGCTCACTCCGTGATTCACCTGCAATCTAAGGATTTTGATGACTTCCCTTTCCACCACCGCAACCTACGACGTCGTCGTTGTGGGTGGCGGCGCTGCCGGCGTGGCAGCAGCTGTCAGCGCTGCCCGCGCCGGAGCCAGCGTCTGCCTCATTGAGCAATACGGATTCCTCGGGGGAGCGGCAACCAACAGCTCGGTCCTGGCCTACTGCGGCTTCTTTGACCAGACCAGGGAACAGGTGGTGCGCGGCATTGGGCAGGACTTCCTGGACGAGCTGGAACGCCAGGAACTCCTGCACTTCGAGACCTCGCCCGCTACGGGAAACACCATCGTGGTCCTCGATCTGGAAACCACTAAGTCGGTGCTGGACCAGCTGGTCCGCTCGGCCGGCGTCGACGTCCTGTTCCACAGCACCCTCGTTGCCGCGGATACCGACGCCGGCGGAATCAGCGCCGTGCAGGTGGTGCACCGCGGCGGCAACCTGCATCTTTCCGGCACCGCGTTCGTGGACTGCAGCGGCGATGGCGCGCTGCTGCAGGCCGCTGGCGCCGAGTATCAGCTTTCACCGACCGAACGTCGCCAGGCCAGCACCCTGGTGATGCGGGTCGGCGGCGTCGGCGAAGATGCGGACCTGTCCACCTCCGCCATGGATGACGCCTTCGCCGCCTACGGCAAAACCACCGGAGAAATCCTCACCCGGAGCAACGGCACCTGCGTACGGATGCCCCGTTCACGCGAGCTGATGCTCCTGCTTGCGGACGAATACGTGGACGTCCTGGACGTGCACGAACTTTCCCGCGCCGAACAGGACGGCCGAGCCAAGGCCCGGCATTACCTTGAGGCGCTGAAGGCGGGCATGCGCGGTTGGTCCGGCGCGTACCTGGCATCCACCGGTCCGCAGATCGGCATCCGGGAAGCCCGCCGGATGCAGGGCCGCGAAAGCGTAACCGCCGACGACGTCCTGACCGCCCGGCGTCGTCCGGCCGACGGGATTGCCCGGTGCGGCTGGCCGATGGAGGACCATGCGACCCCCGGCGCCACCACCTACAGCGGCATCAAGGACCGCAAGTGGTATGACATCCCTTACGGGGCCGTGACCAGCGCCAATATCCCCAACCTCTGGGGCGCAGGCCGGCTCACCAGCAGTGACAGCCGCTCGTTTGCCTCGCTGCGGGTGATGGGCACCTCGTTCGCCACCGGGCATGCGGCCGGCCTGGCCGCATCACTCCATAGTTCCACCGGCAGTGTGGACGTTTCCAAGCTGCGCGGACTGCTTCAAGACCAGGGGGCCCTGCTGTGAGTATCAACCATCCGGACACCAAACGGATCGCCGTCACCGGTGCCGCCGGCAGCCTGGCCCGGGACATCATTCCCCGGCTGGCCGATGCGGGCTACTCCATGGTCTGCGTGGACCGGACACCGCCGGCCGAATCCTTCGGGCAGGACTGGGTGCTGACCGAGGTGGCCGACACCGGGACGCTCGTGGAGGCGTTCCGCGGATGCGGCGCCGTCATCCACCTGGCCGGGATTCCGCTGGAAGATGACTGGGACCGGATCCTGTCCGCGAATATCGACGGCACCCATTCCGTTCTGGAAGCCGCCCACATGGCCGGGGTGCCGCGGGTGATCCTTGCCAGCTCCATCCATGCCGCCGGGTTCACCCCGGTACCTCCGGCCGGGGACTTCATTCCGGACAACACTCCGGTGCGGCCGAACACTCTGTACGGCGTCTCGAAGGCGGCGGTGGAAGCGCTGGGCAGCTACTATTCCGACCGTTTCGGGATGGACGTAGTCTGCCTGCGCATCGCGTCGCGGTTCGACCGGCCGCGGGACGTCCGGATGTTGAGCACCTGGCTCTCGCCCGACGACGCCGCCCGCCTCTTTACGGCAGCCCTGACGGATTCAGTGAAAGGATTCCGGATTGTCTGGGGGGTTTCAGCCAACACCCGAAGCTATCTCTCGCCGGACGCCGGGGCCGCCCTCGGCTACGTTCCCAAGGATGATGCAGAACGTTACGCCGGAGACCTGACCGGTCCGGCGGCACCGGCTTCGGCCGCAGAGTCCGACTGGGACCGTCAGTTCATCGGCGGCGTCTTCTGCTCACCGCGTCCTCCCCGCCAGCCCAGCATGCATCCCTCCACCTGATGAGGAATTTCGAAATGACACAAGCTCCACCCGAGGTTCGCTACGCGTTCGAGGTCGACTCGGTCCACAAGGTCTTCACCGGATCGCAGAACGTGCACGCCCTTGATGACATCAACCTCAAGCTGAAAGAGGGCTCCTTTACCTGCATCGTCGGCCCGTCCGGCTGCGGGAAGTCCACCCTGCTCCGGATCCTGGGGGAACTGGAAACGGCTACCACCGGGACGGTCACCCGGAACGTTTCCGCGGAGAAGGTGCCGGCGTCGGCCTTTGTCTTCCAGGAACACGGGGTATTCCCGTGGTTCAACGTCCTGCAGAACGTGGCCTTCGGCGAGCACATGGCCGGCGTCGGCAAGCGGGAACGCCTCGAACACGCCCGGCACTGGATTGCGGAAGCCGGCCTCACCGGTTTCGAGGAAAGCTATCCGCACCAGCTCTCGGGCGGGATGCGGCAGCGCATCGCCATTGCCCGGGCCTTTGCCACCGGGTCCCCGGCATTGCTCATGGATGAGCCGCTCGGAGCCCTGGACGCGCAGACCCGCATGCTGATGCAGGAACAACTGGTCCGGCTGTGGGAACTGGAACGCAAAACCGTTGTCCTGGTGACGCACTCCATCGACGAGGCCCTCCTGCTCGGCGACCAGATCGTGATGATGTCCGCCCGCCCGGGCCGCGTCAAGGAGATCATCGACGTGCCCTTCGGACGTCCCCGCAGCATGGAAATCGAGGGCACCAGCGAATTCGGCTCCATGAAGCAGGACATCTGGGATTCCCTCCGCGACGAGGTACAAGCATCTTTGAGGTTCTCCTAATGACTAACACCGCAACTGCCCCCAAGACCACGGACTCCTCCGAGCTCGACGGCGCCATCCGCCGTGAGTATCGGCAGGTTGTCCGGCTGCGCTACCGCGACATCCTGCTGTCCACCCTGACCCCGGTGCTGCTCCTGGCTCTGTGGGAGGTGGCCGCCCGGAACGGTGCCCTGGACGCCCGGCTCTTCACCCCGCCGAGCCTCATCGCCGAGCAGGCATGGAAGATGACCCTGAGCGGCGAGCTGTGGCAGCACACCTCGGCCACCATGGGCCGACTGCTGCTGGGCTTCGTGCTGGGCGCCGTCACCGGCATCCTGGCCGGCCTGCTGATGGGAGTCTGGCGGCCGGTGCGCGCCGCGTTGGGGCCGACGTTCACTGCCCTTTATGCCCTGCCGAAAATCGCCATTGTTCCGCTGCTGCTGCTGATCTTCGGGCTGACGGAAACACCTAAGGTGCTTTCCGTTGCCATTTCCGTGTTCTTCGTAATGCAGATCAACACCCTGGCCGGCATTGTCCAGATCGACAGCCGGGTGCTGGAAGCGGCCCGGGCCTACAAGGCCAGCGGACTGAAGCTTTTCCGCTACGTACTGCTTCCCGGCGCAACTCCGGCGATCATGACGGGCCTGCGCGTGGCCGCGGGAATGTCCGTTATCGTGATCACCGCCGTCGAGTTTGTCGCCTCCAACAACGGACTGGGCTATCTCATCTGGAACTCCTGGCAGCTGTTCCAGCCCAGCAAAATGTACGTCGGCCTCATTGTGGTGTCCCTGGTGGGCGCAGCGGTGACGGCGCTCATCATCCTTCTTGAACGGGCTGCCCTGCCCTGGAAATACTCATCCGGATCTAAGAAGAAAGATCAAAAATGAAAAAACACCTCAAGGTCCTGGCAGCAACGGTGCTGGCCGGACTTGCCCTCTCCGCCTGCGGCGCGGACTCGGGCTCCTCTTCCTCCGAAGAGGGGAGCACGGAAACCGCAACGGTGAAGGTCGGAATTGTCCAGCTGCCGATTTTCGCGCCGATTTACGTTGCTGAAGCGAAGGGCTACTTCGACGAAGCGGGCCTGGACGTCCAGCTCGAAACCGTGAAGTCCGGCCAGGACGCGGTGCCTCTGGCTTCCAGCGGAAAGCTCGACGTCGTTGCCGCCGGCTTCTCCGCCGGCATGTTCAGTGCCATTGCAACCGGGTTGGACATAAAGGTTGTGGCGTCCATGGGTGTCAGCGACGGCGACACTGAGAAGAGCCCGACTGACCTGGTGGTTTCCAAGGCAAAAGTGGATTCCGGTGATATCACCAGCATCGCTGACCTGAAGGGCAAGAAGATCGGTGCTGCCGGCGGTGCGGGCGGCACGGGTGCCTTCCTGCTCAGCCTGGCCCTCGAAGAGGAAGGCCTGACCATCAATGACGTCGAGATTGTGAACCTCGGCAACCCGGACATGCCGACGGCGCTGGCCAACGGCAGCCTCGACGCCGGCTTGATCTCGGCTCCGTTCTCCACGCTGGCCATCGACGACGGCACCGGCGTTTCCATGGCTGTCCCGCCGGCCGGAACTTCCGGCACCGGCATGCTGTACGGTGGCCAGTTCGCCGACACCGAGAACGCACAGAAGTTCTTCGATGCCGTAGCCCGTGCTGCTAAGGACCTGCAGGGCGAGGACCGCTACTCGGACGAGAACCTGAAGATCATTGCCGAGGCGACGGGACAGACGGTCGAGGAACTGAAATCCGTTCCGCTCTACACCTGGATGCCGAATCTGGAGCCGCTGCCAGAGCAGCTGGAGGGCATGGAAGCTGTCTGGATGGAGTCCGGTGCCATTGAGTACGAGGAAGCCATCAAGCAGGACACCTATATCGATTCATCCTTCTCCGAGAAGACGTCCTAACTACATCTGTCTGGCATTCGCAGCGGCATCCCGGGAAACCGGGGTGCCGCTGTCATGTCTGGGCGCCGCATAAACTGAGGGTGCCTATGTGGACAACCGAGAGAAGACCCTGAGTATGATCACCACCCCCATTACGCCCTCCCTTGTTCGTGGTGCGGCGGAACTGGAAACGACTCCTCGCGGTCTGCGTCCGCACCGGTTGCCGGCTTCGGTGCGTACCCGGTTCCCCGATCCCCAGTTGCTGATGGCGGAAAGCCAGCCCTCCGGGGTTCGGCTGGTTTTCTCGGCGACGGCGGAGGTTCTGGCGGTTGTGGTGCACCCGTCCCGGGTGGTTTACCGGGGTGCGGACCGGCCGCGGGGTTCTGTGGATTTGGTGGTCGACGGAAAGCTGCTCGAGAGCGACGAGCTCACCGGCGGCGACTACGTCGAGGTGGATATGTCGACCGGGGCCGCGACTCCGTTTGAGGGACCATCGCACACCAGCGTGTTCCGGCTGCCCGCGGGCGAAAAGGTGGTGGAGGTCTGGCTTCCGCACAACGAGTCTGTCGAGCTCGTGGAGCTGCGGTCGGATGCTCCCGTGGCACCGTATTCCTCGGGCAAGCCCGTCTGGCTGCACCACGGCAGCTCCATTAGCCACGGCTCAAATGCCGCTACGCCGTCTCAAATCTGGCCTGTGATTGCGGCGCACCTCGGCGGCGTCGAACTTCACAGTCTTGGTTTCGGTGGAAGCGCGCTCGTGGATCCGTTCACGGCGCAGGTGATGCGCGATACCCCGGCCGATTTCATCAGTGTGAAGCTGGGCATCAATGTGGTGAACATGGATTCCATGCGGCTGCGCGCCTTTGTGCCTGCGGTGCACGGCTTCCTCGACACGATCCGTGAGGGGCACCCGGAGACACCTCTGGTGCTCATTTCGCCCATATTCTGCGGTATCCATGAGGACACTCCGGGCCCCGGTGCTTTCGACCCGGCGTCGTTCGGGACGGAGCAGATTCGGTTTGTTGCTACCGGTTCGCCGGAAGGTGTGGCTGCGGGCCAGCTGACGCTGCGGGTGATCCGTGAGGCGTTGTCGTCGCTCGTTGAGCGCCGGACGGACGATCCGAACCTGTTTTTCCTGGACGGGCTGAGTCTTTACGGGGCCGCGGACGCTGAGGTGCATCCGTTGCCTGACGCGCTGCACCCGGACACCGATACGCATCGGATGATCGGGGAGCGGTTTGCGGAGTATGCGTTCGAGGTAGACGGGCCGTTCCGGCAGGTGTTTGAGATGGGAAGGATGGCCTAGGAGAAGCCGAACCGAGGTATCGGCTGCACCTGATGTTGCGCGCCCAACTCCTGCAGGGCTGTTTTGCGGGTGGGGTCCCGACCGGCTTGGCGTTCGCAGTTTTCCGGCTGCACTAAGAATCGCAACGCAGAACGCGTTATCCTCGCAGTTCGGTTGCTATCTTTGCAGCATGAAACGACATCTCAGTGCCATCGCCGTGTCGCTTCTCGCAGCCGCATTGCTTTGTGGATGCGACTCGTCCCACAGCCCGGAATACTCAGACACGATCGGAAACGAAGAACCCCCGATCGACGAATACCGTCCAGAAGAACAGCCCGGCTGGGCAGCCGATGAATCAGAGATACCTCGTTACTTCCCTGAGCCTTCGGGGTGGGCTTGTCACTACAATGAGACGTACAACTATGACTGGCACGACGATGTTATTTGCACCAACGGCGCCCAGTCCCACCGCCCTTATCTCCTTGAGGGATACGACTTCGTCGCGTATCAGGACATCATGGCAGCAGCAGCCGAATACGAGGTGTACCTCAATAGCCAATGATTCCCACGTGAGTGACCTGGCGGTTCCTTGCACAAGGGCGAACAATCCGAAGAAGACTTCGGCGGCTAAGTATTGTTTCGAAGGCTCTTGCCAGTTTTCCTTTAGACAAGACCGGCGGTGCGGCGTCTGGTGCCGCCCCTGCCCGCGTACGCTTCTCATATGAAATTGAGCAGAGCGTTAGAACAACACATTGCAGTGTTTGGCGAGAGTGGCAGTGGCAAGACTGTCATGCTTTCCTCGTTCTACGGGGCAACACAGGAGCCCGCGTACATGCAAAAGAATTTGTTCCACGTGGTGGCAGACGATATCGGCCAGGGCACGAGACTGCATCGTAATTACCTGGGAATGCAAAAGTCGTCTCAGGTGCCTATGATGACCAAAACCTCGACATCTTATGCCTTCTCGGTGAAGTTGAAGGAAGGTGCAAAGGTCAAGGGACTGAAGACCAAACCCTTCGATGCCCTGCGCCTTGTGTGGCATGACTATCCCGGCGAGTGGTTCGAGCAAGGCGTATCTGGACCCACAGAGGCTCAGGGGAGAGTTGACGCCTTTAGGTCTCTTCTCGGTTCTGACGTCGCATTCTTGCTAGTCGATGCCCAGCTATTGTTGGACAACGCTGGCGAGGAAGAGCGCTACCTAAAATCGTTGCTGGGCAACTTCAAAAACGGTCTTTTGTCGCTCAAGGATGACCTGTTAGACGATGGCAAGCCACTCGTGGAGTTTCCGCGCATCTGGGTAATGGCCCTAACCAAGGCGGACCTGCTGCCAGACATGGACGTTTTTAAATTCCGGGATCTTCTCATCGAGAAGGCTTGTGACGATATGGACGCGCTGCGCAAGGTGCTGGCTGAGCTCGTTGAAGGAAGCGACGCACTTTCGGTGGGAGAGGACTTCGTACTGTTCTCATCCGCGAAATTTAGCCCAGGCGAAATTGAGGTCAACAAGCGTATCGGCATCGACTTGATCCAGCCGTTGGCAGCGATGCTCCCATTCGAGCGGCACGCAAAGTGGGTTCAGGCTAAGAAACTTCCCGGAAAAGTGGTTGAGAATCTATTGGGTGGGGTAGGTGCTCTGGCTGCAGCACTAAATGGACGCAAATTTGAGATCCCGGGCAGGATCGGCCAACTGGTGAATCTTGTTGGGCCGAGCGTGCTGAGTGGTGCGGTGAGTCTAGCGGGGGACAAGGTTCGAGAAATGAACGCTGACGCGATGGCCAAACAGGAGTACCTTTCCGCGACGTTGACCCGTTTCAGAATGGATCTGGATCAGGCCGAAGAGGACGGCGTTCTTCTGAGGAGCCGTAGATGAGCCTGATCTGGGCGACCCGCGGTCAGGGCTGGGGCTTCACATTCCTCCGTGACGGCGGTCTTATGGACCCGCTCCCCGCATATCAGGAGGCGTTCGCCGGTCTGGAAGATGAACCTGAGGTCTGCCGCCGTGTCGGCGATAAAGTGGTGCTGCGATTTCTGGATCCGGAAGGACGGACAGACAGAGCTGGAAGGCCTATTCCACACGATTTCGTCGTATCCGGGGCGTTGGTGGAAGAAATCCAGTCAGTCACTGATGGGCGCAGGCTCGTTTGGCCGGAAGTTTCCGACGAATACGCACGGGACTGGTCCAAGACGCCGTTTCCTAGAGCCTGAAAGCAGGTTGGTGCAAGAGGCTTGACCGGACTATGAGCTGGGAGTCGGAGCTCCCAGCTCCGCCAGCATCTCCTGCAGGCGGAGGCCTCCGCTGCTTTGAGCTTCGTCCTCGGTGAGCCGCTTAGTGAGATCCAACAGGGTTTCCCGCAGGGACCGCTCGGATTCGGTCAAAGCTCCTTCGTAGCCCTCGGCCAAAAGATACGAATGGCTGTCCGTCGACAGGGCTACGAGAAGATCCAGGAAGATTTCGAGGGTCCGTCCTGCCGCGGTACCGGATTCCTCATTCATCGGCACCAGGTTCAGCTGGGAAACCATCCGCCGGTCCAGGGGATCCGCGGACAGCATCAGCGCCGTCGCGGATCCATCCTTGCCCCGGGGCTCCGGAGGAAGGGCACGCTTCACATCATGCAGGATCTCGTGGAAGTGGTCATCGGCAAGGCCGAAGCCGACGAACAGGATGTGCTGCGTCATGAGGGTGGCTTTCACCAGAGCCGAGAGCGCGTTGCGTGATGCGTTGAAACCGAGATAATCGTCGCGGGTGAGGACGATCGAGTCAGGGTTCGTCACCGAACCATGAAGCTTCAGCAGCCAGTCGTCGTTCTCCCCACCGCCGTCAGGAATGACCGACCGGGGGACGCCGGCGTCGGCCGAAGCGAATTCAAAGAGTTCGTCGTAGTTCAGGGTGATCGCCTCCCGGCTGCCCAGACTGGCAAGGAGGGCCGGTGCCAAACCGTAGCGTTTCAGCTCCACCAGGTCGGCAATGGCCTGATTGAAACTCCGCCCGCCCGCTTCGGAGCGTTCCTCATAGATAGAGCGCAAAATGCCGGCTTGGTCCAGATGCCCGCGCTTTTTGAGCGACATACTCTCAGGGGGTGAGAGCTGTGCGGCCTTGGCCAGAGCCGCCAGAAGATCGTCCCAGCTCGGGGCACCGGCGCTCATGCTGACGCCCGCGCCCATAAAAGGAACGAGCTTGCCGTCCCGGGCATGCGCACCTAGTCGTGCAGCATGATCCTTCAGCTCCCGATCGAGGGGTTTCCACCAGTCCGGCTGACGCTTCCGCAGCTCCTGGGCGAAGGCGAAGTCCTTTTCGTTCGTGAGGATAAGAGCGACGTCGACGCCGGACTCGGCCGCCGCACGGCGTGCCTCCTGGAGAAGCCGCTGAATCACGTCGCCTCGCACCAGTCCTGCTCCGCCGCCGCCGGTGCCGAACAGTGGCATGGCCAGCAAGGGAACGGGACGGGACGGATCGTCGCCCGCAGCTCGCCGTCGTCGTTCGACCTGCTCCGCTGCGACCCGAATGAATTCACGCAACGGTGGAACCAGATCCTCGACCGAGGAAATGCCGTAATACGGCACGGCAGTGAGGACCGGCATGGGTTCGTCGGAGGGCCAGGAATCGAGAGGCTGCGCGAGCTTAGCCCCGCGGGAGAAGCCGACGTCCCTGCTGCTGGCTATCACTGCCTCCAGTCCGGGGAGTGCCTCCCGCCAGTGCCCAGCAATGCTGTAGGTGCGATCGGTCGGAAGCAGCCATGCATCGCAGGCGAAGTTGGTCAGGCTGCCTCTGGTCACGAAGACGTGTGATTCCCCCATAAGGAATTCCTACCATGCCCGGCCCCTGGTCCACGTATTGGTGGGTCCAGGGACCGGTTCGGCTCGAATTATGCGGAGGGTCGACCCGCTGCCTCGGCGGCCAGCAGGTCCCGGAACGCCGGATTCGGGTGGGCGTTGGGGAGGACGCGGCGTACGCGTTCGAGCGCTTCGAGCGGAGTCACCCCGGTGGCCCGGGCGCCGTAGAGTGCGGCAACCGTCGGTGTCCGGGACTCGGCGCGCACGCAATGCAGCAGCACCTTCTTGCCCTCGGCGCGGAAACGTTCGACGGCGGCGGCAGCCTCCTGCAGTACATACCCGGCGTAGGCATTGGAATCCGCGGCAGCCGAATCCACGAGCCAGAACGTCGCGTGGTTCTCCTGTGCGATGCCGGGCACATCGGCCGTTCCCAGCCGGCACAAGGAAACCACTGCATCAATGCCCAGTTCGGCAGTTCTGGCTACTGCTCCCACGCCGCCGAGCCAGACGCCGTCGTCGTCTGGGTGCTGGACCAGGACATCGGTCCTGCTCCACGAGCTGTAATCGTGGTGCTCGGCCCGCGGCCACTCCTGCGTACGATGCCCCGCACCGGAGGCGAGTTCGACGCCGAGCGTCATCAGATCGTGCGCCCGCAGGCCCGGCCAGCCGTGCAGGTTGCGGCGCCATTCAAACGGAACGGCAGAGTAGCCGTAGGCAGCGCCTAGCAGGGAGCCGGCGATGGCGGCCACCGTGTCGGTGTCCCGGCCGCCGCGGACCGCCTCTTCCAGTCCGGCCCGGAGATGGTCGGGGCCGGAAGTAGTGCGTGTGGTGGCGATGGCGCTCCACGCGCCCTGGAGTGCTTCCACGACCCAGCCGTTCTTCGTGAAGTCGCGCGGCCGGGAGCGTTCGGCGGTTTCGATCCGCTCCCGCCACACTGCGGCGCGGTCCACCGGCAGCAGGGGCAGACCGGTGCGGATTTCCAGTTTTCCGGTCAGGACGGCGTCGCGGATGGCGACGCACCACAGCCCGCAGGCTTCCTGGGCGTCGTCTTCGACATGGGTCAGCGCGCTGAGCACCCCGGCCGCCTTCATGAGTTCGGCCGGCTCCCGGTCCAGATAAGCCAGGGCCAGGGGAGCGGTGCGCATCAGGGAGCCGTTGCCGGCGCTGCGGCCTGCGCGGGTGTGGAACTCCTGGGCTGCGCGGGCGAAGTCGTCAGCGGTCGCGTCGGTCCGGCCGTCGTCGCTGGCGATGCGGCGGGCGCGGGCGATGACGTTGCCGGTCTGCGCGCCGACGTCCTTTGCGTTACGGGCCCAAGCGGTCCATGCGCGGACCACGGACGTGAGCGCTTCCGGTGTGGTTCCGACGTCGATGAATGCTTCGGCGATGGGGATGGCCATGGAGGTGTCGTCGGTCCATTCGGCCGGGTCGAACCCGAAGGGGCCGCCGCCCTTCATGGTGACCTCGGTGCCGTCGGGCAGGGGTGCGCCGAATTCGTAGCCGGCGCCGAGGGCATCTCCGACGGCGAGGGCGACGAGGACACCGGCGGCGCGGTGGTTCTGCTGTGAGTTCAGGTTCATAGGGCCTCCATAAGGGCGAGTGGGTGAACGTTCTTTTGCGCATTTCTGCGCTAACTGGTTCCAGTATGCACGCCTTGCATCTTTTGCGCAAGACTGAGATAAATAGTGCTGTGCCAAAAGACCAATCTGAATCGTCGTCGTCCCTGCTTAACTATCCGCGGCCCTCGGTGGCGGTGGATACCGCTGTCCTGACCGTGGCCGGGGGGAGTATCTGCGTACTCCTGGTGAGCCGGCAGGTCCAGGGTTCGCCCGGGTGGGCTTTGCCGGGGACGTTCCTTCACGAACGCGAGACCCTGGCCCAGGCCGTCCTGCGGAGCCTGCGGGAGAAGGCCGGAGTGGAGGGGCGGGTGCCTCAGCAACTTCACGTCTTTGACAATCCCCAGCGTGATGACCGGGGCTGGGTCCTGTCCGTGGCGCACGTCGACGCCGTTCCACTCCGTGCGCTGGAGCCGGCTTTGGAGTCCGGCGGCGTCCGGCTAGCTTCGATCACCGAGGAACGGGAGCTGCTCGCCGAGCTTCCGTACGGGCACGCGGAGATGGTGGATAAGGCCGTACAGTGGCTTCGCACGGCGTACCTGAATACGCCGGATCCCGGGGGGCTGCTGGAAGAGCCCTTTACGCTGAAGGAGCTGCGCGCCGTGCACGAGACGGTGGCGGGGGAGCCGCTGATGCGTGACACCTTCCGCCGGCAAATGGAACCAAAACTGATTGGTACCGGGCTGATGTCCGACGGCACTCGCGGGCGGCCGTCGCGGTTGTGGCGGCGGGGGGAACCCTAGCTTTCCGGCCAAACGGTTTCACGCTGAGCAATGCGGCGCCGGGGTCCCTATGTGGCCGCATAACTGGGGTGCAATCGAAAATGAATAAATGGGGCAGTAGTCCAATACCCAGAACATGGAACCATCGGCTATGCAAAAATTGATGCGCTTTCGTGGCGGTCGCAAGCGATCTGAAGGAACTCCTCGCTCCTTGTAGGACTCCCGGAGGTCGGCGGCAACAGCGCGCACGCGGATGCTTTGATGCTCGTTGATCGGCGGGGGGGCTGGAATACCAGGCGCAGGGGACTTGGCTTTGCCGCCTTCAAGGAGGGTCGGCACAATAAAATCAAATGGGACAGGGCATTTGAAATGGCCATTGCGCGGCAAATTACCCTTGCCCTCGAAACATCCGTTGGCATAGACCTTCCTGACAGAGCTCCGAAAACAATCAGACGAGCTCTGAGCTACCGGGTTCTGGCATCGATCATTGAAATGACGTTGGGAGACGACCAATCCTGGACGGCTACGCCGGGCAAAGAAGGTCCCTTGGATCCCACGTGCCTGATAGGAAGCCCTACGAGCTGGGACGGCGAATCACCACGCTGACAGCCGAGGTTTTCGGCGGAATAATGCCCTAAACCGGTGCACTAATCCCACCTGCCGTGTAGAGGTCGCCGTGTGCCACTCCATTACGCCAGGGTTGGTACAAGCCCGCCCGTAACGTAGTCCATGAATGACGGCAGCCGTTGCGGCATTGGGATTGGTCCAGTCGCTGGACCAATTTGGGCAGTCATCATCCGGAGGGTTCCAGCCCGCCGCACGCAGAATGTCTCCGTGCAGGGGCCACCTGTCTCCGGGCAAAAAGGTGTTCGAGGATATCTCGCACCAATAGTGGTTACCCACGCGCGCAACCTGCGCATAGGGGAAGACGGCATCCACAACCTCTTGCTTGTATTCAATGGCAACAAAACCGCCGTCTTCGAGGCACTTAATATCCCGGTGGATGGTCTCGTGCACCGAGTCCCAAGTTAGCCCATTCACGCGGTCGCTCCTCGTTCAGGTTCCTGGTAGTCACGTTCGTATGCCCAGATGGCGTGATCGAGTTCTGTGGGTGTCGCGTTGAGTTCCCTGGCCGCCTCGATGAGAAGTGACCGGGCCTCCGCGGCTGGCGCTTCACGGCACAGTGCCCGGTTGACGAAACGAATAATCCAACGGTCCGCCTTGATGCCCGGCTTGCCCAGCAGCATTCCGAAATACTCCCAGGTCACCCACCCCAGCCCATGAACATCGGTGTAGGCCTTTTTATGGGCCGGGTTCCGAGGATCCAGATCGGCTGCCGAATTCACGCCTGCTGCCAGCAGGTTGTTCGCGGCCTCAACGATCGCAGAGGCCTTAGTGCGTCCGCTGACCTTCTGGTCATTGAGGACAGCCTGCAGCTCCTCGGGATCACGGCCGGCCAGTCGCACCAGATCATTCGGTCGGTCTGTGCCTACTGCCTTTCGGTATCGGGAGACCGCGCCGCGCACACCATTCTCCGGTGTTCCGTACTTAGCGGCGATACTCAGTACAGCATCGATAAGGGCAGCTTCGACCTGCTCCGGCCAGCCGCCGGGCCAAGGTTTCCAGGTGTCGCGTGGAAGCTCAGCCTGGACGAAATCAACCAGTGTGGAGATGTCAGATTTAGACAAGGTATTTCCTTTTCATAGGGGTGTTCGAAGAGGCCGGGATCGGCCTGGAGTTTGGACTTACCGCCGAAGATTCGCAAAGGGTAGCTGGCCGTAGGCCACGAAGAACTCCTCCAGTAGCTCGTCCTCGACGACCTTGGCGGACCGATTAGTAACCGGAAGCCAAGCGATACGGAGGTCCCGAGAGTTTGAGAGCTGCCATATGTACCGCCCGCCCCAATGGCCGACCGGTAGACCCTGACCGAACTTAGCGAACTCGCTGATCCGCTTCCGCAGGCCGCGGGTGCTGCTCGTACCCGCATCGGCTTTGCCGATATAAAGCGTCGGTGCATCCCACAACCGGCCCTTCAGCTTGGCAGGATCATCCGTCGGGTCCGCGCCCTTGAACCATCCGCCCACGCTGGTGTCGAGCACTTCATGCGCACTGTTCGCGCTCCGCAGCACTGCGTAGACGCCGGGCTCTCGGGGCACGTCGCCCAGATCAAGGTCGCCGAACGCCTTGAAGCCGGTGAAGCCCCGACTTCTTAGATCCGATTCATTGAATGCAGTCACATTAGCCACGCGTCCTCCTCAGGACCTCGGCACCGCTGGCGCGGCAGAAAATCAACACGAGTTCGCTGACTTCTTCCCCGGTGATCCGGCCGATCATCTTGGCGTAGGTGCCCAGCTGTCGCCAATAGGCAGCCAGCTGGTCCTCGCTGACGCTGATATCGGTCTTGAAGTCGGCGACCACGAGGCTGCCGTCCTCCTCCCGGTACATCAGGTCGATGATGCCCTCCACGGTGTGTCCGGTCTCCGGCACCATGATCGGCAGCTCCAGCCAGTGCTCGCGTTCGGCAGCCCGCCGGACAGGCGCACTCTCCAGGGCTGACCGGGCGGACGCCTCCAGATCGGTTGCGTTGCGCAGCCCCGCACCCGCGGCGACGTCGGCCGCCAGCCCGGGAAGTGACGGCGACAGCTCCAGATCAGTGAGTTCCAGCAGACGGTGCAGCGCGGTACCGAACACCGGCCCGTGTTCCTCCGGGATACCGGAGTACCTGGGAAGCACTTCCTCAACCCCCGCCGGAGCGTAGAAGGCCTCGGCGACCCCATAATCCGTCGTTACCCCCGTGCCTTTGCCCTTCGCGAGTGCGGTGACCGAGGTCCGGGACACCCGCGCCGATTCCGCGGCCCAGCCGGTGCTCGACGACAGCCAAGCCCCAAAATCTTGCACCGGATCCGCTGAGGTCCGGGCTTTGGGTAGAGGCAGGAGTTCCTCCGGCAGCTCCAGACTCGGTGCTCGCTCGACGTCGTTGACCCCTTCCAAAAGACCGCTGAGGCTGCTCGAGGACCCGTTGTAATGAGACACCACCAGATGGCTTTCGGCCCGGGTGCAGGCAACGTAGAGCAGTCGGCGGCGCTCGGCCTCCGCAAACTCCTTCTCCACCGCGTCAGCGTCGGCATAACCGTGCGTCTCTATGCCCTTGAGGAAACGGACAAAAACGTTGCCGGCGTCGTCCCACAGGGCGGGCGCAGACGAGGCCTTCGGAGCGGATCCGGCGCCGGCCAGAACCACCATTGGGAATTCCAGGCCTTTGGAGGCATGGATGGTCATGATCCGCACGGCCTGCATATCAGTCTCGGGGACCATGGCCTCCTTGACGCGGGCGTTCTCTTCCTGCTGGGACGCGGCCCACACCAGATAGTCCCGCAGCCCGCCGTGGGTCGCCTCGGACCAGGCACGCGCCTGATCAATGACGAACCGGATCCGCCGCCACACGTCGCGGTAGCGCGGCGTATCGGTTGCCGCCTCCAGCACCCGCCGGTCCGCAGAGATCCGCTCGATCAGCTCCGCAGGGGAGAGCAGCGGCAGTTCCCGGTGCAGGGTGGCCAGATAGCACAGGGCTTTCCAGACAGGGGAGTCCTCCTGTCCCTCGGGAGCCGGTGCGTACAGGTTCCATGCCCCACCGGCCTGCTTCCACCGGAAGAGGTCGTCGTCGCCGCAGGCGAACAGCGCCGAGCGCAGCGCCAGCACCAAAGCCGCCTGATCGGCGGTGTTCGCCAGCGTCCGCAGCGCCAGCAGCAGATCGGTCACTTCCTGTGTGGCGTAGACCAGTGAGGAGGCTTCGGCCCGGTATTCGATACCGGCGGCGTCGAGGGCGTCCTCCAGATAGGGCAGTGCAGTGCGGGTGGGCAGGAGGATGCAGACGTCCTGCAGCTCGAGCGGCCGTCGGGCAAACGCTTCCTTGTTGCCGGGTTGATGCTGCCACGCCGGCACTCCGCCGGTGCCGGTGGCCAGCCGGACCGCGGCGGCGACGTCGGCCGCTTCCTGCCGGTTCCGGTCCGCCGCACTCACCTTTCCGTTCCCGCCGGGAGTACCGCCGTCGCGGCCGAGCACGACGACGGCGGGTCCGTCGTCGTCGTTCCATACCGGCCGGGCAGGGTCCGGCACCAAGTCGGCGTATTCCGGCTGGACTGTCCCGTTGCCTTCGATCAGTTCGCCGAAGACAGTGTTGATCCAGTCAAGCAGCGCAGTTCCCGAACGGAAGTTTGTCTGCAGGGTAGCCACCTCGGACCCTGGATCCGTGACGGCGCGACCCCGGGCGGAGAGGAACGTGGCGATATCGGCCCGCCGGAAGCGGTAGATGGACTGCTTCGGATCACCGACCATAAACAGGCGCCCCAGTGCCACTTGAAGGTCTTCCCAGCCGTCGGTGCCGCAGCTGGTGTCCGCGGCCAACCGGACCGCGATCTCGGCCTGGACAGGGTCGGTGTCCTGGAATTCGTCGAGCATGAGGTGGGTGTAGCGCCCGTGCAGGGGCAGGCGCGCGGGGGCATCGGCTTCCGTCTCGCCCACCAGCAGATCGCGGGCGTGGACGAGCAGGTCGTGGTACTCGAGCTCGCCACTGCGTTGCCGCACCTTCGCCGCAGCGAGGAGGACGTCGGCCAAGACCGCACTGACCGTGTTGACGGCCGGGGACACCTGTCCGGCGATAAGCGCATCCCGTTCTTCAACCAAGGCAAGGAACTGCTGCTGGACGCCTTTGACATCGCCGCCCCAGTTGCCCTGTTTGCCAACGGAATAGCCTTTTGCGGGCAGGCTCTTCAGCACGTCGATGATGCGGCCGAGATCCCCGGACCCGCGGACCTCCTGCAGCCGGGCCCGCCAAGACTCCACTTTAGGAAACTGATTCATGAGCTTGTCAGCGGGGTCGGTGCAGTCCGTCTTCCGTTCGAGGACGAGCTCGGCGGCGCGCAGCAGCGGCCCGACGTCGAGCACCGGAACGCTCTGCCGCTGCGGCGGGTGGGTCCGCAGCCGGTCCCAGTTGCCGTCCAGGGCAGCGGCGACCTTCCGCAGCTGGTCCAGGGTCACGCCGACGGCGAGCAGCACGCGCAGTGCGGTGTCGGCCTCCGGGTCGGTGAACAGCGCCTGCTGGGCGTCTTCCCACCGGCGTTCGAAGGCGATCTGGGAGCGGAGCTCGTCCACCACGGTGATCAGAGGCGGCACTCCGGCCTCGATGGGATATTCGCTGATCAGCCGGGCGGCGAAGGAGTGGATGGTGCCGATGGGTGCCGCGTCCAGTCGGTCCAGTGCCGTGTTCCGCCGTTCGGTCCGGACCTCGTCCAGTCCGTAGGTCTTGGCCAGTTCTCGGCGCAGCCGGTCCCGGAGTTCGCCGGCGGCCTTCTCGGTGAAGGTGATGGCTGCAATCCCGCCGATGTCGACGCCGCCGTCCACTAGGGCGGCGATGCGTCCGACCAGGGCGTGGGTCTTGCCGCTGCCGGCACCTGCCTCGACGAAAACGGTGGTGTCCAAGGCGGTGCCGATGAGGTGCCGATCGTCGTCGTCCTTAAGTGCCGGTTTGGCGGGGGAGGTCTTCGGCTGGCTCATTTTTCCTCCTGGAAGAAGCGGGAATAGTCGCTGAGGGCGGGGTCATCCTTGAGCCGCTCCCAGATGTGCCGCACACCCGCGGCGCCCATCAGGGTGGTGTGGTTGGTGTACCGGTCCGATTCGGGCCGCGGCGGGAAAACCCCGGCCTGCAGCGCCGCCATGACCAGCCCGGCGTCCTCGCGGAGCCGGCTTTCGACGTCGGGGCCCACGTCGTAGCCGACCCGTTCGTACTTCCCGTCGGCGGTGATGAACCGGTATTCGGCCCGGACCTCCGCCCCGGGGTCCGCGGAGAAGCGCCGGGCGAACAGGCCGTAGACGGGCAGCTGGAACCGGGTTCCACCGGCGGTGGGATCTTCGCGGGTCAGCTTCTTATACTTGTCCGCCTTGCCGGTCTTGTAGTCAATGACGAGCACCTGGCCGCTGGAATGCCGGTCCACGCGGTCCACCTTGCCCCGGAACCGGACGGTGTTGCCGTTGGGCAGGTCCAGTTCCATCGGCGGTTCACCGGACTCGGCGCCGAATTCGGCTTCCACCGCCAGATGCTGCCAGCCGGCGTCGCGTGCCTGCTGATCCGAATCATGGACCTTCTGCAGGTCGGTGCGGATCCGGGATTTGTCCCGGTCCCAGGTGTGCAGCAGCCAGGCCGGATTGGTGGTGGCCTCGAACGCGGCTTCGGCGATTTCCAGCAGCCGCTCTGAGGAGACCGTCTGGCTGCCGTCGGTCAGGCCGCGGACGTAGTCCTCGAGCACCTGGTGCATCAGGTTGCCGCGCTGCAGGTTGCTGATCTGGACCTCGAGGGTCACGTCCTCAAACAATTCGGCCTTCAGGACGCGGCGCAGGAAGTAGGCCAGCGGGCTGATGACCCAGTCCTCGAGGTTGGTGGGGGAGATGGGTTTCTGGGGATCGATGATGGAACCGGACACTCCGGTGAGGTTGCCGTTGAAGCGGGAGAAGGTGCCGTTCCGGCGGTCGGCTCGAATTTCGGACACGGCGGCCAGTACCGGGTCGCTTGTCAGGGGGCCGCTGCCTAGGAGGTGGCGGACGCGCCATTCCTGCCCTGTGGCGGCAACGCCCGTGGGGGAGCCGTGCATCAGGCCGTGCGCGAAGGAGGGCAGATGCCGGACCTTTGTCCCTGCGAGCCAGCGCGAGGGCTGCAGGGTTCCGCCGGCGCGCAGGTTGCCGCGGGGAAACAGGATGGTGCGTTCGACGCCGGTGGCCAGCAGCCGTAGGAACTGGTCCTTCCGTGCGGCGGCCCGCTCGTGGACGGTCGGCAGCTTCACCGCGAGCAGATGGCCAGTGCTGTCGGGAAGCAGCGGGTTTTCCCGGATACGGGCGGGGGCGAGCCCGTCCGCCGCCCCGGTGAGGAAGACGACGTCGAGGTCGCGGCCTACGCCGTCGTCGTACGATCCCAGGGCCACTCCGGTGCCGCTGTTGCCGGTCCAGAATCGACGGGCCTCGATACCGCGGGCGACGGCGGCGCGTACCGCAGCGGCGGTGGGCGCCGGGGCGATCCCGTGCAGCAGTTCGAGGTCGCGGATCACGTCGCGGACTGATTCGCGGGCCTTGCCGAGCTCGGGGCGTTCCGTCTCGGCCCGGGGCCCGAGGAATTCCGAGACGAAGTCCGCCAGAGTGTCCGCAACCTCCGTCCAGGTCCGGGCAGCGAAAACTCCAGACAGGCGTTCGCCCAGGACCGCGATGAACGCGGTGAACTGGGCGTAGTCCTGCTGCCGCTTCTGTTCCGCTTCCGTTGGTTCGTGGTCCTCGTCCGCGTCCTCCTGTTCAGCCGGGGGAGAGGCGTGCAGGCGCTCGCAGACGGCGCTGCTGGGTAGGCTTTCCTCCTGCCAATGCAGGACGCCTTGCGCCATGACATCCAGGAGGACCCGGACATCGGGGTTCGCCGGGTTGAGGCTGAGGAGGTTTATCAGCCCGCGGGCCAGACCGGTGTCGGCCAGGCCGTGTGCTGACGGGCCGACGAAGGTGATGCCTGCTTCGGCGAGGCGTTGGGCCAGCAGGGTGCGGTACGGCTCGGCGGCGGAATAGAAGACGCCGATGCGGTGGCCGGGAGTGCCTGCTGCCAGCTTTTCGATGACCAGGCGGACGACGGCGCGTGCTTCGTCGTCGGCGTCGGAGGCACTCAGGATCTGTTCACCCGGGGCAGAGGTGGATGCTGCAGTGAGGTAGACGGTGCCTGCGTACTGTTCCAGCGCGGCACGGAAGACTGCGGCGGACGGGTCCTGCTCTTCGGCGAGTTGGAAACCGATCACCGGACCGAGGCGCTTGCGGATCTGCGGTGTCTGCAGTGCGGCGGCGGCAGCGGAGTAGAGGTCATGGCTGGTGTACCAGCTGTTCCCCAGGATCCGAGCGGCGGCACGGTGCACGCGGGCAACCTCACGCACCAGCGGCGACAGGCTGGTCACGTCGTCGGGGCAGGCTGCGTCCAATGCTGCGGAGGTCGAGGCGATCGCGCGCGCGGTGGCCGGCTGGTCGGCGACTTCGGCAAACAGCCCGGGCGCTTCGGCCAGCACTGCGGTGACGGCGCCTTCACGGACCATAGCTGGAAGCGGCGCGCGGCTGGACAGGCGACCAGCTGCGGCCGCGAGTTCCTCGGCTAGATCATCCAGTGTGGTGGTGCGGACGGCTGCGCTGCCGCGGCCGTCGTTGAGGACCCGGCCCAGATAGTGGGACAGGTCCAGGGCGGAGGCGCGGCTGGGTGCGATCACCGTGACCGGCTGCAGCGGCCGGCCCTGGGCACCTGCGACGGCGTCAGCTAGGGCCTGCAGTGCTTCGGGCGTGCGGGTGTACGACTGCGTCCGAACGCCTGGGCCCGGTGCTGAATCAGCACCGGATGAATCTGTACTCAATGAACTCCCCCTTGTTATTAAGTGCACTCAACCTACCAGCAGGTGCTGACGGGTCCTTGCCGGCAGGCCCCGCTATTGCAACTACCAATCCCAGCCGCAGGAACTGTCCATGCACCGCCATTGCGGCTGGGGTCCGTCAGTGATCACGCATCCCGCAGGCCAGACCTTGGGCTTCGATCCATCACTTGGCGGACACCACAGGCCGCGGACGATGGGCCAGGCCTCGTGTGAACAAATCGGACACGTTGCAACCCCTGCTTCGACAGTCGTTTCCTTCTTGCCGCTGGCCACGGGGTCTCGAGTAGCGCCATTGTCTTTATCTTCAGCGACTGCGCTCTCTGCCGGTGCTGCGGGATGTTCTTGGATATAGCGGAGAGCTGCTGTCCAGGAACCGAAGAAATTGCGCAGGGCAGCGGGCGAGGGGTACTCGTGGTTTGCAGCATTCATGTCTGCACACCATTCCGCATAGCGCCCATGGCTGGGGTGCAGGTTGCGCGACTGCATGTCCGTCACGAAGTCACGGATAGCCTTTTGGTAAAGCTTTTCGGTGAACTTCACCAAGCCTGGCGTCCGGCCGCGCTGATTCGCTGCCAGCCCGATGGATTCCAAAGCGGCGTTCCAATACGTGTACTTCCCCATGACGGTTTGCCGGGTCGGCGGCCAGGGGGACGCACCCTGGCGGGATTCCCAACCGAGGGCGGGGACAAGTTCGTCGCGTAGTTCGTCATAGCGCGATCCGGTAAGCGTCGTTTCTGGATGCTTGGCGATGTGGCGCTTGGCAGCGCCGATGATTCCGAGGATAGTTGCGATGTCTTCTTCTGCTGCTGTTCCTTGCTGGAGGACGGCGACCAGTTCCGTCATCATGTCGAGGTCCAGGTTAGCCGCTGCAAAATGCGGGTCCGGAGCAAGACCCAGCTCGGCGCCCACAAGGTAGTACAGACCGGCTTCAACAACGGCTTTGGAGAATATGTCCTGGGCCCGGGAATCAAACCGGATACTGGAATCCCGAAGGGTCGACTCTGCCAAGTCCTTGTCCATCTCCGGGAAAAGGATTGCCAGTCTCAGGATGGTCTCCGTGCGGGTCGATCCGCTCGCGGCGGCCGTCCGCGCCACGGCTCCGTACGATGCCATGAAGGCTTGGGCGGCGGCGTTGATTTCCGCTTCCCGTTTGTCCAGCCGGCGTTTGCGAGACTCGGCCGCCATGCTGCCACCCACCTTGCTGACGATTTGCCGGACCCGCTCCCGCGTAACCCCATAGTCGGCGCCGATGGCTTCGAGGGTTTCCCCCTCGATGTACCTCTGCACCATGGCCGCGTCTCGTTTCTGCGCGGTAGGGCGCGAGGGACTGGGTGAAGATGTCTGTGATGTCTGGGTCATGGGATCCCCTAATGCTTGACGTTGATCAGAAATGTGGTCAGGCTGCCAGTGCCATGCGGGAGCGCCGGATGTCGTTCAATACATCTTGGTGCGCCAACGCTGTGAGGCGCTGTACCGCTTCGAAGCTGAGATCGGCCTCGCGGGACCTTCGGGCAAGCACGGCCAACCGGTCGGCTGCCATGTTGTGCGGGTCGCCGCTGTGGCCTTTGACCCACAGGAAGCACACCTGGGCGTCGCGGGTGTATCCAAGGATGCGAGCTACTTCCTCGCGGCAAAAGCGGCTTGCCGACGGCGGTGCGAAACCTGGTTCCGTGAGCATGCGGAGGGCCAGCTGGCTGTCCGACCGAACAGTGATGGCGGTGCCGCCCTGCAAAGCCGATGAATAGACACCCCGGGCAGCCTGCAAGCCGAATCTGATTGACCGTAGCTCGCCTTCGAGGATGCTGTCTCCTTCGGAGACCTTCTGCCCCGGCTTCACACGTGCTTCCCCGCCGAAGTCCAGTACCCAGCCGTGCCCGAGCCAGGGAAAGCACTTTCCACGCGACGAATCGGTGGTGATGGTCAGTTGTGCGAACCGGCCGTTGATTTCCACGGCAACTGCCTCGTCCAGGGCAGTGATGGCGACGGCTGGAGGGTACTGGAAGCTGGCGGACACCCCCAGGGCCTGGAGGCTGGTCGCAGCGTTTTCGTCGTCGCAGTAGATCTCCTGGGTGCCCGCTTCGAGCTGGTAGTTCACTGCCTGGCGCACAGCGCCGTAAAGACTCCGCTGTCCGTCGGGACACGAAGGATTCCAAATCCCGGACTGAACTGCCGCGACCTGGCTGCCTTGGGTTCTGACAACAGCCCAGACCTGCAACCCGTGCTTCGGTGATACACGCACAGAGATACCGCTTCGGGCCGCAACGGTATCGGCGGCGGAAATGAAGGGCCGAGCCGGTGCTACAGGTACGGGAAAACTCATAACTGCCTCCTGATGCTGGGACGGAATTGCTGCGACAGGGATCACAGTAGGTTCCGGCGCTGACATTTTCTGAGCGGAGGTAGCTGAACATTTTTTGTAACTTGCGAAGCTAACTTTTTGTAACTCCATTAGCGGCATGGGAAGCCCGTTGAATGTGTAAAGGAACCGGAAACGCCTCGAGCGCACAGCAACCGGTCTTATATGCGTATGAATGAACCCGGGAGCGAGCCAGCCGCGGTATATTCTGGCAAAGCGGCGCCAGGGGAGGGGCCGCTCGAAGCGTAGGGAAGTGGCATGGCGTTATCCAACCGGGAGTTCATCGGGCGAATCCTGGAAATCTTGTCCAAGGGGCTGGAACCCTACATCGAACGGGCGATGGCCGAAGTTTCACCCGGAGTCGACTGGCCGTCGCTGCTGTCCCGAAAGGATGAACAGGCGGGCCGCGGACTCAAGACGTATAAAGCCAATGACGTCCAGGCACAGCTCCGCATACTCACTGAACGCCTCGGGACGCTGGGCTATCCGTTTGCCCTCCCGCAGGAAGCCGGCGCCTACGCCAAGGAACTGCGGCAGGTCCGAAACAATTGGGCCCACAACGAGCCGTTTTCCGACGACGATGTGGCCCGGGCCATCGATACGTCCCTGCGATTGATGCGGTGGATGCGGCTGGACAAACAGGCTGCGGAAGCCCAGCAGCTGTTGAAAGACTTCCGGGACACCAGCACAGCGGCTCCGGTCCCCGCTGGCCCCGCCCCGGTCCCCGCCGCACCGCGCCCCCGTGCAGTGGCTCCTACCCCAGTCCAGGTCCCCTTGTCCCTTGATAAAGAGGATCTGCCTGCGCCAACCCTCGTCCCCTTGTCCTTGGACAAAGAAGAAGTGCCCCTGCGGCCGGCCCCAACGGTCCATGCTCCGCAGGGAACCACCATCACCCTCGAGACCGCCTCGGAGGTTAGCTATGCCATGTCCTACAACGGCGGGCAGGTCATAAACCGTCTCGTTGTGGCGAACCCCGGCCCCGAAATCCGTGGGGCAGTACTGCAGCTCAGCCTCACCGCCGAAATAGGCGTTGTATCCCGGACCAGCGAACATTACCTGGATATCCCCGCAGGCGGTTCCATTACTCTGTCCAGCCCCAATCTGCAGGGCGATCCCGCAGCCATGCTGCAGCTGGAAGACCGCCAGCAGGGCACCGTCCGTGCCGAGCTCAAGGTGGATAACGACGTCGTGGCGTCCGCCAGCCGGGATATTGAACTGCTCGGAGCGCAGCACTGGAAGCTGCGGCGCGGACTGCTGGCGCTGGAATCCCTCGCGGCCTTCGTCCAGCCCAACCATCCGGAAATCGCGAAGCTGTGCTCAGAAGCGTCCGACTTCCTGAAGGCAGAGACCGGCAACAGTGCGTTGAACGGCTACCAATCAGGTTCCGAACGCGCCGATGCGATTGCCTGGGCCATCTTCCGGGCGGTCCAGAACCGCGGCATCCGGTACAGCGAGCCTGCTCCGTCGTGGGGCCAGCACGCCCAGAGGATCCGGACCCCGGAGCAGGTTCTCAACGGCCAGTTCGGCACGTGCATGGATACCACGGTGATCCTGGCTGCGGCGTTGGAGTTCGCCGGGTTGCAGGCAAACCTGTGGTTGATGGACGGTCACATTTTCGCTGGCTACTGGCGAAATGAACGCAACTTCCAAACTCCTGCACTGGAAGAAGCGGCCTATCTGGTCAACGAAGTGGACCTGGGCAACATCCGCCTCTTGGAATCCACGATGGTCACGGACGGCGGCGAAACCTTCCGACCGCAGGAGGTGCACGACGCCGCGTACAAGCGCTACCTGACCGGAGAGATGGACGAGGTCCGTGGTGTCGTGGATATCTTCGGCGCCCGCAGCGCCGGCATCCGGCCCATCCCGGCCCGGCTCACCAACGCGGGCGGAAAAGTTGAGGTCTACGAGTACACGCCCCCGCGTCCGGAAATGCCGTCAGTACCCCAGGGCAGCGGACGGGGATCCAAGAGCCGGGCCGACGCCAAGCAGCTCCCCCCACGTATCAGCCAATGGAAGAACGCGCTGCTTGACCTCAGCCTGCGGAACCGGCTGATCAATTTCACCAAGACCGCACGCTTCCCGCTGGCGGTACCGGACAGCTGGATCGGGCAGTTCGAGGACCTGATCAGTGCCGGAACCCCGATCACGCTGGCCGCCTCCGACGACGTCGCCGCCATGCACCGCGAACGAGGCGTCCGCTACGGCCGCGACCTGCCGCAGGAACAGCTGGCAGACATGCTGGTCAAGCGCCACGCCGTGTTCGCCGACGTCACCGAGGCCGGCTACCAGTCGCGGATGCGCAGCCTGGCCTATAAAGCCCGAACCCTGATTGAGGAAACCGGTGCCAACAACCTGTATCTGGCGTTGGGGTCGCTGGTATGGAGCCTCGACGGGAAGGAACTCCGTTCCCCGCTGGTCCTGGTGCCGGTTCAACTGCGCCCGACGTCGAAACAGGGTCCCTACGAGGTTGTCCTGGACGAAACGGGCGGCTCGACGCCGAACTACTGCCTGCTCGAAAAGCTCCGCATGGAACACGGGATGGAAATCCCCGGGCTCGCGGATCCGGAGGAGGACCACTCAGGCATCGACCTGGACGCTGCGCTCGGCGCAGTGCGGTCCGCCGTCCAGGCCAAGGGACTGCCGTTCCGGGTGGAACCGACCGTGGACCTGTCCATCCTGCAGTTCGCCAAATTCCGGCTCTGGAAGGATTTGGACGAGCATTGGGAAGAACTATCCAAGAACCCCTTGGTCCGCCACCTGGTCAGCACGCCCACTGACCCGTTCACCGATCCGGCCACCACGGAAACGGGCGAAGACCTCGACGAACTCGCGGCACGGGTGCCCATCCCGGCAGACTCATCCCAGCTGCAGGCCATCTCCGAAGCGGTCGCAGGAAAGACCTTCGTCCTGGAAGGACCTCCCGGCACCGGCAAGTCCCAGACCATCACCAACCTTTTGACCCGCGCCGTGGCCGACGGGAAACGGGTCCTCTTCGTGGCCGAAAAGCGCGCAGCGCTGGAGGTCGTGCAGAAGCGGCTCGACGACGTCGGCATGGGTGTCTTCGCGCTGGACCTCCATGACAAAGGGAGCAAACCGGCCGCGGTCCGGGAACAGATCCGGCGCGCCCTGGACCACCACGCCGATCCGGACCGCCAAGGCCTGGACGCCGCGGTGAGCGAGCTGAACAAGGCACGGCGGGGACTCGTCCGCTACGCCGCACGCCTCCACGACGAAAACAACGCCGAGCTCTCGCTCTACAGTGCCCGGACCAAGGAACTCGCCGTCGGGGACGAAGCTGAGCCGCTCTCCGTCCCGGAATCCTTTGTCGAAAAGACCAGCATTGACCAGTTGCAGCAGCTGCGAAGCCTGCTGGCCGAACTTCCAGATGTTGCCGACCCAGCTGCTCCGGGTGACCGCACGCCGTGGGGGTTTATCACCCGCCCGCTTACGAAAGCCAAGGCGGAGGTCGTGAACGGCGCAGCCCGCCGGTTCCAAGCCGCCCTTGACCGGACCACGGCGGATCCCGAATTTGCCCGGGTGGTGGAATCGGCACGCACCGTGGCCGACCTCGCCAAGCTCCGGGAGGTGCTGTCCGCCGGCACCCTAGACCTGGACCTGCTGGATGAAGTGGCCTCCCGGCGGTGGAACAACGCCATCGAGGGCCTGGGCAGCCAGGTCTCGGCCTTTATAGGTGCCGCCCATCCCGGGCTGGACAAGGTGGTGCCCGAAGCCATGGACCTTCCCATGGCAGATCTTCATGCCCAAGCAGTTGCTGCGGCGGAATCCGGTTTCTTCGGGCGGAAGAAACGCCTGATCGCCGTCCGCGACCAATTGGCCGATTACATCCGCCCCGGCATCGTGGTGAAACCCAAGGAAATCCCTGCACTCACCGAAGCGCTGCTCACCGTCCAGAGCGCAACGCGCGGTCTGGCCGGTGAGGCGGCTTCGGTGCCGGGTGTTGGGTTGCCAGAGTCCTGGAACCCGCTGACCGACGCAGGCCTGCAGATGCTGAATCACTCGGTGGATTGGCTCCGTTGGGCGTCTGACCTTGTCAAGGTCACCGGCAGGCCGGGGGAGCAGACGTTCCTGCAGGTGTTGCGCACCTACCTACGTAAGACAGGGCAGGTGCCCGACAGTGTGGGGAAGACTGCCACCGATCTTTCGCAGGCTGCAGCTGACCTTTTCAGAGCTGCGGGGGTGGAGCACGAGGACCTCGAAGCGTGGCTGGGCGGTTCCACTCTGGTGGACCGCTGGAACCAGACCAGCCGCGGCCGCGACGTCGAACGTCCCGGACTGCCGTCGCTGGCCCGCTGGCTGGACTTCGTCAAGGCACTCGAGCCGTTGAACGTTGCGGGTCTGGGCGCTGCCCGTGAGCAGCTCAAGTCCGGGACAATTCCTGCCGACGACGCCGTCGGCGCGTTCGAACGCGGCCTTGCCCTCGCTGCCCAAAGCGAGCGTTCGGCGGCGACCGGGTTGGACCGCTTCGAGGCACGCAGCCACGAAAAGATGATTGACCGTTTCATCGCGCGTTCCGCCGCCATCCGCCAACAGCTGAAGGCCGCCGTGCCCGCGGAAGTGTTAGCGCAGCGCAGCTTCAATCCGCAGTCCGAAGCAGGACAGATGGGCAAGCTGCACCGCCAGCTGGGCTCCAAGCGCGGGATGAAGGTCCGTCCACTGCTGGAGAATTTCGGTGAGCTGATTACCCGCATCACGCCGTGCGTCCTGGTCAGCCCCGACTCCGTGGCGCGTTTCTTCCCTGCACGGTCAGACCTGTTCGACCTGGTGGTCTTCGACGAGGCGTCCCAAATCCGGGTGGCCGACGCCGTTGGTGCGATGGGCCGCGGACGTTCCGTCGTCGTCGTCGGCGACAGCAAGCAGATGCCGCCCACCTCCTTCGCCGAAACCAGCCTGGACGGGGACGACGAAGAGGATGACGCAGCGGACACGGTGACGGATGAGGAATCGATCCTCTCCGAATGCGTATCGGCGCGGGTTCCCCGGCAGTGGCTGACCTGGCACTACCGCAGCCAGGATGAATCACTGATCGCCTTCAGCAACCAGCAGTACTACGACAGCAAGCTCTCGTCCTTCCCGGCACCTGTGCACGGCAGCGCCAGCGCCGACGTGAACGGCTACGGCGTGAACTTCATCCGCGTTACCGGCGGGCACTTCAACCGGACCGGCAAAGGCAAACTGCTTAGGACCAACCCGGTGGAGGCAGAGGCAGTCGTGGCGGAGATCCGCCGCCGCTTCCTCGCCTCGCCGCAGGTGTATCCCTCGGTGGGCGTGGTGACCTTCAACCTGCAGCAACGCGCCTACATCGAGTCGCTGCTGCGCGATGCCGACGACCCCCGGATTGCCGAAGCACTGGACGCGCCGGACGGGCTCTTCGTGAAGAACCTGGAAAACGTACAGGGCGACGAGCGGGACACCATCCTGTTCTCCACCGGCTTCTCGAAAAACGAGAGGGGCTACCTGCCGCTGAACTTCGGTCCGCTGAACCGCAGCGGCGGCGAACGCCGGCTCAACGTAGCGGTCACGCGTGCCCGGCGGCAGGTCATCGTGTTCTCCAGCTTCGATCCGTCCGACCTGCGGGCGGAGGAGACCTCGTCGCTGGGCATCAAGCACCTGCGCAGCTACCTGGATCTCGCGGCCAGTGGAACCGACGCCCTGCCGTCCGACGGCCGGCGGAAGCCCGCCGTGGACCGTCACCGGGAACAGATCGCCGATGCCCTGCGTGAGCGCGGGCTGGTGGTCTCCACCGACGTCGGGCTGTCCGACTTCAAGGTCGATATCAGCGTGGCGCTGCCCGAGGAACCGGAGCGCCCGTTGATGGCGGTGCTGTTGGATTCGCCGGTCTGGGCTGCCCGCGGCACGGTGGGGGACCGGGACGGGCTGCCCACCGATGTGCTTTCACGGATGCTGCGGTGGCCGTCGGTCCAGCGGGTGTGGCTGCCGGAGTGGCTGTCTGATACGGCAGCGGTGCTGGACCGGTTGGAGAAGGAAATCCGTCGCGAAGACCTGCTGGCGGAGCCCGAGGTTGAGGTGCGGGAGCCGGTCGTTGCGCCGGTTCCCGTGGCACGGCCCGAGCCCGCTGTGGTCAAGGCTGTCCCGATTCCTCCGGCTGCTCCGGTGTCGAACGCTCAGCCGTACGTCCCGTGGTCCTGCCGGGGAACCGGCGGCATCGAATACCTGGACAACCTCGGCTCATCTCCCCGCGCCCGCGAAACCGTACGTGCCGTGCTCGAGGCGATTGTCGAAGCCGAGGGGCCCGTTCATACGGCACGGCTGGCGAAGCTGGTCTGCGCCGAGTTTGACCTGAACAAGGTGAACGGGCAGCGGGCAGCGTCCGTCTTGAAGCTGATCGACCGTAAGAAGTTCCATGTGGACCGGGACGAGTTCGTCTGGCCTACGTCGCTGGATCCGACAACGTGGGTAGCGTACCGGGAAGCCGACGAATTTGAGCCGCGGAAGATAGAGCACGTCAGCCTGGTGGAAATCGGCAATGCGATGGCTGAGCTCTGCCGGGATGCCGCCGGACTCGCACCGGAGGAGCTAAAGAGGCAGGCCGTCCGGGTTTTTGGAGGCAAGCGGGTTACAGCTGGTATTGGGCAACGATTGGATGAGGCGCTCGTTGCCGCCCTGGATTCTAGGAAACTGGGAATTACGGGCAACGGCTTACTCCTGCCGGGCAGTCGCAGCGGTGTGGCACCTGTAGCACCTCAGGCGCACCAGCTTGGAGGCAGTCCGACTGAGGTGGATCACCGGCTGCCCAAGGGCTGGATACAGGCGGATGCGCAAAATATCCTCGCGCTCTGCAGGGACGGCATGACGGTGGGACGAATAGCGGACCGCGCTGGCAAGGACCCGGATGAGGTGGCTAGATACCTAGTTGAGCAGCTCTTGTCCCCCTCAGGCGATCTATCCAGCCGCCGCGGCGCCCACCGGCAAGGCCAGCCTTATACGGATGAAGAAATGGCGCGTATTACGCTTATGCACACTCAAGGACGATCCCTGCTGGACATAGCAGGGGAGGTCCAGCGCACCGAGCTCTCGGTTGGCAAAAAGCTTCTAAACAAGGGTTATCCCAGTCGAAGGTAGGGCGAGTATCAGGTATCCACCTCTATTTCAGTCCCAGCGCCTTAGCTGGGACTAGAACAAAACTCCAAGGGGCTCGTCGATCTTCGAGACCTGCTGGAAGCCAAGCGTGACAGGAGTTTCTCGCTCGAAGATGGTCACCATGACCAGTAGCTGGTCGGAGTCGGGCTCGATTTGAGCGATCACGCCGCGAAGGGTCTCGAAGGGACCCTCGATGACCGTAACGTGCTCACCAACTTCGAACTCCAACTGGGGGTCCTCCAGTAACTGTGGGGTCAGGGGACCGGACTCGGGCATGAACCTGGATGATGGCAACGGCACATGACCGTCGTAGTAGTCCCGAAGAACCTGCGAACGGGAGGGATGTGCAAGTTTTGCCATCGTTTTCTTCTCAATCTGGCGGATACGTTCTCGTGTAACGCCGTAAACTTTGCCGATCGCATCGAGTGTCTTCGGTTCGCCGTCCGTTAGGCCGACCCTCATGGCAACAACACCGGCTTCACGCTCCGACAGCGTATCTAGCACCGAATGAAGCTGTTCCTGGAGCAACGTGAAACTTACGACTTCTGGCGGAGTCTGATCGCTGGGGTCGTAGATAATGTCGGCGAGCGAGTCATCGCCCTCAGTGAGGCCCGGAACCTGAAGATTCAGGGAAAGGGGAGCGTGCCCGTAAGACTGCAGCTCCTCGACCTTCTCAACACTCATATCTGCCCGTAGGGCCGTTTCCTCGGGTAAAGGTTCACGCCCGAGGTCCAGTGCCAGTTGGCGCCGGATTCCCCTTAGCTTGCTCATGGCTTCCACCATGTGAACCGGGATGCGGATGGTACGCGCCTGGTCCGCCATGGCGCGGGTGATGGCCTGGCGGATCCACCACGTGGCGTATGTCGAGAACCTGAAGCCTTTAGCGTAGTCATAGCGGTGAGCCGCTCGTATAAGGCCAATATTTCCTTCTTGGATAAGGTCCAAGAACGCTAGACCACGTCCTGTGTAGCGTCTGGCCAAGGACACCACGAGGCGCAGGTTGGCCTCGATGAGGTGGTTCTTGGCGCGCCTGCCGTCGTGCGAAACCCACTGCAGCTCGCGCTTGAGCCTGGGGGCCATGTTCGGATCGGCTGCGAGCTTCTCTTCGGCGTACAGACCGGCTTCGATCCGCAGGGCGAGGTCGACCTCTTGGCTTTCCGTCAGGAGGGGAGTTTTCCCGATTTGCCGCACATAGTCGCGAACCGGATCGACATTGACGTCTGGGGATTCTTCATCCAGGTCGACGACGACGGCCGGTTCCGGCACTTCCGGCTGGACCCCTGAATCTCCCGGGGCACCCTGAAAACCCTGACCGACTGTCGGACCGACGGGAACTGCCCCCTCGGGACCCGACTCGGCGGCAGGCGATTCGGAAAGGGGATATGCGAGGAATGCAATGAGCCGATCCAGGTCGCGCGAGATGTCGAAGTACTCGAGCTCCTTTGCGTGGGGAAGGATGCGGCCAAGGTGCTCGTCCCCGCGGATGGTGGGGTCCTCGACGGTGTTGTTAGCGTACAAGACGACAAGACGAGCATGGCGGCCGTCGGCCTTTTTTCGAATGATGTGTCCCAGACGCTGGACCATCTGTCGCTGGCTGCGGTTGGCAGCGACGATTATCCCCAGATCGGCTTCGGGGACGTCGATACCTTCATCCAGTATTCGAGGAGCTGCAAGCACCTGGGAAATGCCGGTGCCGGATTCCTCCATGTTCAAAGCCCGCTCCGCCTCGTCCACTCCGCTATACAGGGCGGATGCACGGCAATCGGTTCCATCGAAGATGGATTGTGCTGCGCGGGCGGACGCCTGGCTCTGGGTGAAGATAAGGGTTCCCCTTGAAGCTGCGGCGGTCTCCCGCAGATGGGACATCGCTGCGTTCTTGGCTTCGGTTTCCGCGAGGAGTGCGAGCCTGGTCGACATCGCCGTCATGTACTTGCGGGCCAGAGTGGGAGCCAGTCCCACCTCCTTTGTCTCGGTGAGCCGGCCCACCGCGGCTATGAACTTCGCGAAAGGACTAGGCATAATGCGTTCATACCGTTCCAGCCACCGGCCGGCGTCATTCATCACTTCCGTGTGCTTTTGGTACTCAGCCATTTCTGCGGGCGCAAGGTCTACGCCCACCAGAGCCACTATGAAGGGAGAAATCACCTCATCACGCAAGGCACGGTCATACCAGAGGGAATAGACCACATCGCCAAAGAACGGATCAAGCCGGTCGAGCTGGGCGCCGTCCGTGCGTCCGTGCGTAGCGGTGAGTCCCAGGCGCCAGTCGAACCCGTCCTGCAGCGCATTCTCGAACATCGGCGACGCGTAGCGATGGCACTCGTCGGCGATGAGGAGCCCCGCCTTGTGTCCGGCGAGGAGCTCCCTTGTCGCAGCTGAATGGACAATGGCCACCAGAACGTCAACTGTTGCCAGGGAGTCCTGCCGCCCGTGCCCGAGGGTGCCTTGCTTGACGCCCGGAAGGGTCTTTTTCAAGGTTCGGACCCATTGGTTCTGGAGTTCAGTCGTGGGCACGAGCACAAGCACCTTGAAGCCCTTCCGCAGGGCATCAGAGGCAGCTGCGACACCCACTCGGGTCTTGCCCGCGCCCGTTACCGCTTCGACTATGCCTCGGCGCGCCTGGCTTCTCCAGGCATCGACCGCCTCCTGCTGCCAGGCATACAGGCCCGGGTAGTCGACTGAGGCAGGAAGCTCGTGCCGATAAGGCACGCCGTGTACGTTGCCCGGTAATGACCGTACCAAACCACTTGTCGCTGGACCGCGAGTGTCTTCCCCACCCCGCGCCTGACCGTTAAACATGATTCCCCCTAGAAACATCTGAGCCCAACTGTAATCTTCACCACGGACATTTTCGTTCTGCCGAAAGCGCCTGCTTCCTAGAATGGGGTTGTGGCAGACTTCATGGACCCGGGGCAACGCAGCGCCCACATGGCCAAAATCAAGTCAAAGAACACCAAACCCGAGCTGCTCCTGCGCAAAGGCCTTCACGCCCTGGGACACCGGTACCGGCTACACGACCGGAAGTTGCCGGGAAAACCAGATCTCGTGTTTCCCAGCCGCAAGAAAGTCGTCTTCGTAAATGGGTGCTTCTGGCATGGCCATGACTGTCCAGTGGGATCGCGCCTGCCCAAGACCAACACCGAATTCTGGCGGGATAAGCGGGCGAAAAACCAGGCCAGGGACGAGCAGCAGCTAGCCCAACTGGACCTTTTGGGATGGGAAAGCCTCGTGGTGTGGGAGTGCGACATCAAGGCGTCGCAGGGAGTTCCAGCCGCGGTGACGGAGTATCTCGGTGGACCAGCCAAAGCACACCGGAGCGCCGGGTAAGGAGCACGCCGCCCACAGCGCGGTGGGCCCGTCCTGGACTTCTGTCCGTGCCGTACGGCAGAATGGGACGGTGATGAAATATATTGACCTTTTTGCCGGCTGCGGCGGCCTGTCCCTCGGTATCGAACAGGCGGGCGGCGAGCTGGTACTGGCCGTCGAAAAATCCGATATGGCTGCCCGGACCTTCTACCACAATCTGGTGGGCGACGCCTCGGATATTTCGGGCTGGATGCGCCATGTCAACTCACCGGTCAAGGAGCAAGCCTCAGCACGTGTAGTAGTGCGTGAGCTTTCTGCCCTCCTCAGCGACGAAGAGGTCATGAGTGAAATTGCAGCTGAGGGGATCGATCTGGTGGTGGGCGGGCCTCCCTGCCAGGGTTTCTCGCTCGCTGGTCGTCGTAACCCGGAAGACGCAAGGAACAAGCTGCCCTGGGAATACCTCCAATTCGTCGAAAAGGTCCAGCCAAAAGCCGTCGTCATCGAGAACGTCGTTGGTATGAACCAGCGATTCTCTGAAGACCTCGAATCGTCATTCGTGCAGTTGCAGCAGGCCCTCCGGGAAACAGCACCCGGATACGAAGTCCAGGGAGTGCATGTCAACGCAATGCACTACGGCGCACCCCAGCACAGGCCCCGGCTCATGATTATCGGCCTTCGTGCGGACATCGCAGCAGCAAAGGGAATCGAAACTGAGGGCACCCTTTGGCGGTCCGGGTTCGCCGATGAGGTAGGGACGGTGCCTCCCCTCGCTCCGCAACCGACAATCACCCGTACGTCCCTGCGCACTGTCCGCCATGCTGTCGCCGATCTCCAGGACGGCAAGCCCGATCATGGAAACAGCGAATACCTGGCCGACCTCAAGCACAAAGAGGACATCTGCAGGTTGCCACGGCGGGGGCGGGTCTTGAACCACGTCACTCGGAAGCACGCGCCCAAGACAATGCAGCGTTTCCGCCTCTACCAGTACCTGAGCGCAGAGGGCCTGGACCAAAAGGTTGTCTCCAAGGTGACGTCACTCCCGTTCTCAGATGCACAGCTGTACGCGAAGACCCAGCTAGCGGGAGCGACAATGCCGGCCCAGTCCCCGGACGGCACCCGGCTCGCGAATAACCTTGAGGAACTCGTGGACCTCGTTATGGAGCTTGGCACGAGGAAACACTCGCAGAAGGTACTGGGATGGGACATGCCGGCCAGGACGGTGGTTACCCTCCCGGACGACTACGTCCACCCCGAGAAGCCTCGGATCTTCACGGTACGCGAGCTTGCCCGTTTCCAGGGGTTCCCCGATACCTTTGAGTTCCTCGGTAAGGAAACGACCGGTGCGCAGCGTCGCAAGGTTGAAGTGCCCCAGTATTCGCAGGTTGGAAATGCCGTCTCGCCGTGGTTGTCTAATGCGGTCGGACGAAAAATAGCGGAGGTTATTGCTTAATGGCACCAATGGGGGATTTTACCGAGGTGGAGCGTGCCAACCTCGCCAGTCTCGATGAACTAGGTCTCGAATATGCACTCTTGTCTCCAACGAAGACGGGCCTTGAAAAGTCCATCCTCGATGCCACGTGGGAGTACCGTGGATTCCTACATCGACACGGCATCCACAATTACGGCAAGCAGCTAAACGGTCCTGAACACAAAGTATCGGTGACAGCAACGCTTCTCGACCCTGCTGGCGAGCTGATCGAGACCAAGGCAAACTTCTACCGGTCTGCCACGAGGGGCGATACTCGCCTGTGGGTCACCGGACTTGGAGAGCATTGCGAAGGTGGGGAGGTCATTGCGAGCATCGTGGATGCCGGCCGTTTAGTCCTGATAAACGTGTCGCGTGGTTCTTTGGAAATCGAGACTGCCACAGATGCAGCAAAAAGTGGGGGAAATATGCAGGATTCAGTGGATTACTGGGGTGCGCTCCGAGAACTTTGGAGTAGGTCGACAGGAGGATCCGACGTCGCTGCGCGGCCTTCGGATTCCGTTGATTCTTTCTGGCCTACCGCACCCCGGGCGGCAGGGGTCGATGAGGCAACAGAGTGGTTCAGCGACGGTCTCCGAAACGGTGGTCTCCCCCGGATGCTCTTCCTCATCGGAGGACCCGGCGCAGGGAAGTCCCATGCGGCCGCAGCAGTGGTATCGGAATGGCGTGAGGTAAACGCACACAACGACGGTCTCGCCCATCGCACCTACGAATATGCAGTCGGTCCGTCCGGTGACGACCGGCTGGTCGTCATCAATGATGCAACCATCCGGAACCACGGACAGGAACAGGGCTCGCTAGTCTTGGACGCCTCGAATGCTGCGCGTGGTGGGGAGTACCTTCTCGCGTGCGTAAACCGTGGAATCCTTGTCGAAGAATCGGGGAACCCGCTGTCTGGTTCCACGGATGCCGAAGCAGGGGCATGCCTCGTGGCGTGGCTGCACGGAGGAAAAAGCCAGGACGGACTATGGGGAATATCCGCCCACGCCACAAAGGACTATTTAAAGTCCGGCACCCTAACGGAAGGCGGCACCCCTCGAGCGGAGATCCTTGCCGTCTATCTGGATACCTGCTCGATGTTGGAGGTCAGCCCGCGGGTGCGCATTACCCAGGGAGAGAACTCCACCCCTCGAATAGAAGCGAAGGCATACAGCGTCCAGGATTTCATCGAGCGCTCAGAGAAATCGCGGGAAACTCCCGCCGGGGTCTTGTTTGCCGAAGTGGGTGCCATCCTGCAGAAGGCGCACCAAAACAGTGGCGATGTGGATTTAGTCGACCCCATCGCCGCGAACATCCAGGCGCTCAGCAACCAATCCCTGCGCAACAATCTGGTGTCAATCCTGAGGAGCGCGGAGATCGCCTCGACCCAGCGGATGACCTTCAGGGAATTGTGGGGTGCGATAACGCGGACTGTCGTCGGCGAGCTTCCGAGCACGATATCCAGTGAGGAGCTGTCTTCGTTCCTCCGGGAAAGCCAGCCCGAGGGGGACCCCAGCGCGCGCTTTGCCTCATACCAGCGCCTGGCCGGGCTTCGCTACACGCAGGCAATATTCGGCGCCCGACAGCCGTATGAACCGTTGTCTAATCCAGTAACGCGACTTACGCACATTGTCGACCCAACGAAGGACGCACGTCCCGGCCGTTTCGACGGGACATGGGATTCCGGATGGGCAACCCCGGTATCCGATGCCTTTAACGGATATATGGCCCAGGGGTCCCCCATAGATACCCTGCGGTCTGCACTTCCGGAAGAGGACTGCTTTCACGAGGTTGTCACGGATTTCGACCGCGGCCTCGACGCCAGCTTCGTGGCCTTGATGTGGGATCCGGTCCTCACCGATCGTGCCCGCTACGAGGCTATCGCGTGGTACGGCGACTACCTGACCCGACTGTATGCCGTTGCGAACGGCATTCCAGCCTTCCGCAGCGAAATTGTCCTGTGGACGCAAACCTGGGACCAGACTCCGGTAGTGCCCGATCAACTCGATGCCCGGCTTAGGACCCTGCTCCGGCCGTCCAGCCGGCCGGGGGAGTACGGTGCATCTTCGATGATTCCGGTCTTCGACAGCCGCACAAACCCCATCCGGGGGACCCAGATCCAACCTAAGTTAGCGCTGAAGCTGGGGGACATTGCGATGGACACGGAAGCCGAGTCCGACTCTGTAGTTCTGCACCTATCCGAGCATGCAAAACGGGTTGCATCGATCGCATTGGACTTTTCGCTCATTCGCGAGGCATTGGCTTCCAACGACGGGCATGCCGGCGTGACGGAATTGACGGATGCCACTTCGCCGCGTCTTGAGCGCTTCCGGGCGGCAAGACTAGTCCCAGCCCAGCTGGATGGTGCGCACTACAGCGTGGTCAGTAATGACGAAGAAGCAAACCTAAGCGTGAGGGGCGAGTAAGACGTGTCGATACAACAAAAGATGATCCTCCCGCTCCCACGGCCGCAATACGTGGCTGTTCCCGAAGCACTAATCTCCGCGCTTGCTTGGAAGGCGTTCGACGTCGATCTCGGAGGGGAACCTACAGGCCTGGTCTACCGGATGGATCCGGAGAAGCAGGAAAAGCAGCCAAAGACATTCACCCTCCGAGCGACGGAGCCTGTGACCCATGAAGGCCTGGCCGAATTTGGCGAGGCACTCAAAGAATCGGGTGTGAGGTCGCAGGTCGCACCAGAGGTTTTGGCCCGTGCTGTCTTGAACAGCGTGGTGGGTGTTCGAGCCGAAAAGAGCGGAAAACAGCCTGCCACTCCCATAACACCGGGCCTGGCATTGCTTCAAAACATGCGCGGACTGCAGGGATCGAAGAATCCGCCCGACCTCGCGCGGATCATGGAAACTATGTATCTTCTGGGTGGCGGTGCCGAGCAAGACACGTCAGGGGGTATGACGACACGTTGGGTCGGCGCAGCAACGGCGAGAATGGAAATGGACAGCCTGCTTCGGGCCCTAGATGAGGCTGTTAATGGGTCACTGCTTGGGAAACCGCGAGAAGAAGTATCCCCAAAGAAGCCTGGCGCGCCCTTTGCGGGGAGCATCCTTGCCGGCACCCCCTACTCATGGTTGGCACGCTCGTGGGACACGCTAACGTCTCGTACCTGGGTCGAAGCCCTTCCGGCACGGGTATGGGTCGACTGGGCGACGACGGTCCTTCGGTTGGGGCTGGGAATGGGGTTCCTGTGGGAAGCGGCGTGGTACGAAACGATCGCCCGAAAGCTCCTCAAGGGCGAGTCACCCGCTCTAGAGGAGGAACTATTCGATTGGCTCACTCCTCAAGTAGGGGAGATCCTGCCGTGGAAGTCCTCACGCTCCACGACATCGGTGCGCGACGTTGCCCCAGTGCTTAGCTGGCGAATCCACCGCGGGGACAGGATACGCAGGATCCTATTCGAAGAGCTAGAGGACTATCCCGACGGGGAAACCTACGCACAAGCGTGGGAACGGCTTCTATCGAACCCCGAGTTGCGTTCCGAGCTGACCGCGGCCTTGGGAAGCAAGGAAAAAGGGGCCAACAACGCGTGGGAAGCAGTGAAGTATGCATTGCTGACCCGCGATGCGACGGGCCCGTCGGCGGACTACTACGGGCTCCTGAGATCTAACGGCCGGTATATGACCGTGGAACCCGGGACCGAATGGGTTGCAGTAGTAGCGAGCCTAGCCTGCGGGGCACCCGGGCATCAGTCCAATGTGGGGGCCGTGATGGACTCGCTGGCCGAATTGGGGATGCAACCAGAACTCAGCGACTTGGTCGCTCTGCTGGAGAGGGCCGGCCTCGCGCGCGGAAGCGCCGATGCGGACCAGGCAGTAATTGTACAGAGCGCTTTTTCAGGGGGAACTAAATGACGGAACCATCCCGGCTTATGGGGCGCGTGCTTGGACGCCTCCTGGCACATGAGGACGGCCTGGCGGCAGCATATCTCCCGCACGGAGTTAGCGAGCAAGCAGGCGAAGACATTGTGCGTGCAGCTAACCAGTTCAGGGGAGCCACCCCTCCCTACGCAATACTCGTCACAGCGGGAACCGACAACGTTTCGGATCCCGGGTGCCTCAAGCTCACGTCCCAGTCCGCGATCCAATACCGTCAGGGATCCCGACTCGCCGTCGTCGTCGGACGCCACCCGGACCTGGCATCCTTTATCCAGGCCTTCCGCGAGGTCCTGGGCCAGGATTTCCCGAATGGCACGTCCGGAAGGGCATCCCTCGTCGCCATTGCCTCCGAAGCGGTGGACCTGATGCTCTCCGATGCGGGAAAGACCGACGCTTCGTATTGGAACAGAGACGCTGCCGTGCAGCGGTTGGCGTCCGGCCTTGCCGACCTCAGCCGAATTCAGGAGAACCTCCGGCAGGGCACCAAGGCCTGGAATGCCTTGTGGTTCGAAAACGCTTGCGATGGATTCGACCGCTTGCAGGCAATTCTCACCCACTCCGCCTCGCACGAGCCGGAGCTGAGCCTGGACGACGTTTTCGAGCGGTACACCTACGCAGCCTTTGGCCTGCCGAGGCCAGCGAAGACCGCTGGCCTCGCTAGCAAGCATGGCGTCCTGATAGACGCGCTCGAACAGTGGTGGTCCGACGAGGATCAAGTCCAGATGACAGTCAAGCAGCTCGATCATCACCCAGAGACGTTCTCGGGGACGCATTCGTTGAGCCAGATGGAATGGAAAGGGTTCGACCAGACCCTGGCAGCAGAGGAGAACACGCTCTCTGCATTCATCCGGCACGGAGACGATATTGCATCAGTCCAAGCGTTGGCTGGCCTCACAGAAGGCCAGTTTGTCGATCCGCAGAACACCCAGAAGAAAAAGGCGGAACTGGTCCTTCTCTCGGAGACCGGCCAGAGCCGCGACATTCCTGCAGGCGCCACGACCCCGTTCTTGTTGGAGACCAAGGTCTCCGGCGGGCAGGCCTCGCTCCAACTGGTATCCGAAACCGTTCGTATCAAGATCCCGACGCTCAGTCCGGTGAACGAGGTGGACGGTAGCCAGCTGACTCTAAGCGCCCGGGCACCTCGAACGCAGTTGGCAGGTGTTCTGGAACGGGACGGCGACGGGGGGCTGTACTTTGTAGGCCATCTGGTTCGATCTGTCGGCAAGGCTCCTTTTACGTACGTCCCCAAACCCATTTCGATCGGCGTCGAGATGAGCCCGCAGGATCCGTTGGCCGGCAAAGTGGATGACTCGGCGACATGCACCGTCATCCTGAGGGGACCCGACGGCGCCGGGATGCTCTACTGGCCCGAGAAGGGAAGGAGCGGTGCCGGGAAGATCTCTTATTTGGGACCTGAGAAGTACAGCGCATTTGGTGAAGCCGTACTTAGTGAAGCGCCTTACTCCGTAGAGCTGCAGGACGTCCGGAATCCTTATAAAGCAGTCCTGTGGGCAGGCTTCGAAGCAGAACCAGAAGCCTTCGTCGAAGGAACAGCGGCAGCGCCGCTGCACGACCAGCCCAATGTTTGGTGGGCAAAGCTTCCGACCGGCAATGCGATAGAAATCATGATCGGCGAGCAGTCTTTCCAGCTGACCACGGCTCAGCCCAAGACGCCTTTTGAGTCCCCGGTGGTTGCCGCCGTACACAACCAACAGATCGGACCGGCCAGCGCCGACCCGGCCACACAGAAATCCGTTCGCGGGGCGTATGAGTCCTTCCTCAGCTCGTCCATAGGCGGCGATGCTTGGGAAATGCTCCTACGGACACTCGGACATGTCGCCGTTCCCGTCGACGGTGAAGGTGGCTTCGAGGACCTCTTGCCAGTCAGGGGCCTCCTGATGGGTGGCGACATGGCAGCCAACTGGCCCGATATCTCCGACTTCTCCGTCCCTGCGGACATCACAGAGTCTGTAGAGGCGGATGAGTTCCGTCATGCCTTCAAGGAGCTAGGCGTCGGGGAAGCCATCGAGGCCAGGACTGCAGACGGCGTGGAGTTCTGGGCCTGGCCCTCGCGGTCATCTTGGCGCCATCTATGGGACTCCGACGAAGGCAAGTTTGCCCTGCACCGCTACCTGGACGCGTACGCCTCTCTGGTGGAGTATGCGCGGCAAGGAGGAAACGCCGAGTCTATATTCTGGGCCACCTACCCCTTCAGTATTTCCGCATGGAAGACGGAAGGTGCCATCGGATGCCAATCGGTTCTCCTGAGTCCGTTGCATCCGGTTCGGTTGGCATGGCTGGCCGGAGTCGAGAGCACTTTATGGCATGCGTCCAAGGCTGAGGAACTGGCCGGCACCGTTGAAGGTTGGAATATCCCACTCATCGGACCGCGGGACAGCGAAAACGGCAAGATGATTGCCGTTCCGACGGATAGCGGGAAGGGACAGGTTTTTCTTGGCTGGTCCATGCTGGTGGAGGCCTCAGTGGACGGCCCTGCGCCGCTGCTTGCACCCAGAAAGCTGGGTTCATACCCGGCGCCGGGCAACGCAGCGAGCGGCCTCAATGCCACGGCCGCAGCCGCAGCACTTCGGAACTACCGGAAGATGAACCCCCACGTTTCCACCCTGACCGTTGACCTCGCGGCGGGAACGCCGACTACCCGCCTCAGCGAGGTCGACGATGCGGTCCTGTCGACTGTCAAGGAATGGGCCGGAAAATCGTCGCTCCAGCTGACCGGCGGGGCACGCATCTGGGACTCACTGAACCGTGGGGGCGAGGCGCCCAGAGAAGCTGTTACCCGGCTGGTCCGTGAATCCGGTGGAATCCCCCTGACCTGGTCGCGATACCAGCACTCGTCCAATACGCCCAAAGTCTGCAATATCCGCATTCTCCAGGACAGCGGAGTACGTGTAGGGGTGGGGGTCAACGGGCAGGGTAACTACGGAGTGATGGGAAGGACCCCTCTTCGTCGTCTGGAGGCCTACCTTCCACCATCCGCCGGAGCCAGAGCGGCGGAATCCCACCCTGCCCTAAGGACAGGAACGGGGTGGGAGCCGTTCACCCGGGCACTTATGGCCTTGGAAGGAGCGTCGGTGCAGCCGAAGGTGACCTCGAAGCTCTTCCATGCCTTGTTGGTCAATAAATCGGCTGACTGGACTGTGTCTGGTGAAGCCTTGATGAGTCCCAGTGCCATGGCGGAACTCATCAAGACCTCCAGCGGAAACGCCCAGATGCTTTGGGAATGGCGCCCGCCTTTCCTAGAGAAGGGGGACGTGCCTGTTCTGGAACGCAGGCCTTTCGTTTCCGTCACGCGGGTTCCACCAGGCTTTCGTGACCAAATCCGGTCCATGCTGGCCAAAGCGCAGGGCGCTGAACCATCCCAAGGGGCAATCGATGAGCTTCTGGGAAAGCTAGGGGCGCGTGGAGTTGGGCTTTCGTCGCTGTTGTCCATGGGCGGAACCCATGCGGCTGGAGCACTCGGATTCTACTTGGCTTTCGCGCTCATGGATCTGGCAGGTCCGGGTGAAGCCGAACAGTTCGTTCTTCCGATCGATGCCTGTGACACATTCCTCCGGGCGCTCTCGGGCGGGGCGGCACAGGAGGCGTCCAACCGGCGTGCCGATCTTCTGGTGCTGGGGCTTGACGATACGGGCCTCACCCTGACGCCGATCGAGATCAAGTTCTACGGTCTTGGATCCAATGGGGGCGGGAGCAAGAAACTGCCCAGTGTGGGCCACACGGTGTTGAACGAAGCAGTCGAGCAGCTGGCATCGACGATGGCACTCCTTGGCAAGGTGAAGTCCAGATGGGATGAACTGCGGGCCGGCGAACAAGAGGCAGACCGCGAGCTATGGGCTAATGCCATGGCCACGCTTGTGGAGACAGGTGTCCGCCTGTCTCCGCGCCACAGCACCCACCCAAATACGCTGGCGGACAGGCTCCAGAACGTGGCGCTGGGCGAGATGCAAATCCAGTTGGGTAAGCCGCTCATCACCTATTTCCTTCATGATGCGGAGACCGAAGCAGGGGAGGGATTTGAAACCTTCACCGGTCGGGCCAGCGGGTTTGGCGAATACGGTGCACTGGTCGCTAACGCAGGCGTGGCCCTGAGTCAGGTCGAAGACGGACTGGGTGCCATGAATGACGAGTGGGCCAGTTTGCTGAAATGGTCCGCCACACAGGACCCCGATGCCGAAGAAACACAATCTCGACCGGCTCCGGCTCCGGCTTCGATCCCGGAACCGGGTATAGAGTCTGGGGCTGGACGGCCCGAGGAAGTGCCTGACGCTGCGGATAAATCTGGCACTGTTAAAGAGGATGACCACCAGGGTCTGGACCCGCTGGAACAAGCCCCGCCGGTTGTCGAGCCAACGCCGGAACCCTTTGATCCGATGCCGGAGTCCGAAACACTCCAGAGACCTTTTAAGGACGGCATCCGCGGTGAAGGCGTAAGGTTCCCGGTCGGCCGTGTGCTCAACTCGATCGGCAACAAGGAAGCTGTCTTCTGGCCGGGCAACACTGCCCTGAACCAAATGAACGTTGGCGTAGTGGGCGATTTGGGAACGGGCAAGACCCAGCTGCTCAAAGCCCTCATCACCCAGCTCCGGTCCCAGGCTAGCGATGTTCAGGAAACGCCTGTATCTACGCTGGTCTTTGACTATAAGCGGGATTTTCAGGACGAAGAGTTCCTGTCCGCAGTTGGTGGCCGGGTCCTGCGCCCACAGGGTATCCCGCTCAACATCTTTGCGCTGCCCAACGGCTACACAAAGCTGGCGGCATACCAGCGAGCAACCGCCTTTACCGACATCTTGGCGAAAATCTATTCCGGTGTAGGACCGGTCCAACGTGAGCGGCTGGTTACTGTCATTACCAAGCTCTACGAAGACCAGAATGGGCGCCCGCCTACTCTGTCCCAAATCCTCGACGAATACAGGGAAGTAACCGGAACGGCCGACTCCGTGACCAGTATGTTAAGCACGTTCGTCCTAGGAGAGATATTCAGTGATGATCCGGACAATCTTGTCCCCTTTGGCGACCTGCTAGAAGACACTGTCCTTGTAGTCGCGCTCAGTGATCTGGGCGCGGACCAGAACGCGAAGAACGCCCTTGTCGTGCTCTTCCTGAATATGTACTACGACTACAAGCTGCAGAGCAGGAAGTGGCCGTATGCCGACCAGGAGTCGGGGGAGCAGTTGCGCCGATTGAACTCGTTCCTCCTGGTTGACGAAGCGGTGAACATCATGAGGTACGACTTCCCCGTGCTCATGGACATCATGCTTCAGGGCCGCGAGTTCGGTTTCGGAGTTATCCTTGCTTCCCAGTACCTCTCGCACTTCAAGAACACGCATACGAACTACGGGGAGCCACTGCTCACGTGGTTTATCCACAAGGTCCCGAATGTGACGCCTAGGGAACTCGAGCAGCTTGGCTTTAGCGGAATGCCGAAGGAGACAGCGGAGCGGATCACAAAGCTGAAGGTGCATGAAGCCCTCTACAAGTCCCTCGATTTTCCGGGGGTATTTGTGAGGGGAACGCCATTCTATGAGATAAATAAATAAATAAGGGAAAACGGTGGGCGGGAATCGAAAAATTCCCGCCCACCGTTTTCCCTTCGGCTATCCTCTGCCGAATACGCTCTCAATAATCTTCCCGAGTTCCAACGCAGTTGCCCTGTCGAGTTGAATGGTTTGACTTACCTTGGGATCGCTCTGTCGGTTATCTGATCCGTAAGTGGATAGATGAAGAAGTTGTTCACCGCTCGCGTTCAGGAGAGTCTGATAGGTGGCATCCACCTCGGACTCATGAGGTTTTATGTTTGAGATACTTTTTTCAAGTTTTCGTATGAGAGCCATGAATGCATCATAGGGGAACAATGTGGATTTCTAATGCTTTAGGGATTCCAGCTCATAGTGCGCCCCAACGCCAGCTCCAGCTCCCGCCCGCCGGCCTCGGCAATCAGCTCCGGATCTCCAACCACCACCAGCAGGCACCGCGCCCGGGACAGCCCCACATAGAGCTGCTCCGGAGCGCGAGCCATGTCCTTGAACCCGTTCACACAGAGGATTACGACCGAGCGTTCGAGCCCCTTGAACCCCAGGACGTGCCCGTAGAACTCTGCGTCGTCGTCGTGAAAGGACTTCCAGTACTCGGGGATGCGCTGGGACTCGTAATAATCCTGATGGATCGGATGGCGCTTGTTGGTGGTGAGCAAGGCGATCTGGTTGGCCGCCCAGCCCTCGTTGATGAGTGCGTCCACACAGTCGCTCGCGACGTCCAGCGCATCTTCGGTAGGGCAGGCGACGAGACGCACCGGCAGCCCGTCCCCGCCCCGGGGTGAGAAGTGTTCGCCGGCGAATCCGCGGAAGGTCTGTGCGATCCGTTTGGTGTTACGCAGGTTCTCGTCGATGTGCAGGGTGACGAGCCCGGCGGTGGGGTCCTCGGCCGTTCCCGCGGTTGCCGCGTCCCACCGCCCGTAGACGTTCTGCCGCTCGTCCATGAACGCGTACACCCCGCCGTCGTCGGGCTTCTTCAGACATGCGAGCAGCGCCTCCCACCAGAGTGGGGCGAAGTCCTGGGCCTCGTCGACGACGACGGCGTCCAGCTTCTCCTCGACCGGCAGGCGATCCGCGAGTTCCTTGAGCAACCGCGGCATCTCCTCGTCGAAGTACTCCTGTCCGGACCCGTCGGGCACGCCCAGGGACTGCGCGTAGTCGTGGAACTCGCCCACGAAAACCGGCCCGGCCTGCTTCCAACCGCCGACCTCGCGGCGCAGGTGCACGCTGAGTCCCTTGTTGTAGCAGAACAGCCCGACGCGCTGGCCGGCCTTGGCGAGGCGCTTGGCCTTCTCGACGGCGAGCCAGGTCTTGCCGCTGCCGGCGCCGCCGACGAAGCGGGCGCGGGTGATGGAGCGGGTGGAATCCAGCAGTACCTTCTGCCGGGTGGTGAGCCGTTCCTGGTGATCCTCCAGCTCGGCGGCGTCCAGACCCGGGCGGTCTGCCGGGGTCAGGTCGCCAGAGAGGTGGGGGAGGAGTCGCTCGAGATACTTGGGGGAGAGAGGGACGGACCCCTGCCCTTCCGTCTGGATAGCGGCCCTAATTTTTGCGGCGCTACCGGTTGCCAGCTCCGCCTGGTCGATGACGAGGCTGCGCGGTGTGCCGGCCATCTCCCAGCCGGGCTGGACATCCGAGTAGGGGAAGCACGCCATGTAGGTGATGCGGCTGGTCAGGGGAGTGCCGAGGCGGCTGCCGATCCAGTCTTTGAAGGCGTGCTGCGCGCTCTGGGCCTGGGCGACGGGGCTTTCCATACGGCGTTTGCCGGTCCTGTCGCTCTGGTACCACTGGCCGTTCTCCACGGAGACCCGGCCGCCCTTGACCTCGAGGACGGCGACGCCCACGCCGGGCCAGAGGACCAGGATGTCGATCTCGTGTTCGGCGCGGCCGTGGCGGATCTGGACGGAATGCGCCAGTACGACGTCGTCGGGCAGCTGGGCGCGCAGGGCGTTCCAGACTGCCCGTTCGGCTAGGTGGCCGTCCTGAAAGTCGGGCTCTTCCGGTATGCAGCGCACGATTCCCCCTTATCGTCCGACTGGTGCCGGCTCTGGTGGGTAATCTACCGTGCTCATCGGTCGAGCTATCGATTTGAGATTAGAGGGTTCAGTAATTGTAGGAAGCCGTTTTCTCTTGGTTGAGGACACCGCGCTCCTGCCTTCGTGCTGGTTCTTGTGGCGGTCACGGCACTTGGCTCAGAGGGATGGGAGAACGAATCCTTGATTGCAGGTTTACCCCACTGCGTCGTCGTGTGTAGCTCTACAAACCCGCGGCTGTTGACTCGTTTGAGAGGTTCTCGAACATACGAGCAGCATTCGCGAGACGCTCACGCTCAGCTTTTGTGACATGCTCGTAAACCTTTTGTGCATCTTCAATTGTATAAAGGGCGACAGTGCCGGCGCGGTTAGAGTAGGTCGGTTGGGGGAACTCAGCGTCACGTGACTGTCGATTCGCGAATGCCTGCGAGGACATCCCGAGTGCCTTAGCAATGTCGGACTTGGCGAGCAGGTTGTGATTAGTTTGGCGGTTCTTTGAGTGTTCCATCCGGGTATTCCTTAGGGTAAGGCTGTTGGCAATATAGGCATAAGGATCGCAACCTAATGCGACTCTCCACTCCTGCACCAGCTACCTTTGAATGCACTCGTTTTACCTAGACCTGACCAGTATAGTGATGGGTTGATTCAACTAGGACAAAGTTTCACAGCATGGTGCGTCGAGCTTGTCTTGCGACGTCTATCCCTGCAGCTCCTCATAAATCAGACCGCTCAACATAGCCAGGAGCGCCTGCATCTTCGTCTTGTCGCCCAACGCCTGCAGGCTCAGGCTGTAGTGGCTCTCCATGGAGTTCTGGACAGCGTCGCTGACCGCATTTTCGAGATGCGGGCTGCTGCCAAAGTGGCTGCGAGAGTTATTACGCGCCTGGGTCTGAAGGGTCTCATTCTTCACCAGCTCACGCCGCACGCCTTCCACAAAGTGAGCCACAGCGTCAAGCTCTTCGCCTTCGAAAGGCAGATTCGCCTGCTGGATGATTTCCTGCCAGCTGGCTAGCACCGGGTCCTTCGTCTGCCCCGAACCGATGTCGGTTGCCGGCTTCAGCAGTGCCTCATCGTCATCCAAGAGCGTCAACTGCGCCTGACCCTTGTCCTTCAACGCGTACTTGGCCAGGACGACGCCGGATAGGTCCAGAGCCACCGGAGCGTCGTTCACTCGCAGGACCGGAAGGAGATGCTTGTAATAGATGGACCGCTTCTCCAGGTCAGGGTCAGCGAAGTTCACTATCTGCGAGAGGAAATCGTAGGCACGGACGAAGGAACCCAGGTCCTTGCGGAACAGATCCAGTTCGTCCTGAGTAGTTTTGTCCCCGGCCGCGACAGCTGCGTTGTACTTGGTGTTGAAACGCGATTTTGCCGGCGCCACCCACCCCGAGAGGGCGTTGTTGCCCTCTTCCCGGATATACGCTTGCACAAGCCCGTCCACTTCGGAAGCCAGGTAAATCTGCGCGGCATCCAGTTTGCTCTGCAGATCGTGCACCGCATTAGGGTTGGATTTTCCCTCTATCCGGGCCGCGCGGAAGTACGGCTTGAACGACTCCAGAATCTCCTCAGGCTTGTTCACGAAGTCGAGAACAAACGTCTGGTCCTTGCCAACCGCGGTTCGGTTCAACCGTGACAAAGTCTGAACAGCGGATACGCCCGAGAGCTTTTTGTCCACGTACATGGCCACGAGCAGCGGTTGGTCGAAGCCGGTCTGGAACTTATTGGCAACCAGCATGATCTGGTATTCATCCGTAGTGAAGGCCTCAGGCAGGGTCCGGCCCTTGAGCTCGGAGTTCATGTTGATCTCGGTGAAGGATTCTGTCCCGGATACGTCGTCGTTCACTTCACCGGAGAAGGCGACCAGCGTACCCAAGTCTGAGTACCCGGCGTCGGCGATGTACTTGTCGATGGCGAGCTTGTAGCGGACGGCCTCCTTCCGCGAGCCCGTAACCACCATGGCCTTCGCTTTGCTGTCCAAGCGCCAGGCGATGTTTGCGCGGAAGTGTTCCACGATGACCTGGACCTTCTGGCTGATGTTGTACGGGTGCAGCTTCACCCAGTTCATCAGCGACTTCAGGGCCTCGGACTTTTCCACCTTGCTGTCTTCGGAGTCGTAATCGCGTCCGTTGTGCGCCAGCCGGTAGGCCACCTTGTAACTGGTGTAGTTCTGCAGCACGTCGAGGATGAATCCTTCTTCGATGGCCTGCTGCATGGAGTACAGGTGGAACGCCTCGGGAAGCCCGTCTGGCCCGGGACGCCCGAACAGCTCCATAGTCTTAGCCTTCGGGGTAGCGGTGAAGGCGAAGTAGCTGATGTTCTTGGCATCTGCCCGCTCGGCCATTTCCGCGGCCAGGTAGGCCTCGATGTCGATCTCGCCGCCGTCGTTGGCGTCGGAGAGTTCCTCCACCGAGAGGGCCTGCTTGACCTTGTTGGCCGTGGAGCCGGTCTGGGACGAGTGAGCCTCATCGGCGATGATCGCGAAGTTGCGCCCCCGAAGGGCGTGGGACTCGGCGATCGCCTTCAGAGCGAAGGGGAAGGTCTGGATGGTGACGACGACGATGGGCGTCCGGGCAATCAGGGCCTCAGCGAGATCGGCGGATTTGGAGCCCCGGGTGCCCTTGATGGGAACAACGACGCCGGACTTGTGCTCGATCTGGTAGATCGCGTCCTGTAGCTGTGAGTCCAACACGGTGCGGTCCGTCACGACGATGACGGAGTCAAAGATTTTCTGATCCTTTCCGTCGTGCAGGGAGCTCAGCTGATGCGCCGTCCAGGCTATGGAATTGGTCTTCCCCGAGCCGGCGGAGTGCTGCACCAGGTACCGGTGGCCCGGCCCCTCGGATCGAGCCGTTTCAATGAGCTTGGTGACAACATCCCATTGGTGGTAGCGGGGGAACAGCAGCGACTTGGTGATAACGCGTTCACCCGTGACCGGATCGGCTTTGTCGCTGACCTGCAGGTGCAGGAACTTGCCGATAATGTTCAGCCAGGCGTCAGGCTGCAGCACGCGCTCCCAGAGATAACTGGAGGCAGACCCGGTGGGATTGACCGGGTTCCCTGCGTGATCGCCGTTCCCGAGGTTGAAGGGCAGGAAACGAGTCGCCTTGCCTTTCAGCTCGGTGGTCATCTGGATTTCCTCGTTGCTGACGGCGAAGTGCACCAAGGCACGGCGTCCGAAGGCCAGCAGCGGCTCTTCTTTGTTCTTCGCGTTCCTCGGCAGGCGATCGTTTCGGTACTGGGCGACGGCGTCGCTAATGTTCTGAGTGAAATCGGTCTTGAGCTCGATGGTGGCAATGGGCAGCCCGTTCAGGAACAGGACCAGATCGATGCTCTTCTTGGTGTCAACCGTGGAATAGTGCACCTGGCGCATGACCCGCAGCCGGACCTTGCCGTAGCGTTCCAGCGTCTCTGGGTTCAGCCCCATCGCGGGCTTGAACTGGCACATGTCGAATTTCGCGGCCACGTCCTTGAACCCGGTGCGCAGTACGGAGAGCATGCCGGCTTCCTTGGTGGCGGGTTTATCCAGTACCTTGCAGAGGCGGTTCAGCAGGTTGTGCTCAGCCAGGGTACGTTCGGCCAGGGAATCACCGGGTTTAAGGACCTTGGCCAGCTCATGGGGTTGCGTGTCCTCCAGCCAGCCGATGACGTCCTCAGGTACGACGGCGCGTTGGGCGTCGTAAAGGTCGCTCGCCTTGCGCTGTGGCTCGTAGATCCACCCCTGGGCTGCGAGTGTCTGGCAGATTTCCTCTTCGAACATCACTTCGTTGTGCTGTGCCATACGTTCTTCCCCCTAGAATTTGTCGAAAAAGTCCTGATCGACTTTCTTGACGACGACGGTTCGGTCCACCTGTATGCCGACCCCGTATTCGAACATCAGGGTCGCAAGACGCTGCCCGTCGATCAGGATAAGTGTGTAATGCGCGGTGTCCCGGGCCACAGCCCGTGCACCGCTGGTGAAGCTGGACGTGGTGATGAAGATGCCTTTCGTGGCACGGAACTGGCCCAACGCACCGCTGAATGCCTGGACCTCGGGCGCACCGACGTTGTTGCCTTCGGAGTACCGCTTGGCCTGTAGATAGACCCGGTCGAAGCCCAAGGCGTCCTGCCAAACGATGCCGTCCACGCCCTTATCGCCGGAACGCTGGGTGGGCTTAAGGTTGTCTTCCCGGTCGGTGCCGTAGCCCAGAGCCCTTACCACAAACGGAATCAAGTGCTCGAAGGCATCAGGGGAGAGCTCGAGCAGGTTGCGGTAGATCTCATCGATAACCACTTGGTTCAGCTGCGCAGCTGACTGTTCCAGTGCCTCTGACGGATCGGACTCAACGACGACGGCGGCACCGTCTTCGCCTATACCGGATACCTGGACTGCCGAGGCAGCCTTAGGATGACGCGAAATCTCCTGATACGCACGGTACGGCTCATATTCCCGAAGCGACTGATGGGTTAACCGAGCACTCTCACCCGCCCGGCGAAGCCCCTCATCGCTGATCCGGTACTGCCCTCGGGCCTGGCGGACCAAGAGTCCGGCCTTCATGGAGTCGAAGACGGCCCAGTTGATGCGGTTGGCCCACCGTGCCTCACCGGAGGACATGACCTCTGCCATGTCTTCGGCTGAAAGCCGTTCCCGCTCAGCCACGGCTGTCCGGATCTCCGCGTTGCGCCGGATCTGCCCGTCGGCCATGATCCGGATGACGGGGTCGATGAATCCGTGCCATTGGGGCAGTGCCATGTTTACGCCGCTCCTTCGCGTACATTGATTTTGCCGGTGACTGCCGCAGAGATGAGGGCGGAGCGGCGCTCCCTCAAGAGTCCGATGACGTCATGAGCACACCGACGCAAATGATCAATGGTTGAAGTTCTGGCAGCCAGGTTTTCAGCGATGTCCATCTGTTCGTGCAGCGGCGGCAGGGGAATCCGCACTCTTCGAAGGCTTGCTATCGAAAGCCTTGGCAGTCCCGCACCCTTTGTATAGCTAGACACTTGGGATTGGATGGGTTTTGATTGGCACGCAAAGTCCAAATACTTGTTAAAAACGCGGTCCGCGTTCGGCCGGATTATTATGAGGCTCGATGCTACGACAAACTCCCGGTTCTCATTGACCACCGTTGTGCGCCCTATGGTTCCATCCTTGCTGAAGAGGAGGTCTCCGGCATGAGGCTGGCACCCAGCTAGGACCAAAGATTGATAGCTCTCAGCCGAGGTCTTTAGAGAGCCTTCAAAGTCGATCCCTGACTGTCCCATATCTTTAGTCGACACGAAGTCATACTCACCGTTTTCGGTTTCAGGGGAAACATGGGCTCCATCTGTAACCTTAATCGCTGCCTGCTTTAGTTGGCAGTGAGACCAATGGGCAGGGAGGTCGCCGAGTGAGGGAGTGTCAGAGGGCTTGATAGGGGCGGAAGGGTCGAGGCCATGCGTGACCGCGTGAGTGATGATGGCCTGGCGCTTCTCGGCCAGCAACTCGATAAGCCGCTCCTGTTTCGCGATCAGCTCGTCAATACGAGCGGTTTCCTCATTGAGGTACTCGCCGATGATCTTCTGATCATCAAGTGGGGGTACTGGCACCTCGAAGTTGGACACTTGGTCGGCGTTGAGGTTGTTCTGTGTATTGCTTCTATAGAGTTCAGGGAGTCGGCCATTGACGGCCTTCAATACATAATAGAGGTATTGACCGTCGATCGACGTCGGGACGGGATTAATGCCCAACAGTGCCTGGTTCCAAGTTGCTTCGATATCGAGGATACTGACTTCTCCGACACTGGCATACATGGCAAATAAGATTTGGCTAGGGCGTCCAAGTGGGAGGGTTTTGCTGGAAAACCCCCGCTCAGTGAGAGATTTTCCAGTGGTGGTGATGGTTTTCCTGCCGCTCATATCCCCAATGGAAATCCAGGGTATGCCAGTATCGTCAGTGAGCCAGTAGTCGTCTACGGAGGTGTCCGGGGTCCCACCGGGAAGGGCCGTAGAAACGTGCTTTAGGCGGGCGGTTCGCCACCCGGTAGGCAGTATAGGATTCCACGCAGACGTCGTTTTCGCGTACGTAGGATAAGGCCGTAACCTGGTCACTTCTCAACCTGAGTTAGGAGGGTCGTGATTTCACTAATGAGATTGTTTAGGTCGGTGTCGATCTCTTCTAATGAGCGAGGCGGGACGTACTTGTAGAAATGCCTAGTAAATGGGATCTCGTAGCCAACCTTGGTCTTGGACTCGTCGATCCACGCATCCGGAACGTGGGGGAGGACTTCACGGGCGAAGTAGGCCTGAATGTCTTCGTTGAGCGGTACGTTTTCGGTGTCACGCAAATCAGGATCTACTTCGGGCTTGCCTTGGGGGCCGGTGCAGATGTCGGCGGTTTCATCCCGTTCGGACAGTCCGACGAGTACCGATTTAAACACCGGGGCAGGTAGCTTTGCACCGGTACTGTTCAGCATCGGTTTCAGGACCTTCAGAAAAGCGTCACGGTTCTTGAACAAACAAGGATGATCTTGGGCGCCGGTTAACAGGCTCTTCCCCAAGAGCTCCCGGACATCATCCGACAACTTGAGGATAGGCTTCTGCGCGAGGACGGCGTCGATGCGTTCGGATGTGAACGCGAAGTTCAGCCGCAGCGGACGTTCCACCGTGATAGTGGAGTAGCCGAAGTCGCGGTTGTCGAAGATCTTAGAGGTCTCGCCGTCGTCCTCGAATACTCCGTAAAGCTGGACGATCCGGTCGATATCCTCGGGGCCGAGTTCCTTGCGTTTGGAGCCAAGGCTTTTGCGCATCTTGCGGTAGAACTCGACACCGTTAATTAACTGGATTTTGCCCGCGCGGCCAGGGGCTTTCTGCTTCTTGGCGTTGGACAGGATCCAAACGTAGGTGGCGATGCCGGTGTTGTAGAACATGTCTGTCGGGAGGGCGATGATCGCAGAGACGAGGTCGTTCTCGATCAGGTAGCGGCGGATCTCGGATTCACCGCTACCTGCGCCACCGGTGAACAGCGGGGAACCGTTCAGAACGATGCCGATACGGGATCCGCCCTCGTGCACCGGGCGCATCTTCTTTACTAGGTGGAGTAGGAAGAGCAGAGACCCATCACTGACGCGCGGCAGTCCCGGGCCGAACCGGCCCTCGAAACCGTTGAGCTCGTGTTCGCGCTGTATCTGCGGCTGGATCTTCTTCCACTCGACACCGAACGGGGGATTGGAAAGCATAAAGTCGAACTGCTCGCCGATGTTCTGGTCATGGGCAAGGGTGTCGCCGACGGAAATCTTGGAGATGTCCTGACCTTTGATCAGCAGGTCAGCCTTGCAGATGGCGTAGGACTCATCATTGATTTCCTGGCCATACGCCACGAGCGACGCGCTCGGATTGTGCTCGTGCAAGTGCTCCTGGGCAACGGTGAGCATGCCGCCGGTTCCGGCCGTGGGGTCGTAGATGCTGCGGACCACGCCTGGTTTGGTGAGGACTTCGTCGTCGTAGTTCAAGAGCAGCTTGACCATCAGCTGGATGACTTCGCGCGGAGTGAAGTGCTCGCCTGCAGTCTCATTGGAGACTTCCGCGAACCGGCGGATGAGCTCCTCGAACATCAGGCCCATCTCGATGTTGCTGATTGTGTCCGGGTGCAGGTCAATCGTGTCGAAAGCCTTGGTTACGTGGTAGAGCAGGTCCGCGGCGTCCAGCTTCTCGAGCGTCTTGTAGAACTCGAAGCGTTCGAAGATGTCCCGGGTGTTCTCCGAGAATCCCTGCACGTAGTTTTCGATGTTGGCCTTGATGTTGCTGGGGTCGTTCAGCAGGCGATCAAAATTGAAGGGCGACGTATTGAAGAAGCTGTACCCGGAAGCCTTCTGCAAAAAAGTATCCAGCGGAATGTTCAGGCCCTTCTTCGCCTCCTGCTCCGCGAGGACGGCTTCCTTGGTCTCCTCCAGGACGCAGTCGAGGCGTCGCAGGATGGTGAAGGGCAGGATCACCGATCCGTACTGTGCGGGTTTGTAGGTGCCGCGCAGGATATTCGCGATGCTCCACACCAGGTTGGCGTTGTTATTGCCGGCCACTGCTACCACTTTCTGTGCTGGCGGCGGGGTTTGCGTGAGTGGTCATCGCGGTCCCCGTCGTGCAGCAGTTATTGTTCAGTTTCATGCATACGTGCTCAGGGAAGATTGTACGGTCAGTGACAGGTGCCGGCCGTCCGCCCGGGCCCGGATGGCACGTTTTTGAGACTGCGGGGCTGGCGCCCCGAAGCCCGGTTGGGTACCCAATTCGCCCGCTTCGACACCAGCCGCTCGCACAGGGGGCTATCGGAAATGATCACTCTGTCACCGTGGAAAATCGCAGGCCGCTAACGACTCCGAGGACTACCATAACTATCACGTTCGTTCCGAGTGGGTCGTACGGCGGAATGGAAGCTCAACTACAGAGTCACAGTTGTCTGCGCCCTGAGGCCATACTGTCCCTGTTTGTTCTGGAAGGGATGCCATGAGTTTCGTCACCAATTCTAGCTACTCAACGAATAATCGCCTTGGCTGTGTAACCGCGTCGGTATCGCTTGCGTGCTCCCGTAGGACCGACTCGTAATTGGATCATGGGTAGAAAAGTACTAGGCGGGAATAATATGCAGATATTGCTCGCTAATTCGCCTTTGGCAGTCATTACACCCACACCCCAACAGGTAGAAATAGCCGTTGGGGAGCAACAATCATCGTGGTTGTGGGAGTCACGACTGGCCCAGCATTTGGGGGGGTCTTGCATTGGCCGCCGCGATCCTGGCATTCATCCGGCTTGGCCACCAAGTCGATGAAACTAGGAGGGGCAACGATGAAATAGCCCGTAAGAACGGTGAGGACCAATGGTGGGACACTCTGAAGTGGACTTACACGGAGGCGAAGGAATCGCAGGCCAAGGATTCCACTTTTCGTACAGTTGCTGCTGCTAGAACCCTCGATTCCCTGAACCAAGATCGAGGGAATCTGACCGTTCAGCAACAGAGAGCTGTTGAGAGCATCTTAGACATGTTTGGAGAATCGAAGGAACCGGAAGTAGAGGACGCAGTTGCACCTATCTACCGCTCCCTTGGGCGAATAGCTCCACGCGAGCTTGATCATGCTGTTTTTGAAGCCATCGAGATGATGGGGCTAACTGCGACGTTGGAACACCGCAAGGGTCACAGCCTGGGCGAGCATTCCGGTGTGATCTGGGATGGCGTCCTGACCGGTCCGAATGGAAATGAAGTGATTGTCGAGATTGCTGGACGTTACGGAATCGGCAGGTTCTCTCGCTTGACTGACTATATTAACGAAGCGCCCAACAGGTGGGCGGTCGTTGTCTTCGGTTCAAGGGTTTCGAAGGCCGAAATCGCTCAGCTCCGAGGGAGATCATCGCGTGTCCTTCCAGTAATTTGGGGTTCAAAGGACTCCTCTCGGGATTTGGCAGCAGCTCTTGATGAAGCTCTTAAGGCGTGAAGCGCAGCTGGTGCCTAGCCACGTAAGCGGATGTTCAGCGAGTGCTATCGGGCTAGAGCACAGCCCGCAATTCGGCACCCGCCCCTCCGTCTGGAAGGATGCTGGTAAGCCTGCTGATAAAGGAGTTCCCCCATGCCTTCCCCCGCCTCAACCCCGAACGCCGCCACCTACGGGGTGCACTCGGAGGTCGGCAAACTGCGCAAGGTCCTGGTCTGCGCCCCGGGCCTAGCCCACGAACGGCTGACCCCCACCAACCGGGAAGACCTGCTCTTCGATGACGTGATGTGGGTGGAAAACGCCCAGCGCGACCACGCCGACTTCGTCACCAAGATGGAGAACTCCGGCGTAGACGTGGTGGAACTGCACGACCTCCTTGGGCAGACCATGGACCTGCCCGAGGCACGGACCTGGCTGCTGGACCGGAAAATCGTCGCCAACCGGGTCGGACTGGGACTGGTGTCCGGCACCCGGGCCTTCCTGGATTCACTGACCGGCGCGGACCTGGCGCGGTACCTCATAGGCGGGCTCGCGACGTCGGACCTTCCCGCCGACTACCGCACTGGTTACATTGCCCTGGCCCGGGAATCCTCCGGCCGGCCCGAGTACCTGCTGCCGCCGCTGCCCAACACGCTCTACACCCGGGACACCACCTGCTGGGTCGGCGGCGGGCTGACGCTGAACCCGCTGTACTGGCCGGCACGCCACGACGAGACCCTGCTGATGCAGGCGATCTATAAGTTCCATCCGGAGTACGCGGCGTCCACCGTGTGGTGGGGCGACGGGGAGCAAGACTGGGGTCAGGCCTACCTGGAAGGCGGGGACGTGATGCCGGTGGGCAACGGCGCCGTGCTGATCGGCATGGGGGAGCGCACCTCCCGCCAGGCGATCACCCAGCTGGCGCAGTCGCTGTTCGCCGCCGAGGCCGCCGAGCGGATCGTGGTGGCCGGCATGCCCAAGCTGCGCGCCGCGATGCACCTGGACACGGTGTTCACCTTCGCCGACCGGGACCTGGCCACCATCCATCCGGCCATCGTGGACGGTATCCACGCCTTCACCATCCACCCCTCGGACCGCAGCCCCGGCCTGGAGGTGCGGGACCACCGCGACCGCCGCTTCGTGGACGTGGTGGCCGAATCCATGGGCTACAAAAAGCTGCGCCTGGTGGAGACGGCCGGCGACTACTCTGCCTCCGAACGCCAGCAGTGGGACAGCGCGAACAACGCCGTCGCCCTGGAGCCGGGCGTGGTGTTCACCTATGACCGCAACACCCAGACCAACGCGGCGCTGCGGAACGCCGGCGTCGAGGTCATCCCCATTGTCGGGGCCGAACTCGGCCGCGGCCGCGGCGGCGGGCACTGCATGACCTGCCCGATCATCCGGGATCCGCTCGAGTAACAACGACGACGGCTGGCGGCGGCTGGCACTTGACCGCGGCCACGCTCGACATCGGAATTCCGGCCACGGTTTCAAGTTGGACATACGTAAACGCACCATCTCTGCCTGGTGCACGCCTTTCCACTGCAGGGACCCCTTCGGCAACCGCCTCCGGGCGCTGGCCGCCGATTCGGACCCCGCCGTCTCCCTCTGAGAGGATTGTGGTGAGCCGCTGACGGAGGAGCCTCCGCAGGAAGCGGTCCGTCCCTCCACAGATGTCTAAGCGGTGTTGCCTCAGTGGCCGTAACATCCGATTGGAAAAGAACCGTGTCTAATGCGCCTGCTTCAGGGGACAAAGCCCCAGCGGCCAAACTCTCCCTGCTGACCCTCACCACTGTGGTGATCGGGTCCATGGTCGGGGCCGGGGTGTTTTCCCTGCCCCAGCGCTTCGCCGAGGAAACCGGGGTGTGGGGTGCGCTGGTCGCCTGGCTGATTGCGGGTTCCGGCATGCTGATGCTGGCTTTCGTGTTCCAGCGGCTGTCCATGCGCAAACCAGACCTTGATGCGGGGGTCTTCGCCTACGCCAAGGCCGGCTTCGGAAATTACGTGGGGTTCTTCTCCGCAGCGGGTTACTGGGCCAGCGCCTGTGTTGGAAACGTCACCTACTGGGTGCTCACCATGTCCACGCTGGGAGCCCTGTTTCCGCAGCTGGGCGCAGGGGACACCCTCCTCGCCGTCGTGCTGTCCTCGGCCGGGCTGTGGGGATTCTTCTTCCTGATCAGGCGCGGCATCAAGGAAGCCACGGCCATTAACCGGATAGTCACGATCGCCAAGGTTGTTCCCATCCTGGTCTTTGTGCTGTTTGCTGTCTTTCTGTTCGACCCCGCCGTCTTCGCAGGAAACCTTAACGGGGCGGACTATACGGGGCCGCTGTTCGAGCAGGTCAGCAACACGATGCTGGTGACGGTGTTCGTGTTCCTGGGTGTTGAAGGTGCCAGCGTGTATTCGCGCCATGCCCGACGGCGGGAGGACGTTGGCAGGGCGACCATCCTCGGCTTCCTGAGCGTCTTTGCCATTTTTGCCTCGGTCACGATCGTCTCCTACGGGGTCCTGCCGATGGAACAGCTCGCCGAGCTGCGCCAACCATCCATGGCAGGCGTCCTGGAAGCGGGGGTAGGGACTTGGGGGCTGGTGTTCGTCAGCGCAGGCCTGATTATCTCGGTGATGGGGGCTTACCTGGCCTGGAGCCTGATGTCAGCGGAGGTTCTGTACGTGGCCGCCAGGGAGAAGGACATGCCGCGGTTCCTGTCCCGGGTCAGTGAGGACGATGTCCCGGTCAACGCCCTGCTGCTGAGCACACTGCTCAGCCAGCTGGTAATGGTCATAACCTACTTCTCCGAGGACGCTTTCGACTTCGCACTGGACATGACCGCGGTCCTGACGTTGTTTTCCCTCCTTTTCGCGGCCCTCTACGCCTTGAAGCTCGGCTGGAGCGGCGAAACGTATGACGGAGCCCCGAGCCGCACCCGGCGGGGCGACCTGGTCATTGCCATCATTGCCACCATTTATTCAGTGTTCCTGGTCTATGCCGCCGGGCTGCCATTGGTGCTGCTTTCGATGATCTTCTACGCCCCCGCCACCGTCCTGTTCGTGATTGCCCGCCGTGAACAAGGGCAGCGCGTCTTCCGGGGAGGGGAGCTTATCCTTTTCCTTATTACATTGGCCGGAGCCGTCGCAGGCGTGCTCGCCCTGGCCCGGGGCTGGATAGCGCTCTGAGCAGAGGGCATGCCGCGCCCTGCGGTATGCACCCGGAGGTGGGCAAGCTGCGCAAGGTTCTGGTCTGTGCCCCACGAACGGCTCCCGTCGACCAACCATGAAGACCTGCTGTTCGACGTCGTCATGTGGGTGGATCGCCCAGCGCGGCCACGCGGACTTCGTCGCCAAGATGACCAGCCGCGGCGTCGACGTCGTCGAACTCCACGACCTGCTGGGCCCGACCCGGGTACCTGCTGCCGCCGCTATGAATCTTCTACTGGCCGGCCCGGCACGACGTAATCCTGCTGATGCAGGCCATCCATCTGTTCCATCCGGCCTCCGAACGGCAGCAGTGGGACAGCGCGAACAACGCCGTCGCCCTGGAGCCGGGCGTGGTGTTCACCTATGACCGCAACACCCAGACCAATGCGGCGCTGCGGAACGCCGGCGTCGAGGTGATCCCGATTGTCGGGGCCGAACTGGGCCGCGGCCGCGGCGGCGGACACTGCATGACCTGCCCGATCATCCGGGACGGCTTGGAGTAACGACGACGGCGCGCGGCTGGATCAGATGTTGTTGATCCAGGCGCCCCGGTCCGAGAAGAACGAGAACAACGGCTCGTAGAGGACGATGTACTCTCCGGTTTCCGCCGCAGCGTTGTCAAAGCAGACATCGCCGGTTGCGGTGCCGCCCGGTGCAACCTGGCCGCCTGCCAAAATATTGGAGCTCCCGGTCAGGCCAGCATTGTTGATGGTTCCTGAAGGTGTCTGAAACTTCCAATCCAAGGCATTGAAATCGATCGTTTCATCTGACCCGTTCTGGATGGTCGCCGTTGTACACAGAGTCGGCCCCAGCGTCGAATCACCAGGGACTAATGGCGTTGATGTGACGGTGATATCTCCCAAAACCAGCGGGTCGCCTGCCTGTCCAATCACGTCGCTGTCCTGCGCTCCTGGGAAGACAGGCTCGGAGGTTTCGGTAGCGGTCGGGTCTGAGGATGAATCCGTATCAGCAGTATTGTTTCCCCCGCCACCCGATGTTGTCGCGATGCTGATGATGACAATCAAGACAATGAGTGCCAAGGGCAGAATGAAGCGCTTTTTCTTGTACCAAGGGCGGCGTGCCTTGGCATACGCCTTGTCGGCTTTGGCTTGGGCACGCGCGTCGCGGGGGTCCCGGGGAGGTTGGTTTCGGGGATCAAGCGGCTGGTTCTCTGACATGATGGGTCCTCGTCTTTCGAGCCGGTACCGGCCCAGCATGCGCGCGCTCAAGAGGACCTTCACGGATCTCGGGCGAAACTCCCAGCAGGTTATGAAAGCCGCTCCCATCTGGCTCGAAGTCCTCTAGAATTGCTCGGTCTTCGCGGCGTCCGCCCTCGCCGAGCGGGACCGTTGCTCGTCCGGCTAGTTTCTATCCGCAGCCTGCCGCCCCCTGATGTTCCGCCAATGCAGGATCACCGCAATTATGATCAGCGGAACGTGGATGGCCGGGAGGTTTCGGGCCAACCATCGCGGCAAATAGATGTCGGTGACCGAGCCTGTACTGTCTCCGAGATCGCGTGCCACCGCCGTAAGCGGGCAGCGGAATCCGTTGCCTGCGAAGATCAAGGACTCCACGGCCACCACTGCGGCCGCGATCCCAGCCCTCCGATCGGACCGCGTCCGGACGCCGGAGTACAGGACATAGACCATGCAGCTTTCGATGGTGAACCATGCAAACGTGTGAAATACCTTCACCGCTCTAAGTAGCGCGCCACGTTCGTCCATGCCCCATTGTCGCGCTTCCTCTCGGGGAATGCCCCTGCGGACGGTATCGGGGTCGTTGATCTGTGATGGTGGCCGCGGTGCCACCGCGGACCGCTCAGCCCCGCCCAGTAGAATCGACGGATGCCCGAAACCCTGCAGCCCACCGCATCGCCCGCAACCCGCACCACCACCGCCTCCACCCGCCTGGCCCGCATTGTCACCGAAGCTTCCGCCCCGGCCGTCCTCGTGGGAATCCTCCTGCTGCTGCAGCCCCTGCTCAGCCCGGGAGTGACCTGGCTGCAGGGCATCACGGCGGCCCTGTTCACCGTAGGGCTGCCCTTTGCCGGCATCCTGTTGCTGAAGCGGCGCGGCCGGGTGACCGACCACCACGTGGGCGTGCGGACCCAGCGGGCACCGATCCTGGCGGCCTCCGCCGTGTCGCTGGGCATCGGTGCGCTACTCCTGGTCCTGCTGGACGCCCCGGCCGCATTGTTCGGCGAAATCGGCGGCGTCTTCATCGGCATGATGCTGTGCCTGGCAGCGAACCTGGTGTGGAAGCTGTCGGTGCATTCCGCCGTCGCCGCCTACGTCGGGCTGGCCCTGCTCGCACCCATCCCCGCGGTCGGCGCAGCGCTGGCCCTGCTGCTGGCCTCGGCCACGGGCTGGTCGCGGGTGAAGCTGGGCGATCACACCCCCACCCAGGTCCTGGCCGGACACATTGCCGGATGCCTGACCTTCACCGCTGCCCTGCTCCTGCCCTAGGGCCCCGCGCCGGGGCCAAGCCCCAGGATTGCGATAAAGTCGGGAGCAGTCTCGTTCCACATTTGCCTAGCAAAGATGTGGAAAACAACGATGGGGAATTCATGACAACGCGATTCGGGAAGTCCGCCGGTGAACGGACCACCTCAAAAGCAGTGGTCGCCGCCCTGCAGCTCGGCGAGCACGTCACCTTCGATGAACTGCTGGCCGCCGTGACCAAGACACACGGAAAACCCATTGAACTGCGCGACATCGACTCCGCCGTGATTCCTTCCGTCACCGGTCTCTGGATCGAGAAGGACACGAAGTCGATCATCTTGCTGCCCTCCGGCGACAACCGCCTCCACCGCACCCACGCCGCCTGCCACGAATTCGGGCACATCCTCCTGCGCCACCAAGGATGCGGCGGAGTGGAAACGGCCATGCCGTCCGTGTTCCAGCACATCGGCAGCCGCCAGGGAATCCGGCGGATGCTTGCGCGGTCCCTGACCTGGAACGAAACCGAACGCGCCGCCGAACAGGTGGCCTACCTGCTCTCGCTGGCCCTGCTGCCCAAAGAACGCGACAGTTCCAGCACCTTTGAACGGACCTTCCAGTGATCACTCTGCAGATGATGCCCGCCGCCGCCCTCTGGACGCTGGTGATCATCCGGCTGGTGGGCCTGCGCTTCGGCTGGAAGCTTGGCATCCTGCCCGGCATGGCCGCCGTGGCCATCGGAGCCACCCTGAACATTGACCAGGTCTACCTGTTCGTCGATTCCCTGCTGGGGGAGCGGAACCTGCTCAACCTGATTGTCCACCTGATCATGGGTGCCGGGATGACGGAACTGAGCCGCCTGCTGCTCAAGGCCACCGGCAGAACGGACGACGACGGCGGGCGGCACGTGAAGGCGCTGATCGGCATAGGAATTGTCCTGGCCGTCATTCAGACAACCCTGCTGCTGGTGTCCGATACCCCAGGCTCTGCCACCAACTTCACCGACACCTTCGCGTCCATCCCCACGATTGCCCCGTACCAGGCGAGCTTCTTTGCCTGGATCGGCGCGGTGCTCGGCTACACCGGCATCGAATGCCTGCGCCGGGACAAGAGCGGGGAATCCCGGGAATTCGGCATCGGCCTGAGCATCCTCAGCGCCGGGTGCGGAGCCGGCGTCGCCGCCGTGTCCGTCAAAATGCTGCTCATCGGCCTGGAATTCGCCGGCGTGCAGGCGCCCTTCGGCCTCTACCTCGGCTACCGCATCCTCATGGCGCTGACCATGCTCGGCTTCGCCGTCGGGTTCGCAGTGCCGTCCTACGCCCGCCTCAAAACCGCCGCCGCCGCCCGCCGTCGTCGTGCCGAGGATCTGGACGCCCTGCGGCCGATCGTGCGCCGCCTGATGAAGACCTGCGAAGGCACGCGGGCCCTGGAAGCGGCCAACGTCTCCCTCGACGCCCGCACTTCCAAGACCCAGCTCTACCGCTGGTTCATCCTCATCGGCGACATCCGGGTCCTGGAACCCGGGCTGTTGTCGCCGGAGGAGACCCGCATCATTGACGAGATAGGCAGAAGAATTGAAGACAACGGAACACCGGCCCGCCGCGCAGCTATCATCGGCGGCTAGCTGGTACTCCAAAATCCTGCCGCCGGCCCTCGTGCTGGCGGTCCTCATCATTGCTGCGGGGATCCAGGCCGGGCTGGGACCGGTGGGCGTGCTCCTGCTCCTGGCCGGCGTCGTCGTGGTGCCCGGGGCGATCTACAAGGGCACCAAGGGACTGTTCCGACGCCGTGGGATCCCTGACCGCTGGCGGGCCGCCCTGGTGGCTGCCCTGATGCTGGCCGGCGCCGTCGTCTGCTATCTCCTGCCCGTGGCATCGCCGGTGCCGGAAACGGTGACCGGGCTGCTGCTCGGCAACCTGGGCCTTGTCTTTTTCCGGCGCTGGCTCAATGTGTCAGCCCATGTGTCGGTCCTGACCTTCGGTGTGCTCTGGGTAATAGCGACATACGGCGCGGGCTGGGCGTGGCTGTTGATACTATCGCCGTTGATGATCTTCAGCCGGGTGTCCCTCGGCGAACATTCGTTGCGGGAGGCGCTTTCCGGCGCGGCCCTGGGACTGGCCACCTTCTGCTGTTTCCTCGCAGTTATGACATGGAGCTGAACTACGTGAACGATTTTGATCTTCCCCCGGAGCGCGCTGCGGGCATCCGACGAGCCGAAACGCTTGCCCGGAAGATCAATCTTCTGCTGGACGTCATCATGTCCGACTCCGGCAAGCCCTTCGATTACCCGGCCATCAGGGACGGGGCGCAGAAAGCCGGTTACTACCTTTCGCGCACCCGGTGGTCGCTGCTGAAGTCCGGCAAGGAGCAGGTGGTTCCGGAGGAAGCCCTGCGCGCCATTGCCGCCGTCTTCGACGTCGATCCCGACTACCTGCTGCAGGAGGACGGAAACCTGCCGGAGCGGGTCGAGGCCGAACTGGAGCTGCTCCGCAGCCTGCGGCGCGCCGAGGTGCGGAACTTCGCGGCCCGGGCCCTGGGTCCGGTGGATCCGGAGGCCTTGAAGGCCATCGCGAAGATCCTGGACGAAGACAGCTAGCCTTCCGCCCTTTGACCCGGACACCGAGCGATGGTAGCGTCTCACTCATGTCTCACACATGTGTGAGACGGACTGAAAAGTTCATAAACGGCGGACGGAGCGATCCTGGGCCGATGGAGAATCTTCGTGTATTTGTGGCTGGGGGGTCACTGCCGAAGTCTCCACCTCGAAGGCTTATAGGCCTCCGTCCCCGTTTATCGGCGCGTCTCGGCGCACTGTATCTGTAGCATCCGCTGCCTGTGGGGGGTCGGTGGATGGCTGCAACCGAAGCCAGCGGATATCCTCCGCTGGCTTCGCTGTTTTCCGGTGGGCGTTCAGGATGCGCGTAACGATCGGTCAACTCCTGCTCAGTGACGGCCCCGCCGTCCTAGACTGGCGCCAAGCCGAGCCAGAAAGCAGCCATGAAACGCCGAATTCCCCAGTACTCAGAACTCCGCGATCTCGTCCAGTTTCGATCCTTCGACCTGGACCGCCGGCGTGCCCGCCTGACCAGGACCACCAACATTTGGGAGCTGCGGGACATCGCCAAGCGGCGGATCCCGGCGGCAGCCTTCGATTACGTGGACGGCGGCTCGTTCGGCGAGCAGGCCCTGCAGCGCAACCGCGACGCCTTTAACAACATCGAATTTGTGCCGCATGTGCTGCGCGATGTGACCAGCGTGGACCTGAGCACCAAGATCGCCGGCACCGAGTCCGCCATGCCCGTCGGCATCGGGCCCACCGGGCTGACGCGGCTGATGCACACCGAAGGGGAGGTGGGCGGCGCGCAGGCCGCGGCCGCCTTCGGGGTGCCCTTCTCGCTCTCCACCATGGGCACCGCATCCATCGAGGAACTGGCCGCAACGGTGCCCGACGCCGCCAAATGGTTCCAGCTCTACCTCTGGAAGGACCGCGAACGTTCCCGCGAACTTGTGCAGCGGGCCGCCGCGGCGGGATACGGCGCGCTGATCGTCACGGTGGACACCCCGGTGGCGGGCGCCAGGCTGCGCGACACCCGCAACGGCATGACCATGCCGCCCACCCTGACCGCCAAAACCATTCTGGACGCCTCCTACCGGCCCGAGTGGTGGTTCAACTTCCTCACCACCAAACCGCTGGGCTTCGCCAACTTCGAGGGGGAACGGGTCTCCCTGGCCGAAACCGTGAACACCATGTTCGAACCCTCACTGAACTTCACCGACCTGGACTGGCTGCGCGAAACGTGGCCGGGCAAGCTCATCGTCAAGGGCATCCAGACGCCCGACGACGCCGTCGAGGTCCTTGCCCGCGGCGCGGACGCCCTGGTGGTCTCCAACCACGGCGGCCGGCAGCTGGACCGTGCCCCGGTGCCGCTGCGGATCCTGCCGTCCATCCGGGCCGCCGTCGGACCCGATGCGGAGATCATCTTGGACTCGGGCATCATGTCCGGCGGCGATATCGTGGCGGCGCTTGCCGCAGGCGCGGATTTCACGCTGATCGGCCGGGCCTACCTGTACGGGCTGATGGCCGGCGGCCGGCAGGGCGCCGAACGCACGCTGGAGCTGCTGCGCACGGAAATGACCCTGGTGATGCAGCTGCTCGGCGTCACGAGCGTGGCCGAGCTGCGTCCGGAGCATATCCGCAGCGTGTGACTCTGCTGGCCGGGGGACGGTTCGGCTCCGGGGCTGCATGGCGGATGCAACCCCGGGGGGGGGGGGGGGGGGGGCTCAATCAGGACGTGGCCTCGGTGCGGGCTGTCCCGCGGCCGTCGTCTGCCGGCG